>JBBEBU010000001.1:0-45327 GCA_040882145.1 Idiomarina sp.
GAGTTTAGTCTGTCACTGCAGTTTAAGATCTTTAATGTTAACGAAGGTTACAGTTCAAAGTTAAATTAACTAGAAATTTAAGATCTTTAATGCTCATTACTAAGCACTTATTTTTCGGAAAGCTTGTTTTTAGACCGTTTTTTTAAGGGCTTTAATGTCTGTCGACATTGATTTATCGACGTACATTAAAGATCTTAAATGCGACATTAATGTTGTTTAAAAATTACTGTTTTAATCTTTTATGGTCGGATATAGAAAAAAGCTTGGCGATGTATTTCAGGTAAAACACCAAGCTTTTAAGGATCTCTAAAACATCAACCGTATCTTTCTAAAGATAAACCAAAAGAACCCGCTCAATAAAGTATAAAGAGGCGGCCAAATAAGAAAAATAACCCCTGTAAGTCCGTGTGGTTCGCTAGTATTGACCATCCACTCAAAATAAATAAAGGATAGAATTAAGGTCACAAGCATAGGCACCCACACTTTGTATTTTATAAATACTAGTGCTATCAGGGCTACGACAGAAATATGAACTGTCAACAATGACATTGTGACTCTCCGATTTTATTTAACGAACAAATATTCATCTTCTGGCGTCATCGAATAATACATGCGGTTTAATTGGAATTTATATTTAACCAAATGTATTTATTATCAAAAACATAAAGGCAACTAACATTAAAACTATTGAAAAAATTCCTAGATTTAAAACTTGTCTTATATGACGCATCTCATTAATTAAAGCCTTCAAATCTGCACTATTATCTTTACTGTGTTCTTTTTTTTCTTCTCTATTAGACATAATTTAACAACCTATTCAGACTGGCGATGTTCAAACGCTCGATATGTAGTGGCATAGTTAATTGGCCACTCGATTCGAGCTGTTATGATAGCACCTGAACTAAGCTTGCGCCCTTTTGGTAGCTCTTCCGTCTGTAAGGGTACGAAATAAATTGCTTCATAATTTGTTTTGCAGAAGGTAATCGAATACTCAATCGATTGAGGTAAAACGCCAACGGTGATGTAAAACGTTAGGCTCAAGAGCCTCCTTTTTAAAAGGGACTGCCATAAATGTTTATTCTCGAAATCATCGCATTGCTTTCATGTACGCTATTTGCGGGAGCGGCGATTTACATAAACGTTGCTGAACATCCCGCCCGCTTAGAGTGTGGCATTGAGTTTGCCGCAACTGTGTTTGGGCCAAGCTATCATCGAGCGGCTGCCATGCAGGCGTCATTGGCATTAATCGCAGCTATCACAGGTTTAGCCGTTGCGATAAATGGCGGCTCTTATCTTTGGTATTTGGGCGCTGCGTTAATATTCTCCGTTGTTCCATTTACATTTATCGCAATCATGCCAACGAACAAGCTATTGCTCGATCCAGAAAGGGACCGGGCATCAGCTGAAACGCATAACCTGCTTCGCAAATGGGGTCGGCTACATGCAGTTCGAAGCGCTCTGAGTACTTTTGCGGCAATCTTGTTTTGCTATGCAGCAACTGCAGCCTAGCAAACCGTGCATTCGGATGGCTGGTAGTGTTTGTCCTGCCCATGTACATGAGTAATGGGCTGGATAATTGTGCTTCCGGAGTGCGTATGGGAAAGGAGTGTTATTGGCTACTCTTGTCGTACCCTGAGATTATAGCGACTTATTCTTAAGGAAAATTAGCGGATTCAGCCTCGTAGGCCTCATGAAGTAGGTTGATGAGAGGCATTGACTCCTCAAAAGTGCAGGAAGCAATGGCGGTGACTGGGATACCTGGTGTCCAGGAATTCATCACGGCAGCTCCAGACAGTTTTTCAAGGCGTTCTATGGTGACGGCTTCGTGGCGCTGTGGGATATCAAGACGTTTAAGTTGACGTTGAATGACGCTCATCATGGTGCCTTTCAACATGTCAGCTTTGGGCCATATTACGGTTTCACCATCCCAAAAGACAAGATTCCATATTGTCGCCTCGCTTAGGCATTTATGCCTGTCCAAGAAAGCAGCATCATCGTAGCCTTGGCGTATGGCTTCATGAAGATAATAAGTTTTGGCGGCTTCACCTACATGCTTGATAGTAGCCAGAGGTCGCTCGTACGCGACAGTGCTCAGTCTTAACGGGCCTCGTGGGCCATCGAACGGCGCTCCTGTACGGACGAGCACTGAAGGCTCCACATCCATGCTATCGGTAGTGAACTCACCACGGCTTGAAAAGACGGTAACGGTCAATGACTGATCTTTTGCTCCTTCATTAACGGCTTTTTTAATATAGGACTGGAGTTGTTCATCGGCGAGAGCTCTTCCAAAAAACGTAAGAGACGCTTCTCGTAGGCGTTCCAGGTGAAGATCCAGTCCTTTGATTTTTCTGTCCCGTACCTGCATCGCTGTGAAATGAGCAAAACCTGCAAATGCCAAATGACTTAGTTCGGAAAAGGTGGCCGGGCGGCCATTAATAAGAGCTTGATAAGCTCCGGATTTGGTAGGCATAGCATTGACTCCTTATTGAATTCACTGGGTGGAGTAGCTACTCTACACCCTGACAGCGCTGTCAGAGTCAAGAGGCAAACGAGATGAGGATAGGAGAGCTTTCAGAGCTTACGGGCGTGAGCGTTCGGATGCTGCGGTATTATGAAACTGAGGGACTGCTGAAGCCGAAGCGGACTAGCAGTGGGTATCGTGACTACGCGCAGGATGAGGTGCAGACGGTTGAGCGTATCAAGTTGCTGGGATCGGCAGGCATGACCTTAGCGACAATCCAGCAATTTTTACCTTGTGTAAGAGGAGAGGGCCCGATTCTGGAGCCGTGTGATGAACTGCGCAATGTCTTGCACGAGCAAATTCGCCTTGCTGACCAGAAAGCGGAAAAGGTAGCTCAAAGCCGAAATGTTCTAAAGAGCTTCCTTTCCGAAATTGAGTAAGGCGCTAAGTTTCATCAGAAAAAATAAGTCATGGAAGAGGAAGGGTCTATTAGTCCTACTCCTTCAAATCAAGCCCCATACTTAGCTCTTGCGTGACAGGTAAATATATCTTACTTTCATGTGCATATTTTTAACAACGCTAATGTTATCAGGCATATCGAAACAGCAAGTCGAGGGCAACGTGCATCCCATATTAACCACAGTGGTATTGCTTACCATAAGCAACGTATTCATGACCTTTGCGTGGTACGCGCATTTGAAAGACCTGAGCGGAAAACCATGGATCGTGGCCGCTTTCGCCAGTTGGGGGGTCGCGCTGCTGGAATACCTGTTCCAGGTGCCGGCTAACCGCATTGGTTTTACGGTTCTAAGCCTTGGGCAACTTAAGATTTTGCAGGAGGTAATCACCCTTAGCGTGTTTATTCCTTTCGCCATTCTATATATGAAAGAACCAATTAAGACCGATTTCCTCTGGGCGGGGCTTTGCATGCTTGGAGCCGTGTACTTCATGTTTCGCGGAAATATCGCATAACATGAAAATGAGCCACCAAGAATACGTACAGAAACAACGCAAGCATGCCGCAGAAGTGGCGCGCGGAATGATAGAGGGCTCTACTGATTATTTGGAAGGTTCCATCGAGCTATCTTCGTTACGGTTTGAAGTTGGTTTACCGGAAGACGATAAAGACTTTTTGGCTTTTGCTGAGGTTGCTTCAGAAGTCGATCATTTGCCTATTGGCGCTCCAAGACAATATTGGTCGCAAGAAGCACTAAAGCGTCACGAGCCAGAGATACAGCAGTCTACGAACTGGGCAAAAGAGCTTTCCTGGTCGCAGTGCGAATCTATAGTGAGGAGATTCAGTGCTTAATAATAAGCTTTCGAGCCAACTTGGTTCCGTTTTCCACATAACGTAAACCTTGGCTAGAACTCAGCTCTGAAGGTATCTTATGGATACTCGAGGTAATACCGATAACGTTTTATCTCGCATAACTTACTGTCACAAAACTCAAGCGTTACACTATCGAAGAAATACGTGGTATTAAAAAATAATTGCCAGGAATTAGAACTTTCGAACTCTGAATAGTCTAGTTCTGAAAGCTTACTAGAAACAAAAGTCGGATTGTGCGGCTCTTCGAAAAATAGGTGAAGGGTTACGCTATTTTTCTGATTTTTACCCACTGCATTCTCATAAACGGCAGGTAGTTTAGTAAAAATAGTTTGCTTAGAGTTCCCTATCGTTATGCCATACGCGCTTCCGCTTGTTATACTTTTATCTATAGAGCTGGAATACAAAAAAGCTATCATGCCCGCAATAGATACAAGCAAAATTAATCCGAAAGATTTTATTACCCCAAATAGTAAAGCTTGCATAATCTCTCCAGGAATAACTCTGATTTCGATTCTACACTTTGCCCTTGCACCACGCATACAGATACCTTAGATTTAATTACATAATTTAAACAAAAATCTGTCTATCCGACGTGGCCCAGAAAACGGGATGCTCGGCTGTTGTAGTATTTATAAGGGAAACGTATGAGAGTCATTGTTTTTCTATTGGTGATGATGCCTTTTTCGACAATGGCACAAGATTGCCTAAGTGAATCAGAAGCTTTTTTTGGTCTGGTTGCTGCAAAGTGGGCTGTGAATGAAGGTATCGAGAAGCATCCAGAAAAATTCGATAATGAAAAGTGGCTCTATATTTGGGCAGGCAACGGGTCAGTATTTAAGAAAAAGAATATATCGGAAGGAAAGGGCAAGAGCATGGCTCGTATGGTTGCGAAAAACGACTTCTCCGAGAGCCCAGAAGTAGAAGTAAATATATTTGAAGATTATTGGTATTTGAGCTGTGAAATAAATAAAAAGGGAGACCGTGTCATTCCGCTAGAAGAAATCGCTAAAGACAGCTTACTTGATTGTTGGAGCGCTGCCTCATCCAGAAGCGAGTTCCAGAGCTGTTTGCTGCCTTTGGTCAAGTTGTCATAGAACCATATCTATAATCATACTCTAGGCCCGCTGCTGGTGAGTCTATTGCAAGCCTAAAGCGCCAACCCACTAATATTGGCAGACCTAAATCATTCAGTGGACTTGAGCCCCCAAAAGCGAAATAAGAATGCAATCGTGAATAATTTTAAATTATTAATTTTTCTATCTTTTTTCTTGATGGGTTCAGCCTCTGCGGAAGGTACTTGGTCATTACGTGCCGATGTAGAGTTTTTTAAGGATATGTATAGGTTACTTCCAGGGCTAAGTGACTCTGCCATTGGCAATCTTGTTTACGCGAAAAATACAGCCGAAACAGATGTATTGAGAAGCTATATTCAGGCTAGAAAGGGCTTTAGCGGTTACATTTACTACGAGCTGAATGTGAACGAAGGACATTCTGTTTTTGCCACTGTTGAGCCTAAGACGGGTGCCAGTGAAGTTAAATTTTTCTCTGGGGGGCACGCATATACGGTTCTTTCGAACGGGAATGTGACGACATCACGACAGCCGGCACAAGATCCAAGCGCGCTAATATCTGATGGTTATTTCGTTGCGTTAATCCAGATTAAAAACGGTAAAGTGGCTCGGCGTTATGGGTACGTGGCTACTGAAGTAGATCAGCAGTTATCGCTGATAAAAAGAATAAACTATATATTTAGCTCTTTAGATAACCAACTATGAAAAAATTCCTAGCCGCGACTTTCATAATATTTGTCCTTGGTAAACTTGCCCAAGGCTTATATTCAGATCGCATTGATTACCTGACATTAACTGATGAACAAGCTTTGATAGATTGGGTGCTGAGAGCAATCCGAGATATAGGTTTTTTCTTGTTTGTTGGTGTATCAATAATTTGGAGTATTTGGTCTTATAAAGATTCACCGAACAAACGGAAAGCCAAATGGTATATTTTATTTACGGTTAGTCTTGGTCTCGCATTTTCTGTTATCACCGGATATGTGTATTGGCGGTTTTCGGAGATTAGCGAAATAGTAATGCCGAAGACATCGGACACTCTCTATACCACTGAAGCATTCAGCGAAGCATTCCGGAATTATTTAGATTCTCCCGACTACTCAGTTAAAGAAAAGAGTAAAAATTCACACGAAATCGCGTCTAGCGTATATATGGAAACTGGTACTCAAATTGAAGTAATGGATGCTGAAGGTAACACAGTCAGCTACGAACCAACTGCTGACGATACGCGATTCAGGCAATACGAAGAGAGAGTTAAAGTTTTAACGCAGCATAATTTGCAATCGTTAAAAATGGCTTGGCTATCAACATCAATGTTGTTTTTGGTTTCACTACTAATTGGGTGTATTGCTATTGGAGTCAGGAATTTTTGTAACAAACAGCGCCATCAGACTTTGAGATAGCTTTGTCACTTTAAGTCGTTTTTCGATAACGTTAGCTACATAATCTAAGGAGGTCGCATGGGCGAAAGGATAAACCTTGGCAAGTTGGAACCGAATTTGTATAAGGCCGTCGTTGAGTTAGACAGGCTTGCCTCTGAAGCCTTAACTAATGCAGGCGTAACCGAAGGTTTTTCACATCTCCTGCGCTTACGTGCGTCTCAGATCAATCAATGTGCTTTTTGCGTCAGGTTACATGCACGCGATGCTCTTGCGAGCGGAGAATCTAGTGACCGAATAGCTGTTCTTACCGCATGGAAGGAAACGGAGTACTTCACTGCGAAAGAACGCGCTGCACTTGAGCTTGTAGAGGCAATTACGCTGATTTCTGACGGCCAACTGCCCGATGTAATTTACGAGCAAGCTGAGAAAGAACTCTCAAAAGAAGAAGTTTCTGCTATTGAGTGGCTCGCTATTGTTATCAACACATGGAATCGCATCGCGATATCCAGCCGTTATTCTGTTTCCGGCTAACAAGCCGCTGGCGTCGATGTTTGGCGAATTCAGGGAGGAGTGATGAATTCCGATAGCAACAAGTTTCTTCTAACCGCAGCAATTTTATGTGCACTAGCAGCCCTTGCTCATGCTGGTTGTATTGCGTTTGGTGGCGACTGGTATCGCTTCTTTGGTGCGGGCGAGCAGATGGCTCAAATGGCCGAACAGGGGCTTTGGTACCCCACAGTTGTTACTTCAGGCATTGTAGTCATACTCTTTGTTTGGGCATGCTATGCCCTGTCAGGAGCTGGCGCTATTAGGCGTTTACCCTTTACAAGGTTGGCATTAGTTTTAATAGCAGCTATTTTTTTATTGAGGGGTGTTTCCTTTGTTTGGTTAATGCCAATGTTTCCAGAAAACAGTCTGACTTTTTGGCTGGTTAGCTCAGGCATTTGCTTGTTTATTGGTGGGCTATTTGCGGTTGGTACCTTTCAGCAGTGGTCCAAGTTAAGGGGCAAAGATAATTGATTGCCTGGGGTGCTAGCCATAAACTCCCTGTATGATTAAAAAAGCTATCCGCGCTCTGGGCGCGTATTACGTTGTAAACTGCGAATTTTGTAAGGAGTATGAAATGACAGATACGGAAGAGCTTCCCCGCAACACCTTGTTTATTGAAGTATCCGGCTCGGGCTTGCCCGAGGTAGATGGCTTGTATGTACCCTCTGAAGCGCCACCAACAAAATCAGATGCGAATGTTATGTCCAGTCAGGGCTACTGGAACGGTAAAATGGCATGGGATCGCGCCGATGGGAAGGCCGCCAGAAGCCCGGCTATCTCCTACTCTATTGGCTTTAAATCGTGGCGTATTTGTCGTCTGGACGGTCACTTAGCTTATGAAATTGGTGGTGAAGACGAACTGCCTCCTACCGATCGTGCGTGGAATGTTTACAAAATGGGTGTGGCACCGGCACCAAAAGTAGTGATCCATAAGTCGGACCCTCGCTGATTTTATAGCCTGTTCAATATAACTGAGATTATATTGGATATAGTGCCACCGACCTTCTAGGCTTGTTGGGTTACTTAAGGAGAATCCAATGGTTTCATCTGAAAAAAACTCAATCAAGCATGAAGTTTTTGCTGGCAGAGATGCACGTACAAAACTGCTGTCTCGCGAGCGATTCTATCGAGATGTAGACCCCTTGGTATCGAACGGGAAATTATTAATTTCGTCCCTAACGCTAATGGTTATCGATATAAAAGGGTTTGATTTTATTCTGCGTACCTTTGGTCCTTACCAGCGAGATATTGTTATTGAGCAAGTAGCTTGTCGAATTCAACAGGCAGTTGGTGACAAGTATATGCCTTACCATATTACTCAGCATCGGTTTGCGCTCACATCTCGTGACATAGACTTATCCGAAGTGGAGCAAATGGCTGATGAGCTTTTAAAAGCGCTGCAGGAGCCGTTTCAAGTCAGTGGTGTTGCTTACAATCTGGAACCTTATGTTGGACTAAGCTTTTTCCCCGATAACGCATCATCCGTATCTGAATTGGTACGAACAGCGGTATTTGCCTGCGACAAAGCCCGCGCTTCAGATGAATGTTACATGTTGTATGAAAAAGATGAAGACGTTAAAGAGCGGGATCGCTTTTACTTGCTGCTCGATCTTGAAAAGGCGTTAAGCAATGATTCCGAAATTGAAGTTGCATATCAGCCTCAAATAAATATAAGCACCGGAGAAGTTTACGGCGTTGAAGCCTTATGCCGATGGCGTCACCCAACGTTAGGTATTATACCGCCGGGGGATTTTTTGCCGTTTGTCGAGCATAGTCCGTTAATCATGCCGCTTACGGAAACGATTTTACGCAAAAGCCTGCAAGATATGGTTGCCTGGGACAAGTTCGGCTTTACTGGCAATATGGCGATTAATTTGAGTACGAGATTGTTCGGTGTGGTAGACATGCGACAGCGGCTTAAGGCGCTCCTTGCGAACACCAAAGTTAGCCCCAGTCGCATTCATTTTGAGATTACTGAAACAGGCATAATGGAACGCTTGAACCATGCCGTTGAGGTGCTCTGTGAATTTAAAGAGGCTGGCTATGGTATTGCCATTGACGATTTTGGTACCGGACATTCGTCGTTGGCATATATAGGGGATTTACCGGCAGACATAATAAAGATAGACATGCACTTTGTGCAGAATATGGATAAAGCTTGGGGCAAAGCTATTGTTGGTGTCGCTTCTGTGCTTGCCGAGAACTTGAATCTAAAAACCTGTGCGGAGGGCATTGAAACAGAGGCGCAACTTCAGGCTTGTCATGAATTAGGTGTGTCAATTGGCCAGGGTTATTTCATTGGCCGCCCTATGTTCAAAGCTGAACTTGAAAGCTGGTTTGCAAATCGATTGCAAAGACAGGAAAGTTAAAAATACAAGCCAAATTTTCGGTTGTTGGCGGAGTCGATTTTTATATAGGTTATCACCTCTTACATAGAGGATAACCAAAATGACATTTAAATCACTTCATCATCGTCAACAGCCGCTCGTACTTGCCAATGTTTGGGATGTTCAGTCCGCAATAGTGGCTGAACGCCAGGGCTTTGCAGCGTTGGGCACCTCTAGTGCGGCTATCTCTGCTGTTAACGGCTTAGCTGATGGCGGTAACTTAACGCCTGAATACATTCTAAAACTAGCACAGAGCATTTTAACCAACGTTGATATCCCTTTATCGGTAGATATTGAACACGGCTACTTCACTAACGCAAAAGCTATTGCCGAGTTCGTTGTTGAATTGGCTCGCGTTGGAGTGCAGGGTATAAACATTGAAGACAGCACTGTTAGTGATGGCACGCGCAGCCTGCGTAGCATCACCGAGTTCTCTGCTATGCTGCACTGTATTCAGCATCAGCTAAAGCGCCATCAGCTTGATATATTTTTGAATGCCCGTATTGATACCTACCTGGTTGAAACGAAGAATGTAGAAGTAGAAACCGCGAAGCGGGTGGTCGCCTATGAGAACAGTGGTGCCGACGGCTTGTTTATTCCATTACTACCATTGGAACAGGCTAAAGCGGTTAAGGCACTTTCATCTTTACCCCTGAACCTGCTGTGTAATACCGAGAACTACGCCGATACGGTGCCGTATTTGCGTTATGTTAATCGAGTTAGCTTTGGTAACTACTTGTACGACCATGCAATGGCCGCTTATCGGGGGAGCCTAAAAGATATCACTGCGTTTTTTAATAATAATCAACTCGGTTAGCGTTTAGCTCGGTCGCTGGCTACTATTCACTAGATACAAGCCAGCGCACAGGAGTATAAGATGCATCAACAGGTTCTGGATTTTTGGTTTGAAGAGCTTAAGCCAGAAATGTGGTGGCGCAAAGACGCTGACCTTGATGAGCAGATTAAAAAGCGGTTTCACGAGCTGTTGGAACAAGCACAGCAGGGGGAGCTCTTCAGCTGGCGCGAAACGCCCGCCGGTCGCTTGGCCGAAATTATTGTGCTGGATCAGTTCTCTCGTAATATTTACCGCGACCAGCCCGAGTCATTTGCGCAGGATGCGATAGCTCTGGTGCTGGCGCAGGAAGCTGTGGCTTCTGATGTGCACAAGCACTTGTCGCAACAGCAACGAGCATTCTTACTACTACCCTACATGCACAGTGAATCAGCGCTTATTCATGAGCAGGCGGTGCCTTTATTTAAGGAATTCACCCAGCAAACAAATTATGACTTTGAGCTTAAGCATAAGGTGATTATTGATAAGTTTGGGCGGTATCCACACCGAAATGAGGTATTAGGCAGGCGGTCGACAGTGGAAGAAATTGAGTTTTTAAAGCAGCCCGGCTCGAGCTTTTAACAAGCTAAAGCTGACTACTTCAGCAAGCTCAGCAATTCCCGCTCAATAGCAAATACGTGATCGTCGTGTTCGTTCAGTTCGCGCAGTGCTTCGGCCAGCTTAAGTAAGTACTCACTGTTGGGGCCGCTTGGGCCTTCGCTGCGCGCAATGTGGGTGGCTATGTCGGCTTCGCTGGCAGGGCCTAAGTAAGCTTCGTTTTCGGCGCTAGCCATATACACCAAACCTTCTGCTTTGCCTTCAGCGTTAAGCCATTCCAGTTCGGTGAATACCCGCAGATAACCGTTCTTTTCGCGGTGGTCCAGGTGATCAAATACTTCCGGGGTTACTTCGTAGGCCATGCCGGCGCAGCGTGCGCCCGGCACTTCAACCAGGGTAGCAACGCGACCGGGAGCTTCGGGAGTGCCGCGATGGTCGTGTGAGCCTTGCCAGAAGCGGCGCTGCCAGCCCCAAATGCAGGCGGGCTTGCGCTGCAAATACGGGAAGTCAGCTTTGTAAATAAGCGAGCCGTAACCAAACAGCCACACGGAATCTAAATGGTCCAGCGGTTGGCGTTGCTTGTTCAGCTCAATAGTGTTGTGCGACATAAGCTAGTAATCAGGCCTTTTTTTAAAATTCAGATTTCAGCTTCAGTTAGATGCTTTAATTATAGGGGAATTGGGCGTATTACCCCACTACTTATCGCGCAAAAGGGGTACACTAAAACCATACGAACAACACATTGGCTTACAAGAGAGCAGACTATGAGTGAACAAAATTACTTATTGAAAATGTATAAGAAAACGTTACAGCTGCCCTTCGGGCGGCAGATTTTCTCACTGTTTTTTGCCCAAAAAGCGCCCTACTTTAAAACCATTAAACCGTTGATAACTGAGCTTCGCCCCAACTACTGCCAGCTTGAATTTAAAAAGCGCAAAGCGGTGCAAAACCATATAGGCACTGTGCATGCTATAGCGCTGTGTAACGGTCTGGAAATGGCTATGGGGGCCTTGGCCGAGGCTTCGATACCGAAACATTTACGCTGGATACCTAAGGCCATGACGGTGAACTACACCGCAAAAGCCGACAGCGACATTCGGGTAGTTGCCACGCTAGACCCTGAGCTGTGGCAGGTAGGTGATGTACCTGTGCAGGTGCAGGCGTTCCGGGCCGACGGTAAGGTAGTTATTGAGGGGCAGATTCATATTTACGTGTCGGAAAAGCCAACGAAAAAATAAGCCTAGCTCTGGGTATTCTCCAGTTCCTGCAACCAATGATCAGAAGGTTGTGGGTAGCCGAAGTAGTAGCCCTGAAAATGTTTCACGCCCAGGGCTTTGAGTTTTTCCATTTGCGCTGCGGTTTCCACACCTTCGGCTAAAACTTCCAGACCAAGGCTGTTTCCCAGCGCAAGAATGGTTTGCACTATGGCTTCGTCGTTGTTTTCGGTGGTTATTTCTTTCACAAACGACTGGTCTATTTTCAGCTGATACAGCGGCAATAACTTCAAGTGGCTGAGTGATGCATAGCCGGTACCAAAGTCATCCAGCGCAAAACGTATACCGCGCTCACGCAACTGATTCATGCGCGAAATGGTGCCTGCCATATCGTCAATCAGCATGCTCTCGGTTACTTCCAGCTCCAGCTTCTCAGGCAAAATGTTCGCCTGCCGAATGCAATGCAGAATGTGCGGCACAAACTTCGGATGGCGGAACTGCTTCGGACTAATATTTACCGCCAGGGTTAAATCCCGCATGTGTGGTATGTTTTGCCACTGCGACAGCAACCTACAGGCGCGCTGCAGTACCCATTCGCCCAGGGGGATAATCAGGCCGCTACTCTCGGCAATGGGAATAAATTCAGCCGGGGACATTTGGCCAAGCTCCGCATCATGCCAGCGCAACAAGGCTTCCATACCAATAACATCGCCCTGCTGGGTTACTTGTGGTTGTAGGTGCAATTCTAACTGGTCGCTTTCCAGCGCTTCACGCAGGGCTGATTCAATGTGAATACGGCGTGAAATTCGTTGTTGCATGCGCGGATTGAAAAAACGCATGGTGCCACGGCCTGCAGCTTTGGCATCAGCAAGCGCTAAATCGGCACTTTTCAGCAGCCCTTCTACATTGGTTTTGGTGTCCGAGAACATCGTAATACCAATGGTTGCCGAGGTGGTATGGGTTAACGTGTCGAGCTGATAAGGATGCGCCAGATCGTGCAATAAATTCATGGCAAAATCGCGTGCATCAATAATGGCCTGCTCGTAATCAGGGCTTAAGTCTTCCAGAATAACCATGAAGTCGTCGGCACCTAAACGGCCGGCGGTATCTGTGCTGCGCAAACTTGAAGAAATACGCTGGGAAACTTTTTGCAGCAACAGGTCGCCCTGCTGATGGCCAACGGTATCGTTAAACACTTTAAAGCCGTCTAAATCAATCAACAGCACTGCGCCTTCAAAACCAGTTTTCTCACCACTGGCAAGGGCATGTTTCATGTGTTCCAGTAGTTGTCGGCGATTGGCCAGGCCGGTTAGCGAATCGTAAAACGCCAGATGATGTAGTTCGTCCTGAATTTGTTGGTGTTCGGTAATGTCTGTGGAAATACCACACAAGGCATAGTTGCTGTTATTGCCATCGCGCAGCGGTATTTTTACCGACAGGAACACACGTTTTTCGCCGGTTTTGGAAAGCACATTTATTTCTTCTTCTGAAAGGCGCTTCCCTTCGTCAACTACCAGGCGGTCGTTGCGCTCAATCATTTTCGCGGTTTGTTCGTCAAAAAAATCGCGGTCGGATTTACCAACCAGTTGTTCGGGAGTTACGCCCAGCAACTCACAGGTTTTGCGGTTAGCGTACTGGTAGGTTAAGTCGCTACTTTTAATGTAAATAAAGGCTTCAACGCTGTTTAAGATAGTGCTCAGGCGTTGTTCGCTAGACTTCAGGTAACGCGTTTTCTCGTCAATTTGGCGACGTAAAAGTAAGTTCAGACTTAGCGCAATAACCAGGGCTATAGCCAGCGCAAAAACGCTCCATTGCACCCAATTCGGTAGCAAGGCCGTTTGGTCGGGTAAACTCCATTTACGCACTACTTGGTGGTAAACGGACTCTTGATCGCCTAGCCAGTGGGTCAGGTAGTCGTCAATAATCTGTAAGGTGCCGCCATGGCGAAAGTCCGCAGTGGCGTAGTAAAGTTTGGCAGGCTGAAACATGATTGGTGAGCCATATAAACGACTTTCATGGGCTCGCATATTTCCGTAAAAATTATTGGCGGCAACGGCATCAGCTCGGCCGTCCAATACGGCGTTAAATCCCTCTGCCATAGTGTCAACCGGATACCAGTTAACGGGTAGGTCAAAACTTTGCACCGCATTATGCAGGTACTCTTGCTGCACTGAGCCGCTAAGCACCGCAATGCGTTTGTTTTTTAAATCCAGCAGGCTTACTAATGGCGTACGGCCGTCATGATAGAGCTGTGACCAACTAAGCAGGGCTGGGGTTTTATGAAAGTTAAAGCGTTGACTGCGGGAGTCAGAGTACGCCACGTCGGGCATAATATCGATTTGGCCACTTTCGAGCAGGTCCAGGCATTGATCCCAAGTGCAGGGTGTCACTTCCAGCCGCCAGTTCTCCTGGTCGGCAATATGCTGTAGCAATTCACCCAGAATGCCGCTGGGTTGTCCTTCGTCGCCCAGTAAAAGCTTAGGTGGGTTATGATAAATGCCTACGCGAAGCACCTGCGGGTCACTTTGAGCGATAGCGGAAACTGGCGTCAGCAGTACTAACAAGGCAACAAAATAACCGCCGAAACATAAAAATGGTCGGTTATTGGGGTTACTGCGACATTGTCTGTAATTTAGCAAAAAGAACCCTTTTACGTTAAGACACTTCATCACTCGGCTGTCTTACTACAACACCTTAGTTATAGCAGATGAGCGCACTACTAACGTATTAATTCGGACAATGCTAAACTATTTACAATATTTTTTTGTAAGATGTCAAAACTTAAGCCACTCTTAAAGGTGAATAATGCGCTGTAACAGGCAGTACCATTCATTGATAAAAACAGGCTCTACTCTGAGGAAATCGTTATGAAAAACAGAACATCTACTTCTCTTGCTGTTGGATCAGCGCTGGCATTAACTACCGCGCTCACTGCCACTGCTGCAGAAGCAAATCCATTTGGCTTTAATGAGTTAAAGCAAGGTTATGAAGTTTCGCGCATTGCCGAAGGTAACTGTGGCGGAGAAAAGAACAAATCTGAGAAAAGTAAAGAAGAGAAAGCCGAAGAAGGTAAATGCGGCGAAGGCAAGTGCGGCGGTGAAATGAAGCGCAAAGAAGCCAAAGAAAAAGCCGAAGAGAAAGCTGAGGAAGGCAAATGTGGCGAAGGGAAATGCGGCGGCGAAATGAAGCGCAAAGAAATGAAAGAGAAAGCCGAAGAAAAGGCCGAGGAAGGCAAGTGTGGTGAAGGGAAATGTGGCGAAGGTAAGTGCGGCGCAGCTTAAGCTGAATGCACGCGCACCATCATCATAACGAACACCCGAACGAAACTGCTTCAACCCGTATTGGCTGGGCGTTTTTTCTAAACCTGGCCTTTACGGTCGTTGAATTTATTGGCGGTATTTTAACTAACAGTACGGCTATTCTGGCCGATGCTGTGCATGATCTGGGCGACAGCCTGTCGCTGGGTATGGCCTGGCTACTCAACAAGCTTGGTCAAAAAGACGCAACCTCTACTTTTACTTATGGCTACCAGCGTTTGTCACTGGTTGGCGCCTTCATTAATGCGGTGGTGCTGATAACCGGGTCGGTCTGGATTATGAGCATGGCCATTCCACGCCTGTGGGAACCAGAAATGCCCATGGCTGAAGGCATGCTGGTTATGGCGGTATTTGGTATTGCGGTAAATGGCTACGCGGCGTTTCGGTTAAGCCAGGGTAAAACGCTTAATGAACGCGTACTGAATTGGCATTTGCTGGAAGACGTGATGGGCTGGGTGGCGGTGTTCATTGTTGGCGTCGTTTTGATGTTTGTTGACTGGCCCTGGTTAGATCCCCTGCTGTCTATTGCTTTTACCCTATTTATTTTAGTGAACGTGGCGCGTTACTTAGTCACTACGGTGAAGTTGTTTGTGCAGGCCACGCCTGATGCTAACCTGTACCAGAAGATTTCGGCCAGTCTGCAAGAACTGCCTTGCGTTCAAAGTGTTCATCATTTGCATTTGTGGTCGCTGGACGGCGAGAGTCATGTATTAACCGCGCACCTGGTGTTGGCTGACGACCTTGATGCGCCCCAGCGGGGCTCGTTAAAAGCCAAAGTAGCCGAGGTGCTGGCGCCATTTTCACTGGCGCATACCACGATTGAGCTGGAAGCGCCGGTGGAGCAATGCCGCGACGAGCATTGCCCACCAGCTTAACCCCATGAGCGCTACATCCAACTGCCGCGATGGCTGCTTACTGCCGTTATAATATCCCGCTGTATCTGCTCTGCCTGCGATTTTTTCAACCAACTAACTTGCTCTGCACCCGCTGCGGTATAAACAGTTACCGAAGCCATGCCAAACCAACGTAACCAGGGCGGCTCGCTCAGGGTTACTTTTTGCAATTTATGTATGGGATACCAGCTTTGCTGGGCACCAATAAAACCGGTGCGCACAGCCAGCCATTGGCTGTCCCAGTGCAGCCCAAAACAGTACCATCGGCGCCAGCTGATAAGCGGTATAGCTATGCCAATAGCAACTATAGTTATCGCTTTGGGCAGAGTACCGGTGACGCTAAATCCGGCTATGGTTAGTAACACCGCCAGCCAGAACAGCCCGGGTAGTACTACACTAGCGGGGTTTACGCGGTGCCAATTGGCGGTGGAAAGGGCAAATATATCTATTAGCTGCTGGCGCTGTGCGGTGGTTAGCACCGGTATGGTGAAGCTACTAACGCCACCAGCCGTGGCCCGTGGCTGTAATTGTTTAATCAGTATGCTGTAGCGATTCAGCCAGCGCGCCGCAAAATTTTGTTTAATGCGCACCAGCTGTAATTTTTCCTGCCGAATGGTCAGGCTACGTTTACTTACGAAGCCGCTTTCAGCTTGATACTTTTCGGTATCAACGGTGAGCTTAAAGCCAAAAAAGCGGAATAATGCAAAGCCCATTGAACCCAGCAGCACCAGTGCTATGGCCGCTACAGCAAAAGCCACCCACAACCAGGAACTCAGCACATACGAACTCAGTTGATTAGTAACGGTAATTACCCATTCCTGAATAACCCCAATAGAGCGGTCAAATTGAAATAGCAGCGCAATAATAAATGGAATGGATAGTAGCGTGCGGCTGTCCATGACTCCGAACTTAAGCACTTCGTGCACCGGCGTTTCAAGTTGCAGCTGAATGTTGCTGGCCATTGCAGTTTCAGCAGCAGCGTCAACAGCGTCTGTTCCGGTTAAGTCCTGCTGAGCCCGGCGCGCTTTTAACATGTCGTGTTTCATTGCTGTGGCTTTGGCAATTGGCAGGCCCGCGAGTTTGACTTCCTGCGCCGAAGAACCGGCACTATCCAGGGTCAAAATAGCCAGGTTAAACGGACGGAAATAAAACGGCTGATCAATTTCGGCTTGTTGAATGCGAGGGTATTCCAGCGCCAGCTGTACCCGGTTAAATACACCCTGACGAATATAAATGGTTTGCTCGCCCAGGCAGTACCGAAAGTACCAGTAGTGCAAAACACCACCCACAATAACGATGAGTACTATGGCTACCGGCACCAGCGTAAAGGCCCAGGCGCGCACGGTTTCGCTGAACACCAAAGCACCGGCCAGTGCCGGTGCCATATTCATGGCATTGCGAATAAGTTGATACAGCGCCCGACCAAAGAAAAAGAGCAAGGCAAGTAATGGCAGATGCTGCCATTGCTGGTTCGAATTCTCAGTCATGGCTTGGGTCTGCTGGTTGCTCAGTCATAATCTGCTGCAGTACCAAGGCTTTTAGTTGTTCGGCTTTGCTATCTGCCAAGCCAGGGATGCTGATGTCAGCACCTGCGCCACCGGCGGTATACACAATGAGTCGGGACAATCCAAACGCTCGCTCAATGGGCCCTTGCGACACTTCGGAATGTTGAATTCTATTCATGGCTGCGGCTTGGCGGGTACGCCATAAGGCGCCTTTGCGTAGCTGTAACTGATTTTCGTCAACGCAGTAGCCGGTTAGCTCATAGCGCCGTGGCAGCCACCAAAAGTGCAGCACCAGGGTTATTAGCACCACCAGCCCGGCAATAGCTGCAGCCATGGTTAGCGACAGCTGCGAGGCGAAATGGCTGATAACGCCCAACGCAATAATAATACCCAGGGTATTTAACCAGGCCAGGCTACGCAGATAATTGGGATACTTCGGACTTACTTTGTCAAAGTCGGGCATAACCATGTATTCCAGAAGAGGCGATGGTTTTTAGTGTACATGGTGCCTGTGTGCAGCCCAAACAAAAAAGCGGCCCTCGATGGAGAGCCGCTTTTATACCAACCTGCTTAGTTAGCAGTAATCATTTATTCAGCGTCAGTAAAGTTTTCCAGACGAGCGCGAAGCTCTTCGTCTTGCTGCACACGTTGAACAATGGTGTTGTACTCTTCAGGGCTTAAGCCTGAATCGTTTACCGCTTCTACCATTTCTTGCTGTGCTTGTTGCTGAATAGACTGCGCTTGCTCAGCGTCTTCTGCTGACTGAAACTCTTCAGCATATTTGTTGCTGATATTGCGCACTTCGCTCATGGCGTCGGCAAATTTTTCCAGCATGGCATCAGAAATTACCTGAACGTCCTGCTCTTGTTGTTGCATTTGAGCTTGCTGAGCTTGTTGGGGTGCTGGTGCGGCAATTGCTGCTGTTGAACCCATACCGAAAGCTGCGATAGTCATTGCTAATAGTGTCTTGCGCATCATGTGCTCCTTGTTTTTCTCAATTAAAATTAAAGACGTTTGTACCTTTGCGAACGTCGTGCCAACTTTTAATTGTTTTATAAGTAACTGAATTTATTTGTTATTTTTAAATTAAATGATTTTCATCCTTCGCCTGTGTATACTATTGTCACACCCTAAAAGGAGACACCTGTGTCAAAAGTATCCAAACATAACCGCTGGCGATTATCCGGATTACAGCGAACGCTGCTGTTATATGTGGTTATTCCCATGTTGGTATTGTCAGGCTTGGTAATCCGCTTTGGCTTGCAGTTCGCCAATGATTTGGTAACCGATCGGCTGGAGAGTGATCTCGAACTGGTCGGCCGGGCTATTCGTTTACCCATTAGCGAGGCACTGGCTGCGGATAACATGGAAGCGGTGCGGGCGAATCTGGATTCGGTGTTCACTATAGGTCAGGTGTATGGCGCGTCGGTTTATGACACCGAGGGTAATCAAGTGGCTTCAGCCGGCATCACGGAAGCGGATTTAACCGAAAGCGTGCTCGCCGAGGAAGTAGTGAGCACTGGCCGAGAGCAGGACAGCTTTCGCTCGGTTGAGGGGCGGGATGTGTATTCACGGTTTCTGCCGGTGATAGATCGTGGCGGTCAAATTAATGGCCTCATTCAGATAACCCGCCGGGCAAGTGACTTTGAACGTTCAGTGGATCAACTGGGACGCTTGGCCTGGCTAAGCTGGGGCGTGCTGGCTGTGGCCACGGTATGTATTTTGATTTTTGGGCATTATCGGGCCGTTGGTCGGCATATTGAGCTCTTAGTAAATAGCATGCGCAAGGTTGCCCAGGGCGACAGGCAACACCGGGCACAAGCGTCAGGGCCCGCCGAACTAAAAGAGTTTGCACGCGGGTTAAATGGCATGCTCGACAGTATTGCCGCTGCCGAGCGAGAGATCTTGCAGCGTCGTGAGCATGAAATTGACCTGTTAAAACAGCTGCGTGAACAAGAAAAAATGGCGGCTATCGGGCAGGTTGCCAGTGGCGTTGCGCATGAACTGGGCGCGCCTTTAACGGTGATTGACGGACGCGCACAGCGGTTACTTAAAAAGCATGATGATGCCGACAGTCAGCGACAACTGCTGGCGGTGCGCGGCCAGGTGCAGCGGTTGACCCGAATGGTGCGCCAGTTACTGGCGTTTTCGCGCACGCCGGTGGCGGTGCACGAGCAGGTGCTGGCCAGTGAACTAATTGAGCAGGCTCGCGAGAGTGTTTCCTATGAACAACAAGTGGATGGCCCCCAGCTGCAATTAGTGCCACCTGCCCAGGACTTCTATATGGCGGGTGATGTACAGCGCCTGGAGCTGGCCTTAGTTAACGTGATGCGCAATGCGTTGCAGGCCGCAACCAGCCAGGTACAAATCACTTGGCAGCAACAACAGAACCAGGTGTTAATCACCATTCGTGATGACGGCCAGGGGCTTCCAACCGAACGCTCGAATCAGCCGCTGACCACGCCTTTTGTAACCACCAAAGAACAAGGCGAAGGCACTGGGCTGGGCCTTGCTATTGTGCAGTATGTAATTAGTGACCATGGCGGTAGCTTGCAGTTAGCGAATCACCCGCAAGGCGGGTGTGAAGTTTCCATTTTACTCCCTTGTGATACCAACTCGGGTAATGCCGCGAAAACTAGCGGGAGTCATTCATGAGCCAAACGATGAAACAGAATCAAAACTATCAACTGGCGATTGTTGAAGACGATCCGGGCTTACGTGAATTGCTTTACGAAGAATTGGAAAGCAACGGCTATCAGGTCAGCAGTTACGGCAGCTCGGAAGACTTTTTAGCCAGCCTGAAAGATCGCCAACCGGATTTAGTGATCAGTGACATTCGCTTGCCGGGCCTGAGCGGTATGCAGTTATTAGAACAGTTGCAACAACGCAAAGTCAGGCCGTCAATCCTCTTAATTACCGCTTTTGGCACTGTTAGTCAGGCGGTAGATGCGCTCAAGCATGGTGCCGATGACTTCCTGACCAAGCCACTGGACTTGGAACATTTGCTACTAAGTGTGGAGCGGTTGTTGGAGCATCGGGCATTGCGTGAAGAAGTGTCTGCCTATCGCCAACAACGTCAGCAAACGCCCTTTGGTATTGTTGGCCAAAGCCGCGCCATGCGCATGTTGTTTCAGCAGATTGAGCAAATAGCTGGCGCCGATGGCAGTGTGCTTATTCTGGGGGAAAGTGGTACTGGTAAAGAACTCGTTGCAAAAGCACTGCATCAGCAAAGCGCCCGCAAAGACCAACCTTTTTTAGCTGTTAACTGTGCGGGTATTCCTGCCGATTTGCTTGAAAGTGAGTTTTTTGGGCACGCAGCTGGTGCCTTCACTGGTGCTCAAAAGGCGCGGGCGGGGTTATTAAAAGAAGCCGACGGCGGTACTTTGCTACTGGATGAAATTGGGGAAATGCCGCTGGCCTTGCAGGCCAAGCTGCTGCGGGTATTGCAGGAAGGTACCATGCGCCCGGTAGGTAGTGACCAAGAGGTTCGGGTGGATGTACGAATTATTGCGGCAACCCATCAGAATTTAGATCAGAAGATTGCCGACGATGAGTTTCGTGCCGACTTATTCTATCGACTGGAAACCTTTAGTTTGCAAGTGCCGAGATTGCGCCAGCGAGGTGATGACCTAGAGTTACTGGCCAATTTCTTTTTAAACGACTTACAGCAAAAACAGCCAAAGCCAGTTCGCAGCATTAGCGCCGAGGCTTTAGATACGCTGTATCAATACCCGTTCCCGGGAAATGTAAGGGAGCTACAAAACGCCATTGAGCGGGCCTATACTTTCTGTGATGGCGAGGTTATTCAGGCTTTCCATTTACCTGAACGTATTCAAAGCTTCGACGCTCCCAGGGTAACGGATTCAGATTTAGCGGTTGAGCCAGTTGGTGATGCCGACTTACCCAGTATGCACGAACTGCAGCAGCAACATGTGCAACGGGTCATGGACTTTACGCAAGGAAACAAGCGTCATGCCGCCGACATTCTGGGGGTAACGCGACGGACTTTGTATCGTTGGCTGGCGCAGGAAGGTGATCAATAGTATTACCGCCTGCGTAGGCTACTGGTAACTATATGTAAGCAACCTAAGGACGCGACACGATGAAAATTTTGATGGTACTAACCTCGCACGACAAACTCGGCGATACAGGTAATAAAACAGGCTTTTGGGTCGAAGAATTTGCCGCACCTTATTACACCTTTATCGATGCTGGCGTTGAGGTGGTATTGGCATCTCCTGCTGGCGGCCAGCCGCCCATTGATCCGAACTCGGAACAAAGCGATGCGCAAACGGATGCAACCAAGCGGTTTTATAATGACGAAGCGACGTTGAAAAAACTCAGTGAAACGGTGCCACTAAATGATGTTAGCACGACTGATTTCGACGGTATTTTTTATCCGGGTGGCCACGGTCCGTTATGGGACTTAACCTTCGATAAAAAGTCGCAGTATTTAATTGAAAGCTTTTGGGCTCAGGGCAAGCCAGTAGCTGCTGTTTGTCATGCCCCGGCGGTGTTATTGGGCGCCAAAAATGCCGGCGGCGAACCACTGGTGCAGGGCCGCACCGTAACCGGCTTTAGTAATAGCGAAGAAGAAGCGGTTGGCCTGACCGACGTGGTACCTTTCTTACTGGAAGACGCGTTACAGAAAGCCGGTGGTCATTATCGTAAGAAAGATGATTGGGAATCGCATGTTATTCAGGACGGTATGTTGATTACCGGACAGAACCCGGCATCCTCTGAAGCAACAGCGGTTCAGATGCTGGAATTGCTGCGCGCTATGGGCTGATTTTTTTAGTTGAGAAACGTAAATTTTGTGTTAAGGTTTTTTTCTGATCTAGACGGAATTAGACCATGCCACAACGTTTCTTATGCTTTATTTTGTGCGCGGCACTTAGCTGTATCGCCTGCGCCCAAACGGCGCCCGACTGGTATTCGCAGCCGGGCGAGCCGTCTGCCAATAGCGCTCCGCAACTTACTTCTGTGGGTACCGGGCCGACGCTGGAGTCAGCCCGACAAGATGCTCTCGGCAGCCTGGTTAGCATGCTCTATGCTGAAGTGAGTCGCAAAACCGCAACCGGTTACTACGAAACCAATCAAGCCAGCCAAACCTACGTGGCCGGAACCACCATTGTAAACACGCAAAGCTTGCCGCTACAAAATGTAAAGGTTCTTAGGTCAGAACAGCGCGAAGAACGCTATTATGTGCAAGTTCAGGTGGCTGCCAGCAGCTTGGCCGAAGCTCTTGAAGAAGCCTCTATCAAGGCGTTAACCACGCCCCCGTCAGCAAAAAATCAGTTAATTCAAGCGCTCATGCTGATGCAGGCGCTACAAGAATTCACCACTATTGAACATTACCTGCCGGTGTTACGCAGCCTGTCAAACACACGCGCTGAACGTATTTCCGCATTGCGCTCGCGTCAGCAAAGTGAGCTTGCTAGCCTGACACAGAACATTGATTTTTCCTGGCAGGCCCCGCCCTCGCTAAATGAGTTTGGCGGTGACATCGCCGCGCGGTTGAATGCGCAAGGCTTTAGCACATCTGCAGTAAACAACAATTCTTCTGGTACACCTTCCGGTTCGAAACCTGAGCAGTGGCAGTTAGTTATTTCTGGTCAGCTTCGGGGTGGTAAGCAAGCCAACGTTGAGGTTGACCGCCAGCAGCTTAAACAGCTGCGGCTGACTCTACGCTGGTATCTCAATAATGACTTCACGCAACCGGCGTTAAGTTCGCAAATTATACTGGTTGGTTATGGTAGCAGTCAGGCGGCCGCTGAGCAGGACATTCAACAGCAGCTCCAGCACTTGCCAATAATCAGTTTTATTTAAAAGGAATTAAGCAAAATGAAGGCAGCAACACTTATTCTGATCGCGGGTTTAATTCTCACCCTCAGCGGTTGCATGGCTACTGGCGAAG
Organism: Idiomarina sp.; assembly: GCA_040882145.1. GTDB lineage: Bacteria > Pseudomonadota > Gammaproteobacteria > Enterobacterales > Alteromonadaceae > Pseudidiomarina. Next base: position 23,416 of record JBBEBU010000001.1, read on the forward strand.
ACAGCATGGCGCGGTTAAGCAATGAAGAAATTGCCGTTATGGATTTAACCGAGCGGGAATTATCGTTACGCACCGACATGGAAGCCATTGGCTTTGAGCATCAGTCATTTTCAACAACAATTGACACTTTGACCATGCCCATTAACGACCTTTTTGTGAATCAGTATGAGTTAATGGAGCAGTATCGCGCTATTCAGGAAGAGCATATTGACGTGCAGTCGTTTTTAAATGCCAATGACGGTAAGTCCGACGAAGAGTTATTAGCCGCCGCTTTGGCATTTGATGCCGCAGCGGAATCGCACGATCAAAAAATTCTTCCCAGCCTGCAACGCTATGAAAATGCGAACGACGCTATTTTTTCCAGTAATTTGGCGTTAGCCACCAAGCTGACCATGCAAGCGGTTCGATTGTATGACCTGTCGCAAATTGACTTAGCTGCATTGCTGGAAGACGAGGGCATGATGATGCTTACCAAAATTGGCCAGTTTGGCGAGGTTTATGACCGTGCCAAGGCGCAACTGGATTACATTGGTTATGCCAATGAGTACATTGAACACAACGAAAAACTTGTTCAGCAACTGCAAAATCTGCAAGGTCTGAAAACGGCTTCCAACACCAGCAATTAAGCAACAGCTATTACTTACCGGCAGTTACGCGAAAGGACAACGGCATGAAAAACCTCTACAGCGGTATTGCATTAAGCCTGCTTATTTTGAACGGCTGTGCTTCTGGCGTTAGCGTGAAGCACCCGCCGGAGCAGAAAGTATCACGTAATAGCGACCGCGCTGCCTCCACTGTGGAAGGGGGTAAGTCGGCCTATGATTTTGCTGATCGGGACATTGCAGTACCTGCTTATTTTGACACCCAGGGGTTAGAACTCTGTACCTTTGACGGTCGCAATGAAGCCGAAGGCTGTCCATTGAAGAAGCCTCTGATACGAGTTTATTTCGACGGTAACGACTACCAGGGTGCTGACGCTGAAATGGCCAAACGCGCCGGTTTGGATAATCAGAAGCTGTTGTTGATGTTTGAAAACCAGGTTGCTGGGGTGAATCGGTTTCAAATAGTGACTCAGGACGAAGCTACGGTAAGCGCTGAGTTAGCGAAGCAAATGCAGCAACAAGGTGGCGCCGCAGTTGCGGAACAACGGGCACAGCGGGGTATTGCACAACCTGAGTTTGTGTTGAAGCTGGATACCTTAAAAACCGCTGACCGGTTTTATGCGGAGTACAACGGCGTTATGCAGTACGCTCTGGAAATAACTTCCAGCGTTATTGACCCTTACACTATGGTGAAGTTACCACAGCCAAATATTGGCAAAATCCGCGTGCGCGGTGACGACGTGTGGGACAAAAACGACCTGGTATTCGTGGAAGTAAGCGGACGCTACTACTCAGGCTATCAGTATGACGACCCGCAAAGTGTGCAATCGGTATTTAATGACATGGCATCACGCGGGTTCGATATTTTGACTTCGCGGTTGCTCAGTGAAATGCCGGCCACGGGTCAGGTACTGGGTGTACGGGGCGATCAAATCACCTTAGACAGAGGTCAGAATGCTGGCGTGTTACCGAACGAAACCATGATTATTTTTGAGTATGAAGCCGGGTTTGTTGAGCCTATTGGCGTAGCTGAAGTGAACCCTTCCAGCACCTCGGCCAACGGTCGCATTGTGCGCTGGAAGCAAAGCCAACGGGCGCGCGAAGTACGCAATGCTGCCAATAACGCGATTTACCGTCCTGCCTCCGAACGGCGTTTGTTCGCAGTAAGCGTGGGTGCACCTGAATCTTATCTGGATTCGCGCTTATGAAAATAAGCCGCAAGCTACAGCTGGTTAGTATGACCGCCTGTTTAACTAGTGTGTTGAGTTGTGCGGGTATTGCTCAGGAACCGGGCAGTCAACTGCTTACGGCGGAAGCTTGCGCTTATGGCCGCGGCGCTTCTGCCATTGATGCGGCAACAACTCTGGCCAATCGAAAGTTAGCCGAACAGATTCAGGCGCTGCCTGGTGAAGCCTTGGCCATTTCTGCACAGCAACGTAATGCCGCAGCAAACGCAGCCAAAGCTGGTGAATTCGCTCCGAATGAGTTGAGCGGTCAGTTGCAGGGTAACGACACCTGCGTAAGCTATCAGGTAGGTACTGACCAATTGCTCAGCTATCAAGAATCGCAAGCACTTGGCGATGTGGTTTGGGATAATGAAGCAGTGGCAGCAGTAACCGTCGTCGGTGAAGGCTGGGCTGATGAAGAGCAAGGCTTAACGGCGCGTCAGGCGGCTGAATATGATGCCTTATCACGTGCGGTACAAATGGTTGCAGGTGCGATTATTGAAGACAATTTCAGTGCCGACATGGCTGCGAAGGTACCCACCCGGGTATTGCGTTCGCGCCGCTTGCGAAGCAGTGGTGTGGTGCAGGAATTTTCGTATTTGGGCGAGCAGCCACTCGCCGATAACGGATTTCAGGTAACCTTGCTGGTGCAGGTTCAGGCCGAGCCGCTACTAACCGAGTTGGAGCAATTGCTTGATTTGCTTGGCGATCCGGTGGTTTATATTGAGCCGTTGCCAAGCGAATTTAGCGCCGTTGAAAGCCATTTAGCTCAGGCTGTAAATGAGTTGGGTTTACGGGTGACGCAAGATGCCGCAGCAGCCTTGCTTACCTTGTCAGTGGATGCGCAATTACGAGACGTGAGTGAGGGTACTCAATTAGCGCTTGCGGTGGCCGTGCACAATACGCTTCAGCAGCAGTTGGCCGTATGGCGGAATGAACCGCATTTAATCACCTTGCCTATGGCTACCAGCAATACCGCGCAATTAAGCGAATTCCATTTTGCTATGCAAAGCCAACAGCAGCAGTTGAAAGATACCATTCAACAAGCTGCTGCAGTGCTTTACGAGCAAGGTGGCTAAAGCCAACTTACCACATGCGTTTGAATTCAATGCCTGCGCTGGCGGTTATGCCCGGTGCCGGTTCAAAGGCACGCCCACTGCCCTGATTCACAACCACAGCACCAACGTATTGTTTGTCGGTCAGGTTGTCCACGCGTAGCCAGGGTTCAATACGCCACTGCGGGGTATTGAATTGCCCGGTTAAAGCAGCGTGAAATACGGTTCTACCCGGTGCTATCACGTCATTACTGTCGGTGGCGGCAATGTCACTGCGATAATCGGTTACCAAACTCAGCGTTAGCGGTAATTGCACCGGTAACTGCCAGTCTAGCTTCCAAAATGCACTGCGCTCAGCAATACCAGGAATTCTACGTCCCGCAACCGCTGTCGGCTGATCATCACCAAAGCTGGCGTCCAGGAAGTGTGCTGAAAAACGGCTGTTAAGCGTTTGCGTTAACGCCCACTGGGCTTCAACTTCAACCCCGTATCTGGTGGTTTCACCAGCATTGCGATAGGTGGTGCGGCCGTCGTTTGATTGATCCACTAATAAAGTATCTTTGGTATCAATATGGAAGGCGCTTAGCGACAGTTGATCGCTGGCATTGATACGCCATTTCAGGCCCAGTTCGCTTTGCCGGTTAAAGCTGGGGGCTAACGCAGTATTTAAGCCGCTGCCTTCATTACGATACGCCATTTCCGTTAAGGTTGGTGCAGCGAAACTACGGCCATAGGCAGCGAAAACGGTTACCTCGTCGGTCAACTGGTGATTTGCAGCAAAAGACCAGGCCAATGCGTTATCGGTGCGTTCACCGCTATCGTCTGGGCTGGCAGCGGTAATGTAATTATCGTCAACAGCAAACGACAAGTCGCTGTAGCGTACCCCGGCAATCAAATTCCAGTCGCGAGCAACTTGCCAGTCGGCCAGGGCGTAGCCATCAAAGGTTTCCACCCGACCTACTTCATCACGGCGTAGTTCACCACGTTCCCCGAAATCGTTCACATAACCGCGACGGGTGTCGGTTTGTTTTTCCAGTTCAGCGCCAACGGACACATCAACATTCTCTAGTACTGGTTGCGTATATTGCGCATTAATACCTGAGAACTCCCGTGCCAAATCAATCACTGCGCCTGAACTTGTGGGGTCACTACCCGGAAATGGCAGGTACTGCTCTACTTCGCGCTCTCCCCGCCAGGCATTCACATACCAGGGGCTGGCGCTGTCGTTTTGCAATGACAGCGATGCTTGCTGGTGCAAAATACGTTTGCGCGTGTTGAAGGTGGTAGCGCCACCGAAGGTTTGCTCAGGATCTTCGCGCCAATCTGCCGGGGTTAGGGCGCCGGGATCTTGTAATAAAGGCGCATCGTTTTCGTCTAAGCGCAATACCAGTCTGGTGTTATTCAGCACCTGATAATGCCAGCGCAAGGCTAACTGGTCGCGTTCAGCGCTGTTGTGCGCACGAGGTCCGTCGGTACGGAATCGCGCTGCGGTTAGCTCCAGTGCATGCGTTTGGCTGGAATCAACCCAACTACCTTGCAGCAAAGCGCGGTTGGTATCGTGCTCAGCTACCATGGCGTTCAAAGTTACCGAACGTTGTGTGGGCATGCGGCTACGCCAGGCAATAACACCGCCAGCACCATTGCCATATAGCGCAGCTAATGGGCCACGCAGAACCTCAACGTTATCAGGTTCGTCTAGCAGAATGCTGGAGGTTTGTGCCTGACCATCGGGCATCGACAATGGAATGCCATCGAGGGTTAACAACACCCCGCGCACCCCAAAAGCCGAGCGGGCGCCGAAGCCGCGCATGACGATGCGCGTGTCCTGCGCGTAGTTGGCACGGCTATCGGCTTGCAAACCGGCAATGCCACCTAATAGCTCGGCGGCGTCAATACGCAGGCCGGGAAGCTGCTCCGAGGTGCTCACATTACTGACGCTGGCAGGCGTACTAAACCAACTGCGCTCAGTTTGTGTGGCGGTAACCACAATGCGCTCATCAACGCTATCGGGAACATCGGATTGTTGCGCAATGGCGCTAAAGTTGCCACCCCAGAAAAAGAAACAGCCAGCACCGAAGGTCAGTGCTGGCTGTTTTAGAGACAACTTAATCATTGGCTGGTTTCACCTGTACCAAGCGACCATCAGGGTCATCCGTTAGCAAGTAAATGTAACCGTCCGGGCCTTGAGCAATAGCGCGTACGCGTTGTTCAATGTCACCTTTTAACAAGGTTTCTTCGTGCATTACTCGCTCACCTTCTAAGTCCAGGCGGGCAACGTGGCGGTCACGCAGTGCACCGACAAATAAATCACCTTGCCACTCGGGGAACTTGTCACCGGTGTAGAACATGATGCCGGCTGTAGCAATAGAAGGAACCCAGTAGTAATGCGGTTGTTCAGCGCCTTCCAAATGCGTGTGTTCAGTCAGAATGCTGCCGTCATAATTAATGCCGTAGCTAGCGTCTGGCCAGCCATAGTTGTTGCCAGCTCTAATGATATTGATTTCGTCACCACCGCGCGGACCATGTTCACTTGCCCACAGCTCTTTCGTTTCTGGGTGTAATGCAGCACCTTGTACGTTGCGGTTACCGTAAGACCAGATTTCCGGTAAAGCACCGTCTTGATTCACAAAAGGGTTGTCTTTAGGAACGCTGCCATCCGGCCAAATGCGGACGGTTTTACCAATGTGTGTATCTAGTTCCTGCGACGCGTCCATACGTGTTTGGCGATCGCCTAAGGTAATGTACAAATGACCTTCGGGTGAAAACACTAAGCGAGAACCGAAGTGGCCCGTGCTTTCATATTTTGGATATTGCTGAAAAATAACTTCGACATCGGTTAGCGAATTGCCATCAAGTTTGGCCCGCGCTACCGCGGTGCTGTTTTCTTTGTCGTTGTCTGGATTCGGTTCAGCATAGCTAAAGTAAATGTAATTGTTTTCGGCAAAGTCCGGATCCACAGCTACGTCCAGCAAACCACCTTGATTACGTGCATCTACTGCCGGTACGCCGCTAAGTGGTTCACTCACGGTGCCATCTAACGAGACTCGACGTAAGCGCCCCGGACGTTCGGTAACCAGCACTTCATTGTTGCTAATAAAGGTCATACCCCAGGGGTTTTCCAAACCTTCGGTAATGGTGTGCAGTTGCACTGGGTGACGTTCGGTTTCAATGGTGTCTGATTGTGCTAGTGCCGGCATGGCAGCTGTTGCAACCAAAGCACTCAAACTTAAAGCTAATAGGCTTGTTTTCATAATGTCCTCTTAAATTGTTGTGTACGGACTACTCTGTGTTCAGTGTACGAGACAAAAAAGTATTTGGATGTAATACCTTGACCTTCTGCAGTATAGGTCCATGCTGAGTAATGTTATTAGTGTAGGTGAAAACCCTGCGAACTGTCACTTACTGTCATTAAAAGGGAAATTCTATGAATATTAAACAACCATTAAAAGCTGTTGCAGCCATTGCTCTGATTGGACATTTAAGCGCCTGTGGTACTTTGTTGTATCCTGAGCGCAAAGGTCAGGTTAGCGGTCGTATTGATACCGGCGTTGCTGCCTTAAATGGTATTGGTTTGCTGTTCTTCTTGGTACCGGGTGTTATTGCCTTTGCCGTGGACTTCAACAACGGCACTATTTATTTGCCAAACACGGGTAACGTGGAAGGCGAAGACGACGGCATGCGTGTGGTCAAGTCTGATGAACCACTGGATATGCATCAAGTACGTCGTTTAGTAGCGGCTGAAACGGGTCAGGATGTCGATTTGGATTCGGCTGAAACACGCAACATGCGGATGACGAATGAAGCGGCTGTTGCTTACGAACTGAAACAACAGCGCACTGCTACCGCGAATTAAGTTAAAGTTGGTTCTGGTAAGAAGCGGGCAACCGCTTCTGCCAGTTTTCGAAAGGTTTGACGACGACTTGTTGTTGGCCGGTACACCATTCCAATTTCCCGTGAAGCTTCCTGCCCCGACGGCTGCAATGCCACCAACGAAGTACCTTGTAAAATACCTCTATCAATAGCCATTTGTGGCAAGAAAGTGGCGCCAAAGCGCGCGTTCGCCATTTGTACCAAACTGTGCAAACTGGTGGCTGTGAACGGATTTATTTTCTCTGACTCCGCTAGTTGGCAGGCCGCTACCGCATGGCCGGTCAGGCAATGTTCTTTTTCCAGCAGAAAAATGCTTTGATCCGGTAAGTTTTCGTAGGCAACAGGTTCTTTTACCTTGCTCGCCAGTTTTTCATGCATCACTAATTTGAATGGGTCACGACCCAGCTTCCAGTGTTGATTGCCCTGCAAGTCTACCGGGAGAGCCAGAATCAATACGTCTAGCTCACCATTTTTCAGTGCCTGCAGCAAAGTCACAGTCGTGTCTTCGCGAATGTTCAGTTCCAGCTTCGGGTATTCCTGTTGCATGTAGGTGCTTAACTCACCCACTAAAAAAGGTGCAATGGTGGGAATACAGCCCATGCGCAGCGGACCTTCCATAACCTTGCCCTGACTTTGGGCAAAATACAGCAACTCTTCGGTGGAAGTTAAAATAGAGCGCGCTTGTGCGACTACCTGCTCGCCCATCCCCGTAAACAAGAACGACTTATGGTCGCGTTCAATGAGCTGACAACCAAGCTGTTCTTCCAGATTTTGAATACCGCTACTTAAGGTGGACTGACTAACGTGACTGGCCGTGGCGGCGCGGTTGAAGTTCTGATGTTCGTGTAGCGCCAGCAAATAAGTGAGGTTTTTTAAACTGGGTAACTTGCTCATAAATAACCTTTGCTGTGTTGTATTTGTATTTCCGATTAGTGTAATTGTTTTTATTCGTTTTAACAAATTCATCCTTGAGCATACACTTCGTCTCGAGCTAACAAATAACCACTTTAAGACGAGGAATTAACTATGTTGACAGTAGGCGATAAATTACCAGAGTTTAGTGTAGTAGCAGCCAAGCCAGGCTTTAACTTGCCAGAAGAAAATGGTGACAGCGCATTTGAAACTATCACCAACGAAAGCTTTGCTGGTAAGTGGAAAATCATTTTTTATTACCCAAAAGATTTCACTTTTGTATGCCCAACTGAAATTGTTGAGTTTGCCAAGCTGAACGAAGAATTTGCGGACCGTGACGCAATCGTATTAGGTGGCAGCACCGATAACGAATTCGTGAAACTGGCATGGCGCCGTGAGCACCCAGATTTAAGCCGTTTGAACCAGTATTCGTTCGCTGACTCAGGTTCTTTAATTGACGGTTTGGGCGTACGTGACAAAGTAGAAAATGTTGCTTTGCGCGCTACATTCGTAGTGGATCCGCACAACGTTATCCAACACGTATCAGTAAACAACCTGAACGTAGGTCGTAACCCAACTGAAATCTTACGTATTTTAGATGGTTTGCAAACCGATGAGCTGTGCCCTTGTAACCGCGCAGTAGGTGGCGACACTTTATAAGTAGGAAGACCGAGCACTGACATCATTCCCACAAATGTGATGTCCCCTTTAAGTGCTGTACTGCAACCTATTCAGTGCAGCACTTTTTTCACGCTGGGTTTAACGGTATTTTGGAGGTTTTTAATGACTATTGCAGATTACAAACAGAATTTAGGTGATCACGGCAAGGATACCAAACTGAACTTGTCGAGCTTATTCGGCAACGTGGATGCTTCTGGCATGACCGCAATTCAGTTTTACGGCACCGCGCTGGCGCTGGCTTACACTTTGGCTGACAGTGAGTTAACCAATGCCGTGGAAGCGGAAGCCGAAGGCAAAGTAGAAGCAAATGTTATTAGTGCGGCAAAATTAGCGGCATCGCTAATGGCCATGAATAATATTTACTATCGTTTTGTGCACCTTTCAACCGACAAGCAGTTTGCAAAAATGCCAGCTGGTTTGCGGATGAATGGGATGGCGAATCCAGGTGTAGAGAAAGTTGATTTCGAACTGTATTCGTTAGCAGTTTCAGCCTTAAATGGCTGTGGTATGTGTATTGATGCCCACGTGAAAACGCTGGTTGATCACGGTATTTCAGCACAAGCCATTCAGGCTTCTGTGAAATTAGCGGCAGTCATGAATTCTGCGAAAGTAGCTCGTGCATTGTCATAACACTGTCATGCACGGGTGCTAAATTGCTCCCCGACTTCCCTGAGAAACGGTTGTTTTTCAATTTTCGACCCGAGTTTGATTCAGACTCGGGTTTTTTTTGCCTGCAAAATAGCTCAGCTCGCCTACACTTTACCTAAGCATCAACTGAAACCGGGCCACATGGTGCCGGCTTAAGAGTGTGCTTAACGGAGGTAAAATGTTGAGTATTAATGGACCGCGCTTAAAAGCAAACCTACTTGAATTAGCTGATATTGGTTTTAATGAAGAAGACCGGGGGGTGTATCGACCGGGCTTTGGCGAGGCCGATATGGCGTCGCGGAAATGGCTCATGGCAAAAGCGGAGCAAGAGGGGCTAGCGCACTATATGGACGGTGCTGGTAATGTGTTTTTTGGCGTTGGCGAACTAGATAAACCAGCGGTACTTATGGGCTCACACATAGATACAGTTCCTGCTGGTGGTATTTTTGACGGTGCTTTGGGCGTTATGGCAGCGTTTGAAATTGTGCAGCGACTGAAAGAGGAAAATATAGAGCTAAGCGCACCGGTGTGGGGTGTGGCAACCGCCGAAGAGGAAGGCCGGTTTGGCGGCATGCTAGGTTCACAAGCTATAAGCGGCAGCCTGAATCCGGACTGGCTGTTGTCGGCGCATGATGCCGATAATATTTATCTGAAAGATGCCATGGCAGAACATGGCCTGAATGTTCTTGATGCGTTAGAAGCTGCCTGGCAACCGGAGCAATTAAAAGCTTTTTTTGAACTGCATATTGAGCAAGGTCCGGTGTTATTCCACAAAGACCTCCAAATTGGTGTGGTGGACGGCATTTCCGGGGTATTCAAATGGATAGTTCACCTGAAAGGCAAAGCCGATCATGCCGGCACAGCGCCCATGGATATGCGTAGTGATGCTTTTATGGGGCTGGCGGATTTTGCGCATGAGATAGAGCGTATTATTGCCGAGAATGGTACCGACAAAACCCGTATTACCGTGGGTAAGGTGAGCTTGAAACCCGGTCACCCACATACCGTACCGGGAGAGGCCATTTTTACCATTGTGGGGCGTGATATGAGTGAGGAGGTGATGAAAGACCTTGCGCAAGCGTGCCATAAAACTTTATCGGCCATTGCCCGTAAACATAGATTAATGTTCGAGTATGAGCAGGTTAGTTGGTTGGAACCGAAGCATTGTTCTGAAAAGCTAACCGACTTAATTGAAGCGCAAACCAAGAACCGAGATTTAACGTACCTTAGAATGCCCAGTGGTGCCGGTCACGATACCCAGTTTATGACGGACATTACCGATGCCGGACTAATTTTTATTCCGTCGGTTAATGGGGTTAGCCATGCGCCCGACGAATGGTCGCACTGGCATGATGTAACTGCTGGCGCCAATGTGATGCTCGATTCTGTATTAGCGGTAGCGGGCTCGGATAAACACTTTGGTCGCAAGCGTGGCGAAAGCCACGATTAGCTTGTTTTAGATCAGCGTAAATTCCTGCGCAAAAGGTTACAAATACCGCACATAGGGGCCCTGATCGGGTATAATGCCCGTACTTGGGCTCGACATTGTAAGTGGTATTGTCATGGAACAAGAAATTAAAGTTCTCCCCGCCAACCGGGTTAAAATTCATCGTCCGGATGACGACAAGCATAACAACCAGTATGCGCCGCGTAGCCGTATTTATGTGCGTGACGTAAAAGGTGCTCTGGAGTATTTTCGGCGCGGTTTTGGATTTTTACTGCTGGCACTTTTTACTGCTATTCCATGGCTTGAAATGAATGGCCAACAGGCGGTTTTATTAGATCTTGCTGAGCAGCGCTTCCGTATCTTCGGCATGACGCTATGGCCGCAAGACTTAACCATTTTGGCCTGGATATCTATAGTTGCAGCCTTTGCTTTGTTTTTTGTCACCACTTTGTATGGTCGGGTTTGGTGCGGTTTTATGTGTCCGCAAACCACCTGGACCTTCATTTTTATGTGGTTCGAGAAAAAAATAGAAGGTAGCCGCAATAGGCGCATTGCGCTTGACCGCCGCGGCTGGGATTTCGATAAATTTTGGCGCAAAGCCGCAAAACACACAGCCTGGCTGTTGGTGTCTTTATTTACTGCGCTAATTTTCGTAGGCTACTTCACCGATATCAGCGATCTCTTTATAAACTTTTTCACCTTTGAAGCCGGCTTCTGGGCCGTATTTAGCGTGCTATTTTTTACCTTTTGTACCTATGGTAATGCGGGTTGGATGCGGGAAATTATGTGCACGCACATATGCCCATACGCACGTTTTCAGTCGGCCATGTTCGACAAAGACACAGTAACGGTTTCCTACGATGTGGGCCGCGGTGAACCGCGTGGGCCACGGCCCCGTAAACTTGACCACAAAGCCGAAGGTCTGGGTGACTGCATTGATTGCAACCTGTGTGTACAGGTGTGCCCAACCGGCATCGATATTCGCAACGGTCTGCAATACGAGTGTATTAACTGCGGCGCTTGCGTAGATGCCTGTAACGATGTGATGGACAAAATGAATTATCCGAAAGGGCTGATTCGTTTTACCACCGAACGTAACCTTGAAGGTGGTCGCACGCGGAAGCTACGCTTTAAGAGTGTAGGTTACTTCGTGGCATTACTAGCCATATCAGGGCTATTGGTATGGGACATTGCTACGCGAGTACCCATGCAGGTAGACGTGCTGCGTGATCGCAATCAGCTGTACAGCATTAATAACGACGGCTGGGTGGCGAACGTGTACACCTTAAAAATTCTGAATAAATCGCAACTTTCTGAAACCTTCAACGTCACTGTTAGCGGTTTAGAAGGTATGCAGTTACGTGGCGATACCGAGTTACCGTTAAATGGTGGTGAGGTTGCGACTGTACCTGTTACTGTCACAGTAAACCCGGAAGAGTTAACTGAGCGGGTTACGGATATTACCTTTGAGGTCACTAGTGCAGATGGTACTGTGCAGCAAAGCCATCAAACCAGCTTTATCTATGAGTAATAAAAACTATGACTGAATCCGGCGCTGACTTCTCGTTTGCAAGCCTGACGCCCGATGTGATCGTAACTGCGTTAGAAAGCGTTAATTGTGCACCTATTTCAGGGCTGCTGGCGCTGAATAGTTACGAAAACCGTGTTTATCAGTTTAAAGCCGACGACGAACAGCGCTATGTGGCGAAGTTTTATCGCCCCCAGCGCTGGACTCGGGAACAAATACTGGAAGAGCACGCGTTTACTGCGGAGCTTGACGAGGCGGAAGTGCCGGTTGTGGCACCACGCATCTGGCAGCAGCAAACCTTGCATGAATACCAAGGCTATTGGTTTTGCATTTTCCCAAGCATTGGCGGGCGCGCTTTCGAGGCTGATTCGCTGGATCAACTGGAACGCCTAGGGCGGCAAATTGGTCGTCTGCATGCGGTGGCTAAAACGGGTACGTTTCAGCAGCGGCCCCAGTTGAACTATCAAAGCTTCGTTACCGAGTCAGTGGCCACACTAAGAGCATCCGAGTTGATTCCGGATTCACTTAGAACGGCATTTTTCGCTATTTTAGAGCCGTTGGCGGAAGCCTTAAAAGGCACTGATTTAAGTCGTTACAAGCACCAAAGGTTGCATGGCGACTGCCATTTGGGCAATATTTTACAGTACGATGAAAAGCTGACCTTTGTTGATTTTGACGACGCCAGAACCGGCCCGGCTATTCAGGACTTGTGGATGATGCTCTCGGGTGACCGTCAGCAGCAATGGCTGCAATTAGATACTTTAGTTGCTGGCTACGAAGAATTTTGTGAATTTGATGCTGCCGAGGTTGCTTTAGTGGAACCCTTGCGCGGTTTTAGAATCATACATTACATGGCGTGGTTAGCGCGGCGCTGGGATGACAGTGCATTTCGTCGGGCTTTTCCCTGGTTTGAAGAGCAGCGTTATTGGGAACAACAGATTTTAACACTGAAAGAGCAACTGGCTGCATTGGCCGAGGAACCTCTGAAACTAATGCCTTAATGGGGCGTTAGCACTTAATTAACACTAAATAGGATAAAGTTAATGAAAACTTGGTTATTAGGAATAGTTGGTGCTGCGTTTGCAGTGTTCATGATGCCAGTACAGGCGCAGGACTTTGAAGAAGGCGTGCACTACGAAGTGATTGCTGATGAAGCCACTGCTGACCCCGAAATCAAAGAGTTCTTCTCGTTTTATTGTGTGCATTGTTTCCGGTTCGAGCCAATTGCCAAGCAAATGGCAGCTGAACATGGCGATGCCTTCGAAAAAGCGCACGTTTCTTTCATTGACCCGCGCGGTATGGGTGTAACCATGTCACGGGCTTATGCAGCAGCAAAAATGCTGAAAAAAGAAGATGAAATTACCGCTGCTATTTTTGACTACAACTTTAACAAGCAAAATATGCTGTTAACGAAAGACGACGTGCGTAGCGTATTTGTTACTAACGGCGTTTCTGGTAGCGATTTTGATAAGGCAATGGCGAGTTTTTCAGTGCGCGGCATGGCTAACAAATATGACCGTGAAGCAACCAAGTACGGTGTGAATGCCACGCCAACCTTTATTGTGAACGGTAAATACCGTTTGCTGCCTGCAGGTTTTGAAGGCAGCAACGACTTTATTGGTGACTTTGTTGCCGCAGCCGGTTATCTGTTAAAACAGGATTAATCAGCTTTATCTCCGCCACTGGCTTGGTTCAGTGGCGGATTTAAATACTGAAAGCTACGCAATTTAAAGGCCGGTAACAGAGCGTACAAGTGCTCAAGAATATCGGACTGAATTCCCTCGTAAGGCACCCACTCTATTTTTTTGCTGAACGCATAAATTTCTAACGGCAAACCTGCCGCAGTTGGTTCTAACAAGCGCACCATATGAGTGAACTCGGTTTTTACCTGCGGGTGATTCTGAATGTATTCCAGAGCTAGGTAACGAAAGGCCGTGACATTGCTAAGCGGTGTGTTTAGCTCGTGCTTTTTCAGCCATTCACTAGCGGAAATCGACAGTTGCTCCTGGCAAATAGCGTCCAGCTCTTCATCGTTAAGCGTACAAATGCTGCTGGTGTCTAGCGGGATGGAGCGGCGCATGCGCCGTCCTTCATTTAATACCATTCCCTGCCAGTTTTTAAACGACTGATGCACTAACGCGTAAGTGGGAAGAAACACCACGGTTTTGTCCCAGTTTTCTACTTTTACGCTAATGAGTCCGATTTCCTGCACCACCCCATCAACATTGTGCGATGACATTTCTATCCAGTCACCAATAGCAACCATGCGATTGGACGCCAGTTGAATACCAGCTACAAAGCCCATCAGGGTGTCGCGGAACACTAAAATAATGACGGCGGTTAAAGCACCAATACCACTTAACAGGTACATGGGTGATTTATCCATTAACACCGCAATAGAAATAATGATCCCGATAAGTACGGTAACCAGTTTCAGTACCTGCACCGGGCCAGTAATGGGTATTTCTCGTGAACGTGGTGAATATTCGTAAACCGTAGCGCAAACATTCGACAAGGCCATGACAATACCAACAATGGCCCAGACTAAATAAATGTTTAAACCTGTATAAAAAGGTTCAAGCCAGCTTTCATAATCATTTATAAAAACCTGTGGGGCCGTTAGGTTCAGAAACACCACCGGGAATAAGTTAGCGATGCTTTTGAACAGGCCGGTATTAACCAGGCCCTCATACCAGCGATCGGGAGCGCGGCGCAGAAGCCGGTGAATGCCTCGAATAATCAATAAGCGGCTGAGCCAGTAAATGGCGTAGCTGATTAAAACCAGCAGAGAAATACCGAAAAGAAACACCGCCAGATCGATGTTTTCGCTAATGCCCGCCTGCTCCAGCCAGGCTTTTAATTGTTCTTTTTCTATCATAATGTCAATTGCTTACCTGTTCGTTAAGCTTGCTAGCGAGTGGCGTGATCGGATTTAATTTGGCGTTGTAAACGCTCAATCACCTGATCTTTCTTTTGCCAGCGACTATTTAACCAGTGCTGAAAGTTGTCTTTGAAAGCGCGATCATTAAAGTAGTCGCCAATCAGTTCCGGGGCAACCGGAAGCGTCTCAACTGCCACATAAATATTGCGTAAATCGCCACGCAGTAAATCCCACACAACCGGACGTTTGTCGCTACCTGGGTAAACAATAGTGATGTCTAAAATGGCATCAAACTGGTTTCCCATGGTTTGCAATGTAAATGCCGTACCGCCAGCCTTTGGTGGTAGTAAGTGCTGAAAAGTACTTTGTTTTTGCTGGTGTTTGGCTGGCGTAAAGCGTGTGCCCTCGCAGAAATTAATCACCGTGGTGGGAATATGTCTGAATTTCTCACAGGACTTTTGAGTGGTGGCAATGTCCCGCCCCTGTAGCTTCGGATGGCGTTCAATTTGAGCTTTCGAATACCGTTTCATAAAGGGCATATCCAGTGCCCAGCAGCCGAAACCAATAACCGGCACCCAGAATAATTGCTGCTTTAAGAAAAAGCGCGGCATGGGCATATTGCGGCAAGCCAAATGCATGAGCACTAAAATATCAACCCAGCTGCGATGATTGGCAATGATCATATACCAGCGATCACGATGTAGTTGGCTGTCACCCTCAATATGCCAGGTTACCGGCTGGGTAATGCGGAACATCATGGACATCGCATAACCCCACAAGCGGAACCAGTTGTTAGCAAAACTCGACAGCCAGCGATGCGCGGCGGGAAAGGGTAAAATAAATTTAAATAAACCGATAATAATAATCATCAGTCCAACAAATAAGGTTGCCAGCGCCCCCCATGAAAAATTAATGAGTACTTTGAAGGGCATAAGTAGTGCTGACAGCATGTGACATCCTTTCTCTTATTAGTCTGCGCCTATAATACCCGAAACCGGGCGTCTTAACAGGCTTGCAAAGGGGCAAATAAACACCTACATTATACTGTATATTTATACAGTATTTTATGGTCATTAGGTTTGCGGAGGTGCAGCCATGGTATCCACAATTGCAGCGCAACCGATTCAGGAGTTGCTGGCAAAAGGTTTGGTTTGGCAAGGGCAGCAGCAGCTCGAAGACAGTGCGCAACGCTATGCCAGCACGGGCTACCCCGAGCTGGATAAAACTCTGGGCGGAGGTTGGTTAGCCGGTAGCGTAAACGAGTTACAGCTGGCGCAAAATTACAGTGGTGAGTTGGCGTTATTGCTGCCGCTGTTGCGCGAAGTAACCGGCACGGTTTGGTTAAATCCACCACAAGAGCCCTACGCACCCGGCTGGCATCATCAGCAACTGGCTATTAATCAGCAGTATGTCATTCGCACCGAAACCGAGCGTGATGCGCTGTGGGCGTTACAACAAACCTTACAAGCTGGTTGTATGCCGGTGGTACTGGCTTGGTTTGCCAACTTATCGGCAACTGCGGTTAGGCTTATTCAGCAGTGTGCGCAACAACATCAGGTTACGGTGTTTGTGTTCACCTGCGAACAGTCACAAACAGAAGCCAGGGCTTACACCAATCGTTTACTGTTAGAGCGCAGCGGCAAAGGTTTCTTTGTTCAGGTGCTTAAACGCCGTTATGGCTGGCCCTTGCCGCCTTTTCCCTGTGCGGTTGACAGGCACTTGCCAAAACGTCGCCAGACGAAAGCCCCCGCACAGGTTGTTCATGGCCCCTGGTAACCTGCTCAGGCAAAGCAATAAGTGGTTGTTTTTGCATGCGCCGCAGTTGCTATTGGATTTTCAGTTAACTTTGCAGGCGCCGGTACAGCAACAACAGCCACAAGCCTTGGTGTGTCAGCAGCGCCAGTGTTTGCTGCAGTTGAATAGTGCGGCGCGGCAGGCCGGATTGCACCCCGGGCAGAGTCTGGCGGTGGCACGTAGTTTATGCGCTGAGCTGGAAATCAGGCCGTATCAGGAACTACAGGAGCGACAACTGTTACGCCAGTTGGCACATGCTTTTTATCAGGACATTGCGCAAATAGCGCTATTTCCGCCGCAAGGTTTGCTGTTTGAAGTACGTAGTTTACAGCGCTTGTATGGGTCCTTAGGGCAATTGCAACAGCGGTTACAGCAACGGCTGCAACACTGGCAGCTGACGGCCTCACTAGCCAGTGGGTTTAGTCCGTTAGCCGCGCAGTTGTTAGCGCAAGCGGGGGTGAACATAGTCACCGGCGAGGTTGAATTAGTTACTGCGCAGTTAAATCAGTTGCCACTCAGTAAAACGACCTTAGCGGCCGAGGTGCAAAAACGCCTAACCGGTGTTGGTATTCATCATGTTGCAGCCTTGCTGGCACTTCCGGCTAGCTCGTTAAGTCAGCGCTTCGGCAAGTCTATGAGCTATTATCTGGCGGCATTGCGCGGTCAGGTGCAAGCACCCCAGCATTATTATCGTCCACCGCCCTACTTTTATCAGCGCGTTGATTTGCTTAGTGAAACCTCCGACTGGCCGCGGTTGGTATTTGTGTTAAAGCGGATGCTGAAAAATCTGGAAGACTTTTTATGCGCGCGACAGCTCTGTACCCGCGAATTAGTCATTGATGCGCATCATCGAAATAAAGAATACACACGGCTGCATATTCGCTTTGCCCACGACAGTTGGCAGCAAGTCGATATGCTCAGCCTGTGCCAGTTACATATGGAGCGGCAACCCTTACAAACTCCGGCGCTGGAGCTGAGCCTGAAAGTTACCCGATTACGGCCACTGCGTGCTGAGCCACAAGACATGTTAACTACTGAGCATGGGCGCTGGACGCCAGCGGAGTTACTGAGTCGTTTACAGGCGCGCCTGGGTGAAACCGCGGTGTACCGGCTGGCTCTTACCAGCGAACAGCGTCCGGATCGGGCACAGCAGTGCGTTCGGGCTAGTCAAAAGGCCACCATGGTGACTGTTCAAGCGCGAGTACGACCACTGTGGTTATTAACCGAACCTGAGCCGGTGGCTATTAATGAATTCACCCGCCAGTGGGGGCCAGAGCGTATCGACAGCGGCTGGTGGGACAACCATCATCTGCAACGTGATTACTATATTGGTTTGGATGCGCATGCCAGGCAGGCCTGGTTATTCAGAGATCAACGCGGCTGGTTTTTGCATGGCTGGTTTGGGTAAGGTGGGCTGGTATGGCATACGCAGAACTACATTGTTTAACCAACTATAGCTTCCTTCGCGGAGCTTCACATCCGCACGAGCTGGTTCAGCGCGCAATTGAACTGGGTTATCAAGCGCTGGCTATTACCGATGAGTGCTCAGTTGCTGGTGTGGTACGCGCCTACACGGCGGTAAAAAATACCGCATTAAAACTAATTATCGGTAGTGAATTTCATCATCCTGAGCTGGGAGTGCTGATAGTGCTGGCCCCTACCCGGCAGGCATACGGTCAGCTTTGCCAGTTAATTACGCGCGCCAGAAATCGCGCTAAAAAAGGCTCTTACCAAGTACAGGCGAGCGATTTTTTGCAAGGGTGTGAGGCTTGCCTGATACTATGGCAGCCGCCGGTGGAAAATTTTCCAGCAAGTTTTGGACAGGCACTAAAGCAGGTTTTTCCAGATAGTTGTTGGTTGCTTTATGAACGTCACTATCAGTCTTCCGATGGCGAATGTTATCAACGCTTGCAAGGCTACCAGCAGGAACTTGACTTACCTTTAGTAGCCGCCGGTAATGTGCATCTGCACGATGCCGAACGCCAGCCATTGCATGACGTATTAACCGCTATTCGCTTGTTGCAGCCAGTGGCGAAGGTCACCGAACAGTTGCTACCGAACCGGGAATATCATTTACGTAGCCTGAGAGCCCTGGAGCATTGTTACCCGCAAGCGTTATTAGACGAAACGCTGGTGATTGCCGCACGCTGCCAGTTTTGTTTAAGCGAACTCCGCTACGAATACCCTGCCGAGTTAGTTCCTGAAGGCATGAGTGCTATTGACTATTTGCGGCAGCTAACTCTTCTTGGTGCAAAAAAGCGTTTTCCAAATGGTATTACTGCTGGCGTACAGCAGAAGTTAGATAAAGAGCTGGGGCTAATAGAGTCATTGCACTACGAATACTTCTTCCTGACCATTCACGATTTAGTTCAGTTTGCCCAGCAGCGTGGAATTCTTTATCAGGGCCGGGGCTCGGCGGCTAACTCGGTGGTTTGTTATTGCCTCGAAATTACTGCGGTAAACCCTGATCAAATCGATGTGCTGTTTGAGCGCTTTATTTCGGCTGAACGCGACGAGCCACCCGACATTGATGTTGATTTTGAGCATCAGCGCCGCGAAGAAGTGATTCAGTATATTTATCAGAAGTATGGGCGTGATCGTGCGGCGCTTACCGCTACAGTGATTCGGTATCGGCTGCGCAGCGCGTTAAAAGATGTCGGTAAAGCATTGGGTTTTACTGAGCAGGCGTTGGCGCATTATCTGGCTAAAATAGATAAACGTGATCAGCAAGAAAGCTGGCAGCAGCAGTTGCTGGCGCAGGTACCCGACTTAGCGGCGCATGCACAGGGCCAGTGGTTGTTACAGTTGGTGGATCTAATCAAAGGTTTCCCTCGCCACTTATCGCAACATGTTGGTGGTTTTGTGATTGCCGCCGGGTCGCTAACTGAGTTGGTGCCAATTGAAAATGCCGCCATGCCTGAGCGTACGGTTATTCAGTGGGACAAAGACGATCTGGAAGAACTGCGTTTAATCAAAGTTGATGTGCTGGCGCTGGGTATGCTTACTGCGCTAAATAAAATGTTCCAGCTCATGCAGAAGGTACATCAGCAACCGATGACGATGGCGGACATCCCCACCGAAGACAGCGGGGTTTATCGCATGCTGCAACGTGCCGACTCGGTGGGGGTGTTTCAAGTTGAGTCACGTGCACAAATGAGTATGTTGCCGCGTTTAAGGCCGGCAACTTTTTACGACTTGGTTATTCAAATTGCTATTGTGCGGCCGGGCCCTATTCAGGGCGATATGGTGCACCCTTACTTACAGCGTCGACGCGGGCTGGAAGCTGTGGAGTACCCCAGCGAGGAAGTTGCTACGGTGCTGCAGCGAACCTTGGGCGTGCCTATTTTTCAGGAACAGGTGATTAAGCTGGCTATGGTTGCAGCCGGCTTTTCCGGTGGTGAGGCGGATCAGCTGCGCCGGGCTATGGCCACCTGGCGTAGCACTGGCGAGTTACAGCAATTTGAGCGCCGCTTAACTGATGGCATGCTGGAACGGGGGTATAGTGCTGAATTCGCGGCCCGCATTTACCGGCAAATTTGTGGCTTTGGTGAGTATGGTTTTCCCGAATCCCATTCGGCCAGCTTTGCCAATCTGGCCTATGCCTCAGCCTGGGTGAAATACTATTACCCGGCGGCATTTTACACCGCACTACTTAACAGTTTGCCGATGGGGTTCTATTCCGCCTCACAGCTGGTGCAGGATGCGCGCCGTCATCAAGTGGTGGTGTTGCCGGTAGATATTCAGCACAGCACCTGGGACCATCAGTTGCTGAGCAAAAATCAGCAAGCTTTTATTCGGTTGGGATTTCGGCTGATTAAGGGGGTGTCGAAGCTGGCACTACAAAACTGCCTTAAACAACGCCCCGCTACCGGCTTCAGTTCCATAGAACAACTGAAAAGCACCGGTATTAGTGGCATTGATTTAGATAAACTGGCGGCATCAGATACCCTTTCGGCGCTGGCCGGACACCGCTACCAAACCCGCTGGCAGGCGTTGGCATTACAAGAAGCGCAGTTGCCGTTATTTGGTAATGCTGGCGGTGTGGCGTCACAGGAAGTACTGCCTGCTCCAGATGAACTCAGTGATATTGCCGAAGATTATCAGGCGCTGGGGGTTAGCTTGCGCCGTCATCCGCTTGCGCTATTACGCGAACAAGGTCATTTGAAGGGGTGTAAAACTGCGGCTGAATTGCCGGGTTGTCGACATAAACAGTTAGTGCATTTGGCGGGCATAGTTACTTGCCGGCAGCGGCCAGGCACCAGTGGTGGGGTTACTTTTTTAACGCTAGAAGATGAAACCGGTAATGCCAATGTGGTTATCTGGTTGGTTATTGCCCGGAAGTTCAGGGCGGCTTATTTGACCGCCCGGGTGTTACAAGTAACTGGCGTGTTGGAAACCGACGGCGAAGTAACCCATGTGATTGCGGCCAAACTAAGTGATATCACTAATTCACTTGATCGTATTGCACCCAAGTCACGCGATTTTCACTAGTTTTAGGCCGTACAGCACGCTATTTGCTTTAGATGCTACTAACATCCAATAAATAGTCTTCTTTCAAATCCACATAGTTCTGCGCCGACTGCGTTAAGAAGGCTTGTTCAGCGGAGTTGAGTTTACGCTTTTGCGAAACCGGGCTGCCGACATAAAGGTAGCCACTTTCCAGTACCTTGCCTGGCGGTACGACACTGCCAGCGCCAATAATAACGTCATCTTCTACCACCACGTCATCCATAATGGTGGCGGACATTCCAACCAGAATACGATTGCCTAAAGTGCAACCATGTAACATGACGTTATGGCCAACAGTGACTTCGTCGCCAATAATCAGCGGATGACCATGTGGATTTTGCGCGCTGCGGCGAGTTACGTGAAGAATAGAGCCGTCCTGAATATTGCTGCGCTTACCAATGCGGATGAAGTTCACATCACCCCTTGCGGACACTTGCGGCCATACGCTGCTTTCGTCCCCTACTTCTATGTTTCCTACTAATACTGCGCTTCTGTCTATATATACCCGTTCGCCCAATTGGGGCTCTACGCCCTGATAACTACGAAGGTCAGCCATGATCACACCACTTATGTTTCTAGTTTGTTAATGAAGATTGGATTAAGACTAGCAAAAGCCAACAAAAATATCCTCTAGAGCTTAGTCGAAGAACGATGAAGTGTAGAAAACAAGCGATCTGTCGAGGTTTTATACACCAACCGTAGAGAAACTAACCAAGCAGTAAAAAAACACCTAAAAACCTGCAAAAGGCGCTTGACGGG
>JBBEBU010000002.1:0-150617 GCA_040882145.1 Idiomarina sp.
GAGCGTGAGTATTTTAAGCAGGTAGAAGGTGTCTAGAAAAATCAGGCCTTACCAGTGTTCACCATTTGGCAATTCAGTGAATGGATTCTTCAGGCTCCGAGGTTGTGTATCTTTTTTTGACTACAGAACATACGGTACCCATAAATGGGAAGAACATGCCTATAAATGCAGGCCCGAACAAATTTTACAAAATGTTAAATCGATCTCAGTATTGGTCCTTAGCGAATCTCTTCATGACCAGCTCGAATCTTGGGAAGCTTGGAAGAAAGAAGAAAAATGGTCACAGAGAGTAGTTCCAGTGGTTGAAGCAGGCTTCTCAGGTGCTGTAGACCTTGAGTACATCACAGAGCACTTGCTGGTTTCTAATGCAGACAGCTAATAAGTCGCTCAAGTTTGTTCCCGGCCTATCGGCCGTCCACCGGACGCCATTGTGGTGGCGTCGCTTTGCTCAGCATTAGTGCAACGAGGGATTCATGCCATTTTGGATAACTGAAGGTGAGGAAGACGGAACATATGCGGGTTCGCGCATTACCAAGTCAATGCACTTCTACTCACGAGATTTATAGACTGGCTGCGAGCATTTCTCAAAGCTAGCAAAGAGTTCTGGCTCCGATGCTCTTTTTTAAGGCAACGCTGGTTGGATGTAGCCTAACATTCCGCGTCAGGTGCGATATTTGAATCGCCAATGAGGACACTATTTTAGGGTATCTTTATCCAAGCCAGTCTCAGCGCCTTTCTGAACAACGGCGAAGGTGCCGTCGGTATCAAGAATGACTGCACCCACATCTTTGATGGACGCGTTGCCCGATGAGCGGATAGCTGACAGTACGTCTTCCTTGGTAACGCGCTCGCGGTGCATGGTCTTTTCCAGGTACTCGCCCTGATAAACCATAAGACTCGGCTCAGCCGCAATCATTTTGCGTACCCACTTGGCGCGGACGCTGGACCAGGTAACCAAAAATTGCAAAACAATTAATAAGGCCAGCGCGAGCGCGCCCTGAGCCAGGGAAACATTTTTGTTAAGTAAGGTGGTGGCAAGAGTTGACCCGAGTGCTACGGTAACCACCCAGTCGAAGGCGTTCATTTTTGAGAGGGTTCGTTTACCGGACACCCGTAAAAATAGGACGAGCGCACAGTACGCAAGTGTACCTACTACCAGCGTACGAATTAAGGTATCCCAGCCGTTAAAAAACATGTCATTCATAAATAATTGTGGCCTCCCAAAGCAACTGCCTAGGCCAAAGCATAGCTTTATATTTTGCTTTTTCCACTAGACATATCAGTCTGAACTATTAGCGCAAAAGTCCCTCTATCCAGTTTAGATATCGGGCTGCACTTCTGGTCTCAAAGCTGTTTTTATTTGGTATGTAATAGCATAAGTCAGATTTGACCGGTCGAGTTTCAAATTGCTGTAGAAGATTAGCGTTTAACAGCCTTTTTGTAAGTGTTGTTGAGCAGAACACTAGTGCATTTTCTGCCATAGCCTGCTGGATGCCGAATAGTTCCTGGTCAAATTTTCTGAGTTCTATATTTGACTCATCCAATCCATTCATTGCTAACCAAGCAGCTAATGGCGGTTCTGGTAATGCTTTATTTTTCCATTCAGTGGTAAAAAGGGTAATGGGTTCATTCGACCAAGCAGGTGGCTTCATCCCATATGCCCCAAATACGTTGAAGTATTCGGATTTGATAATATCTGAAAGTTGTACGGCTGGGGCGTGCCCAAAGCGAATTGGAATAATATGCGACTGGCTGTTGACCGACTCACCGGTCGATATTTCCACAGAAATATCGGGGTTGGCTTGCTCAAATTCATGCTGGGAAGGTATCAGCACCATAGCTGCTAATGATGATGTTGTTGTCACCCTAACTGCGTTTCCTGCTGTTATCACTTCGTCCAGGGCACTCTCAATTTTCTGGAATCCCTCCGAGGTTGCTTTGGCTAGCCGTCGACCTATTTCGGTTAGTGCAATTCGTCTTCCTTGTCGGTGAAACAAATTTACATTCAACCGACTTTCCAGGTTGCTAATGTGGTGCGAAATCGCTGTTGGTGTTAGCGAAAGCTCCTCTGCAGCCAACTTAAAACTTCCTTGGCGGGCAGCCGATTCAAAGGCTTTAAGCGCCTGTAACGATACCTGCAATGCTATCTCCGGTTGGTGATTGGTTTATCGATAGTATAGATGATTTAAACTCATCTCAAAGTGTGATTTTTTCGTTTGTTCTATTTAGTGCAGGCTCGCAAAATGGCTTCTGTCATTAAGTAACTAAGGGAATGAATATGAGCACGTTATTACACATAGATTCAAGCGTTAGAGCCGTGAGCAACTCGAACCCGGATCACGATTCTATTTCGAAAAATATCGCTTTAAGGTTTATTAACACGTGGAAACGGAATCGTCCTAAAGATGAGTATATTTATCGTGACGTTGGAGTGAATCCACCTGATTTTGTTACCCAGGATTGGATTGGGGCGGTGTTTACCCCTGATGAGAAAAGGACAGCGGCTCAGAAGGAAAGACTGGCACTATCCGATAAACTGATAGCTGAAGTGTCAGCCGCCGATGTTATTTTGATTTCCTCACCGATGTATAACTACGGTATGCCAGCTCAGCTAAAGGCCTGGTTTGATCAAATTGTGCGCATAAACAAAACGTTTGATTTTGATTTGTCACGAGGGGACTTCCCATTGCAGCCTATACTTTCAGGTAAGACATTAATTTTAGTAACTTCCTGCGGAGAATTTGGCTTTGAAGAAGGCGGAATAAGAGAAAACTCCGGGCACCTGGCTCCACACCTGCGGACACTCAGTAAATATTTAGGCGTGGAGACAATGTATGAGATTGCCTCTGAATACCAAGAGTTTGGCGATGAGCGACACCGTATATCGTTAGCCAATGCAAAAAATCAAGCCGAAAATCTTGCATGGGAACTCAGTGTTTTAACGCCTGCACCACTTGAAAAAATAACCACATAACCGCATATTTAATACTAATCTCGTTCTCATAACGAATTTGAGTAGTCAGCCCATGCAGGCAATGCGTTTTTGGTTTTTCATACTTTTTGTAAGCGTGTTGGCAACGCCAACAGGCGCAATTAGTGTTGGCAACTCAAAAACCAACGCTAACACCGAAACCAATAGCCGCGTTCATGGTGGACTTGCTGCCATTGGCAAGTTCGCTTTGGTGGCTCCCACATTACCAAGCGCAGAGTCGATTACCGAACAAGAGTCTGGTGACCAGCCCGACGTTCATGTCGGTGTTGGTTATAGCAATATAGTCGCCAGCGCAATTAGCGTTGTATTTTCCAAGCCGTTATCTTTTAGCGAATCTACTTACAGCCATAAGCAACCGCGCGCGCCGCCTCATTCCATTTAATCAAATTCTTTTTCTTCTTGATTAAATGGAGTATTTACTATGAGTGTATACCACAGTTTGCAATGGTCAGCTGACGCTGATCATTACCCGTTAGCCGTGAAACCAGAAGTAACAGTTACCGACCATAAATTAAATTGGCACCAGCCGGCTGTGTTGGTAATGGACGATTTTCTTAAACGCATTCCGTTGCGATTTAACCGCAGCACTCCGTTGCCGGTGGTTGAACAAAAGATGAATCAATCGACGGAACGATACGCCTGTGTTGTAGACAGTGCAGGGGTGTTAATTGGCATGCTTTCGAAAAAAGATATTCATGGCCCAAAAAGTATTGCGCTAGCAACACAGCGACAGTCTTCTTGGGGTGAATTAGTTGCTGAAGACATGATGACTGCGGTGTCGAAAATGCCTCAGGTAACTATGTTGTCGCTAAGCAAAGCGCGCATTGGTGATGCAGCGGCAACCCTACAACAAGCGAATGCGGAGTATTTGCTGATTCATGATCCGCGTGCGGGGGAAATGGATTCGGTATGCGGCGTTATTAGTAGGCTGGGGATTGTTGAGCACACCGGGGAGTCGGTGCGCCTGTACCACTGGGCCTCATCCTTCTCAGAAATTGTCGACGCACTGTAAAAGCAACCACGCCCCTTTATAAAAGTAAAAAGGGGCGTATTTTTTAGCCGCAATCACGCCAAAACGCACCTTAACATTTTTTTTACATTCCTTTACTTGTGCCGTTCGTTTACATTTTTTTCATATATGTTACAAATTGTAACGTCGATATTTCATCGGCGTTTTTTATACAGAACAAAAGGTAACTTAATGATTAAAAACAATAAAAAGAAATACAGTACGAAGCACAGTGCACTTGCGCTGGCGTTGGTAGCCTCGTTGGGTAGCGTGGCTTTATCAAGCCCGGTAGTGGCAGCTCAGGCGAACAACCCAAGCGCTGGCAAGGGCAGTACTATGACAAAACACCCGACTGAGTTGTCAGCTGGCTTCATTATTAAGTTTAAGAAAAACTCGCGATTAATGAATGACGTGGCGCAGGCGGCATCTGCCGGTGGTCAGGCTCGTGCCGCAGCGGTGGCTAATGAGGCTAGCCGGGTTGCGCAAGAGCTTTCCAGAGACACAGGAAGCAAGCTGCAGTTTAGTCGTGGTATGGGGCTTCCGGGTCACTTTGTGTTTGACTCAGAAAAACGCATGAACGGGAAACAAGCCCAGCGGATGTTGCAGAAAATTAGAAACCATCCGCAGGTGGAATCGGTTGAGGTGAACCAATTGCTGCAACACTTTGCGACGCCTAATGATCCACAATATTCTGACCAGTGGCATTACTATGAAGGCAATGGTGGTTTGAATGTGCCTTTAGCATGGGAAGCAGCAACCGGTCAGGGTGTTGTGGTGGCAGTGCTGGATACTGGTTATCGTCCGCATGCTGACTTAAATGCCAATATTTTGCCTGGCTATGACATGATTTCTGACGCGTTTATTGGTAACGACGGCAATGGTCGTGACAGCGACGCCAGTGACCCGGGTGATTGGGTAAGTGCAGGGGCTTGCGGTAACGGCTTTCCGGAACAAGATCAGTCGTCCAGTTGGCATGGTACCCATGTGGCTGGCACCATTGCCGCGGTAACCAATAACAACAGCGGTGTTGCTGGCGTTGCCTATAACGCCAATGTGGTTCCGGTGCGAGTGCTGGGCCGTTGTGGCGGTACCACTGCGGATATTGCTGACGGCATTATTTGGGCCTCAGGTGGTAATGTGTCAGGCGTACCGGGCAATAGTAATCCAGCTGATGTTATAAACATGAGTTTAGGTGGGCAAGGCAGCTGTTCAAGCACCACCCAGCAAGCGATTAATCTTGCGCGTGGTAACGGTTCAACCGTGGTAATTGCCTCGGGTAACAGTAATTCAAACTCAAGTAACTTTAACCCTGGTAACTGTAGTGGCGTAGTGAATGTTGCGGCAACCAATCGTGATGGTGGCCGGTCCTATTACTCGAACTATGGCAGCAACGTTGATGTAGCCGCTCCCGGTGGTGCGCAATCTTTCGCTAACGACCCGAACGGTGTGTTGTCTACTTACAACTCAGGTTCAACCACGCCATCGTCGGACAGCTATAGCTACAGTCAAGGTACTTCTATGGCAGCTCCGCATGTGGCGGGTGTAGCAGCGCTTATTAAAGAAGCGAATCCTACGGCGTCGCCGGATGAAGTTGAGTTAATATTGAAGCAAACGTCGCGCTCGTTCCCAAGCACCTGTAGTGGTTGTGGCACCGGTATTGTAGACGCCTTTGCTGCCGTTGATCAGGCATCAGGTGGCAACGGTTCAGGTGGCACCGGTGAAAACGAACTTGAGAATGGCGTGGTTGAGTCAAACTTAAGCGGCGCAACCGGCAGTGAAGTCATGTACACCATGACGGTGCCAGCGGGTGCGTCGAACTTGTCGTTCTCAATGTCAGGTGGTTCTGGTGATGCCGACTTGTATGTACGCTTTGGTTCAGAGCCAACATCCGGTACCTGGGATTGTCGACCGTATGTAGGTGGCAACAATGAAACCTGTGATATTTCGAACGTTCAGGAAGGTACTTACTACGTGATGATTCAAGGTTACTCTGCCTACAGCGGCGTGTCCTTAGTGGGTGAGTATACTGGTGGTTCAACCGGTGGCGGCTCTGATAGTGAAACCTTTGATAATCTATCCGCCGCTACGGGCAACTGGTTGCGTCATAGCGTTGAAATTCCCGCAGGTACTAGCACTTTTACCGTGGAAATTTCAGGCGGTACAGGTGATGCTGATTTGTACTTAAATTACGGCAGCCAACCTAGCACCACGACTTGGGATTGTCGCCCGTATGTAGGTGGTAACAATGAAACTTGTAGTGTGAATTCGCCGCAAGCAGGTACTTACCATATCGGCATTCGTGCTTATCAGTCCTTTAGTGGCGTGACTTTAGAAACAGCCTACACAGACTAAGCTGATTCTAGTTAGAACAAGGTTCAAGCTAGATAAACCATGCAAAGCCCACCTTTTTGGTGGGCTTTTTTTGTGAACTAAGGGTTTGTCAGCCAGCACTAATTCCAGCGCACTAAAGTCATAGGCACAGTACCGCCGGTATACTCAAACTCGACTTCCACCAGTCCGCCGCTTTGGTTTATTGCAACTAAGCTGGCGCAATCAACATCAGCAGCGCACACGAACGGATAGCCGAAGAAGGCAAACACACCAGCGCTTTTTTCTGTGAAAGACGTTCTGACTAATTCCACTTCACTATAGGTATATAAAGTGCCAATGGGGTCCGGTTGCGCACTAATGATTTCATCGACTTTGAAGTAGGTTCCGTCACCGGCCAGGTAGGTTACCAGCCGTAGTTCATAGGAAGTACCAAGTTGGTAATCGAAGTTATAAAGGTCGTCAACAAATACGCGTTCGCCGTTTTCGGTTTGTGCGGGAACACCAACAATAGGTGTGAATTCAAGCCCAGTTCCGTAGTAAACGGGGCTTGATGGTACGCTAGCAACATAGTCAATGTCTGGCTGTGACTCGCTTGAGCTATCGCAGCCGAATAAATACAAAGCGGCTAGAAGAACTGATGCCGGGCGCCAGAGTAATTTTAATTTCATAGGTATTCCATCCTTAATAAGCAGGCTGAGTTTGTTGCAGTTACTATTCAGCATGGCTGTAAATGATATAAACGCCGTTAAGATCGCAGGCATGGAATTTGAAATCAAGAGCTTGTGGGTATGATCGGTTTTTTGTTTACAAACTGTGTTGGTGGGAATTACAGTCGATGGAATGATGAAGCTTAATTAGTCGAACCAGAGTGATAGCAGGGCTATCACTCATCAAATTGTGCAAATGACGCCAGTTGTTGCGACAGCACACCGTCTACAATAGGTGCCAGCTTGGTAAAGTCCATGGTTGGGTAGCCGCCGATAATGTAATCCAGGCTGACAAGGTTGTCGGCAAAGGTGATTGTCATAGTACCGCTCATTCCCAGCGATTGCAGCGGCCCGAGTCCGCCGACTAAACGCAGTGCTTTATTGGGGTGAACGTAGGTTACTTGCATGTGCTGCGCTTGGCGGTCGCCATCAATTTCACAAAAGCAGCCACCAGCGGTGGCGTTTAGAGACAGCTTTGCGGCGTCACCAAACCAGGTATGATCATTCAGCCACCAGCCATTAATATGATTCACAAAACGGTCGTAGCCTTGTTGCGCGCTGCCGTTAAAACTTTGCTCAAGTTTAATCTGGAAACCGTGTTCTGATGAGGAAGCTACCTCAGCGGAACTTTTGACACTAAACAGCAGTAGCAACGCAGTGAAGAAAATCTTGATTTTCACTATTTGTATTCCTTTAAGGTATTTTATATAGCGGCTTTAGCGATGATAGCGGTGCTAGTCATTATGATAGGTTATTATCACCTCGTTTTGATCTGAATAAAACCAGCCAAAGCATTAATTTCCAATACGAATGAGATAGCTTCGGCATCTTGACTATCGGCACTATCTTCATAGTATTCGCTTCCAGTAAAAACTCTGTATATCAATGATTTATTATCTTCTAAGCTGAGCGCTTTATACTTTTCTAAGAACCATATTGCTTCTTTTTTACTAGCTCTCGCAAACGCAATTTCATCTTGATGAACATTTATTAACTCTGTAATTTCCTGCATTATTTTGGTGTTAATGAATCGTGGGCGAAAAGCTAGGTATGATCTATCAAATTCATCTCTATGCTCAGGGAAGCGCATGAGTGAATGTTCTGTTTGAATCGAATCTCCTGCTATTTTGCCTTCAAATGATGCGAACTTTTGGGTTAGTTTGGATAACCAATCGAACTTCTTGATATGTGGAACAAGTGTTGAGGCCGATATTTCAGCGTTGGCTTGAAAACTGGTTTTAAATGTACTTTTAAGCTCCAATTCGCCTTCAAATGTAAACAGCTTATTAATTATCATATGCAGTGGCTTAGACATCAGGTCAACGATTTTTGAACCGTCGTAAAAGTCGATACATTCTTCGGTGAATAATTCCTGTATACGAGATTGAAGAATCCAAAGCTCTGAAGCCACTGTTTCAAACCTATCTTCTGTAATTGCGTCGGTTCTCGAAATTGTAACCCCAACACTACCGCCTCCAAAAGCTGCATCTAAGTTGATATCGAACGATGTACGCCAATAATCACTATTAAGTGATAAATAAGTTTGAGGCTGGTAAGTTTTAATTAATGCCTGCTTATCAGAGTCGTTGGTAATACAGCTATCAAGGTTCAAAAAAGGAGTAAAGGATTTGAGAACTAATATATCACCTGGCTCGAAAGGCATTGATTGGTAGTTTGGAAAGACTATCGCCGTATGATTTTTAGCGAAGTATGAACGAATAAATGAATTTTCATGAGTTTGTTCAGCCGCCACGGAATTCAGAGAAACGACGATCATCATGATAGAAGTGAATGCAATGTAAACCTTCGCTTTAATATTGAGCATTTTTATTTACTATGTAGTAAGCCATTTATTTAGCCCTTCGCCAGCAGAGCAGTAATGTGAATAAAAACTATCACCCTTAATTAAATTGATTAAAACTTGACCAGAATAATAAATCAACAAATAATCAATAATCATTTCTTTAGTGTTGAATTTCGGGTGCGGGAAAGTGAGTAAAAAACTACTTTTAATGATTCTGGCATTTTGCCTATTTAATATTTCAGCTGTGCTCGGGCATGGTGGTGGAACCAATGCCCATGGTTGCCACACAAATCATAAAACTGGCAACTATCATTGTCATAATTCCAAGTCAGCACCTACGACCCCGACATACTGCCATGTTGTAAACGGCGAGAAACGTTGCGGATATGCGCTATCCACGTGTCAGAGTCTTGTCCGCAAGTTCGGAGGACATTGCGAGTAGCTGCTTGGTTACCAGCTTAGTCGATGGTTTCTATTCTTAGGGGATAGATAGCTCGAATGGCACATGAAATTTGCTATCGTTAATGTGATTTTGACGCTAATATCAAAACGACTTTTCATAAGTTTTTAGAGGTGATTATGGGTTTTGGAACTGTCAATGACCTAAATGATCAGAAAAACGGAATAGAATCAGCACTGGATTTACTGGTAACAAAGAAGGGCAAGCCGGCTTACGAATTTCAGCTGGAAACTCTTGCGTTGTTGAAAGTGATTCGTCTGTCAGAAGAATCTCTGGAGAGTGGAGCTTTAGAACTTGATGATGCTTTCAAGTAAAAGCATGTTATTGCAGTTTTTACTTGCCTCAAGACACACGCCCCTGCAGGTAAAACCATTGCCCCTGTTCTTGTACAAAAGCCGATTTTTCTTCCATAAATTGCAGGTCGCCTGCCTGTTTATAAAACGCCCTAAAATGCACGCTTCCCTTGTTCTCTTTTTGACTTGCCGAAATAACCTGTAGCTTCACCCATTGTGGGGCGTCACTGAGGTCTAACTGCGCAGGCCGTGTGCTGGCATGCCAGGTGCTCAGTAAATAGTCAGTGAGTTGTAAGTAAAACGCGCTGTAACGAGAGCGCATTAAAGCTTCTGGTGTGTCAGGCCGCGTACGCTGCTCATGATATGGCGCACAGCAACTTTGGTAATCTTGTTCGGAGCCACAGGGGCAGGGGTCTGTTTGATTCATTTTGAAGGGGTCGTTGCCTGAATTATTTAGGCTAGGTTACCTGATTGTTAAATCGGTTAAAAATAAAAATTAGGCGGGCACGATGGGTTAAATGCTTACTTTAAGTAAGCAGCTTTTGATCTAATCACCTAGGCTTAGTACTACTAATGTACACAGTCTTAAACGAGGAGATTATAAGCATGGCGAACAAGATTAAAGTGTTGCGGTTAAAAGCGCCATTTAGCCTGGACACTATTGAAGTAACTGAAATGGATGACCCCGGCAAGCCAGGGCCTGGCGAAATTCGGGTAAAAATTAAAGCAAGTTCCCTTAACTTTCATGACTATGGGGTTGCGGCTGGCTTTATTCCAACCGAAGACGGGCGTATTCCTATGTCTGACGGTGCTGGTGTAGTGGAAGCCGTCGGTGAAGGTGTGGACGAGTTTGCGGTTGGCGATAATGTGGTATCAACCTTCTTTCCTGACTGGCAACGTGGTGCTGCTGCGGTAGGTGATTTTCGCTCAACGCCAGGCGATGGTATTGACGGCTACGCGCGTGAAGTGGTGGTGCGGCCAACTCGCTTCTTTACCCATCAACCACGCGGCTATAGTCATGCCGAGTCGGCAACCTTAACCACCGCTGGCCTAACGGCATGGCGGGCGTTAGTGGTAGATGGCAATATAAAACCTGGCAACACAGTGTTAGTGCTTGGTAGTGGTGGAGTGTCTGTATTCGCCTGTCAGTTAGCCAAAAGCTTAGGCGCAACGGTATTTGCAACCTCGTCTTCCGACGCAAAGCTTGAGCGTTATAAAAAGTTGGGCGCCGACCATGTGATCAATTACAAAAACGATCCTGAATGGGGTAAAACGGTTCGCAAATTAACCAATGGCCGTGGTGTTGATCACGTGATTGAAGTAGGCGGGCCAGGTACTTTGCCACAGTCAATTAATGCGGTAGCCATTGGCGGACATATTGCTTTAATTGGCGTGTTAACCGGCAATGAAGGAAAAATTCCAACAACCAAATTAATGGCCAAGCAAGCTCGCTTACAGGGGCTGATTGTTGGTAGTCGCGAGAACCAACAAGACTTAGTACGTGCCTTAGAAAGCAACGGCGTTAAACCAATAATTGATAAGTCGTTTAAGCTAGAAGAGCTTGCTGACGCATTTCGTTATGAGGAAGCGGGCAAGCACTTTGGTAAGATTTGTTTGGAGTTTTAATAAGGCTTTGAAAAAACTGCGATTGAGCCTGCGGGCTCAATCGTTTTTAACATTTGATTTCAGTAGTAATACCGCCAGATATATTAAACCCAGCACCGGTATCAGCGACAATAGGGCGCCTAGTACGCCGGCAATCACCGGGTTATTGGTTTTTCGCTTACCCAGGTAGTAGCTTAAAATGCCTACGATTATGGCGAAAACCACCACAACTTGCCCGACTAGTGTTGCATTCAATTCCATGATTCATTCCCTTGTGTTTATTTTGTTAAGTAACTCTAACTTATTTTTATGCAAACCGATATAGCCAGCCTAACCCCCGCGTAAAGGTGATGTAAAGCCGCTTCCGCTGGCAAACTATTCATGTGTAATAGCATCAAAGAAGTTATATTTTTTTCTAACAAAACAGGAAGTTACTTTATGAAAAAGTTTTTGGTTGTGGTTGCAGTTGCCTCCTCACTGGCGGTTGCCGGTTGTGCAAATCAAATGAACAACACGCAAAAGGGTGCCGCTATTGGTGCTGTTGCTGGCGCATTGCTTGGCAAGGGCACCGGTGATCACGACAAGAGCCGCTACGTGTGGGGTGCCGCAGTGGGCGCCTTAGCCGGTGGAGCCATTGGTCACTACATGGATCGGCAGGAGCAGGAATTTCGTGAAGAACTTGCCGGTAGTGGTATTGAAGTAATTCGGGATGGCGACAATATTCGTTTGCAATTACCTAGTAACATTACCTTTCAAAGTGGCAGTGCGTCGATAAGTTCAAGCTTTGGACCCATTCTGACCGACGTGGCAAAAGTGCTGAATAAGTACGAAAAAACCACCATGGTAGTGGAAGGCCATACCGATAGCTCAGGTACTGCCGAGTACAATCAACAGCTGTCAGTAAACCGTGCCTCATCAGTGCAACGCGAGTTAAATAATAATGGCATTGATAGCCGCCGGCTGACCGTTATTGGTTATGGCGAGAGTATGCCTATTGCAAGTAACTCCAGCGACTCAGGGCGTCAGGAAAACCGTCGGGTAGAATTGCGTATCGTGCCCAATGAAGCCTAATTTATTGGGTTATGCATAGGACTCACGTTCGATTTAGCGGGACTATTTTTCTAGTCAACTGTTGAAATGCGAATTATTCTCATTTACTATCCTCCGCACAATTTGCAGGGGGGTAGTAAAAATGAATTTCACTAAATGTTTTCTGGCATTAGCCTTGGCCGGTATTACCAGTACTCCGGTGTTAGCTCAAGTAACAGAATCAACCAACAATAATCAAGCGCAAAGTGCTCAAGACAAAATTGAGCGCATTAGCATTAAAGGGCGGGCGCAAACGCTTTACCGCCAGAATGAAAGCAGTGTGGCTACCCGCACCTCAACACCCATTGAAGAAATCCCTCAAAGCGTGCAGGTGTTAACCGAAGAGTTAATTAACGATCAGGCTGCGCGCCAAATAACAGATTTGTACCGCAGTATTAGTGGCGTAAACGGCTTTAGTTATTCAGGCGTTACCTTCCGTGGATTCCGCCAGGACGAAATTTTATATGATGGTGTTCGCGGCGACCCCTTCAATGGTTTTGCAGTACCGCAGTTGTTCAATATTGGCCAAATTCAGATATTAAAAGGCCCAAGTGGCGCTATGTTTGGTAGCGGTCAGCCCGGCGGCATTATTAATTATGTAACCAAAAAACCAACCGCGGTTGCGGAACGTTCTATTGAACTGGGCTTGGGTAACGACGATTACAAACAAGGCTCTATTGAATTAAGCGGGCCGGTAAATGAAGACGCGTCGCAGCGCTATCGTGCCGCTTACTACTACGACAATGAGCAACCTTTCCGTTACAACACCGAACAAACGAATAAAATTCTGGATTTAGGTTATGCCTTTGATATGGGCAACACCACCGAAGTGATTCTGCAGTTTACCGATTATGAGCAAGACTATCAGGGCGCGCGTTTGCGCGGTGTGCCGGTTGATAATAACGGTAATTTTGTGACCGACCGGGAGTGGAACCACAATGAAGCAACGGACTTTCAGACCCTTGCTGCTAAAGTTTATCAGGCGCGGGTTAATCACGAGTTTTCGTTAAACTGGCGTGGTGACTTAACGGTTCGTCATTATGACAATACCGAGCTGCAGAACTATCACGAGCCTCGTGGCTTAGTTGATGCTGATTTCAATCCGGTTAGTGACCCGGCTGAGGCCGTATACACAGCGCGCCAGTTCCGTAACCAGTACCGTGAAAATCAGGCGACCAGCGTTACCGCTAATCTGATTGGCGAGGTGATGACAGGACGCTTAGAACACACACTACTAATGGGTGCTGAAACCTACACCTCAGAAAATACCTTTATTGGCAGCAATGCGAACCCGGACGAAGTGCCTTTTTTAGAAATTAACAACCCGGTTTATGGCTTAACCGCAGGCCCTTACTCGACGGATTTAGATGCGGTAACGCCGCGTGAATCCGAAGCTCAGCGTGACGGCTTTTATTTGCAAGACCAAATTACCTTTAATGAAAGAGCAAATATTCTGCTTGGCTTGCGTTATGACCAGTTTAAGGACGAATCGGGCACCACACAATTTGATGATGGCGACCTGACTTACCGCTTAGGCGGTACCTATGAGTTTGCCGATTGGGTTCGTGCTTATGCGTTATACGGCACAGGCTTCTCGCCGCAGTCAGCGGGTAGTCAGGACCCTGAAGTTGGCGGTCCATTTAATCCTGAGCAATCAGATATTGTCGAACTTGGGGCGCGCTGGTCATTTGTAGACGACGCTATTCGTGTGAATACCGCGTTGTACGAAATTAACCGCGAAAATATCCTGCAGGCTACCGATCAAATTTCAGACGATGGCCGCACTATTTTGGGCAATGTGGGTAAAGTACAAAGCCGTGGCTTTGAAATTGACGTGTTGGGTGACTTAACCGAGCAGTGGGTGCTGAACGCCAACTACGCCTATAACGATGCCCGCGTAGTGGAAACGGCGCCGGGTCAGGGCATTACCAATGCTGTGGGCGACCGCTTTGTGAATGCGCCGCTGCACCAGTTTGGTTTGTGGACGCGTTACGATTTAAGGGCCATTAACTCATCTATTAGTGGTGGTATGGATTACGTGAGCGAGCAAGTCAGCTTCTCCGGACAAAAAGTGAAGCCGTACACGGTTTTTGATGTGAGCTGGCAAACTGAGTTTAATAAGGATTGGTTATTCCAGTTGAACATTAAAAACTTGTTCGACAAAGAATACGCCTCCAGCGGTTTCTTAAGCCGTACCGGGCACTTCCCGGGTGAGCCGCGTCGTATTTACGCGTCGGTTAAGTATAGTTTCTAAGGAGCTAGCCAATGACAAATCGCCAGTGGTTTACATTGCACTCCTGGGCGGGCTTTGCGTTCGCGGGGCTATTGCTGCTGATATGTGCCACTGGCGTTTTAGCGACGGCTAGTTATGAAATTCAGTATTTAAGCGATGAGAAGTATCGGGCGCTGTCGGACCGCAATGGTCCGGTCAACTGGGCTCAGTTAGAAGCCAACCTAGTTAACCAGTACCCCGATAGCCATATACTCGGTGGCATGGTTCATCAACAAGACTATTTAGCCGGTGAAGTTCGGCTAATGACACCTGAAGGCTTTCGGTTTGTTTATTTCGACGCGGCCTCCGGCACCCTTTTAGGTGAGGGTGGTTGGGGTCAGTTGTCGCGGTTTTTACGTAACATTCACATGTATCTGTCCATGGGGACCATTGGCAAGTACATAGTTACGCTTACCAGTTTGCTACTTATTATTTCGTTAGTTTCAAGTTTTTACGTGTACCGTAAGTGGTGGCGTGGTTTTCTGAATAACCCCGGCAAGCTTAGCTGGAAAAAGCGCATTGATTGGTCTGGCTGGCATAAGTGGATGGGGCTGTGGACCTGGTGGTTTGTTGCTCTTATGGCTATTACCGGTTTGTGGTATTTGGTTGAACGCATGATGTTTGATTTTGACGTCGATCATTATCCGGCATCGCCCACAGTGCAGCATTCAGAGCTGGAGCAAAGCCAACGTGCATTGCCGATTACTGAGCTGGTTGCAAAGGCCCAAGCCGCGCGACCGGACATGGATATCACTGGGTTTTATTATCCGCATCGTCATAACCAGCCAATGTCATTGGTTGGCCAGAGTGACTCTATTCTAGTGAGAGACAGAGCCAATCGGGTGTACTTAGATCCGATTACAGGCGAGGTTGTGGCAACGCAATATGCCGCTGATCTTGATTTGCTTGCGCGTATTGTTGATACCGCAGACCCTCTGCATTTTGGTAACTTTTCCGGATTGTGGTTAAAACTTGTTTATGTAGTTTTCGGCTTAATGCTTACCGCGTTAGTGGCTGGCGGCATGCGTATGCATTACTTACGCACGCAGCAGCGCGATCCTAATGTGGCGAAGTGGCTGGGTATTACCGGTAGTTTCTCGATTGCTATTAGTGTTGCTGCCTTGGTTTACACCAGTATGGTATTCGACCAGTACAGTAATAGCTCTACCTCGCTGTCGCCACAGCTGGGCGAGCTTCGTGAACAGAACACCCCAAGTCAGTAACCAGTTTGTGTATTCATGGGCATGGCAACGAAATAAGTAACCATTTATAGTTACATTTGCAAAAGTAACCAATATTAGTTACATTTAACGATGTTACTATAAACAGTTACATTTATGTGGCTTTGTGAGTGCTTATGAATGATCTAGTTATGTCAGTAATCACTGGCGATATTATAAACTCCCGTGATTTAGATTCTAATGGCTACAGCCAAGTGCTGGCTGAACTTAAGCGCGAACTTTCGCGATTGCGAAGTCAATATCAAGCCGCTTCAGATGTATATCGGGGTGACTCTTTTCAGGTAGCTCTGAATCAGCCGTGGTTAGGTTTAAGAATTGCAGTACTGATTCGCCTGAAACTGAAAGGCAATGATTACAATGTCGACGCACGTCAAAGTATTTCAATAGCCAGCGTTAACGAACTGCGGAAGGACGTTAAACTATCAACCGGGAAGGCCTTTGTGTTTTCCGGCCAGGCGCTTGATGAAATGAAATCGAACGCTCTAACCTTCAGTTCTGATAGCGATGTTTTGAACTTCCATATTCCTGTTGCAATAAGGCTACTTGATGTTCTGCTGAACTCTTTAACCTCAGCTCAATCAGAAGCACTATACTGCTATTTAACTAATGAGAACTCTACTCACAAAGAGTTAGCATTAAAGCTGAATAAAAACAGAGCCAATGTAACTAAACTTTTGAATAGCAGTCAGTATTTACTTGTTGCTGATACGCTGAAGTATTACGAGTCTTTGGTGAAACGGGAGCTTGATGATGATAGATAACTTCACCGTACTCGCACTGCTTGTAGTGGCGCACCTGATTGGTGACTTTTATTTGCAGACAGCTGCTAGTTTAAAAGCTAAAGCTTCGCGGCAATTTCGTACTGCTGCCTTTGCTCATATTCGACACGCCATATCTCATACCATTCTTGCTGCTGTGGCCTTGTATCTGGCGGTTGGCTTTGAATCCTATTTGCTCGGGGTAGCTTTATTTGTTGGGTTAACACATTTAATTATAGATGCCTGCAAATCTTATCTTCCTAAATGCCGTGGTTCACTTAAGTGCTTCTGCATTGACCAACTTTTGCACATCGTTGTTTTACTCGCTGTGTGGGCTTATGTCTTTGTTGGTTTTAGCTCTCTAGATGTACAGGGCTTGAAGAACTCTATTGATTTACAACTGGTTGCTCTGGCGGCTGCTTACCTTCTTATTCTGCAACCCACTTCAATTCTTATTCAGTTTATTCTGAAGCCCTGGAGTACTTTGAAAAGCAGTGAGAATGACGGCCGTGAGCCGGCAGAGGAACTTGATAAAGCCGGTTCGTTAATTGGTATTTTAGAACGCGTTATTATACTGACGCTTATTTTAATCGATCAATTTACTGCGATTGGATTTGTTCTTGCCGCCAAATCGATTCTTCGTTTTAAAGAAGAACACAAACATGAATACGTGTTGCTGGGAACTATAACCAGTTTCGCAATTGTTTTGCTTATCGGTTTAGCCACAAGCTTTATTGTGAGCTAAACCATTTTTATAACGCGACTTGTTCGCCTTCGTTTAGAATCACCAACGGAAGTTCGCGATTAACTTCGGGGTGCATTTTCAATAGCCGCAACAGCGGTGAATGCGACGAACGGTCGCCCATTTGCCAGCTGGCGTTACCGTAACCCCAGGGGATCATAACGCCGCAATTAAGGTCTTTGGCTGCAAGCAATGCGTCTTCAGGGGTGGTGTGCACGTAGCGGTACCACTTGCTATAGGTTTCATGATGATAAGATGCGATGGGCAGTAAGCATACGTCGATATCGCCATGTTGCTTATTAATTTCTTTGAAATGCTGCGAATACCCCGTATCTCCTGCGAAAAATAGCTTCTTACCCTTGTGTTCAATTACCCAGCCACCCCAGAGTGCTTCTTCATCGTCGCTATACACGAAAGGCACCCAGTAACGGCTGTTAAAGTGATGCGCGGGCACTGCATGAATAAGAGTATCGCCAAGTTTATGCGTGGTAAACCAGTCCATTTCAAATAAACTTAATCCAGCTGTTGGCAGGTAGTCAGCTGTGTCCAAGTGAACAAAATACTTAGGCTGGGCGCCCAGACGTTTAATATCCGTTTTGTTGAAATGGTCGTAATGCAAATGTGAATACAATACCGCATCAACAGTGCTTAGCTGCTCGGCGGCAGGCCATTGCGGCGGCGTACGGGTTATGCCGCCAGATAACGAATGAGCCCAGTTAATGGGGAAGTCAAACTGCTCACTAACAGGGTCGAATAGGAATTGCTGGCCATTGGCGGTAGTTATTAAAAAGCTCGCGTGACCAAGCCAGTGAATTTGAAAGCCTGCATTCAGGGCAAGCGCTGGCGCGTTGCCCTGATAACGACAATTCTCAGCTGTGGTTTCGCAACTAACATCCGCATGCGCAGGGTAGCAATCCTGCTCACAAGTAAGCGGGTAATCCGTTAATTTAGGGAATAAGTTTTCATAGCGACCATCGGCTGCTTTTTGCGTGCCACCGGCTTCGGACACAATGCGCTGTACTTGATTGGCGTCGTTGACTACGTAATCAACAACGGAACAACCGCTTAACCATAAAGTGCTGGCAGCAATGATTAAAAAGGGTTTGGTATTGGTAGTAAGAAAGCCTGTCATAAAGCCATTAAGTCCATTTAATAGGTGCTAGTTTGAGCGATTATAGCGGGTCGCTTCCGATTGTATACCGACTAATTGCTTCACCACCGACCTTAATACAAGAATGCAGCTGACCACCACAGGATTCAATCATGCGGCTCGAAGCGGTGTTATGGGTATGGCAATGAATGTGAATAGTTTTAACGCCATAGCTTCTGGCTTTATCAATGCTTAATTTAAGTAACTGATGACCTAATCCGTTGCCGCGATATGACGGGCGAATCCCCAAACCAATATGGCCACCGCAGTGCTCTATTTGTTCGTTTAAATAGTGACGAATATTGGTGCAGCCAATAATTTCGTGCTCTTCAACCAGCCAGTAAGTTGAGCTTTGCACAAACCCATCGGGAATATCCACGCCTTTACTGAAGTTATTGATTCGCTTTAACAACGCGGCAAAATCATTGTGAGCAAAGTCCAGCGGGAAAGGGTAGCGTTCTTCATTGCCCAGCTCTTCAATATAACCGATGTAACTCTGCTGATATTCAGCTGTGGGTAGAATAAGAGTGGGCACTGATTCGTCCTTGATTCAAAGTTAGCGCTGCTTGTATTGGGTAGGGCAGTAGCCGCGTGACACGCCTTCGGGGCGTAGCTTTTTATGCTTGGTGTTGCGCCCGCTTACGCGTTCTCGCCAAAGCCGAAAACTGCCGGGTTTGAGCTGCGACCGCATAAATTTAATGACTCGCTTTTCGTCTAAGCCAAATTGTTCTTCAATGGCTTCAAAGGGCGTGCGATCTTCCCATGCCATTTCAATAATGCGCGATTGTTCTGATTCGGTAAAGTGCATAAATAGGCTCGTTAAGTGCTTTTAGTCACTTACGCTTGCACGCTCCAATAAGATCGAAAGCTCGGTTAAAACCAACTGGGGTTCGTCAACTTGCACTCCTGCATCCGAATTACCCCTTAAGCGTCTCACTGAAGTTGAATCAAAAGCCTTATGGAGGGTGTCATGTCAACTTCAGTAGTAAAAACCAGTTCAGGTATTTGGTTGGCGCAGGTCGCTGTTTATCCCTTGGCTATTCTTGCGTGTTTAGCATTTTTGGATTGGGCGGCGAAGTCGGGGTTTCCGATGGCGGCTGCGCAGTTTATATCGTTTTTAAGTGCCATTTTTATTGTGATGTTGTGTGAGCACTTTATGCCGTTTTCGCGGCAGTGGAAGCAGCGTGTTGGTAGTGACGGCAAAATCGA
The DNA here is from genome assembly GCA_040882145.1 of Idiomarina sp. GTDB lineage: Bacteria > Pseudomonadota > Gammaproteobacteria > Enterobacterales > Alteromonadaceae > Pseudidiomarina. Next base: position 19,663 of record JBBEBU010000002.1, read on the forward strand.
TATCCTGACCTTGTTTTCCACTATGGGCATGGTATTCCCGGCATTGAAAAATGCGGGAAATTTGCTGGCTGTGGTGTTGGTGGCTTGGCTATTCGACTCGCCTAAGGCTGTTTTGTTTCCAACGGATTTTGCCTTTATAACACAACTGTTTATGGCGGCCGTTATTGCCGAGTTAGGGGCTTACTGCTTGCATAGGTTGTCGCACAATTCACCGGCCTGGTGGCGCTTTCATTTGGTGCATCATAGCGCATCGCGTATTTACTGGATGAACGCCTATCGCTCGCACCCCATTAATATTTCCTGGCACTATTTGGCTAGTATTTTTGTACTTCTATTAATGGGTGTACCCCAGGATGTGGTGTTGGCTTATTCAGGCTTAGCGGGGGTGGTTTCTGTATTTCAACATGCGAATGTGGCGTTTAAGTTAGGCCCGTTAAATTACATTTTCAGTACCAATGAAGTTCATCGCTGGCACCATTCTACTAATCTAAACGAAGCCGATAATAACTACGGCAACGTGTTGATGATTTGGGACCATGTGTTTGGAACTTTCTACTTACGGCCGAATGAAGCACCTGTAACGGTTGGCTTAAACGACGCTAAAGATGTGCCAGTAAACAGCTTTTTAAAACTGATGCTGTACCCCTTTAAACGCTAGTTTCACTTTCTACCACTAAAATACGAGCCTCGCCGACAGGCGAGGCAATATGTTCGGTGCCAACGGAAGCAAAAAATATATCGCCTTCGTCAAGTAGGGCGGATTTAACCTCTCCATTTTCTCGGTAGCTCATTTCTACCTGCCCTTGAATAACAACGAATACTTCCTCTCCATCGTTTACATGCCACTTATAAGGCTTATCTGTCCAATGTAGGCGCGTGGTTATTCCATTCATATTGGCAATGCACTGGGAGCCCCAGGCTCGGTCGGCAGTAAAACGCTTTCCGTTGATAATCTTCATGCTAATTCCCATCCGTGAAAATATGAAAATGCGCATTCAATTGCGCGAGTTGCTGATCATTGCCGCCGCTTTCTTGTTTGTTAAAAGTCCAGAGTGACTCGCCTTTACTGCCTTTCCAGGTAATTAACTTCGGATTATTCCCAACGCGGCGAATACTGCAGTTATTTACGCGTGCCATGGTATACCACCATAAGTCATCCGCATAAGGCGCCAGTTTGCTAGCAAGCGTCTGATCTTTTGCTTGTTCACCAAGGCTTCCCGGCGGAAACAACACACCAGCGCCGCTGGTGAAGAACAATAAAGGGTCTGGCCCGCGAACCTCGGTTTTGGGTTGCCATTTGCGATAGGGCAGTACTTGATTAGTTTTCTTGTCCTTTTTAATTCGATGCGCGCGCCAGCACAGAATTTCTTTATCGTTACCCTGATATTCGCTAGTGAGTGCCTGCAGCCAATTTTCACGATAGTAAATATCATCGTCAGCGGTTACATGAAAGGCATTGGGAAAATCATTCAGCGCTGGAATTAGCTTTTTATAAGAGCGGGTGTCGGTTGGCACCGGCATAATAAACAGGCCGTAGTCCTGCAGTTTTAACACCTGCGGGGGAAGTTTATTTATGTCAGGCTCGAATAACCACAGGTTTAAGCGGTCAAAGCTAGTGCTTTGTAATAATAATGACTTCAAGGTGAGGTGTAATGTTTCAAAACGCGCCGGAAATGACGTTAAATTTATCATCAGTGGTTGCTTGAGCGAGTTCGATGTTCTGTTCAGCAAATTTTTTCGCTCTTCCCACAAATTTTCCACGCGCTGTTGAGCTGTTTTTTTTAGATATATTCCGGCAATAGATTTGTATTTTCTAAGCCAGTGATACTTTAGGTTAGCAACAATCGACATATGTTGGTTAAAGCTCTCGGTTGTTAGAATGAGTAAAAGTGAATTTTTCACTTTATTGATGAAACGCTTTGTTTTAGGGTTAGTTAAGATTCATATAAAACCCTAAAAAAAGAATAACAACAAGGTCAAAAACATGAGCTTTACAAGAATAATGGATGCAAGCAGTGAATTCTTGCTGCGCTTTGCCGCCTCTGGTTATCTTCCGGCTCGTTGGTTTTATCATGCTCCTGCCAATAGTTTTCTAAAAGAAAAGCCTAAACCACCAGAACAAATTGAAATTGTGGCTCATTGTTGGCAATACTCGCATTTATTTGTGTTCCAGTTGCAGTCTCTGGTGAATAATCCACCAACTCAATTCAAACTGGTATTTACCGGCTTCTATTGTAAAAGCGATAAGCAGACGGTGGAGCTCATTGAGCACTATCGGCAAATGCAACTAGCTAATGTGGAATGGAATTTTATTGCCTTGTCGAAAGAGCGTTTACTGCGCCGCGCTATTGGTCGTAATAAAGCTGCCAAAGCAACCAAAGCCGATTGGATTTGGTTTACAGATTGCGATGTCATTTTTGGTCCGGACACTTTTACTTCTTTGTTTGAGCAGCTTTCAGAAGAACGCTCGATTCTTGTGTTTCCGAAAAAAGTAAATCGAACGGCGTTACTGTGCAAAGACGATGCAATTTTGAAAAAGAATCGTGAAGAAGCGGTTGACTTAAACGTTTTGGCAACCTGTAAATTTAAGAATCACACCTTTGAGAAAGCAACTGGCGCCGTGCAAATTGTAGCCGGTAGTATTGCCCGTAAATACGGTTACTGTGAGGGCGTAAACTGCTATCAGCAGCCGCAGGAGCGGTGGGTAAAAACCTATGAAGACAGAGCTTTCCGTTGGATTTTAGGCACGCACGGTAAACCGCTAAAAATAAAGCAGGTTTCCATCATTCGGCACGAAGAAAAAGGGCGTTATAAGAAAAATACTTTTGGTGCCAAACTCAGAACCGCCAATCGTCGACTGAAAGATCGCTTATTTTCACGTTAAGCTAACTGCGTTTGGCTGATCTTATTCCAGCCATTGGCGTTGCAGGTTTTGATACACCTTGCTTAAGCGATCAAACTGCGCCGATTTTTGCTGTTGCGCAAATTCGTGTTCCAGCGCCTGGCTAAGTTCAAATAGTAGTTCGCGTTTGGCTGGGTCACGCACTAAGCTTTGCAGCCAACCGACCATAGCCACGCGCTCACCACGGCTTACGGCTTCCACTTGGTGCAGGTAGTGACTGGGGTAGAGCAGCACGTCACCAGTGTCTAACCGCCAACTGCGTTCACCGCTGGTGTCCTGAATAGCCAGTGCGCCGCCGTCGTATTCTGCCAGTGCACTTAAACTTACGGTAAATGATAAATCCGTGCGTATGCCCTGCATCCACGCGTCGTCGACATGCCAGCCATAGTGATCGGTCACGCCATAACGATTGAGCATGCAGCGACCAAAGTGTTTGGGTTGTGCTGCTTGCACCCAAACCGGGTGCTTTAATAACCGTTCTTGGATTAAACCAATAACCTGCTGGCTTAGGTCGTCGCCTTCACTTTGCTGGTTTTGCTTTACGCTTTTAGCGGCATAGCCCGCACTTAACTTACCGTCACGGAACTGCGCTTTGTCTAAACGCTTGCGAAGCGCAGCAACAGTAGGGCCATCAATAACTTTAGCTAGATGAATAAGCATAAACTTGCATCATTTGTTTGAGAATGGTTATCATTTGTAGGTACTATATAGTAACCTAATAAAATGAACCAGACCTCTGTGGAAAAGGTCGTGGTTTCGGCAACTCACAACGAGGTACATTATGATTGAGAAACGTAAACTATGGCAACAGTCGCCGGCACTGCTTGCCACTACCATGGCTACTACTTTGGGCATGGCCAGCGCCCACGCGCTGCCAGTAGCGCCACAAACGGTACAAATGGTGGCTATGCAAGCCGCAGGCGAAGCCGAAATGGTTGATGCCAGTATTGATTTGCGCACCAATGACCAGGAATATCTGGCGCAGCTGGGTCTGATTCGAGGTCATTTATGGGTGGGCATGAAGCTATACGAGCAAGGGCATTTAGCGATGGCGAAAACCCACATGAAGCATCCGGGTGATGAGCTTTATAGTGGTTTGGAAGCGGCCTTTGCTGCACGTAACTTACCGGGTTTTGCTGAGCCGTTAAGTGCACTGGCTGACAGCGTAAATAATGATGCTGACAGCAGTGTGGTAATGGCTAACTACGAAACGCTTAAGCAAGCTATTAGCAAAAACGAACCCATTGAGTCTATGACTGCCAGCGAGGTGCTGTTGAGTGTTGCTTCCATGCTCTCTACTGCGGCGGAAGAATACGCTATTGGCATTAAAGAAGGTGAAGTGTCTAACGTGCACGAATATCAAGATGCGCTTGGCTTTACCGAAATTGTACTCACTCGTTTAGACAGTTTGTCAGCCCAACAGAAAGCTCAGGCAGAAACCGAGCTTTCCCAAGCCCGCCAGCTTATTCGTGAGTTACGGCCAATGTGGCCAACTACCACGCCAAGTGGCAAGTTAGAGGGTGACGCGAGTGAGATTTACGGTGTTGCTGCAGAAATTGAATTGATGGCGCGTTCGCTGTAATTAGTCAGCAAACAACCGCACTGATTAACCAGCGCTACTGATTAAACCTCAGTAGCGCTGGTTTTTTGCCAGTACCAAATAAGCAGCAGGGCAATGCCCAACAGACAGCTGTTTACTAGTATAGATATTGGCTCTAACGCACTGGCACCAAAGCGCAGCAGATGCACCAGTACTAAACTCACCAAGGCTACGACGGTTAGCCCAATCAATTGCGAGCGAACCTGAGCATACGCAGAACGCCATTGCGCATAAACCATGGCCGCTAACACACCAAGCCAAAATACCGGAATGGCTGACACCTGCAGACCGATTTGCGCAATGCCCGCCACCGCTAAAGCCGCCGGACTTCCCCAAACAATACCTAGCCATAGATTAGTGAGTGCATCGCGCTTGCCGCGTTTTTGCAGCCATAAATTTATCCCGCTAACGCAAATCACGGTTAGCGCCAAACCTAGCAGTCCGTATAAAACTTTCACAAACTCGCTGCCAAAGTGACCGAAATGAAGCCTGTAAACCGAGAACACGGCGCCCTGACCGGGTTCGCCATCGGCATAGCCAACTTTGTTCATATAGTTACCGCTAGCGTCAAAGCGGTACTGTTCTGAGTAAATAAGTTTATCCATATGCTGTGAACCAATCAGCATATACTGCGACTCGGTTCCCACTTCTTCTACGGTAATAAATACCGGTTGGGTGCCGGGGGACACTTCTTTTAGTTGCGCCATAGCGCGGGGAATATCAAGCACTAAGGGTTGCTCGTTCACCTGTGGAATGTCGCCGTACAGGTCGGCAAACAGCGCCATAGGGTCGGAATCATATAAGGCGTCGGAATAGAAACCGGTTAGGTAGCTGGCCAGTCCGAAATAGGCGCCGGTTAGCGCAATCATTAGGTGAAAAGGCAAACCCCACACGCTTAAGCGGTTATGTAAGTCGGTTTCTCGTGCTTGGGGATTACTTTTGCCGCGAAAGCTAAATGCGTCTTTAAAGATACGACGATGCGCCATAACGCCCGAAATAATCAGCGCACTTAACAGGGCGCCCATTAAACTTACCAGCAGCACACCGTAGGTTTCCGGCAAGTGCAGGGCTTCGTGCAGGGTTGCAATAAAGTCGGTAAATGGCTGCGACTTAATGGCACCCAGTGAACCGTCTTCATTAATAAACCAACTTTGATGATCGGTGGTAATGCTGGTACGCGGCAAGTCCGGCGTGGGTAGCCGAATAATAATGTGCTCGGAAAGCTGCTCAGGGTGTTCATTCAGCAGGGTTTCATAGGCGGTTTGAATAGTGCTGGCCTGATAATCCAGCGACTCATACACAAAGGGTTGTTCCCAACGCTGAATTTCCTGGCTAAACACGGCTACAGTGCCGGAAAAACACACCAGAAACATAAGCACCGATACCAACAAGCCAAGCCAGGAATGACTTTTTAATGAGCGTTTACTGAGTGCCGGGGAAACAGATAATTTCATAGTGTTTAACTTGTTGGTTAACGGTAAATAATGAGCGCAGCGACAGCACCAATAATTGCAAAAGTGAGAGCCGGACGCCAGAGTTTGCTGTCTGCACAAGCCCAGTAAGCTGCCAGGCCCCAAATCACCGGCATGGTGTAAATACCAAGCGCAACTATGTTGACGTTTTGCCAGGGTAACAACGAGGTTGTGACTACGGTAAACAGCATGGCGCTTGCGCCCGCCAGAGGTACTGCGGTTATCAATACTAAGGCTTGTTTTGGTAGCGCCTGAAGCCCATTTATGAAAGCCAGCGGCTGTTGTGGTAATTGCGGTGTTCGCTTTGCTTTGATGCGGGTGTCACGCTTGAGGGCTATGAGCCCCCAGCTTTGCAGGGCCAGCGTAATAAAGGCATAGCAAACGCCAAACTCCGGCCCGTGGGCGACACTCCAAAGGTAAATTGAAAGCGCCACTAACAACCAGGCGCCGCATAAAGCGACGCCGTGATAGTTGCGGATTTTTCGTTGCCAGGCGTGATAAAGAATGCCTAGTCCTACCGCAGTACAAAGCAAGGCAAGCAGTGATAAACCCATCCGGCCTGTCCTTAAAAGTTAAACGAAGCAGACAGTTTAAAGGTACGCGGTTCGCTTAGCATCAGGTAATTTGAACCCGGAAAGCCACCTACAGAAGCCCAATAGTTGTCATCTAGCAGGTTTTCAACCCGGGCGCGCAAGGTCACTTCGGTACCACCTACAAAAGTGACGTAACGGGCACCTAAGTCAAAGCGCTGTGAGGATTCAACTTCCAAGGTGTTAGCTGAGTCTGCGTATTGCTCTGAGGTGTAAATGGCACGGGCGTCTAAGGTCAGTCCTGGCAGTGCGGTTAAGGCCCACTCACCATTTAAGTTCAGTTGTAAATCCGGAACGCCAATGGCCGTGTTGCCATCGAAAGCGCCGCCTTGGGTTTTGCTTTGTTCAGCGTCTAACCAGGTTAAACCGCCTAATAGGCGCAGGTTCTCAGCCGGCATGCCAAATACCGTTAACTCAAGACCTTGGTTCTGCTGTTCGCCTTCTACGGTAAAGCGATTATCGCGAACCAAACTGGTTGGCTTGCTGGTAGAGAAAGCACTGAAGGTACCGCCAAAACGCTCGGCATCGTATTTTACCCCAACTTCGTATTGCTCGGCCTGATAGGGTTCAAATACTTCACCAGCGTTTTCAATCGGCGTACCACCGCTGGATGCGGGCGCTACTTCGCCGGCAACTAAGCCCTCAATATAGTTAGCATAAAACGATACGGAATCAGATGGTTTCACCACCACACCGGCAACCGGAGTCAGCTGTGATTCATCGTAACCCGACAAGCGATCGCCGGTGTTGTAATCAAAGCTGGTCAGTTCAATATTTTGATACCGTACGCCCAGGGTAAGTAATACAAAGTCATCATTAAATGACAAGGTGTCGGCAATAGCGAAACTGGACATATCAACGCTTTCGGTAACCAAGGGGTTGGCTAAGTCGCCGCCAATAAAAAAGTCGGCTGCGGGCTGCTCGGCAGTATATGGCGCATATAAGTTACCGGCAAAACCGGCAAAGTTTGAGAATGCGTAAGCGTTCTTGGAATCCATTGAAAATGTGGATGCAGACACAATAGTGCGATGGCCGACGGAACCAAGGTTAAATTCGCCGCTGGCGCCAATTTCGTAGGAACGAATGTTGTCTTCACGGGTGTTATCAAAACGGTAGGCGGTGGTGTCGCCGTTCGCGTCTGCGCTGGGGTTAGCTAATACGTTTTCTTCTTCGCCTGAGCGGAAACCAAGGGCGGCCCAGGTTGAAATGCTGTCATTAATATCAAACTCAGCGCGCACGGCACCGAATAGCTGGCGCTCGTCACTGTAAGTCCAGTCCTGAGCAAAGTTAATGTCGGCTTCAGGTGCTTCCGGAATCGCACCTAAAGGTGTCACCGTTGGGCGCGGAGCATCTACTTGGTGATCCTGAAAGCCTAAATCGGCAGCAAGACGGAAGCTGTCACTGTCGTAATCAACATTCACGGAAGCCATAGAAAGCGCACGGTCTTGGTTATTAATAGCCATTTCGCCGTCACGTTGCGCCAGGTTTACCCGTACTCCGGTGCTTTCCTGGTCGTTACCGAAACGCCGTGACAGGTCGGCACTGCCATACCAGTGGCCTTGATTTTCATAACCAGTGGTTAGTCTTGCTAACGGCTCTTCGCCCGCACGTTTAGGCACTACGTTTACCGAACCGCCCAAGCCACTACCACCGGGTGCGGCACCATTTAAGAAGGCGTTGGCGCCGCGAAATACTTCCACTCGCTCTAACAACTCAGCGGTAACGTATTGGCGCGGTAAAATACCGTACAAGCCGTTGTACGTCATATCATCTGAGTAAACCGGGAAGCCACGAATAACATAGAGTTCCTGAAAGTTACCAAAGCCTTTCGCAACCCGTACCACAGGATCATTTTGCAGTACGTCGGCAACACTCTCCGATTGCTGTTCGCGAATCAGTTCGGCCGTAAAGTTGGTGGCACTGAACGGGGAGTCCATCATGTCCAGGTTACCTAGAATACCTGCACGCCCGCCGCGGGCAACTTGTCCGCCTGGGTATTCGTCATTCAAAGTGACTTGTGAGGACGTAACTTTAATACGTTCAATCTTTTCTGCCTCGGTAAGTTCTGAAGTATCACTTTGAGCGACTGCCGGCAGGGCAGTTAGGCTAATAACTGAGCTAATAGCAACAGCAAGACGAGTCAGATGAAACGGCATAATATCTCCAGGGGTAGGCAGAATAAATTTAATGTCGGGATGATAATTATTCTCATTAAGTTTTGCAACAAAAGAGTTTCTATACAGGAATAAAGACCAGATTTACGATTAATCTAATCTGTTTTTTCAATTAAGATCAGCCTTTCAAATTCAATAAAACGGTCTATAGTTAGCTTGCTAAATTAGCGGTCTAAACATTTAACCAACAAAGGCTAACTACAATGTTGAAAAAGACTCTTCCTGTTCTCTCCGCGCTGGCTTTGGCTGTTTCTCTTGGAATTCAGCCTGCACCTGCGTTTGCAGCCGGTGAGGCAAAATCAAACCAGTTCTGGTGGCCGGATCAATTAAATCTTGAACCATTGCGCCAACACGGTGTTGAATCAAATCCTTTGGGCGAAGATTTTGACTATGCCGAAGTATTTAAAACTATCGATCAAGACAAGCTCAAAGAAGAAATTGAAGCTTTGATGACCAGTTCGCAAGACTGGTGGCCGGCTGACTACGGTCATTATGGCCCGTTCTTCATTCGTATGGCCTGGCACAGTGCCGGTACTTACCGTATGCATGACGGTCGCGGCGGTGCCGGCGGTGGTCAGCAACGCTTCGAACCTTTGAACAGCTGGCCGGATAACGTAAACCTGGATAAAGCACGGCGCTTACTGTGGCCAATTAAGCAAAAGTACGGCAATGCTTTGTCATGGGCTGACTTAATGGTACTCACTGGTAACGTAGCCATGGAATCTATGGGCTTTAAAACCTATGGCTTCGCTGGTGGTCGTGCTGACGATTGGGAACCAGATTTAGTTTACTGGGGTGCTGAGAATGAATTCCTGGCCGACGATAAACGCTATCACGGCGGTTCTGAGCGCAAGCTTGAGAAGCCTTTAGCCGCGGTGCAAATGGGCTTGATTTACGTAAACCCGGAAGGCCCTAACGGTAACCACGATCCAATTGCAGCCGCTCACGATATTCGTGAAACCTTTGGTCGCATGGCTATGAACGACGAAGAAACCGTTGCTCTGATCGCCGGTGGTCACACCTTTGGTAAAGCACACGGTGCCCGTAAAGCGGATTGCTTAGAAGAAGCACCTGCGGCAGCTGGTGTGGAAGAGCAAGGCTTAGGCTGGAAGAATAAGTGTGGTAAAGGTAATGCCGAAGACACAGTTACCAGTGGCCTTGAAGGTGCCTGGACGGCAACACCAACGCAGTGGAGCATGCAGTATCTGACCAACCTGTTTGCCTTTGAGTGGGAACAAACTCGCAGCCCGGCAGGTGCGGTACAGTGGATTCCGGTAGACGGTCAAGCCGAAGGCATGGTTCCGGATGCGCATGACGACAGCAAACGTCATGCGCCAATTATGTTCACCACGGATTTGTCGTTGAAAGAAGATCCAGCGTATCGTGAAATCTCCAAGCGCTTTATGGAAAACCCGGAAGAGTTTGAACTGGCGTTTGCCAAAGCCTGGTTCAAATTGACGCACCGTGACATGGGACCACGCGCTCGCTACATTGGTGACAACGTGCCGGAAGAAGCTTTAATGTGGCAGGATCCAATTCCAGAGGTTGATCATGAATTGGTTAATGATCGCGACGTTAAGCAACTGAAAGAGAAAATACTGGCTACCAAGCTGACGGTTCCTGAGTTGGTGCGTACTGCCTGGGCTTCCGCTTCAAGCTATCGTGGTACTGATATGCGTGGTGGTGCCAACGGTGCACGTTTGCGTTTAGCGCCGCAGAAAGACTGGGAAGTGAACAATCCAGCGGAAGTAAGCAAAGTGTTAGCTGCGCTGGAAAGTGTTCAGCAAAACTTCAACAAGTCGCAACGCGGTGACAAGCGTATTTCACTGGCTGATGTGATTGTTTTAGGTGGTGCAGCGGCTATTGAAAAAGCAGCGAAAGATGCTGGCCATTCAGTAACAGTGCCGTTTGAGCCAGGCCGTATGGATGCCTCAGCTGAGCACACAGATGTTGAATCATTTGCTGTCCTTGAGCCAAAAGCAGACGGTTTCCGCAACTACTTTGATGCGGATGAGAACACGCGTTCACCAGCCGAACAGCTGGTTGATAAAGCGAATCTGTTAACCTTAACTGTGCCAGAAATGACAGTGTTGGTTGGCGGTATGCGTGCACTGGACGCTAACGTGGCTGGTGCTGACCATGGCGTATTTACCGATAAGCCAGGTACCTTAAGCAACGATTACTTCGTAAACTTGCTGGATATGGGTACGAAATGGTCGAAAGCTGATAACGCAGACGGCATTTATGAAGGTCGTGACCGCAACAGCGGCGAACTGCGCTGGACTGCAACACCGGTAGACTTGGTGTTTGGTTCTAATTCAGAACTGCGTGCAGTAGCTGAAGTTTACGCGGTAAATGGTGTTGAAGAGAAGTTTGTAAATGACTTCGTAAGCGCCTGGACCAAGGTAATGCAACTGGATCGTTTTGACCTGTAAGTTGCTTTAATAAAGGTAAGTATACATCTAAGGTTAAAGGCAGCGCTGAAAAGTGCTGCCTTTTTTTATGCTAACGAGAAAATTCCAATAGGCGATTGTGAGCCGGCATACCGTGATCGTTAACCAGCTTAAAGCCTTGTTCTTCTGCTAGTTGAGTTATCCATTCGATGTCGCGTATACCCATTTTTGGATCGCGGGTTCTTAATAATTCATCGAAGGCTTCATTACTACCACTGGTGAATTTACCCGCGTAATTAAACGGGCCATAAATACAAACTCGTTTCACTTTACTGAGTGCATTACCTAAATGCTGAAATAGTCTTTCAACGCCTTCGGTTGGCATAATGTGACAGGTATTGGCCGTGAACAGCGCGTCAAAGTTACCTGTGGGAGCTTTTTCATAGACATCAAATTCAACCGGCTCGGGTTGATTTGCTGCACCCTCAGTTTTTATACGAGCCTGTAATCCATTCATGTGCTCGGCTTGATCACTCGCTTGCCAACATAAATTAGGTAAATTTTGCGCAAAGAAAACGGCATGCTGACCAGTGCCGCTACCTACTTCAAGTACTCGGGAAGCGTCTTGAAACGCACTTTTTAGCACTGTCTGTATTGGCTGTTTATTATTCTCGCAGGCCTGAGAATAAGGCAATGAAGAGGGCTGAGACGGTGGTAGTGACATAACGGGAGCGCCTTACTGTTTATGATTACTAGTACTAACTTAACATAGCTGAACATAAGTGCACGTGGGCAAACTAGAAGGCGAGCGCCTGTTAAATGCGGATTCGCTCTTCTATGCTGAGGTTATATGCGTGAAATAGACCGGTTGTATGGGTGGTGCTGTTACCGGGTTAGTAGTGATACTAAACAGGAGAGGCTAGATGGAAAGCAATATACCCATTCTTGATATGGCGCTAAGGCTGGCAGTTGGCGCCGGTTTGGCTTTGTTTGTGGGGCTGGAGCGCGAACTGCGCGGTAAGCCAGCAGGGCTTCGCTCACACATGTTGGTGGCATTGGGCTCGGCTGCTTTTATTATTATGGGCTTTGATGTTTTATATGGCATCCCGGACAGTGATGCTACAGCGAAGCTGGATCCTACCCGGATTATTCAGGGCGTTATTGGTGGCATTGGTTTTTTAGGGGCGGGTAGTATCATTCGTAGCGGTGGTGAAATTCGGGGAATTACCACGGGTGCGTCTATTTGGCTTGCGGGCTCAATTGGGGTAGCCGCCGGTATTCATAATTTTCCGCTGGCGATAATGATTACTGTTTTAGCGCTTATTATTATGTCGGCTATGGGCCACTTTGAACGATGCGTTATTGCGGAACATAAGGCAGATAACGACTAATTTTCTGCCTTATGTTTAAGCGACATGGTTACACGCGCTGCAGCCAGCCGCGGGTGTCTTCTGCTTTGCCCCACTGAATCGCATTGAGTGCTTCACGAAGCTTCAAGGTTGTACTTCCCACATCACCACTACCAATAGTGTGTTCTTTGCCATTGTGAATGAGCGTTCCAACTGGGGCTAATACTGCGGCTGTACCTGACAGTGCTGCTTCAGTGCCGGGTTTACGGGCGCGTTCCAGTAATTCATCTATGCTGAGTTCACGCTCGGATACCTTCATACCCATATCTCGTGCAATGGTTAGAATGGAGTCGCGGGTGATACCGTGCAAGAAGGTTGAATCCAATGCCTTAGTAATAATTTCATCACCATCAATGAGCAGGAAGTTTGCCGCACCAGTTTCTTGTACGTCACCGTTTGGACAGAATAGAACTTGATCAGCTTGTACTTCAGCGCGTGCTTTTAGAATTGGTTGTAAGGCGCTGGCGTAATTACCGCCACTTTTAACCATCCCCATGTGTGCTGCACAGCGGCTGGTGTCTTGCTCTAATAACAAGCGTAGGCACTTGTCACCACCGGAAAAATAGTTACCCACCGGTGACAGCAATACATAGAGCATAGAGCTTGCGCTAGGCGCTGCGGCCTTACCAATAGATGCTTCAGTGCCAAGGTGAGTAGGGCGGATGTACATAGAGCCCGGCGGTAATGGAATTTCATCTAAATAACGGCGAACCATGTCCACAATCATCGTTTCCAGCATCGGCTCGTCAATGGTCGGCAAGTGTAGCAGTCGGCTACTTTGCGCCATGCGCGCAATATTACGATCCATGCGGAAAATATTTACTGAACCGTCTTCATGTTTAAAGGCTTTAAGGCCTTCAAAGCAAGTGCTTGCGTAGTGCAGCACATGCGCACCCGGGTGCAGATTTATGCTATCGGACGTAACAATCTCAGGTTTACTCCAATTGGAGTCCGCAAAGGTTGTTAGTGCCATTTCAGGCATAAAAACAGTACCAAATGTAGCCATAGTTCGTTCCTGGGTTCTTAAGTTGGTGCGCAATATAGCATAAATGGCAGCGTTTCAAACTTGCGGCTAATTACACGGTGTTGTGCTTTCTTTACATCAACCAAAGGACTGAACTATGCGGGTACAATGAACGTAAATACTTACAGAGCTTTCAACAAACGAGATTTTATGTCGCATCAATTAACTATTTTCTACGACGGTGGTTGTCCTTTATGTGTTCGCGAAATGAAACACTTAAAGCGCCTGGATAAAAAACAGGCCATGGCGTTTGAGAATATTCACGAACCGAGTTTTTCGCAGCGGTTTGGCAATGTAGATGTCGCGCGGGCGAACGCGATTTTGCATGGTATGGATGCGAAAGGGAACATGCTCTATGGTCTGGACGTGACGCATGCGGCCTGGTCGCTGGTGGGCCGTGGTTGGCTTACGGCGCCATTGCGCTGGCCCGGGTTGAGTTGGATAGCGGATCAGGTCTACCTTGGTTTCGCCGGGAACCGGAACCGTATTTCCAAGCTATTAACGGGTAAAGAACGTTGCGAGCAGTGCTCCATAGACAACTAACCACAGATTTTGTAACGCACGCAGCGCAACAATAAACCGCGTACGCATTCCTTACTACAGTTGCCTAGACAATGGATATCGCTGGCCACCAAGTGGCCATCATGTAATAGCTGCATCAGTTTGGCTGAATCAATGGTTAGGTTTACGCCTTGTTTATCTTGGCCTGAGTTAGGTGGAGCAGGTTCTGTCGTTACCTTAATAGGATTTTGTTGCCAGTGTTGTGCGCGCATAGATCACCTCGTTATGGTTGTTGTACAGGTTGTGAATCAGTCGCTCATAACAAAGTTAATCTAAATGATAATCGTTATCAATGGTGGGTTTGTAAAAATATCCACTCCGTAGCTATAGTTATTTATCGCAGCGGCGTTGCATCCGCTGTTATAATAGGCACAATTCACCCTTGATTCGTTATTAAATAGTGATTGGTTGTTGATTATGAAAAAGTCCGCGCAAGAAACAATAGTACTAGAAACGCCCACTGGCTCAGATCACGTGTTGTTGCACTCATGCTGCGCGCCGTGTTCCGGTGAAGTGATGGAGCGTATGGCGGATGCTGGTATTAAATTCACCATTTTTTTCTACAACCCCAATATTCATCCTGAAAAAGAATACTTGTTGCGTAAAGAAGAGAACATTCGCTTTGCAGAAAAGCTGGGTGTGCCTTTTATTGATGCGGATTACGACAGTAAAAACTGGTTCGAGCGGGTGAAAGGCTTAGAGTGGGAACCTGAGCGTGGTGAGCGTTGCACTGCATGCTTCGATATGCGTTTTGAGCGTACCGCGCTTTATGCGCACGAACATGGTTTCGATACTATAACCAGTTGCCTTGGTATTTCACGCTGGAAGAACATGGAACAAATTAATGACTGTGGTAAACGTGCAGCAGCACGCTATCCGGACATGCACTATTGGACGTTCAACTGGCGTAAGCAGGGCGGCTCGGCGCGTATGGTTGAAATATCAAAACGCGAACGCTTTTATCAGCAAGAGTATTGCGGCTGTATTTATTCGTTACGTGATACCAACCGCTGGCGCCTTGAAAACGGCCGCGATCGTATTGAACTTGGTGTGCAATATTATACAGAGTAGCCTGACGTTTTACCTCGGGTGCGGTGCTTTTATTTGTAATTAAATAGATTCTCGGTAAGCCCTCAATGCCAACCCGGCAGTTGCATAAAAAACACAATAACTGTATAAATAAACAGTGTTTAATATAACGATTACCAAAGGACATCCACGATGGCGGTAGTAACCAAATATGTAGTTGTTCGCGACGGAGCCGAAAAAATGACGTTCACCTCAAAAGCCGAAGCCGACGCGCATGATAAAATGCTCGATATGGTGGATGAGTTAGTACCACTGTTAGAAACCAGTGAGTTGGTAAGTGATGAGCAGCAGTTAGAGGCGCTGGCTATGTTTCTGGCCAAAGAGCGCGAACAGGTATTAATTGCGCTTGGCGCGAAAAAGAAAGTAACAAAGAAAAAATCTGCCCCGGCAGCTCCAAAAGTATCTGACTAAAAACAAGGAAATAAAGCGATGATGGATTTAGCGTTTGTTATCGTTGGTGTTTTATTATTGACCACAGGCGGGGAAGCCCTCATTCGCGGCTCTCTTGCTATAGCCAAACGTATAGGCATTTCGCCACTACTCAGTGGCTTAGTTATCGTTGGCTTCGGTACTTCTGCCCCTGAGTTAGTGGTTTCAATAGATGCGGCATTGAACTTACAGCCCGATATTGCGGTAGGCAACGTGGTTGGTAGCAATATAGGTAACGTGCTGCTTATTCTGGGTACCTGCGCCATTATTTGTCCGTTGGCAGTAAAGCCATTAGCTTTGCGCCGTGACGCTATCACTGTGTTAGCCGCAACTGTGCTATTTATTGTTTTGGTTGGTGGTAGTGCACTGGCACGTATCGATGCAGCTATTTTGTTGCTGGCGCTACTGGCTTATTTAGTTTGGGCGTATCGCACCGAGCGCTTGCAAAACAACCCCGCAGCAGAAATGCATACCGCTGAAGCCAGTGAAATTGAAGCCTTACCCAAAACCGGGCTGTGGATAGCAACAGCGATTGTTATTGGATTAGCGTTGTTAATTGTTGGTTCGCAGATTTTATTGAAAGGCGCTACTGGTATTGCGCAGGCGTTTGGTATTTCTGAAGCTGTTATTGGCTTAACTCTGGTTGCCGTAGGTACCTCGCTACCTGAGTTTGCGGTATCCATTATTGCCGCATTGCGCCGCCATGCCGATGTTGCCGTGGGTAATATTCTGGGTAGCAACATATTCAACTTGCTAGGTATTTTAGGTATTTCAGCCTTGCTGCAACCGTTACCGGTGAGTGAACGCATTTTACAGTTCGACCAATGGGTACTGCTGGCAACCTCGCTGGTTTTATTACTGTTCTTGTATACGGGACGGCGTTTGTCGCGTCTGGAAGGTGGCATTTTTGTGGCTGCTTATGTGGCTTACGTCGGCTTAAGTTTTACCGTGTTTGGCGGCTAAGCATACAGCGCAGTACGCAAGCCGCAGGTTGATTCATTAGCGGAACTAACACGAATGAAATTCATGATGCCTACGGGACTAACCACTTTACTGAAAGTACTGTTACTGATGATAACCATGACCACAAGTGCTAATGCTGCCGACACTAGCTATACCTTATATTTTTCTCGCCATGCCGAGAAGGTTGATGCTAAAGAGGACCCGATTCTGACTCAGGCCGGGCATCGCCGTGCTGCCATTTTGGCCACTATGTTGCAGCATGCCGGCATTGAGCGAGTTTATACCACCGATTACCAGCGTACCCGCCAAACGGCGAGTCCTGCTGGTAAGCTGCTGAATCTTAGTGTGGAAACCTATGTGGCGGGTGAACCGCAGAAACTAGTTGATAATTTGCTGAAACAACAGCAAAACGCGCTCATTATTGGCCACAGCAATACAGTACCTGATTTGGTGGTAAAAGCCGGTGGTGAAGCCCCTGCGTTAACCGAAGAAGACTTTGGTGATTTGTTTCAATTGGTGATTAGTAACGGCAAGGTTGTGACCACCCGCCTGGTAGTGCCTATGCTACCTGAAACCACAACGAACTAATCTTTTAAGTCCTCCAGTAGCCGCTGAAACTCAGGATTATTTTTTAACAGTTCCCGGCCAGCCTTAGCCAGAGCGTTTGATTGCTCTTTGGTCAGTGACAAGCTAGTTGGTATCTGGTTTAAGAAGTTACGTTCATCTTCTTGTTGCACACCGTCAAAGCTGACTTCAATTAAATAAGGTTCTATGGGTGACCAAAACTCCGATAAGTCGTCAGACCAACGATCCATGCTGCGGCGAATTAAGCTAATAGTTGCCGCATTGTAACGATGCAGCTGGGTGTCGGTTACGGCACTAACAGTGTTTTCAATATCAGGGATTTCGTTGGTAGACTCAATATTGTAGCGCGGTTTGGCTGACGCATTGACAGAAATAATAACCAGCCGTGAGGAGGGTTTGGTACCAATGAGTTTCATGAAGTCCTCAATGCCACCGCTGATTTCTACCATCTCATAAAATGCCATTAAGCCAAGATTATCGGTAATGCCCCCGTCAACCAAGTGAATGTACTGGCGCTCTTTACGATTTTCGTAAGTTTTTAACGACTCAATAGTTTGAAGTAAGTGCGGTGACAGCTGTGCTTCTTCCAATTTGGTTTGATCCAGTTCCTGCAAATACGACTGTGCTGGGTTTACGCAGCCCTTATGGTTTCTCAGTACTACCGGATTTAACATCACCGGTACCGCCGAAGACGCTGTTACCGCGCGAGCTATCGGGAAGTTGGCAATGTCAGAACAGAGTAAATCGAAATACTCCTGCACAAAGGAGAAACGTATACCCCCACCTAAATCAGTGGCATTCATGACTATTAATGGGGCATCAGCGCGCTTCAAATCAGCAAAGGTTGCGCCTTTAAATAGTCTGTCTTCGTAAAGCCGGGTGGCTATTTCAGTACGCCCTTCACGGGAAAACCAAAGCAACGGGCTGGCTACGCCGTAAAGCCATTCATTCACATAATCTATGCTCAGGAAATCGCGCTCGAACCGGGTAAATAGCTGATCACCAAATAACCCGTAGTAGGCAGCCGTGAAGCTACCGCCCGATACCGATGAGATCATGTCTACCTGGTCGAGCATGCGGGTGCTTTCGCCATTCATTTCTAGTTCGGCATCGCGCAGTGCTTCCATGACGCCATAAGAGAGCGCGGCAGCACGACTGCCGCCGCCTGAGAAAGCTAATACCAGAGTAATTTCATCGGAGCGGTTACTGGCAGTTTCGTAGTCTTTTAAGGCGTAGTTACCGGCGCTGCTTTGGGACGTAGCCTGAGACTCATTGTCGATCACGCCAAAAGTAGTACAGCCTGATGCCAGCAGGATGGTGAGTAGGAGTAAAGTACCGCGAAGGATGTGATGCATAGTTTTGCCGGGAGCTATAAGCTTATGTTGTAAAAATGTATAAAACGATGGGATTTAAATGTTGTTTTATATAGAATGTGGTGCGAACTAAAAATTACAATAAGGAACACAGGATGTATAGACTTTTTTTAACATTTACGCTGCTGATTAGTCTTAGCTTTAGTCAATCCAGTTGGGCCGGAGCTACCGAATGGTTTGATGTTGATTTCTCCGGTGGAGGACTAGCGCTGCCAGTTACTGTGGAAGGGATTCAGACGCGAGCAGCAATAAGCTCGGCAGATACTTTGAACACCATAGGCGCCGAGTTTATTGCAAAGCACAACTTGAAGCTGAACGACACAGGTAGGGAAGTTCGCATACAAACGACATTTAGTGAAAGTAGCGTGCCGGAGAATAGAGCTAAACCAATTTACGGTAAGGTCGCTATTAATTTGTTTGGTCAGGACACCGCCATGGAATTTGCCGAAATGGATTATGGCTCGCCTGAGTTAGGGGTGTCACTTGGTGCTAACTTCCTGAAGAAGTTTATTATTCAGATTGATTACCCAAATGCGAGAATGCGTTTGCTGACCCGCGATAGTGTAGATATGAAAGAAATTTCTAACCTAACAACCCGTCGCGATGCTGCAACCGGTGATCCGCTGGTGCAGGTAAACTTAAACGGCGAAACCGACGTTTGGCTTGTCATTAACACCGAGGGTGGTCCGGGCGTATTTACAGAGCGTAGCCTTGCTGAAAAGTACAACTGGCTAGAACGATTTGGTCCTGAAACGGTTGAGGTTGATAGTTCTCAGGGTAATCAATATGTGGATGTATTTACCTTACCCAAAATGAAGCTGGGTCCTTATGAAATGGCCGATGTGGTAGTAGCAGTGCGAGGGGAAGGTGAGAATGCCAACTTGACCCAACAAAGCCAGAGCAGCATGTCGCGGGTGCAGGGCGCCCGGGTACGTGGTTATTTGAGTACCGATGTTTTAAAACACTTTGTGTTAACCTTAGATTATCAATCAGGCTTGGGACACATTTACGCTCCCTAGCTAACGTAATAATTTAGCAAAGCAGGAGCTGGCAATGGCATTTGTCGTAAATAAACTCAGTATTTGTAGTTTCATTTCAGTAAGTGGATTGTTGCTGGCACCTGCCGCGCTCGCCAATGAAAGCTCGGAAACCTTGTCTGCCTATGCGGCGGGTTACCGGGCTGGATTTACTTGTAGTGCACTGCACAATGCCAATAAGTCAGCTGAGCAAATTGAACGTGACGAACTTACCGGTATTTATCCGTTAATTGCTGATGCTGTCGCTGAACTCAGTAAAACCACCTATTTAATTGAACATCAGGGGCAGCCGGTCGTATCGGTAAACTATAGCGATGCTATGCCGCCACGTTATTCCTGGTGGCGCCCGCAATTGGGTTGTGTTGATTTGCCGGTTGGAGCCACACTGGATGCTATTGCGCATTTACCGAAACTAAAGAATCCTAAGCCCACCGATCAAACTGATGACGGTAAGCCCTGGCAGCATCAGGTAGCAATAAACGAGCCCACTGATAACGCTAAACTGAACCAAGTGCTTGATGCGGCATTTAGCAAAGAATACGGCAGTGGCGCACGAACCTCGGCAGTGCTGGTGGTAACACCCGATAGTATTGTGGCTGAGCGCTATCAGGAAGGTTTTACTCCGGAAACGGCACAACGCACCTGGTCGGTTGCCAAAAGCATTGGTGCCAGCGTAATTGGTGCCGCCGTGCAACAAAAAATACTAGCTGTAGATGAACCTGCCGGTCTGCAGAACTGGTCACACCCGGCGGATCCGCGTGGGGCTATTACGCTGGAAAATCTATTGCATATGGCGTCTGGTTTAGACAGTAACGCTGCTGGAAATCGCACTGACAGAGTCTATATGGGTGGTGGATTAGTCAGTGACACCGCTACTCAAACCGCCCTTGAAACAGAACCTGGTAAGCGCTGGAAGTATGCGAATAACGACACTATGTTAGCCATGCGGGTGCTGCATGAGCGTATGCCGAGCACTCAGGACTATATTGAATTCCCATTTCAAGCCCTGTTAGAGCCATTGGGTATGCAGCATACGAGTTTGGAAACAGATTGGCGTGGTGATTTTATCCTGTCATCGCAAGTCTGGACTACGGCCCGCGATTTGGCGCGTTTAGGCGTATTACATTTGCAAAATGGCGAATGGGAAGGGGAGCAGCTGTTACCGTCAAACTGGCTGGAATACATCAGCAAACCGGCACCTGCCCAACCGGGCGCGGGATCTGATAGTGACGAACCAGTGGTTGGTTACGGCGCCCAGTGGTGGTTATTCAATGACGATTTTCCAGGTTTACCGAATGATACTATTGCCGCCCGCGGTAATCGTGGTCAGTTCTTAATTGTTATTCCATCGAAGCAACTTGTCATTGTTCGCCGTGGTTATGACTTAGCCGGTGAACCGGGTTTTGATGAAGCGCAGTTCGCGGCCGATGTACTTGCGGCATTAGCTGAGTAAACCGCTATGCCTGCTGCAGTTAGCTTTATTACGCTTACCGTTGCCAGTTTAGAGCGGGCGGTGAACTTTTATCGCGACGGCTTAGGCTGGCAAACCGAAGGTATTATCGGCACCGACTATGAAAATGGCGCCGTTGCCTTTTTTCCGCTGCCACATGGGCAAATACTGGCTCTATGGCCGCGGGCTAGTTTGCTAAATGATTTACAATTAAGCGATGACAATGCCCAGCGCAATACCAGTACTAACCTAAGCATAATGCTGGCGCACAATGTGGCGAGTTGTGCCGAAGTGGATGAATTTATGCAGGTTGCCGAAGCAGCTGGAGCTGCTGTTATCAAACGGGCAACTAAGACTGCCTGGGGTGGTTATGCGGGGTGCTTTCAGGATCCAGACCAACATCTTTGGGAAGTGGTCTGGAATCCCAAATTTCCACTTTAATTACTTATCGTCGTCAGCAATAACAACTTGATTTCTACCCTCATGCTTAGCGCTGTACAGCGCCTTGTCTGCCCGCAGTAATAAGCTGCTATGACTCTCATTAGTATGGTGTTGGGCAATACCGGCGC
Organism: Idiomarina sp.; assembly: GCA_040882145.1. GTDB lineage: Bacteria > Pseudomonadota > Gammaproteobacteria > Enterobacterales > Alteromonadaceae > Pseudidiomarina. Next base: position 41,283 of record JBBEBU010000002.1, read on the forward strand.
TCAAGGTGACGGTTAAATTCACATCTATATCGTCAAATCGTGCTGCGGCTACGTGGGTTCGAATACGCTCACAAATAGTAAATGCGGTATCAATAGTGGTGTTATCCAGCAACACGGCGAACTCTTCACCACCCCAACGAGCGGCCAGGTCGCTATCACGAATACAGTCACGAATAATGTCGGCCAGACGCTTCAATATTTCATCACCACTGGCATGAAAATAGGTGTCGTTTACGTCTTTAAAGTTGTCCACGTCCAATATGGCCAGGCACAGCGGTTGGTCTATTTTTTCGCTGCGTTGCAAAGCATGTTGAATAAAACGATCGAAGGCACGGCGATTGGCTAATTGGGTTAGGCTGTCCTGATTGGCTAATGCCTCAAGTTCTTGCGTTTGTTCATTTACCAGTGTTAACAGCCGTTGACGTGAGTTTGCCAACGCCCGTAAGCGCAGTCTGACTAATCCAGCAATGGTAAGCGCAATAATGAGTAAGCCTAGCAACTGAACCCACCACCGTTGCCAGATCTCAGGGCGCTGATAAATGTCCACAGTAGCAATTTGACTCCATTCGCCACGAGGGTAGGCCGCGCGAACCGCGAACTGGTAATGGCGGGGGGCTAAATCGGTATAATCGACACTCATCATATTATCGCGGTCCACCCAGTTCTTATCAAAGCCGCGTAGTTGCACTTGATAACGGATACTCTCTGAGTTTAAGTAGCCCAGTGCCGCGTAGGAAAATGAGACGCGGTTAACCTCGGAATCCAACTCAGCACCGGGTGCAATGGGTTGATTGTCGGCTGCGATGCGATGGATATCCACGTTCGGTGGTAGCGAATTATTGTGGCCAACTTCAACGGGTGTGGTACTGGCAACACCGCTGGACAGGGCAAACCAGATTTCCCCGCTTTGGGTTTTTAAAATGGCCTGGTCACCGGTATTCATTTGTGCGGTTTGCAAACCGTCGGCTTTTTCAAACAATCGATAGCTAAGCTGCGTTTGGGTTCCGGCTAAAACCGCATCCACCTGACGCTGGGGTAACCGCAGAACACCACGGCTGTTACCACCCCAAATATTGCCGTTATTATCCCGGGTAATACCAAAGTAATTGTCAAAGGGCAGACCATTTTCGCGGGAAATAATGGTCCAGTTGCCGGTACTTTGCTCTCTGGCCATTAAACCGCGATCGGTGCCCAGCCACAGATGGTTGTCGTCTTCGTAGATACTAAAAATGTACTGGGCGTCGTTACCCTCAGCAAATTGGTAGGGGGTTATGGTGTTTGATTCCAACTCAAATTGGGCTAAGCCTGTTAAGGTACCAAGCCAGATAGTGCCAAGTGAGTCGCGATATAAACTGGCAACGTAGTCGTGTGGTAAACCTTGATCGGTGGTAAACGTTTGCAGCTGCAGTTGGTTCTGGCTGAAATCAATACGGTGTAAGCCCGACACGGTTCCAATCAATAATTCATATTTACTTAACGGAAGTATGGCTCGAATTTCGTTGCTCACCATGCCATCTACTTTACCTAAACGTTTCAGTAGTTGCTGGTTTTCTACAATGTATAAACCATCGGTAAAGGTTCCCACGTAAATACGATCGAACGCATCACTATTGATGCTTAGAATAGAGTTGTTTTGCAGTTGTGGCACTGTCGCAATGGGGCTAAAGTGATGATTCTGGTACTGGCTAATTCCACCTAAGCCGCCTACTAAAAGAGTACCGTCGCGCAGTTGGTGCAGTGCACGAATATAATTTGCGGGTAGGCCGTCAGCTTCGGTGTAGGTGGTAAATAGAGTACTGCGTAATTGCACTAACCCGCCGTGGGTACCCACCCATAAACTACCTTCACGGTCACAGAAAATATCCAGCACATGATCATTAGGTAAACCATGAGTGCTATCTATATAATCCAGCGTTTGTTGTTGTAGCGACACTCTGGCCATGCCGCTTTTATGGGTGCCAACCCAAATGTTGCCGGCCATGTCCTGATGTAACACGTTAATGGCACTGCGCAGCGGCGTTGGAAACACCTCAAAGCGTGGCTGCTGACTGTCGTTGGCAATGTACAACTTGTTGTCGATGGCAACCAGTATGCGTCCGTCCGTGAGCTGCAGCATGGTGAGGACGGTATTTTCTGGCAACTGTGTGAGCGGTGTAAATGAATTTTCATCTGGTGCTAATTGCGCCACGCCGTTATTAGTGCCAACCCATAAGTAACCAGCTTTGGTCATCATTAAGCTGTGAACGGAGCGGCCAGGTAAGCCATGTTCAGTGCCGTAACTTTGTCGTTCGCCGCTGGCGTTTTGTTTGACTAAACCGGCATTAAACGTGCCAATCCACAGGTCCTCATTGGCATCAACAAACAGTCGGTGAACGCGCGGTGGAACGGTATCAAAGGTTTGCCAATTACTGCCATTGGTGCGCACGATCCCGCCGCGAGCACCACCGAAGAGGACTTGTGAGGCATCCGGCGCTCGAATAACTTCAAGCATACCGTTATCCGGCAAGCCGCTTTGATGTCTGTCATCGAATACCTGGAATTCGCGCCCGTTAAAGCGCACCGGACCTTCCCAAGTGGCAATCCATAGATAGCCAAGTTGGTCTTGAGTGATACGGTTTACAGAATTGTGCGGGAGGCCATCATCTGAGGTCCACACGCGTATATTCAGTGGTGCATTGGCATTTACTTCAAGTGCTTTGGTGTTAGCACTAGCGTGACTAAAAAAGGCGAATGCACTCAGGATACAGAAACATCTGAGCATGACCTTGCAAATAGCGAGGAAGCTGGTTGGATACAACGTCAAACGCTCCTGAAATATGATTTTTAACGATGCCTGAGCATGCTTCTATAAAACGATACGATCTTTACAATAGCAAGCAATTCGAGTGAACAAAAGCATCTATTTGCAACTTCAGTTTAACTTTTGATGAGAATTGGTTAGCTATTGTATCGCACGAAATTGAAACTTACTCTATGCTCAATAGAGGCACCAGTTGGTGAAGAGAGCACTATGCAAAGGTTTGTTCATTTTCTCATTCTTGTTTTTATTTTTTTGCCATTGTTTGCCTTTGCCCAGCAGCAACCCATTCGCGCTATTGTGAGTGCAAGTAATGGCAGCCCCTACGCTATTTTTGAAAACCGGCGTCTGCACGGCGGTATTGCCAAAGATATTCTAGATACCCTGGCCCAACGCAGTTTTCGTGATATCGACTATTTAAATTTACCAAGAGCGCGGGTTGAGCTTTGGCTGGAATCGGGTCAGGCTGACATTGCTTGCTTTCTTAACCCTGACTGGGTGAACAAGCCAGAGCAGTTGGCCTGGTCTGCGGTACTTTTTATGACTGAACAAGTATTTATACGGCGGGTTGATAGTGCACCAATAACCCGTGTCGAGGATTTAAATCAACTTAGAATTGGTACGGTGCGAGGTTTTAGGTACCCAGAATTGGAGCCATTATTCAGCTCTGGTCAGGCTGTTCGGGATGACGCAGCGGATTTAGCGGCCAATATTGAACGCTTGCGAGAAGGGCGGTTAGATACGGTGATGAGTGTTGATTTGCATGTGGACTACTTTGAAGTGGCCAGGAACAATCCGAATTTTGCCATTGATAAAATGTGGGCCGCACCGTCACCTACCTACTGTGCATTGAGCAAGCACAATGCGACTAATTACAATGAATTACAGCAGGTATTGCGGGATTTAGTCGACACCGGAGCCATTAAGAAAATTATTGCTGAGTATTCAAAGGGCTAAATCATAGTTGTAGGTATGACCAACAAAAAAGCCGCACAACTGTGCGGCTTTAAAGTAGTTGGGCTTGACCCAAACGATGAATGTTTACAGCTGATCAGCACTAAGTACTGTCACCTCACCCAAGTTTAGCGAGCGCACTTGCTCTTCAATTTGAGCCAGATCACCCACTATTACCCAGGTTAACGCGTTAGGTCTAAGTACGTCTTCGGCCACAGTGTGAATTGCACTTAACTGCAAACCTTGAACCCGCTCACCGTAGCTTTCTAACCACGCCATATCCTGTTCTTTCTCAAGTGTATTCACAATGGCTTGTAATAGCGCGCCTTTGGTTTCGTAGGCTCCCGGTAACTTGGCGGTCTTATTTGCTTTCACTTTTTCAAGTTCTGCAGCCGTTGCGTTCTCATCGCCAATGTAACCGGTAAGTTCACGCAGAATCTCTTGTATCGAGGCTTTGGTTTGATCACTCTGTACTGGAGCTACGGTCAAATAAATGCCCTGAGCGTCGGCGTCTAACCAAGTTGACCGAACCCCATAAGACCAGCCTTTATCTTCTCGTAAATTCATATTCAAACGACTGGTAAAGCTGCCGCCTAGAATGGTATTCATGACGTCAATGGCTTCGGCATCACTGGTGTTGCCGGAAGGCGCAAGTTGGCCAGCAATAATAGTCGCTTGCGGTGAACCTGGCTGATCAATCAAGAATACCCGGTTACTTTGTTGCTGAGCTACCGGCACAAACTGCTTACTTGGTTTGCTGCTGGTAGGTTGTTGCCAGTTGGCCAATTGCTGTTCCAGAATTGGTTTAATGGCAGCGGCGGTGGTATCACCAACAATCACCAGACGAGCGTTATCTGGACGCAACCAGTTTTCCCGGTGTGCAACTAAATCATCACGCGTTAATGCACCAATAGAGTCAACTGTACCTGAACCCGTTAAGGGAACGCTGTAGGCATGATTATTACCAAACAGTAAGCCCGGTAAAACTCGCAACGCCTGAGCTTGTGGTTGTGCCTTTTCTTTCACAATGTTTTGCAGCCAAATCGAACGTTTGCGCTCGATTTCTTCAGCGCTGAAAGAGGCGTTTAATAACACGTCAGCAAAAATCTCAAGGCTTGGCGTTAGGTTAGTCGTCAGGGTGTCCATACTAATACGCGAAGAATCCAGGCTAGCGGAGGCATTTAGGTTAGTCCCTAAGCTATCTAAATCAGCCTGAAGTTCAAGTGCATCACGATTAGCGGTGCCTTCTTTTAGCATGTTCATAGTAAAGCTGGCGGTGCCAGGCTTGTCGCCAAAATCAGCCGCATAGCCGCTATCAAATACCAGACTCATTTGTACCGTAGGCACATCATGGCGTTCTGCCAGCGCCACTTCCAACCCGTTGGACAGGGTAAAGGTGGTGAGCTCAGGTAAATCAAGTTCGGGTAGTGTGCCTAATGCTGGTAATTCTGAACGATCGGCTTGTGACTCACCAGTCATGTAGTTGGGCTGCGGTACCACATTAAGCACGAAAGCACCGTCGGTAAGCCATTTTTGCATTGCTGCCTGAATATCTGCAGGGGTGGTATTCTGAAGTGTTTCTAACTGCTGTTGATAAAAGGCAGGGTTGTCATGATAAACCTCGCCAGCGGCCAGAATGTCTGACTTACCGCCAAAGCCGCCGATACGTTCGGCGCCACGCACAAAATTAGCAGCCTGGCGGAACTTAACCCGGGCTAGTTCGTCGGCCGTTGGGCCTTCTTTTAATAAGCGCTGCAGTTCTTCGTCAACAATAGCTTCAATGGCACTGAGCTCTACGCCCGGTTTGGCGTCGGCACCCAGAATAAATTGCCCGGCAAGCACGCGGTCATACTGAAAACCGAACACAGCTGACGCGATTTGCTCGTCATAAACCAAGCGTTGATACAAACGTGAATTCTTACCATTGGCGAAGATATCAACTAGTAGCCCCAGATAGTCGGAGTCTTGCGTGCCCATTTCCGCAGTATTCCACACCTTATACATACGCGATGCAGGCACATTGTCTTCCATGGTCATGCGCTTGGTGCCGGTAGCTTTGGCAACCCAGGATTCGGTTTTGGTCAGTGGTTTGCCCGCTTCAATATGGCCAAAATACTTGGTCACTTTTTCTTTTGCGGTTTCAAGATCAATATCACCGGCCAGTACGATGACCGCATTGGCCGCACCATAATAGTCTTCAAACCACTGATGAACGTCGTCCAGTGAGGCGGCATTCAGATCTTCCATGGAACCAATAACTGACCACGAGTAGGGGTGGCCTGCCGGAAAGGTTTCTTCAGCGAGTACGCTAAATACCCGACCGTAAGGTTGCGCTTCACCTTGACGTTTTTCGTTTTGTACCACGCCACGTTGTTCATCCAGTTTGTCTTGCGTAACAGCGCCAAGCAGGTGGCCCATACGATCGGATTCCATCCACAGCGCCATATCTAGCGCTGGCGTTGGAACGTTCTGGAAATAATTGGTGCGGTCGTTATTGGTCGTGCCGTTCATGTCGGTAGCACCGGCTTTTTCGAATGGGCCGAAATATTCATCGTCATAGTTTTCGGTACCATTAAACATGAGATGCTCGAACAAATGAGCGAATCCAGTTTGGGAAGGGCCTTCGTCTTTCGAACCAACGCCATACCAAAGGTTTACCGCCACTATGGGGGCTTTGCGATCTTCATGAACAATAACGGTTAGGCCATTGGGTAAGGTAAAACTCTGATGGCTTATATCAATTTCCGGTAAGGCTTGACGTTGCTGCTGAACTGACGCGGCAGTTTTTGCTGGTTCAGCACCGGCAGAGGTGAGCTGGCAGCCACCAAGCAGAACCGTTGCTACCGCTGCTGCGGTCAGGCTTTTATAAAAATGCATGTGAAGTAATTCCCAATTAACAAATATTGTTTGCCACTATAGCCCAGCGGATCTTATTTTCAATGGCCTCGGTCGGGATTAAATGTAACAAATAATCGTACTTTTAAGTGCTGTTGATGGTGGGCCCTGATCGGCACTTCCAATTCAGCGCTTTATCTAGGATAATTGCGCGCTGTTGTTAGCAACGGATACTTAAAGCGTGGGAAAAACAACGATAATAGCCATTGCTGGTGCTTCGGCTTCAGGCAAAAGCCTGTTTGCCTCAACGGTATACCAGCAGTTAGTGGCAGAACTGGGAAGTGACGGAATCGCGATTTTGGCAGAAGATGCTTACTATCGCGATCAGACTCATCTGAGCCTGGAACAACGACAACTGACCAACTACGACCATCCCTCAGCTTTTGAGCATAAACTGCTTGCCAAGCATTTGCAGCAGTTACGCGACGGTGAGTCGATTGAGATGCCACAGTATAGCTACACCACGCATACTCGTCTGGCTGACACTATTCCAGTATCACCAGGACGGGTGGTGATGGTTGAGGGAATCTTGTTGTTATCCGACCCTGAGCTACGCAAACACTTCGATATTTCCGTGTTTATGGATACGCCGCTGGACATCTGCTTGTTGCGCCGCATTCAGCGCGATTTAGAGGAACGTGGTCGGTCTATGAGCTCTATTACTGAGCAGTATCAGGAAACCGTACGCCCAGCATTTTTTGAGTTTATCCTGCCCTCCAAACAATTCGCTGATTTAGTTGTGACCCGTGGTGGTCAAAATGAAATCGCTATCGATTTAATTCAATCAAAAATTCGTCAATTGTTGGCGGAATAAAATGGTTTTTAACTTATGAATAGCTTTCTTGGCATCGCGATTATTTTGTTGGTTGCCTATTTGTGCTCAACCAACAGACGCAGTATTAATTGGCGCACGGTTTCCGGGGCTTTCGCACTGCAAGTGCTGCTTGGTGCCTTTGTGTTGTACGTACCTTTCGGTCAGGAAGTGCTGTTTTCCGTAGCCAACGGCGTTTCACAAGTTATTTCATTCACCAAAGCCGGCATTGATTTTATGTTCGGCGGTTTAGCCTCAGCGGAATTTGGCTTTGTATTTGCCATTCAAGTACTCAGCGTTATCGTATTTTTCTCATCATTAATATCGGTGCTTTATTATCTAGGCGTGATGAAGTGGATTATCCGCATTCTGGGTGGCGGCATGCAAAAGCTGCTGGGCACTAGTCGTCCTGAGTCTATGTCAGCGGCGGCTAACATTTTTGTCGGGCAAACTGAAGCGCCGATGATGGTGCGGCCATTCATTGCAACGATGACCCGTTCTGAGCTGTTTGCGGTGATGGTCGGTGGCATGGCGTCGGTGTCTGGTTCGGTGTTAGCTGGGTATGCCGGAGTTGGGGTAGAGCTGAAATATTTGATTGCCGCCAGCTTTATGGCGGCACCAGCTGGTTTCCTGATGGCTAAAATGATGATACCGGAAACCGAAAAACCGCGGGATGATGTTGAAGACGTGCAAATTGAAGATAAGTCGGTAAACGTCATTGATGCGGCAGCTTCAGGTGCTTCCAGCGGTATGCAACTGGCCATTAACGTGGGTGCCATGCTGATTGCTTTTGTGGCGCTTATTGCATTAATTAACGGTATCTTTGGCTGGTTCGGCGGTTGGTTTGGCTATCCGGATTTAACCCTGCAGCAAATTTTTGGTTATGTGTTCCAACCTGTAGCTTATGTGCTGGGTGTGAGCTGGGACGAAGCGCGGTTAGCCGGTAGCTTTATTGGTCAGAAGTTAGTGATTAATGAATTTGTGGCCTACCTGGATTTCGTCAATTACAAAGACCAGCTAAGCCAGCAGTCGCAAGTTATTATTACTTTTGTGCTGTGTGGTTTTGCAAATTTCTCGTCTATCGCCATTCTATTGGGTGGTTTAGGTGGCATGGCACCAAGCCGTCGCCATGATATTGCCCGTTTGGGCATGCGCGCGCTGCTGGCTGCTACTCTGGCAAACATGATGAGCGCAGCCATTGCTGGCTTGTTTTTCTCGCTAAGCTAAAAGTACGTGAGTAAAGCACACAAAAGCTCGTTACGAGCTTTTGTGTTCACGCACCACACCTTCCTGAATGGTAGATGCTACCAACACCCCTTTGCGATTAAAGAACTGGCCACGCACTAAACCGCGAGCGCCACTGGCGCTAGGGCTATCAATAGCGTACAGCAACCAATCGTCTAACCGAAAATCCCGGTGAAACCACATCGCGTGATCAATGGTGGCCATCTGAATATTCGGCTGCGCAAAGCTGCGGCCATGGGGCTGCAAGGCGGTGGGCAGGAAATTAAAATCAGACGCATAAGCCAGCAGGTACTTGTGCACGCGAGGGTCATTGGGCATCTCACCATTAGCGCGGAACCAAACATAGCGCTTCGGTTCAGACACTTCCGGTTTAAATGGATTCACCGCAGTAACAAAGCGCATCTCGATAGGTTTTTCACAAATAAACTTATTGCGAAGCGCTTCTGGAATGAGCTCCGCATGTTCGCGGTAAATATCCAAATCAGAAACCAAACCTTCGGGGCCTGGCACGTCCGGCATGGCATCCTGATGTTCAAAGCCTTCTTCGGCTACCTGAAACGAGGCTGTCATGTAGAAAATAGGCTTGCCAAACTGCACGGCTTTTACGCGTCGGGCAGAAAAACTTTTGCCATCACGAATTATTTCGACGTCATAAATGATAGGCTTGCGCGCATCACCAGGGCGTAAGAAATAACTGTGTAACGAGTGAACTTTACGATCTTCGGGCAGGCTGTCTTTCGCTGCTGATAATGCCTGACCAATGACCTGGCCACCAAACACCGCACCAAAGCCTAAATCCTGACTTTGCCCGCGATAAATTCCCTGTTCTATGGTTTCAAGTTTTAGCAAATCCAGTAAGTCATTAAGTACCTGACTCATGTGTTTTTTCCTTATGGGCCGCGCTGAATAAAATACCAGACAGTATTGTACGGGGAATCAACGTAAAGAACAGGTAAAGAATGAGTAAAGTTGTCTGCTATAGCCAGTTTTTGGCTGAACTTCTGGGGACTGAAACACTCTGTGTTTATAGCCTTGGAAAGCATTTAGGGCGTTACAAATATTGCGCTAGTCATAGTAATTAGAGGAATAAAAAATGCGCTATCAGGTACTGCTAATAAACGCCGATTCGGCCACCTCCCGGCTGGAGCAAATGAAACATCAGTTTTCGCGTGCTGGTATGCATTTTAGTCGCGTGGTGGGGGTGGCGTCGGCTGACGTGTCCGATGAGTTGTACCATCAAGTGGTGGACTCATCACGAAACCACCGAGATTATTTTCATAATTTAAGCAGCCGTGATGTGGCTACTTATTTGAGCCACCGCCAGGCCTGGCAGGAATTGGTTAACAGTGGCGTTGATTACGGCGTGATTCTGGAAGACGATACTGTACTAATTGACGGATTTAATGAACTGCCAAATCGTATTCGGGACATTTTAGTGCCCTGGAATATGATTAAGCTGGCTGAACCTTACAAACGTGAACGCAGCACCGTATACACCCATGTGGGTGCGGCTACCGTGGTGCGTTATGAAGTGGTGCCGCGTGGCAGCTGCGCCTATGTGCTAAAACGCAGTGCGGCAGAGCAGTTATTAGCGCGCACTGATACTTTCTATCGACCACTGGACGTGGATTTCCAATGGTGGTGGGAAATGGGCTTGAATGTGATTGGTCTGAAGCCGTATCCGGTTAAGCTTAGTCATCGGCTGGGACGCGATATGCGCCAGGCGTATATGCCACAAGCAAAATCACAACGCCGCTACGTGAAACTACGGCACAAGGCCAAGTTTTGGTGGTTGAATAAGCAAAGCAGCGATTCAAACTCAGGGGATAGCACTGCTACTTTAGGCGAATAGCTCCTGCAGCGCGGATTGAGATCTGCTAGGCTGCTGCTCACGTACAGACTAAACTTATGTCCTTGTTTAATGAGCAACCGGAGTAAAGCATGATCAAGTGTCGCGCCGCAGTAGCGGTAGAGGCTGGAAAGCCTTTGCAAATAGAAACCATTGAAGTAGCGCCACCGAAAGCTGGCGAAGTTTTGGTCAAGCTAGTGGCAACAGGTGTTTGTCACACTGACGCCTACACCTTATCAGGTGATGATCCTGAAGGTATTTTTCCGTCGGTGCTTGGGCATGAAGGTGGCGGTATTGTTACCGAAGTAGGCGAAGGCGTTACCAGTGTTAAACCTGGCGACCACGTTATCCCGCTGTACACGCCAGAATGTGGCCAGTGTAAGTTCTGTAAATCCGGTAAAACAAATTTATGTCAGGCGATTCGCTCCACTCAGGGCAAAGGCTTGATGCCTGACGGTACTAGCCGTTTTAGCTTAAATGGCAAAATGCTGCATCACTACATGGGTACTTCAACCTTTAGTGAATACACCGTGTTACCCGAAATAGCGGTAGCTAAAATCAACCCGGAGGCACCACTCGATAAAGTCTGCCTACTGGGCTGTGGCGTTACCACAGGTATTGGTGCCGTGTTAAATACGGCCAAAGTAGAGCCGGGCTCAACCGTGGCCATTTTCGGTTTAGGTGGTATCGGCCTTTCAGCTATTATTGGCTGCAAAATGGCTGGTGCGGAGCGTATTATCGGAATTGATTTGAATCCTGATAAGTTCGATATGGCGAAAAAGCTGGGCGCTACTGAATGCATTAACCCCCTAGATTACGACGACCCTATTCAAGACGTGATTGTTGAACTTACCGAAGGTGGCGTGGACTATTCGTTTGAGTGTATTGGTAACGTGAACGTGATGCGTTCAGCGCTGGAGTGTTGTCATAAAGGTTGGGGTGAGTCGGTGGTTATTGGTGTTGCCGGCGCGGGTCAGGAAATCAGCACTCGTCCATTCCAACTGGTTACCGGCCGGGTATGGCGCGGTAGTGCCTTTGGTGGCGTTAAAGGCCGCAGCCAATTACCAGAGTACGTTGATCGCTATATGAAAGGCGAAATTCCGATGGACGACTTTGTTACGCACCGTATGGGTTTGGAAGACATCAATAAGGCCTTTGACTTAATGCACGAAGGGAAGAGCATTCGTTCAGTTATTTTATTTGATGAATAACGGACTCGAAGCAACACCTGAGAAGGAGCGCAAGCATGGAACTTATTGACGAACATCGCGCCTTTGGTGGCGCACAGCAACGTTATAAGGTGCAGTCTAAGAGTTTAGCCGGGGAATCCATTTTCTCGGTTTTTTTGCCACCGAACTGGAGTGCCGCTACGCCGGTGCTGTATTGGCTGTCGGGATTAACCTGCACGGATGAAAACTTTGTGCAGAAAGCCGGTGCACAGCGTGTGGCTGCTGAACTGGGTATTGCCTTAGTGGCACCTGATACCAGCCCACGTGGCGACAACGTTGCGAACGTTGATAGCTATGATTTAGGGCAGGGCGCAGGGTTTTATGTGAACGCCACGGAACAACCCTGGCAACAGCACTACCAAATGGAAACCTTTATTGTGAACGAGTTACCTGAGTTTGTGCGGGAACTTGGTTTACATGGTAAGGCCAGCATTAGTGGCCATTCGATGGGTGGACACGGTGCGCTGGTATTGGGATTACGTTACCCGGAGCGTTATTGCAGCGTGTCGGCGTTTTCACCTATTGCGAATCCGATTGATTGTGGCTGGGGTCAAAAAGCTTTTAGCACCTATTTCGGCACCGACCAATCTGTGTGGCAGCAACATGATGCCAGCAAACTGTTGAGTGAGCGCAAAGCTCCGTGGCCAATGCTGGTTGATGTGGGGCTGGCTGATCAATTCCTGACTGAGCAGTTAAAAGTGGAACGGTTAGAACGAGCTGCTGCGCAAAGCAGCAGTGAACTTGAATTAAACCGCCATGACGGTTACGACCACTCCTACTTTTTTGTTGCCAGCTTTATTGAGAACCACTTGCGCTTTCATGCGCGCTATTTGAAGGGCTAGTGGTTAAAGGTGCAGGGGCTGTTCAAGGCCGCGCCTAAATCAAAAAGCTATGAGATAGAAAAAATGAATCTATGCGCAGTCGCCCGGCTGCGCATAAACTTAGCGACACTTTGCTCGAATCACCGTTTCCAAATCAATTGAGTCGCTCCATGTCAGTATCTTCCTATCAGGTTCAACAGACCGAATTTCAGTTAGAACATCGTTCCGGCGTATTTGCGCCAAGCTCTCACGGCCGGTTTTATGCCGAACATATTGCTATTTCGGCAACGGACTCAGTGATTGATATTGGCTGCGGTAGCGGCATTTTGTCGGTTTATGCAGCTTTGCAGGGGGCCCATGTGGTCGCCACTGATATTTCGGCCGAGGCGGTTGCCTTAACGCAGCATAACGGTGGCCTGAATAATGTGGCTATTGAAGGGCGCGTTGGTGGTTTCTTTGGTGAGTATCAGCAACAGTTCGACGTGATTTTGGCTAATTTACCGCAAGAAATAGTGCCCAGTGAACATGCGTTAGAACTAGGCGCTGGCGCTGCAGAAATTGATGGCGGGCAGCGAGGAAATGATTTGCTGGTGGAATTACTGCGGTTGGCGCCGCAATATATGCACAGTAAATCGCGTTTGATTCTGCCACTACATACCCTGAGCGACTATCAGCATTCCCTGAAGGTGGCTATGCAGAGCTTTGATGTACGCTTGATTGCCATTGGCGATTTAGCTGCGAAAGACTTTGTGAAGCGACATCTGGATTTTTATCTTAGCTTTGCCAGGCAGGGCACAATTCGCTTGTTTGAACAGCACGGGAATTGGTTCACCAACGTGTATGTTATTGAATTAATACGCAAGTCTGGTTGATTTTTGCTGTCGTAGCCCCCATATTCATTGCATGGCACAACAACTATTTCCCCCGGTATCGGCTGCAGCTATTACAGTCATAACCCGCATTAATGGGCATGACATGGAAAAAGCGGGCGGGTGGAACTACTATTAAAAGCAATTAGAATTCCAGAAACAGGAGCGTGCTATGTCAGCTAATGACAGCTTGAAAACCTTAAGTACTCTTAAGGTGAATGGTAAAGAATTTCATTATTACAGCTTGCCGAAAGCAGCTGAAAAACTGGCCGGAACGGCAGATATAAGTAAACTTCCAACCTCTTTAAAAGTGTTGCTTGAGAATTTGCTGCGCAACGAAGACGGCAACACTGTTACTACCGACGACATTGAAGCCATGGCTAAATGGCTGAAAAGCAAAAACTCCGACCGTGAAATCCAGTACCGCCCTGCGCGTGTTCTGATGCAGGATTTTACCGGTGTACCCGCGGTGGTTGATTTAGCCGCCATGCGCGACGCTGTGGAAAAAGCAGGTCAGAAACCGAATCAAATTAACCCGCTGTCAGCCGTGGATCTGGTTATTGACCACTCGGTCATGGTTGATAAGTACGGTACTGCGGAAGCTTTCAAGGAAAACGTTCGCATTGAAATGGAACGTAACTTCGAGCGCTACGAGTTCTTGCGCTGGGGTCAAAAAGCCTTTGAAAACTTCCGCGTAGTACCGCCAGGCACAGGTATTTGTCACCAGGTTAACCTGGAGTACTTAGCGAAAGTAGCCTGGACTAAAGAGCAAGATGGCAAAACCTTTGTGATGCCAGATACGCTGGTGGGAACTGATTCACATACCACCATGATTAACGGTTTAGGCGTGCTGGGCTGGGGGGTTGGCGGTATTGAAGCCGAGGCGGCAATGCTGGGGCAGCCGGTATCTATGTTGATTCCTGAAGTCATAGGTTTCCGCTTAACCGGTAAAATGCCAGAGGGTGTTACCGCTACTGACTTAGTCTTAACCGTGACGCAAATGCTGCGTGCACATGGTGTCGTAGGCAAGTTTGTTGAATTCTACGGCCCTGGTTTAGACCATCTGCCACTAGCCGACCGTGCCACTATTGCGAATATGGCGCCTGAGTATGGTGCTACTTGTGGCTTCTTCCCAGTCGATCAAGAGACGCTGAATTATTTGCGTCTGTCTGGCCGTGAAGAGGAAACCATTAAGTTGGTTGAAGAATACAGTAAAGCGCAGGGTATGTGGCGCGAAACTAAGAATGAACCAGAATTTACCGATTCGTTGGAACTGGACTTAGGCGATGTTGTTGCATCACTGGCTGGTCCAAAACGTCCGCAAGACAGAGTGGCGATGCCGGAACTTGGTAAAAACTTTGATTTAATTCTGGAAACTTCAGGCCAAAGTGAAGAAAAAGACAAAGAAGTGAAGGTGAAAGGCAAAGACTTCAGCCTGAAACATGGCGACGTGGTTATTGCGGCCATCACTTCTTGTACTAATACCTCGAACCCAAGCGTATTAATGGCGGCTGGCTTAGTTGCTAAGAAAGCGGTTGAGAAAGGTCTTAACAGCAAGCCATGGGTGAAAACCTCATTGGCACCTGGCTCTAAAGTAGTAACCGATTATTTGGGTAAAGCGGACATGACGCAATACCTTGATAAACTGGGCTTTGACCTAGTAGGTTACGGCTGTACTACCTGTATTGGTAACTCCGGACCACTGCGCGAAGAAATTAGCGCGGCCATTAATGAAGGTAACCTTACCGTTTCTTCCGTGTTGTCGGGCAACCGTAACTTTGAAGGGCGAGTGCATCCCGAAGTACAAGCCAACTGGCTGGCGTCGCCACCACTAGTGGTAGCTTATGCGTTGGCGGGAACTACCCGTACCGACTTAAGCAAAGATCCGCTTGGTGAAGACAAAGACGGTAATCCGGTATACCTGAAAGACATTTGGCCAACTTCTGCAGAAATTGCTGAAGCTGTGCGTTTGGTTGACGGCGATATGTTCCGTCGCGAATACGCTGATGTATTTAAAGGTGATGACGAGTGGCGCTCTATTCCAGTGGGTGAGGGTGAAACCTACAGCTGGAGTGACGATTCTACCTACGTTAAGAATCCACCGTTCTTCGACGGTATTGATAAACCGCTCGATAGTCTTAGCGATATCAAGAACGCGAATGTATTAGCGGTATTTGCCGATTCTATTACCACCGACCATATTTCTCCGGCTGGCTCAATTAAAGCCAGTGCGCCGGCAGGTAAGTACCTGAAAGAAAATGGCGTAGATGAAAAAGACTTTAACTCCTATGGTTCGCGTCGTGGTAATCACGAAGTGATGATGCGTGGTACTTTTGCTAACATTCGTATTAAGAACCAAATGCTTGATGGTGTGGAAGGCGGTTATACGCGTCATATTCCATCCGGCGAAGAAATGTCTATTTACGATGCAGCGATGAAGTACGTCAATGACGACACGCCATTAGTGGTGCTGGCTGGTAAAGAATACGGTACTGGCTCAAGCCGCGACTGGGCTGCTAAAGGTACGCGTCTGTTGGGTGTGAAAGCCGTGATTGCCGAAAGCTTTGAACGGATTCACCGTTCCAACTTAATTGGCATGGGCGTGTTACCACTGCAGTTTGTTGAAGGTGAAGGTGTGAAAGAGCACGGTCTGACCGGTGACGAAGAAATCAGTATCACAGGTATTACTGACGACTTAAAAGCAGGTCAAATGCTCGACGTTTGCGCTCGTAAAAAAGACGGTAGTGAAGTATCGTTCCAGGCCAAATGTCGCATCGACACGGGTAACGAGCTGGAATACTACCGTAGCGGCGGTATTCTGCACTATGTACTGCGTCAAATGTTAGCCGCTTAACTTGCGGTTGATTGCACAATTAACAGTGCCAAGTACGAAAAAGGGCCAGCGTTTGCTGGCCCTTTTTTTGCGTTGAATTCAGGCGCCGCTGAGGCCTAAATCATTAACGCGCGGCCGCCGTCTACTTTAATAGATTCACCGGTTAGAAACGGGTTGGAGCGCAAAAAGCGGACGGTGTCTATCATCGGCTGCAAACCACCTTCCGCTTTCAAAGGTGTCTGTTCCATCACCTGTTTGCGGTGTTCGTCATCATGCTCAGGTAAAAACAGAATAGGACCGGGTTGAATGGCATTCACACGCACGTCAGGGGCCAGTTGTTTAGCAAAGCTCTGGGTTAAATTTGCCAGGCCAGCTTTGGCCGCACAGTAGGCAACGTAATCAGTTGACGGGCTGTCGGTGTAGATATCGGTAATATTTACCACCAGGCCGTCGTCGGCAGCGGCAAGTAATTGGGCTAAATCTCTGATCAGTAAATAGGGCACCAGAGCGTGCACATTAAAAACCGCGGCCAGTTTGTCATTATCGTTATCAACAGCGTCATTATTGAAAAAACAAGAAGCATTGTTGACCAGTAAATCGAGCTTGTCAGTACGCTGTTTCACCTGGCCAATTAGCTTCGCAATACTGTTGATATCATTGAAATCTGCCTGCAAAGCGATGGCACCGTCTTGCTCCAGTTGTTCAACGCCTGCTTTGCTGGTGTTGTAATGGGCAAACACCAGAAAACCCTCCTGCAACAGGCTTTGCGCCAGCTCGAAACCAAATCGGCGTCCGGCACCGGTTACTAATGCAACTTGCTGACTCATGAAGCCACCTCATATTGGTGCTGAAACTCGTGTTTTAAGGTGACCAGATAATCCGGTACCTCAGGCCAGGGGCCAGAGCTTATGGTGCCCAGTATATCAATGTCTATGGGACGATCTTTAATACTGCAGTCAGGGTCGCTACGGTCACGGCCCAGGCTGATTTCGATGGTATTAAACGCCTGCTTTAGCCGGTCCGCTGGTAAATGGGTTTGCACCACGAACAAGGCGTTTAAGAATTCATTGTCGGAGTTCATCGCCACCGGCTCGGTGCTAATAACCCGCGAGTAGTGAACCTGTTGCGCAATACCTGCTAGGTAACTTTTGGCCCGGCTAATATTGTATTCAGGCGCTATGTTAGAGCCCAGACTGCATAAATAATAGAAGGTCATAAGTGTTTAGTCTCATTGACGCCGCGATGAGCGCACGCTTCATTGGTCCAGTGTTGTTATGCAGGCAATACGCAATATTGTTGCAGAAGGTTCTTCGACTCGCAAAATATAGGAACTGATCCATACTTACAAGGCAGTAATAAGGATAATGCTTCGAGTTGAAATTAATAATAACCCTTGTTAGCCTGAATGCTAAGGGAGCTAAAGGATGAGTGCGTGCCTGGGATTATTAGGATACTGATAATAATAATAACTGTATTACCTGTTTTCTTTAGCGCAGCTGAAGCTCAACATAAAGAGCTCGCGTTAGAGGGGCCCGGCGCTGTCGTAAAGGAAGGTTATTTCACCTTGAATTTAATCGGCATTGCCGACGACGCAAATTATCAACAACTTGAAATAGAACAAAGTACTGACGAAGCCTTTACTCAGGTACAAAGTCGCTTTCCGTTTCTGGGTACTTTTAGGCAAATTTCCCTGTCTGGTTTTAATGATGGGAACTATTGGTTCCGCGCCCGCGGACTAAGTAATGATGGCACTGAGTTCACTACCGCACCTATTGCTGTAACGGTACAACATTACCCACTGTGGCAGGCGTTAACCCTGTTTGGCGTTGGCGCTGTCATGTTCTTGTTTGTCGCTGGCTATATTTTGCTGGCCGCACGCTGTGGTGGACGCCAACATGGCTGAAACGCTAACCACTGAATATGCGTTAAGTACCGAACTTGGCCTGACGTTGGTGGTGCTATTTGGCGCAGCTTGGGTGCTGTTCGGCTATTGGTTGGGGCGCAAGAATAAAACCCATGAAGATTTTGCCTTAGCCGGGCGTAATGTTGGCTTTGCCTTTGCTGCCGCAACGGCCATGGCCACTTGGGTAACCAGCAACACCACGTTAGTAGCGCCGCAATTAACCTATCAGTTTGGCATTTGGGGCATGGTTGGCTATTCCTTTGCTGCGCTGGGGCTGATCCTGTTTGCGCCACTCGCCAAACGGATCAAAACGCTGCTGCCTAATGGTTACACCTCAGGTGATTTTATTCGATTGCGCTTTGGGCGTATGTCGTGGCACGTATTTATTGTTATTTCGGTGGTGTATGCCTTCGGTTGGTTGGTGAGTTTAGGCATGGCCGGCGGTATTTTGCTGGAAGCACTCAGCGGCTTGGATTACCACCTGGGAATGACTGCCATTTTAATTATCTGTGTGGGTTACACGCTATTTGGCGGTTTACGCGCGGTTATTGCAACCGACTTTATTCAGGCCTTAATTATTATTATTGGCGTATCTATTATTGCCTGGCTGCTCATTGATAATGTTGGCTTAGATACCATTCATGCTGAGCTTGGTAGCGATCATCCCAAATTACTGGACGTGCTTTTTCCCGCTGCCATTATGTTTTTGTTCAACAATATCTTTTTTGGTTTAGGTGAAATTTTTCATTCGAATGTATGGTGGTCGCGGGCGTTAGCCTTCAAAAAAACGGTCGCCTTTAAAGCCTTTCTGGTAGGCGGCCTGTTATGGTTACCTATTCCAATAGTGACGGGTTTTATTGCGCTGGCGGCGCCACAACTTGGCATTTTTCCACCAAGCCCCGACATGGTCGGGCCAACGGTTGCGGCGGGAGTACTGGGGCAGGTTGGCGCAGTAGTGGTATTTATTGTGGTGTTCTCGGCGTTGGCGTCCAGTTTGGATTCGCTGTTGGCGGCAACCTCAGATTTAGTGACCCGCGACATCTATCATCAGCACCTGCGTAAGGATGCTTCCGATAAGCACCTAATGCGCTTTAATCGCTACACTATTTTAGGTTTGGGTATTTTAACCTGGCTACTGTGTATGCCGCGCATCGCTACCTTAGGTGCTTTACTTAACTTTGCGGGCGCTTTTGTGGCCAGCACTATTTTTCCTATTTTACTGGGGCTTTACAACCGTCGTCTACCGGGCCGCTATGCGGCCGCGGCTATGGCCATTGGCACCGCAGTAGGATTGGCGAGCTACTTTATTATTGGTTTTTACGTGGCGGCATTGAGTTCCTGTGCCGTGTCCGGTTTCATTTGTGCCATTGGTGTGTGGCGCTCGCGTGAGCAGTTCGACTGGCAACAGTTGGACGAAGCGCCTGAACAACCAGTAACTCAAACGGATAAGGAGCAAGTGCAATGATGATGTCTTTATCTGTGTTTAGCGGTTTAATTTGGTTGGCACTGGTGCTGACTATGGCAACGCCGGTGCTGTTGCTGGCGTTACTGGTGAAAGATTTCATTTCTAATCAAGTATGGTAACTATTTATGAACGAAGATGACGTGTCGTTTGAGCGCAAACGGCCGGATGTATATGGTGATGCACATCCAAAGGCCTTGTTGCGTACGATTGAAGAAGACGGAGACTTTCTCCTTAAGCTGGCCGACCAACATATAGTTTCGGCGGATCAATTTAACTTGGAAACTATGCGCCAGTTGTTTCGTTTGGCAGCAAAAATAGAGAGTAATCCCAAGCGCTTTAGTACGCCGCTACAGGGTAAAATTTTAATCAGTGCTTTTTATGAGCCAAGCACCCGTACGCGATTGTCATTTGAGAGCGCCTGGCACCGGTTAGGTGGTGACATTATGTCGATTACCGACCGTTCCACCACCGGTATTGCCAAAGGTGAGCGTTTGGCCGACGTGGCCGAAATGTTCAACAACTACGGCGACTGTGTGGTGCTGCGGGATACCAACGCCAGCTCGTTATTTGAGATGATGGAAGCGTTACGCATTCCAATTATTAATGCCGGTAATGGTATTGATGAGCATCCTACTCAGGCCTTGGCCGATATGTATGCGATTTTTAAGTGGAAGCCAGAATTGTTGGCGGAAGAAAACGATGTGAAAATAAAAATTGGCATTGTTGGGGTACCCGGAAAAATGCGTACGGTGCGTAGTTTCCTAAAATGCTTAGCTATTTTTCCACAGGCGGTGGAAGAGCTGGTTATTATTCATGACGAAACTGTCACTAATGAATTGTTCGCCGACGGTCAACGGGAAGAGCTGGAAGCTGTCGGAATTAAGTTATCCACCGAAACCGTGATGGACAATGCACTGCCATCGTTAGATGTTGTTTATATTAATGCCATTTCGTGGGAGGGTGATTCCTTCAATACTTATGGTAAAGAATTTCATCTGACAGCACAGTCGCCGCTGAAAGAGAGCGCCATTATTTTACATCCTTTGGCGCGCGGAGAAGAGTTATCCGTAGATTTGGATGAGACCCCGCATAACTGGTATTTCAGCCAGGCCCGGGGAGCGGTTTTTTTGCGTATGGCATTGTTAACCTGCATGGTTGAACGAGCTGAGCGCGTTATTGATGTAGTTTGAACGAGGAACCTATTCTATGTGCGGTATTGCAGGTATTTTTCAACATCAGCCAAGTACAACTATTGCCCCGCAAACCTTGGTAAATATGGCCGCCATTATGCACCATCGCGGGCCGGACGGATTTGGCTATCAGCTGCAAGCTGACAAGGGTGTGGGCTTTAGCCATGCGCGCCTGACCATTATTGATTTGGATGAAAATAGAGGGAAGCAGCCGTTTCGCTCAGACGATGACAACTTAATGTTGGTGCATAACGGTGAGTTTTACGACTTTAAACGTATTCGTGCCGATTTAACGGCGCAGGGTGCACGTTTCCGCAGTAAGAGTGACTCGGAAATTGTTCTGCATTTATACCAGCGCTTTGGTTTAGCAGAAACGCTAACCCATTTGCGCGGAGAATTTGCGTTCGGTTTATATGACCGCTCGGAAGACACCACGTACTTAGTGCGTGACCGGTTTGGCATCAAGCCGTTGTATTACGTGGAAACCGACGAAGGCTTAGTGTTTGGCTCAGAGCTAAAGGTACTTTTTGCGAATCCTGCGGTAAAACGCGAGTTTTCGGCAGAAGGCCTTTATCACCAACTGATTCAGGTGATGGTACCGGGCAGCACCGCCTTTGAAGGCGTGAAGCAGGTAGCACCGGGCCATGTGGTAAAAGCGACGCGCAATAACGGCAAGCTGGAAATTACCGAAGAAAAATACTGGGACGTCAACTTTCCGCTGGAGCAGGAACACGAGGGTGACGAAGCCGACGAGCAAAAGTACATTGATGGCGTGCGCGAAAAGCTTCTGGAAGCCGTGCAGCACCGTCTAACAGCAGATGTTCCTGTCGGGTGTTACTTATCTGGTGGAATTGACTCTTGCGCCATTTTGGGCCTTTCTGCGGCGGCTACACAAACCTCGGTGAAGGCATTTACCATTGGCTTTGATTCAGCAGCCTATGACGAAACTCCCATAGCGCAAGAAATGGCTGAAGCTACTAAGGCTGATCACCATATTATGCGGTTAAAGGCGAATGACCTTTACGATCATTTTGTGAAAACCCTATGGCATACCGAGCGCACCATTTATAACACCCTTGGCGTAGCCAAATACTTAATGAGTAAAGAGGTTCATGAAGCGGGTTATAAAGTGGTGTTAACCGGCGAGGGCTCCGACGAATTGTTTGCTGGCTATCCGGCGTTTCGTAAAGACATGTTTATGCATGGGCTTGACCATTTGCCTGAATCAGAACGCCAGGAATGGCAGGCGTTGCTGGAGAAGAACAATAAGTTGTTCAAAGGCGCTATGTTAGCCCGGGAAGAATTTGTCAGCCCGGCGTTTAACACCAAAATGGGCTTTACGCCAAGCTGCGTGCAGCCGTGGTTGTCCTGTGCCGATGCAGCGTTACCGCTGATGGCTGCTGAGCGCCGGGCGCAAGTGGTAGACTACGATCCGGGCAAAGCTATTGCTGATACCTTGGACCAAAGCATGTTAAATGGCCGTCATCCGTTGGATCGGGCGCAATATGTGTGGATAAAAACCATGCTGGAAGGGCAAATTCTAACCTGGGGTGGCGATCGAGTAGATATGGCAAATTCCATGGAAGCACGGCCGCCGTTTCTTGATCATCATTTGGCCGAATACGCCTTCAAAGTACCGCCACACCTTCGTATTAAAGGTAATAAAGAGAAGTACGTGCTGCGCGAAGCGATGAAAGGCTTGTTACCTGAGGTGCTGTATAAGCGCGAGAAATTTGCCTTTATGGCGCCACCAGCCCACACGGATCCGGAAAAATGGAAAGCGGTGGAAAAGTTAGCCGAACAGTTTTTAAGTAAAGAAGCCGTTGAAGACGCTGGTTTGTTGGATTATGACGAAGTAGTTCGCACCTTCGAGAAGCACCAGTCTGACGCAGTGCCCATTGAAGAAAAGGTGCAGCTAGATGCGGTAATTAATCACATGCTGGGGGTGCAGGTATTGCATCATCACTTTGTGGCGACCGATGTGCCGGCTGCGGCGCAAAAGCGTGCTGAAGAATTAGGTTGGCATGCATAAAATTTTT
Organism: Idiomarina sp.; assembly: GCA_040882145.1. Lineage (GTDB taxonomy): Bacteria > Pseudomonadota > Gammaproteobacteria > Enterobacterales > Alteromonadaceae > Pseudidiomarina. Next base: position 64,183 of record JBBEBU010000002.1, read on the forward strand.
CCTTGGGGTACTTGAATTACCAAAGCCCAGATCTTATTTAAGTTATGAGGCCGGTGTCTCCGAGAGAGCCGCCTCATTTACTTAAACAATGTCATGTTATTGCTTCTGAAGGAGAATCATTATGGCAACGATAGATCTGAGTCCACTGTATCGTAGCAGTGTAGGTTTTGACCGCATGGCGCGGTTACTGGATTCCGCAATGCGCGCAGAAAACAACGGCGCTGGCGGGTACCCTCCATACAACATCGAAGTCGTGGGCGAAAACCGTTATGCGGTAACCCTGGCAGTTGCAGGTTTCGAGGAAAACGAACTCGAAATTGAAGTCGAGAATGGCATTTTGCGAGTGCAGGGTAAAAAAGCTGACGAACAGGAAGCGCGGGAATACCTGCATAAAGGTATTGCGTTCCGCGGCTTTGAACGCAAGTTTAACCTGGCAGACCATGTTGAGGTGTCCGGTGCGGCACTGAAGAACGGTCTCTTAACCATTGGTTTGGAAAAGCAAATTCCAGAAGCGATGAAACCGAAAAAAATTGAAATTGGTTCGTCCACCAAAGGCTTGCTGGGACGGTTGAGTAAAAGTGACGAGAAAGTCGCTTAAGGCACTAAGTCTGAGTTTGAAGGCTTAAATACTCGGCTTAAACTAGGCAAACGAAAACGAAAAGGGAGCAACACCTGGGTTGCTCCCTTTTTTATTCTTTTCGCTGCGCTTTGCCAATTACCAGCGCAAATCAATATACAGCGGATCGTGATCGGAGGCGCGGTAAGCATTGGGTTGATACCAAAGTTTTGCTTGTTCGTCGGTTTTATTCTCTAAACCGTATTCAAAGGCTCGTGGTTCGTCGGCATTGGTATGCCAGTATGCTAGTTCCACTACCTGATTACCTAAGGCTTCGTTCACCAGAATATGATCTAAGCTGCCAGCCTGAGCATCGTACACATAGGAATACCCGTTTGGCGCGAACTCTGGCATCAGGTTGACGTAACCGCCAGCGGCTAATGCGTGCATAGGATCTTCCTGCGCATAGGCATTAAAATCACCTAACACAATTTGCGCATTACTTAGTTGTGTAAGCGCTGGTGAGCCTAACCAGTCCGCCAGTGCGGTAGCTGACTCGGTGCGTAATACATTCCAGCATGCCATACCATCATCCTGACGTGCATTCGGATTGCTGGCATCTTTCGGGCAACTGCCTTTGGACTTAAAATGATTAACCACGACGGTAACAGTAGCATCGGTTTGCTGCTGAAAGTTGAAGGCTTGTGCCAACGGCGGGCGGCTACCCCAGTCAAAGGGTTTGCTGGTTAAAACCATGGCGTCACCTGCAGGCGACACGCGGTCAGCGCGGTATAGCAGGCCATTAGTAATTTGATCGGAGCCCAACTGGCGCTCGCCGGCTTGGATAAAACGCCATGGGTGGCCACTAGCTACGGCCAGTGCAGCGGTCAATTGAGCAATGGCACTGTCGTTACCATAACCATCGTTTTCGATTTCCATCACGCCAATAATGTCGGCATTAAGTGCTTGCATGGCAGCCACTATTTTGGCTTGTTGGCGAGCCAGTTCGGCTACTGATTCCGCTCCCCGTGAGGTTGGGAATCCGTTTTCACCGCCGTCACCATTGAAGTAATTCAATACATTAAAACTACTCACGCGTAAGTGTTCTACTGCCGGTGGCGCTGGTGGTTGTGGGCGAGGATTCCGATGCGCAATCACCATTGGTAGTTGCGGCTGAACTTTATAGTCGCCATTAAATTCACTGATATGGCCCGTTACCTGAACCAGCGTATCGCCACTACGGATCGGGTTTGCCGCAGTTAGTTGCGGTGTTGGAAACGGGATTACGGCTGGGTATTGCAAGGTGCTATTGTCGTCAATAATCAACCGTTGGCGCTGATAGGTTGCCAGTAGCGCTGCTACTTCGGCACTGCCACGTACTTTCTGCGTGGGGGTAAATAGGCGTTCGTGCGATACCACAAGTTCACCAAAACGCTGAAGTTGGTAATGGCCATTTATAACGAGTTCTTGGGGAAACTCCACCAGCATGCCTTCTAAGGATTCAAATACGCCAACACTGGCCACAGGTAACCGCAGTTCAACCGGCTTAGGCACTTCGCTGCTACCACAAACTTCAATATGCGTCAGGTGCTCTAACTGGGTTTGTTGATTGGCCTCGCTCACTAAGCCTTGCACGGTAACTATGTCGCCCACACTTAACGTTGGCTGCATGGAATTATAGGCAATGAATAAACCTTCCGAGCTGGAGTCCGAGTCGTCGCTGTCAGCGGGTAAGCTTTGGATAAAAAAGCCACCTAACTGCGCGGGTTGGCGCCAATCCGCTGTGACTATTCCGCGAGTTACCACTTGCTTGCCGACATCAGCACTAATAGGCCCTGTGCCCTGAATTTTGCTGATAGACGAAATAGGGTCTGCACATGAAATGGCCGCACTGGGTGAACAACCGGCTAATGCCCAACTGGCCAGCAACAGCGCACAATAATTAATGGTTTTCATAGCTTCCGACCTCTAGCACTGCGGCTGCGTCAAGTTGTTCTGCATCCATCATACGCGCAACGCGCTGCATAGAGGACAAGAGTAGTGATTGTTCCCAGGCTTCCAGCGCACAAAATTTCTCAATGAAATGATGTTGCAGTGGGCGTGGTGAGTTGGCAAGTAAGTCGGCACCGCGGCTTGTAAGTGAAAGCACCACCCGGCGTTTATCGGTGGTACTGCGCGTGCGGTGAATGAGCTCACGATGTTCCAGGCGGTCAATAATATTACTGACCGTAGCGGGACTCAAGGTAATGTTTTGTGCCACCGCACTGGCGGTAATGCCGGTTTGGGCTGAAATTTCGCGTAAAATAAGAAGTTGCGGAGCGGTGAGACCGGCATCTTTATTCAGTTGCTTGGAGTAAAGATCGGTGGCCCGAATAATTTTACGCAGCGCTAATAAAAGCTCTTCATACTTTTCCATGATCCATCCGTGTTAGTCGCGTCTGGCTGATTTATCAGTGCGTCGGACTTGCACCACAATTCCCATTTTGGGGTGGTCGAAATAATGCGTTTCGTGACTTATAACCCGACGCACTTGAGCAAAGGGGTAGGCCCGGAGAAATTCTTGCTCGGTAACTTTTCCTTGCAAGGCTTGTTCAGCTTGCGCAGTCATGGTTGGCGTTGCTTCTTTGGCGCGGGTTTCTTCGCGTAGGTTAAAGTTGCTATCAATATGCAGGTAATTACCGACCAAATAAATGTGCAATAAACCGTCAAGTTCCCATACTTGATCGGACAGGTTTTTCGGCCAGTACTCGGGGCGAAGGGGTAATAACTGCTGCGTTGGGTCGTCACCAATTTTGAAGTTAATGGCGTTATCGTCAACCAACTGCAGCAATTGCCGAATGCGGCCTAATTGCTCGCTACTGGCACCGGCCGAATCGGCAAAAGGATTGCTAGTGAAATCCGCACCCGCGGTTTTAAAACCAAAATAATCATAACTATCGGAGAAGTTATGTCCCGCAAACAGGTGCACAGGGTAATTATCACCGCGACCAAACACCGGTTGGCGATAACTCAGGTGCAGCATTGGCTGGGCTTGTCCGCGAGCACTCAGTTGCTCACGTAATTCGGTTAATTCATGGTTGGCAGCGGGCATTAAAAACGGCTTGCGGGCGTCGTCTAAGTCGGCACCATAGCCATCAATAACCACTGGTGTGGAATCTAAATGCGAGAGCCTGGACACATGAGGTGACCCGTCGGCGCGTGGAATTAAGTCATGCTCACCGGGTAGTGAACAAGGCTCCAGATCCACCATTTCTTGCGCCGACATATCACTGCATTTGGGCAGGTAATAGGTTAAATTCCAAACCGCGGGTGCCATCCAGTCAGTTAAAAAGTCCGTGTGTTGACCAGTTGCGATAGGTTTTACCGGCAGTGGAAAGTTTTCTTGTAGTTCATTCCCGGTGGTATGTTTAAAAATCAAAACTTCTACTTCAAACCACCGCCAACTGTCGTAATTGGTGTTTGGTGGCGTCGCCGCAGTTGCGGTCACCGCCGTCAGTACCGCACCAAGCGTGAGGCTCAGGCTAGTCGTTATTCCCAGCAGGGTTGCGAACATTCTGTTGTGTTTCATTTTGTCCTCAAGCAACGGCACTGGTTTGCGAAAAGGTTTCTAGCAAAGACTCTACCAGTTTTAATCGGCTTTGAGTATCTTCCAGCTCACGGATAACCTTTAAGCGAGTAGGGCCGTCCAACTTAAATTCATTGGGTGATTGCTGTATGAGTGTAATCAGTTGCTGAGGTTCAATGGATGTGCGCTCAGCAAACTCAAAACTTAGTCCTTTTGGACCACCGTCAATTTTACGAATGCCCAATTTAGCGGCGGCATTACGCAACTTGGTTTGTTGCACCAGATTCTTCGCTGGCTCTGGCAACAGGCCGAAGCGGTCAATCATTTCTACTTGCAGTGCATATAGGCTGGTTTCATCTTCGGCACCAGCGATGCGCTTGTATAAACTCAGGCGCAAATTCACGTCGGCTATATAGCTTTCAGGCAGTAGTGCCGGAATCCGTAAATCCACCTCGGTATGACTTTTCAGTAAGCTATCAAGCGCGGGCTCTTTGCCATTTTGTAAAGCGTGCACGGCTTCTTCCAGCATGTCCATGTACAAGGTGAAACCGATGCTTTCAATTTGACCACTTTGGTCATCACCTAAGAGTTCACCTGCGCCACGAATTTCCAAGTCGTGGGTGGCAAGCATAAAGCCGGCACCCAAATCTTCGAGCTGCGAAATAGCTTCCAGACGTTTGACGGCATCTTTGGTCATGCGCTTTGGATGCGGTGTTAATAAATAGGCGTAAGCCTGATGGTGAGAACGGCCCACTCGGCCGCGCAACTGGTGCATTTGCGCCAAGCCCAAATGATCGGCCCGATCCATAATAATGGTATTTGCCGTAGGTACATCAATGCCTGTTTCAATAATGGTAGTGCACACCAGCACATTAAAACGCTGATGATAAAAATCCGTCATAATGCGTTCCAGATCGCGCTCACGCATTTGCCCATGGGCAACAGTAACCCGCGCTTCAGGAACCAGTTCAGCAATGGTATCGGCAGTTTTTTCAATGGTGTCTACGTTGTTGTGCAAGAAGTACACCTGACCACCGCGCAGTATTTCCCGTAATACGGCTTCGCGTACCGTTGGCGCATCATATTCACGCACGAAGGTTTTAACCGCCAGTCGTTTTGCCGGAGGCGTTGCAATAATCGAGAGATCGCGCACACCGTGCATGGCCATGTTCAGGGTTCTGGGTATTGGCGTGGCGGTAAGCGTGAGAATATCCACATCGGCGCGCAACCGTTTAATGGTCTCTTTCTGACGAACGCCAAAGCGGTGCTCTTCGTCCACAATCAGTAAGCCAAGATCCTGAAACTTAATGTCGTTTTGCAGCAGCTTGTGGGTACCAATAACAATATCCACTTTGCCGTTTTCCAGATCCGCTAATACCTGCTGAGTTTGTTTGCCGGTGCGGAACCGCGACAGCACTTCCACCCGAATAGGCCAGTCAGCAAAGCGATCTTTAAAGTTCTCAAAATGTTGTTGTGCCAGCAGGGTGGTTGGCACCAATACGGCAACTTGTTTGTTGTCGTTTACCGCCACAAAAGCGGCGCGCATGGCGACTTCGGTTTTACCAAAGCCAACATCACCACACACCAGGCGATCCATAGCACGCGGTTCTTGCATGTCTTGTAATACAGCGCTAATGGCTTGTAACTGATCGTCGGTTTCTTCAAACGGAAAGCTGCCGGCGAAACGCGCGTAGTCGTCGTTGTCCAACTTAAAGTTATAGCCTGGCTTGGCTTCGCGTTGGGCGTAAACGTCCAGCAGTTCGGCGGCGACATCGCGAACCTTTTCAGCGGCTCGTTTACGGGCTTTTTCCCACTGATCACTGCCTAGCTTATGCAGGGGCGCGCTGCTTTCTTCACCGCCACTGTACCGGCTTAATACATGTAGTGAGGCTACCGGCACATAAAGTTTGCTGGCGTTGGCATATTCAATAGTTACAAATTCAGTCGTTAAACCACCGGTTTCCAGAGTTTGCAGGCCCTGATACCGGCCAACGCCATGCTCAATATGAACCACTGGCTGACCGACCCGCAGTTCCGCCAAATTGCGCACCATGCTGTCGGCACTAAGGCTACTTTTTTGGTCGCGGCGGCGACGCTGACTAATTCGGTTGCCAAGCAGTTCGGTCTCGGTAATAAAGGCAAGTTTTGGCTGTTCGCTGACAAAGGAGTTAACAACATCGCTTACAGTAATCCCTACCGGGGTATCACTAACTAAGAAATCGCTAAACTCAGTAAAGAAAGGAGGTACCAGCTTAATTTTTTTAAGCATATCCAGCAGCGTTTCGCGGCGACCGGCAGACTCTACTGAGAACAAAACGCGTTCTTGCTGAGTGTGGGCTTGCTCAATGCGCTGGCGTAACTTCTTCAGGGGTTCTTTATGCTGATGTTCTACGGCTATGTCTGCCATAGTTTCGGTAGCGAATTCTTTTTTACCGGGCTGTGCTGCGGTGGCCGGCACCAAAGCACGAATGCGGGCATAGTTTTTAAAGCCAGCATGAACGTCGTCTGCTGAAAGAAACAGCTGGCGTGGTGTTAACAGTGGCCGCTGGGTGTCGTAGCGACGTTGCTCATAGCGATAATCAATGTCATGCCAGAGCTGTTCCAGACTGCCTTGCAGGTTACCGAAAGTAACCAATAGAGCGTCTTCTGGCAGGTAGTCGAATAGGGTTGCTGTATGTTCAAAAAACAGCGGTAGATAATACTCAATACCACCCGGAAATTCGCCTTGTGATACCTGCTGATAAATAGACTCACGCGCCGAGGGGGCATCAAATTGCTCGCGAAAACGAGCGCGGAAGCCTTCAATAGCCGTTGGCGTGGTGGGAAATTCATGTGCCGGTAACAGGTTAATTTCCGGAATTGGATCGGCAGACAACTGTGTATCTGGATCGAAGGTGCGGATGCTATCAATATCGGTGTCGAAAAAATCAATTCGGAATGGGCTAACGCTGCCCATAGGGAAGACATCCAGCAAGGATCCGCGGGCACAGAATTCGCCGTGTTCCATAACCTGATTTACGGCACGATAGCCAGCGCGTTCCAGCCGGGTTCTTAGCGCATGTATATCCAGTTGCTGGCCGGCACTTAATTGCAGTGCCTGACCGCTGATGTAGTCAGTTGGCGCAATCCGGTGTAGAAGTGTGTTTAGCGACACAATTAATGCGCCGCGTTGGGTTTGCGGTAACTTAGCCAGTACGCTCAAGCGTTCGGAAATAATGTCCTGATGTGGCGAAAAGTTATCGTAAGGTAGGGTTTCCCAATCCGGGAACACCATAATGTGGTCACGATAGTCCGGGCAGAAATAACGAATTTCATGTTCAAGGCGGTGCGCCTGGGGAGCATCCGGCGTTACAATCAGTACCAGGTGAGGATGTTGTTTAATAACCTCTGCTAGTGCCAGCGCAGCACTGCTGCCGTGTAAGTTCTGCCAGGTTACGTCTTTACTTTTGGTTGCGGGCAGCGGCGGCTGCAGTACAGAAGCTAAACTCATTCTTTCGTTATCGTCTCGTCAGAAGCGGATGATTTTAATTGTTGGCGTTCGGCCGACCGTTGTTTTAGCTGGCGTGCCTGCGAATGCAGGCTAGCGCGTACCAGTAATTCCTGATCTTCTTCGCGCAATCGTACAAAGGCGATGGTGTATTCAGGTTGCTCAGCATCAGTGGCTTCAAGCACTTGCCCGTAGGCAAAAATGGCCGCGTAGTCGTCAGGTAGAAACAATTTTACTTGAACATATTCGCCAATTGCCAGCTTAGTCGTGCATTGGGTGACGAAGCCACCACCACTGTAGGCCAGGCCTTGTTGACGGTGCTCTGGGTGGTCTTCCTGACGCAGCATGTAGGTTAGAATCATACTAATACGGGAGGACTGCTGAGCCAGTATTTGCGCAATCAGTTTGGCGCTGCGTTCGCTCATATTGAGGTCGCGTAACTGAGCCTGATCAACTATTAGCATGTCGCTGGCCAGTTTAAACAAATCCGGAATTTCAGCGACGAAATCACCTTCTTCAGGTACTTTCTGGTTTTCTGTCAACGGCTTCAGGTTTACGGAAAAGGCTTGCTGAACCGAAAAATACTGGGCATATTCATGCGCTAGTTCCGATTGAATGGATGTGCTCATTGGAATTCCTTCTGGTTGCCACCCCGCGTTTAGGTCATTATCCTTGCTAACGCTGAATAAGCAACTACCAAGATCTCAGATTAACGCACACTGAAAGGGAAACAGCTATGTTTCAGCCGCTGGCGCTGTTTATTGGCTTACGCTATAGCCGCAGCCGCAAAGGAAGCGCATTTACCGGCTTCATCAACCGCTTTGCTTTAGCTGGCATCGCTCTGGGCGTGATGGCTCTAATTGTGGTTACCTCGGTCATGAATGGTTTTGAACATGAATTGAAGAAACGCATTTTGGGCGTGGTGCCGCAGTTGACGGTGTCCACCTCGGTCGCAACTGGCCTTACTGATTGGCAACAACTTGCCGAGAGTATTCCTGACTATGAGGGCGTGGTTGCTGTGGAACCTTATGTGCTTACTCAGGGGGTTGTGCAAAGCGGTAGCCAAATCAAGCCGGTGGCCGTGCAGGGCTATTATCCTGACCGAGCTGACAGCAGCATGCGGCTGGAAGAGCATATTGTCACTGGTCGTTTAACCTCTTTAGTAGCTGGCGATTACGGTGTTTTTATTGGCCGCTCGCTGGCTTATGACCTTGGCATTGTCCCCGGCGATAAGATTCGTCTGCTGGCCGCCGCTGGCGGTGTATTTACCCCGCTTGGACTAATGCCCGCTCAGCGCCGTTTTGAAGTGTTGGGGCTGTTTGAGATGGAATCGGAAGTTGATAGCCAGATGGTGGTGGTCAATGGCGTCGATCTCGCACGTTTATTGAGGCTGGATAAAAATGCGGTAAGCGGGTTAAGGTTCTATTTCGATGACCCGTTCCTGGCAGCAGACGTTGGCCAGCAGTTGCAGCAACACCTGGCGCCAAGCGCGGCAAGAGCGAACTTGCAAGTCACCGATTGGCGCAGCCGTTATGGTCAGCTGTTTACGGCAGTTGCCATGGAAAAACGCATGATGTGGATGATGCTGGCGTTGGTTATAGCTGTCGCTGCGTTCAATATTGTGTCCGGACTTATGTTGGTTATTCAGGATAAACGGCGTGATATCGCGATACTGCAAACCATGGGCACCCGCGATAGCGTCATTTACCGTATTTTCGTGGTGCAGGGGTTATTTAACGGGGTGGTTGGCGCAGTGTTGGGCTTAGTTGGCGGGCTGTTGGTGGCTACCTATTTGAATGAAATTGTTACTGCAGTTGGAGTGGATCTGACCATGATTAGTGGCCAGGGGCTACCGGTGCTCATGCAACCCATGCAAATTAGTATCATTGTGCTAAGCGCTATTTTACTAGCGTTACTGGCAACTTTATACCCAGCCGCACGGGCGGCACGAACGCAACCTTCAGAGGCGTTACGTTATGACTGATGTTTTACTGGCCTGTACGAAACTGAGTAAGGATTACCGCGATGGTGATCACCAGTTGCGGGTGCTCGATAATGTTGAAATTACCATCAAGGCGGGTGAAATGCTGGCGGTTGTAGGAACCTCCGGGTCAGGTAAAAGTACCTTATTGCATCTGCTCGGTGGCTTGGACAAGCCAAGCGCCGGCACCGTGCATTTTCAAGGTATCGATATTTTGTCATGGTCAGCCAATCAGTTAGCCGACTGGCGTAACCAGCAGCTTGGCTTTGTGTATCAGTTTCATCACCTATTACCTGAATTTAACGCATTGGAAAACGTGGCGATGCCGCTGTTAATTGGTGGCTTAAATGCTCGTCAGGCAGAGCAAAAGGCGGCTGAAATATTAAAGTTGGTGGGGTTGAGCGCGCGGGCGTTACACCTTCCGTCAGAGTTATCCGGTGGCGAACGTCAACGCGTAGCCATAGCCCGGGCGCTGGTTACCGATCCTGCGCTGGTTTTGGCAGACGAGCCTACCGGTAATCTTGATGATGAAACGGCACAAGGCATTTATGAGTTGATGCGGAGCTTGAATCAACGGTTAGGTACTGCGTTCTTAATTGTTACCCACGATCAGACCCTGGCAGAGCGATTGCATCGTAGTTTGCGCTTACAGCAAGGTCGGCTGGTGGCGGGGGAGTCTGCTTAGCATGGCTAACCTTACCTGGCTGCTGGCGCGGCGGTTTCGTCGAAACCATGGAAAAAATGGATTCCTGTCTTTTATTTCAGCTTCGTCAACCCTGGGTATAGCTCTCGGCTGTGCAGTATTAATTACTGGCCTGGCGGTTATGAATGGTTTTCAACAAGTACTGGAAACACGGTTCCTGAAGCTTGTGCCGCATATTGAATACACGGCGGTACAAGGCAGTTTTCAATCTGCCAGTGGTGCTTTGCAGCAACTGCGCTCACAACCTGGCGTAGGGTCCGCCCAAGCTGTTATAAGCACTCAGGCCATGGTGCAACAAGGCACCGAATTTAAAGGGATGCAGCTAACAGGCATTGCGGTAAACGACAAGGCAATGAGTCAGCAGCATGCCATAGCTGAGTTTATGCCGGCGTCAACCTGGCAGGCCTTGCAGCAAACCTCCGCTGGCGTAGTGCTAGGCGCGGGGCTGGCCCGGCAATTACAGCTATCTGAAGGTGACCAGTTGCAGGTTTTAATTGCCAGTGGTCAGGATTTTCGCGAACCCAAGCGGCATCAACTCAAAGTAGTAGGCACCTTTGAATTCGGCGGTGAGCTTGATTATCGCCAGGCATTCGTTGGGCTGAATACCGCGCAACAGCTCATGGGGCTGGGTGAGGGCGTAACCTCGTTACAGGTTCAATTAACAGATATATACGCAGCACCGCGGTTGGCTATGGAACTGGGCAATCAACTGGATGAATACGTGTACATCGATCACTGGGTCCGTTCACAAGGGCACTTGTATCGCGATATTCAGCTAGTGCGGGTTGTTATGTACCTGATTTTAGTATTAGTTATGGCGGTTGCCTGCTTCAATATAGTGTCTACGCTAATTATGACGGTACAAGAAAAAATGGCGCAAATAGCCATTCTCAAAACCATGGGTATGCGTCAGTCAGCCCTACTCAGGGTATTCGTTTGGCAAGGCCTGCAAAGCGGTATTAGTGGTACTTTACTAGGTATTCTTGGGGGTGTTGTGTTGGCACTTTCACTGCCTAAACTTATTCATTTTATTGAGCAAATGACGGGCAGTACTGTGCTTTCCGGCGATGTGTATTTTGTTGACCAGGTGCCAACGTTATTAGCCGTTGGTGACGTTGTGTTAGTTGCTTGTGTTGCGCTGATAATGAGCATAGTGGCAACTTTGTATCCAGCTTGGCGAGCCGCGCAAGTGTCACCTGCGCATGCGCTGCATAACCATTAAGGTTTTTTGCGAAACTTAAATTTACGTGCTTGCCATTCACGCACTACAGAAATTCGCCATAAAATGCGAATAACGATATAGCCAAGGCTGCTGGCAATAAGGCCTAACACGAAGCAGCCCAGCAAAAACGCCGGCCCTATGGTGGCAATACTGTCGAATAACCACTCCCAGGACAATTCAAAGGCAAAGGGCTGTGGTGTTTCACCAATCATCCAGGCACCCACCTGATAGCAAATATAAAACAGCGGTGGCATGGTGATTGGATTAGAAACCCAAACCAAACTAACAGATAAGGGTAAATTCACCCGGAATATAATAGCGGCTGCTGCCGCTAGGAACATTTGAAAGGGCACCGGAATAAAGGCGCAGAATAACCCTGCCGCAAATGCGCCGGAAGCTGACCGACGATTTAGATGCCATAAATTAGCATCGTGCAATAACTTGCCAAACATTTTCAAGCTGCGGCTATCCCGAATCTTGGCGTGACTCGGCATAATGCTGCGAATAAATTTCCTTGGCATGTAACCTCTACTCATTAGGTACAACAGCTATGGATCGGTGGTTGTTCGGGATGCTGACCGGTATTTTGTTAAGTACCGGTTTTACCAAGCTCATGCCACTCTGGCAATGGCTTGGTTATGCGACATTAGTCTTGCTGTTGGCTGCTTTTACAGCAAGCTATCGCCATGCCCGTGGCACTTACCTACAATCCACATGTATTCTTATGGGGGGCATATTTTGCGGTATTTGTTGGGGTGCTGGCAACGCTTATCTTGCGTTTTACAAAGATTTAACAGCCGATAACTGGTATCGCACTCAAACTGTTGAAATTACCATTGACGGTTTGCCTGAGTTGCAAAGCGGAGCATTACCGCGTTGGCAACTTACCGGGCGACTTAATCGGCTGAATTATCAACACCTATCGCTGCCGCCGCGCATTTTACTGCACTGGTATAACCCCTCAAATAATGCCCAGCCCAAACTTGGTGAACGTTGGCGCTTTCTGGTTCGTTTAAAGCCCCCGCAAGGTTTACGCAATGAGGGTAGCAGTAGCTACCATCGTTATCTAGTAAGGCACAAGATCCGCGCTCTCGCCACTATTCACTATGGGCGTCGACTAGAAGGGGCGAGTTCTGTGCGTCAGCAGTTGTGGAACAAACTCGCAAATTTCCGTAGCGAAATTCCATTCAGTGGCGTGTTGGCGGCCATTACTTTGGGGCAGCGGCAATGGTTAACCAGCGACCAGCAACAGGTATATCGTGATACCGGCTTGGCGCATTTAATCGCCATTTCTGGCCTGCACCTGACTTTGGTTGGTGGTAGCACTGCGTATGTTTGGTATCTATTGAGAACTGCCATTGCTGCCCGCTCCCGCAACCGCCGGGAAGGGCGAAGCTATTGGCTAGAAGCCATGTGGGTAGGTTGGTTCATGGCGTTTGGTTATGCCTGGCTGAGCGGTTTTGCCATATCGACAGTGCGGGCTTTGGTGATGTGGTTGGTGGTAGCGCTACAACGTAGCTTTCAATGGCGGGTAACACCAGCTCGAACCTTGCTCCGAGCGGTAATGCTAGTATTGCTGGTAGATCCTTTAGCCTGGTTAGATGCCGGGTTCTGGTTGTCGGTAACTGCGGTGGCAGCCATTGTGGTAATGAATTGGCGCTGGTTGCCAGCGCAGGGCCGGCTGGCATGGTTAAGGTCGTTGTGGCGGCTAGAACTGTGGTTAACTTTGTGTATGCTGCCAATTACTCTGTGGCTGTTTCAGGGTGTCGCTGTGGCCGCGCCGGTGACGAATTTAATTATGGTGCCGGTGTTTAGCTTTTGGGTATTGCCGTTAAGTTTGCTTGGCGTTGCTGCCGTCGGTGTTGGCGTTGATGAGCTTGGCCAGTGGTTATGGCAGGCGGCCGCGTCTGCACTGCAACTGAGTTGGCCAGCCCTGCGAGAGCTCACTGAGCAAGGGTGGCAGTGGTTGAATACCGATCACAGTTGGTGGTTATTGTGGGGCGGTGCTGCTGTCAGTTGCTATTTACTGCCGTTGCGATACCACCAACGTACTGGTTTGGCTGTGGGAGTGGTGGCTATCAGTATAGTGGTGTGGTTATGGCTGGCACTAAGCCGTAGCCAGTTATTCATTATGCACACACTGGACGTTGGTCAGGGAACCGCAGTCGTTATTGAACGCCGTGGGCGAGCGTTGCTGATAGATACCGGGTTAAGCTATGGGCCTGATTTTAGTAGTGCTGAACGAGTTATTATACCGCTGCTACGACACCGACAACTGCGTCCTGACTTCGCTGTGGTAAGCCATACTGACGCGGATCATGCGGGTGGGCAGGCGGCTTTGCAACGAGCGTTCCCGCAGTTGGAGTGGCTAGGTGCTGGTGGTAAACCTTGTATTGCCGGGATGCAGGGGCGCTGGCAAGACGTGAGTTGGCAGGTATTACATCCACAAGGTGCAACCGCGCACGACAAAAATAATGACTCCTGTGTTTTACTGGTGCAGTACAAACACTTACAAATACTGTTACCCGGCGACGCCGAGCGCCGCGCGGAAGCGACTTTAGTGGGACGCCACGGGGCAAAGCTAAATGCGGATATACTGCTTATTCCACATCATGGCAGCCGCACCTCAAGCACCGAAGTGTTTCTGCAGTCGGTAAGCCCGAGCCTGGCCATTGTTAGTCGTGCCGTGCAAAACCGCTATGGGTTTCCGCATCCGGACGTGTCCCAGCGCTACCAAAAACTGGGTATCATCACCGCGGATACGGCGCTGGGAGGCCAGTTGCAAGTGGTTAGTGATGGGCTTCGCTGGTGGTTACAGCAGCCCAAAGCTGCACAAAACGGTCGTTGGTACGACGCCAATTACTAGCCAGCGCCTAAATAAAACGGTTAGAATGGACTTATTATTTCTTATGATAGTTTGGACATGGACTTAGAACTGCAAAGAAAACAAACCTTACGGCGCCTAATGAAATACATAAAGCCGTATCGGGGCGCCTTTATTCTGTCGATAATTGGCATGATTGGCTACGCGGCCGTTGATAGCTTCTTTTTATCGCAAATACAGACGCTGATTGATGACGGTTTAACCGATCAGAACAGTCGTATTCTGATGATAGGCGCGCTATTTGTGCCCGTTATTTTTATTGTGCGCGGTATTTTTAACTTTGTTTCCAGCTACTTCTTAAGCTGGGTTGGATTCAAAGTGGTAACGCGGCTGCGCCAGCAGTTGTTCGAGCACATGATGCAATTGCCGGTTTCCTTTCATGATCAGCATTCAACGGGTGATTTAATTTCCAAAATCACCTACACCACACAGCAAATAGCAGAAGCCAGTAGCCGCGCCATTCTTATTTTGATTCGTGAAGGCGCTTTCGTTATTGGCCTGCTAACCATTATGTTTTATCACAGCTGGCAACTGTCGCTGGTGTTTTTGATTGTTGGGCCGCTGGTAGCAAAAGTTGTGGCAGTGGTGTCCAAACGCTTTCGCCAGGTGTCAAACCGAATTCAAACTGCAATGGGTAACGTGACTACTACCGCTGAACAAATGCTGAACGGGCATAAAGTAGTAGTGATGTACGAAGGGCAGGAGCGCGAAGCCGATAGCTTCAAGGAAGTAAACAACGTTACCCGCAACCAAAATATGAAGTTGGTTATTGCGCGTACCTTAAGTACTTCTGTTATTCAGTTTATTGCGTCGTTAAGCCTGGCCATGGTGCTCTTTATTTTAAGCTTTCCGGATATGTTGGAAGAGCTCTCCGGTGGTGCTTTTGCGGCATTGTTAGCCGCCATGATGATGTTACTACGGCCACTAAAACAGTTAACCAACGTAAACAGTGACTTTCAACGCGGTATTGCGGCAGCCCAGAGCGTATTCGAAGTGTTGGATGAACGTCCGGAAATTGACAAGGGCGAACATCGAATCGCACGTGCGAAAGGTCGTATCGAATTTGAAAATGTAAGCTTTACTTATAATGAAACCGATGCGCCCGCTTTGCACGAGGTTAGCTTTTCGGTCGAGCCGGGTAAAATTTTGGCCTTAGTAGGCCGCTCGGGCAGCGGCAAATCGACTATTTCTAATTTGCTGACGCGTTTTTACGATGTTGAACGTGGCAAGATTTTGCTTGATGGTGTTGACATACAAGACTACGAGTTGAAATGTTTGCGGCGGCAGTTAGCCGTGGTTTCTCAGCATGTAACTCTGTTTAACGAAAGCATCGCCAATAACATTGCTTATGGCGCCATGGGCAGCGTTACGCCGGAACAAATTAAGGCGGCGGCAGAACAAGCTTATGTCACCGAGTTTACTGACGACTTACCGAATGGTCTGGATACCACCGTTGGCGAAAATGGTGTGATGTTATCTGGTGGTCAGCGCCAACGAATTGCCATTGCGCGAGCCTTATTGCGTGATGCACCCATTCTTATTCTGGATGAAGCCACGTCGGCACTGGATACCGAGTCCGAGCGACATATTCAGAACGCGCTCAGTGCGTTACAACGAGACCGCACCTCAATCGTTATTGCACATCGTTTGTCGACTATCGAAAACGCCGACGAAATTTTGGTACTGGAAGATGGTTCTATTCTGGAACGTGGCAGCCATCAACAATTGCTGGAAAGCGAAGGTGCTTACCACCAGCTTTATAATCTGCAGTTTAGCGGCAACCACTAATGCGCTGGATTGAGTCAGCGTGGTATCGGCCGTATTTACATCCGCTACTTTATTTACTGGTGCCGCTAAGCGTGCTGTTCAGTGTGGTAACCGCGGCGCGGCGACTGGCGTTTCACTGGCACTTAAAACGTGCTTACAAAGCACCAGTGCCAGTATTAGTGGTAGGTAATATCAGCGTAGGCGGTACTGGTAAAACGCCGGTTGTGTTGGCGTTGGTGGAGTGGTTGCAACAACACGGCTGGAAGCCTGGAATTGTTACCCGTGGTTATGGTGGGCAAGGCCCGTTTCCGTTAGCGGTGAAAGCCACGAGTACGGCCGCTGAATGTGGCGATGAGCCGCTATTGCTAGCGCAGCGCAGCGGTGTTCCGGTGATTGCCGATCCGAATCGGGCGCAGGCAGCGCAGCAATTGTTGCGTGACTTTCCGGATGTGAACGTACTGATTAGCGATGATGGCTTGCAGCATTATGCCCTGCAGCGTGATATTGAACTGATTGTGGTAGACGGTAAGCGGGGCGTGGGCAATGGCTGGCGATTACCTTGTGGGCCCTTACGCGAGCCGCTAAAGCGACTAACAAAAGCCGATTTTGTGTTGTTAAATGGTCAGCCGGATGGCCCTCAGGCTAGTGCCATAGAGGCGTTTAGTAAAACCCATTCCATCAGTACCGAAGCACGCTCCTGGCATCGGGTGAGCGACGGCCAGAAAATTGATAAGCCCGACGGTGAGCCGGTTACTGCTGTTGCGGCTATTGGCCACCCGCAGCGCTTTTTTAACACCTTGCTGGAGCAACAAATTGAGCTGGCAGAAACCGCCAGTTTTGCCGATCATCATGCTTTCGTACCCTCAGATTTTCAGTCTTTTAACCGACAACGGCCGTTGTTAATGACCGAAAAAGATGCAGGAAAGTGCCGTGCGTTTGCACAGCGGCATTGGTATTATTTAGCAATCAATGCACGGTTGCCAGACGCTTTCTGGCAGCAGCTGGAATTGAAATTAAAAGGCGTAACCCATGACTCTTGATAAGAAAACCTTAGCGTTACTGGCTTGCCCCCTTTGTAAAGGGCGACTGGTATGGAGTGCCGAGCAGCAAGAACTTATTTGTCGCGGTGATAAATTGGCTTTTTCGGTACGCGACGACATTCCGGTGCTGCTGGTGAATGAAGCACGTGAACTGACAAACGAAGAGCTGGAGAAGTTACCCTCATGAGTTTTACTGTGGTTATTCCTGCACGTTATGCATCGACCCGGTTACCTGGTAAACCGCTGGCAGATATTGCCGGTAAGCCGATGATTCAGCACGTTTACGAACGCGCTCAAGCCAGTGGTGCAGCAGAAGTGATAGTTGCAACCGATGACGAACGAATTCTAAACATGGTGGAAGGCTTTGGTGGTCGTGCCATGCTGACGTCACCAACACACGAGTCGGGTACCGAGCGGCTGGCTGAAGTGATTGAATATTTAGCCTTAGCAGAAAACGAGGTCGTGGTGAACGTACAGGGTGATGAACCCTTTATTCCACCAGAAATTATTCGTCAGGTAGCCGACAACTTGGCTAATCAACGTCAGGCGCCTATGGCAACTCTGGCTGTACCTTTGGCTAATCGTGATGAAGTTTTTAATCCGAACACGGTAAAAGTAGTCGCCGATGCCAACGGCTATGCACTGTATTTTAGTCGCGCGCCTATTCCATACAGTCGCGACCAGTTTAATAATGCCGACGAACAGGACTTAATTGAGGGTGTTTATTTTCGTCACGTGGGTATTTATGCTTATCGTGCGGGCTTTGTGTTGCGTTATGCCAGTTGGGATGCAAGTCCGTTAGAGAAAATTGAATCACTGGAGCAATTACGGGTACTTTGGCACGGTGAACGAATTCATGTGGCAGAAGCTATTTTTAATCCACCAGCGGGTATCGACACCCCGGAAGACTTAGCGCGAGCACAACAACTGGCGGGTTAACCGCCAGTTGCTTCAGCTGACTTAAGATTCGCCAACCGGTTTAATCACTCGCTCTACAGCCTTGCCTGAATCCGCTCTCAATAACCGAAAGCGATGACGCCAAACCAGCAAGCGAACGTAAGCGAAGGGTACTAAGTACAAACTGGTGACGGTTGAGAACAGCAAGCCACCAATAATGGCAATCGCCATCGGGGCATACGGAGGGCCGTCGCCACCAATTTGCGTGGTGCCCATAGCCAGTGGGATCAAACCTAGCACTGTGGTGGCTACGGTCATAATAACCGGCCGCAAACGGCTTACACAGCCATCAATAACCGCAGATCGAATGGTTGCACCTTCCCCTAGTAACTGATTTATCCTGTCTACCAGCACTATACCGTTGTTCACCACTATTCCCATCAGGATTAGAATGCCAATCATGGCCATGACGGTAATGGATTGTCCGGTCACTAACAGCGCCCAGAATACGCCAACAATAGACAGCACCAGTGAAGTGATAACAGCGGTTGGCAAAAGTACCGACTCGAACAGTGCAGCCATCACAATATAAATCATGCAAATGGCAAGAATCATATTAGTTAGCATCACGTTCTCAGCTTCCTGCTGACGGCGGAAACTGCCGTCTAAGCTCCACTCATAGCCACTTGGTAGCTCTAGTTGTGCCATTTTTTCGGTGATACGGTCACGCGCTTCATTTAGCGGTAGTTCGTCCAGATTCGCACCGATATTCAATGCAGTTCGGCGATCATAGCGACGTATTTCGCCTAACTGCGGCACTTGGGTAATAGTCGCTACCGCGCTTAGGGGAAGTATTTCGTTGCCCTGACGCGCCACTGGCAGCTCTTTTAGTTTTGCTAATGAAAATTCCAACTCTTCGTCGAAGGCTACCCGAATTGGTATTTCACCGTTAGGGTCAGCCCGAAACGAACGCAAACGCTCGCCTCGCAGGGCGGTTGAAACCGTTGTTGCAACGTCTGCGGTAGTTAACCCTAAGCGGTGCACGCGTTCACGGTTAATATTAATTTGCAGTTCGTATTTACCTTCTTCCTGTTCGGAACGCACGTCAGTAAGGCCCTCAATAGAGCTTAGTAACGGCGTGATTTGGCTTGCCAAACTTTGCAATACGTCAGTCGAGTTGCCGCTTAAGGTAACGCGAACACCGCCACCACCGCCGTTGCCCCAGCCAAACCCAGGTTCACTGCGCAACATAGTCGGGAAACCGGCGCGGATCCGTTCCATGATAGAGCTGATTTTTTCGTCGTACTTGTCCTTTAGAATTACCGTAGTCATGGCATGGCCAGGCGTGTAGTAGCTGTAAACCTGCTCAATGTGAAAGCTTTCTTTGTTGTCGTACAAGTAAGCTTCCATCCGGTCAACTTCAGCCTCAACTTCGGCCAGTTTGTATTGGGTTTTAATGTTGTAGTTAATGAATATTTGATTATTAAACGAGCCTTGCTCGCTGTCACCACTGACCAAACTCATGGGAATAAAGGTACTTGCCAAAATCAGCAGCGCGAACAGACCTGTCCAGCGCGGATGATCCTGAGTCCAGCTTAGCGATGTCTGATAGTAATGTTGCAGCTTTGGCGGTTTGGTAGATTTTTTCACTTTTAATCGATGGCTGAAGCGCGACAATAATAGCGGTATCAAGGTTTGGGAAATTAATAAGCTCGCCGCTAGTGAGAAACAAATTGAAATAGCCACGTGCTCTAAAAACACGGTCACGTCAATTTTCTCACCAATAATGTTGGGTAGGAATACAATGGCGGTAGTTAGGGTGCCGGCAATCACCGCCAAAGCTACTTTACCAACGCCACGTACCGTAGAGGCTTCACCTGGCTCGGTGGTTTCCGCTTCGTGCTGAATGCTTTCGGTCACAACCACTGCATTGTCGACTAACATACCAACGGCCAGCATTAAGCCCATTAACGACAGAATATTCAGGCTATAGCCGAAGAAGTACATGCCACCTAAGGCGATGGCGATAGAAATTGGCACCGATAACACCACAATAAAGGTGGTGGTAAGATTGCGTAAGAATAAGAACAACACAATAAAAGACAGTACCGCACCTATTAAACCGGCATCCAGTAAGTCGCTCAGCGAGGTCGTAACACCATCCGCCGTGTCATCCATAACGTATAAGTTAATACCGTTAAATTGCGGATCGTCTCGCACTTCGTCAATGACGCCCATAACTGCCCGTGACACTTCCACTAAGTTAGCGTTAGACTCTTTGAATACTTCCATCCCGATGGCGTATTTCCGGTCCAGATGACGGCCTTCAGAACGACGCGGCATTTCCCGTTGAACCGTGGCAAGGTCGCTCAATTTTACTTGATCAGTGATTAACAGATTGCGGATTTCCCCCAGATTTTGAAACTCACCAATAGGGTTTACCAGAATACGTCCATGTGGTGCTTCAATATGACCTGCGGTTAAGGCGAAGTTACTCTCACGTAATCGGTTTACAACGGTTTGCTGGTCAAGATTAAGTGCCAGTAGGCGTTCGCTACTAAGGCGAATCATAATCTGCTGGGGTTCAATGCCATACAGGTTAACTTTGGACACGCCCGGAACTCGCTCAACCGGGCGTTTTAGGTTGCGATCAAGCAGTTCATAGGCATTGCTGAGATCGCGTTGGCTGGAAATACGCAACTGAAAAATAGGCATGTCGCTGGTATTGAACTGATACACCAGTACGCGCTCAACATCATCGGGCAGCAGGTGGCGAACCGTATCAATTTTCTCACGCGCTTCAATACTTTTGCCGTTGATGTCTGATTCCCATGCTAACTGCAAAAACACTTGACTCATATTTTCGTTAGAAACCGAGTTCATGCGTTTAATGCCAGGCAGAGTGGCTAGAGCCTCTTCAATGGGGCGCGTTATCAGGCGCTCAACCTCAGCTGGGGTTGAGTTGGGGTAGGGCACTTGCACCATAATTTCGGGAATTTCTATACCCGGAAATTTTTCCAGAGGGAGTAGGCGACTGGCAATAAGCCCCAGCAATACCAGTGAGAGAAACACCATACAGGTGGTAACCGGGCGACGTAACGCTGCCCGCGCAATAACACCGCCAAAATCTGCTGCACTCATGACTGCACTCCATAAGATTTACGGTCGAACAGCGTGTACAACGCCGGAATAAATAGCAGTGTTAACGCAGTTGAAAAGAACAAGCCGAAAATTACACTAATAGCCATAGGCGCGCGTATTTCAGCGCCTTCGCCTAAGCCTAACGCTAGTGGTAATAAGCCCAGCACTGTTGTCATCATGGTCATCAGAATAGGTCGTAAGCGCTGTTGGGCAGCGGTTGCCACCGCCGTTATGCGTTCAACCCCTTCCGCGCGCAGTTGATTCATGCGATCAACCAGAACAATGGCGTTGTTAACCACAATACCAGCCAGCATGATCAGGCCAATAAATACGATAATGCTGAGGCTAGTTCCGGTAATGGCGAGTCCCAGCACCGAACCAGCGCCGGCTAGCGGAACCGTGAATAGAATAAAGAAAGGATGCAACAGCGACTCGAACTGCGACGCCATCACCAGATAAACCAGGAACACGGCTAGCAATAAGGCAAACTGCAGTGACCGGAATGATTGTTCCATTTCTTCGTTCTGCCCTGACACCACGGCGGTTACGCCTAACGGAAGCTGCTGCTCAGCCAGCACCGCCTCTGCTGCTGCAACCGCTTGAGCTAAGTCACCAACCGCAATGTTGGCTTCAACCAGCGCGGTGCGCTCCTGGTCAATTCGGGTAATTTCACTGGGTCCGGTGATTTGGGTAATGCTGGCCACTGCATGCAGTGGTAACTCACGATCTGAACCTGGGTTAATCACCAGTTGGCGTAAATCGCTTACTGAATCACGATCTTGTATTTGGCTGCGTACCAGTACATCTATTTTACGGTCGTCCAGGCTGTACTGTGTCGCCACCCGGCCACCAATTTTAGCGGCCAGTAATTCGCTGACATCCGCTGCGGTTAAACCTAACTTGGCTAACCGGGCGTGATCAAATTGCACGGCAATTTCCGGTTGGCCATTGGTCATGTTTACCCGAATGTCGGTTAGCTCGGAGGTGGTAGCTAACGCATCAGCTACTTGCTGCGCACTTTGTTGCAGTAGTGCCAGATTGTAACCCGTGAGTTCAATAACCAGCGGACTGGTAAAGTTGAATAGCTCGGGGCGTCCGAATTTCACCATAACACCGGGTAAACGAGCCGCTGTTGCACGCAGTCGGTCCATTACCTGGGCTTCTGTCGCAGGGCTTGCGGATGATTTCATTACCACGTTCAAGCGACCCCAGTAATCACCGCCTTGCGCCGGAGACGCATTTAATAAGCTACCGGTGCCGGCTACTGAGTAAAAACGTTCGATTGAATTTTCGTTTGCTAGTGCTGCGCTTAGCCTTTGCAACGTCGCGTCAGTCTCGTGAATGGCCGCACCAGGTGCTAACTCAACTTCGACATAGAACTCGCCTTGCGCCATAGCTGGAAGCAGGGCAACTGGAAGCCGTGGTAACAAGCTATAGCAGGCAACTGCGACCAGTAGAATACTTGCTAAGGTAAGTGGCGCCTGCCGTAAACACAGTGCAAGTAGGCGTGTATAAGCGCTTTCAACCATCAAGTAGAAGGCGTTAAATGCAGCCAACAGAGGCTTAGTTAGCAGTAAAAATCCGCGACTTAGTAAACGCCATAGCAGTTGAATAACAGCGCTTATGGCAAGGGGAATGTAACGAAAAATAAGGGTAACCGGGAATGCCAGAACCAGCCGCCACCAGGGTAAATCTCTTGGTGGTTGCGGTTGCATCAGCGGATCACTGGCGGTGCTGTCTAGCGGTTTACTCTGCCGCGCTGCCAGCATTGGAATGAGTGTTAATGCCACAAATAGTGAGGCTAGCAACGCGAAAGTTACGGTTAGGGCCTGATCACTGAATAATTGCCCGGCTATGCCTTCCACAAAAACCAGCGGAAAGAACACCGCCATAGTGGTTAGGGTTGAGGCGGTAATAGCACCGGAAACCTCGCTGGTGCCTTGCACGGCCGCGGTATCGGCTGATTTATCCTGTTGGTGGCGGGCGATGTTCTCTAGTACCACAATCGCGTTATCCACCAGCATGCCAACGGCTAGGGCAATACCACCTAAGGACATCATGTTTAAGCTGATGTTGTTGCTGTAGAGCAAGTTAAAGGTAGCGATAATAGAAACCGGGATAGCTAAGGAAATAATAACGGTTGGCCATACGCGTTGCAGGAACAGATAAATAATAACCATCGCCAACAAACCACCAAATATGGCGGCATCGCGCACTTCACTAATGGCGGCGCTGATAAATACCGATTGGTCATATATTTCGGCCAGGGTGTACTCGGCCGGAATCAAGTTGGCCTGTTGCAATTGCTGCAAACTGCTACGAATGGCTTTTGCAACAGCTACAGTATTGGCGTCACCTTCCTTATAAAGTGATAACTCCACCGCTTCAGCGCCGCCAACCCGGGTAATGGCGTCACGGTCTTTATAACCATCGCGTATTTCAGCGATGTCACTTAACTGAATGTGAGAATCGTTGCGAGTGGCAATATAAATGGCGCGTATATCGTCTAGTGTTTCAAATTGATTTAGCGTACGCACCAAATATTCATGGCGCTCGGTTTCAATGCGGCCGCCGGAAAGATTTATATTCTCCGCACGAAGCCGCTCAATAATTAGCGACATGGGAATTTGTAATTGGGTAGAGCGTTGTTCGTTCACCAGAATCTGAACTTCGTCTTCTAAACCACCACCCAAGCGTACTGACGCGACGCCGTCGATGCTTTCGAGTTGGCGTTTTAAGTCTTCTTCAGCGTAGGTACGCAGGCGCTTTAGATTGGCTGTTGAAACATCATTGTCGGCGGTTTTCAGTGCCAGCCGGAAAATCGGATCCAGCGCCGGGTTAAAGCGCAAAATAAGAGGGTTTTCAATATCCAGTGGTAGTTCTACCAAATCCAATTTTTCACGAACATCTAAACTGGCCATGTCCATGTTGGTGCCCCAGGCAAACTCCAGCATCACGTCGCTCTGACCGGCACGGGAAATAGATTCAACCCGGCGCACGCCTTTTACGGTACCAATGGATTCTTCAATAGGTTTGCTAACGAGTTGTTCTACTTCAGCCGGAGCAGCGCCTAGATAATCAGTTCTAATCGTCAGTGTTGGATAGGATAAGTCAGGCAGTAAGGTAACAGGTAAACGCGATAGCGACACCATACCAAATAACAATACTGCCAGCGTGATCATTGCAATAGTGACAGGCCGTTTTACGGCGAGGCTGGCAATACTCATGGAGCGTTTCCTTCCAGCGTAGTTGCAACATCAGCGCCCGTTGTTGGCTTAATAACTTCTACCAGCGCTTGGTCCTTCAGGCTGTTCTGACCGGTGGTAATGACTTCGTCGCCAGCGTTTAGGCCTTTGGTTATTTCTACCTTTTCGTCAGTTTCAAAGCCCAGTAATACGGTTTGCTTTGTCGCCACACCTTCGCTATTCACCACAAACACATGGTGTGAGCCATCTAAGCTAATCACCGCATAGCGGGGTAGCACCACCACCTTGTCACGGGTTGCGTAATGCAAGTTTAGCTGGGCGAACATCCCGGATTTTAATTGGTTTTCGCTGTTATTCACTTCCAGAACTACTTTGAAAGTACCTGAGGCGGTGTCTATTACCGGGCTGATACGTTCAACGCGAGCGGTGTATTCTTGCTGTGGATAGGCGCTCACACTCAATGCTGCGGTTTGGCCTACTTGCAGGTGACGCAGTTCGTGCTCAGGTAAATGAACAATGCCTTGTAAACGATTCTGGTCAACAATATGGAACAAGGTTTTTGCCTGATACTGTTGCACCATGTTGCCGGTTTTCACATAACGCACCGCGATATGGCCGTTAATGGGTGCGACAATGCGCGTTTCGCTTAGGTTTAACTGCGCCATATCGTGCTTAGCCTGCACAATTTGCACCTGGTAGCGCAGTTTGTCGTAAGCGTCAGCGCTAATCATTTCGCGATCCGCCATATTCTTCATACGTTTCAGCTCTTGTTGAATACTTTGCAATTCTGCCTGTGTTTGCGCGGCTTGAATGGCGTATTCGTTATCGCGCAGTACCGCTAACACCTGGCCTTTTTCAACGTAATCGCCTTCTTCTACCAGAATTTCTTCAACAATACCGTTGACCTTGCTGGTTACGTCCGCCTCTTCGCGTGCTTCTAACACTGCGGTAGTGCGGTAACTGGAGGTAATACTGGCTTGTTCGGCTACCGTGGTTGCCACCGGCACTCGCGGTTCAGGTGCAGCCGCTTCGGCTACTTCACTATCATTGGCGCCGGCCGGATTACAGCCACTTAGCGCGGCGGTGCTGCTAATGAGAAAAGACCAGGCTAACAGGGTACGTGTATTCATTGGGTTGCTTCCGTTTCTAGTGAGTATAATGGCCGGAGCCGTTATGACTACTTAAATTAATGTTGCTACAGAAGCTATTGCAGGCGGTGTGCCAAGTTGTAAAGAATGTAAGTTCGCTTTTAAAACAATAGCTTACATATATTCGAGAGCGTTGCAGGGGCGGGTGTTGCAATTATGTATGAAGTTTTTCACTAATTAGTGGTGAAAATTACCAACTTATTGATGAGCAATAAAAAAGGCGCCCTGAAGGCGCCTTTACTGCAATTGTTAACCATTATTTCTTAATTGGTTTGAAATCGCGTTTTTCTGCACCCGTATATAATTGACGTGGGCGACCGATTTTCTGGTTACTTTCGCTCATCATTTCGTGCCAGTGCGAAACCCAGCCAACCGTGCGCGACAGCGCAAAGATAACGGTAAACATATTGGTTGGAATACCAATAGCTTTCAAAATAATACCTGAGTAGAAATCTACGTTCGGGTATAGCTTTTTCTCAACGAAGTATGGGTCTTCCAGAGCAATACGCTCTAGCTCCATAGCTACGTCCAGCAAAGGATCATTAACATTCAGATCGTTCAGTACTTCGTGACAGGTGTCACGCATAACGGTAGCGCGTGGGTCAAAGTTTTTATAAACCCGGTGACCAAAGCCCATCAGACGGAAAGGATCGTTCTTGTCTTTGGCTTTTTCTACGTACTTCGGAATGTTGTCTACGGAACCGATTTCTTTCAGCATGCGCAAGCAAGCTTCGTTGGCGCCACCGTGGGCCGGGCCCCATAAAGAAGCTACACCAGCTGCGATACACGCATACGGGTTTGCACCTGAAGAACCAGCCAAGCGCACTGTTGACGTGGAAGCGTTTTGTTCGTGATCCGCGTGCAGCGTGAAAATACGATCCATTGCTTTAGCAATAATAGGATTCAGTTTGTAGTCTTCTGCTGGCACTGAGAACATCATGTTCAGGAAGTTTTCTGAATAGGATAGTTCGTTGCGAGGATATACAAATGGCTGACCAATGCTGAATTTATAAGCCATAGCCGCAATAGTTGGCATTTTAGCGATCAAGCGGTAAGCGCTACGACGACGTTGCTTCTCGTCGTGAATATCTAAGTCGTCGTGGTAAAACGATGATAAGGCGCCAGTAACTGCGCACAGCATTGCCATTGGGTGCGCATCGCGGCGGAAACCGTTAAAGAAGTTATGAATACCCTGATGCACCATGGTGTGCTTAGTAATGGTATCTTTAAACTTGGTGTACTCTGCGTCAGTCGGCGCTTCGCCGTGCAGCAGCATGTAACATACTTCTAAATAATCCGCTTCGGTAGCCAACTGATCGATTGGATAACCGCGGTGCAGAAGAATACCTTGTTCACCGTCAATGTAAGTAATTTTCGACTCACATGATCCAGTGGCTAAAAAGCCTGGATCGAAGGTAAAGAAGCCATGTTTGCCCAAAGTGCGCACGTCAATAACATCGTAGCCGGCGGTACCAGACAAGACCGGAAGGTCAATCGATTGGCCGTCAATCTGCAGGGTGGCTTTACGATCAGCCATAAGGAAATCTCCTCGTTGTTGCTGCTTCATTACAAAAAAGGACGCTAATTTAACTCGATTTAGCCCCCGCTTGTCAATTTTACCAAACGGGTGTTTAAATTTTACTCGGGATTATCAATAAAGATCATAACAGAGAAAAATTGCAGTTTTGGCATCCATATACAATTCTGAGTATAGGTTATAAATGAGTCATTTGAATTACAAAATACGACCAAGGTAGGATTGTTTTTTTTCGTTGTATTTCAATTATTGATCTAGTTAGTGATTCATTCCGTTATTCTTTACAAATCGCGAATTCAGGCGGCGAATTCATTGTAATTCTTTGTATCGCCCGATATACTTTGCAGCGATCTAAACAGGGTCCCCAATGAGGGGATGCAAGAAGGTAGGTTCTCCCGTAGTGTAAGGCACATGCTTAAGCTAATTGGTGAATCTGTTGTCCTGAGCATGTTTACAATGCTTTTAATAAAGGCAAAACAACGTGAAAAAACAAAGACCTGTAAATCTTGATTTAACAACAATTCATTTTCCTTCCGCTGCTAAGGCTTCTATTTTGCATCGTATTTCCGGTGTGATCATGTTGGTCGCTATTGGTTTACTGGTGTGGGCATTAGCTTTATCGCTGAATTCAGCAGCAGATTTTAGTTTCATCAAAGACCTAATGACTGGCTTTGTAGCTAAGTTCATTGCTTGGGGTATTTTGAGTGCACTTGGTTTGCACTTGTTAGCAGGCATACGCCACCTAGTTATGGACATGGGTTATTGGGAAGAAATTAAATCTGGCAATCTCAGCGCCAACGCTGTGTTTGTAGGCGCTATTATTCTGTCAGTGTTAGCGGGAGTATGGTTATGGTAAAGGTGGCATCCACTTTTGGTCGTAGCGGCACGCACGACTACGTTTTATTGCGCGCAACGGCCGTTATTCTGGCTACTTACGCAATTTTCCTGGTGGCCTTTATGGTGTCGGTGGACACTATTACTTACGCCGTTTGGACCAACTTATTCGCAACTATGGGTATGAAGATTTACACCATGTTGGCGCTTACCGCCGTATTGATTCATGGTTGGATCGGAATCTGGCAGGTTATTACAGATTACGTGAAGAACACCGGCCTACGTGCCTTAGTCCAATTTATTGTCAGCGTTGCACTTATCGTTTACTGGTTAGCCGGTTTGCTGATTGTGTGGCCTGTGGAGGGTGTCTGAAGTGAGCGTACAAACTCTAGAATTTGATGCCGTTGTAATCGGCGCAGGTGGTGCAGGCATGCGTGCTGCACTACAAATTTCTGAATCTGGCATGAGCTGCGCGCTGATGTCAAAGGTGTTTCCAACGCGTTCACACACAGTGTCTGCGCAAGGTGGTATTACCGTTGCCTTAGGTAATGCGCATGAAGACAATTGGGAATGGCACATGTTTGATACCGTTAAGGGTTCCGATTATATCGGCGACCAGGACGCTATCGAATACATGTGTAAAACCGGCCCAGAAGCTATCTTAGAGCTTGAGAACATGGGGCTGCCATTCTCTCGTTTCGAAAACGGTAAAGTTTACCAACGCCCATTCGGTGGTCAGTCAAAGTCTTTCGGTGGCGAGCAAGCCGCCCGTACCGCAGCTGCTGCTGACCGTACTGGTCACGCAATGCTGCACTTGCTATATCAGCAAAACGTGAAGAACAAAACCACCGTATTGTCGGAGTGGTACGCGCTTGATTTAGTTAAAAACCAAGACGGCGCCATTGTAGGTACTACGGCATTAAACATTGAAACTGGTGAAGTATTCTTCATCAAAGCCAAAGCTGTGGTTTTGGCAACCGGTGGTGCGGGCCGTATATACGCCTCAACTACGAATGCGCACATTAACACTGGTGACGGTGTTGGCATGGCGCTGCGTGCTGGCGTGCCAGTGCAGGACATGGAAATGTGGCAGTTCCACCCAACCGGTATTGCCGGTGCGGGCTCGCTGGTAACTGAAGGTTGCCGCGGTGAAGGTGGCTACCTGTTGAACAAAGACGGTGAGCGCTTTATGGAGCGTTATGCACCGAATGCGAAAGATTTAGCATCACGTGACGTGGTTGCACGTTCAATGATGACGGAAATTCGTGAAGGTCGTGGTTGTGAAGGCCCATGGGGTACACACCTTAAACTGAAACTAGACCACCTGGGCCGTGACGTGCTGGAAAGTCGTTTACCGGGTGTTTGTGATTTGGCGAAAACCTTTGCTCACGTTGACCCGGCCGAAGAACCGATACCAGTTATTCCTACCTGTCACTACATGATGGGCGGTATTCCGACTAACGTTGATGGCCAAGCCTTAAGCGTTGATGATAACGGTAACGTGAAACCAATTCAGGGCTTGTTTGCTTGTGGTGAAATCGCCTGTGTATCTGTACACGGTGCGAACCGTCTTGGCGGTAACTCACTGCTCGACTTAGTGGTATTTGGTCGCGCTACTGGCATGCACTTAGGTGAAGCACTTGCGGCTAATACCGAAGCGCGTGAAGCATCTGCCGACGACGTTGATGCGGCGCTGGCTCGTATGAACCGTTGGAATTCAACCCAGAAGGGTGAAGATCCAGTGCAGGTGAAGAAAGATTTACAGAAATGCATGCAGCTGAACTTCTCGGTATTCCGTGAAGGTGATGCTATGGCTGAAGGTTTGAAAGAACTGAAAGAAATTCGCGAGCGCTTGAATAATGCGCGTCTGGATGACACCAGTGCTGACTTTAATACCCAACGTATTGAATGTCTGGAGCTGGACAACCTGATGGAAACTGCCTATTCAACAGCTGTTTCAGCGAACTTCCGTACCGAAAGTCGTGGTGCACACAGCCGTGCAGATTATCCGGATCGTGACGATGAGAACTGGTTGGCACACACAGTGTTCCGTCCAGCAGATGATTCAGTTGTAAAACGTAGCGTAAACATGCAACCGAAATTGCGTGACGCTTTCCCGCCGAAAGCGCGGACTTACTAAGTTAGGTGGCAACGATGAAGAAGTTGAAGATATCAGTTTATCGTTACAATCCGGATGTAGATAATGCTCCATACATGAAGGACTACACGCTCGAGGTTGAAGAAGGCCGCGACATGATGGTGCTTGATGTATTACTGAAGTTGAAAGAACAAGATCCAACATTGGCGTTCCGACGCTCATGCCGGGAAGGTGTGTGTGGTTCTGACGGCTTGAACATGAACGGCAAAAATGGCCTGGCATGTATTACTCCGCTGTCAGCGTTACGCGGTAAAAATGTTGTGGTTCGTCCACTACCCGGTTTGCCGGTAGTGCGTGACTTGATTGTTGATATGAGCCAGTTTTACAAACAATACGAAAAAGTAAAACCTTACTTAATCAATGATGACAAGAACCCACCTGCACGCGAACGCTTGCAGTCGCCTGAAGAACGGGCAGAACTGGACGGTTTATACGAGTGTATTTTATGTGCATGTTGTTCTACATCATGCCCGTCGTTCTGGTGGAACCCGGATAAATTCATTGGTCCGGCAGGCTTGTTGCACGCTTATCGTTTCTTAGCCGATACTCGTGATACAGCAACTGAAGAACGACTGGATGATTTGGATGACGCATTCAGCGTATTCCGTTGTCACGGTATTATGAACTGTGTAAGTGTTTGCCCGAAAGGCTTGAACCCAACGAAGGCTATTGGACACATCAAATCCATGCTATTGAATCGGGCAGTTTAGCGAAACTGCTTAGATTTGCTATAGTTATGGCCGAGCTGTATCGAAATAGCCATCCAGCTCGGATGGCTATTTTTTTATAAACGAGTGTGAAGGAACAGCGATGCAAGACGGCGTAATGCAAGCCTGGCTAGAATCCTCCCACCTTGCTGGTGGTAATGCTGCATATATAGAGGAACTTTTCGAAGTTTACCTTGATGATCCAACAGCCGTTGGAGAAGAGTGGCGGAAGTTCTTTGACGAGCTTCCCGATCAAGGTTCTCGTGATACCAAACACAGCGTGATACGCGACGAATTCCGCGAGCTGGCTAAGAATAAGCTTAAGCAAGCGGGAACCGTAGTTACCGGCGCTCCCGACCTGAAACAAGTAAAAGTATTGCAGTTGATCAACGCGTATCGTTTCCGTGGTCATCAGCATGCCAAACTTGATCCGCTCGATTTGTGGAAACAAGCTGAGGTTCCGGACTTATCGCTGGAATATCACGAGCTTAGCAAAAGTGATTACGACCAGGAATTTAACGTAGGTTCTTTAGCCGTTGGCAAAGAAACTATGAAGCTGGGCGATATACACAAGCTTTTGGAGCAAATTTATTGTGGTTCGATTGGTGCAGAATACATGCACATCGTGTCCACTGAAGAGAAGCGTTGGATTCAACAGCGTCTGGAAGGGCAACTCGGTAACCCTGAGTTCTCTGCGGATCAAGCCAAACGAATTCTAAAAGAATTGGTTGCCGCAGATGGTCTGGAGAAATATCTGGGTTCAAAATTCCCGGGTGCGAAACGTTTCTCGTTAGAAGGTGGCGACAGCCTGGTACCGCTATTAAAAGAACTGATTAGCCGCTGTGGCGAAAAGGGCGCGAAAGAAGTGGTTATCGGCATGGCCCACCGTGGCCGTTTAAACGTGCTGGTAAACGTACTGGGTAAGAAGCCGCAAGACTTATTTGATGAGTTCGCTGGTAAACATGGTGAGAGTAAAGGTTCGGGTGACGTTAAATATCACATGGGCTTCTCGTCAGACTACGCCACTCCGGGCGGCGATGTGCATTTAGCCTTGGCGTTTAACCCGTCGCACCTGGAAATTGTGAATCCGGTCGTTATGGGTTCGGTACGTGCGCGGATGGATCGGTTAGGTTGCAAAGACGGCAGCAAAGTTCTGCCCATCACCATTCACGGTGACGCCGCTATTGCTGGTCAGGGCGTGGTACAAGAAACCTTCAACATGTCGAAAACCCGCGCCTATCAGGTTGGCGGCTCTATTCGTATTGTTATTAATAACCAGGTTGGTTTCACTACCTCTAAGCGCGAAGATGCGCGTTCCACCCAATACTGTACTGATATTGCCAAAATGGTGCAGGCGCCAATATTCCATGTGAATGGCGATGACCCTGAAGCGGTTGTATTTGTAACCCAGTTAGCGTTGGATTACCGCAATACCTTTAAGCGTGATGTGATGATTGATTTGGTTTGTTATCGTCGTCACGGCCATAACGAAGCTGATGAACCAAGCGCCACGCAACCGGTTATGTATGCAAAAGTGAAAAAGCAGCCGGTCACTCGTGAAATTTATGCCAAGCGCTTAGCAGAACGCAACGTTGTAAACGACGACGAAGTGAAGAACTTCGTCAGTGACTACCGCGATCAGCTTGATAAAGGCGAGATTGTGGTTGATGAATATCGACCGATGAAAGCCCATTCGGTTGACTGGAGCCCATACATTGGTAATGAATGGGATGTCGCTTTTGATAGCAAAATCAGCATGGAACAAATCCAGAAGCTGGGTAAAGCGATTTGCCAGTATCCGAAAGATCACAAGCTGAACTCACGGGTGAAGAAGGCGTATGACGAACGCCTAAAAATGGCCGAAGGCGAGAAAAAAGCCGACTGGGGTTTTGCAGAAACACTAGCGTACGCTACCTTAGTAGATGACGGTCATCCCATTCGCTTAACCGGACAAGACAGTGGGCGTGGTACTTTCTTCCACCGTCACGCGGTATTGCACAATCAGAAAGACGGCTCTACTTACATGCCGGTTAACCACGTGCGTGAAGGGCAAGCGCAAATCGAAATATACGATTCCGTATTGTCTGAAGCCGCCGTAGTTGCCTTTGAGTATGGTTACGCAACGGCAGAACCAAAAGCATTGGTGATGTGGGAAGCCCAGTTTGGTGACTTCGTTAACGGTGCGCAGGTAGTTATCGATCAATTCCTGAGTTCCGGTGAGCAAAAATGGGGCCGCTTGTGTGGTCTCACACTGTTACTTCCGCATGGTTATGAAGGTCAGGGTCCTGAGCACAGCTCGGCACGCCTTGAGCGCTTCTTGCAGCTATCTGCAGACCACAACTGGTCGGTATGTGTACCAACTACACCAGCTCAGGTGTTTCATATGATTCGTCGTCAGCAGTTACGCCCGGTACGCCGGCCGTTAATCGTATTGACGCCAAAATCATTGCTACGTCATCAGTTGGCGGTATCAGATTTGAGCGAATTAGCCGATGGTGAATTCCTCAATGCAATTCCTGAAATTGATGATTTAGATCCGAAAAAAGTAAAACGAGTGGTGTTATGTTCAGGCAAGGTTTATTTCGACCTGCTAACCGAACGCCGCAAGCGGGAACAAACTGATGTTGCTATTATTCGTATTGAGCAACTCTATCCGTTCCCGGCTGAGCAAGTTGCTGACATTATGAAAGATTATAAGCACGTGAAGGATTTTGTCTGGTGTCAGGAAGAGCCGCAAAACCAAGGTGTTTGGTACAGTAGCCAGCATCATTTCCGTGCCAGTATTCCGAAAGGTGCCGAGTTAAGCTATGCCGGTCGTGACGCTTCAGCGGCACCTGCGGTGGGTTATATTTCTGAGCACAACAAGCAACAGCAAAAACTTGTCGACGACGCGCTAACCATTAAATAGGTGAAGATTGACCATGGCGATTGAAATTAAAGTTCCTCAACTTCCTGAATCTGTTGCAGATGCAACAATTGCAACCTGGCATGTGAAGCCAGGTGATAAAGTGTCACGCGATCAAAACTTGGTCGATATTGAAACCGACAAAGTAGTGCTGGAAGTTACTGCACCTGCAGACGGCGTGCTTGGCGAAATTATTGCTGACGAAGGCACTACCGTTAATGCCGAAGAAGTTATCGGTAAGCTTGAAGAAGGTGACGGCGGCAATTCAGGGTCGGACGACAGCAGCAACGAAGAAAAGAAAGAATCCAAGTCTGATGATGAAGACAAAGACTCTGAAAAAGTTGCCGCTAAAACCTCTAAAAAGTCAGGTTCAGACGAAAAATTTGAAGTGAAAGTGCCTGACTTACCTGAGTCGGTAGCCGATGCCACTATTGCCGTTTGGCATGTGAAAGCTGGCGACAAAGTGAAGCGTGATCAGAACTTGGTAGATATTGAAACCGACAAAGTGGTGCTGGAAGTTGTTGCACCTGCTGATGGCGTGTTGGAAGAAATTAAAGAAGAAGAAGGCACCACTGTGGGTGCTGGCGACATTATTGGTATCGTGTCTAAAGGCGATGGCGATAGCGGCGACAGCAGCAGTGAGAAGAAGAGCGAAGACACTAAGGTGAGCAAAGACGACGCTGACGACAGCGACGACGACAAAGAAGTTGCAGGTCCAGCGGTACGCCGTTTGTTGTCTGAGCACGACTTGAAAGCCGCTGATGTAAAAGGCACCGGTAAAGGTGGTCGCGTAACGAAAGAAGACGTACAAAATCACGTGAAAGAAGCCAAAGAAAGCAAAGGCAAGACGTCTCAGGGTACTTCTACGTCGGTTAGCCAAGGTGGCCGTGACGAAAAACGCGTACCAATGACGCGTTTGCGTAAAACCATTGCGAAACGTTTGCTGGAAGCGAAGAATGCAACGGCCATGTTAACCACTTTCAACGAAGTGAACATGAAGCCAATTATGGATTTACGTACCAAATACAAAGACGTATTTGAAGAGCGTCATGGCACCCGTATGGGCTTCATGGGCTTCTACGTGAAAGCCGTAACTGAAGCTCTGAAACGCTTCCCTGAAGTAAATGCCTCTATTGATGGCGATGACATTGTGTATCACAACTACTTCGACATCAGTATTGCGGTTTCAACGCCACGTGGTCTGGTAACCCCAGTGCTACGCGATACCGATAAAATGGGTATGGCTGACGTTGAGAAAAACATTAAAGAATTAGCGGTGAAAGGTCGTGATGGCAAATTAACCATGGACGACATGCAAGGCGGTAACTTTACCATCACCAACGGTGGTGTGTTCGGCTCGCTGCTTTCTACGCCAATTCTAAACCTGCCACAAAGCGCGATTCTGGGTATGCACAAAATTCAGGACCGGGCCATGGTAGTTGATGGCAAAATTGAAGTTCTGCCAATGATGTATCTGGCGCTTTCATACGACCACCGCATTATTGACGGAAAAGAATCCGTAGGCTTCCTGGTAACTATTAAAGAGTTGCTGGAAGACCCACAGCGTCTATTATTAGACGTATAAGCAGTGAAACCAGCCGCAAACCTGTTGAACTATTGTTGAAAGAACGGTTTGCGGCTGTTTTTTTAGCGTTGAATCACGTACTATTCGGCGCGAAATTCGGGTAAGCAGCTGCGGCTGCTTTTGTTGTTCAAACGAATCGGAAGAGCATCATGAACTTGCATGAGTATCAGGCCAAACAACTCTTTAGAGAGTTCGGTTTGCCAGTATCTGAAGGCTTTGCAGTAGACACAGCTGATGAAGCAGTTGAAGCCGCAAAACGTATCGGCGGTGATAAATGGGTTGTTAAAACTCAGGTTCACGCAGGCGGCCGCGGTAAAGCGGGCGGCGTTAAATTAGTGTCCAGCACTGACGAAGTGCACGCATTTGCATCGAACTGGTTGGGTAAAAACCTGGTCACCTATCAAACAGATGCGAACGGACAGCCAGTTTCTAAAATTTTGGTAGAAAGCCTGACCGACATCGATCAGGAATTGTACTTAGGCGCCGTAGTTGACCGTGCATCACGTAAAATCGTGTTCATGGCATCAACTGAAGGTGGCGTTGAAATTGAAAAAGTTGCTGAAGAAACTCCAGAAAAAATCCTGAAGGCAATTATTGACCCAACGGTTGGCGCACAGCCATACCAAGGTCGTGAACTTGGCTTTAAATTAGGTTTAAACCCGGATCAAGTGAAGCAATTCACCAAAATCTTCATGGGTCTGGCCAAAATGTTCGAACAGTACGACTTCGCACTGTTAGAAATCAACCCATTGGTTATTACCGAGCAAGGCAATCTGCATTGCTTAGACGGTAAAGTGAACATTGACGGTAACGCTTTGTATCGCCAGCCAAAAATTAAAGAAATGCACGATCCTTCGCAAGACGACGAGCGTGAAGCCCGTGCTGCGAAATGGGAGCTGAACTACGTTGCTCTGGACGGTAACATTGGCTGTATGGTCAACGGTGCTGGTTTGGCAATGGGTACCATGGACATCGTTAAGTTAAGTGGCGGCGAGCCAGCTAACTTCCTGGATGTTGGTGGCGGAGCAACCAAAGAACGCGTTTCTGAAGCATTCAAAATCATTTTATCTGATAGCAATGTGAAAGCCGTACTGGTTAACATTTTCGGCGGTATCGTGCGTTGCGATATGATTGCTGAAGGTATTATTGGTGCCGTTGAAGAAGTTGGCGTGAAAGTTCCGGTTGTGGTTCGACTGGAAGGTAACAACGCTGAACTTGGCAGAGACAAATTAAAAGAAAGTGGCCTGAACATTATTGCAGCAGCGAGTCTGTCTGACGCTGCCGATAAAGTGGTTGCTGCGGCAGGAGGTCAATAATGAGCATTTTGATCGATAAAAGCACCAAAGTAATTTGCCAGGGTTTCACTGGCGGTCAGGGTACGTTTCACTCTGAACAAGCAATTGCTTACGGTACGCAAATGGTTGGTGGTGTAACTCCGGGTAAAGGCGGTCAAACGCACCTGGGCTTGCCAGTATTCAACACGGTTCGTGAAGCGGTTGAGAAAACTGGTGCTACGGCATCTGTTATCTACGTACCAGCGCCATTCTGTAAAGATTCAATCATCGAAGCTGCCGACGCTGGCATTGAGCTGATTGTTTGTATTACGGAAGGTATTCCTACCTTAGACATGCTGTTCGTTAAAGAATACTTAACGCACAAAGGCGTGCGCATGATTGGTCCAAACTGCCCAGGCGTTATTACTCCTGATGAGTGCAAAATTGGTATCATGCCTGGCCACATCCACAAGAAAGGTAAAGTGGGTATTGTGTCGCGTTCAGGTACGCTGACTTATGAAGCTGTTAAGCAGACTACCGACGAAGGTTTTGGTCAGTCTAGCTGTGTTGGTATTGGTGGCGATCCAATTCCTGGCTCTAACTTCATTGATATTCTGGAACTGTTCGAAAAAGATCCAGAAACTGAAGCTATTGTTATGATTGGTGAAATTGGTGGTACTGCTGAAGAAGAAGCAGCTGAGTACATCAAAGAACACGTAACCAAGCCGGTAGTTTCTTACATTGCTGGTGTTACTGCGCCTCCAGGTAAACGTATGGGCCATGCCGGTGCGATTATCTCAGGTGGTAAAGGTACTGCAGACGAGAAGTTTGCAGCACTGGAAGCCGCTGGCGTGAAAACCGTTCGTAGCTTAGCCGATATCGGTAAAGCACTACGTGAAAAAACCGGTTGGTAAGCTAGTTCTGAAGTAAAAATATAGCAAAGGCCGCTCATTTGAGTGGCCTTTTTTGTTGTCTGTATTCCTGTGAACTAGACTGGTACTAATCAATAGCAACGCAGCAGCAAACCCTTGTAGAGCACTGGAGCCAAATGATGTTTAACTTTCACGATCAAATGAAAAAGAAAAACTATCTCGGCATTGCCTGGTTAGCTGCAATGTTAAACATTTTCTTCTACCTTCCTATCGGCATCGTGTTAATTATGCTCAGTGATATTGCACCGGAAGTACCGGCAGAGTCAGCTGTAAGCTCGTTGAATCAGACGTGGAGTTATATTGGCGCCACATTTTGTCTGTTGGTGTGGAGTGCTTCGGTGGTGTATTTAGTCATGAATTCACGCTTTTCGGTGGCTAATTTCAACAAGGCGTTCCGCTATAGCCTGGTTCCCGTTGTTGGCACTGTGATTGCCGCCGCGGCTATTGTTATTGGCTTTCTTGCCTTTCTGGTAAGCAGCGTACTGGTAGCTGCTTAACCCGTTCATCAACACATGGTTTAAGTTTCGATTTTGTTGCGGCGGTTAGCCGAAATTAACCGCTTCAGGGCTTCACCTTTTGCGCTGTCCGCTCTACAATCAATTAAACATTCAAACAGTTGTTTAATAATTGCCATAAGAGCAAACAAGGCAGAGCACTATGGATTTTACTCCAAGCAAAAAAACCGAATCCTTTCGGCAACGGCTACTGGCATTTATGGCAGAGCAGATTGAGCCGAATGAAGCGCAGTATCAGAAAGAGAACAGACGGCTGAATCCTGGCGATGACTGGCGTCAATGGCAGGTCCCCCCGCTGGTTGAAGAACTAAAAAGCAAAGCCAAAGCAGCCGGGTTATGGAATTTATTTTTACCCGATAACGAACTTGGCGAGGGCTTAAGCACCTTAGAGTATGCGCCATTGGCAGAAATTATGGGGCGTAGCCTGTTAGCTCCGGAAGTATTCAACTGCAATGCCCCTGACACCGGCAATATGGAGGTGTTGTATCACTTCGGTAGCGCCGAGCAAAAGAAAACCTGGTTGCAGCCTTTGTTGGAAGGGGAAATACGGTCGGTGTTTTGTATGACGGAACCGGACGTAGCCTCGTCTGATGCGACCAATATGCAAGCCACTATTGTGGCTGACGGCGATGACGTGGTAGTGAACGGCCGTAAATGGTGGTCAACCGGACTGGGTCATCCGAATGCGAAGTTTGCCATTGTTATGGGGTTAACGGATGAAGCTGCCGATCGTCACCATCAGCACAGTATGGTTATTGTGCCGTTAGACAGCGCAGGCGTCACTGTGGAACGCATGCTGCCTGCCTTTGGCGAGTACGATGCGCCTTATGGACACGGCGAGTTGGTGTTCGACAACGTGCGGGTGCCGAAAGCAAATATTATTGCTGGCTTGGGTAAAGGCTTCCAAATCGCTCAAGGGCGCCTAGGGCCGGGCCGAATTCACCATTGTATGCGCGCGATAGGTGCTGCGGAGCGAGCACTTGAGCTATTCGTAACCCGTGGTCAGGAGCGTATTGCGTTCGGTAAGCCATTATTGCAGCTGGGCGGCAACATGGAGCGTTTGGCAGATATGCGCATTGCCACTGACCAGGCACGCTTATTAACCTTTTATGCAGCCTGGAAGATTGATCAGGTTGGCGCCATGAA
This sequence comes from Idiomarina sp., assembly GCA_040882145.1. GTDB lineage: Bacteria > Pseudomonadota > Gammaproteobacteria > Enterobacterales > Alteromonadaceae > Pseudidiomarina. The sequence goes on from JBBEBU010000002.1 coordinate 103,373, forward strand.
GGCGCTGAAAGAAATTTCAGCCATTAAAGTGGTGGCGCCGAATGTGCTGCAGGAAGTGGTTGATGAAACCATTCAATTGTACGGCGGTGCAGGCATGAGCCACGACGTGCCATTAACCTCACTATTTGCGGTCGCACGGGCGCTGCGTATTGCGGATGGTCCTGACGCGGTGCATCGCGCTACCATCGCTAAGGTTGAGTTGCGTAAACAACAAAACAAAGCAGCAAGCCGGGAGGACGAATGAGCCAGGTCATAGACACCGCCGGACAGGTGCGGGAAGGTGAAGAGCTTCCGTTAGCCGCCTTAGATAGTTATTTGAAAGCGCAGTTAGCTGATTTACAAGGGGAGCTGAAGGTGACTCAGTACGGTGGCGGTGCTTCCAATTGGACGTACCGCTTAACCTACGCCAATGCGGATATGATTCTGCGTCGTGGGCCGGCCGGCACCAAAGCCAAATCCGCTCATGATATGGGGCGGGAGTATCGCTTACAGAAAGCGCTGAAGCCGGTTTTTCCATATGTACCTGAGATGCTGTTGTACTGCGAAGACGAAGAAGTCATAGGTACCGATTTCTATATTATGGAACGCCTGGAAGGTATTATTCCGCGTAAGAACATGCCGCGTGGTCTTGAGTTACCGGCCGAGCAGGTTCGGCAGCTATGCACCAATGTTTTAGACCGCTTAGTAGAATTGCATCAGGTTGATTTGGACAGCACTGGCTTGCGTGATTTCGCTAAAGGCGAGGGCTACGCCAAACGTCAAATTGATGGCTGGAGTGAGCGTTACCGTAAAGCAAAAACGTGGAATGTGCCCAGTGGTAAAGGGATTATGCGGTGGCTGCAAAACAATCTGCCTGAGCATGAAACCATTTGCCTGACGCACAACGATTTTCGCTTTGATAATGTGGTACTGGATGCCGAAGACCCCACTAAGGTTATAGGTATTCTGGATTGGGAATTGGCGACTTTAGGCGATCCGTTAATGGATGTAGGGAACATGCTGGCGTACTGGATTCAGGCCGACGATGATGCGATTGCGCGCAGCACCAGACGTCAACCAACCCATTTAGAAGGCATGCTGACCCGAGCGCAAGTGATTGATTATTATTGTCAGAAAACCGGCTTTGAAGCGAAAAATTTCACCTTTTACGAGGTGTACGGCATTTTCCGTTTGTCGGCGATTGCTCAGCAAATTTATTACCGCTATCACCATAAACAAACCCGCAATCCCGCCTTTAAAAACTTTTGGTTTTTAGTGAATTACCTACATTGGCGTTGCCGCAAGTTAATTCGCAACAGCGGCGCTTAAATTGCTCTTGGTTAGAATAACAAAAATAAATAAAAGGATTTCTAATGACTCGTAAAACGATATTGATTACCGGTGCCAGCTCAGGTTTGGGTGAAGGTATGGCGAAGCAATTTGCGGCCATGGGTCGCAACCTTGCGCTCTGTGCACGGCGTACGGATCGGCTGGACGCGTTAAAGCAGGAACTTACTGAAAAGTATCCGGACATTAAAGTTAGCGTGCAGGCGCTGGATGTGAATGATCACGACCAGGTATTTGCGATATTCAAAGCCTTTAAAGAGGAGTTTGGCTATTTAGATCGCATTATTGTAAACGCTGGCATGGGTAAAGGCGCGTCGCTTGGTACTGGCTATTTTCATGCGAACAAGCAAACCGCAGTAACCAACTTTGTGTCTGCGTTAGCGCAATGTGAAGCTGCGTTAGAGATATTCCGTGAACAAAACGATGGCCACCTGGTAACCATGTCATCTATTAGCGCTCTGCGCGGCATGCCCCGGGCGATGACCGTGTATGCGGCTACCAAAGCTGGGTTACTTAGTATGACCGAGGGTATGCGGGCTGATTTAATGAAAACACCAATTAAAGTGAGCTCTATTTTACCTGGCTTTATTCGCTCGGAAATAAACGAAAAAGTAAAGAACACGCCCTTTATGGTAGACACTGAGACTGGTTGTAAAGCCTTAGTAAAAGCTATCGAGAAAGAGCCGGTGCAAGCTTATGTGCCGGGTTGGCCGTGGGCTTTAATAGGCTTCCTAATGAAGCGTTTGCCATTGAAATTAGTCATGAAATTAGGCTGATTTTATTGGTTTAAAGGTAGTTACAGCGGTCTGGGTATGCTCTAATTACATTTTTGCAACACGCTATTTAGGACCTGAGTATGGAAACAATAAATTGGGGTGAGTTAGGGGTTATCGGTATTGTCGGCGCTATTGTGGGCGGCATTATTGGGGTACTGATTTTAAACCTGATACAAACATTAATTATTAAATACGCGACCGAATGGTCGGCAAAGTTTAAGACACCTTATTGGCGTAATTATTGGCGTATATTGCTGATAACCATTATTACCAGCGTAATTGGGCCCATTTTGCTTTATGCGGGTATTAACCAATGGGTTAATGTGGTGATTGGATTTATTATCGGCGTGTTGCTGATTAAACGTCTGATAAAAGGTTCACAAGAGCAGCAAATGAACTTTGGTAACGCGATCGTGGTTACACTAATCTGGAATGTTGCCTTAATGCTATTTGGTCTGGCTATGGGTGCGCTTGGCGCGGTTATGTTGGCTGCATCTTAAATGAAAATGCAAATCAAAAGGCTCCCATGCGGGAGCCTTTTTTGCTTACGCCAGTTGTTTAATTTCAGCTTCCGCTGCGGCTATCGCTTGCGCCTTCGGCTCATCACCTAAATTCACACCCTCAGCCCGAACAATTTTTACATCGGTAATACCAATAAAGGCTAATACTGAAGTCAGGTAGCTTTCCTGATGTTCCATCGCCGCTGCGGCGCCACTGCTGTAAATACCACCACGGCTAGAGACTATGTAGGCAGTTTTACCGGTAACCAGACCTTCAGCACCACTTTCGGTATAGCGAAAGGTTTTACCTGCCTGTGCCACCCGATCTATCCAGGCCTTTAACTGGCTTGGAATAGTGAAGTTGTACATCGGCGCTGAGATTACCAGGGTATCGGCCGCAAAAAGTTCATCCAGAAAAGTTTCGGTAAGCTTAACTTGTTGCTGCTCAAAGTCTGAACGTTCAGATTCTTGTTTGCCAGCGGCCATAAGTATTTCAGCGGTTAAGTGAGCCGGTGGCTGGGCTACTAAATCACGATAAACCAGCTCTGCGGTATCGTCATTCTGTTGCAGGCGTTTAACTAACTGAGCGCTAAGCTTGCGGGTTACTGATTGCTCCACGAACAATCCTGAATCCAGGTGTAAAATTTTCATTTGGTATGCTCCCTTGGTTGGGTCAGGTAGAGATTACTGTTTTAATCGTTATACCAAGTGTATAGGGTTCCAAAATTGTGTGTAGATGGTTATTATGGAAACTGTTGTTGCATAAATGGAACGATAAGCGAATGCAAGATATTACCAATATGGTGTTGTTTGCGCGCACCATTAAGGCTGGCAGTATTAGTGCTGCGGCGCGTGAACTTGGTATGCCCAAATCAACCCTGAGCCGCCGGTTAACTGAGCTGGAGCGTGAGCAGGGCATTCGGTTGCTGTACCGAACCACTCGCAAGCTCACCCTGACCGAGGTAGGTAAAGCTTTTTTGGTGCATTGTCAGGCCATAGATGAAGCCGCGGAGGCGGCTTCTGACGTATCTAAACGGGTGCTGGATGTTCCGCGTGGTGATTTACGCGTCAGTTGTCCTTATGCGATCTGCCAAAGCTTGATTGCACGTGTATTGCCGCAGTTCATGCAGCAATACCCTGAGGTTAAAATTCATCTGGTAGCAACCAACAAACCAGTGAACCTGATTGACGAGGGTATTGATATTGCCATTCGGGTACGGCCAAAAATTGAAGATTCGGCATTGGTTGCCCGGCCAATCTCACCAGCCCCGACAACCTTATATGCCAGCCCGGACTTTGTTGCGCAAGCGGGGCCATTGCAGCATCCGCTGGATTTGATCAAGCAACCAACGCTGTCATTGCATTACAGCAGCGGGCGCTATGCGCTTGAACTGCAGCACGCGTCGGGTGAAGCTATTACGATAACCCACCAGCCGCGTTTGATTACCGATGACATGTGGGTTATTCGAGAGGCTATTGCGGCGGGGCAAGGTATTTCAGCATTACCTAATTATTTATGCAGGGATTATGTGGCAAGCGGTAAATTAGTGAGAATTTTACCTCAGTGGTCGTTGCCCGCCGGTATCATGCATTTGGTGTACCCGCATCGGCGGGGGTTGCTGCCAGCGGTTCGGGTGTTTGTAGATTATTTGGTGGAACAGTTACCACTGGCAGCGGGCGCGGAGCGTTTTACTGATCCGCGCGATTAGGCAGCCTATCCGTTTCGCTACTGGCACAATCGCCAGAGGTTTCCAGCGCTGCAATGTCCACCACCAGAGTAGCTGACACGCCAGTAGCGTTCTCGTAAATAAATACTGGCTCGGCCAGATTGAGTGCACCGCGAGTGCCTTGATGAAACAAGGTGACCTTGGTTGCGTTATTTGCCTGTAACTGCAAGCAGGCTTCAGCTGGTGCTGTGAGCATGCGTTGCCAGTCACCGCTGGCAGGTTCATGCAGCCACAATTCATAGCCTTGCCAACTGGTGGGATTACCCCGTTCACATTGATATAAACGCACTTCGGCAGAATTCGAATCCAGGGTTACCAACTGCTCGGCTGCGCAGTTAGCCAGCGGGGGTGGGTCAGGTTGATAGGTGGTTAGTTGATACACCACCACGCCGATAAACAGTACAACCAGGGTAATTGCCGCCGCCATAAACCACAGCAATAATCGGCGGCCAGCACGAGCTGCTCGCTGTTGCGCTTGTTTAATTCGACTAAACATAGTTGATTAACTCTTTCTGTTGGAAGTGGATACACCCAATCCTGACGGAATAGCTGGTCCGATCAACCGTTCACCTTGATAGTGAGCAACCTTGCCAAACCGGGCATGCCCTTGTTGCCAGTCGGCATCGGCCTGACGTATGCGTTCAGCATTGTGGCTAACGTAATTCCACCACATTGTAACAGGCTGGGGGAAGGCTTCACCACCTAACAACAGTACGCGCGTGTCAGCGCCAAAGGCCAGGCTGAGTTCGCTGCGGTTGGCGCCCAGACTAATGAGTTCATGCTCATGCGCCCCATGACCTTGGTTAAAGTTGGCATTGCTTGGGTGGGTTAAATACAGGCTGCCACTAACAACATAGAGCGCATATTCGAACTCTTTATTCAGTTTAATGGTTGCTTGAGCGTTTTTGGGCGTGGTGAGCAACATGGCAATACACGGATGAAAGGTGGTGCCCGGTGAGCGATAATTTTGATAGTCGCCCAGAATAAGTTCGGCCATAACGTCGTTAATGGCAAAATGTGGCAGTTCCCGATAGTGCTCAAAATTGGGCGCTACTTGTTCATATTGTTGCGGTAGGGCGCACCACAACTGCAAGCCGTGTAATGGCTGCTGTAAATTTTCGTCGGCAACCTCGGCGTGGCTAATACCATTACCCGCTGTCATTAAATTCAACTGACCGGGGCGCAGTGGTTGTTCGTAACCTAAACTGTCTAAGTGTTTCAGCTCACCAGAAAATAACCAGGTTATCGTTTGTAAGCCGATGTGCGGATGTGGCGCTATATCAAATTGACGGTAATTTTTGGTGGCGACCGGGCCAAAGTGATCAACAAAACACCAGGGGCCAACCATACGCAGTTGTTGTTGCGGAATGGCGCGATACACGGTTAAATTTTCAGTCAGCGCTCGTGCTTTTGCACTCAGCAGTGTGACATCCTGTTGTAAATGTTCCGACTCACAGATTTCGGGTTGAGTTTCGTGCGTGGAACGCGTCATGCTGAACTCCGGTAGTTAGTTCCTTAATCACGTGATTTGAGTATGACCATAGTCGTAACTGAGCTCAAGTATACTTTCTTAAATGCCCAAAAATGGTTAAGGTAAAGGCTCTGACAAGGAGACACAGATGATTCTGTCACTACTGGTCGTAGTTATTGGTTTTGCTGCTTTAATTAGCGGTATTTATGAACAGAGTTTGCTGGCCATGATTCTGGGTGCCGGCTTAATGTTGATTGGCTGGGGGGTGTTCCGGTGGCGTTGGCACCAGCAAAAATCGAGCAAACAATCTGCTGATCGCCCAGCTGAAACACCGACTTCCAAGTCGGATCCAAACGATGATAATCAGAACAACTAACAGGGGAAACTCAGGCGCATGAATAAAATGTTGGTAAAGCGTTTAGCAGCATTAGCTGTAATGGTACTGGGGCTATTAATGGCGGTACTTGCACCTGCTGGTGGCAGCACTGATAGCTGGCGAATCGTTGGTTTTGCCCTGCTGGCAGTAGGTATTATCTGGATGATTAAACAACCGCAAAAACCACAACGGCAAGCGGGAGAGGAATACGAACGGCCGCCGGAAATGACACTGATACAGTCACCACTATTATGGGTACCCATTATTATTGTGGTTCTAGGATTACTTACCTGGCTATTAAATGGCTAATTAAATAGGAATTTTTATGTCGTTAACGAAGCGTTTGGTTATTTTAGCCGGGTTAATTGGAATTCTTTTCTACACCGCATCTATGGATCAGTTAGTGGCCTGGATTGCTGACTTTGATTTGAGTTGGTATGGCTTGGGCACGCCCCTAGCCTGGGGAATTATTTTGGGTGGTTTGTTGGCACTAGTAGGCGTTACCGTGGTGGATCGTTGGCTACCAACGCTAACACTTATTTCGGCCATGCTGGTCACTATGGGCTTAACCGGCACTGCGGCCGTTGCAGCTAAGCATCAGTTAGCTGTGTTGGTATTACCTACGCTCAGCATTACTACGCTGGGTATTGGTATTTACTTGTTTGCTTATGCGTTTGCCCGTTTCGCTGGTGCAGAACGCGCCCGCAAAGCCGACAAAGCAAAGCAAAAAAAGTCCTGACATGATGCTGTTAAACTGTGACATGGGCGAAAGCTACGGCGCCTGGACTATGGGCGCTGACGCTGAGGTGATGCCACATATTGATTTAGCCAACATAGCTTGTGGTTTTCATGCTGGTGATCCCGCCATTATGCAGCGCACTATAGCTTTGGCGGTAACCGCAGGGGTAAAGGTGGGCGCACATCCGGCTTATCCGGATTTAGCCGGTTTCGGACGCAGGTCACTGAAATTCCCTGAGGCGGAATTGCTCGCCATTTTGCATTACCAAATAGGTGCTATGCAGGCCATGTGTCGGGTTGCAAAAACGCCGCTGCATCATGTGAAGCCTCATGGCGCACTGTATAACGATATGCAAACCAGTGAGCCACTCTTCCGCCTGGTATGCCAAGCCGTTGCCAATACCGCGCCCGAGGCAAAGTTACTAACCTTAGCCAAGCCCGACCAGGAGCATTGGCGGACTATTGCTGCTGAGTATCAGCTTGAGGTTTTGTTTGAAGCTTTTGCTGACCGGGCCTATGAAGACTCAGGCCAGCTTCGCAGTCGCGCCTTGCCCGGTGCTGTATTGACTGATCGCGCAGCAATTCTGGCGCAGGTGAATAGCCTAGCCAGCACCGGTCAAATCACTAGCTTTCAGGGCCATGCCTTGGCGTTACCGGCGGATACGATTTGTGTACACGGTGATAATCCTGAATCTATTGCGACTGTGGCGGCCATACGAGAAAGTTTGACTACGCTGTGAGCTTAGGATGAAAAACCTACCTGACATTCAACGGGCCGATGTAAATGCCATTTTGCTCACTTTTGCTGCTGAAATTAGCTTGCAGCAGAATCGTCGCGTGCATCACGTTGCTGCCGAGCTTCGCGCTTGTCATGCGCCTGAGGCTATTCGCAGCAATCTGCTGGAACTGGTACCCGCTTACAACACGCTGATGATTTATTATGACTTTATGAGCATTGATGAACCAACATTCATTGCTGCGGTAAAGCGCGTACTGACTAATCTCAGCGAGCCGCAAGCGGGCGACGAGCCGGGGCAGTTGCATCAGGTTGGGGTTTTATATGACTTGAGTGTTGGCCTGGATCTTGAGTCTGTGGCAAGTCGTGTGGGCGCCTCTATTGATGAGGTTATTGCTCTGCACACTAAGCCCGAGTATCACGTTTATGCGATTGGATTTGCACCGGGGTTTGCCTATTTGGGCGACGTAAATAAGGCATTGCGGTTGCCGCGCTTGGACTCACCCAGACAGAAGGTTCCGCCGCTAAGTGTTGCTATTGCCGAGCAGCAAACCGCTATTTATCCATTGGAATCACCTGGTGGCTGGAATATCTTGGGACGTTGTGCCCAGTTGCCGCCATTAGAGTCTGGCGATAGGGTGCAGTTCTATTCGTTAAGCCGCGCTGAGTATGAACAACAACGTCAGGCAGGTGACCAATGAGCGGTTTGCTGATAACTGAACCGGGTATGCTGGCCCTGGTCCAGGACTTTGGTCGGTTTGGTTGGCTGGCTCAGGGCTATAGTCGCGGTGGACCGGTCGACGAACATGCGTTTCTGTGGGCGAATCGGTTGTTGGGGAATCACTTCAATGCCGCACAAATAGAAGTCACTTTAGGTGGTTTTAGCGCTACCGCGCAAGTTGCCATGAAAGTAGCGGTAACGGGCGCTGACGTTCCCATTCGCGTTAATGGCAACGCGGTGCCGAACTGGCAGGTACTGCAAGTAAAAGAAGGCGACAAGCTCACCATAGGTTATGCCCGCAGTGGTTTGCGCGCCTACTTAGCCGTAGCTGGTGGTTGGCAGGTCACAGCAGTAAAGGGCAGTTGCGCCACCGTTCGGCGCGAACACATAGGTGGTTTAACCGGGCAGGGCCATGCACTAGCTGCCAATGATTTACTTACAGCTGAAGCGGTTAACAATTCAAGTCAGGCCGTAATCGGACAACGGGTTAAAGCCAAATTCATTCCGGATTACAGTAACAATGCTGTGCTAGATGTGATTCCAGCAGCGCAATTCCAGCAGTTTGCTGCCAGCGCGCGCGACGTATTTTTTTCCGAAACCTACCAGGTAACAGATAAAACTGACCGTATGGGGGTTCGTATTCAGGGTGCTGAGGTTCATTGGCAAGGCGCCGGTTTAGTGTCAGAACCCTTACCTATAGGCGCTATTCAGGTGCCTACCGATGGCCAGCCCATTATTATGCTGAACGACCGGCAAACGCTGGGCGGCTATCCGAAGCTGGGGGTTCTGAGCTGGACTGCGAAAAACCGCCTGGCACAAGCAACGCCTGGCAGTAAAATTCAGTTTAAAGAAGCCGAAGCAAAGCCTTTGCAAGAGCAACTGAAGCAAGTTTACAGATTTTTCTCGGTTGCTTGTCAGCAGGCTCAGAACCTGCGATCATAGACGCCATTTTAACCCCCTGTCCGCATTGGAGAGCCAAACGTAATGGCAGATACTGAAGTCCGTCGCAGTAATTTTATTCGGCAAATCATTGATAAAGATCTGGCTAGTGGCAAGCACCAGCAGGTGCATACCCGTTTTCCGCCAGAGCCAAATGGTTTTTTGCACATTGGTCATGCTAAATCCATCGTGCTTAACTTCGGTATTTCGGAAGACTATCAGGGCCGCTGCAACCTGCGTTTCGACGACACCAATCCACTGAAAGAGAAAGTTGATTACGTAAACTCGATCATGACTGATGTGCAGTGGTTGGGTTACAACTGGCATGAAAAGCCGCGATATTCGTCGAACTACTTCGATGCGCTGCATGGCTTCGCCATTGAATTGATTGAAAAAGGCCTGGCCTACGTTGATTTTTCAACGCAGGATGCCATGCGTGAAATGCGCGGCACTTTGAAAGAACCGGGGGTGAATAGCCCGTATCGTGATACAGCGCCGGCAGAAAATCTGGATTTATTTAAGCGCATGACTGCGGGTGAATTCAGTGAAGGCGAATGTTGCTTACGTGCCAAAATTGATATGAGCTCGCCATTCATGGTGTTGCGTGATCCTGTTATTTACCGGGTTCGCTTTGCGCATCATCACCAAACCGGTGACAAGTGGTGTGTGTATCCTATGTACGATTTCACCCACTGTATTTCAGATGCGCTGGAAGGTATTACGCACTCTTTGTGTACTCTGGAGTTCCAGGATAACCGCCGGCTATATGATTGGGTGCTGGATAACATCAGCATTGACTGTCATCCACAGCAAATCGAATTCTCACGGCTGAACTTGCAGTACACCATCATGAGTAAGCGTAAGCTTAATCTGCTGGTGGAAGAGGGCAAGGTATCGGGCTGGGACGATCCGCGTATGCCAACCATTGCTGGTATTCGTCGCCGTGGTTACACACCTGCTTCTATCCGTGAGTTTTGTCATCGCATTGGCGTGACTAAAATGGATAATCAGGTTGAAATGAGCATGCTGGAAGCCTGTATTCGCGATGAACTGAACGTTAGTGCGCCGCGTGCTATGGCAGTGATTGATCCTGTGCGCCTGGTGATTGAAAACTTCCCGCAGCAGGAAGAGGTTATTACCGCACCAAATCATCCGAATACGCCGGAAATGGGTAACCACGAGCTGAGCTTTAGCCGTGAACTCTATATTGAGCGTGAAGACTTCCGTGAAGAAGCGAATAAGAAGTTTAAGCGCTTAGTGCTGGGTAAAGAAGTTCGTTTACGCCATGCTTATGTGATTAAGGCCGAGCGGGTAGAGAAAGATGACGCGGGTAATATCACCACTATTTATTGTAGCTATGATGCAGATACTTTGGGTACGGATCCAGCCGACGGCCGTAAAGTGAAAGGCGTGATTCACTGGGTGTCAGCAAGTAATGGTTTACCGGCCGAGTTCCGCCTGTATGACCGCTTGTTTAAAGTACCAAACCCGGCTGCCGAAGAAGACTTCTTTAGTACCCTGAACGAAGAGTCATTGGTGGTAAAACAGGGCTTTGTGGAGCCGAATCTGGCAACCGCAGCCCCTGAAGAAGCTTATCAGTTTGAGCGTATCGGTTACTTCTGCGCGGATAGTCGTGACAGCGCGCCGGAGCATTTAGTGTTTAATCAAACCGTTGGTTTACGCGACGTGTGGAATGAAAACGCCTAAAGCTAGGCGCTAGGGTTAACCACAAAAAACGCACCCTCGGGTGCGTTTTTTATAGTTGCAGTTTGCGCATACAAAGCCGGTTGGCTATTAAACAATGTATTTGTCGAGCAGCTTAGCACCGTACAAGCGAGACGGGGTGTAGTAGCCGCCTTCTGGGGTATGGTGCAACACGTACTGGCATATATCTACGGCGCCATAGGCGGTGAGGGTATAGCCATTTTTTACTTTTACCCGCAGTGTTTCAGTTTCACCTTTGGCGTTGCTGATTTCACCCCAAACATAAGTGGGGTTCTTTTCGCGTTGTTTTTCGTCAGGCCCAGCAGGTTGCTGTTCTACTTTCTTTTTCATCCAGTTTTGTACTGGCTTGAAGGCAAGTAACCAGCGGAACCAGTTTAATCTGCGTAAACGTTTTACCAAGGTTGGGCTGGCCGGAATATACACTTCAATATTTGGGATTTCGGTGGTGTAGTAGGCCGTGGCCACGTCGCCCCAGGGAATCGTCATGGCATATTTTTCGCCATCACCAAAATCGATAGTTTCCGCTTTGTACGCTAATGGAACATTCTTGATGACACCATCTTCACGTACAGCACCACCAATAGCCAAGCGCTCAACGCTGGTTTTAGCCGTACCCTGACTCATGCGTGAGCGCGAGTCGAAGCCTAGCTTCAGGCTAACCGCGTTAGGCATTAACGCGTTTAAACGCGCCGCTACGCAATCGGTTGGAATGACATCAAAGCCAACACCCGGGCACAGCACTATGCCAGCTTGTTTCGCTGCTTGATGCTGATTGTGAGCGTATTCAAAGGTGTCGAGTTCGCCGGTAATGTCCAGATAGTGGACACGAGCGCTGATACAGGCCTGAATCATGGGTGGTGCGGTTGCTGAAAATGGTCCGGCACAATTAATAACCAGGCTAATATCAGTTAAAGCTTCAACCACGTCGTCATGATTATCTAGTGCGAAGGCTTGCCACGGCAGTTCTAAACGTTCAGCAAACTGTTGAACTTTGGCTTTTGAACGGCCCGCAAGCACCGGGGTATAGCCCATTTTTTTCGCGTGCTGGGCAATCAGTTTACCAGTGTAACCGTAAGCACCATAAATCATGAAGCGCATGGTGGTTAAGCCTCGTCTTGTTGAGCTTTGTATTCGCAACCATCACCACGCTGGCACTCACCGTATAGATATAAGCTATGGTTGGTCAGCGTGAGTTTGTTAGCCGCGGCGATTTCGTCCTGGCGTTGCTCAATCAGGTCGTCTTCAAACTCAAATACATGCCCGCAGGTTAAACAAACCAAGTGGTCATGGTGATGCTTATTGCTAAGCTCAAATACGGAACGGCCGCCCTCAAAGTGGTGACGCGTGACAATGCCGGCATCGTCAAACTGGTTCAAAACGCGATAAACCGTTGCCAGGCCAATTTCTTCTTTACGTTCAAGCAGCAGCTTATACATGTCTTCCGCGCTGATATGCTGATTATTTGGATCTTTCAGCATCTCAAGTATTTTTACCCGAGGTGAGGTTACTTTCAGCCCGGCACGTTTTAATTGTTGTTCGTCGATGCTTGTCATAGTTCTTCACTGTCGGTTGAGTTCAGACTGAGTATAGCCAGATTTGCGGGATGGGGGAATGAGATTCCCCCGCGGTTGTCATAAGGGTTACTGCTGACCCATTATGCCAGTTCGGCTAAACACATTTCTTCATACACTTGCGCGCACCATTTTTGCACACGCTCTTTTGTCAGTTCTGGCTGGCGGTCTTCATCAATACCAAGGCCCACAAAGTGATCGTCGTCTACCAGGCCTTTAGATGCCTCGAAGTTGTATCCTTCGGTAGGCCAATGACCAATGACAATACCACCACGGGTTTCTACGATATCGCGAATCATGCCCATAGCATCCAAAAAGTATTCAGCGTAATCTTCCTGATCGCCACAACCAAAAATAGCAATAAGTTTGTCGGTAAAATCGATATCTTCTAATTCCGGGAAAAAGTCATCCCAGTCACATTGGGCTTCACCGTAATACCAGGTTGGAATACCGAACAAGAGTAAATCGTAGTCAGCAATCTGTTCTTTGCTTGATTTCGCAATATCGAACACATCGACCAGCTTCTTGCCTAGCTCTTTTTGAATCATTTGAGCTACAGCTTCCGTATTACCAGTATCACTGCCGAAAAAAATACCTACGCTTGCCATAGAGTTCGTTTCACCACTTTTACGTAACAGTTGAATAGAATAGGCTTTATCTATTACTTAGATGCCGCCACTAAAGAATGCCTGAATAACACCTTTTGCAATAAAGCCAGCACAGCCAACAAATAATACTGTCCATACAGCCCAACGGCCGAAGGGCGGTACTTTACCGCTTTTTAATACGTCATGAATGGCCAGACCGATTAATAAAAACAACGCGGCCATTGCCAGATTCAATCCTAAGGCTTCTATTTGCTCAAAATGTTCCGATAACATCAGTATTTACACCGGAATTTGGTTTATAAATTGTGCTTAATACTAACATAAGCGGCCGCTACGAGCGAGTATTGGCGTCTAAAAAGCGTTTCACCAAGCGGTTAAAAATACGCGGTTTTTCTGCGTGCAGCCAATGACCGGCACCGTCCATAATTTTCGCTTCGGCGTTTGGAAATTGCTCGTTTATGGCTTGTCGATGTTCTTTTAAGATGTAATCCGATTCGCCACCTTTAATAAATAACACCGGGCCTGCATACGAACCCTCGCCAATGGCACCCGTAAGTGTTTGGTAGTTCGCGTCAATCACCGCTAAATTCAGTCGCCACTGATAGGCGCCATCTTTACGCCGCAAGTTCTTTAGCAAAAACTGGCGTACGCCGCGAGTTTCAATCGATTGCGCTAGTTGCTTGTCGGCATCACCACGGCTATTTACCTTGCTTAAGTCTAAGTTTTTGAGCGCATTCAGAATTTCGCGATGACGAGCGTCGTAGGCGACTGGGGCGATGTCGGCAAACACCGCAGCGTGAACCCGATCAGGATGATCTATGGCGATTTGCATGGCAATTTTACCGCCCATAGAATGACCCACTAAGAAAACCTGCTTGATCTTCAAGTGGTCGATCACCGCAATCACATCCGCTGCCATGCTGTCATAGTCCATGCTATCGGTATGAAAGGAGTCGCCATGGTTGCGCACGTCTATGGCCAGCGTGGTGAAGTCGTCTTCCAGGCTACGAGCGAGATTGTTGAGGTTGTCAGCGTCGCCAAACAAACCATGAATTAAGACCACTGTAGGGCCACTACCACGTTTCTCGTAATTGAGTAAATTTGAGCTCATCGGAATTCCTTTACCACAAATGATTAGCCTACTATTGTCGGTTACAAAACCAATTGTCGCAACCATACACAGGACATAGCTTTACCTATTTGTGTGAATCAGGCATGGAGCATTTATGTGGCATGCGTATAATGTTCTCATCATTTCAGAAGGTAGCACGAGCATGAGCAAACGGATTGAAGTTGACGATGATGTTTACGCACACATAGCGGGGCACACGCAGCACATTGGTGAAAGTGCATCGGATATTTTGCGCCGCTTACTGAACCTGCCAAAAGGTACGGCACAGCCGATAATTGCCAGTGCCGCGTCACAACGGCGGATTTTTGATGTATTGAATCACGCTGATTTAGCCGGACAGCGCAGTGTGGTAGCGCGTTTTTTACATATTTTGGCGATGCTGTATCGTTGCCATGCCGATGACTTTAGCCGGGTGTTGCAGGTGCGCGGGCGTGATCGTATTTACTTTGCCGCCTCGGAAAATGAGCTGGCCCAAGCTGGTAACAGTACCAATCCAAAACAAATTCCGGCCTCGCCGTATTGGGTTATTACTAATAACAATACAACGCGCAAGAAGTCGATGTTAACCCAAGTTGCCAAAGAGCTGGGTTATAGCGAAGCAGACGCAGAGAAAATCAGGGACTTTTTATAATGGCACTTCATCCCCGCGCCGGGCAGCCGGCTCAAGCAGAAGACTTAACCAACGTTGCGGTGCTGGTTAGCGCTTATTTCGTCAACGAGGTAGACCCGCGTCAGAAATCTCAGAAAGTAGCTTTTGGTACTTCCGGGCATCGAGGTTCTGCGTTGCAAAACTCTTTTAATGAGGCGCATGTGCTGGCCATTAGTCAGGCCCTTTGCGCTTATCGGGAGGAGCAGGGCATTACCGGGCCACTGCTGCTGGGGCGTGATACCCATGCATTGTCTGAAGCTGCCTTTATGACGGCATTGGAAGTGTTTGTGGCCAACGGAGTTGAAGTGCACATTCAGGCAGACAATGGTTACACCCCAACTCCGGTCATCAGTCATGCAATTTTGCGTTACAACCAGGGGCGTACCAGTGGCTTAGCAGATGGTGTGGTTATTACTCCTTCGCATAATCCACCGGCCGACGGCGGCTTTAAATACAATCCACCCCACGGTGGCCCAGCCGACACCGATGCTACCCGTATTATTGAAAAATACGCCAATGCTATTTTAAGCGCTGAGTTAATGGGGGTGAACGCTATTTCCTATGAAGCAGCACAAGCGTCTGAACTGTGTCGTGAAGTAGACTGGCGGGCAGATTACATTGAAGCACTTGCCGACGTGATTGATATTGATGCAATTGCCAACGCCGGTGTTCGTATTGGGGTGGACGCTATGGGTGGCGCAGGCGCTAGCTACTGGCCGTTAATTGCCGAGCGTTACAACCTTAACATCACCGTATTAAACAATGTTGTAGACCCTAGTTTTAGTTTTATGAGCCTGGACAAAGATGGCCAAATTCGTATGGATTGCTCTTCAGCACATGCCATGGCGCCACTATTAAAACTGCAAAGTGATTTCGATGTGGCGGTGGGCAATGATCCTGACTATGACCGTCATGGCATAGTTACACCGACCCACGGTTTATTAAATCCAAATCATTATCTGGCAGTAGCCATTGATTATTTGGCTAAACACCGTGGTTGGGAGCAAAACTTAACCATTGGTAAAACCTTGGTTTCAAGTGCCATGATTGACCGTGTGGCGGCAGCCAATAACCGTACGGTGCGGGAAATGCCGGTTGGGTTTAAATGGTTTGCGCCCGAGCTAGCTGCAGGCACTATGGCCTTTGCTGGTGAAGAGAGCGCCGGTGCCACCTTTGCCGACAAAGAAGGGCAGGTGTGGACTACCGACAAAGACGGTATTATTTTGGCCTTGCTGGCCGCTGAAATAACGGCTGTCAGTGGCAAAAATCCGGGTGAATATTACGCCGACTTATGTGAACAACATGGTACGGCTTACTATCAACGGGTTGATGAAGCTTCATCAGCGGAACTGAATGCAGGTTTTAAGGGTATTCGCGCTTACAAACTGAAGTTAGAAACGTTAGCGGGGCATCCGGTTAGCGCTATTTTGACCAAGGCACCAGCGAATGATGCCTTGATTGGTGGTGTGAAAGTGGTTACCGAGCAGGGTTGGTTTGCGGCGCGGCCGTCAGGCACTGAGCCGGTGTATAAAATTTACTGCGAGAGCTTTGTCAGTGAGCAACACCTACAAGAGTTAAGCCAAGAAGCGGCTGCATTAGTCCGCACCTGGCTTGGCAGCTAACGGTTAGTCACTAACCGTTATCACTCTGTTTTAAAATGGCACCGCTGGTCATGGTTTTCTGATCATCGGTGTCTTCATCCGGGTCACCCAAATCTTCTGCCAATGTGGTTAACAGCTCATCCGAGGTTTGCCCTGGCGAAACCATCGCAAAAGCGCTGTGGCCGCGACTTTCGGCACGCTCGCGCTGGCCAATGCGATAAATTGAATACGCGGCTACAATCAGAGTCAGTAGCGTGAGCAGATAGAAAAAGTAACTGGTTTCACCGAACTGCATCAGTGCTGCAACAGCCGGAGCACCAATAATAGAACCGACGCCACCAATTTTGATAATTGCGCTGGTAGCTCCAATCATTTGATCTTTCTCAAGGTAATCGTTGGTGTGCGCCATGCCAAGCGAATACAGCGGTAAAATTGCGGCGCCGAGTAAACCAACAAATAAGTAAATCCAGCCAATTTGGTCACTGGATAATTGCGATAGAATGAGTGCCATTAACGAGCCAGAACCTGCGCAAATAGCAATCATTAAGCGGCGATCCAGGCGATCTGAAAGTAACCCTATGGGTGCCTGAGAAATCATACCACCTAGAATAAATGCGGCCATAAAGAGTGATATTTCCGGCACTGACAAGCCCAGCGTAATAGCGTAAACCGGGCCAATACCATAAAACATCGCATAGCAGGCCTGCATAATAAAGGCGTTGGCCACCCCAAGCGGTACAAGTTTAATCAGAGTTCGAATCGGAACTGATTTGGTATCGTGAGTGGTGGGCTCCACCGTCACACTGATTAGTATAGGAATGAGTGCCACGTTGATTAACAACGCCACTATAGCGAAGGCCACAAAGCCAGCTGGGTCGGTCACCCCAAGCACTAGTTGGCCAGCTACCAGCCCGCCGTATATCAGCACCAAATAGACCGACAGCAGCGTGCCGCGATTTTTATTGTCAGCCATGGTGTTGAGCCAGCTTTCAACAATCACGAAAATGGCTGAAATGGCAAAACCGGTAAGAAAGCGCATCACAAACCAAACGATGGGGTCTACCCATATGGCTTGTATCAATATAGTGAATGCGGCGAGTGCAGCCAAACCGCCAAACGCACGAATGTAACCAACCCGGCGAATATCTTTGGGTGCACGAGTGGTGCCAAACAAAAAGCCAATAAAGTAAGCCGACATAATGACACCGGTAACTAAGGTGCCAAATTCCTCAATGGTTGCCCGTAAACTTAACAGGGTACTTGTCATACCAACACAGATACCAATTAAGGTAATGCTGGTTAGAAGTGAACTTATGCCCCGAAGTTGTTGTTTAAGCATGAGTAATCATCCATGGTTTTGTCTACCCAGTAATACTGGCAGGTTGGCGGCGGATACAGTGGCATTATCGCGACACTTTACCAGTCCTGACCAAGGCTGAAAAGTAAATTGGGCCGCTGATTTCAGTTATCCACAGCTTGTGACTTGCCGCAGGGGATACAGCTGTTTATCATTCAACTATTCGGGTGCTATTTAGCAACGTAAAAGGAAGCAATATGACCGCGTACAGTGCTGCCGTCACAACTAAGATTTGTGCCTTACTAACTGGGCTACTCTGCCTGCTTAGCGCAACCGCTGCGGCGGTTGAATTGGACGATCTGTACGAAGCGCAGGTAAGCGTGTATTCGCAAGCTCAGGCTGAGCGTCAGCGCGCGCTGGAGCAGGTTTTCGAGCAAATGATAGTAAAAGTAACTGGCAATTCTGGCGTGGTAAGTGAAGACGCGGTTAAGCAGGCGAAAGGGCAGGTAAGTGATTATCTGGTGCAGTACGGGTATAGAACTGAAAACTCACAACAGTGGTTGTGGGCCAGTTTTGATGAAAGCAAAGTAAATGCACTATTACGTACCATAGATGCACCTATTTGGGGCAACCGGCGGCCGCGCTTGATGGTGTGGATGGCGCAGGAGGAGAACGATGGCACCCGTGACATTATTGCCAGCGATAGCACCACTGTTATGAAGCAACAGTTGTTAAATCGTGCACGGGAACGTGGCGTTCCGGTAGCATTGCCACTGATGGACTTAACCGATCGTATGCGGGTGTCGGTAACAGATGTCTGGGGGCGTTTTGAGCAACCCTTGCAGCGAGCTGCCCAGCGTTACACTGCCGACGGCCTGTTGATGACCCGGGTATATCGGTCGACTAACCCTGATGCGAACGGTGATTGGGTGTTCGAATGGCAGGCTATGGTTGGTAATGAGCGAATTTACGGTCGCGAAGTTGGCAATGACCCGGCGTTGATGGCAGCACCATTAGTAGATTCCGTTGCTGAACAACTGGCCGATCTTTACGGTATTCGTTCCAGCGATGCCCAGTCGGATGCGTTAACCATTCGCGTATTACAGCTTGATTCTATTGATAGCGTGTTAAGCGTTGAGAAGTTTCTGGCTAGTCTGTCTATTGTGAAACAGGTTGATTTGCTGGAGTTCGGTGACGGCAAAGCGGAGTTTACCCTGCAGCTACATGGCGATGCCAAGCGAGCGCAGCAGACTATTGGTCTGGATCGACGCATGCAAATGGTGAATGAAAATCCATTTGCCGCCGTGGCAAGTGTTCCGGAGTATCAGTGGCAAAACTGACAACGACCGCACGGCAACTTGGCTTAGCGGTTCAACTTCCTGATGATGAGAATTTAGCCACCTTTATTGACGGCGAAAACCGCTCACAGGTGGCGGCGTTAACGGCGTTTGCTGACGCCGGTAGTGGTGCCGGGCAAAGTTCGCCCTGGTGCTTACTCACCGGAGCTGCTGGAGTTGGTAAAACTCATTTATTGCACGCGTTGTGTGCCGCCGCACCGCAACATGCGATGTATTTGTCGCTGGCTGACATCGCCAAGCAAGCTGAACCGTCAGTGCTTAGCGGATTAGAACAGGTGCAGTTGCTGTGTCTTGATGATGTGGAAGCGGTACTTGCTGATGAAGCCTGGTGCTATGCGTTGTTTAGTTTACTGAACAAAGTCAGTGATGCGCAGCAGTCACGTATTGTCATGACTAGTCGAGCGTCAGCTAATCAGGTTAAAACGGCGTTGGCGGATTTAACCTCGCGATTGCAATGGGGCTTACCATTGCAACTACAGGAACTGAGCGATCCGTACAAAGTAAAAGCGCTGCAGCTACGTGCTAAAATGCGTGGTATGGAGCTACAGGCCGACGTTGCGCAATTTATGCTACATAGATTGGGACGGTCAATGCGGTCGTTAATGCAGTGTTTGGCACAACTTGATGAAGCGTCGTTGGCGGCGCAACGACGCCTGACTATTCCTTTCGTAAAACGTGAACTCTCAATTTAGTCCTGTTCGCTCTTCTTTTTCAAACCTAAGCCCAACGCGCGACCCTGTTTTTGTGCGTAATAGGTGCAACCAATAAAAGCGCCGGTAGCCAGGATGATTTCAATAATAGCCAGATGGCGTACCTCAGGGCTGGTATAAACCACGGTTAAACCGTGCAAGAAATACCACATCAACACAAAGTTGGCCCATGCATGCGTGTAGGGTTTACCTTGCAGTATGCCTTTTAACGGGAACAATAAGGGTAGCCCGTATAACAGCAGCTGAAACCACACGGAATGCATAGTGCTGGGGGCAATTAGCGTATGCCAGGCGAACACGAAAATAACCAGTCCGCAGTAGCTGAACAGCGCTAAATAGCGCAGAGTTTTAATGGTGTTGGCCAAGATTTTGCTCCTTCTTTAAACGACTTGCGGTTGCCACTAAACGTCGTCCTAGTGCTTCGGCGCACTGTTGTTCATGCTCACTTAAGCTGGTTTCCTGATGCTGACTCAAATGACTGGCACCATAAGGTCCGCCGCCAGTTCTGGTTTGGTGAACAGCAGGCTCTGCGTAAGGAATGCCAACCAATATCATGCCGTGATGAAGTAGCGGTAACGCCATCGACAACAAGGTGCTTTCCTGTCCGCCATGCAGGCTGCTGGAAGAGGTGAATACGGCGGCTGGTTTATCGGTCAGGCTACCTTGTAGCCACTGTGTGGAAGTGGTCTCGAAGAAGGCGTGCAGGCTACTTGCCATATGGCCGAAGCGAGTAGGGCTGCCCAGTGCCAGCGCATCACAATTCTTTAAGTCATCCAGGCTCACCTGCATGTCCCGGTCACTTTTGGGTTGTTTGGCGGTATCGGCTTCTTTGTTACGCGAACTATCGGCAACGGTGCGTAACAATACTTCTGCACCGGCTGCGGTAGCTCCTTCAGCAATAGCATCTGCCAGGGCTCTGGTACTGCCGTGACGGCTGTAGTACAAAATTAATAAGATAACAGGCTGATTAGTCATACTCACTCAAATAGCTCCAGTACGGCTTCCGGTGGGCGGCCGAGACGGGCACGGTCACCATTTACCACAATAGGTCGTTCGATCAGTTTGGGATGTTGTACCATAGCTTCGAGTAGGGCGTCTTCATCATGCTCATCAGCAAGGTTATTCGCTTTGTAGGCTTCTTCTTTGCTGCGAATAAGTTCCCGCGCAGAATGAAAGCCAAGTAGTAATAATAAATCTTTTAGCTGAGACGTTGATGGTGGATTCTTTAAGTATTCAATAATGGTAGGCTCAATACCCTTATCCTGAAGCAATTGCAGGGTCTGTCGGCTTTTTGAACAACGCGGGTTGTGATAAATTTCGACTTGGCTCATGAGATTAATTTCCATTTAAGATACATAGCTATAGCTTACCCCAGAAGGACGATGTAATGAACAAAACGGCAAAAAGAAGCTGGCAGCGAGTGCGTCAACTAAGCCTGGCATTAAGCTTAGTAACCCTTGTTGCTTGCAGTGACAGTACTGATTTTGTAACCGACAGCGGTGGCGCCCAGCAATGGGATGATCTGCGTGGTCAGTACGTGGTTGTTAATTATTTTGCCGAATGGTGTGCGCCATGCTTGAAAGAATTGCCGGAGCTGAATGAGTTTCACCAGTTACATCAACAAGAGGTAACTTTGTTGGGTGTTAGCTTTGATCCAATGAATAACGACCAGTTAGCTGAGCTGAAAACTAAGCATGGTATAGAATTTCCGTTAATTCAGACCACACCGACACCCAATTTACCTTTCCCGCGGCCGGACATGCTGCCAGCTACTTATATAGTGACCCCTGAGGGGGACGTGAAAGGGCCTTTGCTAGGCGAACAGACGCTGGATTCGTTGCGAACTGCCGCCGGACTTGGCTAGGTTATAGGGTTTCGGCCTGATGCTGCAGCGCTTTAATTTGGTCAATACGCGCTTGCAGACGTTTTTTGGTCAACTGATTATCGGAACTGGTGTGCGCTGTATGAAACTGGTCGATAGCAATTTTAAAACCACCATAGAGCGCGTAAATTTCACCGCGTGTTTCGTGCATGGCGGCAAGTTGTCCGGTTTTTTGGTAAGCCTCGGTTAATAACTCCAGTGCAATAATATTGTTCGGCCGACGCAACAGATAATCTCGTAACAATTGAATAGCCATGTGGTGGTCGTTGCGCTTCATGGCTGTATTGGCAAAGTTCACCGTAATAACTTGTTCGTTAGGACGTTTCATATACGCATTCTCGAGCATCGCGTAGGCTTCATCAAAACGATTAAGAGCCAGCAAAATGTCGGTGTGTACGTCAATCACAAACAAATTATTCGGATAATCTTGCCGCAGGGGAGTCAATAACTCTTCTGCTTTCGCTGGATTGCCTGAATCCAGGGCGCGAATAGCGGCACCGTAGCGTGCAGAGGCGGCTGTTGAAGCATTACGACTAGTCATTTCTTGCTCAAATTCAGCACCACTGGTTAGTTGCAAGTGTCGTGCGGCAATGCGTGCTTTGGCCATTTTAAAATTGAAGTTATCAACGTTGACCGGACTTGGCAGCATATCCGCACGCTGGCGTGTGTCTGCAACTCGAGATTCCGATAATGGGTGAGTGAGCAGCATTTCTGGCGGTCTGGAGCTATAGCGGTATTTGCTGGACAAACGACCAAAAAAATCGGGGGCGCCCTGAGGGTCGAAGCCGGCATTGGCTAAAATATTAATCCCTATGCGGTCAGCTTCTTGCTCAAATAATCGGGTGTAATTAATTTGTGCCTGTAACCCGCCGGCACTGACGGCAGAAATTGTCGCCATGCCAAGGTCCGGGTTTGCCATGGTTAATAAGGCGCCGGCAATCATGGCTGCAATGCGGCCCGCGCTCACTGACTGTTGCTGCTCAATGTTGCGCACTATATGTCGTTGCGTTACGTGAGCAACTTCGTGCGCTAGCACAGAGGCAAGTTCTGATTCTGTTGCGGCCTCATAAATTAACCCGGTATGAACGCCAATTTTGCCGCCTAAAAATGCAAAAGCGTTAATTTCTCGATGATTTATCCAGACAAACTCAAACGGGAACCGAACATCAGGCGCGTTCACCACAATACGATTGCCGATATCGTTCAAATACTCACTCAGCACCGGATCGTGCACAACAGGAGCCGCGCCGCGCAACTGACGCATATATAAATCGCCAATCATTTGTTCCCGTTGAATGGACATAGTGCCGCCGCCAGTTGTACCTAGTTCAGGTAAGCGGCTTTGTGCCTGCGCTGGCGCATAAAGCGTGGCGCATATACCGACAGTAACCACCGCGGCAGTTAGGGTGCCCATTAACCGAGCAAGAGCTTGTGTCATTTTTTTCATTCAGACGTCCATTACTTCATTGTCGTCATGCGACTCTTCGCTGACTAAGACTCTGTTTCTAGCGAGCGAGTTCCTTTGCCATCATAAGTTGTTTCCAATTTTGATGAAACGCTTGATCGAATGCGCAGATGAGTATGCTAATCTGTCAGCATAACAAATAATTCAGGCATGCCATCTTTAACTAGGAATATTATGTGGGACTATATTAAGAATTGGTATAACCGTAAATTCTCTGACCCTAATGCAGTTACGTTGTTTTTAGTATTACTGATCGGTTTTTTTACGATTGTATTTTTTGGTCCGGTATTGGCACCCTTGCTGGTGGCTATCGCTCTGGCTTATTTACTCGAATGGCCGGTGGTACATTTAATGCGGTTGGGGTTTGGGCGATTCTCGGCCGTAATCCTGGTCTTCCTTATTTTTATGACGCTGGGCCTTGGGCTGATATTTTTCCTCATTCCGGTTATCTGGCAACAGGGGCTAGCATTAATTCGCGAGTTGCCTGAAATGATTTTATCGGTTCAGCTGTTATTAAACCGTTTACCAGAAATGTTCCCCGGTTTTATTAATGAGTATCAGATTGCGCAATTGATTCAATCCACCAAAGCACGGGCAATAGCTGTTGGGGAGGGGTTAATCGGACAGTCACTGAACTCCATTGTGAATTTAATGGGTATACTGATTTACGTGATTGTCGTGCCGCTGCTGGTGCTGTTTATGCTGAAAGACCGCAAAGTATTGCTGGCGCACCTGGAGCGTTTATTGCCGCAAGACAGACGTTTGCTGAGTCAGGTTGGTACCGAGATGAACTTGCAAATCATGAACTACATTCGCGGCAAAGCACTCGAAGTGGTGATTGTTGGTGGGGTGACTTATCTTGGCTTTATTGCCTTTGATTTGCGTTACGCGGCCTTACTGGCGGTATTGGTTGGTTTATCTGTGTTAATACCCTACATTGGCGCGGTTGTGGTCACCATTCCGGTGGCGCTGGTCGCAGTATTCCAGTTCGGTTGGTCCGCCATGTTCGCCTACGTTCTGGTTACCTACCTGATTATTCAGGCCTTAGATGGCAACGTGCTGGTGCCGGTTCTGTTCTCCGAAGCAGTGAGTTTGAATCCGGTTTACATTATTGCGGCGGTACTCTTTTTCGGTGGTTTGTGGGGATTCTGGGGGGTATTTTTTGCCATTCCGTTAGCCAGCTTGGTAAAAGCGGTGTTAACGGCACTGTCGACGCCAACACCACCATCAGCCCAGACGCCTGAACAAGCTTAGTCCGGGGCTGAGGACAGAAAAGCTGGTCACGTATTGGTCCTAGCTGGCCAATACGTCTAGCACTACCTCATGATGGTTCTTGGTTTTAAATTTGTCGAATACGTGGCTAACGGTGCCATCGGACTCAATTAAAAAGCTAATGCGGTGAATACCATCGTATTCTTTCCCCATAAACTTCTTATTACCCCACACACCAAAATCATCGGCAACCTTATGGTCTTCATCACTTAACAAGGTGAAATTTAACCCATCACGTTCAGTGAACTTAGCTAATCGCTTGGGCGCATCAGGACTGATACCTACCACAGTGACATTGTGGGCTGCCAGTTGTTGTTGATGATCACGCAGTTGCTGCGCCTGTAGCGTACAACCAGGAGTCATGGCTTTCGGATAGAAATAAACCAACACGCGTTGGCGGGCCAATAAATCTTTTAATGAAACTAATTCATCATTGGCGTCTTGTAATTGGAACTCAGGCGCTTTATCACCTGCTTTTAAGGTATTCATAGAAACTCCTATTGGCAGCTTGTAGAGCCGCTTTAGTAAGCGAAATAGAGTGGGGTTATCATAACCTCCCAGGTTCGAAAAAACCAATTCACAAGAGCGCTATGAAAGCATTGTCGGGCTTGTGTTTCACCCGCTCTGCCAGTAACATTGTGGGCTTAATAAATAGGGGGCCACAATGCTAAAAGGAAGTATCGTTGCGTTAGTTACGCCATTTACCCGACAAGGGAATATTGATTATTCCGAGTTGGAAGCTTTGGTAAATTGGCACTGCGAGTCGGGTACCGATGCTATTGTCGCTATGGGAACCACCGGCGAATCAGCAACCTTAAGCCATGACGAGCACGTGGCTGTGGTAAGTGCGGTCAGCGAGTTAGCTGGAAACCGATTGTCGGTTATTGCTGGCAATGGTTCCAATTCAACCGCCGAATCGGTGTATTTAACCGAGCGCATGTCACAGTTGCCCATAGCTGGCTTTTTAAACGTGAACCCCTATTACAATAAACCATCGCCGCGCGGTTTAGTGGCACATTATAAAGCTTGCGCAGAGGCCAGTGATAAGCCCCAACTGTTGTACAACGTACCCGGGCGTACGTGTTATGACGTACAGCCGGAGCAAGTTGCCGAATTAGCAGCTATTGACAACATCGTTGGTATTAAAGAGGCAACCGGGGATTGTAGCCGTGTAGCTAAACTGCGTGAATTATGTGGTCCTGACTTTATTCTGTTAAGTGGCGACGACCCCACGGCCTGTGAATTTATTCTGCAAGGTGGGGATGGCGTTATTAGTGTTACTGCAAATATCTGCCCTGATAAAATGCAGGTAATGGTGGCGGCTGCGCGCGCTGGCCATGCTGAACAAGCGCAGCAACTGGACCAGCAAATGGCAACGCTGCATCACGCCATGTTCGTTGAATCAAACCCAATTCCAGTAAAATGGGCGCTCGCTCGTATGGGGCGATTGCAAGCATTTTACCGATTACCGCTCACTGAACCGGAACTTGTTAACCAACAAGCAATCGAACAAGCGATACAACAAGCCGGATTAGTCTAAGCCTGGAGCAATAATGAAATTAAATGTAGTAGCTGTCAGTTTGCTGACATTAACCGCTGTAGCGGCATGTGGAACCACTAATAGAGAGCAAGCTGAAGGTAGCTTTGCGTACGTTAATAGCAAGTTAATCGAGCCATTGGAGCCAGCCGAAGGGCTGCAGCTACCGCCGTCAAATCGTCAGTATCAAATTCCATCGGTGGGCGTTGATAGCGCTGCTGTTGGTGCTGAAGTGAATGTGCTGGCGCCGGTTCAGGTACGCCCTATAGCAGCTGGCGCGCGCATTGAGGACGCCAGCAGTGAAACTCGTGTGTTCTTTGATGACGTTGAAGAAATCGATGATTTGTCAGGCACCGTATGGACGGCGTTATTAAATACTCTGGAGCGTAAGCAGATACCTGTTGACCAGCAGCAAGAACAACAATCGCTGGTTACCGGCTGGTATACCGAGCGTACGGAAGTGGAAGCGGCGGATAGTGCGTTTTGGGCGTTTTGGCGTGATGATGTTGACGTGCTTGAAACCAAGAAAAAATTTCGTATCACGCAAGAAACAGCAAGTCATGGTCGCACCACATCATTGTTGGTTGAACTGGAAGGTTTTGAAGGTTCCAGAAAAGGTTCAAAGCAGAACCAGTCCTCACCATTGGTTGAGCGTAACGCCGAAGCACAGTTTATGAATGAAATCATGAATTCCTTGTATTACATTCAGGACGAAGTGTATCGCAGCATTGTAAATGAAGGTTTGCAGGCTGAGTTAGGGTTTGACCAGGAAGGTAACCCTGCGTACTTATTACCGACAGATTTTGAACTGGCCTGGACTTTAACGGCAAATACCTTTGAAGCGCTTGGTTTCACAATCGAAGATTTGAATAAAACCAACGGTCGTTACTACCTGAATTACACTGCCGGTGGCGGTGTATTATCAAGTCTGGCGTTTTGGCGTGACAAGAAAGCTGTGGATGTGGGCTTGGCGAACGGCGATTACGAAGTTTCCTTAATTGAGAACGATGGGCGTGTGGCGCTAACCATAAAACACGATGAAGAAATGCTTGATCCTGCACGGATGAGTGCGTTTTTTGATTTATTTGCGGCCGAATTTACACAACAAAGTAAGTTGTAATCATCTGACTGAGAGGATGTGATGGAAAAGCGTGGCGAGTTGTACCGTGGTAAAGCGAAAACTGTATTTGCAACCGATGATCCGGAACGTTTAATTCTGGAGTTTCGGAACGATACTTCCGCGTTTGATGGTGAGCGTATCGAACAGCTGGATCGCAAAGGAATGGTGAATAATAAGTTTAACAACTTTATTATGGCCAAGTTGGAAAGTGCCGGTATTCCAACGCAACTCGATAAAGTGCTGAGCGAGAACGAATCACTGGTGAAAAAGCTGAAAATGATTCCAGTTGAGTGTGTGGTTCGGAACATTTCAGCGGGTTCTTTGTGTCGTCGGCTTGGCGTGGAAGAAGGCATGGATTTAACGCCACCAACCTTTGAATTCTTTTTAAAGAATGACGCTTTACACGATCCAATGATTAACGAATCTCACATCATGACTTTTGGTTGGGCCACTGCAGAGCAACTGGAGCGCATGAAAGAGTTGACCTACCAGGTAAACAGCACCTTGCAGGCGATGTTTGCTGAAGCCGGTATGCTGCTGGTTGACTCCAAACTTGAGTTCGGCGTGGATTCCGACGGTGAGGTTATTTTGGGTGACGAATTCACGCCCGATGGCTGCCGTTTATGGGACAAAGAAACCCGCAATAAACTAGATAAGGATCGCTTCCGCCAAGGTTTAGGTGGAGTGGTTGAAGCTTACGAAGAAGTGGCCCGTCGCTTAGGTGTTAAGCTGGACTAGAAGGTTGTGAGCATAACAAGACGATGACGAAGAAAAGTTTTAATTGTTTTCTTCGTCGTCGTCTTCGTCTTTTTTGGGCTTAGCCTTAATTCCTCGTTTATCCAATTGCGCTTTCGTCAGCCAACCGGTTTTTGCCGAATACTTTAAAACCAGTATATTGGCGGCAATAAAACCCACTACTAAAATAATAATTAACCACACCATACATCGCTCCAGCGGCTGTCTGCGCAAATATTGTCTACATAACGTTCTTTAATATCCGCTAAACGAGCCAAAATACAACGTTTACCCTCGATATCAGCATCCGTTAAGGCTGAGGCTAAGGTTGCGGTGGTTAAATGCTCTCGCGCTGCTTCCGCGAATACCCGATAGCTGACATGCCATGGCTCAGCCGCTACACCACCTTGATAGCGCGTGTAGGGTAAGAAGAAACCGTACTCATGGGCATGGCGTTGTAACCAGCACGCGACGTCATAGCAAGGACCGCCTTCGGCATACTCACCAGCGGTTAGCTGCAGTTTGTTGTCGCTATCGGTAAAGGGGCGGGGGTCATACAAATCAAGATCGGTACCCCAGTGATGACGGCTAGCACCGGGCAGTGCTGACCAGGTTAAAATAGCATCGATTCGTTCCCCGGTGCTTAGCTGTTCGGTTTCCAGTAACTCTCCCCGATCGCTGTAAATAGGTGCTTCGCCGTTAAACTTGCGATTCCAAATACTCAGTTGCCGGTCAAAACTACGAAAGGCAGAGGCAATAGCTATAATGACGCCTTGGTCTGCCGCTGCAATACGCATGCGCTCAAAAGCTGCCGCTACCTCAGCTTGCAACTGGTGCTGCTGATAGCTTATTAGATGACTTGAGTCACGCCCGGTTAACTGGGCTGGGGTTAACATAACAAACGCTCCAGAATCGCTTCATAAACATCTGTCAGTATATCCAAATCGGTTGCTTTCACACATTCATTAACCTTATGAATAGTGGCATTTACCGGGCCTAACTCAATGACTTGTGCGCCTGTGGGCGCAATAAAGCGGCCATCAGAAGTGCCACCAGCAGTAGACAACTCGGTAGCTTGTCCTGTTACCGATTCTATGGCGGCGCAGGTAGCATCTACCAAGTCGCCATGGTCGGTCAGAAAAGGCGCGCCGTTATGAGTCCAGCGTAAGTGAAAGCTCAAATGGTGCTGCTCCAGAATTTCGGTCACGCGGTTTTGTAGTTCTGCCGCCGTTACTTCGGTACTGTAGCGAAAGTTAAATTGTACCTCACAACTACCGGGAATCACGTTACCGGCCCCGGTGCCCGAGTGCACATTGGAGATTTGGAAGGTGGTAGGCGGAAAAAATTCGTTGCCATGATCCCAGTGCGTATTTACCAGTTCAGCCAGCGCTGGAGCTACTGAATGCACCGGGTTCTTCGCTAAATGAGGATAGGCAACATGACCCTGCACACCATTAATAGTCAAAAAGCCGGTTAAACTGCCGCGCCGACCGTTCTTAACGGTATCGCCTAAACGCTTGGTGCTGGAAGGTTCACCAACCAGACACCAGGTGATTTTTTCCTGCCGCGCTTCCAGCGTATCAATAACGCGAGTCGTGCCGTTAATAAAGGGACCTTCTTCATCACTGGTGATGAGAAACGCAATGCTACCCTGATGCTCTGGATGGGCGGTGACGAAGCGTTCAGTAGCGACTATCATTGCTGCCAAGCTGCCTTTCATGTCGGCAGCACCGCGGCCATAAAGGTAGCCGTCGCGCAGGGTAGGTGAAAAGGGTGGGGTTATCCAATCCGTCACGGGTCCGGAAGGCACCACATCGGTATGGCCGGCAAAACAAAACAGCGGGCCTTGCTGATTGCGGCGTGACCACAGGTTCGTGGTATCTTCAAACACCATGGTCTCATTACTAAAACCCAGCTTAGCCAAGCGTGCGGCCAGTAATTCCTGACAGCCATCATCAATGGGCGTGACTGACTCGCGAGCAATCAGCTGTTGCGCCAATTGCAGGGTCGGTGATGTTACTTCAGTTGTGTCTGCCACTGTTCCACCTTAAAGCCACAAAGAATAGGTTGATCTGCTGTCACGAGCGGGCGTTTTATCAGCGTTGGATGCTCACAAATCAGCTTGGCCGCAGCGGGTACTGAACTTACTGCTTGCTGTTCTGCGCTCAGTTGACGCCAACTGGTGCTGCGTTTATTCAATACTTGATCCATGCCCAGCACCGTTAGCCAGGTTTCCACTTGTTGCTGTTCAAGCCCGTCTTCGCGAAGATCATGAAAGCGGTAATCAATGCCTTCGTTGGTAAGCCACTTCAAGGCTTTGCGAACAGTATCGCACTGCTTTATTCCATAAACTACATACTGCATAAAGAATTCCTATTGCTAAGCTAATAAAGGTAATTTTATAAAAGGTTGCTCACCACAACGAGCACTGCCGGGTTGCCAGTCAATGTCCTCAGCAACTCGGTCCGGAAATACAATGGCTAACGCGGTATGACCAAGATTCGCCTGTAACGCAGGCAGATGGATTCGGGCTAATAAGGTGCCTGCAGGTATTTTCTGGCCGAGTTTCGGTTGTTTGGTAATACCTAACGACGGATTGCTATAGGCTGGATCTGCGAATAATAAAATACAGTTTTCGAATCTTTTTGAATCACTTTTAGAGGATTTCGGCTGAGGCACCAGAAAATGCCAGTAATGCCCCGCCGCACTAACGTACTTTAATAAGCCGCTAACCGGTGCGACAAGTTCGTTACCGTGCACATGCAGACTCAAACCAGCGCCCAGAATCTGTTGTTGAATAACAGTGTCTGGATGCTGCGCTAGGGGTTGCTTGCGGCCATGCGCTGGAGCGGCAATGCTAATGTGGTGATCAGGCATGAGACTAGGCAAGGTTGTGAATTCGTGAGCCTATCTTCGCAAAATCAACGAGTATGGACAAGCAACAACGCGGTTTTAGCAAAGGTATCCACATTGTCTGTGGATATGTCTGTGCGTTAGTCGGTTTAAACTACATAAGACATTGAAATATATATTAAAAATAACTTTGTGTGCTTTATCACCAATCGCAAATTTATTCGTAACTCAGTTGCCTGTATACTGAACACATTGCTTGCTTAAGCAGCAATAACATCGAACAACGAGGTGGGCGTGGCTTTTATTAAGTATTTGCAGGATGGCCAAAGATATATGAACAAGTGGCCTCGCCACTCAGTAGTTGCGGCCTTTACCGAAACCCGGGTTATACCAGCTACTCGAATCGCAATTACCATGATGCCGGCACTGGCCGTTTTGAATATGTTGGTGCAATGGCAATTTCATAATCAACAGTGGACCACGGCGGCTTTTATTGGCAGCCTGTTTTTGCTGATGTTACCGTTACAGGGGTTGTACTGGCTGGGACATCGCTCCAATAAAGCCTTGCCGCCACCGTTATTGCATTGGTATCAGGAATTGCAGCGTAAATTGAAGGTGGCACCTATGCAGCAGGGCAAGCCTGGCACTACCACCTACATGGATTTAGCCGTATTGCTGCGCAAAGTGCTGGCCGAGTTGCCGCCGGATGAGCATTAACCGACGGCGCGAGCGTTAAAACGTGAAGCTGGACCATACTGGTGCGTGGTCCGATGGTTTCTCAATACCGCGCAGTTCATAATCAATGCCACTGGCAGAACAGGCCTCGGCCAACTCAGCGGTCGCCAGAATCAAATCGATGCGCAGTCCGCGATTGTCATCAAATCCGCGAGAGCGATAATCAAACCAGCTAAACTGATCTTGTGGCTGTGGATACTGAGCCCGATAGGTATCGGTAAAGCCCCAATCAACCAGGCGCTGTAGCCATTCCCTTTCTTCCGGTAAAAAGCTGCATTTGCCGGTACGTAACCAACGCTTCGCATTATCTGCACCAATGCCTATATCGGCATCCGTATGTGAAATGTTCACGTCACCCATCACTATTATCGGTTGATCCGGGTTGTGTGATTCATTTAAATAGTGCATTAAGTCAGCATAAAATTTCTGCTTCGCAGGGAACTTGGTTGGATGGTCGCGGCTTTCACCTTGTGGGAAGTAACCATTTAAAACTCGTACTACCTTACCTTCATCGGTGGTGTAATCGCCCATCACCATACGCCGCTGCGCTTCGTCATCGTCGGTGGGAAAACCGCATTGCGTATTTGCCAATGGCCGTTTTGACAACAGCGCGACACCGTAATGTCCTTTCTGACCGTGGTACACCACGTGGTAGCCCATGGCTTCAACCGCTTCAAGCGGGAATTGATCGTCATGAACCTTAGTTTCCTGTAAGCCAATCACGTCAGGTGCGTGTTTTTGAATCAACGCCTCTAACTGATGCAGGCGAGCGCGGATGCCGTTGATATTAAAGGATACGACTTTCATGCTTAATGGTCTCTTTATAGCCAGAATTTAAGCTCGTGAGCATAGCATTGTTGAATAGTCACTGCGATACCTCAGTGTTCCCTAAGGGCATGACTTTCGCTGAACTCATGACTGTACCTGCTGTTTGAAAACGGTATACTTTATTGGTTAGTCGCCTTCATCGCGCGATTTTATTAATCAAGAGGTTGTAGATGAACCAAGTGATGCTTGAACTGGGGTTAATGATTCGCCCCCATTTGTCAGATGTTGCCATGATGATCATGGCTACCTTACTGGTGATTTACGGTAATGCAATAAACCAGGGAATTCGGCGTCAGTTAGGTGGCATGCATTTTATTTTCAGAACCTTACTGTTTGTGCTTATTTGTGCCTTTGGTTACGGCCTTGCTACCGTCTGGTTAACCCCACTTTTAGCAGGTTTGCTGGCCCAGGTTCCAAGTGTGTACTTAGCATTGGTGTGCATCGGTATTATGCTAACGCTGGGTATTCTTGCTGAGAGAAAAAGACAAATTTAATATAAACAATAACTTAAAATAATGACTTTTGGTCACTTAATATAATGACCAGTAGTCAGTTATGAAATGGGTAGTTTAAGATGACAGATTGGATTCGCCTGCAGGCAGGCTCTGAAGCATATCAGCAGATACAGGAAAATGGACTTAAGCAACAGGATGTTGGCATGCTGCTAGGGGCTTCGGGCGGGCCAAAGTGGTTCGTGCTGCAGGGTCTTGACCAATTTTTGTTCGGAGAGTTTTTTAAAGATCGTCAGCAACCTTTGGATTTGCTTGGCACCTCGGCTGGAGCCTGGCGGTTTGCCAGTTTGGGACAGCCCGATAGCGTTGCCGCGAGCAATTTGTTTGCTGAGTTATACAGTAGCCAAACCTACAGCGCGAAACCTGACATAACTGAAATTACCGAAGAAGCGCGGGCGTTACTGCATAAATATATTCCTGATAACGTGGTGCCGAAAATTCTGCAACAGGATATTTTCCGACATCATTTTATTGCGGTTCGCTGCCGCGGATTGGTGGCAAGCGAACGTAAGTTGCAGTTAGCCGGGCTATTAACTTCAGCCATTGCCAATGGTGTGAATCGCAAATGGCTTGGGCGAAGTTTCGAACGGGTGCTATTTCACCACCCCAATTCAGATGCCGCCTTTAGTCATGGCTGGACAGATTTTAAAACCCATAAAGTAGCTTTGAGTTCCGACAACTTTAAAGCTGCGCTGTTAGCCACAGGGTCAATTCCTATGGTGCTGCAGGGAGTCCGAGATATTCCCGGAGCGCCACCGGGAATTTATCGGGATGGGGGTATTACCGATTACCATTTTGATATTGATTTGAGTGCTGTTAATGGATTGGTGTTGTATCCTCATTTTCACCATCAGGTAATACCTGGCTGGTTTGATAAACACATACACTGGCGCCGCACCCTGGGCACGCAGTGGCCGAAAGTGGTGTTAATCACCCCAACCGAAGAGTTTTTAGCGCGGTTACCTTTTGGCAAAATCCCGGATCGAAAAGACTTTGCCACGCTAGCGGCCGCAGACCGATACAAGTACTGGCAACAAGCTATTGAGCAGGGTAAGTGGCTGGCTGATCAACTGCAAGACTGGATAGCTACCGACAAGATTCGCGAAAAGGTGCGTTTATGGCAATAGCCGACAGAGATTTTGAGGCACTGCTGTCTGCCAGTGGCCTGATTTCTGTTTTTGTGTGGGACAACAGCCCCGGATTTCCGGTGTTGTATGTAACCGAAAACGTTGTACGGCTGCTTGGTATCACCAAACGTAATTTCGAACGTTTTGGTTTAACCTACGAGCGGCTGGTGCATCCTGACGATTATCCGCGTATTTGTGCCGATGTTGAACAGGCCATGCAAGATCCCACCATTCCTGCCAGTTTTACCCACGATGACTACCGATTAGTGCGCGCCGACGGTGAGGTAATTTGGGTAGCTGACACCACCATTATTCAGCGTGACGATAATGGTGAGGTGGACTACCTGTTCGGCTATATCATTGATATTACGCAACGTAAGTCGCTGGAACTTGCACTTGAGCAAGAACGTCATCGGCTGGCCTTACTAATTGAAGGAACCCGCGTTGGTATCTGGGACTGGAACCCGCAAACCAATGCGGTGAGCGTGAATCAACGTTGGTCTGAAATGTTGGGGGTTACCGAGCAAGAATTACCAACCAGCATCGAGGGTCTGCTAGAGTGTATTCATGCTGAAGATGTAGCGGGTTATGAACAGAAAATTCAAGCGCATTTAAACGGTGAAACTCAGTTTTACGAAAGCATACATCGGATGTTACATAGCGACGGAAGCTACCTGTACATGTTGGATAGAGGGCGTGTTACGGAACGCGATAAGCATGGCCAGGCCATTAAATTTATTAGCACGCTGACTGATATCTCCAGCCAGAAAGAGGCTGAACTGAAAGCACTGCGCGCCGCGCAGGCAAAAACCTTATTTTTGGCCAATATCTCCCACGAAATAAGAACGCCTTTGCACGGTATTTTAGGCATTGCCGGGGTGCTTGAGAATACGCAGTTAAATGTGCATCAGCAGGAATTGGTTGGCACTATTAAACGCAGTGGTGACTATTTATTACGCACGTTAAATGACGTGTTGGATTTAACCGGTGCGGAAGAAGGTAAGCTTAAAGTAACGCCAACGGTAGCTGACCCGCGTGCCATTTTGCGTCATATCCAGCAGTTATTTAGCGAAACCGTAAAACAGAAGGGCCTGAGTTTAACCGTCGTTATCGCCGATGATTTACCGCACAGCGTAAGCGCTGATCATGCCCGATTAATTCAAATCATGAGTAACCTGCTGAGTAATTCCATTAAATTCACGGAACAGGGGGACATTCGTCTTGAACTGTCTTGGCAATCTAACAGCGCGAAACTAGCCGGCAAGAGCACTGAGCAGGGATTGTTGATTCTGCAGGTGGTGGATTCTGGTATCGGAATACGCGATACCGAACGCATTTGGCATATGTTCGAGCAGGAAGAGTCAAACTTAAATAGAAAACATTCCGGCAGTGGGTTGGGTTTGGCTATAGTGCGTAGCCTGGTTGAACTCATGCAAGGTGAAGTTAGGGTACGCAGTGAACTTGGGGTGGGAACCGAGTTTCGCGTGGCGGTGCCGGTTGGACGTTGTCAGGATATGCCCGGGAACCAGCACTCTGGTGCGGTGACACCACCGCCAGTTACTGTAGCCGAGCAATCAGGGCCGAATTCTTGGGAGCAGCTGGCCGGGCAGTTGCGCGTGCTTATTGTGGATGATAGCGACGTAAACCAACTGATTTTGGCGGAAATGTTGAATCAACTGCAAATCCCTTTTGCCCAGATCCGCGATGCTAACTCGGTTATGGAAAGTGTTGCCTCTGGTGAGTTCGACATCGTATTTATGGATATTCATTTACCCGATATTGATGGGCTGGAGTTAACCCGGCAAATTCGCCAGAACAACCATAAACAGCCTTATATCATCGCGTTAACAGCCGACGCTTTTACCGAAACTAAGGCGGCAAGTGAGGCGGCAGGGATGAATGATTATATTACCAAGCCGTTTCTGTTCGAGCATATCCAAGCGGCGCTACTTAAAGCCCACCACCAAGGCAGCGAAGGCTAATTCGGCAGCATCTCTGGAAAAAGCTGGTGCACTAACTACACTCAAAGCGTGGCGGCCGAATTGATGCTTTTATTACCGACCAAAGAGCCAATAGTATTCGTGATGGTTTTACCGAAATTTTACGGTTTGATACGCAGAGTGCCTTAACCGGTTTTAGTCGTGTGCCCAATGACTACGATCAATCTGATGAGGTTAAGTTTGCGTATACAGTGGGCGTAGATATTGAGTACTTATTGTCAGGTGCGACGGTGCCTCTGGCATTACTATTGATTGATGAATAGGAAATAGCTGCATGGCGGGTTGGTGTCGTTGGTGGTTGTTAGTGCTAATAAGTACGGTAACGAGTGCAGCATTTGCTAACACGCCTGTGGTAATGAACAAGGCATTCGCTGACTTATCAGAAGAGCGTGATTATAATTACCAACTGTTTAAGCGCGCATTGGCCGTAACCGAAGATGATTATGCTGCCACTGCTTTAACCCGCTATCCATTACCAATGACGCAAACGCGTTTAATTCACGAGCTTATTAGTGGTAAAAAAGTTCAGGTGGGGGTGCTGGCATCAGGCTACTGGAAACGTCAGGGGCTAATTGCAATACCGATTCCGGTGCGGCGCGGTTTGTTAGGATGGCGTTTGTTACTCACCCGTGAACAAGCGCTGTCTCGACTACCCGATCTAGCGAATAATATGCCGGCGTTATCAACTCTGACCACGGGGTTTGGTGCTGATTGGGTAGAATTGCCATTAATGCAGCAGGCTTTCGCTCACGTTGAAACTTTGGAACAAACGTCAGATCTTTATCAACAATTGTTAGACGGAAATTTTGATGTATTCAGTCGTTCCGTAATCGAATTATGGCTAGAACTTGAGAACTTAGGTAGTAGTGCTGAGCAGTTAGCAATAGTTCCTGGCGTTGTGTTGCGCTACCCCTTTGCCGACTTCTTTTACGTAGCTAGCGATCAGTCAGAACTGGCCAAACGTATTGAACTGGGATTACAACGACTGTATGCCAGTGGCGAGTATGACGCCCTGTTTAGGTCATTTTATGGGTCGGTGATAAAGCGCGCAGAGTTAGATAATCGACGTATTATTGAGTTAAATGAGATTCCACTAGCACCCATTAACGAAATTGCCGCACATTGGTGGTATCGTCCTAAATAGGTCGTTAGTTATTACCATGTACCACTTATTTTTAACCGAGCAGAGAATTATAAAATTATGAAGTATCAGGGAAGTCCAAAGTTCACGCATGCTCAACAAGACAAAATTGGCGTATTAGTTACTAATCTGGGAACGCCGGACGCGCCCACTAAAGGCGCGTTAAAAACCTATTTGAAAGAGTTTTTAAGCGATCCTCGTGTGGTAGAAGTGCCGCGATTGTTATGGTGGCTGATTTTAAACGGCGTTATTTTACGCTTGCGCCCGAAACGTTCAGCTGCAGCTTACAAAACCGTTTGGACTGAGCAGGGCTCGCCGTTGTTGTGGCATACGAAAGCACAAGCCGACGCATTACGGCTGCGGTTGCAAGCCGAACATGGTGACAACTTCGTGCTTGAATTCGCCATGCGATACGGTAATCCGAGCATACCCAGTGTGCTGGAATCTATGTTCCAGCAAGGTGTTCGCAAGCTGGTGGTAGTGCCGCTGTATCCGCAGTACTCAGCATCAACCACCGCCTCGACCTTTGATAAAATAAGTCAGGATTTTAGCCGTAGACGTTGGTTACCGGAGCTGCGCTTCGTTACCCATTATCATGACTACCCACCCTTTATTCAGGCCGCCGCAAGCCGTATTCAGGCGCATTGGAATGAACATGGTCGTACCGATAAGTTGCTGTTTTCATACCACGGTGTACCGCTGCGTTACTTGAAAAATGGCGATCCATACCATTGTGAGTGTCATAAAACGTCGCGTTTAATTGCGGCGGCACTGCAACTAGAGCCGCATGAGTATATGACGACGTTCCAGTCTCGCTTTGGCCGCGAACCTTGGTTACAACCTTATACGGATGAGACCATGAAAGCCTTACCGGGGCAGGGCGTAAAGTCAGTGCAGGTATTTTGTCCGGGGTTTTCTGCCGATTGCTTAGAAACTATTGAAGAAATTGGTGAAGAAAATCGGGAGTACTTTATTGAAAGTGGCGGTGAGCGCTACGAGTATATTCCAGCACTAAACGACAGTGCAGGCCACATAGATGCGCTCTACAGTTTAATTCAGCAGCAATTGCATGGTTGGCAGTTGGAGCATGACACGGTCGAACGTGCTGCCCGCGCAGTCGGTTTAGACGGCGGCAGCCCTACAATTGATTAAGCGGTAACTTCAGATAAATCTGGCCATTGCCTTCTGCGGGAGGCAACTGGCCGGCTCGTATATTTACCTGAATGGCTGGTAGTATGAGTCGCGGCATGTCTAAACCACTATCACGTTCATCGCGCATCTGCACAAAGTCACTTTCGCTGACCCCTTCATGGACATGAAGGTTATTAGCCTTTTGCGCCGCAACCGTTGTTTTACAGCTGTGCTCACGACCTTCAGGGGGGTAATCGTGGCAAATATACATAGCGGTGGCGGGTGGCAATGCGAGAAGCTTCTGAATCGATTGAAACAACTGGGCTGAGCTACCACCGGGAAAGTCACAGCGCGCAGTGCCTACGTCCGGCATAAACAGAGTATCGCCCACAAACACGGCGGAATCATTAACCAGGTACGCTAAATCGGCCGGCGTATGGCCGGGGGTATGCATAACGCGAAATGACAATTTGCCAACCTGAAAGGTTTCGCCATCGGCAAACAAGCGATTGAACTGATTGCCATTGGGTAAAAATTCTTTTTCAAGATTAAATACTTGCCGAAATATTTCCTGCACATTTTTAATATGTTCGCCGATGCCTATGGGGGCGCCGAGCTGCTCGCTGATAAAAGGCGCCGCCGATAAATGGTCAGCGTGCGCATGGGTTTCTAGCACCCAGGCCAGTTTTAGGTTTTGTTCCTGAATAAAATCAATAATCTTTTGGGCGCCTTCGGTAGCCGTGCGGCCCGATTTGTAATCAAAATCCAACACCGGATCAATGACCACGGCGTGCCCAGCGGGTTCGTCATAAACGACATAACTGTAGGTTTCGCTATCACCGTCTAAAAATGCTTTTACCAGAGGTGCGCTTGTTGCTGTCATGGTCATGGCTGGCTCCTTTGTCATTCTGAATGCGGATGCGGAATT
Organism: Idiomarina sp.; assembly: GCA_040882145.1. Taxonomy (GTDB): domain Bacteria; phylum Pseudomonadota; class Gammaproteobacteria; order Enterobacterales; family Alteromonadaceae; genus Pseudidiomarina. The sequence continues at coordinate 142,600 of JBBEBU010000002.1, forward strand.
TAACCGTCAAAATTAATTTGGTTATATATATATTCTTTTTTGTTATTTATCAAGTGTAGCCAGTTTTTATTGAGCTAGCCAGCTTTACGCAGGGTTAAGTTTAGTCGGTGATCGGCTGGCGTGCTGGTGGATACTTTTACCGGTGCAATACCGTGGTACCGTAATCTGTCTGCTGCACCCCAAACCACGATGTCGCCATGTTCCAGTAATAGTCGCTGTGGGCGATCGCTACGTTTCAGTCCGCCCCACAGGAATTGGGCTGGTAACCCGAGTGAAATGGACACAATAGGTTGGCTGAAGTCGCGCTCATCACGGTCCTGATGCAAGCCCATGCTGGCTTTGGGAAGGTACTTATTGAGTAAGCAGCTGTCTGGTGTGAAATCAGCGTATCCAGCCTGTGCTGCGGCATCGTGCGCCAATTCAGCAAGCAACTGGGGTAGCGCGGGCCAGGGCTGTTCGGTTTGTGGATCTCTTGCTTGATACCTATAGCCTTTCCGATCCGATACCCAGCCTAACTCACCACAATTGGTGCTGAGCGCAGACATTTGTTTACCGCCAGGCGTTTGCCAATGGCGAAAGGGCGCTTGCGCGCTAATAGCTTCGGTGGCGGTATAAATTTTGGATGCGGCAGCGGTGGCAAAGTTTTTTAGAATGACGCTGTGGTTGCTAAGCCGAGAAACGGTTGTTTCCCGTGGCGCTGAGTCCACGGGAAACAAATCTAAATTATAAGCAGAGTCTTTATTCTCGTTCATACGAACGATATTAAGCGTTCACCCGGAATTTGCTAATACTTTCCTGCAGTTTACGTGATAACTGTTGTAAATCTATACTGGCACTGCTGACCTGATCTGAGCCCGCAGCTGCTTGCTCCGAGGACTCGGTAATACTGCTGAAGTTCTCATTAATATCATCCGCAACCGCCGCTTGCTCTTCCGCTGCACTGGCGATTTGCGCATTCATGTTGTTAATGTCGGAAACGGCCAGATTAATACGGCGCAGTGAGTCACCGGCACGAGCCGCCTGCTCAACGCTCTCGCCAGCTTTTTTCTGACCGCGTTCCATCACTGCAACAGCACCATCGGCGTTATTCTGCATAGCTTCAATTAACGCCTGAATGTCGCGGGTGGAGTTCTGAGTGCGATTAGCCAGGCCTCGAACTTCATCTGCAACAACCGCGAAACCACGACCATGTTCGCCGGCACGAGCCGCTTCAATAGCTGCGTTCAATGCTAACAAGTTGGTCTGATCAGCAATGCCTTCAATCACTTCCAATACGCTGCCGATTTCGCGGCTACTATCAGAAAGCTGCTGAATAACGCTTGCAGCTTGCTCAACTTCGTCGGCCAGCTCAGAAATAGACGCCATAGTTTTTTCCACTTCCTGACTACCTGAGGTGGCTTCTTTGTCGGTATCCTGCGCTAACTTTGATGCTTCAACGGTGTGCCGAGCTACTTCGCGAACGGTTTCAGACATTTGCTGAATCGCATTGGCGCCGCGATGGGTTTGTTCTTGCTGAGTTTTAACTAACGACTGGTTATTGCTGGACGTTTGCGTTAACTGGCTGGAAGCCGCCGCTAAGGTATCCGCAGAAGAACCCACATCGCTAATGATAGCTGCCAAGTGGGTACGCATGGATGCTACCGCACCCATAATGCTATTTGGATATTTGGTTTGTACCATGCGGGTCAGATCACCGTCAGCAACCCGTTGAATTTCGATAGCTGCTTCTTCCGGTTCACCGCCAATCATGCGGGTTAATCGAGTGACTAACCGAATGCTGACTAACACCCCAATAATAACCGCAAGCAGAGTTACGACTAACATAACCGACTGGAAGCTGCCGCTTTCGCTGCGAACTAATGTGACACCAGAGGAAATCTGTTCTTCCTGATAGTTAATAAACGCATTTACTGCGGCTAGCCAAGCTGTGTAAGCAGGGGACACGTCACTCAGAACAAAATCCTGCGCTGCTTGGCGATTCCCAGCAGCCATAATTTTTACGGTTTGCTCGGTTAGCGCAACAGTGTTTACCTCAATCTCCTGAATACGTTGCAGCAGCTCGCGTTCCCGTGAGCTCACATTGTCAGGATTACTAAACAGCTTTGACATGGTTACCGCAGCTTCTTGATAGAAGTCATCTAGCTCAGCTATTTCACGCAAATGCTTTTGCCGGGCGCTGTTGTTTTCAACTAATACATAGTCCCGAATGGCAATGGCACGGTCGTGCACACTGCCACGGAAGTTAATAGCAGCACGCTGCTTATGACTATCTATGTCGTTAACCTGGGTTAGGGTGGAGTCGATAATGTTTACCTGGAAAACACCAAAGGCAGTAATACCGACCATAAGAACAAGAAGAATACCAAAACCAAGATAAAGACGAGTTGCTATAGTCATAAAAATTCCGCTAAGTAACGTCTGCAAAATAGAGCAGTCGAATGAAGATAAAATATCTAAAGAAGTAAGTACCTATAGGTGCAAGAATTAGATCACATACTTGCATTTAATAGATGATTATTTCGTTAAAATAGAAAGATACTGCTTAGAGTGTGCAAGACAGCAACAAACGATGATTATTGTTGCCAAGTAGGTGGGGCTTGTTGCCTAGTTCAATAAAGCCATGGTTTTTATAAAGCGCTAGTGCCGCGTTGTTGTCGGGGGCGACGGTAAGGTACACAACCTTGTCATTGCGCTGTTTCAGCTTGGTTAGAAACTGTTGCAGCAAGGCTTTGCCAATGCCACTACCCTGCGTGTCAGGCGCCACCAACAGTGACATCAACCAAATGTCGCCAGTGGTTTCCCCTGGCGCGCCTAGCACATAACCCACAACTTGTTCATGTTGCGCGGCCACCCACAACAAGCTCGGCCACTGCTGCAGCGCCTGATACAAAAATAGCTCAGGATAGTGCTCGGGCGAATAGAGGTCTTTTTCTAAGGCGGCTATAGCGGGAATATCAATTGCTGTGGCTTGACGAATCATTGCTTGGGGTTACTACTAAACTGCGTAATCAAAGTTGCGCGCATTGTAAACGAAGTGCGGACAAAAAGCGCTCAATATTTTGGTGATATGTCACAATAAAACACTAGTGTTCTAAGTACTCAAAGGTTACTATTTTGTTGATTTTATAGTGCTGGGTCGGAAAATTAAAATCCGAGGTATGAAGGGAATTGCAAGTTGTGTTTACTACTACCCTAGGTAGAAACCAAAAATATATTAATACTAGTTACTTACATGGAGTGTTTATGTTTCGCAAAACAGTACTAATGAGCTCGTTACTCATTGCCTTTTCTGCATCAGCCCAGGACGTTATCAAGCCATTTTCATATGAGATACAATTAAGTCCGGCTCCGCCCACCCAGGATCTTGTGGAGATAGATTTAGTTGTGTTTTACCAACCGGCATATATGCAGCGCTTAGGCGGCTTTGAAGCGCTGTATAATCGTGTTAACGAGCTTATTTCTATAACCAATGTCATTTATTCGAATTCGGACTCCGGTCTTGAGTTCAATATTATCGAATTACGAGCAGTTACAGGTATTCCGGAAGATCAGCCGTTTGTAGAAGAAACGGATGAAGACGGTAATGTGATTGTCAAAAGTTCAAGTACAATGTTTGGTAGTCGCTTATTAAACCCTGATGGTTACTATGATGAAGATGGTAGCTATCAGGACAATTATCCTGAGCATCTGGTGTACACGGGCTTTGGTGGTGATATTGGCATGTATATCACTGATTATCGAGATCGAAGCGGAGAGGAGCGCCTTGGTGCGGCAACCCAAGACGGCGAAGTATCCGCTATTGCCGATCGTATTATTATCAACCCAAATACTCAAACCACGGCGAACGTTGTCGCTCATGAGCTTGGTCACAATTTAGGAGCGGCTCATGAAGAGGGCGCAGAGCGCTCGTCTGCCTCATTTGATAATGCCCGTGCGTATGAGTGCGGTGGAAAGAAAACAATAATGTGGTCGCGTACTAGCGACTCAGCTAGTGATAACGCTATGTTCTTTTCATCACCCAACTTTATCGTCGGTAGTGAGCCGTGTGGGGAAAGTGGTTATGCGGATAACGCTGAAGTTCTGCTTCAAACAAAGGTGTCTGTAAGCGAGCGTCGCAGCCGTCCAGCATCGTTAGGTACAGTCTCGTTTGCTGAAAGCGCTTATTCTAGTGGCGAGAATAGCGGGTTTGCTGAAATTAAATTAGTCAGGACTGGCGATCTATCTGCGGAAACCTCGGTCGCCCTTGTGGCCGAGAGTGATATCGGCTCGACCACAACCGATTTAAAAGATGTGTACCAGCGAGTGACTTTTGCGGTCGGTGAGTCTGAAGCTTCTGCCGCGCTTGAAATTGTGCAGGATGCCAAAAATGAAGGGAGTGAAGATCTATCGCTTTCATTGGTGTACCCGTACAAAACAACAGTTTCTGGTGGCACCGCCACACTAACTTTAACGGATGATTATACTGGCCAACCAGGTGAGCCAGTCGTCGCCTCTGATGTTTCAGTTGAAGAGGGCGAAACCGCGACAGTCAGCATCACTCGCACAAATGGTCTTGACGGTGAGTTAGTGGTTTATGTGCGTGCGGTCTTTGCAGAGGATGAATCTAATGCGACCAATGCAAGTTCGTTTGACAACATTGTTGAGCGACTTGTTTTTGCCGATGGCGAGGCCGAGAAATCTGTTCAGATTGGAACTATTGATGACGATGAGTATACCGGACCGCAAGTTTTCTCGTTTCGCGCAGAAGCGGACGGTACCGTTCTTAGCGAGAGTTTAATTACTGTCACGGACAACGAAGAGCCGACAGTTGATTACACGCTTGAGGTAAACAGCGCTGTTGCAGGTGAATCAGTTGTAGTGGAAGTTTGGCGCTCTGGTGCGTTAGGTGGCACTACGTCTGTTGGAGTTGTGACGGTAGACGGTACGTTAGTGGCCGGAACTGATTTTGATTCGGTGAGTGAAGCAGTAACTTTTTATCCGAATGAAACCTCAAAGGAAGTTGAAATTAATCTAACAGGTTCAAGTGCTGGTAGCTTCAGTGTTGAGCTATCAACAGGCGAGAGTTACACGGTAACTGTTAGTGAGCCTGTGAATTCGGGTGAAGCGTCTAAAAGCGCTTCAGGCGCCGCCATTGGGCCTTATTTATTAATGCTATTGTTATTCACGTTAGTACCTAGAGTATTCAGGAAAAGAGACTAGTCCCCGCCTAGTTTGGAGCGAGGATGCAGCCGTATCGTCGTTTTAGAATATGAGCTGTATAAGAAATGTTCAAATGATAAACATAAGTAACTAAAGAAAAGGAAAGTTCGATGACTTTAAAATTAATATGTGCAGTGTCGTCTGTACTTTTGTTGTCCGCATGTTCGAAGCCGTACGACTACACTGGTTCATATGAAGCGACTAAAGGAGAAAATTGTGAAGTCCTGCCTGGTGATAATACTATGGTCAACATTTCACCTGTATCAGAAGATCGAAGTACATATACGGCTAGATTGAGTTCTCAAATGTCGGGTGGCGGTGTTTTCCCACTAGAAAGTAAGCCTTCTAAAGTTAGCGATGATGGTTCTATTACTTTTATGTTTTTCAAAGAAGGCAAAACTGGTTTTTTTTCAGTTAAGCCAGCTGTAGATATGAAAATGAAATTCGCGGTAAAAGATGATAGCCATATATATTTACAAAGCTGGCCAGTTGTCATTTCAGGTTCAAATAACCCCGAACTAAGTGCTTCTTTTGACGGGATAAAAGACTCTGAAATTTCCATGATGGGGCGCAAAGCACCAAATGAATTGTCACAACAAGCAGGTCAAAGTGGTTTGTGTCTTAAAAAAACTAATCTATAAGGCTTACAACACTATTAACTGGCTCACTTCGTTCACTGGGGCAAAACACTGCGCACCTTCGGGATTTTCGCACAATGTTTTCGTGCGTTAATTAGCGTTTTGTTTGCAAGGGGGATTGAGGGATCCCAGATATTGGCGCTATATCAGCAAAAATAACTTGCACAAAAGTTGCCATAGAGTTGAGGAGCTGAAAGGAGCTGCTATTGCAATTAGAGACGCTGAAGTTAATCTAAAAATTGCTGAGTTACTTGAAGCAATGGCAGAGGTAAAAATTTAACTCTAATCCCCCCAGAAAAATTGAAGTAATTTTTCATCTGCAATAAGTGCAACATTTAATAAATTTTGAATGTCGTTTTAAAACACAAAAAAGGTTTTAGGAGTAAGCTGCTAATAGATAAGGGGGCTTTAAGAAAGGAAATTGGTCGGCGTGAGAGGATTTGAACCTCCGACCCCTGACACCCCATAAACGCTCCTCCTATGCTCAAATAATAGTCAGGGATTGTCTATGATTCTCGATCCGCTCCACTCCACAGTGTAAAAACTCGTATATGCCCTAATTCACATAAAGCTCTACTTTTTTATTTGCGACTTTCGTCCCAACAGATATTAGCCAATAGCAATGTGGCATCGATCGATGCAGTTCTTATCCTGAAAGATAGTAATCTTTAAGTCACAATAAATTGATGAGAAAATGTTGAACGGAATGGGACTAAATGTTAAAAATGTTGAGAATTTGATATTAAACAGTTAACTAAATGGAGTTTTATATGAGAATTGTTTTAATGTTAGGTCTTGTTTTTATTCCTGTAGCTGAGGCTTTAGCTTTTAACTCGGATAGTATCATCGCATGTTATGATTGTTCAGCTTATGAAAAGGAATCCAGAGCATTGAGTCAAGCTTTTGAGAGTGGATATCCTCAAAGTAAGATTAATGTGGTTGATTTAGCTAATTCCTCTGTTATCACTTTTCATTATGAGGAAGGCTTTGGTAATTATTTAGCTCCTGGCAGTTATACTTTTACGCAAGTTCCCACTACCACTCAGTTAAGACAAGCTACAAATAGCGCGGCCACATACGCATCTAGTCACGGATTGACATGGCCGAGCGGTAGGTCGGGTATTAATAATGCAGCCGATTTTGTGAATCATGCCCAGAAAAATTTAATTATCGATGAATGGATGCACGATGAATCTCCACTTACGTGGTATGGAAGTAATCTTCTTTCATATTTTGGCGGACTTAGGTTTGATATTCTGAGTGGAATTCGTATCAGGGTAAAATTCGAAGATGGTTCAGAAATATATATCAAAAGCTTTGATTGGGATTCATCTAATAAGTTAACAATGTCATATGTAGAGGGTTCGGCTTTAGACGCTGATAGGAACGAAATTCCGAGTGATATTGATGGTTATATTCGAACCTTTTCATTGACTGAAGCTCATGTCGAATCATGGATAGGAAATGCTGAACGTTATGGTATTAATATAGAGAGACAATACACTCGCTCTGGGCAGCCAAGCCGTTCTTTGATGACAACTTGTACATGGATTGCAGACGATACAGTGGAGTGCCGGATAGTACCGAGCACTGAAGATAGTTTTAATCCTCAATAGGAAAAGATATGAATATAATAGAATTATTAAGAAACGGTGATATATCGCTTCATTGGCTATGGATTATTTGTAGTCTAGTTTTAATTTCTCCTATAGCCCTCTTAGTCGCGAAAAAAAACAATCGCATGACATTGAGTATGATTTTACTCTGCTTGTTACCGTTGGTTAATTTTTATACACTTTTCTTTTTGCTATTTTTCGGTAAACGCACCGAAAATAATCAAAATTAATCAAATTTTCAATAGTCAATTATAATCGACTGATTCTTAAGCCACTGAGTTTGCATTATTCTTAGTGGCTTAATATGAAAGACGAAGCGTCATTCGTTCACTAGAACTTCAGTAGTTTTTTTGCAACCGAATTTGAATATGTCTGAGTTAATATCTAAGTCTTACTTTTCCTTCCAGCAGACAATCGCCCAAAGTAGTCCACAGCCTACAAATAGTATCCCTACTGCGGAGAAATATGCTATATAACCTAGCCAAAATGGTGTTACATCAAACATCGCTTTGGTAAGGCCTGAGATTTCCCGACACCTTTTATGGTAAAAATGTAACTATGACCA
>JBBEBU010000003.1:0-149785 GCA_040882145.1 Idiomarina sp.
ACTCGCGACCCCAACCTTGGCAAGGTTGTGCTCTACCACTGAGCTATTCCCGCACCATCGCGTACAACGGAGGCGAATTTTACTGGTTTTACGCGGCTTTGCAACCGTTTTGTGGTTATTTACCAGCCACTATTACTTAACTGACGAAAAAGTGCTCACGATAATGCCGTAACTCGTCAACCGACTCACGAATATCGGCCAGGGCTTCATGTGCGCCTGACTTTTTTACACCTTCAGCTACCGCTGGTGCCCAGCGCTTCGCTAGCTCTTTAACCGTTGATACATCAATATTTCGATAATGGAAGAAGGCCTCTAGTTCCGGCATATGCCGTGCCAGAAAACGTCGATCCTGACCAATACTGTTGCCGCACATGGGCGACTTGCCGGGCTCTACATAATCACTTAAAAAAGCAATGGTTTGCCGAATAGCTTCCGCTTCATCAATGGTGCTGGCCTGCACTCGCGCGACTAAACCGGAACCAGTATGGGTACGAACGTTCCAGTCATCCATGCGATCTAAAAATTCTTGCGGTTGACGAACCGCCAGCACCGGACCTTCGGCAACAATAGTCAGATCACTGTCAGTGACAATAGTGGCGATTTCAATAATATGATTTGTATCAGGATCCAGACCTGTCATTTCTAAGTCTATCCATACCAGATGATCCGCAGATACAGCCATGTTGTTATCCTTTTAGTCGGTAGCTTACTTATTCATGCCGCTACTTAGAAAGTCATCGAAAACGTGAATACCACGCCTTAAGCACGTATTATCTTACGGAATATTGTATGATAGTTTTCACTCAATTTTGGAAAAAGTTTTCTTGTGGCTCAACAGCGAAAGTTAAATAAAGGTCAGTTACGACGGGTGCGGCAAAATCAGCAGCGTCGCCTGGATACGCCAAGTGTGGAAGAGGAAATTGCCAATGACGATTTGGCCACCTCAGAGCACGGCGTCATTATTAGCCGGTTTGGTCAGCATGCCGATGTGCTTGGTGATGATGGCTACCGAACGCGCTGCCATATTCGGCGTGGCGTTGAGAGTTTAGTTTGTGGCGACAGCGTCGTATGGCGCCGGGCGAAGTCACCTATTGCTGAGCAAAGCGTGCAAGGCATTGTTGAAGCCGTGCACCCACGTAAATCTCTGCTTAGCCGACCTGATTTTTACGACGGCTTAAAACCTGTTGCCGCCAACATTGATCAAATCTTTATTATTAGCAGCGTATTACCGGCTTTTTCTGCGCAAATTATTGACCGTTATTTAGTTGCCTGCGAAGACTCAGAAATCACCCCGGTGATAGTATTAAACAAAGCCGACTTAATGAGCGAGCTTGAACCCGAGCAGCAAGCCGAAATAACCACCACGCTGGCCATGTATGAAGACATTGGCTATCGGGTGATAAAGGTGAGCGCGCATACGAAAACCGGCATGAACGAGCTTACAGAGGCCCTGAGTGAACGCGTATCTGTGGTGGTTGGACAATCCGGTGTAGGTAAGTCGTCGCTGGTGAACAGTTTGCTACCGGAAATTGAAGCCGACATAGGCGCGATATCGGATAACTCCGGCTTAGGCCAACACACCACCACCGTAGCCACCTGGTATGATTTAGCCGATTCCAATATCGGCTTAACCGGAGCCCTTATAGATTCACCCGGCATTCGGGAGTTTGCACTCTGGCATCTGGAACGAGATCGGGTGGCCTGGTGCTACCGCGATTTCCGTCCGTTCCTTGGTCAATGCAAGTTTCGTGATTGCAAACACCGGGATGATCCGGGTTGCGCACTACAGGAAGCGGTGAATTCAGGTGATCTTCATGCTTTGCGCCTGTACAATTTCCACCGTATCGTTGAGTCCATGCAAACACAGAAGCCACCGCGCATGACCAACAAAGGCTCAGCTCAAAGAGGTAAATAACGTGAACATGGATCAGATTAAAGTAAAGGCGCAGTACCTAACGCCGAAACATTTGCTCTCACGCCTGGTTGGTAAACTAGCAGTTGCCCGTGCCGGCTGGTTCACGCAGCTTTTTATCAAAACCTTTATTAAGCAATACAAGGTAGATATGAGTGAAGCGGTGCTTGAAAAGCCGTCAGACTACGCCTCTTTCAATGAGTTTTTTACCCGCTATTTAAAGCCAGAACTGCGGCCGCTGAAAGCGACGGAAGAGCATCAACTTGCCCAGCCGGTTGACGGTGCCGTAAGTCAGTTTGGCGATATTCTTGAGGGTCGTATATTTCAGGCCAAAGGCCACGATTACAGCCTGACCGAATTACTCGGCGGCGACCCACGTGATTCCAACGCCTTTAAAAATGGTAAGTTCGCTACAATTTACCTGGCTCCGAAAGATTATCACCGCATTCACATGCCCTGTGATGGGGTGCTACGCAAAATGATTTACGTGCCCGGCGACCTGTTCTCGGTAAATCCGCTCACCGCAGCCAATGTGCCAAATCTGTTTGCCCGTAACGAACGTGTAGTCACTATTTTTGACACCGAATTTGGTCAATTTGCAATGGTACTGGTAGGCGCTACCATTGTGGCAAGCATAGGTACCGTATGGTCTTGTACCGTTACGCCGCCGCGTGGCCCGAAAGTACATAGCTGGAGCTATCCGGGCTCGGGCCCTAATGCTCTGACCTTAAAAAAAGGTGAGGAAATGGGCCACTTCAAACTAGGCTCTACGGTTGTTATGACCTTCCCTGAAGACGCCATGGAATTTACCGACGACCTAACCACCGAAAGTACCACCCGCATGGGAGAAATACTCGGCACTCGCAGCTAAAACACGGCAACAGATTCAGGCATCGCAGGAGTTTTACATGCAAATCATAGCCCATCGTGGTGCCAGCTTTGAAGCGCCAGAGAATACCTTAGCGGCCTTCTCGAAAGCATTAGATGCTAAAGCCGATGGTATTGAACTGGACGTGTATCCGCTGGAAGATGAATGGATAGTATTTCACGACCGTTATTTAGAACGTTTAACCGCAACTCCGGGCCGCCTGCTAGATTTAACCTTAGCGCAGGTTCGCAAGCTGAAAATATTCGGCCAGCAGCACGTACCTACGCTAAGCGAGGCACTGGAACATATAAATGGTCGTTGCATGGTCAATATTGAGCTCAAAGGCGGCGGTATTGTGCGAGGCTTGCACCAGTGCATTGACCACGCCATTAAGCATCACGGTTTCAGTGCCGATCAAATTCTGATTTCTTCATTTAACCACCATTGGTTACAAGCTGTTAAACACAGTCACCCTGAGCAACGTATTGGCGCGCTGGTGGTGGGTTGCCCCATCGACTACTGTGCTTTTGCAACGCGGTTAGATGCTTATTCTGTGCATGTTGATGTGGATTTTCTAACGCCGGAAATGGTGCAGGATGCCCATCAGCGTAACCTGAAGATTTATGTGTATACGGTTGATGAAGCACACGATATTGAAGAGCTACATAAACTTGGGGTGGATGGTATTTTCACCAACCACCCCGCGTTTAGTCGTAATATTCTAACCGGTTTACCAGTAAGCCCGTCCGAGCCTTTACTCCACTACTAGTTAATGAGGCTCGTGGGTTTTGTTGTCCGGATGCGACTGTTCCAGGCGATTCAGCTCCTGCGTGGTCGCAAGTGGCGAAGTGGTACCTCTGGCCAACATCAGATACAGCGCCGGAATCACGAAGATGGTTAAGAACGCCGACACCGCAACCCCGCTAAAGATAACAATACCAATAACCATTCGGCTTTCGGCACCAGGGCCACTACCTATAATCAGCGGTACTGCACTCATCAGGGTCGTGAATGCTGTCATAATGATAGGACGTAAGCGCTGTTGCGATGCGCGTACTACGGCTTCGTCAAACTTAACGCCTGCATCACGCAGCTGGTTGGCAAACTCAACAATCAGGATACCGTTTTTAGCGGACAAACCAATCAGCATGACGATGCCGATTTGACTATAAATATTCAGCGTCTGACCGGTAAAGTACAGCCCGACTATAGCCCCGAGGAAAGCCAGCGGTACCACCAACATAATAATCAGTGGGTGCACAAAGCTTTCGAACTGCGCAGCCAGAACCAGGAAGGCAATAAGCAGCGCCAGTATGAATACAAAGATAACCGAGCTGCCGCTTTCCTTGTACATTTGTGACTCACCTTTATAGCCGATGGTCACATCTTCCGGCAGTTTATCGGCGACCACCCCCTCAAGGAAGGTCAAGGCCTCGCCCAGGGTATAGCCTTCTTCCAGGTTAGCCTCAATGGTAATACTACGCATACGGTTATAGCGATTCAGGCGCGCTGATGCCGCGGTTTCTTCCACCGTCACCAGGTTCGATAGGGGGATCAGCCGCTGACTGTCCTGCGAACGCACATAAATATTATCAATAGCGTCCGGGCTGCGATAATCCGACTTCTCACCTTCCAGAATAACGTCGTATTCTTCACCACGATCCAGATAGGTAGTTACCCGCCGTTCACCCAACATGGTTTCCAGCGTAGCGCCAATGTCGCCCACGGATACACCAAGGTCGGATGCCCGTGACTGATTAATCCGCACCAGCAATTGCGGCAGCGTTTCTTTGTAATCGCTGTCGATGTCTTTTAAGTTCGGATTCTTACTGGCTTCTTCAATAACAATGTCACGGTACTTGGCCAGTTGTTCATAAGTATTCCCTTGCAACACGAACTCAACCGGACGACCACCGCCGCCACCAATACCGCTGCGCATAAACGCGAATGCACGCACTCCCGTTACTTGATTGAGCTTCTCACCTATTTCATCCATCAGCTCAAATGAAGACCAGTCACGGTCCTCAAATGGCACTGCACCCACAATGGCCACACCAGCAGAGTTACCCCAGCCTGGCGCGCGAATAATCAGTCGATCAATTTTGCCTTCATCAATGTAGGGCAACAGGATGTTTTCAATTTCGCGCATGTCGCGTGAATTGGATTCAAAACTCGCACCCTCAGCACCACGAATCATCACGTAAAAAGTACCGCGGTCTTCTGGTGGGGTAAATTCTTGCGGCACAAACTGAATCAAACCGTAAGACAACACACTCGCCAGGCCAATGAGTAAAAATACCAGCCATGGCCGCAGCAGAGTCTTCTTCAGTACCCGCCCATAACCGGCTTCAACCCAGGCAAACAGGCGGTCAATAGACTGACCAAAACGGCCGGTACGCTCATGTCGCTTCAGTATCTTGGAGGCCAGCATGGGCGTTAGCGTAAGTGCCGCGATACTTGAGAAGAACACCGCCGCCGATATAGCTAGCGCAAACTCCGTAAACAACTGACCTATATTACCTTCTAAGAAAGCCAGCGGTACGAATACCGAAATCAGTACCAGTGTTGTTGCAACAACCGCAAAGCCAACTTCACGCGCACCGCGATACGCGGCTAGCAGCGGTGGTTCACCCTCTTCAATGCGCCGGTATATGTTCTCCAATACTACAATCGAGTCATCGACTACCAAACCTATAGCCAACACCAGTGCCAGCAAAGTAAGCAGGTTAACCGAAAAGCCCATAGCAAACAGAGCGATGTAGGAGGCAATAATAGCCACCGGAACCGTGAGTGCCGGAATCAGGGTCGCTCGCACATTACCTAAGAACAGGTAAATAACAATAACCACCAGCGACATGGCAATACCAAGCGTATTATAAACCTCGTCTATGGAGCCCTTAATGAAAATAGACGAATCATAGCTAGGCACAATAAACATGGTTTCTGGCAGCGTTGCCTTAATTTTTTCAATTTCCGCGCGGGCATTTTCAACAACCTCCAGCGTATTCGCCTTCGATTGCTTCAAAATACCCAAACCAACCATGTTTACGCCATTACCACGGAAATCAGTTTTATCGTCTTCCGAGCCAAGCTCAACCCGAGCGACTTCGCCTAACCGAACCAGCTGACCACTATCACCGCGGCTGATCACCAGGCGCTTAAAGTCTTCGGTAGACAAGTAGGAACGAGCCACCCGCACCGAGAAGGTTCGATCCAGTGATTCAACCTCACCGGCCGGTAGTTCAATATTTTCGGCTCGTAACCGGCGTTCAATATCGGTTACTGTAATATTCCGTGCGGCCATCGCATCACGGTCTAACCACACCCGCATGGCATAACGGCGGTCACCACCAATGTTCACCCGTGCCACACCATCAACCACCGACAGGCGGTCAACAATATAGCGGTTGGCGTAATCGGTAAGCTCCAGCACACTCATGGAGTCGCTGCGCAAGTTGTACCACATAACCGTGGTGTCATCGGCGCCGGCTTTAGATATTTCCGGTGGATCTACCTGCTCAGGCAGGTTGTCGAGCACACGGGACACCCGTTCCCGCACGTCGTTTGCGGCGGCATCAATGTCGCGGTCCAGCGTGAACTCAATACTTATACGAGATCGACCATTACTGCTCGACGAATTTATGTTCTTGATACCTTCAATACCGCTAATGCGGTCTTCAATAACCTGGGTTATCTGGGTTTCGACAATTTCTGCCGAGGCACCACGGTAGTTGGTATCAATAGAAACAACAGGCGGATCAATATCCGGGTATTCACGTAGTGGCAGCATAGAAAAGCAAACCACTCCGAAGACAATCAGCAGGATATTTATTACAGTAGCAAAAACCGGGCGTTTAACCGATACGTCAGACAAGAACATGGCTTAGCCCTCCTGAATAGTTACAGGAACACCATCACGCAACCGCACAATGCCTTCAATAACAATCTTATCGCCATCTTCAATGCCGTTGATTATTTCAACCACACCAGGCTTGCGTCGACCGATAGTTACTTCCGTTTGTACCGCACGATTATTCTCGTTAATCACGTAAACATATTGGCGATCACGAATTGGAATAAGTGCTTTTTCCGGTAACACCATGGTGGTGTCCACGCTGCGTAACAATGTTACCCGTAACAACATACCCGGGCGCAGGCGGCCGTCTTCGTTGTTTACTCGAGCTCGCACCAGAATTGACCGGGTTAATGGATCAACCCGTGAATCGATACTGCGAATTTCACCTTCAAATTGCTCGCCCGGATAGGCAGCACTGCGAGTAATTACGCTTTGACCTTCCTGCAAGCTAGCGAAATAAAGTTCTGGCACATTGAAGTCAACTTTAATCGGGCTCACGTCGTCCAATGTGGTAATTACATCACCCGGACTCACCAAGGCACCTAAGCTGATTTGACGAATACCCAGGCGACCACTGAAAGGCGCGGAAATTTTCATTTTTGCCAGCTGGGTTTCTGCTACTTCCAGCAAGGCAGTAATTTCTTTCACCAGAACATCTTGTTCTTCCAGTTGCTGGCGTGAGGCTACATTTTCACGCGCCAGATTCTGCAAACGGCCATATTGACGTTTGGCTTCCTGTAACCGGAACTCTAACTCTTGCACACGGGCTTGTTCTTCGCGGGAGTCGAGCTCAACCAGCAAATCGCCTTTTTCAACATTCTCGCCGTCGTCAAAATAAATACTTTCTACCAGTTCCTGGCTTTGCGCAGTGATTACCACAGACTCGTTGGCCTGAGCGGTACCCAAAGCCTCAATGATGTCACGAAACTCAGATTCCTCAGCTACCTGCACACGCACCGGCACAGACTCTGCGTTATCATTACCGCCGTCGGCACCTTGTTCCGCCACCAGAAAAACGTATGCAACCAATACTAAAAGTATCAGCACGACAATGGAAATTGGTGTAACTAATGCGCGATTTGCCATAGAACCCTCAAACAAGACGAGCGATATTCCCATTCTGGGAACGAAAAATAATAATGTCTGACACCAGACTATAGACGAGTGTTCATTGTAACGCAGAGAAATTGCACATCTTCCCCGCTTACCGCTAATAAAAAGGGATTGACCGCAAATGCGGGCAATCCCTCGTTAATACAGGCGTTTAGATGTTTTTTATTTGTGATATTGCGGGCTATATTCGTGCACGGAGTTGATAAATGCCGTCACATGATCCGGGTTCACCTGAGGGTGAATTCCATGCCCCAAGTTGAACACATGCCCACCACCTGAACCATAACTGGCCAGAATAGTTTTCACTTCTTCTTCAATTCGCGCTGGTGAGGCATACAGAACGCTCGGATCCATATTGCCTTGCAAGGCCACTTCGCCTTTCACCCGGCGGCGGGCATCAGCCAAATCGGTGGTCCAGTCGACACCAAGCGCGTCAGCACCTACGGCGGCCATATCAGCCAGCCAGTCGCCACCATTTTTAGTAAATAACGTCACCGGGACCGGACGACCGTCGGCATGACGCGTTAAGCCATCCACAATTTGCGCCATGTAACGCAACGAGAACTCCCGGTAATCACGCGGCGATAAAACCCCGCCCCAGGTATCAAAGATCATCACCGACTGCGCGCCAGCGGCAATTTGCGCGTTCAAATAAGAGGTTACGGACTGCGCCAGCTTATCCAGCAACTGATGCATCACTTTCGGTTGTGCAAACATCAGGCCTTTTACTTCAGAAAAGTTTTTGGTGCTGCCGCCTTCAACCATATAAGTAGCCAGCGTCCACGGGCTTCCCGAGAACCCGATTAGCGGCACTTGGCCTTTTAATTCACGACGAATAGTACGCACCGCATTCATCACGTAACCGAGTTCGTCTTCCGGATCTGGGATTGGCAGCCGATCGACCGCAGCTTGATCGCGAACCACATGCTTAAACCGCGGGCCTTCGCCGGCTTCAAAGTACAACCCAAGCCCCATGGCGTCGGGAATCGTCAGAATGTCAGAGAACAAAATGGCCGCATCAAGCGCATAGCGGCGCAATGGCTGCAGCGTAACCTCACAGGCCAGTTCCGCGTTGCGACACAGTGACATAAAATCGCCGGCTTCTTTGCGTAGCTCGCGGTATTCAGGTAAGTAACGGCCTGCCTGACGCATCATCCACACCGGGGTGCGCTCTACAGGTTCTTGCATTAAAGCGCGTAAATACAGGTCGTTATCTAATTTGCTCATAGCCTTCCTACTTCTTGACTCTAACAAGGGCGGTGCACAGTGGCACTAACGTGCGCGAATTTTACCAGTGTTCATAGCTTTCGTCTGAAGTTTTTCTAACTTAATCCAGACCATGCCGTTTTCGTACAGCGGCAATTAAACGGTGTGCAATAGTTCCGGGTGGTGGAATGGTTGGCAGCTGTGCTAACGGGAACCAATACCCTTCTTCCAGCTCAATTGGATCAATATGCAAATCACCCGAATCCCACTCAGCGGTAAACCCCATCATTAATGAATGGGGAAACGGCCAGGGCTGACTGGCCACATACTGGATATTTTTCACCTTAATACCGGCTTCTTCTAGCACTTCCCGGTGCAAGGTTTGCTCCAGGGATTCACCGCTTTCAACAAAGCCCGCAAGCACCGAATAAAGCCCTGCCGGATGGCGTTTGCCGCGAGCCAATAAGATATCCTCACCACGGGTAATAGCCACAATAATACAAGGTGAAATACGCGGATAACAGCGGTGCTGGCATTGCTGACACTGCATCGCCATTTCCCAGTCAACCGCTTGCATCCGCACGCCGCAGCGACCACAAAACCGGTGCGTGAGCATAAACTCCGCCACTTGCTTGGCTCGTGCAGCCACCGCAAACAAGGCTTCGTCTTGCTGCGCAATCAGCAACCGCAAGTTCACAAACTCGCCAACTGCAGAAAAGTTAGGATCCTGATGATCAGCTACCACCAAATAACAGGGCCGTTCCCGCAATTCGCCAATAAAGGCAACCGGATAATCAGTTAAATCCGGTAATGGTAAATCCTGCATGGCGGCACAAGGTAACCGATGGTTTTCATCAACCACCAGAATGTCTCCGCTGGAAATAATAAACCACCAGGCCGGCTCGTCTTGTCCCGGTTGTGAGTCTGGTTTTACCATAATGCCCTCTGTGCTCGAAAACGGTTGACCTGCGCTAAGTATCCGCTTTAGATTAGTTATCCGAATAGTTGTGGAGAATATCATGTTACGGCGTAGTGAACAGGCCCAGGAAAAATGGAAAGGAAACCACCAGGCAATAGACCGTTGGTTAAATGAACGGCAAGAGCTGTTGGTTCTTTATTGCAAAACCGCTGGCCTACCGCCGTTTGACAGCGACAAGCAACAGTTACCTGCGTTAAAGGATATTCGCGAATTCTGTAGTCTGCTAATGGACTATATATCTGCCGGACATTTTGAAGTTTACGACCAAATTATTCAGGCCTCCCCGGACAAAGCCAAAGAAATGGCGGCTCTGGCTGACGAATTGTATCCACTGATTGCGCAAACCACCGATGTAGCACTGGCATTTAACGATATTTACAGTGATGCCGATGAACACGCTGATTTAAGTGAGTTTGACGACAGACTGTCAGGTCTTGGCGAAACCATTGAATTAAGGATGGAATTTGAAGACCGCTTGTTAGCTACGCTAGACCAGCATGACCTGATGGGCGCTTAATTCGGTTTAAATTGAATACCAGTTTATAAGCAATAAAAAAGCGGCCCGAAGGCCGCTTTTTTTTGTTTCTAAGCGAATGCTTACTCGCCAGAATCCATCGTTTCTGGGTTCTTAATATCCATCAATTCAACTTCAAAAATCAAGGTTGAATTTGGTGGAATTTGACCACCGCCAACTTCACGGTCGCCATAAGCTAACTCTGACGGAATTACGAAGCGGTACTTAGAACCAACCGACATTAACTGCACACCTTCAGTCCAGCCAGGAATAACACGGTTTAATGGGAATACTGCTGGTTCGCCACGCTCAATTGAGCTATCGAACACTTCACCATTTACCAAGGTGCCTTCATAGTGAACTTCAACCATATCGGTTTCAGCTGGTTTCTCACCGTCGCCTTGTTCCAACACTTCGTATTGCAGGCCAGATTCAGTAACAGTCACACCTTCTTTTTTCGCATTTTCTGCTAAATATTCTTCGCCTTGTGCCTGAGCTTTACCGCCAATAACCTGTTGACGCTGCTCAACTACGCGTTCACGCAACACGTTCAGAATTTCTTCTGCTTCGGCTTCGCTCAGCTTAGCCTCACCTTTTAACGCATCAACAAAACCGGCAATAACCACGTCGCGTTCCAGCATCAGTTCAGCTTCTTCCTGCGCATCCAGCTGGCGATCGATAAAACGACCAACCGAGGCACCCAGTGCATAAGCTTCTTTCTGCTCTTCCTGCTCCAACGTCACCGTGCTAGTTGGGTAAGGCTCGGAAGGGGTACATGCAACCAGTGCAAAAGCGACCGCTGATAACGCAAACGGCTTATAAATTTTGTTCATTATAATCTCCAGGTTGAACTCTGTGTCATACTTAGGTTTATTATCACTGTCTATACTATACAGAAACGGGGGCAAATGCCTATGCCCAAACAGACTTTGCAAGCGCTTTTTATCAGCTGTTGCTGCCTGATTGCAACAGCTTGCACACCCGCGCCTGAAAAAATCTGGCAACGCAGTGCTGACGACAACCGCAGCTATGTGGCTGATATTGCCGACGACGCTAGTTTCAGTGTCACTTCCAGCGATGGTCAGGAACTTATTATGTGGCATCGTGATGAAGCACGGCCGCGCTACCGCATGCAGCAAGAACAGTCGGAACTTAATCAGCTGATTGCGGTAGATATTAGTGCTGACGGGCAAGTGATTGCGGCCGCCAGTAAAGAAAACTTTGCCTTGTGGGATACCAGTACCGGTGAGCTACAAGGTTACTGGCGCATTCAGCAAGAGCCTGATAATGAACCAGGCCAGCGTACCGAAATGACCAGTATTGTGGTGAGTAAAAAAGGCGACGTTATAGCCATGGGCTTAAATACTGGCAAAGTTATTATTTTCAATCCGCGCAGCGGGCGTCGCCTAGAGATGCTTGCGCATTCTGACTACATCACCAGTTTAGCGATTTCACCGAATGGTAAGTATTTGCTGAGCGGTAGTTACGATGGCACAGCCTTATTGTGGAATACCGACACCGCCGCTTTTGTACATCAGGTAGAAGAAGCGCAGCCGATTATGCAAGTTGCCCTAGACGCGAATGGGCGCTGGTTTTTCACTGCCGATCGCAGTGACGAGGCTGCTATTTGGTCGGTCATGACTGGTGAGCAGCAAGCAAAATTGAGTTTTAATGACCGCAAACGTATTTTCAGCAGCGCTCGTTTTAGTCACGACGGTAACTTCTTATTTACTGGCACGCCATCGCGCATGATTGAGATTTGGGAAACCGCAACCGGTGACCGCATTCGTCGCATCGAAGTCAGCGTGCCACCTGGTCAACGGCCAACCAGTGCTACTGTGCTAGCTGTTGCCGTTGATCCGAATCAACAAACATTGTGGAGTGAAAATTCGTCAGGTATTGCCGAACTGTGGCAGTTACGCGACATTATGCCGAACCCGGCAACCTCCCAAGCCAATCCAGAAACTCCCTAACAAAGGTCTTTTATGCCCGGTCCTCTTTTAACCAAACGTGTCGATGATCTGGAAAGCCAATTAGCTTTTCAGGAAGACACTATCGAATCACTAAATCAGTTGGTTACCGCTCAATCGGAACAACTGACGCAATTACAAAAACAAGTAAAGGCACTAGCTTCCAAACATCAGCAGTTTCAGGAGCAACAGACCGATACGGCAGACACCAACGCACACGAGCCACCACCACATTATTAACCAATAACTACGTCTGGTGCCGGAGTTACAACCCTTGACCCCGGCGCAGGCTCCCCGTATAACATCTGTTCAACAATTCAGAAGGTAAATTTATGTCTGCACGCCACCCCATTATTGCTGTTACAGGTTCCTCCGGAGCAGGTACCACCACGACCGGACAGGCTGTGCGTCATATTTTCCGTACCCTGGATGTGAATGCCGCCTTTGTTGAGGGTGACAGCTTTCATCGCTATTCTCGCCCGGAAATGGAACAGGCTATTCGCAAAGCTCAGGACCAGGGCAAGCACATTAGCTATTTTGGTGCTGAAGCCAATGATTTTGAACGTCTGGAAGGATTGTTCCGCGAATACAGTCAAACCGGTAGTGGCGAGTTTCGCCGTTACCTGCATAACTTCGATGATGCAGTTCCCTACAATCAAATGCCCGGTACTTTTACCCCTTGGGAAACCTTACCGGAGACTACCGATGCATTGTTCTACGAGGGCTTGCACGGCGGTGTGGCTGGAGAAGATTACGACGTTAGCAAATACGTAGACCTGCTGATTGGCATGGTACCTATTGTCAATCTGGAGTGGATTCAGAAACTGATCCGCGACACCTCAGAGCGTGGCCACTCGCGCGAAGCGGTAACCCAGGGCATTGTGCGTGGCATGGAAGACTACATTCACCATATAGTGCCGCAGTTTTCACGAACGCATATTAACTTTCAGCGCGTGCCGACAGTGGATACTTCAAACCCCTTCAGCGCCAAGGACATTCCGTCACTGGATGAAAGCTTCGTCGTTATTCGCTTTCGTGGCGTGAAGAATGTGGATTTCCCTTACTACTTACAAATGATTGACGGGGCATTTATGTCGCGCATGAACACGCTGGTGGTTCCGGGCGGCAAAATGGTGTTTGCGATGGAGCTCATTTTGACGCCATTGATTGAACAAATCATGGAAAAAAAGCGCAACGCCAAAACTCAAGTCGACTGGCTCCAAAAGTAGCCTCAGGATTCGGCGACTACCCAATGCCCCTGCCAGCTTGCACCTTCACCTTGGGCCAATAGCTCCGTTAAAAACGGCATTAGTTCTGCTAGCGGTTCAAGTAAACCAAAGGGTGGATTAATAAATAACATACCACAGCCATTGAGCTTGGTTGCGTCTTCGGCGTGACGGATCAGTAAGTCCACCGCATAGGCTTTAGGCGGCGCCAGCTCGCGAATCATCTGCTGAAACCCACCGGTTACTATAGGATCTTTAATGGGATACCAAATAACGTAGCTACCGGTGTTCCACCGTTTCAGCGCGTGCTTTAAACCAGTCACAATGTCGTTAAACTCGGTGGTGGTTTCAAACGGCGGATCTATCAGCACCAAACCACGCTTTTGTGGCGGTGGTAATAGTGCTTTCAGGGCAATATAGCCGTTTTCTTCGCCATACACCTTCACCCGCTTGTCGCGGGAAAAATTGTCGGCTAACTCTTCGGCATCGTCAGGGTGCAACTCACACAGCCCTAATTGGTCGTTGTCGCGCAGAAATTGCTGACTTAACCAAGGCGAACCTGGATACCAGCGCAAGTTATCACCTGGATTTAACGACCGAACCAGGCTGCAATAGGTTTCCAGACATGCAGGTCGATTTTCAGCTTGTAATAACCGACCAATGCCATGTTCCCATTCCCCGGTTTTTTGCGCCTGCTCGCCCTGCAAGTCGTACATACCTATACCGGCATGGGTATCCAACACATAAAAAGGCTTCTCTTTTTGCTGCAAATAGTCCAGACAGATTAATTGCAGAGCGTGTTTCACCACATCCGCAAAGTTACCAGCATGGTAGCTATGGCGATAATTCATAAAATTAGGTATCCAGGTGGAGGCTAAGCAGTCGTAGCACTACTGCTATGCTTTTACTCGAGCATCAAATAGGTTTTTAATCAGACCAATAAATTCCGTCACGAACTCTTCTTGCTCGGGAGTTGGATGATTGTCTAATACACTCGCCAACACTTCTTCGAAATCGTACAAAATAGCGTCGGCTTCGCGCACAATGTCGATGCGCATGGTTTGATCTAAGTCATTTTGTTGGCACACCGACATGATTTGTACCGATAATTGCTCTTCAAAACACTCCCGCAGCGTGTACGAAGAAGCGCCCGCTTTAGAGCCTTGCTGCTCGGAAAGCACGGGTAAGTTTTCAGTCAAATACTGAATAAGGTCGATATATCCGTCAGTTTCTACAATCATGAATAGGCCCGCGCCATGATGGGTTTGTTATTGTTTTATTCCAATCAAGCGTATTAATTTACCACGTCTGCCGGCGAATCGAAAATAGTGGATACCACCAGCGCTTGCTTTAATATCGGCCTGGCTGCAATAAGCTTAAAAAAAAACGGAGCCGAAGCTCCGCTTTTTATCTTATTTCAACCGCCGCAGAAGCGATTAAAAGTTTAAACCTGGCGATAACGACTCAGGTAATGCTACTTTTTCAGCTTCCACTGAAGCTACCGGGTAGGCACAATAATCTGCTGCATAGTAAGCACTGGCGCGGTGGTTACCGCTAGCACCTATACCACCAAATGGCGCCGCACTGCTGGCTCCGGTAATTGGCTTGTTCCAGTTCACAATACCCGCACGAATGCGCTTGAAGAAGTAGCGATACGTGTCTTCACTGTCACTTAACAGCCCGGCTGACAAACCAAATTCAGTGTCGTTGGCCGACTCAATAGCATCGTCCAGGTTTTTATAACGATACACTTTCAACAATGGCCCGAAATGCTCGATGTCCGGCATGTCGGTCACCTCAGTAACGTCTAAAATACCCGGCGTGACAAAGCCTTTATTGGGATCGTCTTGCTTCATTTCAATCAGCGCTTTCGCACCAAGATCAATCAGATTGTCTTGCGCAGCAACCATACTCGCTGCCGCTTTGGCGGAAATCATGGCACCCATAAAGGGTTGCGGGTCACTTTCGTAATCGCCAACGCGAATGTTTTTCACCACTTCCAGCAGACGCTTCAAAATAGCATCGCCATTTGGTGATTGCTCAATGAACAAGCGACGCGCGCACGTACAACGCTGACCAGAGGTAATAAATGCCGACTGCACAATGTCATGCACGGCGGCGTCAACGTCATCCACACCTTTCACTACGAGTGGGTTATTCCCACCCATTTCCAGCGCCAGAATTTTATCCGGACGACCGCCAAACTGTTTATGCAACAAATGACCGGTGGTTGAAGAACCAGTAAAGAACAGGCCATCAATTTGCGCATGGTTAGACAACGCTTTACCGGTTTCAACCAAACCTTGTACCAAGTTCAGTACGCCTTTTGGCAAACCAGCTTGTTCCCACAATTTCACCGTTTCTTCAGCTACTTTTGGCGTCATTTCACTTGGCTTAAATACCACGGTGTTACCAGCAAGCAGCGCTGGCACTATGTGTCCGTTCGGCAAATGCCCAGGGAAGTTGTAAGGGCCATATACCGCAACCACGCCATGTGGTTTATGACGGATAAAAGCTTTACCTGCCGGCATTGGATTTTCAACAGTACCGGTACGCTCATTATAAGCACGCTCAGAAATAGCCACTTTGCCAATCATGGCGCCTACTTCTGTGCGGGTTTCCCACACGGGTTTGCCAGTTTCCTGCGCAATCACAAGCGCCAGCTGTTCTTTATTTTGTTCCAGTAACTCGGAAAACTTCTTACAAATAGCCAGGCGCTCACTAACGTCTTTTTCTGCCCAGGCCACAAATGCCTCTCGGGCCGCCATTACAGCCTCGCCTACTTGCTCAGGGCTGGCACAGTTGCCTTCCCAAACGACTTCATCACGAGCCGGGTCAATTGAGCGCAGATTATCACCAGTGCCGGCTAACCATTCACCGTTAATGTATAGAACTTTATTCGTCATTGTCGTTCCTCTTGGTTCGTCGTGACCTTCGCGTTCCTACACCACCGCAGGAACGGATTTTATGCTGTTTTAATTGCTCATTAAAGCTTCACTACCCGCACCGGGTCGCCTTCGCCGAGGCCTAGCGCCGCAGCAGTTTCCGCCGTTATTACTGCGGCGTCGTCGCGTGGTTCAAGTAATGCTTGCCCAGCGCGGAATTCTGCCACCGAGGTATTACACAAAATATAACGTTCAGCGCCTTCTGCCGGCGTTCCAATGTGAACCTTCAGGCATTGACTCTGGCGCACGCTTTTCAGATTCTCAACTTCGGCTTCAACCGTAGGCCCGGCGTCAAAAATATCGACGTAGCCACGCGTACGGAAACCTTCACTTTCCAACATCCGCAACGCAGGCCGCGTTTGTTCGTGCACTTGCCCAATAACCGCCTGAGCTTCTTTGGGCAGCAACTTGGTGTACACCGGATAGCGCGGCATCAACTCCGCAACAAAGGTTTTTTCGCCAATGCCGGTAAGGTAGTCGGCTTCGGTAAAATCCATTGAGAAAAAATTGTCCTGCAACCAACGCCAGAACGGCGACTGCCCGTCGGCATCAGATACACCACGCATTTCAGCTATAACCCAATTGCTAAAGCGATTCCGGAACTCCGCCATAAACAGCATGCGAAAACGCGACAACACGCGGCCATTTTGATTTTTGCGATAAGGCTCGCGAAGGAACAGCGTGCAGAGCTCGCTAACGCCAGTGTAGTCGTTACACAAGGTCAGCGTATCCAACGAGTTATAAATACCCAGTTGGCTGGAATGGTGCACCACAGTGCCCTGACGGTAATGATAGAACGCATCGGTTAAACCAACGGCAGCTTCAATGCCACTACAACCGGCAATTTCACCGGTTGCGGTATCTTCCATGACAAACAAATAGCCTTCTTCGCCAGGTTCACTCACCTGTGCGCGCGCGAATGCTTCTTGCGCACGCGCAATGCGGCGCTGCAACAAGTTTTCATCCACCGGCAACGACGTGAAACCATGACCGGACTCTACCGCACAGTCATATAAAGCCGCGTAATCCTGCGGCTTAATGGGACGCACTACTAACATACTTTACTCCTGCGCTGGCTGCGCTAGCGGCAGCCTCGCTGTTAACGCAACCAGCATTTAACCCGCAATGTTCGCCACGGCTTGCTCGAAACGCTTCAATCCTTCCTGTACATCGGCTTCTGGAATTACCAGTGACGGCGTAAAACGGATAACACTTGGGCCAGCTACTAACACCATAACGCCGGCTTCAATGCCTGCCATCATGAAGTCACGCGCTTTGCCTTCATACTTGCTGTTTAATTCAGCACCTAACAGCATGCCCTGACCACGGATGTCAGCAAACACGTTGTAGCGGTCATTAATTTTTTGCAGGGTTTCTTTGAACATAGCTTCGCGCTTGCGTACGCCAGCTAACACTTCGTCAGTGTTTACCACGTCGAATACCGCTTCGGCAACGGCACAAGCCAACGCGTTACCGCCGTAGGTGCTGCCGTGTGTACCTGGTTTCAAGTGTGCCGCAATTTCTTTGGTGGTTAACATGGCGCCAATTGGGAAGCCGCCACCTAAAGACTTGGCTGAAGCCAGAATGTCCGGGGTAACACCGAGTTGCTCATAGGCATACAAGCTGCCGGTACGGCCAAAACCAGTTTGTACTTCATCGAAAATTAACAGCGCGTTATGTTCATCACAAAGTTCACGCACACCTTTGACAAAATCAGCGTCAGGTGAAATCACACCACCTTCACCTTGCAAGGGTTCCATCATGACCGCACAGGTTTTGTCTGACATCATTTCTTTCAGCGCGCTTAAATCATTGTAGGCCACGTGCTCAATGCCGCCTGGCTTAGGTCCGAAGCCATCTGAATAAGCTGGCTGGCCACCTACAGTTACGGTAAAGAAGGTACGACCGTGGAAACCTTTGGTGAAAGCTATAATTTGCTGCTTGTGTTCACCGTGCTGCTCAATAGCCCAACGGCGCGCTAGCTTTAACGCGGCTTCATTCGCTTCAGCACCTGAGTTAGCGAAATAAACGCGATCGGCAAAAGTTGCATCAACTAATTTTTTCGCTAGGCGAATAGCTGGCTCGTTGGTGTACACGTTGCTTAAATGCCAAAGCTTGTTGCCTTGCTCAGTTAAAGCTTTCACCATAGCCGGGTGACAATGACCGAGGCAATTTACGGCAATACCACCGGCAAAATCAACGTACTCTTTTCCCGCTTGATCCCACAAACGCGAGCCTTCACCTTTTACCGGAATAACTTGGGCAGGGTTGTAGTTAGGCACCATTACATCGTCAAACATTGCACGGTTGACAGTCGTCGTCATTGTCAGCTCCTTCAGAGTGAATTTTACACAGCTTTTTGATTCAATTTAGCAGCGTATTATCGCAGAAAAAATAACCGCTGTCTGTTGTCAAAATCTCGTAAAAACAGTCTTTTGCGCTTGACAGCTTAATGCTGCAACAGAAGTGAATACTTATTCGCCATGCACCTGAATCCGGGCATTTTTAAGCGTTCGCTTACATAAAAAAACTCTTGTCGCAGCAATTTTTATTTATTTTTACATTATCCAACAAATGTATTATCTTTGTTTACGCATAATTATGATAAACGTAATACGCCGATCTCCGCAAAGGCGCTTGGGTTAGTCAACTATTTCGACAAGTGGCAGAGTGAAAATGAGCACGAATCCAGAAAATACGGGTACTGATTTATGCGAGCTTATCAACAAGTCTCACGAAAAAATTCGCCGGCTAATGCCCGGAGCCCCGGTAGAACTGCAATTCACGCTCCCCTCCAATGTTCGTATTCGCACCACTTTAGTTGGCTACGAAAAAGGTAAATACCTGATTATTCGACAGCCTGAGTCGCGCCAATATTACGACGTAATGACGGAAGGTAACGTTGTGGTAATGCGTTTTTTACTAGAAGGTGAAGCAGGTGAATGCGTTGCCTGCAAGGCCCCTATACGATCGCTGGTAAGCTTTCCAACGCGGCTTCTTTTTATTGATTACCCAACTTATGTTGAGAACCGCAGTTTACGTTCCAAACAACGGGTAGCTACACATATTCTGGCGCGCATGGCGCCGAAGAACTCACCGAACGAGCTGCATGATGGTGTGGTTTGTGATATTTCACCAGCTGGCTGTAAATTGCGGTTTCACGCCGATGAAATGGTGCGTGGCGTGAACAAAATACCTATCGTTATTACCATTCAGAAGCCTGGGTCAGAAGAGGCGCTGCAGTTGAATGGGAAAGTGATGAATCAGCGCCGCGAAGACGGTACTATTGGTGTCGGCGTGCTATTTACCGACCCACAAGACATAGTAGTGACCCTACTGGATCAGCTTTATATTAATACCAAAATTTTTAACAGTGCGTCCTGATACAATCAGGACTCCGGCACTGTAATTCGAATATTCTTTAAGCCCACTTCGCGTAAATCGGCCAACATGGTTTTGTCGAATTTGTAGCGGCTAAATAAATGCTTCGCTTCTTCGGCTTCCACCATGCCAATTTCTTTCAGCATTCTAAATTCGCTATAGGCATTTGCTTGCGCCAGAATCTGCGCATAGTCGCTTAAATCATCGTAATCTTTCGCTTCCACAAAACTCAGCAAATGCTGACTCAACGGCACGCGCTTTAAGTCCCATCCGGCAACCACAATTTGCGTGGCACGTTTGTCTTGCTCCAACATCAAGTCGCGCAAGAACTGTTCGTCAGGAATGAGCGTACGTAAGGCATTGTGCTTTTCTGCATTACTATCATTTACCGTGGCAATAACCGCCTTTTGCTGAACCTCATCAAAAATACGCAAATACAGCTTCATTAAGGCAATTTTACCCAACTCGTGAAACATACCTAGGGTGTATGCCATATCAGGTTGCTTTAACCCTCGCCGCTCGGCCAGTACAAAAGCAAGGTTGGCAGTCGCTAGTGAATGGTCCCAAATTTTGCGGCGGAACATACTGAATGGGCGAGTGGAATATGGCAGCCAGTTTTGCAGCGCATAAGCGGGCACCAGGGTACGCATGTTTTCGGTACCCACAAATCCCATGGCTAAGCGGTAGCTTTCCACTTTTATTTCTGAGGCTTTGCGGCGGGTGCTGAACGGCGGGTTATTCACCACCCGCAGCACACCTTCGTGTAACCAGCTCATTTTATTCGACAGTTCTTCAATAGCTGCTAAGGATGCCGCCCGAGTGTTAATGGTATCAATTAACAATGGCAGGTTTTCCGGCATCGGAATGGTGCGGGCTTTCACTTCTTCGGCATCATTCAGAGCAGCAGTAATTCGCTCGTAAATGGTTTCATGAAGCTCAAAAGAGACACGATCTTGATAGCGTTGCATGGATTTCTTTTTACGATCACGTTCTTGCTGCCGCAACCGCTCTACTTCCAGCTTACGCTTACGAATAGCCGCCTCTTTGGCGTCTTCTTTGGTATCCGGGCCGTCAAATTCAGAGCGAGCAAAAGGAAAGCTAATGAGGTAATTAATAAAGCGCCGCTCCAACCTTACGGCTGGATCGTTACTTAGAACGTCTGTTGAATACTCAAAAAAATCGTACATGAAACCTCTGTTTAATCCTACTGCTTGCGCTGCCAGGCGTTTGCCTCTTGCATAAAACGCGCCAATACATCGTGTCCGTACTCAGTCAAAATCGCCTCCGGATGAAACTGAACGCCCCAAAGCGGCATGTCTTTGTGTCGTATCGCCATGACTTCTTTCTCGGCAGTTGTACCTTGCTGGCTCACCCAGGCATCAACGCAGAATTCAGCCGGCAGGGTTGCTGCGCTTAACACTAGCGAATGGTATCTCGCCACTGCAAAAGCTGCCGGTAAGTCAGCGAACAACCCGTGATTATTATGATTTAGCTGGGATGTTTTGCCGTGCATAACCTGCTTTGCCCGCGTCACTTTGGCGCCAAACACCTGACCAATCGCCTGATGCCCCAGGCACACCCCTAAAATGGGTACTTCGCCAGCATAGCGCTCAATAACGCCCAGCGAAATACCACTATTGTCAGGTGTTCCAGGCCCGGGCGAAATGATAATCCCGGATGGCTGTAACTCAGCCAATGCCGCTACCGTTATAGCGTCGTTGCGGACAACCTTTAATTGCGCCCCCAGCTCACGGAAATAGCGCACCACGTTAAAGGTAAACGAATCATAATTGTCGATCATTACCAACATGATTGCGGTATTTCCTCAAGTAAATCTCGTGGTGGACAGATAACCAAGTAAACCCACCTAATTTGGGTGGCAAGTTTAACATATAGAATAATTCCTGCAGCACAGAAAATAACCGAGTCAACAGCGCAAACGAGCGATATTAGCCTATAGTCATTAAAAAGGGCGCGGTTTCTCGGTAGTGGCTGACGAAGTACGAACACTGGCAAGCCGCACGCAGAAGTCTACGGCAGAAATTCAGGACATGATTGAACGCTTACAGGTGGCAACCCAAACTGCGGTAAAAGCTATCGAAGTAGGCCAGTGACAGCCTGGCCAAACTCGCTGCTGATTTGCAACGAGAGGTTGGCCAGTTCAAGGTTTCTTAAGGGCGCGGTACCAGACCAATAACGTCATACACACGGGCCAGCGTTTTCGCAGCTAACGCGCTGGCCTGCTCTGCACCTTGCTTCATAATACCGTTTAGCAAATCGCGATCATTGCGCAGTTCCTGGTAGTCGCGTTGAATAGGTTCGAGCATAGTAACTACCGCGTCGGCAACATCACCCTTCAAGTGACCATACATTTTGCCCTCGTAATCTGGTACCAGATCCGCAATAGAACGGCCAGTAGCACAGGACAAAATAGATAATAAGTTAGAAACCCCAGCTTTTTCTTCCGGATCAAAATAAATGCGCGCCTGCTCGTCGGAATCCGTTACCGCACGCTTTATCTTCTTGGTGATTTTCTTCGGATCTTCTAACAAACCAATAAAGTTATTCGGGTTTTCATCCGATTTTGACATTTTCTTGGTTGGTTCCTGCAGGCTCATCACCCGGGCGCCAACTTCTGGAATG
This sequence comes from Idiomarina sp., assembly GCA_040882145.1. Classification (GTDB taxonomy): domain Bacteria; phylum Pseudomonadota; class Gammaproteobacteria; order Enterobacterales; family Alteromonadaceae; genus Pseudidiomarina. Next base: position 22,614 of record JBBEBU010000003.1, read on the forward strand.
AAGGGATCCGGCACCTGAAACACATCGCCGTATAAATTATTGAAGCGCGTTGCGATATCGCGTGATAACTCAAGATGCTGCTTCTGATCATTGCCCACCGGCACTTGATTCGCCTGATACAACAGAATATCGGCCGCCATCAGCGCAGGGTAACTAAATAAACCCGCATTAATGTTGCTGGCGTGACGCTCAGACTTATCTTTGAACTGCGTCATGCGATTCAATTCACCCATTTGGGTATAGCAATTTAGCACCCAGGCTAGCTGTGCGTGTTCCGGTACATGTGACTGCACAAACACCACGCTTCGTTGCGGGTCTAGGCCACAAGCCAGATACAACGCCAGCCCGTCAAGAGTGGCAGTGCGCAGCTCTTGTGGGTCCTGACGTACGGTAATAGCGTGCAAATCTACTAGCATAAACCGACAGTCGTGACTGTCCTGCATTGAAACCCACTGCCGTAGTGCGCCAATATAATTGCCAATAGACAGCTGGCCAGACGGCTGGCAACCACTTAATACAATGGGTTTAGTCATGAGTTAGATCCGTTGTTAAAATCAAAATTAATCGTTTGCAGTGCTGACGCTAGCCAGCTCGCTTCGCATTGCCGCAATGACTTCGGCGTAATCAGGTTGGTTAAAAATAGCTGAACCGGCCACAAACATGTCGGCACCCGCACGGGCAACCTCGGCGATGTTATCCACTTTTATGCCACCGTCAACTTCCAGCCGGATATCGTAACCACTGTCATCAATAATTTGTCTGGCTTGTTGCAGCTTAACCAGGGTAGACGGCAAAAACGACTGCCCGCCGAAACCGGGGTTTACCGACATCAACAGCACCACGTCAATTTTATCCAGCACGTAATCCAGATAGTGCAGTGGCGTACTCGGGTTAAATACTAAACCAGCTTTACATCCGGCGGCTTTAATCAGTTGCAGCGACCGATCAATGTGCGCGGACGCCTCGGGGTGAAAGGTAATAATAGAAGCGCCTGCGGCGGCAAAGTCTTCAATCATCCGGTCGACCGGTTGCACCATCAAATGCACATCAATTGGCGCGCTAACACCATGGTTACGCAACGCTTTACACACCATGGGGCCAATCGTCAGGTTCGGCACATAGTGATTATCCATCACATCAAAGTGCACCACATCAGCACCTGCTGCCAGCACCGAATCAACTTCTTGCCCTAAACACGCAAAATCCGCTGATAGAATGGAAGGAGCAATTAAATAGTCAGCCATGTGGGTAATTACCTTTTATTGTTGCGCCAGTGCAACCTAAGTTGCGCTTAAAAATAAGGCGTTAGTTTAGCAGTAACAAAGCCCGACAAGCCAGAGTCAAGGCACTAGCTAAACGGGGAAAACACCCAGAGTCACGAAAAATGCTTGTTTTACTGGCGAAAACCTTGGTTTGTTGATAAATTGTACGCTAACAACGCACAAGAAAAGACGTTTTCTACGTTCGTGAGGCTAAATTGACCATTCGCATGTCACTCATCATAGTTATAACTGCCAGCGCCCTGCTGACTTTTATGCTGTCTCCTGGCTGGCAAACACAAGCGGCAAATATGACGCAGCAATGTACGCGTATGGTTCAACATGCTGAAACACAAACCGCACCTCAATTGTGCGAAGCCCCTACCGACCACGTTACCTGGCATAGCTGGTTAACCGGTCAAAGTCGCTCAACCCAATTCCATTTTATGGACTTATTCGAGCTACTGTTCAGCGATAGCCTTAAGCAAAACAACCAAGCTGAAAAAAACGACAGCAATTTTAAAACCACGTTATAAGTGAGCTTCAATGAGTTCCGATAAGCACGAAAAACCGAGCTTTATGGCCGTTGTTTTGAGCGTCATTGCGGCATTCTTTGGAGTCCAAACCGAGCGCAACCGGCAGCGTGATTTCTCCGCCGGCAAGCCTATTCACTACATTCTGATTGGGGTTGTACTGACCGTAATGTTTGTGGTTGGGCTTATGGGTTTAGTGAGCCTGGTGTTACCAGACTCACCTTAGCGTTAAGCGGCAGCGCCAATGCCCGAGTGGCGTAGCAAGGCATCCGCCTGGGGTTCACGACCACGAAACTCTCTAAATAATTCCATCGCGTCGCGACTACCACCGCGTTCTAGTATCGCCTGCAGAAATGCCATGCCGGTGGCAGTATTGAAAATACCTTCTTCCTCGAATTTCGCAAAGGCATCTGCCGACAGCACCTCGGCCCACTTGTAGCTGTAATAGCCCGCGGCATAACCACCGGCAAAAACATGCCCAAAGCTTTGTGGAAAACGGTTGTACTCAGGTGGCATACGCACCGCAACCTGCTCGCGCACCTGCTGCAAAATGGCAGCAATTTGATCGCCCTTTGCCGCATCAAACTCAGCATGAATGCGCATATCAAATAAACTGAACTCAAGCTGACGCACCATGTGCATTGCCGATTGGAAGTTGCGAGCCGCCAGCATTTTATCCAGCAGATCCTGCGGCAAGGGCTCGCCACTTTCGTAATGGCCGCTAATAATAGCCAGAGCTTCCGGTTCCCAGCACCAGTTTTCTAAAAACTGACTAGGTAGTTCTACCGCATCCCAGGCCACCCCATTAATACCAGATACACCCGCTACATCAATTTGCGTCAACATGTGGTGCAGGCCATGACCAAACTCGTGGAACAAAGTCACTACTTCATCGTGGGTAAACAGCGCAGGTTTCCCCCCAACCGGTTTATTCAAGTTACAGGTTAAGTAGGCCACCGGTAGTTGCACTTGATTGCCACTTAAACGTCGGCGTACCGCACATTCGGCCATCCAGGCACCACCGCGTTTACCGCTACGCGCGTATAAATCAAGAAAAAACCCAGCCCGCAATTCGTCCTGCTGATCGCGAATTTCGAAGTAGCGTGCCTGAGGATGCCAAACGTCCACTCCCTTGCGCTCGGTTATACTGATACCAAACAATCGCTGCACCACTTCAAATAAACCGCTAACCACTTTGTGTTCCGGGAAATACGGGCGCAACTCTTCGTCAGAAATAGCGTACTGCTGCTGTTTTAGCTTCTCGCTGTAGTAGGCCACATCCCAGGCTTCTAGTTCATGTACACCGAACTCATCGCGCGCAAAGTCCAGCACCTGTTGATAATCGGCGCGCGCCTGAGGTAGCGACTTATCAGCTAGATCCTGTAAAAAGTCCGTTACTTGCTGCGGCGATTCCGCCATTTTAGTAGCCAACGACAGCTCCGCGAAGTTGGCAAAACCAAGTAACTCAGCCAATTCATGACGCAATGCCAGCGTTTCCTGCATAATTTCAGAGTTATCGAAACGCCCGGCATGCGGGCCAACGTCTGACGCGCGGGTGACAAAAGCCTGATACATTTGTTGGCGCAAATCGCGATTATCGGCATAGGTCATCACCGGCAGATAACTTGGAATATCCAGCGTAAAGCGCCAGCCCTGCTGGTCGTGCTCTGCAGCTAGTTCCGCCGCCGCTTCAATGGCGCTGGCAGGCAAACCACTTAGCTGCTGCTCATCGGTTACTAAATATGACCAGGCATCGGTTGCGTCTAATAAATTATTACTAAAAGTTGAGCCTAGCTCGGCCAGCCGCGACTGAATTTCCGCATAACGCTTTTTTTTGGCTTCGGGTAGGGCGACCCCCGACAGCTCGAAATCACGTAAAGCGTCCGTAATAACCCGCTGCTGCGCTTCGTTCAACTGCGCAAACTCAGGGCTTTCTTTGACCGCTTTAAAGCCTTTATACAAACCTTCGTGCTGACCCGCATAAGTACCAAATTCAGCCAGCAGCGGCAGGCACTCGTCGTGCGCAGCACGTAACTCGGGCGAACTTACCACGGCATTCATATGCGACACCGGCGACCAACTACGATCCAGTAAATCACTGACATCGTCTAGCGGCGCAACAAAGTTGTCCCAACGAAAACCATCGCGCTCACCGATTGCAACGGCTTCTTCAAAGGTGGCTTTGCAGTCGGCAATACGTTGTTTAATAGCGGCCTGAATATGCTCCGGCTTCACAGCGCTGAAGGTTGGCAGCTGTTGCGGATTGATTGTTTCGCCGTTAAGTGGCTGTAATAAGGGGTTATTGCTCATGAAAAACCTCGTTCGCGAGTGATGCCTAATGAATGGGGTAAAAATGCCGCAAATTCAAGGTGGCAAAGGTTACTTTAACAATCAACGTGCTAGAATCGCTGACATAGAAACGACTTTCATTGACGCTGTAAGGAATTAAAATGCGCCTCACGCTCACCTCAAATGCTTCACGTATCACAGCTATTGCTGCGGTTACTCTATTTTTAACCGGCTGTTCGGCGCTGACCGACAAACCTTCAGGCACACCAACTGATACGGCGCCAATCACTTCTGCGCTCACTGTCGATGGCATTTATGATAGTTCGACTTATCAGGCCGAAGGTGTTGCACCTACTCGCTGGCTCGCTGACGGCAGCGGCTACACCACCTTGGAAGACAGCGCCAATGGCCGCGGTCAGGACTTGGTGAAATACCATCCGCAAACGCAAGAGCGCACGATAATTGCTGCCGCCGCTCAGTTAACACCGGCCAATGCCAGTGCCCCCTTAGAGGTAGCGGATTACCAATGGTCTGCCGATGGCAGCAAGTTACTCATATTCACCAACACCAAACGGTCGTGGCGTACCCACACCTTAGGTGATTATTGGGTGCTGGATTTAACCAGTAAACGCCTGCAGCAACTTGGCGGGAACGCAACTCCGTCAACGCTGCAATTCGCCAAGTTTGATCCCCAGGGCAACCGCGTGGCCTATGTTCGCGAAAACAACATTTATGTTGAACAACTAAGCTCAGGCAACATTACTGCTCTTACCAATAGCGGCAATGACACCATAGTGAATGGTACTTTTGACTGGGTGAACGAAGAAGAATTTTCGCTGCGTGATGGTTTTCGCTGGAGTCCGAACGGTCGTTCGATTGCCTACTGGCAGTTAGATACCGAAGGCACGCCGCTGTTTACCATGATCAACAATACCGACCAGCTCTACCCAACCCTGAAGCAGTTCCCCTATCCGAAAGTGGGTGAAACCAATGCCAGTATGCGTATTGGGGTGATTTCAGCGCAAGGTGGTAACACGCGCTGGATGACCATTCCCGGTGATGCTCGCCAGCATTATCTGGTGCGCATGGATTGGGCTGGTAATAACGAGCAGTTATTAATTCAGCAACTAACCCGCCGCCAGCATATTAACCGCGTGTTTTTGGCTAATACAAACTCCGGCGACGCGCGTGAGATTTTACGCGAAACCACTGAGTCCTGGGCTGAATATGTGGACGACGTGAAGTTTTTAGACCAGGGCAAGTCTTTTACCTGGCTGAGCGAGCGCAGCGGTTGGCGTCACCTGTATCGGGTCGAGCGTGATAGTGGCCGCATGAGCGCTATTACCCGCGGCAACTGGGACGTGATTGAAGTACTGAATATTAATCAAAGCAGCGGCTGGGTGTATTTTATCGCCTCACCAGATTCGCCCCTGCAACGCTATTTATTCCGCGCCAGCCTGGATGGTAGCGGCAAACTTGAACGTTTAACGCCGGACCAACCGGGTACCCATAGCTATAGCCTGTCGGCCGATGCCAAGTTTGCAGTGCATACCTACTCGGCGCTGGAAACCTTGCCGGTAACAACCATGATCACCCTGCCAAATCATGACCCGGTGCGCACCATTCTAGCTCATGAAGAACAGCAGGAAGCGTTCGAGGACTTGCCTCGCGGCGAAGTGAGCTTCTTTCAGGTAGAAGCCCGTGACGGCCTCAAATTAGACGGCCTGCTAATGAAGCCGGTAGATTTTGATCCAAGCAAAAGCTATCCGATTTTGTTTTATGTTTACGGCGAACCCTGGGGCCAGACTGTCGCTGATGCCTGGCGCGGCAACCCTTTCTTGTGGCACACCATGCTGACCCAACGCGGTTATATTGTGGCATCCATTGATAATCGTGGAACCAAAACACCGCGAGGCTTTGAGTGGCGCCGTTCTATTTATAAACAGCTCGGTGTTGTGACCGTTCGCGACCAATACGACGCGCTGCAGCAAATGCTCAATCGTTGGGACTTTATTGATGAAAACCGGGTTGGTATTTGGGGACACAGCGGTGGTGGTTCACAAACCCTGAATGCCCTGTTCCGTTATCCACAGGCGTATGACATGGGCATGGCGCTGGCGCCAGTACCGGATTTAACTTTGTACGATACGATTTATCAGGAACGTTATTCAGGCCTGTTGCCGGAATCAGCAGCAAGTTACCAAGAAACATCGGCAATTACCCATGCGCAAAACCTGCAGGGTGATTTGTTGCTGGTGCATGGTACCGGCGATGACAACGTTCACTTTCAGGGCTCTGAACGACTGGTAAATGAACTGATTAAGCACGGCAAACAGTTTGATTTCTTTGCCTACCCGAACCGTACTCACGGCATTTCGGAAGGCGAAGGAACCTCGGTTCATTTACGCCAACTGATGACCGACTTTGTGCACCAACACTTACCAGTTAACCAGAACTAACTACTGCCAGTTCAGATAGCGCTCCGACAATACGGTATGCCCGTGTTGGCGGAGCCAGCGTTCCGCTGTTCGATAATCCGGATTCACTTCGGCCACCCGCTGCCAGAATGCTTTGCCATGATCAAAGTGGGTTAAATGCACCAGCTCATGCTGCACCACGTAAGTAACCACCCACTCTGGCGCCAGCCACAGCTTCCAGCTTAAACTCACCTCGCCACTACGCGTGCAGGCACCCCATTTGGCTTTATAACTCGCAATACGGCTTTGCCGGGGTTGGGTAAATGCCTGCGGTAAATACGCGTCAAGCCATGCCCGTGCTTGCTGCTGATACCATTGTATAACCAGTGTACGAATGTGCCGTTGCGCGTGCTTTACCCGGCTGCCCAAGGTGATTTGCAGTTCATCTGCCACGCGCTCAATACCACTGGTGCTGCCATTACGAATACATAACTGTAATGGCTGCCCCAGCCAGGGAATGGTTTCGCCCTGTTGCCACAGCCGTTCAGGAGTTACCGAAATAAGTGATTGCTGGCGCTGCAGGTGCTTTCGAATCCAGCTATCCTTAGTCGCCAGCACCTGAGCTATTTTGCGATCGCTGAATCTATTTGGCGCCAGTACCCGTACTTCACCTTCACTAATCTTAATTGCGAGGGTGCGGCGCTTACTGCGACTGATTGTATAGATTAAGTCCATCGATTATTTCGAGCCCATATAAGCGGTTGTTCACGTTGCACCCAGAGCGCTTTTCAGCGACCATACTAGGCTAAATTATTAGCGCTAGATTAGCACGAGCAACATAAACCGTGCAGCCAAGAAACAAAACAGGAGTACCACTACATGACTCGACATTACGACTATCTTGCCATTGGCGCTGGTAGCGGCGGCATTGCGTCGGCCAACCGTGCCGCTATTCGCGGTGCCAAAGCGGCGGTGATTGAAGCCAAAGCAGTTGGCGGAACCTGCGTAAACGTTGGTTGTGTTCCGAAAAAAGTGATGTGGTACGGGGCCCATATTGCTGAAGCCATGAAATACAGTGAAGCTTATGGTTTCAAGATTGACCAGAAAGGTTTCGACTGGGCCACCTTAGTGAAAAACCGCGAAGCTTACATTGAGCGTATTCACGGCGGCTATCAGCGTGGTTTTGAAAGCAATGGTGTGGAATTTATTGAAGGCTTTGCCACCTTCGTGGATAAAAATACGGTGGAAGTAAACGGCGAGAAAATCACCGCTGACCACATTACTATTGCCGTAGGCGGCCGCCCCATGATTCCGGACTTGCCTGGTGCTGAACACGGCATTGATTCTGACGGATTTTTTGCATTAACCGAACGCCCTGAAAAAGCCGTCGTTGTTGGTGCTGGTTATATTGCCGTAGAAATTGCTGGCGTACTTCACGCGCTTGGCGCTGACGCCCATTTGCTAGTACGTAAAGATCGCCCGTTGCGTAACTTTGACGTAGACATTACCGATGCCTTGTTACAGCGCATGGAACAAGACGGCATGAAGTTGCGCACCCAGTGCAATATTGAACGTGTTGAAAAACAGCAAAACGGTAAGCTGGTACTGAAAACTAAGGAAGGCGAAAACATTACCGATGTAGATTGCCTGATTTGGGCCATTGGCCGCGAACCTGCCACCGACAAAATTAATATCGAAGCCGCTGGCGTGAAACTGGACGAAGTGGGCTTTGTCTGTGTTGATAAGTACCAAAATACCAATATGGAAGGTATTTACGCGGTAGGTGATATCACCGGCGAAGCCCAGCTTACTCCGGTGGCTATTAAAGCGGGTCGGTTATTGTCAGAGCGTTTGTTCAATAAAGACATGCCGGACGCGCACATGGATTACAGCCTGATACCAACCATAGTATTCAGTCACCCACCCATTGGCACTATGGGCTTAACCGAAGCGCAGGCAGTTGCGGTGCACGGTGAAGAAGACATCACCGTGTATAAGTCCAACTTTGCGGCCATGTATAATGCGATTACTCCGCATCGTGCACTCAGCACCTTTAAGCTAGTGTGCCAGGGTCCGAGTGAAAAAGTGGTGGGTATTCACGGTATTGGCGAAGGCATGGACGAAATCTTACAAGGCTTTGCCGTGGCGATGAAAATGGGCGCAACCAAAGCTGACTTTGATGCCACAGTGGCATTGCACCCAACCTCTGGCGAGGAGTTTGTGACGCTCAGATAATGGCATAAAAGGGTTTACTCTAGGGCCAGAAACCACAGGTTTCTGGCCTTTTTTTATGAACAACATGGTAATAATACCAACGCTGCTCCTTCTTACTGTGCTGCTAACTTAGTCATTAACTGTAGTCGTCAGAGCGACAGTAATGGTGCGAGCTTTGCAGACCATCGTTTTGCGTAGTCTTTCTACGCTGCGCTTATGCGCATTGGAGACCCAAAAAAAACGGAGAAGCAAACTATGCAATTAAGTTCAGTGAATACCCGAATTAAAGTGTCAGCACCGCTATTCAATAGCCCCCCGAAACCAGGTGAGTTTAAACCAATGGCGGAGGCTCTTTACGGTACTCTGCATACACTGCACTCAAACGAAGCCACACCGCGTGACCTCGACTTCCGAATAGTGCGTGGTAAACCCGAAAAGGTAACCCTCGCCACCCCAATTTTACTCGAAAATGGCAGCCAAATAACGACCTGGTTTAGCCTTACCAAGGCGCTTAAACAGCACTATGAATCCGGTACCATTGAAACCTATCAGCGTGACTTGCAGGAGCAAGGGCAACAGCAAGTGGAAGCGGTTATTCAGGTTGACGAGCAAGTAGTGGGAACGCTGATGCCCCAGGGCAAGTTTCGCTGGTTTGCTGACGATGTACGCAGTAATGCCGTTACCGACGCTGACTCAGTTACCGCTAGCTTAGACGCTTTGAAAGAACACTACGGCGAGCGCTTAACTATTAGCCCAGGCATAGATGGAAATCAGCCGGCCAGTTATGCGCAAATCTATGCCGCGGCCACCGGCATTACTTATTCGCAATTTATTGATAAACAGGTGACTAACTACCGTATTACTGCGGAGAAATTCCTGGCCGGCTAGTTTCAATTCCAAACAAAAACGGGGCTAAGCCCCGTTTTCTTTACTACACTGAGTTCTTTACCAATCATTTAATAACCGCGCAGGGTTGACGGCTAGCAAGTGCTGGCACCCTATTACATTTAAATTTTGCATGATCGCAGTTACAAAAACGCTTCGTTAGGCTAGCCAGTTGACCCGTTTACTTGTATGTTGAGTTTAAGTTTTATGGAGATAACTGTGATTAGACCCGATTGGATGCGACAACGACTTTGGCTTACTACGGTACCGCTGCTTGCGGTGCTGTTCAGCGCGCAACTAAGCGCCCAATCCGAACCCCCAGAGCAAGCCTCAGAACAGTCTGAAGCAGCGTCCGACAAGCAGTCACAGGCCGAGCTATACCCAACCCACCCAGAAACAGAAGCAGACCGCATTTGGGTAGATGGTTTTCGCGATGGCGTGCAAAACGTACTGGATAGCACGGCTAGTTGGGTGGATGGCTTTTTTGGCGAGCCGCTCGATTCGGAAAAATATGAAGGCAGTACCGGTCGATTGATTGTTGCCCCGCAATGGGACGAGCACGACGGCTTTACTATTGATTCCAGCTTCCGCGCTAAATTAAAAATTCCGCACGCGAAAGAGCAGTTTTCTGCGGTTATTGGCCGCGGTGACTTTGATGATTTTGTTGCGGGTGACGCCCAACGCCGCCCTTCCGTAATGCGCCGCACCCAGGGTGACGATGAATGGCTGGTTGGCTTAGGTTTTGACCCTTACTTAGATAATCAGCACGACCTGTCTTTTGGTGCTGGTATTCGTGGCGGCCTCAAGCTCGACACCTATGTGCGCGCCCGCTATCGCTTCGAAACCATGGTTGCCGACAATGCTGAAATAGCCGTTCAGTCGGTTGGATTCTGGCGGGACAGCGACGGCTTCGGCGTGGCACAAGATATTCATCATGAAGTCGCGCTACACCAGCGCTGGGTGGCCAAAACCTATGCCCGGGCAACCTTTGCCGAGCGCACTGACGGTATTCGCTGGAACGCCAACTCGCGAATTTATTATCTATATGACACCAATCGCGCGCTGGCCAGTGAAGTATGGATTTATGGTGAAACGCATCACGAGGCTCCGATTCAGGACTACGGCATTCGCGGTATTCACCGCCAACGATTTTTACGTGAATGGCTATTTATGGAAACCTGGGTAGGTACGCACTGGCCGAAGGAAACCGAGCTACAACAACGCACCACACGCTGGATGGTAGGTATAGAATTTGAAATGATCTTAGGTAACACAGGGTAGACGCGCCCGGACAGCTTGTTAACAATTCGTAAGAATGCCTTATTTCCAGAAAGAATCTTTGTAATTTAGGTCTAAAAAGCGTACATTACCGCGCTCAATTTTTAGTCTATAGCTGAGTACGCGATTCGTGATTTCTACCGCAAATATCACCATGCAATTTGGTGCCAAGCCGTTATTTGAAAATATCTCGGTAAAGTTTGGTGAAGGCAACCGTTACGGCCTGATTGGCGCAAATGGTTGTGGCAAGTCCACCTTTATGAAAATCCTTTCAGGCGACCTGGAACCGTCTTCCGGAAATGTGTCCGTTGCGCCCAACATGCGTGTTGGTAAATTGCGTCAGGATCAATTCGCCTACGAAGAGTTCTCCGTGGTTGATACCGTGATCATGGGTCATGAAGAGCTGTGGAAGGTGAAGGTAGAACGCGACCGTATTTATGGCAGTGCTGAAATGAGCGATGCCGATGGCATGCGCGTAGCTGACTTAGAAACCGAATTCGCCGAAATGGATGGTTACACCGCCGAATCTCGCGCTGGTGAAATTTTGCTGGGCGTAGGCATTCCGCTGGAACATCATTTTGAGCCCATGGCTGCCATAGCGCCGGGCTTAAAACTGCGCGTGTTATTGGCTCAGGTATTGTTCTCAGACCCAGACATTATGTTGCTGGACGAGCCAACCAACAACCTGGACATTAACACCATTCGCTGGCTGGAAACCGTGTTGCGCGATCGCAACTGCACCATGATTATTATTTCGCACGATCGCCACTTCTTAAACAGTGTTTGTACGCACATGGCTGACATTGATTACGGCGAGCTGCGCGTGTATCCGGGCAACTACGATCAATATATGTTTGCCGCCACCCAGGCCCGCGAGCAATTGCTGAGCGACAACGCCAAGAAGAAAGAAAAAATCTCTGAGCTGCAAAGCTTCGTTAGCCGCTTTTCGGCCAATGCATCGAAGGCCAAACAGGCCACTTCACGCGCGAAGCAAATTGAAAAGATTCAATTAAGCGAAGTGAAAGCTTCCAGCCGGGTAAACCCCTTTATTCGCTTTGATCAAACCAAAAAACTGTTCCGTCAGGCACTTGAGTTTAAAGACCTGAAGAAAAGCTTTGATGGCGATCAGGTGTTAGATGGCTTAAGTGCGCAAATCGAAGTGGGCGAAAAAGTGGCTATTCTGGGTGCCAACGGTATTGGTAAAACCACCCTGCTGAAGTGCCTGTTGAACGAGTACACCCCAGATTCTGGTTTGGTGAAGTGGTCTGAGAACTGCAACATTGGTTATTGCCCGCAAGACCACGCGCACATGTTTAAACAAAACATGACGGTGTTCGACTGGATGGATCAATGGAAGCAGCCAAGCGATGACGAGCAAGCCGTACGCGGTGTGCTGGGTCGTCTACTGTTTTCCGCCAATGACATTGGTAAGAAAGTAAATGTGCTCTCTGGTGGTGAAAAAGGCCGCATGGTTTTTGGTAAGCTGATTCTGCAACGGCCAAATATTTTGGTGATGGACGAGCCCACCAACCATTTAGATATGGAATCCATTGAATCTCTGAATATGGCGTTAGAGCTGTTCGAAGGCACGCTGATATTCGTCAGCCATGACCGTGAGTTCGTATCAACTTTGGCGAACCGCATCATTGAGATTAAGGCTAACGATATTCGCGACTTCAGCGGTACTTATGACGAATATTTAGCGCAACAGGAAGCCGCCGCCTAAAGCAGCTTCAAATAAGTAAGGTGACGCTCTGCATGGGCATTTGCTATAATCCTCACCCATGCAAAGTGTCAACCAACATCCACATCCTATTACGCCGCCCTAACCACGCGACTTAGCATTCTGTTTACAGAATCTGCTAAGTTTTAGCGGGTTCCTTTTGCTTGTGTCCCATATAACGAGAACAAAAAGAGAGTGGTATGACCGCCAAATTATCAAAAAACAACAGTTTAAATGACAAATTTAACCGGCTTCTGAAAAACGCTGGTATTACCGTAAATGGCTCAGCACCTCAGGATATTCAGTTGCATCAAACAGGTATCGTGGATGCCGCCTTGGCTCGCGGCAATCTGGCACTTGGCGAAGCCTACATGAAGGGCGCCTGGGATGCCGACCGGCTGGATGAATTTTTCTTTCATTTATTACGCGGGCGCATCGATCAAAAAATAAACCCAAAGTCGTTAATCTGGCAAGCATTGAAAGTGAAACTGCTCAACCTGCAGTCCAACTCACGCGCCTTTGACGTGGGCAAACAGCATTACGATAAAGGTAACGACCTGTACGAAGCCATGCTGGACAGCCGCCTGACCTACACCTGCGGTTACTGGCAAAACGCGGACAATCTTGAAGATGCGCAAACTGCCAAACTGGATCTGATTTGCCGCAAACTTAAGCTCGAAAAAGGCATGAAGGTATTGGATATTGGCTGCGGCTGGGGTAGTTTTATGCGCTACGCGGCTGAGCACTATGGTGTGGAATGTGTTGGGGTTACGGTTTCCCGCGAGCAAGTGGCCTGGGCCGAAGAACATCACAGCGACTACCCGTTAACCTTCAAACTGCAGGATTATCGTGAATTGGGTACGACTGACGCAGAACGACATAGTTTTGACCGGGTTGTCAGCGTTGGTATGTTTGAACATGTGGGCCGCAAAAATCACCGCACTTTTATGGAAGTTGCTGCACGTTGCTTAAAACCAGAAGGTCTGATGCTGCTGCACAGCATTGGTAAGAATGAGCGCGACACTACCACCGACCCGTGGATTGATAAGTATATTTTTCCAAACGGCGACTTACCCTCAGTGGGTCAAATTGGCGATGCCATGGATGGTGTTTTTGTTGCTGAAGACTTACATAATTTTGGTGCTGATTACGACAAAACACTAATGGCCTGGGCCGCCAATTTTGAAGCCGCCTGGCCCGAATTAAAACAGAATTACGATGAAACATTCTATCGAATGTGGCGTTACTACTTATATTCGTGCGCAGGCGCTTTTAGGGCGCGCGACATTCAGCTGTGGCAGTGGGTATTAAGTCCACAGGGGCAACTCGGCGGTTACCAACGCGTGAGTTAAAGGTATCAAGCCTAGGCACAACACAAATAATTTCATTTATGAAGCGAGTCGGACAAAACTATGAGCAGTAAACCTTTATATATTCCCTACGCGGGCCCGTCATTGTTGGAAACTCCGTTACTCAATAAAGGCAGTGCCTTTAGCAAAGAAGAGCGTGCAGCTTTCAACCTGACCGGGTTGTTGCCGCCTCGCTACGAGTCTATTGAAGAGCAAGTAAGCCGCGCCTATCGGCAGTATTCCAGCTTTGATACCGACTTGAATAAGCACATTTATCTGCGCGCCATTCAAGACAACAACGAGACCTTGTTTTACCGACTTATTACCGATCATCTGGAAGAGATGATGCCGATTATTTACACCCCAACGGTGGGTGATGCCTGTGAGCAGTTCTCCGATATTTACCGCAGTTCACGCGGTCTGTTTATCTCGTACAAAGAGCGCGACCAGCTAGACGATATTCTACGCAACGCCACCAAGCGCAAAGTAAAAGTAATTGTTGTAACCGATGGTGAGCGGGTGCTGGGGCTTGGCGATCAGGGTATTGGCGGCATGGGTATTCCCATTGGTAAATTATCGCTGTATACCGCCTGTGGTGGTATCAGTCCGGCGTACACGCTACCTATAATGCTGGACGTTGGTACTAACAACGAGAAGCTGCTGAATGATCCTATGTACATGGGCGCTCGCCACAAGCGTATTGGTCAGGAAGAATATGACGACTTCCTGGATAAGTTTATGCACGCGGCGAAACATCGCTGGCCGGAAGCCATGATTCAGTTTGAGGATTTTGCGCAACCAAACGCAACACCACTGCTACAACGCTACCGCGACAAGTTTTGCTGTTTTAACGACGATATTCAGGGTACTGCTGCGGTTACCGTGGGCACCTTGCTGGCTGCATGCAAAGCCAAAGGGACACAGCTGCGTGACCAGAAAGTGGTATTTGTTGGCGCTGGCTCGGCCGGCTGCGGTATTGCCGAGCAGGTGATTACCCAAATGCGTGCTGAAGGCCTGTCCGATGAACAAGCCCGTTCACGCGTCTTCATGGTGGACCGTTTTGGTTTGCTCACCGAAGGCATGACCGGCTTGCGCGACTTCCAGCAGGCGCTGGTGCAAACCCCGCAACAGCTCAACGACTGGCAATACAGTGGCAATTATGCGTCGTTGTTAGACGTCATGCACTGTGCCGAACCAGGAATTCTGATTGGCGTGTCCGGCCAGCCAGGTTTGTTCACGGAACAAGTGGTCAGAGCTATGCATCAGGGCTGCAAAACACCTATTATTTTCCCGCTCAGCAACCCATCGCGCCAAATTGAAGCCGTACCTAAAGATTTAGTGGAATGGACCGATGGTGATGTGATTATGGCAACCGGTAGCCCCTACTCGCCGATTCACTACAAAGGGAAGTGGCATGCGGTTGCGCAGTGCAACAACAGCTATATTTTCCCGGGCATAGGTTTAGGCGTGCTGGCCGCAAAAGCGCGAATCATTACCGATGAAATGCTAATGGCCGCCAGTGAAGTGCTAGCGAATAGTTCGCCGCGCTTAGCCAATCCAGAAGATTCGCTGCTGCCACCACTTACCGCCGTTGATGAGCTCAGCAAGAAGATTGCATTCGCCGTAGCTAAGGTGGCGCAGCAGCAGGACTTGGCGTTACCGATTGAGGACGACGAACTGAATGCTCGCATTAACGGCAATTTCTGGGAACCTGAGTACCGCGACTACAAGCGCGTTAGTATTTAACTGCGTCACTGGGTAGGCTTAAGCGGGTGCGCTTAACCGTATAAGCCAAAAGCAGCACCCAAACTACGCGCGCTAAGTAACAATGACACCAGCAACACCACGCCGCCGAGCAGATTCTGCCGGCGGCTATTTTTATGCCCCTGCATGCGTTGATGGTTACATACCATCAGCAGAAACACGGTAATTACCGGCAGCAAAATACCGTTTGCCACCTGCGCAAACCAAATAATGTTTACCGGTTTTAACCCCAAAGAAGAAATCACCACACCAATAACCAGAATAGCCAACCAGGTTAGCCGGAACGGCCAACTGTTCAATTTCCGACTGAAGCCAAGCACACCACACAAGGCATAAGCGGACGCCAGTGGCGCTGTCATCGCCGACGAAATACCTGCCGCAAACAGCCCTCCGGCCATGAGCCAGGTAGCGCTGTTACCGAACAATGGCGTTAGCGATTGCGCTAAATCGGCAGCACCTTCAATACCTATTTGTTGTCCGAAAAAAGCTGATGCCGCCGTAGACACAATGGCAATAGAAATCAGCCCACCTAAGGGTATGGAGATAAATAAGTCGGTTCTTACGGCTTTTAAATCTTCTGCTTTGTGCCATTTATCGGCGGCACTGGCAGCATGCAAAAACAGGTTGTAAGGAACCACAGTGGTGCCAATAAGCGCCACTACGGTTAAGGTGGCGCCAGTTGGAATTGACGGAATCAGTAAGCCACTAAAAAACGCGCCAAAGTCGGGCTGGGTAATCAGAAAGGTGCAAATAAAAGCCAGGCTCATAAAAATAACTAAACCAATCAGTACCTTCTCAATAAGCCGCGCATTTCCTGTCCATAGCAACACCCCGGCAATCAAGCCAATAATCACCGCCCAGGGATTGTCCAGCCAACTACTTAACCAAGGCAGGGTACCTAATAAACCTTCAGCCCCCATACTGGCGCCCGATAAGTTGCCACCCTGATACACACTATTACCAACCACTACCGCACCAACGACCAAAGCAATAATGGTGAACTTACCGAATGGATTTTCAATGACCGTACGAATGTTTTCGCCTAAGCCTTGCTGGGTGATTACCCCAAGCCGGGCGGCCATTTCCTGCAGCACCAAGGTAGCAGCCACGGAAAACACCAAAGCCCACAGCAGCGCGTAACCATAATTGGCGCCAGCCAATGAAGCGGTAACTACCGTACCCGGACCAATAAAGGCTGCGGCAACGAGCGCTCCGGGACCAAGTTCAGCCAGCCGCTCACGAAGCGATTTTGAGGTTTTTAATTGTTGTTTTTGCATCAGCGCATACTAGACTAAGTTGCAATAGGATGTCTATTCCTGTAGTATTCGCGCGCCGTTGGACGGGGTTCAAGCGCAAAAAACGAACCAACCTACAATGGGCTTCTTATATATTTTTTGCTTACTGCTTACTTAACGAAAGTAGTGACTCTCCATCAGCAAACTGAGATTTGAAGAACTATGATTTTAACGCCGCCCTAGCGTTACGCCCTTCTTATTCCTGCTGAGTCCATAAGCGACTTGGTACCTTGCTGTATCTGATTTTCCTGTTGTCTTAATTTTTTATTCGTTCATCTGCTGAAAAGTGAATCAATTTCATGATCAAAACCATTCAACAAAACTGGTTTTCTAACATCCGTGGCGATCTGTTAGCCGGTATTGTCGTTGCTTTAGCGCTTATTCCTGAAGCTATCGCATTCTCAATTATTGCTGGTGTCGACCCAAAAGTTGGCCTGTATGCGTCATTCTGTATAGCCGTGGTTATTTCCTTCGTTGGTGGTCGCTCGGGCATGATTAGTGCCGCCACCGGCGCCATGGCACTGCTAATGGTGACTTTGGTAAAAGACCATGGTCTCGAGTACCTGCTCGCAGCAACACTATTAACAGGCCTACTGCAGGTTGTCGCTGGTTATCTGAAACTCGGGTCCTTAATGCGCTTCGTGTCGCGCTCAGTCGTCACCGGCTTTGTTAACGCACTGGCCATTTTGATTTTTATGGCACAGTTGCCTGAGCTTACCAACGTCACCTGGCATGTGTATGCCATGACGCTTGCCGGTTTAGGTATTATTTATTTATTCCCATACCTTCCTTACATTGGCAAGGCCCTGCCATCGCCGCTGATATGTATTGTTGTGCTCACCGTTGTTGCCATGTTCTGGGATATGGGAATTCGAACTGTAGGCGACATGGGCGATTTACCTGACACACTGCCCGTTTTCCTATGGCCTGATGTGCCACTGACCCTTGAAACGCTCGCGATTATTTTCCCTTATTCAGCGGGACTGGCAGTAGTTGGCTTATTAGAGTCAATGATGACAGCTACTATTGTTGATGACTTAACCGACACCAACAGTGATAAAAATCGTGAATGTAAAGGTCAGGGTATTGCCAATATAGGTTCTGGCTTACTTGGTGGTATGGCTGGTTGTGCCATGATTGGTCAGTCTATTATCAACATCAAATCCGGTGGCCGCACGCGCTTGTCGTCTATGGCTGCAGGTGTGTTCTTGCTGATCATGATTCTGGTGTTGGACGAATGGCTCAAGCAGATCCCTATGGCCGCGCTGGTTGCAGTCATGATTATGGTGGCTATTGGTACCTTCAGCTGGGATTCAATTCGCAAAATGAAAACCCATCCGCTGTCTACCAATATTGTGATGGTAACTACCGTTGTAGTGGTAGTGGCTACTCATAACCTGGCGTTAGGCGTAGGTGTTGGTGTGCTGTTAGCAGCTATGTTCTTTGCCAATAAAATTGGTCATTTTATGCATGTTAGCTCCACTGCTGATGATACGGGTCATGAACGTACCTATAAGGTTACTGGACAGGTATTTTTCAGTTCTGCTGATAAATTCATTGACGCCTTTGATTTTAAAGACGCCGTTGATAAAGTCGTGATTGATTTAACCAGAGCCCATTTCTGGGACATTACCGCGGTAGCGGCACTGGATAAGGTGGTCATTAAATTCCGCCGCGAAGGTGCAGAAGTTGAGGTACGTGGTTTAAACGAAGCCAGCGCAACTATTGTTGACCGCTTTGGCGTACATGATAAACCCGATGCTGCTGATAGCATCATGGGCGGCCACTAAGGCGCCCTTGAGGAGACGAACCATGACGAATGTAATTGGATGTATTGATGGCTCAGCAGCAACCAACGCTGTATGTGACTACTCTACCTGGGCGGCGTTTCAACTAGATACGCCGCTGGTGCTACTGCACGTGCTGGATAATGCTCGCTTTCCGACTGAAACCAACGCCAGCGGTAATATTGGCCTTGGCACCCGTGAACAGCTGCTTGAAGAGCTGGCTGAACTTGATGCCCAACGCGCGAAAATCGCGTTGAAAGAGGGGCATTTAATGCTCGAGTCGGCAGAAACCCGCGCCCGTCAGGACGGTATTAAGAATGTGCAGCTGCGCCAACGGCACGGCGATTTAGCCGAAACTCTGCACGATATGGAAGCGGATATTAGGTTAGTCGTGCTGGGGCTGCATGGCGAAGATAGCAGCGATTCCCCGCAACATATTGGTAGCCAATTAGAAACTGTGATCCGCACCATGCATCGGCCAATTTTGTTAACGCCATCAAGCTATACCAAACCAACCAGTGCAATGCTGGCGTTTGACGGCAGTGCAACCACCCGCAAAGGCGTAGAAATGGTTGCTAAAAGCCCTTTATTTAAAGGTATGCCGGTGCATATTGTGATGATTGATGCCGACACCAGCGACAATTGGGAAAAGCTAAAGTGGGCCGAAAAGGAATTAGCTGACAACGGTCACGAAGTGCACATTGCGCTACGCGCAGGTGATGTTGAGCCAACCCTGCACGCCTATCAGGCGGAACATAAAATCGACATTATGGTAATGGGCGCCTATGGCCATTCCCGTATTCGTCAATTTTTAGTAGGTAGCACCACCAGTAATATGCTGCAGGCCAGTAAAACGCCTCTGCTGATATTGCGCTAACTGATTTTTTTGAAAATGACTAAATAAACCGGAGACGTTGTCCTGTCTCCGGTACCTTCCTCTTTATTAGTGATGTGAGTGATAACCATGACACGCGGATTCGTTTTGTTGCTATTGTGCGCGCTTTCCAGTGCCGCAATCCTCATCCCTATGCCAGCGCAAGCCGCCCCGGGCACTATCAATTTGACTCAATCTACGGTGGGTTACATTGCTCTGGCTATTTTCGCTATCGCCTATTTTATGGTGATGATTGAAGAAAAAATTCATTTACGTAAATCCAAACCTGTACTTGTAGCAGCTGGTCTTATTTGGGCCATTATTGGCGGTTATTACGTGCATGCCGGTATGCCCGACGAAACGGCAGAGGCTTTCCGCCACACCCTGCTTGAGTTCGCCGAACTCATGCTGTTTCTATTAGTGGCTATGACCTATATCAATGCGTTGGAAGAACGCCGCTTATTCGATGGCTTGCGAGCCTGGATGGTGCGCCGGGGTTTTGATTACAAAACACTATTCTGGTTAACCGGCGTATTAGCGTTTTTTGTGTCGCCTATTGCCGATAACTTGACCACCGCGCTACTGCTGTGTGCCGTGGTGATGAAAGTGGCGCAAGGCGATAAGAAATTCATTTCACTCAGCTGTATTAATATTGTGATCGCGGCAAATGCGGGCGGTGCCTTCAGCCCCTTTGGCGATATCACCACCTTAATGGTGTGGCAGGCCGGTGTTGTTGAATTCACTGAATTCTTTGTATTGTTTTTCCCGGCACTGATTAGTTATTTAATACCAGCATTTATTATGTCGTTCTTTGTTGGTAACAATAAGCCGCCGGCCGTATTAGAAGATATTGAGTTAAAGCGCGGTGCGCTGCGAATTATGACGCTGTTTTTACTAACTATTTTAACTGCTGTGCTGTTTAAAGTGCTGCTGCATTTACCCCCGGTACTAGGCATGATGATGGGTCTTGGCTACTTACAGTTCTTTGGCTATTTCCTGCGTATAACCCTGCCGGGCTCGTTAGCGCGTAAACGAGCCATGGCCGAGCGTGAAGGCGATAAAGAAGCACTAAACCGATTAGGTAATATTGTGCCTTTTGACGTATTCAGCCGGGTATCGCGAGCCGAGTGGGATACCTTGTTGTTCTTCTACGGCGTGGTGATGTGTGTAGGAGGCTTAGGTTACATGGGCTATCTGGCGGTAATGTCAGACTTCCTTTACAACCAGTGGAATGCAACTGGCGCCAATATAAGCCTGGGGGTTATTTCCGCCGTAATCGACAACATTCCGGTGATGTATGCGGTACTGACCATGAACCCGGACATGTCTCACGGCCAGTGGCTACTCATTACCTTAACCGCTGGTATTGGTGGTAGTTTGCTTTCTATTGGATCCGCCGCCGGCGTCGCCTTAATGGGTCAGGCCCGTGGCTACTACACCTTTATGGGACATCTTAAATGGGCTCCGGTGATTCTATTAGGTTACGCTGCCGGCGTGTATGTTCATTTGTACTTAAACGCTCATCTGTTCTAGCTTAATCCGTTGCCTCGGTGCAATCCATGCAGCGAGTCACAGCCGGATCAAACTGTAAGCGGCGAGTTTCGATTTCCTCGCCGCATACAAAACAGTAACCATAATCACCACTTTGAATGCGCCGCAAGGCACCCTCCAGAGCCTGTACCTTGCGCTGCTTGCGACGCTGTTGTTCCAGTGCCATCTGTTGTCCTTGCAGCGCATCCATTCGAGACAAACGGCCAACCCGAGCCTGATCAAGTTCGACCACGTCAGCCTGTTCAGATTCCAGTTCCATTTTTAAGCTACTTAATAAGCCTTCAATTTTTTGTTTAATTTCGGCCTGTTCTGCATTGTTCATTGGCAGTTCCATTTTTTCATATGCATGCCCTCAGATTACTAGAATAATAGCGTATCAACAACGCAATAAGGGCTTTCAGTGTTTGGTTTTAACTGGTATTTACGGCATTATGTGAACCTTGCAGAAGAAGTTTGTCAAAGGCTAGTCGGCCACTTCTGTTAGCAGGAGCATTCAGCACTTATGAGCGTACCCTTTCGGCGCACCCGAGCCATTATTGACACCCAGGCACTGCAGCAGAACTGTCGTAATATGCACGCCTTTGCGCCAGCCAGTAAAGTGCTGGCTACAGTTAAAGCAGACGCCTATGGTCACGGCGCATTCACTGTTGCACGAGCCCTGCAAGGCTGTGCGCAGCAGCTGGGTGTGGCCTTTATTGATGAAGCACTGGATTTACGCCAGGCCGGCATTGAGCTGCCCATAGTGCTGTTAGACGGCTGCTTTAGCGAAGCTGAACTTGATTTGTGTTGCCAACACCACTTTATTCCTGTTATTCACAATACTCAGCAAGTTCAGGAGTTAATAGCGGCTACCTTAGCTAAACCTTTGGTTATTTGGTTAAAGTTAGACACCGGCATGCACCGGTTGGGGCTAAATAACGCCGACTTTCAACAGGCCTTAGAGCAATTGAACACGAGCGAGAATGTAAGTCAGGTTATTGCCATGACCCACTTTGCTGATGCCGATAATACCGCCTCAAATTATACCAGCGAGCAGCTTGAGCAGTTTGATCGGGTTTTGGCAAACTACCCTGACATTCACTGCAGTGTGGCAAATTCTGCCGGCCTGGCACACTGGCCAGCGGCGAGGCGCGAATGGCTACGCTCAGGATTGTTACTGTATGGCTTAACCCCGAACCCTGATTTGCCAGCGCCCTTTGCCATCACCCCAGTTATGACCTTAACCGCGCCAGTTATTGCTGTACGGGACATTCCAGCGGGCGCTTATGTGGGTTATGGCTGCCGCTGGCAAGCGCGCCGCCCCACTCGTATCGCGACGTTGGCAATTGGCTACGGCGATGGCTATCCACGTCATGCCAGCGATGGCACGCCGGTGTGGTTGCACGGTCGCGAAGTACCGCTGGTAGGGCGCGTGTCGATGGATATGATTACTGTAGATATTACTGATATGGCGGAAGTTGCCATTGGTGACGAGGCCGAACTTTGGGGGCAGAATCTGTCAGTTCACAAAGTTGCTCAAAAATGCGATACCATTTCTTACGAATTACTCACTCGCGTTAGCCCGCGCGTGCCGCGTGAAATTATTTAATCCAGAGGTTTAGCGAAGATTATGTTGTTGCTTATTTTATTTGCTTTGGTTGCTGTTGGCGTTTCTTTTATCTGTTCGATATTAGAAGCCGCTTTGCTGTCGATAACACCCAGCTACGTGGCCGGACTGAAAAAAGACCGCCCGGCGCTACACACCAAAATGCAAAACCTGAAAGCAAAGATCGACCAACCTCTGGCCGCTATTTTAACACTGAATACCGTGGCCCATACCGCAGGCGCAGCTGGCGTTGGTGCTCAAGTAGCCGTGGTTTATGGTGACGGATATCTGGGCATCGCCTCAGCAGTGATGACGGTACTGATTCTGGTGCTATCGGAAATCATTCCAAAAACCATAGGCGCAAAATTCTGGCGTACGCTGGCGCCCATGCTGCCAGTCACTCTCAATTTTATGATTTGGATATTAAAACCATTTATTGTGTTATCAGACATGATTACTAAGAATATTGGCGGCAAAGAAGACGACATTGACGTACGGGCAGAAATTAAAGCTATGGCAAGCTTAGGCCATGAACAGGAAGTGATGGATGCCAGTGAACGTCGGGTAATTTCCAATATTCTGGATCTGCACGAACGCAAAGTGCGGGATATCATGACTCCGCGCATGGTTTGTCAGGTGGTTAAGCCGGAAACCACAGTGGCTGAATTCGTTGAACAGCTCAGGCATCAACCCTTTTCACGCTACCCGGTGATTGATAAAGAAGAAGCGCCGCACGGCATTATCTTCAAATCCGATATGCTTGAAGCAGACCCGGTGAAAACTATTGGAGAGCTGGCCCGTGACGTAGAAACCGTGATGGACACCGTGGATGCTGATTCCTTAATGATGCGCATGCTGGAAAAGCGTCAGCACATGTGCCTGGTGTTTGATGAGCATGGCAGTTGGTTGGGCCTGGTCACGCTGGAAGACGTTATTGAAACCATTTTAGGCCAACCTATTATGGACGAAACCGACAATGTTTCGAGCTTACGCCGCTATGCCAAACAGCGTTTCGGCCAGCGCATTAAAAAAGACAGCTAAACCTACTGCAGTAGTGCCTGATACAGTAAGCGCAGTGCCAAAACACTGAGCACCAGCTTAAACAGCAGATCAAACCGCTTGTCACTAATTTTGCCAAGCGTATGCAACCCTAGCCAGGTACCCACTAATCCTGCCGCTATCATCAGTGCTATCAGCAACCACCAGTCGGCAAACACGAATCCCGCAAAACCAAACACAAAAGCTTTGGGTATATGCTGCACCGACATAGTCGCGGCAAAGGTGGCTACTACCTGATAACGATCAATAAAACGGGTTTTAATGAAGGCGCCCACCAGCGGCCCGGAAGCCCCAATAAACAACGCTAAAAACCCAGTTACCGAAGCTGCCACCGCAAGACCGCGACGCTGCAAAGCAACGGCAGGCAGCTTAGGTCCCCAGCATAAATATAAAATAAACAAGGCGATGGTTAACTGCACCACGGTAACCGGAAGTTGCAGTAAAATCAGGCTGGCCACAATAGCGCCAAGAATACTGAACGGCGCGAACACGGCCATAGTGGGCCAGTGAATATGGCGCCAGCTCATGCCTGCCCGGCCTAAATTAGAACCCAGCTGCACCATGCCATGTATCGGGATCAGTGCTGCCGGTGGCAGTAATATGGCCATCGCGGCAATCATCACCACACCACCGCCAGCACCTAACGTAGCGGTTAAAAAGGATGTGCCCGCAGACAATAGTACCAGCCCCCAGAACACGACTTCCGACACCATGGGGTCGATCATGATGGATTACTTCCAGTAGCTATGAACGATGGCGGTTAAGATACCCAAAGTTGACCGCAAAATCTATGTGTTGGCGGGTTAGCCGTATTGGTAGAACTTGATCATCGCACTGGCATGCGAACCCAATTCGTCACGCAGTTCTTTCGGCTCAATCACTTCCACCTGGGCACCAAAACTGAGCAACCACCACAATAGTTCCTCGGACAGCTTTAAGTCAGCACTAACAATCAGGTTATCACCGTTGTTCTGGATTTGCTGGGTGTCGTTCAGCGGGGTTTCGTATAGATGATGGCCCACGTTGCTGTTAAATTTCAGTACCACCCGGGCATTTTGATTCGTCAAACCGTTAGCAACCCTGGCACCATGCAGATAGTCCCGAATATCAAAATTGGCTGGTAGTTTGGCCCGTGCCTTGCCAACCTTAATAGAGGTAATACGTTGCAATGCCAACTGCCGAATATCGTCTTTGCCATCAAACTGACAAATCAGGTAAGTAACAGCGCCGCGATGCACAATACCCACCGGGCTGGCTGAACACTTACGTTCTGCGCCGTTACGCCGGCTGTTGTAGCTGAGCTCCAACTGCATACCCTGTTCCATGGCCTGATAAATAGCATCCAGCACCAGCGGTTGAAATTCGGCAGGCTTTACTGCCAGCCCACTGGGAACCACATGCACGCGTTGTTGCCAGCTTTCGTAGCCAGACGCAGTGTCTTCCAGAAGTTTACGGGCAGCACTGAAGTTACCCTGGAGTTTGCGAAGTACTGCATTCGGTAACAGCAATTTGAGTTGTTGCTCCATCAACAATACCGCTAACGCGGTTGGCATATCCAGTGAGGGTAAACTAATAGGGCTGTCAGCCAAAAAGCTCCAGCCGTAAGGTTTGGAGCGCTCATCAGTGACTAGCGGGAATACATCCGACAGTTCATTCAAATCACGTTGAATGGTTCGAACCGAAACATCAAACCCCTGCCGGTATAACTTTTCCCGTAGTGACGCAGGATCAATTTTCTGTGGTTGCCGCGGAATATGCTGCAGCATCATTAGATAGCGCAAAGCCGTCTGCATTCAACAACTCCATGTGGTTCATGCTTTATCGTGCGACTTGTCTAGATTAATTGGCTAATGCGACAAGTCTTGTCGCACTGAAAAAATATTTATTTTCCAAGCTAAGAAGACACCGTGAAAGTGTAGCTGTTTTCTCACAATTTGGGGAAATCAGCGTGAAATTTTGAAAGGATTAATGCGATGGTATTCGCGACTTTTACCTGAGCGTTTGCTGGTATACATAGCTTGATCAGCATGGTACAAAATTTTTTCGGCGTCAAATCCAACCTCAAGCTCGGTGCAGGTTAACACGCCTACCGACATGGTTACCGGCCAGTCGTTAGCATCCAGCGCTGCGGTTACGATGTTTCTAAATTTAGTCATAGCCGCCTGGGCGCCCTCAGCGCCGGTTTCGGGCAGCAAAATCGCAAATTCATCGCCACCAATACGGGCAAACACATCGGTATCGCGTAGCGCGGTGTAACCTTTGCGCGCAATAGTGCGTAACACTTTGTCACCTTCGCAATGTCCGCGTTCGTCATTGATTATCTTAAAATCGTCTAAGTCGAAATAAGCCACAGAAAAAGGTGATTTATAGCGATAAAAGCGGTCAACTTCGTGTTGCAGGGCCGTCAGAAAGCCCCGCCGGTTAGTCAGTTCAGTAAGCTGGTCGGTAACCGCCCGAATCCGCTCCTGCATCAGCTCAGCACGAATTCTGTCTTCCATTTGGCGGCGTTCAGTGGTGTCGCGAATAATAGCCAGTGCGTATTGTTTATCCTCTAACAAAATAGGATTGAGCATAATATCCACGGCAATTAAGCAATCGTCTCGTCGGCGCGCCGAGAAATCTAATCCTCGCGCCATTGGGCGCGGGTGAGGGTCCGCAAAAAAGTGCTCCACATAGGTACTATGGCGACGGCTTAATTCGCGCGGCATTAGAATATGCACAAGTTCACCCCAAAGGCCATTTTCAGGATAACCAAAAATTCGGTGCGCGCGCTTGTTCGCTATAACAATACTGCCGCTCTTATCCACCACTATGGCGCCGTCGGGAATGGTCTCCAGAAAGTCAGCATAGCTTGCTAGCACTTTCATACTTTATTTGCTGCCTGTTGCGCAAGAAAGTGACTCGCTAAATGGTTCAAGTTCTGAATATGATTACCCAGCGTATCGCTCTCTTGTTCCGCCTGATTCGAAGCGTCCACAGATTCGTCGGCCATCACTTTAATAGCGTTGATTTTTACTTTAAGGTTGTCTGACGATGCTTGTTGCTCTGCAACCGCGTGGGTGACAGTTTCCGAAAGCTGGCCGATATGCGTAATGCTGGTATTAATTAAGCCTAGCGACTGCTGAGTAGCGGCTGCTGCATTGGCGGTCTCTTGCGCCGCACCTACACCCTCTTGCAAGGCACTCACAGTAACTCCCATTTGACTTAGCAAATGCTCCACCAACTCACTGATCTGGCCGGTCGACTCATGGGTGCGATAAGCCAGCGCACGAACCTCATCAGCTACAACAGCAAAACCACGCCCGGATTCTCCAGCTCGAGCCGCTTCAATCGCGGCATTTAACGCCAATAAATTAGTTTGCTCTGCAACATCAGAAATCACACTTACAATGGCGTTAATTTGCTCACTACGTTGCGCGAGTGTTTGCACGTGTTCTTCGGCTGAGTGCATAACTTTGGTTAAGCGGGTAACCGCGTCTTTCATGGTGGCCAATTGCTGTTGACTTTGCTCTGACTGCACGCCCGCCTCACGGGCAGCCGCAGAGGTATCAATACTGGCCTGCGACACCGCCTGCTGGCTTTGCGCCAAAGCTTCCATATCTGCGGCAAATTGCGTTAATTGCTGATGCTGCGCGAAAATACTACTGCGTGAGGTACCTAAGTGCTGCTGCGTTTTCAACCGACAGCTTTCTAAAATTTTACCGGTGTTTTTCAGTCGGGCTACCACCGCCCGCAACTCGTGCTGCTGAGTCGCCATAGCAAAACTTAAACGACCTTTAAAACGGCGGCTGCCTGTATAAATATACTGCATGATACGCTCACCGGCCGTTGCCTCGGTCTGGTCAGATTTAGCCGTACGGGTAATATCAAAAGCCGGGGTCTGCAGTATCCAGCGCGGTAATTTGTCATGTCGCCAGGCCGCATAAATAATTTCAGCTCGCTGTTTAGCGGCTTCGGAAAGCGCAACACGAACCGATTGGTACTCCACAATCTCGCCGTTTTTTAAAATAGGTGAAACATAGGCATCCACCCAATAGAAATCGCCATTCTCGCAACGATTTTTAACGGCACCACGCCAAGATTTGCCTTGCTGAATGGTTTCCCAGAGGTCTTTAAATGCACCTTTGGGCATATCCGGGTGCCGTATCAGGTTATGATTTTTACCAATTAACTCGCTTTCGGTATAGCCGGAAACATCAATAAAAGCCTGATTGGCAAAGGTGATAACACCACGTCGGTCAGTGGTGGTGATGAGGTGCTTGTTAGCACCGAAACGCACTTCGTTGCGCGTTGTGTGCTTATCGCGCCACTTATTCATGATTTATCCTCAGTTGAATAAGTGGCCGATTTTATGTCATTTATGTTGCTTTACAATCAGCCCAGCACCGGAGCTTGTTCTAGATCAATAACCCTACAGATTATCTGGTCAATGGTGATCTATTTGCGCTTAATTGGTGCCGGATTCCTCCGTTTCTAAAGCCGTTTCTTCAGCGCCGTAACGCTGGCGAATAGTTTCGTATGTACCGTTAGTTTTCACCTCTGCTAAAGCGTCGTTAAAAGCCGCCACGTACTCCTCTGGCACTGACTTTTGGCTAAACATCACGTACACATCACTGGCGGGTAACTCAATCTCATGTTGCTCGATGTCGTTTTCCAACCCTTTGCGCCTAAGTATAGACGCGGCAACCAGCGTATCTTCTAAAAAGGCGTCTATTTCTCCGTCTAATAGCCGCGCAATATTCAGTTCACTAATAATGGCACCTACCACCAGACCGTTGCTTTCTCCCTCTCGCAATACCTCACGTAAGTCCTCGCCATAGTAGTATTCATTCACCACGCCCAGCTTATTGCCGGCCTTAATAAATTCAGTAACATTAGCAGCCGCAAAACTATCGATATCGTTCTGGCGTACGAATAATACAAATTGTTCCTGCCGATAGGGTTCAGAAAAATGGGCATATTCGTGGCGCGCTGCGGTTTGTGAAGCTCCCAAAACAAAATCCACTTCACCACGGCGAAGCTTACTCAGTAGTTCGCGCCAGGTACCTTGCTGAGCTTTTAAATCACAGCCCATCTGCTCAACTACTGCCTCAGCAATCTCAACATCAAGGCCACTTACTTCGTCGCCCACAGAAACATACTGGTAGGGTTCCCACGCTTGAAAGCCCATGGTTAGGCTACAGTTCGCGCTTACATCCGTAACGGCTTCATCCGCGGCACTAACTTCGGTTGGTTGTGGCTTTTCGTCTAAGGGGTCAGGATCAGTTTTCGCGTCCTGCGCTGGTGAACAGGCGGTTAATACGAAGGTGAACACTATTGGGTACAACAGGTGTCTGGCATTCATAGCAATACTCCCGTGTTTAGTGCGACATTATTTCCATCGCGTATTCTCAGTATAGACAGGAATGATATTGCAGCAAATTTAAAGTAAAGATTGTGAAAAGTATTGGCGCGCTGAAAGGGGTTATCAGGCCCGGGCTAAGATTCTATCCAAATGGTCGGCAAAGTTTTTCCGGTCCGTGTTGCTCAGCGGTGGTGGCCCACCCGACTGCACGCCACTACTACGCATGGTATCCATAAAGTCGCGAATATTCAGTCGTTGCCGAATATTTTCCGGCGTAAATAATTCGCCACGCGGACTCAGTGCCTGCCCGTGCTTTTCAATAACTTCTGCGGCCAGTGGAATATCACTGGTAATCACCAGGTCGCCGGCATTGCAGCGGCGCACAATTTCATGATCGGCCACATCAAAACCAGCCCCAACCTGAATCATTTTAATAAATCGCGACGGTGGTATTTTAATGCGTTGATTCGCCACTAACCACAAAGGTAGTTGCTTGCGCTCAGCCGCGCGAAATAAAATTTCTCGCACCGTTACCGGGCACGCATCAGCGTCTATATATATTTCCATAATGAAGGCTACTTACGAAATCCTAATGACCAGAACAAGGGTGATGATAAAGCAAGACGAGCCATTGCAGAAGCGCTATTGGGCAATCAGCGCGCCGAGCCTTAGCCCGCGGTTGAGCAAAGTCACCGCTGGTGTTGCCGGTAGCCACCGCTGCAGTTCATCGCTCGCAGCTAAACTTAAATAGCTAACCTGAAAGCCTTGTTGCTCGGCTTTGGTGCAAACTATTTATTAACCGATAAAATTACTAGTACCCCGGCTCGGTAAAACGGATCTTTATTTATTTCATAACCTTTGTTTAAAAAAGGTAAGAAGAACCAATAAAGAACCCTCAATAGCAACTGCGGCGCAAAAAAAAAGGCGCCATCACAATGGCGCCCTTTTAGTTTCCAGACTCAGCAGGTTAGTTACCCAGCGCGTCTACATTTAAATCAATCTCTTCAACGGTGTTTCCGGCAATGTCTGCCTCGCTGAAATAAATTGTGCGTAACCGCGGATCCACAGAATAGAATTCGGTTTGGTCCAGATTATGTGGCGAGTTAATGTTGCGTGATTGCGAATAGCTTAGCAACCCGTTAGCAACTGGCCCTTCATCAGTAAACTCCATAGTGAACATCCAGCTGGAACCATAAGTAATGTGATACCCACCAGCTTCAGCACTTAAGTTAGAGCCAGGTAGCAACGGGTAAATATGACGCGGTAAAATAGTACCGTCGCCGCCGGTGTTCGCACGATATACGTTGAAGCCACCCTCAACATTATTCGCACCACCCCAAGGTAATTTCATCCCGGACGGAGTGCCATCCGGCAAACTACGTTCCACGAATTGCACATCACCAAGTGGCGCGTCTAATGCCAACCCAGCATTTTGAATGCGCACCATGGCGGTTGCTAATTGCTCCATCACAGTTTCATTGGCAAGCAGTGTATTTGGCGTTGTCAGAGGGTTGGTAGCATCGTAGGCGACCTGCCACTGTGGATTGCGGGTAAATTCACTGGCAAACTCACGGAACACCATGGCACCAATGCTATCTTTGTCCATAACCCCGTTCCACTGTGCCAGCGCCGCACAGGCAGGCGCAATGGAAACCGCTCCTGCCGCTGTCGCTACTGGCGTAGCACCACGTGCCTGACAAGCAGCCAATAGGTCGGCGTAAACGGCTTCGCCTAAGAAGTTACGGTTACCTAGTAGGCGCTCCTGCAAATCCTCTAAGGTGAATAAGCCATCAACCGAACCGCCCTCGGCCAGCATTTTCTGGGATAAGCGTGAACGCAGCGATTGCTGATTACCAATTGGACCGAACAAGGGTGACACCTGGGTAATAGGTGCTGCCGGGTTGGTTAGCCAGAAGCTGTCATTGGAGTTCTGCACAAAGTCAGTACGTGACAAGCGCGGTGCTGCTGCTGTTGGAACTGTACCACGCGCTTTGAAGCGTGCTTCGTTACCGGGAAATATAGGTAAACCGGCTGCCTGTGTCAGTTGTTGATAGAGTGGATTTTGCGCCCAGTCAGCAATAGCTTCAGGGTCTATATCCGGCACCGAAGAACCGTCGGTAAAGAAGGTGTTGCCATCTTTGTCGGCCGCAATCGCATTGTTAAACACAATGCCTGTGTAGTCAGCAAAGGTTTGTTGGTACTCACTAATGCTGCCAGCACGGTTCATCGCTAACCAGTGATCGAACACATCGTAGTTCGGTAAGTTTGCATCATAAATAGCATAAGCCACTTGTTGACCGGTTTGATCCTGACCCCATGGCAATTGCCCTGGAATCACAATCATCGGGCCAAACTCGCTGTGATAACTAACTTTCTCCAGCGTGACAGAACTTGAAGGCCCGGTTGCTACTTCAATTTGATGGGTTTTGGTTTCTACTTTTTTGCGCTCGCCGTCAACAATGTAGGTACGCCCAAGCGGATCAGATTCATCGAGTTCTAATCGGTGCAGCACAAAACGCGCTGCGGTTGAAAAGGTGTGGGTCCAGGCTACGTCTTCGTTAAAACCAATATTGACGATACCCGGCATGCCCGACAAAGAGCCACCCACAACTTTCAATTCACCCGGAATTTCGGTACCAAACTGCCAGAAGCGCTGGTTACCAGTGTGCGGGAAATGTGGGTTCGCAATCAGCATGCCGTTGCCACTGGCGCTTAAGTCGCTACCAATAGCCCAGCCATTTGAACCCGCTTCAGTTGGGTTGGTATCCGGAATACCGATGTCGGCCAGTAATTTCGGTTGATATAACTCATCCATCTGGCTGACATCGTCAATAGGTGCGCCATTGGCAGCTACCGGATTCGGCAAATAGCTAGTGTTCGGTGGTACCGCCACAAAAACCGCGCCGGTAAAGTTACTGGCACCAGGCAGTAAGGCCACGCCTTGTGCATAGGTCATCATGTCGATAGCCGTGATTGGCTTCACCCACGGCTGACCGGCACAGGTAGAATCAATATTGGCCGACCCGGTGACACTTAAGTAGTGGTTATAACCACGTGCATAGCCAGTTAACAGTGCCTGAGCTTTTTCGCTCATTTGACTAAAGCCCGCTTCGGCATTGTCGCGAATACCCAGCGACAAATAACCGAAGTCATTAATCACATTGCCGCTGTCACCAGACCCAGGAACCTCGTCCGGACCAAAGTAACGCGCCCGCTCGGAGTTAAATTTGATCATTTGGTCAGCCAGAACACAAATGTTGTCATTGGCAAACGCATAACCAACACCAAAGCCAAGGCTTTCGTAGTTGTTAGCTTTTACATAAGGAACGCCGTAATCGGTCCAGCGCACGTTTGCACTAATTTCACCGTTCGGGGCAAAGGCGGTAACTTGCGGATCCGGCGTTTCAATGGTGTCTTCACCGCCGCAAGCGACCAGTAAGGTAACTGAACCCGCCAGCAGAGTGCGGCTAAGCACACGCGATAGGTTTGCAGGTAACAGGCCACGACGTGACCAATGGTGTTGTTCTGACATGAGGTATCCTTGCTTGTTATTTTTTTTCGAACATTTTTAGAACTGCTAGTATGGATCTACCTGGTCTGTCCTGCCAAGTAAAGTTCGCAGAAATAAGCTATAAACTTGTAAAGCTTTATAAGTTTGGTAGTACAATGGCCCACAGAATCTTATGTGACGTACGGTAATTCATGACCAACGCAAACAACATCGGCACCGCCTCCAGCAAAGCACTGGCTCCTCTTCCGGGCATGCTCGCGCGCTCAGTGCTGACCCTGCGCCGCAGTGGTGAGCCGGCCATTCGCCAGTTGCGCGCCACCTATCAGTTGCCCGCACTTGACGCCGATCATTTGGAAGCCTATTGCCACGCGTTTGGCGGCTTTGTGAGTGAAATTCCGCTTACTTACCTCTATTTAAGTGCCCAGCGCGCGCATTTGTCGCTGATGCTAACACCTGAGTTTCCATGGCCAGTGCCAGGCATGGTTCATGTGAGTAATTCGGTCAGCCAGTTACTCCCTATAGATTTGCATAAAGGCTTTACGCTGGTTACCAAAATAAAGCTGCCACAAGCTGGTGGACGGCGCTTGCGTCCGGCGTATTGTGTTGAATTTATGCAAGATGGTGACTGTGTGGCGGTATGCGACAGCATCTATCAGGTTATGCAGCCACAGCCGGCGGGTACGCCGCGCAACAACGCACATGCACCCGATGAAAATTGGAAACATTTAACCAGTTGGCAACTTCCTACCTACTTAGGCAGGGAATACGCGCGTTTGTCCGGTGATTACAACCCGATTCATATTCATCCATGGCTATCCCGCTGGTTTGGCTTTCGGCAGCCAATCATTCACGGCATGTACATGTCAGCGCGCGCCCATGCCGAACTTGAACATAGTTTAGGCTGTCCGTTGCAACGCATCGATGTGAATTTTAAACGCCCGGTAGCACTGCCGGCACAGGTTTCGCTCTGGCATCGTGATGCCGAGGAAGACGACGTGGACGGCGAAGGGCGTTATCAGGTTCGGCGTAGTTCTGACATGCATATTATGCTGGAAGGTAGTTATCGCTGTTAAACCGAGTAACCATGTTACCAACCGCTTATCTGGCACCACAGTTGTTTATACGCTGCTGGCGCTTCTGGCGTTTGCCGGTAACTCGCTGTTATGTCGGTTAGCCTTGCGTGAAACCAATCTGGATGCCGCCAGTTTTACCCTTATACGCTTAATTTCCGGTGCCACCATGCTGTTATTGTTGGTTCAGCTACGGCAGCTTCGACAACGGCAAAAAGCTCCGACAGCTGGCTCCTGGTCGGGTGCATTGGCGTTATTTGTTTATGCTATTGCATTTTCCTACGCCTATTTGCAGCTAGATGCAGGCTTGGGTGCCTTATTTTTATTTGGCGCTGTACAGTTAAGTATGACCGCTTGGGGATTAGTCCGCGGTGAGCGGCTAACCGCCTGGCAATGGCTGGGGGTTACTATGGCAGCGGGCGGCTTGGTGGTGTTGTTATGGCCGAACACCCCCGGGGCCAATACCGAAGTAAGTTTAAATACCGGCTCGGCATTGCTCATGTTATTAGCGGGTGTGGCCTGGGGTGCCTACTCACTGATTGGGCGCCATAGCAAGGACGCGCTGGCCAGCACGACCGGTAACTTTATTCGCACTCTGCCACTGGCATTGCTGCTGTTACCGGTTTTGTGGGTTACCAATAACGGAGTACCGGCGCTAGATGCAATTGGTGTTGGCTACGCCATAGCCTCGGGTGCTATTACTTCGGGTATAGGTTACGCGCTTTGGTACAAAGCCTTACCGGCCCTAACGGCGACTCAGGCCGCCACAGTGCAGTTAAGTGTACCTGTGGTCACTGCTTTTGGCGGTGTGTTGCTATTAGCCGAGGTGTTAACGCCAAAACTACTGGTGATTGCGGCGGTATCTTTGAGTGGCATAGCCATGATGATGTTTGCCCGTCCGCGCACCAAGTAGCGACTTTCAATACAGGCAGGCATCCATGCCTGCTAGCTCATCCCTGAGCACTTAAGCATAGCGAAACCACGTCAGCTCGCCAGCCGCATTAGACTGATTTTACTGTAAGAAATAGTGCTGTTAACCGCGCTCAACCTGCCGTTGCACAGCATCTAACAAAACCTTAGGTTGCGGCGCCACCAAGCTGAATTTCTCCCGCGCCCGGGTAATACCTGTGTACAACAATTCCTTCGTTAACACCGGCGTATCATGCTCGGGCACTACCAGTACCGTGTGCCTGAATTCTGAGCCCTGGGATTTGTGAACGGTCATCGCGTAAACCGTTTCCACATGGGTTAATCGACTTGGTAACACCCAGCGAATTTTACTTGCGCTGGCTGCTGCGGTATTACTCAAAAAGGCAACCCGGCGGGTATTGGTTGGGCTATGCACCAACATAATACCAATGTCGCCATTACGTAAATCCAGTCCGTAGTCATTTCGCGTGATCATAACCGGGCGACCAGGGTACCAATGATCGGCGCCAGTTGACGCCGTGTCGGCAACACCAGTCGCAGCCGTCACCCACTGACTAATTCGTTCGTTTAAGGCCTTAGTGCCCCAGTCACCGTCGCGTACGGCACACAACACCTGAAACTGACTAAACGCATCTAGAACCTGCTCCGCCCACTGGTCGCAACTGGCTTTTGAATCGCTGGTTGGGCGTTTTGCTACCCGTGCCATGAAATCTGCCAGGCCGTTTTGCACCAAATTACGAAACTCAGCGTCCGCCGGATGATTCGTGCGCAGGTACTGAATACGCTGATACAGTTCGGCGGTTTCCTTTGCCGCCGGCGCTTTGCCCTGCAGCCATTGCTGCAACCACGCGGTACGCATGCCATTCACTTCAGTCGCTAATTTGCCAATGCCACTTTGCCCGTCAAACCGGCGACTTTCGCGCAGCATCACAATATGCTGCAAATAGCTGTTGGCGGTGGGTTTGGTATAGGCCGAAAGCTCAAAAGCTGAGCCCGTATAAACGGCAGGGATAGACTCGCCAGTTACCTGCTCTAACCACGTTACCGTGTTGCTATCGTAACCACCGGTATCAGCCCCTGCACATAACTCTCCCAGCACCGCACCAGCTTCAACCGAAGCCAGTTGGTCTTTGTCGCCTAACAAAATCAGCCGCGCGTGGCTGGGCAAGGCATCTACCACAAAGGCCATCATTTCCACATCAACCATCGAGGCTTCGTCAATAATTAAGGTATCTACCAACAACGGGTTGTCGGCATGATGCTTAAAACCGCGCGAGCCAGGTTTGGCTCCTAACAAGCGATGCAAAGTAACCGCATTCGCATCAATACTCTGTTTGACTGCGTCGTCTATGCTTAACTGCTGCAATTCTGAGCGCACCGACTCTGTCATGCGCGCAGCCGCCTTGCCGGTTGGCGCCGCCAGTAAAATTCGTTCGCTGCCACCCTCTGCCAGAGAAAGTTGCTGCAAGGTCGCCAGTAAGCGCACCACAGTGTAGGTTTTACCTGTGCCAGGGCCGCCGGTAATCACGCTAAAACCACTGCGCAGGGTATTGGCACAGGCTAGTTTCTGCCAGTTAACCTTATCGCTATCGGCCGTGCTGCTACCGAACAAGTTTTGCAGTACCTGTTGCAAGGCTGGTTTATTCACTTCACGTTGCTTCGCCAGCACCTGCAATCTGCTTTTAATACCTTGCTGATAACGCCAGTAGCGACGTAAATATAAACGCTCTTGCTGCAGCACTAACGGCGCCGTTGAGTCTGTCTCTGAGCGATCATTCACTACCGACACCGCGCGGGATTTTTGCAGTGCCGCCAGCACATCATCCAGCGAGGTAGTGGCGAAAACCAACTCAGGTGAGGTTGGCTCCACTACGGTGTTGATGGCTGTGCGAGGCCGCGGGAACTGTAAACAAAGCGCCGGATTTTGCAGCAAACTGGTGAGGTTTAAACTCACCTGCCCACGGCCGAGTTGATAACTGGCTAAGGCAGCCAGCATAGCCAGCCAGGGCGACGGCTCAGGCTCCTGCTCCAGCAACAAGTTGGCGAAACTCACATCCAGCGGCCGTAACCAACCGGCTTGTTGCCATTGCTCCAGCTGTGCGCAGGTGGTGTTCATCATTTCAGTAACGCCTCCAGCTCGGTAATAAGTGCCAGCGGCGGCCGGTCGAAAAAAGCACCAGCACTATCGGCCTGATAGCCGCGCATAAACAAATACAAGGCACCACCTAGGTGCGTGTCATAGTTATAGGCAGCACCCAACCGGGCGCGCAGTAGTTTGTGCAGTGCGACCGTATAAATCACATACTGCACATCGTATCTACTATGCAAGATACGCTCACGCATAGCGTTATGGGTGTAGTCCTGCTCGTGATCGCCCAGCCAGTTGGATTTATAATCAGCCACATAAAATGTGTCCTCATGGGCAAACACCAAGTCAATGAAACCTTTCATCATGCCATTCAAGGTGGTGGGCTGCAGCGAAGGCCTGGGGTGCCCGGGCAGAATATACTGCTGAATTAGTTTATCCAACTGCTGCACGTCGGTGTTGCGGGTGGCAAACCAGAACTCTGGTTCAGCCTGATAGCTGGTTAAACTAGCCAACGAAATGGACCTACCTGGCGCTAACTGGAAAGGCGTAGTTAGGTAGCTCTGTAACCAATCCACCAACACGCTTTGATAGGCATTCCAAGGCTCTGACTGCGCGTGAGCACTCACTAACTCGGCACATTTTGCGGTGCTAGCGGCCACCTCAGCAAAACCGTCATTGGCTGCGGCCTCCAACAGGTTATGCAAAAAAGTACCTGCTTGTGGCCCTTTCGGAAAGCTATGTATTGGCACCATAGACGCCGGGCGTTCAGCGGTCAGGGCGCGAGGCTCAGCCTGCATTTCTTCGCGGGAATTCTGCTCGTCGGCTGATTGCTCGGCCAATACCGCCCCGGTATCGGCTGCTGGCGCCAATAGTAAAGCGCTGTAGCTGCTCAACCACCAACGCTCCAACTGGTGCCCAGAAGGCATTTCACAATACCGTGCTTGCTGCCTTGCCGTGGGCGCGGGTTGGTACTGCGCTGGGTGCTGTTCGGCATCGGTTTCGGCGGGTATTTCAAGGAAGCGAATAGCTTGGTGCGACCAGCATTCTTGCATGGCCAGCTGCAAATTCTCACAAGCCTTGCGGCTGCCCGTTAGCAAGTAATTCAGCGCCGTTTCACCGAGCTCTTTATAATGCCCGGCATAAATATAAGTGCTGTACTGCGCCCGGGTTACTGCCACATAAAACTTACGAATATCTTCCGCCAGGCGTTCCGAATCGGCCTGATCACGCCCTGCGCTGTCATCTTTTGATAACACCAACTGCAGTTCACCCTGATCATTGTGATAAACCGCCGGGTACTGAATGCGTCGGTGCAGTGCTTTTTGTGAACTCATAAAAGGCAGGAACACGAACGGATACTGCAAGCCCTTGGATTTGTGCACGGTAACCACTTGCACCAGATTACTGTCGCTTTCCAGCCGCACCTGTTGCTCCCTAGCATCAGTTTTTCGGCCTTGCTCTTGCACTTGCTCTACCCGCTCGGCCAAATAGCGTACCAGGCCGCTCATGCCGTCCGCATGCTGCGCTTGTTGCTGCAATAGCTCCGCCAGGTGCAACACATCGGTAAGTTCTCGTTCACCGTTTTGCTGCGCCGAATTCAGTAGCAGTTGCGGCACCGAAAAATCATGCAGTAAGCGTTGTAGCATGGCTAGTACGCCTCGCTGTTCCCAACACTGGTGATACTCAATAAATTCGCCCGCGTAGTAATCCCACAGTGTTTCGTCTTCTACCACTTCGGCAAGCCTGGGCAAGCTCAGACCAAGTAAGCTAGTCGCTAAAGCCGCGTGTAACATGCCGGGATCGCGAGGACTGGCACAACTTTGTAATACCAGCAGTACGTCTTTGGCCAGCGCGTTCGCAAATACCGAGTCACGATCGGACAAGTAAACGCTGGCCAGGTTACGCTCACGCAGCGCCTGCCGTATCAGTTGGGC
This sequence comes from Idiomarina sp., assembly GCA_040882145.1. Lineage (GTDB taxonomy): Bacteria > Pseudomonadota > Gammaproteobacteria > Enterobacterales > Alteromonadaceae > Pseudidiomarina. Next base: position 61,354 of record JBBEBU010000003.1, read on the forward strand.
TTCATCAGCCTTATTCACCAGCACCGCAATGTCGCCCGGTTGTACGCGCGAAATCTCACCCTGCCGGCTGCTGTAATGCCCGTCATTCAGCAGCCCAACTATGTCGTCGGCGCAACTTGCGGCCAGGCTTTCGGTTAAGCCCTGCTTATTGGTGTCTTGTTCATGCAACGGCGACACCCGTATGGTCATGCCGGGCAAATCGTCGCCGTGCAACTGCACCTGCTTATCTTTTTCAGTTGCAGCCACTGGTTGAAACGGCACTTCATCAATGGTTTCGGTACGGAACCGAAACGCGCCTTTCGGATAGCCATTGGCGCTATCAAACACATGGTTTACTGCTGCCACCATAGCGGGCGTTGAACGATAATTAGTACCCAGCGTGTAGTGGCGGCCACTGGTAGCCCGGCGCGCCTGCAAATAGGTGTATATATCGGCATCACGGAAGGAATAAATGGCCTGTTTGGGATCGCCAATAAGGAAAATCCCCTGTTGCGGATGATTCTTCTGCAATTCAAAAATAGTATCAAAAATGCGGTACTGAACCGGGTCGGTGTCCTGGAATTCGTCTACCATAGCGACTGGAAACTGGGCCCGAATAGCAGTTGCCAGCCCTTCACCATATTGCCCCTGCAGCGCATCCCGCAAGCGTGTGAGAATGTCATCAAAGCCCATTTGCGCACGCTGCTCTTGCAACTGTTGAAAGCGCATGGCAATACTGGCTGCAGCATGGTTCTGCACTGGCTGAATCGCCAGCTGCAAGGCACTCAGCCGCTGTTCTAGCTGAGCAACCTGATGCCAGCCAGGATGCAGTTTATCTTTAAACTTTTTACTTAACTCTTCGCTGCCAAAGCGCTTCCAACCCGCCTCGCTCAAGTCGGGCTGCGCCGCATCGGTAGTGGCCCAATCGTAAAGCTTTTCCATGCCACCGGCATGGTGGGTAATGCCTTTATGCTGAGGAATATCTTTGCGTAATTCTTCAATGGTCGGCAGCAATTCGGTTTTCAACTGCTGCAACTGCGCCAACTGCTGCTGTAACTCCTGATACGGGTTGTGTGCCAACAGCTCCTGCTGTTGTGCTTGGCTTTGATAGCGTTGCAGCGTATTTACCTGGCTCAGTAACTGCTCGGGACTGGCAAAATGGGCGCGTAAAAAACCATACACAGCTAACGAGCTCGTACCAAAATACTGCCGCCAGTAGTCCCGGGCCACGGTTAACCACAGGTCACTATTGTCGGTCTCTAATTCTTGCGTAAATAAACTGCCACTAGCAAAGGCGTGCTCCCGCAGCATGCGGTTACACCAGCCATGAATGGTATGCACGGCTGCTTCATCCATCGCCTGCGCCGCCAAATCCAGTCGCCGCGCTAATGCCGGCCACTGCGGGTCGGGGTAGCTTTGTCTGAGTGCAACTAAAAAGGCGTCGCTGCTGTCGTGTTGCTGGCGAAAATAACTCGCTGCGGTGGCCAGCCGCTCACGAATGCGGTCGCGCAATTCTTCGGTTGCCGCCTCAGTAAAGGTCACCACCAAAATTTGATCCGGGGTTAACGGTCGCGCAAAACTGGCTTCAGCGCCATGCCCTAACACCAAGCGCACATATAATGCCGCTATGGTATAGGTTTTACCGGTACCAGCACTGGCTTCAATTAAGCGGCTGCCATATAACGGCATGGTTAAAGGTTGCAACGGCGTGGCCATGCTCATGTGCTGGCCTCCGTTAGCAGTTGCTGCTCCTGCAACCATTCATCACCTGCCTGCAGTACCTCTATCAGCGGTGCATACAGCTGCGCCATGGCGCCATCGAAGCGGCCATCGGCACGAATATGGCTAAAGCTTGGAAACACCCGGCTGCAGTAGGGTGCTCGCTCTTTCAATGCGCTTTGGCGGAAACCACCATAGTCATACTGGCTGGCTAGGTCTTTTGCTTCTGCCTGTTCCGCTAAATCCAAGGTTATGGGTAAGGGCTGTCGGAAGTTCTCTAGCACCGCATTGCCAAGCGCTGCTAGCAGGGCTTCGGCTTTACCAGCAGCCAATGGCGGCAGGTGCAAAACGCTATCGCGCCCGGCAATAAAGAATCGCGTCGGCTGCTGGCTGTTCAGTAGCAGATGCGTTACCCATGGCAGGCTAGCGTGCTTTAACCGCGCTGGGCTATCGGACTTTTTGCCAGCCCGCAGATTACTGGCACAGAGTTGCAAACAGTAACGCTCGCCGCTGGCACTTTCGTACAGATTATCCAAATTGTCCTGCAACAACAGCGCCGGTTCGTCAGCGGTACCGGCAGGCGCCAGCTCAAAACTACCGTGCACCGGCAGCAACGGCTTACTAGCGCGTTCACGCAGCTGCTGGTAGCGTGCGCCAACCTGGTTTATTACCTGAGTTAACTGCAACTGTTCAAATTCACCGCCAGCGGCCGGCGGTAACTCACCCTCGCGTTGCAGGCGGTTAAGTTCCGCGCTAGTTGCCGCGGTAATATCTTGTTGTTGGTGCGCTGCCCGCTGCATAGCCTGAATGAGCCGCTCTACCTGCTGCCAGCTCTGCAGGCCGTCACTACTAAATAGTTCTTCGTCAGTAGCGCTTAACTGCTGTTGGTACAAATACACATTCAGGCGTTGCTGAAATAGCAGGCGTGCCGGTTCACGCAAAAAATCAGCCAGTTGCTTCAGAGTTAACGGGCTCTCAGGTCGCCACCGGCTTAACTCGGCTAACCCATTGGCAGCAGGCACCTGTTCATTTCGGCCAACCGCCGCACCCACCGCATGCTGCCATTCATGCGCAAAGGTAAACAAACCTTTCGGCTCAGCGGTATTAAAATAGCTGGCGGCAAATGGCTGCAACGCATGCGCAGTAACCGCAGGCTTCGCCCAACCCTGTTCCAGATGCTCCAATAATTGGCTAACCAGCACCGACGGCGGCCGCGCACTGTTGTCCTGAATACTGCGCCCAATCCAACTTACATAGAATTTTTGCCGCGCTGACAACAAGGCTTCTAAAAATAGGTACCTGTCGTCTTCACGCCGGGAGCGGTCACCCGGGCGGCTCTGGTGGGCCATTAAATCAAAATCCAGCGGTTTGCTACTACGCGGATAATCGCCGTCGTTCATGCCCAGCAAATACAGCTGCTGGAATGGAATGGCTCGCATCGGCATTAAGGTGGCAAAGTTAACCGCGCCCGCTAAGAAACGCTGATTCAACTGCGCCTGATCAAGTCGGCTTAACCAAGCTTCGCGCGCAATATTTAATGGTAGTGAGTCGCTAAAGTCGGCGTCTTCACAGGCCTGTTGCCAGCTCCGCAACTGCTCTTGTACGCGTGCTAACAGCAACACATCAGCGTCGCATTGTGGCGCAAAAAAATCACTTAGTAGCTGATTGAAACACACCACCCAAGCGGAGGGCGTGCGGTCGTGCTGAAGCTGCTGCCACAGGTTATCAAGATTATCCAGCAACTGTGCTAGTGGCCCGGCCAGAGCGGCTTGTAAGCCACCTACTTCGGCAAAGGGCTCAATGTTTTGCCAGGCTTGCTGATTACCCGGGCGGGTATCACCAGCGGCATAACCCAGCAGCATGCGTCGCAATCCAAAGCGCCAGCTATTTTGCTCAGCCTGTGCCGGCAACCCCAGTGACTCGCGATGCCTCCCATGCAACCCCCAGCGAATACCGGCCGCCTGTATCCATTGCTGTAGCACGGGCAAATCGCTGTCACTAATACCAAAGTGCGCCTGCAACGCCGGTACTTGCAGCATATCCAGCACATCGCTCATGCTGAATCTTTCTTGCGGGGCATTCAGCAAGCGCTCCAGCACAATCAACAATGGATTACGCTGACGCTGCGCCAGATCGGCAATGGTAAACGGAATATAACGTTCATCACTGCGCTCAAAACGACCAAACACGGCTTGAATGTGGGGTGCATAGGTATCAATATCGGGCACCATCACCATCATGTCACGCGGGCGCAAGTGAGGGTTTTCCGCAAACGCCGCTAACAGTTGATCATGCAAAATTTCCACTTCGCGTTGCGGGCTATGTGCCTGCTGAAATACCACCGATGCATCCGGACTGCCGCGTTCAGCAGCCTGAATTTCGGTCAACGAGCGCAACTGTAAAATGTCGCTTTGCAGCTGTTGCAAAGTATTTTCCGGCGCTTGGTCATCGAATAACTCAAAACTCAGCTCATTAAATTCTTCGGCTTTATGGCGCGTCTCGTCGAACAAATCCAGCAGGCGAATATAGTCGCGCCCTTGCTTACCCCAACTGGCCAGCAATGGGTGTGTTTGGGTATGCAACAGGTCGTCGCTGGTTGCTGCGGTTATGCCCTGCTTATAGTCAAACCGCTGTTGGGGTATGTGCAACTGACTGAGTTCCTGCCGACCATCCACAATATCAGCCCAGTGAAACTGACAAGGGTTGTGCACACAGAGCACAATCTGGGTATGCCCCTTCAATGCATCCAGCACTTCCAGAGTTTGCTGCGGCAACGAGGAAATACCAAACACCACCACTCGTCGCGGCAACTGCGCCGGGCGTGTTGTCAGAGTATGCTGACGTGCTTGACTGAGAAATCGCTGGTGTAACTGGGCGCGGTTATTCCAATAATCCTCGGCGCCTACATCGTCAAGCAATGCGCGCCACAGCTTTGGCTGCCAACGCTGTTGCTGATAGGCCTGCTGCTCCACCATGGCATTTCCGCCGCCGGCCCAGTCGGCCAACCAGTCGGACCGATAAATTTGATACTGATCGAATAAATCAGCCAGGCGCTCGGACAATTGATAATGCTTACGGTGGTCAGCATCGTTCTGCAAATAGCCGTGTAAAGGCGCAAAATCCGGGTCCTCTAGTAACTGAGGCAGCAACCGCAAAATGCGCCAGCTTAAGCGGTCTTTATCAAACGGAGAGGTTTTCGGAATCGCATCGCCTAGTACAGCACGGTAGGCCTGCCACAAGAAACGGGCGGGCAATGTCACATCCAGCATAGCGGCAATGCCATTTTGCTCGGCCATAGCCAACTTTAGCCACTGCGCAATACCATTGCTTTGCACCAAAATAGTTTCAGTTTCCAGCGGATGCAGCGGGTAGTCACCGGTAATCTTCACCACCAGATCGGTCAGCGCTTCCATTTTATGGCTGTGCGCGACAATAAAGCCTGGTGTTAACTGACCCACGTTGGTTCCTCCGGCATGCAAATGCTGTCCCTGGCTAGTTTGCAGCAAACTGATAGCTGCACGATACTACATTTTTGCCCGAAGACAAGCCGCACCGCCTGCCTCAACGCGGGAGCGAGGGTTAACGGGAATCCTGACCTTCAATCGTCACCATAGTGACCCAACCTTTATCAACGGCAGCCGACAAATCCGTTTCCAGCACTTCGCGGGCTTCGTTGTAAGGTACATGCAGCTCAGTGATACCAACGCCGCGATTACGCCCATGGGCTTTGCCGGTATATAAAGCCATGTCGGCTAACTGCAGAACTTTTTCCCAATCCATCAGCGCTTCATCCACACCGGCAAAAGGTAAGCAAATAAAGCCGGCCGTGGTGGTAACGTCAATCACCTTGCCCTCATGTTTAATAGGTTCGCGGGCAATCACGTCCAGAATGCGTGCGGTCAGAATTTTCATGCGGTCGTTATCAACGTCACGCAAATAGAACAGGAATTCTTCACCACCCCAACGAATGAGCTTATCGGTTTCCCGGCAAATGGTTTGTAACCGCTTCGAAATTTCAACCAGCACGGTGTCACCAGCGGCATGACCATGTTTGTCGTTAATACGCTTGAAAAAGTCAATATCAAGTAAAATCAAACCGTCAGTTTGTTGTTGATCCTGCTGTCTACGGTCACCATGCTGCTCGCGTTTACCCATGTCCTGTTGCAGGGCGCGACGATTCCACAGGCCAGTCAGCGGATCCCGTAGCGACTGGAACGCTAACTGACTGTTGGCTTCTTTTAGCCGCAAATTGGCACGTCTGGCGGCACGGTACATTAACCATAAAAAGATAACCGCAAAAATCACCACAATAGCCAGCAATAGACCAATAATCTGGCGCTGCTCGTTCACCTCAATCACGCGCTGTTTCAGTGTGTTCTGTTGTTCCAGAATCTTAATCTGCTGCTCTTTGTCTTTATTATCGTATAAGTTTTGCAGCTCGGTGACATTGCGTTGTTGTTCAACTTGCCACAGCTCTTTGCTAATGGCCTGTTGTTCCTGTAAGGCTTCAGCCTGCTGGCGATACTGACCAGCAATTTCATAAGCCTCAGCAAGCTCACCTAGGATTTGCTCTAAATCACTTTTCCGTCCCTCGGTGCGGAAATAATCCAGACCTTCGCGCATACTTGCTAAGCCGCTGTCGGTATTTCCCTGCTTCACGTCGATAAAACCAAGGTTGAAACGAACCATCTGTTCGGTGCGTTCGTCGTCCAGCGCTAAAGCCTGCTCCAGAGCCCGATTTAAATACCCTTCGGCACGGTCTAAGTCATTGGTGCGAATATAAAGGTCACCCAGATTATTCAAACTAATTAGTTTAATTCGCGGGCGATTGTTGCGGTCAGCCCATTGTATGGCGAGCTGCATCGATGCATCAGCAGTACTGTAGTCTTCCAACGACACTTCAATATAACTTTTCAGTAAATATAAATCCGGTACGTTTTCCAACAAATCGAACTGCTGGGCATCGGCTATGGCTTTAGTGGTGGTTTCAAGCGCATCGTCCCACTGTGCTAAATCAGTCTGAATTTGTGCAATAGCATAAGCCAGGTACTGGCGGCGTAATTCGGTGCGGTTATCATTGGTTTCATTCACGGCTTCCAGCGCAGAAATAAGATGCTCAAGCGCGTCGCTGTACTTACCCCAGTCGGCGTAAATTCGTGAAATCAGGTTGTGTACGTAAAATCGAACGCGTGGCAGTTGCGCCTGTCCTAACGCAATCTCGGCGTCACTCACAACTAGATAGGCTTCAGCGTGTTTGTCCCGGGCTTGCAGCAACTCTATACGGTTGGCAATAGCTTCAACTTCCGCATCGGCGTTACCGGAACCTTGAGTCATCTCCAGCATGCGCTGGTTCAGCGCAAAGGCAGCTGCTTCGTCGCCGTCATATTGATGTACCAGAGCGAGATAACTTAATGCGCGAATGTGGGTAGAAAGCGGCGTTGATTCATCCACCTGCGCCAAAATCGCTTCAAGTTGCTCGCGTCCGGCACTTTCCTCAATTTGCAGGTCGTTCAAATACTTGTTAAGCGCCTGCTCCAGCGTTTGGTCAACCGGAGTGGTTTGTGCCATCACCGCAGTCATCGGCACCAAAGCGCACAGCATGAACCCCGCAACAACAAGGCGGCGAAGTCGTGCTGGCCAGGTACGAAAACCTATAGTGATAGTGTGTGTCATGTTTTTCTCGAAGTTAGAAGGCGGTATTTGAAAACCACCAATTCAAAACGTCAGTGAACCGAAATATTTCAAAATGTTTCAATGAAATTACTACAAGCACCGGTCAAGCACAACTGAAAGCGTTCAGTGCAATTAGTCGCAAAAATGGCGTTCTACTGCGACATTTGGTTATAATAGGCGCGATTTTTAAGCCTCGGATTTGCGATCCGAACAGCCACAGAAGGAAACCTCGATGTACATTTGTGCAGCGCTCTATAAGTTTGTCGAACTCAACGATTACGAAGCTCTTCGCGAGCCGTTATACCAAAAATTAGTTTCCCACTCGGTAAAAGGTACTCTGCTGCTTGCCCGCGAAGGCATCAACGGCACTATTTGTGGTACCCGTGAAGACCTTGACGCGGTGCTTGCTTACCTAAAATCCGACCCGCGTTTCGCCGATTTAGAACATAAAGAATCACCGAGTGAAACGCAGGCGTTTTATCGCACCAAAGTGAAGTTAAAAACTGAAATTGTCACTATGGGGGTGGACTGGGTAGACCCAAAAAATATCGTCGGCACCTACGTAGAAGCCAAAGACTGGGATACACTTATTAACGACCCGGAAGTGTTGTTAATTGATACTCGTAACGACTACGAATACGCGGTGGGCACTTTTAAAGGTGCGGTAAATCCTAAAACCGAGAGTTTCCGTGAATTTCCGCAGTATGTAAAAGATCATCTTAATCCGAATCAGCACAAAAAAGTAGCTATGTTCTGCACTGGCGGTATTCGTTGCGAAAAATCCACTGCCTACTTGAAAGAGCAAGGGTTTGACGAGGTTTACCATTTAAAGGGCGGCATTTTAAAGTATCTGGAAGAAGTTCCTGAGCAAGACAGCAACTGGCAGGGCGACTGCTTTGTGTTTGATCAGCGCGTGACTGTGAAACATGGTTTGCAGCAAGGTGAGTATGACCAATGCTATGCGTGCCGCATGCCAATTACTGAAGCCGAAAAAGCCTCTGAGCATTACCAAAAAGGGGTCAGTTGCCCGCATTGTATAAACAACACCTCGGCAGCGCAGAAAGCCCGGTACGCCGAACGCGAAAAGCAAATTCAGTTAGCGAAAAAACGGGGCGAAGCTCACATCCGCGACGGAAAAACCGATGAATTCAATCGAACTTAATCGGGTTTTTACTATCTAACTCCGTGCTACACTCAGATTATTAGTTATCTAAGCTTTTGAAAAACAAAGGAGTGAAACATGAAACAGTTAAACGTGATTGGATTAGACAAGGACTCAGCGGAAGCGCTTGCGACCAAACTGAATAGGTTGCTATCAAACTATCAAATCTTTTATATGAACGTGCGCGGCTTCCACTGGAATATTAAAGGTCAGCAGTTCTTTGAATTACATGCCAAGTTCGAAGAAACTTACAATGATTTACTCATGAAAATTGATGAAATTGCAGAGCGTATTTTAACTCTGGGTCAACGCCCACAGCACGCCTATTCTACTTACATCAAAAACAGTGAGATTAGCGAAGCGAAAGATGTTCACGATGGCGAGGCCTGCGTGCGCAACATTCTGGAAAGCTATCAAACAACGATCCGGTTGCAGCGGGAAATACTTGAATTGGCTGGCAAATCGGACGACGAAGGTACTTCCGCCTTAATGAGCGATTACATTAAAGAGCAGGAAAAAACCGCCTGGATGTTAACTTCGTACATGGGTGAGTAACAACTTAGTAACAACCTTTGTTTGGGGTTTTCCAAAAAGCTGCTAAGCTGAAGCTTGCGGTATAGTCGTCAGTTAAGACGCAGGAAAGCCTTATAAAATGAAAATAATAGAAATCACGGGAGTGTTGCTATGAATAAGATTATTGGTATTGCGCTATTAGTAGCGGGTGTGATTTTGTTGTATTTCGGCTGGGAAGCCTATAACTCAGCTTCGTCTCAAGCAAGTGAAATGATAACCGGACAACCAACAGATAACTCAATGTGGTTTCTGATTGCTGGTGCCGTGGCTGTGATTATTGGCCTATTCGGGTTAATCCGCGGCAAATAATAGCTTTATTTTCAGCTACATAATGCTAAAAATACTCACCCAGCTGCGGCTGCGTGAGTATTTTTTTGCCTGCAATTTATAACCAGCGAAGGCTTAAGTTACTTGCGGCAAACGCAAAGCTCGCAGGGCCGCCAGCAAACCTGCTGCAATCAAAATGCCCAGCACCGCTTCAACCCCTGCCAGCTGTTCTAAGGTACCCAGCAAAATACCGGATAGCAGCACCAAACCAATCAGAGTATTAGAAACTGCTGTCAATTGGGCCCGGTTGTCCTGATCAGCCATATCTATTAAATAGGTTTTCCGACCCACGCGAGCGCCTTGGTGAGCAACAGCGGCAACAAAAATCAACAATGCAGCTATAGCACTTTGCGCTAACCACTGGGTCGCAAACAGATACAACGACAACCCGGCCACCATAACCAATACCGACAGCAAGGCGGCTGCCGCCATCACGTGATGACTCGCTTTATCTGACCATTTGCCCCAAAACCGACCTGCCAATAAACCAGCTAAGCCACTGGCCAACATCATGCTACCTAAGCTGGTTAAAGCACCATCGCCACTGCGTTCAACAATAACCACTAAGTAGGGAATGGCGAACGCGGAAGACACCAGCAATGCTCGCGTTAGTACGAACTTGCCAAACTGCTTATCGGTGTATACCAGTCGTAGCGATTTTAAGGCTTCTACAATGCCGTTACCGCCACCACTAGTGGCGCCAGGCACCTCAGGTACCCGGGCATAAACCCCAGCCGCAATAGCCCATAAACAGGCAGCACTGCCGAGCAAGGCAACAAACAACAGGGCATCGCCGCTCACTTCGGTAAACCTTGGCACCAGAATCACCGCCAGGGCCACTATAACCGACAACAAACCAGCCGATGCTGCGGCTAGACCCGACAACCGGCCTCGCCGAGTTTTTGATACGGTTTTTCCCTGAACGTCTTTAATGGCAACGGAACACACGCCACGTGCCAGGCTAAACAAGATTAACGCGCCAATAATCAGCCAACCCAGCGCTGCTCCGGTAAGGCTAAGAACAGCCACTACCATCAGCACCAGCGCCGCCGCCTGGCCAATACTACCGGCCACCCAAAACCATTTACGAACCGGCTGTTGACGCATCTGCTGGGCCACAAACAACTGCGGCAATAGGGCTAATGACTCGCGTAACGGCACCAACGCGGCAATGAAGGCACCAGGTGCCCCCAACGAAGATAACAACCAGGGCAGTACTAACCGGGCGCTCACCAGAGAGTCACCTAATTTGGTCAGGGTTAACGCCAGCAGATGATATAAAAAAGCCTGCGGTTGATCGTTGCAGGCAGATTCGGGAATGTCTTTGCACACGCGGGTATCTTCGTCTTCCGCAAGCGCATCGTATAATTTTTCACTAAGCTCAGGTTGCTTATTCATAGGCGCTGCCGCTGTTGCTGGAACTAAGGGTTTAATTGTTGCAAATGATGGTGTAACTCGTACCACAACTGGTTCGTGATGGTAGCGAGTTCGCCCCAGCTTTCTAAGCTGCTGCGATCCAGGCTAACACCCGTATAACCTTCATACGCATGTATTAGTGAGTTCGATTGCGCGCTGCTTAGCCGATTCACTAATACCGCACTGGCAATATCGAACAAACGCTCACCAAAACCCGCATATTCCCAGTCTATAATTAGCATTGGGCTGCCGGTAAACACATGGTGCATAGCTAAATCGTTGTGACAAAAAACCGGATGAGCACCCCAGGCATCCAGCATACTCCGGTGCCGTTTCAGACGCTGCCGGAACTGCCCAGTAGTGTCGGCATCATAAACCTCAAGGCCTTCTAAGTAGGTATTTAAGCGCTCATGAAGCGACCACATAGGTGCCGATATTTTTACCGCATGCACGCGTGACAAAGCTTCTGCCAAACCACGAATAGCATCGCCTTCATTCATCCCGGCATGCTTTAAATCGGGTGCATCAATGTACGGTTGCAGCAACAGCCCACGGTTTTCGTCAAAGTGCAGAACCTCTGGCGCAATATGTTGCAGCGCCAGTTGCTCCTGCATTTTTACTTCCAATACGCGGTCCATGCCATAACTGTGATCATGGCAAAAGTGTTTGAGTGCGTAGGTACCATCGGCAGATTTGAGTTTGTAAACTTGATTAGCAACCCCTTCATACAGGGGTTCAACCGTTATAGGGCCGGCCAAAGGAAGAGTTGTTAGCCATTCTGTTTGCATGCTTCGGTAGTATCCTGAACGGGTTCGGTCTGAGTCGTACGCCATTGCCAAATGGCATAAACCACGAGCATAACATAAATTGCGAATAGGCCAGAGGTGACCACAAAGCCTTTGCTGGCATATAAATAGATGTAAACCGAGTCAATGACCAACCAATACCACCAGTTTTCTATGGCTTTGCGAGTTAATAACCAGGTAGCGAATAAACTAAATACTGTGGTAAAGCTGTCCAGCCATACCGCCTCAGCATCGGTAAATTCCGCTGCCAGCATGGCCACAAGCGCCGCAATAGCGGCCAAAATGGCACAACTGGTTAAGTGCCATCGCCCACTGAAACGCGCCTGACTAACCACGCCCTGCTCGGTGGCGGCTTTACCCGCACCATATTGCCACTGCCACCAGCCATAAACCGCCAGCACCACGTAACAAACTTGTAAAAAGGTCTCCAGATACAAGTGCGCACTAAACATCAGCTGTGAATAAATTCCACAGCTGATAAAAGCCATTACCCAACACCACTGATTCTGCCTTGCCGCCAGTAGCAAATAAGCCAGCGCCAACACTACCGCTACTAATTCCCAAGCGGAGGTCAGCGCTAGCTGCTCAAGTAGCCAGGCCACTAGTTTTGCGCACCGGCAGTAGGTGCCAGATCACGGTTAATGAACTTACACACCAGAGCCTGACTGGGAATTTTCTCGTAAGTTTTCTTTAACTCGGCCTGAAACACCGGCATCAGCACATCGAACTCACCGAATACCTGAGTACTCATGGTGTTGGTGTGTACGGTTATGCCCGCATGGCTATTTAGGCCGTCAATGAATGCCTGAATAACCGGAAGGTACTCATCAGTTAAAGGATACAGCGACATTTCAATCGATAATTGCATGGCCATGCTCCTTAAAATTCGTAGCTAACACGAATACCAAAGCGACGCGGTTCACCATACTGCACATAGGTTTCCGGCACATATTCATCACGCGGATCATTACCAAAATAGAATCCACGGATACCGTAATCTTCATCGGTCAGATTACGCGCCCACAAGCTAAATTGCCACGGACCGGTAAAGAAGTTCAACTGTGCATGCAACAACGCGTAATCATCAGACTGGCTGTTGTGCGAGTTCGAATAATAGAAACCATCTTTCGCATCCGCTTGCACACTCAGCTGCCATTGCTCATGTGGCCAATACTCCACGCCGACATTGGCCATATACTCAGGTGCATGGGCTTGATCACGACCACTCATATCCATGCCGTCTTCAGTCACAAAGCCCTGAATTTCGGTACGTAACAAGCCAACATTGGCGAACCAGCGCCATTGCTCGCCCGGTTGGTAATCAAGCTCTACTTCCATGCCGTAGCTATTGCCGCTGTCGGCATTTTCCAAATAGCCAACAAAGGACTGATCACGGTTTACCCAGCTTTTTAGCTGCACATCGTCACGCCAGTTATAAAATAGCGCCATGCGCACGGCCAGGCTATTGTCCATATTACTGCCCTTAATACCGAACTCAGCGCTGGTTAACAATTCAGGTTCAAAGGTGGCCTGTTGTAATAAGAACGCCTCGAGCTCCGCCAACCCCTGATCTTGCGCTTTGCCAAGTGCTTCACCATTCACGCCGCCAACCTTGTAGCCGCGAGTTACCGAGGTGTAAATAACCGAGTTATCGCGCACCGCATGGCTTAAGCTTAAACGCCCGCCCCACATAGTATCGCTTGGGTTTTGCTGTACTTGATTACTATCCAGATAGGTATTGTCGTAGTTCTCAACGCGCAGCCCCAGAGTTAACCAGGTTTGCTCACTAAAGTAAGGAACCAGCTCACCATAAACAGCCTGACGGTGGCTCTTATAATCACTGCGAAAGACGCTCTGCTGGCCTAAGTCCCAATTAAAATAATCGCGGCTTAAGCTCACATCGCGGCGATAGTCATACACACCGAACACCCAGTCGGTGTCATTTCCAAACAAGGAAGCCGGTTCGCTGGATAGCCAGCGTAACTCCATGGTGCGGTCATCACGTTCGCGCTCATAAGCGTCAAACGACGAATATTCCCAGCCTGGTGCAATGCCCACGTAAGTCCAGTCTTCGTCGAAGCTATACTGGGTGTCAGCGGTCATGCCAGTTACCGAAACCTGAATTTCACTGCTAGCGAAACCGCTGTAGCGCAACTCCAGTCGCGCCGCCTGACTTTGCAAATCATCTTCGCCGGGTTGGTCAGACAATGTGGTGCGGTCATTTTCCAGTGAAAAGGCGTCGTAGCCATTATTCATGTCGTGCGCATGTAAGGTGGTGCGCAACGACCAGTCGTTGCCGAACTGAGTATGCAGATTAAAACGTGCACTTAATTCCGCGCGTTTTTCCGTATCGTCGCGGTTTAAAAAGGTATTTTCAGTGAAACCGTCGTTGTTCAGTTGGTTTACACTTAAGCGCGCATCGCCAAGCACACCCAGGCCACCACCAATGGCAAGTCCGGCCGCAACTTCTCCATAGTTGGCCACTTGTGCCTGCCACTTACCCCGAAAATCATTGCTCGGCTCAGTACTGCTGATGTAAATCATGCCCGCCAGCGCATCGGCACCAAAACGGCCACTTTGCGGGCCGCGAAATACTTCTACCTGGCCGGCATCAAACAGGTTTGCGACTTGCCCTAAACCACTGTAATTAATGCCATCAACGAAAATACCAACCGAAGGTGAAATTGGATCAACAAACTGACTGCGTTCGCCAATGCCGCGAATTTGCATAAAGCGCGCCCGCGACGAGCCGCCGGAAAAGTTGACGTTTGGAATAGCGTTGAACATGGTTTCTAAATGCACAGCGGCACGTTGTGAGCTGTCTTCCTGGCTCAGCGCAGTCACACTGGCCGGAACTTCATTTAGGGTTTTGGTGCGGTATTCACCAGTTACCTCAATGCGCTCAATGGCGTCGGTGTCGGCGAATACAGTGACAGAAGTCGTGCTTAGCAGCGCAGCTACAACAGCGCTATGTAGATAATGTTTTTGCATGGATCATTTCCTGTTATAAAGCGAAGAAATAATCCGGTTACGGCAGGTATAAATATGGACTCGATGAAAGCTACCATCCCTACGCCAGTATGAACCGGATCAGGTACAAAGGGTTTGCTATCGCATCTCAGCCTGTCGGTATAAACCGAAGACACCCCTTGGTATTGCGCGGCGATTGTAACGCAGCCGCGCCATTGATGGAAGTACCAGTTAAATGAACGCCAGTGCGTCACCGTACAAATTGTCCAGCGGTAAGCCGCGAGCGTTAAAGTCGTCACGAATTACGCGCACCATTTCAAAGCGCCCGGCCACATACACGTCGGCTTTGGCAAACTCCGGTTGCTCTACCATGACCGTGTGATGCACTAAGCCGATAGCGCCATGCCAGCCCGACTCGGCCTCTTCCACCACCGGGCGGTAGTTCAGCTGGCTGTGTTCAGCAGCCAACGCTTGTAACTCGGCATCTAAATACAAATCTTCCGGACGCCGCGCGCCCCAGTACAAACTTACCGGACGCTCACTAGCGCTGGCTAAATGAGCCTGCAGAATTGACCACGCATAAGAAAAGCCAGTTCCACCCGCAATCAAAATAAGTGGGCGCTCACTATCACCACGATAAGAAGCTTCACCTAAGGGCAACTCAACTAAGAGTTCGCCTTGCTGTTGCAGCCGTTCAATAACTTCCATGGCGTAGGCGTTATCTGCTGTTGCACCAATATGCAGCTCGACTAAATCGGTTTCGCCCGGACAGGAAGCAATCGAAAAAGGTCGTTTGTCGTTGTCACCCATCACCACCTGAAGATATTGGCCACCAGCAAACTGAATGCGCTCGGCCAATTCCAGTTCGACGCGGTATACAGCCGGCGTTAATGCCTCAAGGGTTACCAGCGATGCCTGCAGTTGCTTCATTCGTCATCCTTTTTTGTCACTATATTCAGTTCATCCCAGAGTTCATCTACACGCGCTTTTACCGCGCTGTCCATCACTATAGGTTCGCCCCATTCACGGTTGCTTTCGCCTTCCCATTTGTTGGTTGCATCCATGCCCATTTTTGAGCCAAGGCCAGCAACCGGTGAGGCAAAGTCAAGATAATCAATTGGGGTGTTCTCAATCATCACGGTGTCGCGCGCCGGATCCATCCGCGTGGTAATAGCCCAAATCACGTCTTTCCAGTCACGCGCATTCACGTCGTCGTCACATACAATCACAAATTTGGTGTACATAAATTGGCGTAAAAAAGACCACACGCCCATCATCACCCGTTTCGCATGCCCCGGATACTGTTTCTTCATGGTGACTACGGCCATGCGATAAGAACAGCCTTCCGGCGGTAAATAAAAATCGGTAATTTCCGGGAATTGCTTTTGCAGCAGCGGCACAAAAACTTCGTTTAACGCCACCCCAAGAATAGCGGGCTCATCCGGCGGCCGACCAGTATAGGTGCTGTGATAAATCGGTTGCTTCCGGTGCGTGATGTGCGTAACGGTAAATACCGGGAATTTCTCAACTTCATTGTAATAGCCAGTATGGTCACCGTAAGGGCCTTCTGCGGCAGTTTCATCCGGCGCAATATAGCCCTCCAGAATAATTTCCGCATGCGCTGGCACTTGTAAATCATTACTCACACACTTAGCGACTTCGGTTTTACCATCACGCAGCAAGCCAGCAAAGGCATACTCAGAGAGCGAATCAGGTACCGGCGTTACCGCGCCTAAAATAGTTGCGGGGTCAGCGCCAAGGGCTACCGACACCGGAAAGTTTTCGCCCGGATGCTGCTGACACCACTCGCGGAAGTCTAAGGCGCCACCGCGATGCGATAACCACCGCATGATGAGCTTATTTGGCCCCAGCAATTGCTGGCGGTATATGCCCAAATTTTGACGCTCTTTGTGGGGCCCTCGGGTAATAGTTAAGCCCCAGGTAATCAGCGGCGCAACATCGCCCGGCCAGCAATGCTGAATAGGTAACTTAGTTAAATCAACGTCTTCGCCGCTCAGCACTATGTCCTGGCAAGGTGGCTTTTTTATCTGCTTCGGCGACATGCTTAATACTTTTTTGTATACCGGCAGCAGGTTTAAAGCATCGCGAAAGCCCTTGGGTGGTTCCGGCTCTTTTAAAAACGCCAGCAGTTTACCCACGTCACGCAGCGCCGCGACATTTTC
Source organism: Idiomarina sp. (assembly GCA_040882145.1). Lineage (GTDB taxonomy): Bacteria > Pseudomonadota > Gammaproteobacteria > Enterobacterales > Alteromonadaceae > Pseudidiomarina. Next base: position 78,162 of record JBBEBU010000003.1, read on the forward strand.
CTGGCCCATACCTTGCGCCACCCGATCGGGGGTGCCGAACAAGTTCGCCAATACGGGCATATCGTGCCCTTTCACATTCTCGAACAACAGCGCCGGACCGCCAGCTTTCAAGGTTCGGTCGGAAATTTCTGTCATTTCCAGATAAGGGTCAATTTCCTGTGTAATACGCTTGAGTTCACCACGCGCTTCCAGCTGAGTGATAAAATCGCGTAAATCTTGATATTTCATGAAGCATCTCGTGTACTTATGTGTGCTCGAAGTATAACCTGTTTAAAAATGCTTTTCAGTGCCTCTGCGCGCCAAAACAAGTCGCCAAGCACCGATAACAATCAAAGGATTACCATGTCTGCCTGGTTATGGATCATAGCTACGCTCACGGTCATGTTACTGCTGACGACGCTACTCCCTTTAACTCGTAAAACACACTGGTTGTTCCGGGTGTGGGATTTCCCACGTCTACAACAAACCGCTGCTGGCTTAGCCTTACTTGCGCTAACCGCCTGGCAGCAGCCGTTTAGCGCCACAGTTACCTGGCTGTTACTAGCCGTGCAGCTACTGTGCACTGCCTATCAATTGTGGTGGATATTTCCCTACACGCTGCTGTGTCGTAAAGAAGTAATTACTTACTCACCAAACCAACGCGGAGCCAGCGACCACCTGCGCGTTATGACCGTCAATGTGCTGGAATCAAACCGCCGCTCGAAAACCTTGCTGCAAACCATTCAAACCGAACGCCCCGACATTCTGATTGCAGTAGAAACCGACAACTGGTGGATGAAAGAGCTGGACGACCTGGGTGACTTGTACCCGCATGTGTTGCGCTGCCCACTGGATAACTTATACGGCATGCTGGTGTATTCCGTCTGGCCTCTGGAGCAGGAAAACATTGAATACCTAGTTGAGCCCGAGGTTCCATCCATGCATTTTGATGTGGTCATGCCGTCGGGGCAAAAAATACATATGCATTGCCTGCACCCGGCACCACCAAGCCCAACCGAAAATGAAAAGTCGGTAAACCGGGACGCCGAACTGGTACTGGTAGCCCGCCGCATTAAAGATCAGGACGGCCCTACTATCGTGGCCGGCGACTTAAACGATGTGGCCTGGTCTTCCACCACTCGTTTGTTCCGTAAAATTAGTGGTTTGGTAGACCCACGAGTTGGTCGTGGTATGTTTAACAGCTTTCATGCCAAAATTCCGTTTCTGCGTTGGCCGTTAGACCACCTATTTCATAGCCAGCACTTTGCCTTGAAAGAAATTAAACGCTTACCCGCGTTTGGCTCCGACCATTTCCCATTTCTGGCGGATTTAGCCCTACTGGATAACCAAGCGCAAGTCGACAATGGCATGCAGCCATCAGAAGAGGATAAAGATTACGCGGATGCGGTGCTCAAAGAAGTGAAAGCGCCCTAAACCTAAATCCGCGCGCTACCAATAAAAAAGCCGATTGCATAAGAGCAACCGGCTTTTTTTTTCAGAACCTGCTTAACCTAACCGTTTCTTTGACGCTTCATAGCTTCAAAGAATTCGTCGTTGGTTTTGGTCATTTGCAGCTTATCAATCAAGAACTCCATGGCTTCAATTTCGCCCATTGGATGAACTATTTTGCGCAAAATCCACATTTTCTGTAGCTCTTCCGAGGTGGTCAGAAGTTCTTCCCGGCGCGTACCCGAACGATTGAAATCAATGGCCGGGAATACCCGTTTTTCAGCAATTTTACGGTTTAAGTGCAGTTCCATGTTACCGGTACCCTTAAACTCTTCGTAAATCACTTCGTCCATTTTCGAGCCAGTATCAATCAAGGCCGTGGCGATAATCGTTAAACTACCACCTTCCTCAACATTACGCGCCGCACCAAAGAATCGTTTGGGTTTGTGCAAGGCGTTGGCATCAACACCACCGGTCAGAACTTTGCCTGAGCTTGGAATCACGGTGTTGTAGGCACGAGCCAGGCGGGTAATAGAATCCAGCAGAATAACCACGTCTTTTTTGTGCTCAACCAAGCGCTTGGCTTTTTCGATAACCATTTCAGCTACCTGCACGTGACGGCTAGCTGGCTCATCAAAGGTTGAAGCAACAACTTCACCAGCAACCAAACGATGCATTTCGGTTACTTCTTCCGGACGCTCATCAATCAGCAGTACCATAAGTACAGCTTCCGGATGATTGGCGGCCATAGATTGCGCAATGTTTTGCAGCAATAAGGTTTTACCCGCTTTCGGTGGTGCCACAATCAAGCCACGCTGACCACGCCCAATAGGTGAGGCCAAATCCAGAATCCGCGCGGTAATATCTTCCGTACTGCCATTACCACGTTCCATGCGAAAACGTTCGTCAGCATGCAAAGGAGTAAGGTTTTCAAAGAGGATTTTATTACGGGAGTTTTCTGGCTTGTCGAAGTTAACTTCGCGAATTTTTAACAGTGCGAAATAACGCTCGCCTTCTTTTGGCGGTCGAATTTTACCTGACAGGGTGTCCCCGGTGCGTAGGTTAAATCGACGAATCTGGCTGGGTGATACATAAATATCATCCGGGCCTGCCAAATAAGAAGAATCAGCCGATCGTAAGAAGCCAAAGCCGTCTTGCAATATTTCCAGCACACCATCGCCGTAAATATCTTCGCCGCTTTTTGCGTGCGCTTTCAAGATAGCAAAAATGATGTCTTGCTTACGCATACGAGCCATGTTTTCAAGGCCCATAGTGTCTGCGAGTTTTACAAGCTCGCTAATTGGGGTGTTTTTAAGTTCTGTCAGATTCATAGGAGGGCTTTCGAGGTTATCGATTGGTTAGATTCGCTAAGTTAGTTTTTGAGTTTGACGAGCCAGGTGAAACTGGAGGTCAACATAACCGGTTGCCGTAAGGCATTGAGTTTGGCAACACAGAAGAAAGTACGCTGGTGAAAGTACCACCAAATTTAGACAACGTCCAGCTTTTCAAGTAACAAGATACTGTAAAGCAAAACGGCGCTCTGTTGAGCGCCGTTTTTGCACCCGTTACAGGTGCTGATCCAGAAACTCGGTTAGCTGTGCACGAGACAATGCACCAACTTTGGTACCGGCAACTTCACCATTTTTAAACAGTAATAGCGTTGGAATACCGCGAATACCGTATTTTGGTGGCGTCTGGTTATTATGATCGACGTTGAGTTTACCAATGGTTACCTTGCCTGCGTAATCGTTGGCAACGTCATCCAGAATGGGCGCGATCATTTTGCACGGGCCACACCACTCCGCCCAAAAATCTACCAGCACTGGTTTATCGGCGTTCAGTACATCGGCATCAAAAGTATCATCACTTAGCTGAACAATTTTATCACTCATGGTAATCTCCGCTGCTTAAATCGCGTGAAATAATAAAAACCTTATTATTTCTGTTTTTGAATGTTAGCGCAAACTGATATGCTTACGCCATGAGTAAAACACATCTAACAGAGACACGCTTTGCCGATCTCGGCCTGCACCCGCAGGTATTAACAGCACTGCAAAGTGTCGGTTTTGAACAATGTACCCCAATACAGGCGTTAAGCCTGCCTGTGGCATTGGCGGGCAACGATGTTGCCGGACAAGCCCAAACGGGTACGGGCAAAACAATGGCCTTTCTGGTATCCACTTTCAACCAATTGCTGGCCAAGCCTGCCACCGATGAAAAGCGCGTACCTCGTGCTTTAATCATGGCTCCTACGCGAGAGCTTGCGATTCAGATCGCAAATGATGCTGCCCCGCTCGCAAAAGCCTGCGATTTCCGTGTCGGTATTATATATGGAGGCGAGGGTTACGAAAGTCAACGGCAAGCCTTAGAAGCTGGCGTTGATATTTTGGTAGGAACCACGGGCCGACTTATAGATTACTACAAGCAGGGTTTGTATCCGCTTGATAAAATTGAAGTTGTGGTATTGGACGAAGCCGACCGCATGTTCGATTTAGGCTTTATAAAAGATATTCGTTACATGCTGGAAAAAATGCCACCGCCGAAACAGCGCCAAAGCTTGCTGTTTTCCGCAACCCTGTCGCAACGCGTACAGGAACTGGCCTACGAGCACATGAACTCGCCCACCAAAATTGAAGTAGAACCGCTGCAAAAAACCGGGGCTCAAATTTCTGAAGAGCTGTTCTATCCGTCCAAGCAAGACAAAATCAAGTTATTACTAACACTGATTGAAGAAGACTGGCCGGAAAAAGCTATTATTTTTGCCAACACCAAACATTCCTGTGAACGGGTGTTCCAGTGGTTGGAAGCAGACGGTCACCGGGTTGGTTTGTTAACCGGCGACGTACCCCAGCGTAAGCGGTTAAAAATTCTGGATGAATTTACCGACGGCACTCTAGACTTTTTGGTAGCCACTGACGTTGCGGCGCGCGGATTACATATTCCAGAAGTTAGTCATGTGTATAACTACGACTTACCGGATGACTTTGAAGACTACGTTCACCGCATTGGCCGTACCGGTCGTGCCGGCGCTTCCGGCGCTGCTATTAACCTGGCGTGCGAAGAGTATGTTTACAATTTGCCAGCCATTGAAGAATACATTGGTCACAGCATTCCAGTGACTAAATACGACCCGGCCGCGTTGCTAACTGACGTAACAACGCCGCGCCCACCACAACGCCGTCGTAATCAGCGTCAGGGCAGTGGTCGTGGTCGCAGCGGTGGCCAGGGTGGCCAACGGCAACAACGACCGCGTCGTAACTAACCCGCCATGCACAGTGGTCCTTTGTACGCAGCAATTGATTTAGGCTCGAACAGCTTTCATTTGCTGCTGGCAAGGGCCCGCCATGGTAAAGCGGAGATTGTTTATCGCTCCCGCGAAAAAGTTCGCTTAGCCAATGGTCTGAACGACACCATGCACCTGAGCGAAGAAGCCATTGAACGTGGTTTATCCTGCCTATACGAATTTTCTGACTACCTAAAAAATATACCGCCTGAACATATTCGCGCCGTTGCTACCGCCGCGCTCCGCAAAGCCACCAATAGCGATGAAATTATGACGCGGTTTAGCGAAGCCCTCGGCTGTGCTATTCAGGTGATTCCGGGTGAACGCGAAGCGGCACTTATCTATCAGGGCGCCACCTGGCAGCAGCAACCTCGTGCCAAACAACTCGTGATTGATATTGGTGGCGCCAGTACCGAAGTTATCGCCGGCAAAGGCCAACAGGCCAATTTGCTGCACAGTTTAGATATGGGCTGCGTGATTTATCAGAATCATTACTTTGGCTCAGGCAAAATCTCCCGCACCAACTGTGACTCGGCCATCACCGCGGCGCGCCTGCAGGTGCAACCTTATAGCAAACAACTAAAAGAGCACGGTTGGCGCCATGTGATGGGCGCATCCGGAACCTTCAAAGCGCTGCATGAAATTTTGGTGGCTCGGGGACAAGCACCAACTATTGGCGCCGACTTTCTGGAAGACATAGTCGCCGAGTGTATTGCCTGTGAAACCGTTGCGAATCTTAAATTTAAAGGGCTGCGGGAAGATCGCCGGGCGGTATTTATGGGCGGTATTTGTATTTTGGTGGGGCTATATCGTGAACTGAAAATAAGCAGCGCCAGTATTGCTACCGGCGCCTTACGTGAAGGTTTACTACGTGAATTGGTGAATACCCGAAAGGCTTAACTTTGTTTTAACTGCTGCGCTGCGTGCTTAGCAAAGTAAGTCAAAATGCCATCGGCTCCCGCCCGTTTAAAGGCTAACAAGGATTCCATAATCACCGCTTCAGCCAACCAGCCGTTGGCTATAGCCGCCTGGTGCATGGCGTATTCACCACTTACCTGATACGCAAAAGTGGGTACTTTAAACTCATCTTTCACCCGGCGCACTATATCCAGATACGGCATGCCCGGCTTCACCATCACCATGTCAGCACCTTCGTCTATATCCAGAGCAATTTCATGCAGGGCCTCGTTACTGTTAGCGGGATCCATCTGATAGGTTTTCTTGTCGGCACCTTTTAGGTTGCCAGCAGAGCCGACCGCGTCGCGGAATGGACCATAATAGGCTGAGGCATACTTGGCTGAGTAGGCCATAATTTGCACGTTCACATGGCCAGCCTCTTCTAACGCTTCGCGAATAGCGCCAATACGACCATCCATCATGTCCGAAGGTGCAACCACATCCGCACCGGCTTCAGCATGAGACAGCGCCTGCTTCACCAGGGCTTCGGTGGTAATGTCGTTTTGCACATAGCCGTTGTCGTCCAAAATGCCGTCCTGACCATGGCTGGTGAAGGGGTCTAAAGCGACATCGGTAATAACACCTAACTGGGGAAACTTGGCTTTAATAGCGCGAACAGCGCGCTGGGCAATACCATTACTGTCCCACGCGGCCTCGGCAGTCAGTGATTTCACCGCCGCCGGGGTAACCGGAAACAAAGCAATAGCGGGAATTCCCAAGGCCACCAGCTCCGCACATTCTTGCACCAACAAATCTATCGATAAACGCTCCACACCGGGCATAGAAGCAACGCTCTCACGCTGGTTTTCGCCGTCTAACACAAACATAGGGTAAATCAGATCATTCACCGTTAGCTGATTTTCTGCCACTAACCGACGACTAAAATCGTGGGCTCTAAGGCGACGTAAGCGACGATAGGGAAACTGACTAAAACTATGCATGTACTACTCCTGAACAATAACTACTCGGATGCAACTGCCTCGTGCGCAGTTGGCGCTGGGCACACTTGATCGCGGCCATTATTTTTTGCTTTATACAAGGCTTTATCAGCGTGAGCTAACAGTTGCTCGGCCACCGCAAAGTCACCCGCGCGGGCTTCGGCTACACCCATGCTCACGGTGATTTCAATAAGCCCTGCCTCGGTTTCAAAGCTATGATTACGCACGACCTCAGACAAGTTTCGGGCAATAGCCTCAGCACCTTCTAAATCTGTATTCGGCAATAGAATGGCGAATTCTTCACCGCCGTAGCGGCATAGAGTATCGCTGGCCCGGCGCAACTGCCGCTTCAATAACGCAGCCAACTGCACCAATATCTGATCACCGACCAGATGGCCGTGGGCATCGTTCACCGGCTTAAAGTGGTCAATATCCAGCATCACCATCGACAGCGATGTTTGTTGCCGATAACTACGGCGGAATTCGGTTTCCAACTGACGATTCAGGAAGCGGCGGTTATAAATGCCCGTTAATGCGTCTTCGCTGCTCTTCTGCTCTAACTCCGCATTCGCTTCCTGCAGTTCACGCATGGCAATTTCCAGTTCGAAGGTGCGCTCGGCTACCTTCTCTTCCAGCTGTTCGTTTTGTTCTTCCTGCGCTACCTGCATTTCTTCAGCTCGTTGTAAAGCTTCCGACTGTGCCACAAGCTTCTGCCGACGCTCTTCGGTGTAACGAATGGCGAGCACCCAACTCAGCAGCAGTATTTCAATTCCCGAACCTATCATGATGGCATAACGCTGAATAAAGAAGCCGTCAATTAAACCAAGGTAGCCCAGTGAATTGGTAATAATGGCCAGTAGCAAGGTTGCCCACGCCAGGGTAAATACGCGCGCGTACACATGCCCGCGGCGCCATAAGTAAATGCCGGTGCCAAGCAGGAATAAACAGCCGGGCACTGCCAGTGCTAACAGAATCTTAATCACTATGGCGTAAGGTAAAAATAAGTTCACCACGAATATAAGCGCGAACACGCCTGCTACCGAAGCCAAGCCAAAATTAAGCCGCCGACTATGCTCTTTTAAGCTCAATAATTGACTGGTAAAAATAGCCGCCAGCATAAATACCATAGCGCCAAAAAACGGAATCGCTTTGTCTTGCAACCAGATAGAGTCGGACCAGATATAGCGGTAGCCGCTACCGTCCAAACTAGCCATTAACAGACCAATAAAAATGGTATAGCAAGAGTAGGTTAGAAAGCTGCGCTCACGCGATACGAAAAAACCAAACAGGTTATAAACGGCCATGCAAATAACCACGCCGTAATACAAGCCTGCTGCCATGCTGCCCGTTGACTGCCCTTCCAAAAACTCCGCATGCGGCCAAATAGCTACCGGCACCCGCAGCGAACTACTGGTCTCTACGCGCATGAAAATAGTCAGCGGTTCTGAAGTTGGTAGTGGAATAACGAAGTCTTTATGTTTAACCGGACGATCGGAAAAAGGTTTTCTATCGCCTACCTGATACTCCCGCATCAAGCCGTCTTCCGACATAATATAAATATCCACCTGATCTAACAGCGGATAACTGATATTCATAATCCGAGCTTGCGCAGAAGATGGAACGGCAAAACGGAACCAATAGATATCGCTGGTGTAACCAAAAGAGGCTTCACCATTGATGGACCGCCAGCGCTGCATAGATTGTTGCTGAACCTCGGCAAAACTCGGGTCACCATTGGCAATCTGATAATACAGAACGGGTTCGTAGGGCTCTTGCGCAAGCGCTGTGGCGCTGCTGAATATCCCTAACAGCAGTATACATACAGCTACAATGATTTTAGTCATGCGCTATTCCGTGCCAAAAAAGGTCAGGCTGTTATGCCAGCATTGTTGTTCTAATTGTGCTACTGGCTGCTCTCGTAAAGCCGCTACGACACCCGCAATATGGGGTATATGAGCAGGCTCGTTCACACGGGACTTCGGTTTTGGCTTTAATGTTCGTGGCAATAAAAAAGGGCCGTCAGTTTCCAGCAACAGCCTGTCCGCCGGAATATGTTTAACGGCTTGCCTAAGTTCATCGCCTCTGCGTTCATCACAAATCCAACCGGTGATGCCAATATAACACCCTAGCTGAAGGTATTTTTCAAGTGCTTCGCGACCAGCGGTAAAACAATGCGTTAATAAGCGCGGAATTTTATCGGCAAATTCGTTAAGCAACTGCAACTGCTGGGTGAGTGCGTCACGTTCATGTAAGTAAACGGGTAGCTGCAATTGCGCCGCTAAGTCGAGTTGCTCACGAAACACCTGCAGTTGCTGCTCTGGTGGTGAATAATTGCGATTAAAATCAAGCCCGCATTCACCAATAGCGCGCACTAACGGGTGAGCGGCTAACTCGCGAAGTTCAGCTATATATGTGTCGCTAACGCCCGCTGCATCGTGCGGGTGAATGCCCACGGTGGCTACCAGTTGCTGTGGATAGCGTTCGGCTAACTGAACCGCCTCGCGGCTGCTCTGCAAACAGGTTCCAATAACCACCATACGCGAGACACCGGCTGCAGCAGCTCGTTGCAACACCTGCTCATGGTGGTCGGCAAAGCTGCTGTTAGTAAGATTAACGCCGGCGTCAAACCAAGGCATTACTCGATCCGTTCAACGCTAATACGGCTGTTTGAACCGCTACGCCCCAGGAAAAAATTCGTGCTTACACCAGCTTCAATGAAGTAGCTCGCGTCACTTGGCAATACATGCTTACGATAGTCGGTTTGCTTCCAAACCTGACCGTTTTCCAGAGTAATAATCCATTGGCCACGCGGAGTTTGTTTTTTGCTGGCAATTTCAACATCCAAACGTTTCAGGCGTTCAACCTCTACCGCTTTACCAAACTCTTCTTCCAAATTGCGTCCGTCTGCGCGCTCTGACTTGCCACCGCGTTGCGAACGCCCTTGTGAGGCTTGTTCAGCTCGAGCTGCGCCTGTTGTTGCACTTTGCGATGCAACAGTAGCAATACCTGAGCCGGTGACAACCTCGTCATAGCAAACTAAACGCTTTAATGAGTTCCCAATGGCAGCACAAGCAGCAAGCTGCTCCGGGTTTACCGACTGCGCTTGCGCCTTGGTGCTATGGGAAATACCCGCCAGCACAACGACAAAAGTGGAGATAACGACAAGGTTCTTCATGAATGCTTTCCTGCTTATTATTTCGATGATGGTTTTTGTTTGTTGTTGTCGCCGAGGTTGTTGTTATCAACATCGTCAGCGTCAACATCTTGTTTAGCAACATATAGACCCGCCATGAGCAAGCCAAGTTCAAACAACAACCACATAGGTATGGCCAGTAGTGTTTGAGAAATGACATCCGGGGGCGTTAAAAACATGCCCAAAACGAAGGCACCTACAATAATGTAGGGTCGTTTTTTACGCAAGCGGTCCGGCGTGGTAACCCCACTCCAACAGAGTAAAATGATGACCACCGGAACTTCAAATGCCACTCCAAAAGCCAAAAAAATGGCCAGTACAAAATCCAGGTAACGGGAAATATCTGTCGCAATAGCCACACCTTCAGGCGCGGCGCCGGTTAAAAAGCCAAGTGCCAGCGGCAACACCACAAAGTACGCAAAAGCGATACCACTATAAAACAACAAGGTGCTACTAATTAATAACGGCGCTGCCAGGCGTTTCTCACGCTTATATAAACCCGGCGCAATAAAGGCCCACACTTGCCAAAGCAAATAGGGCACCACCGCCACTATGGCAACCACCAGGGTTAATTTAAATGGGGTTAAAAACGGCGCGGCGACATCGGTGGCGATCATGCTGGAGCCAATCGGCAAGTTCGCCAGCATAGGTTCGGCCAGCAGCTCGTATATGTCATTGGCAAAGGCAGCCAAAGCCGCAAATACCAACACTATAGCCAATACTGAACGCAATAAGCGGCGCCGTAGTTCCAGCAGGTGGTCAAGTAGCGGAGAATCACTCATGCGAGTTGTCTTTGGTAGGCTTAGACACTGGCGCTGTGTTGGGTTTATTGGTGTTCTCTAGCGGGTCCGTTTTACTGGCATCAGTGACCGCGTAGGGCCGTTGCACCTGCGCCGCTGCCTGACGTAACTCGGCCATGGAGCGTTGCAGCTCAGGGCTCAGTTTATCGGCATCCAGCTGTTCAGCTTTTTGTAAATGCTCATGCAGCTCTTTGATGCGCAGCTCATGATTTAGCTCCGCCTGCATTTTGCCGGCATAGCCACGCACATTACTAATCATGCGCTGCAGCGATCGTAGCGCACCCGGCAACCGCTCGGGGCCCAGCACCAGCAAACCAATAATAGCAATGAGCAGCAGCTCCCAAAAACCCAACTCAAACATAGCTGTTAGCTATCCTTGTTATCGCGGCTAGCTGGCTTTTTTTCCGTGTCAGACGCATCTTCTTTGTGCTGGGTTGAATCTTGCAACTCAGCGCTGTCGTTCTGCGCTTTGGAGTCCTTGTCGTCATCCTGCATGGTTTTCTTAAAGCCTTTTACCGCATTGCCTAAATCACCGCCAATATTGCGCAACCTTTTGGTTCCAAACAACAAGACAATAATTGCCAACACAATCAGGAGTTGCCAAATGCTTATGCCCATAGTTCTGTTTCCTATAATGATGTAAAAGTGCCCGTCGCTAGTTGCGGGCTATTTTGCGGTCGAATCCGGGCGGCTATGAAAACCTTTCCAGGCGAAACCAACGGTTAACCCGAAGGCAATTGCACTCGGCCACCAGGGTTTTAAGTGCACAAATAACAGGGTAGCACTTACTAGCATAGCGCCAGCCAATAGTGTCCACCAGCGACTGGTTGCCGCGCGTTCCTGTTGCACGGTTAACAGCTTAATTAAGTTTACCTGTTGTTGCTGAAAACTGCGCTGGTGATGCAGCGTGTCGTACAACAAAGTAGGTACTTCAGGTAATTTTTCAGCCCAGTAGGGCGCGTGCTCTTTGACTGAACTTAATACCTTACGCCAGCCAATTTGCTCATGCATCCAGCTTTCCAGGTAAGGCTTCGCGGTTTTCCACAAATCCAGTTGAGGATATAACTGACGCCCTAAACCTTCCACGTAAAGCAAGGTTTTTTGCAGTAACACCAGCTGTGGCTGCACTTCCATTTCAAAGCGCCGGGCGGTGTTAAACAGGTTCACCAACACATGACCGAATGAAATGTCTGCCAGTGGCTTTTGGAATATCGGCTCGCACACGGTGCGTATAGCCGATTCAAAATCTTCAATATTGGTATGCGCCGGCACCCAGCCTGAATCCACGTGCAACTCGGCAACCTTGCGATAATCACGATTAAAGAACGCCAGGAAATTCTCGGCTAAGTAACGTTTATCGTCGCGATTTAAAGTACCAACAATACCGAAGTCGATGCCGATATATTGTGGGTCATCGGGGTTTTCGGGTGATACAAAAATATTACCCGGGTGCATGTCGGCATGAAAGAAACTGTCACGAAAAACTTGCGTAAAGAACACTTCAACACCGCGCTCAGCCAGTAGTTTCATGTCCACGCCATTAGCGCGCAAAGCGTCTACATCGCTAATGGGAATGCCGTGAATGCGCTCCATAACCATGACATTTTCACGGCTGTAATCACTGTATACCACCGGAATATAAAGCAGTTTGGAGCCTTCAAAGTTGCGCCGCAACTGAATCGCATTGGCAGCTTCTCGCGCCAGGTTCAATTCATCCAGCAAGGTTTTGCGATATTCTTTCACCACCTCACGCGGCTTTAAGCGACGCCCATCTGGTAAATGTCGCGCCAGCACCTGCGCCAGCGTTTCCATTAAACTTAAATCAGCATCGATGGTTTTGCGGATATCCGGGCGTATCACCTTCACGATGATTTCGCGCTCAATACCTTCAACATCGGTCAGTACGCCAGTGTGTACCTGCGCAATGGAGGCCGAGGCGAGCGGTGTTTGGTCAAAGTCGGCAAAAGCTTCCTTGATGCTTAACAACCCCAGCGCCTGCTCAATAATTAGTTGCGCCTGATCGCCAGGAAACGGCTTCACTTTGTCCTGCAGTATGGCCAGTTCTAAAGCAATTTCTGGTGGTAACAAGTCGCGCCGGGTTGACAGCATTTGACCAAACTTCACCCATACCGGACCCAATGACTCCAGCGCCAACCGCAAGCGAGCGCCGGGTGGTTTTTCTTTATGCTTATTCCCTAACCAAAACAATAAATGGCGGCCAATACGAACCGACCAGGGCAACCAGCGAGCCGGCACCAGATCGTCCAGGCCATAATTCAGAAAGGTTTTGGTAATTTGGTAAAGCCGTTGTATGCGCATGTTAAGACGATTCCTGCTCGCGCCGGCGGCGCTCAAGACGATCTATCCGGGCCCGCAATTCCTGCAGTTGTGCTTTGAAAATATCGAATTCCGTTTTACCTACCAGCACCCGCTGTTCTTCAACCAGCACTTCTTTTAACCACTGCTGCTGATCCTTGGTTTGCTGTTTCAGCCAGCTTTGGCTGCGTTTAAATATGGTGCCAAGCCAGTGCGCGGGAACATCGCCAATACGTTGTGCCAGTTGGCTTTCCCAATCAATATCCAGCTGCAGAAATAACTGGCTAAATTGCTGCGCCAGCATAATGTCACCATCAATATCCAGCGCATCGGCTTTCATTAAGCGGGTTATGTTAGCGGTGTCCTGCAATTCAGGCAGTACCGCCAGGCGGGTGCGAATGGTGCAATCTACGCTGTCAGTATCGGCGCTTGATAACACCACTTGCTCAGCGTGCACCGCCGCCGTAAGCGGCTGACCCAGTTCTTCCAGCTCTAGTCGTAAACGCTTGCCTTGCAGGCTTTGCAACCGTTCCGTGCTGGCGTCATCTAAAGCCAGCAAGTCGTTCAGGCAACGTTCAATCAGTAGTAATGGAACCAGGCTTAGCAAGCGCATCAGAATTTGTATCCGCGATGCAATGCTACTATGCCGCCGGTTAAATTATCGTAACTCACCTGCTCAAAACCCACGGCTTCCATCATACCTTTCAAGGTGTCCTGATCCGGATGCATACGAATCGATTCCGCCAGATACTGATAGCTGTCGGCATCGCCCGCTATCAACTGCCCCATTTTCGGCAGCACGTTGAACGAGTAGAAATCGTACGCCTGATTTAACATGTCATGCGTTGGCTTAGAGAACTCCAGTACCAGCAACCGCCCACCTGGCTTAAGCACGCGCAGCATGGATGCCAGAGCTTTGCTTTTATCAGTCACATTACGCAACCCAAAGGCAATAGTAATAATATCGAAGCTGTCATCGGCAAACGGCAGTTCTTCGGCATTCGCCTGCACATAGCTCACGTTGCCAACAATGCCGCGGTTGCGTAAACGGTCTCGACCCACACTCAACATCGAGTTGTTAATGTCGGCCAGCACCACTTCGCCTGCTGCACCTACCCGCCGCGAAAACTGTTCGGTTAAATCGCCGGTACCACCGGCAATATCCAACACCTTCTGACCGGCACGAACGCCGCTGCAGTCAATGGTGTAACGCTTCCATAAACGATGAATACCAAATGACATCACGTCGTTCATCACGTCATACTTGCCCGCCACCGAATGAAACACATCGGCAACCAGCCCTTGCTTGGCATTTTTAGCTACTTTTTTATAGCCAAAATCAATCGTATCGGAGGCTTTTTCTGTCATCCTGAATCCCGTGGTCGTGAGCTTTTTTACTTGCTGTTAGTGTACTTTAAGATAGCCGCTTTGCCTATGCCTGCGCGTAGATATCGCGGCGTGGCAGCCAGCGTTCTATTAAGGCTTGTGACTGCTGCGGATAGTCACTCCATAGCTGTTGTGCCAGCGCTTGTACCTGCGGTAATAAGTCGGCGTGTTTGACTAAATCCGCCACCTTCATTTCGGTTAAACCGGTTTGTCGCTGGCCCAGCAACTCGCCCGGCCCACGTAACTCTAAATCGCGCTGGGCAATCACAAAACCATCGTTGCTGTCGCGCAGCACACCCAGCCGCTGGGTGGCGGTTTTGGACAAAGGAGCGTGATACAACAACACACAATGACTGGCCACTGCACCACGCCCCACGCGGCCACGTAACTGGTGTAACTGCGCCAGCCCCAAACGTTCAGGGTTTTCAATAATCATCAGACTGGCATTGGGTACATCCACGCCTACCTCTATTACCGTGGTGGCCACTAATAAGTTCAGTTCATTGGCTTTAAACGCCTGCATCACCGCTTCTTTTTCAGCACTTTTCAGGCGTCCGTGCACCAGGCCTACTTTCAATTCCGGTAGCAGTTCTTGCAAGGTGGTGGCGGTGTCTTCGGCAGCCTGACACTGCAAGGCCTCGGACTCTTCAATTAAGGTACACACCCAATAGGCCTGGCGCTTATCATTTACACAAACTTCGCGTACCCGCTCTATCACCTGGTCGCGCCGCGTATCAGGAATAGCAACTGTGGTTACCGGCGTACGTCCGGGGGGCAATTCGTCAATCACTGAAGTGGCTAAGTCAGCGTAGGCGGTCATGGCTAAAGTACGAGGGATAGGCGTTGCCGTCATAATCAGCTGGTGTGGCTGAAACCCTTGTTCCACACCTTTTTCACGCAACTCTAAGCGTTGATGCACGCCAAAACGGTGTTGCTCATCAATAATCACCAGCACCAACTGCTGATAGTGCACTTCAGCCTGAAACAAGGCGTGGGTACCCACAATCAACTGCACCTCACCGGTTTTAATAGCGGCTAATGCCTGCTCCCGGGCTTTGCCTTTTTGCCGGCCAGCTAACCAACCCACCTGTATACCTAGGGGTTCGAACCATTGCCGGAAGGTTAGTGCATGCTGCTCCGCCAGCAGTTCGGTAGGTGCCATTAACGCCACCTGATAACCCTGGGCAATAGCGGTTAAGGCGCTAAGTGCGGCGACTAAGGTTTTGCCCGAGCCTACATCGCCCTGCACTAAGCGCATCATGGGCATAGGTAACGCTAAATCTTGTTGTATTTCGGCTATAACCCGCTGCTGTGCACCGGTAGGTTTGAATGGCAACTGCGCCAGAAAATCTTGTTGCAACTGGCCGGTAGCTGGCAAGGCGCGAGCCTGATGCGATTGTTTTTGCGCCCGCAGTTGCAGCAAGCTTAATTGATGCGCCAACAGCTCTTCGGTAGCAAGCCGTTGCTGCGCCGGATGACTACCATCGAGCAACTGCATCAGCGACACATCCAGCGGCGGCCGGTGCAAGGTGTGAATAGCTGCGACTAAACTTAACCCTTGCGGCTGCAGGCTTGCGGGCAACAGTTCCGGCAATGCCTGCGCATTTAAGAAAGTTAACGCTTGCTCGCTCAATTTGCGCAAGGTTGCCTGATGCACTCCGTCGGTAGTGGGATAAACCGGCATCAGTGTGTCTTCCAGGGGGATTTCCTGACCGCTGTCGTAGCTTTTATATTCCGGGTGGACCATTTGCGGACCTTGCAGGCCGCGGCGTGCCTCACCAAATACCCACAACGACTGACCAGCGGTGAATTGCTTTAACTGGGCAGCGCTAAACTGAAAAAACACCAGCGTTAGCATGCCACTGTTATCTTTTACCTTCACATTCAGCATGCGCCGGCGACCATAGGTAATGTCGGCACTAATCACTTCGGCAATCACGGTAGCCGACGTGCCTTGTTGCAACTGCGCTATAGGATATACGCGGGAGCGATCTTCATAGCGCAACGGCAAGTGCAGCAACAAATCCTGCACACTGACCAGCCCAAGCTTAGCCAGTTTGTCGACCACCTTAGGGCCAACACCTTTCAGCGCGGTTAACGGAATTTTATGCAAACCCGACTCAAAAGCGGATTGGCTTTGAGTCACTTTGCCGGTCATTTTTGTGCCAGCCGTATTTGTTGCCACCAGGCCTCATCAGCCATAATTTGCCCCTGCTCATCTAAATCTGGATACGGAATATTCTTTTGCCGACATAGTTTGGCGAAAATAGGATGCCCACCTTCAAATAACACCCGGTGGCGCTCGGCCGCGCTTAATCGTGGTGCTGCATACATACCCGCTAGTTCACGTTGCCGCTGGGCTTCATACAAAACCACCGCAGCAGCTACCGACACATTCAGTGATTGCGCCATGCCGACCATGGGAATTACTATTTGATGATCGGCAGCCGCAATAGATTCAGCACTAACACCATGCTTTTCCTGCCCCATCACAATACAGGTTGGGCGGGTATAGTCCACGTCGCGAAAATCCACCGCCGTGTCAGACAAATGTGTCACTAACACTTGCATGCCCTGCGCTTGCAGATCTCGCAAGGTTTTGGTGCTGGTGGGTTGCTGATGATGATGCACCCGCACCCAGTTCTGGCTACCCATAGCCGTGCCACCTGCAACCCGACCTTTA
Source organism: Idiomarina sp. (assembly GCA_040882145.1). Classification (GTDB taxonomy): domain Bacteria; phylum Pseudomonadota; class Gammaproteobacteria; order Enterobacterales; family Alteromonadaceae; genus Pseudidiomarina. The sequence goes on from JBBEBU010000003.1 coordinate 95,146, forward strand.
CGATCAAACCACACCGCGTGCATTTCATGCACACCAACGGCATCGGCGGTACGAACCACAGCCGACAAATTATGGTTTTTATGCACACCTTCTAAACATAAGGTTAAGTCCGGTTGGCGTGTGTCCAGCAGCGCATTAATTCGCGCAAAACGTTCAGGCGACATGGGGCAACTTCATTTCCTGTGTAATTTCTCAAAGTTGTGCCAGTATAACGATATTTGCTAAGCCACGTCACCGCTGCAAGGAGCAAAAAATGCCGATCCCGGTGCTTATTGAACATGCTGATTTTTTTATCGTGGATAAGCCCGCCGGCAGTCATATGCATAGCCAGCATGGTCAGCAAAGTCTGGTGCAGCAATTAAGCACGCAACTTGATGAACCATTGTGGCCGGTACACCGTCTGGACGCCGGCACTTCGGGGTTGTTAATCCTGGCGCGCAGCGGCCACGCCGCGGCTAACTTTGGCAAACTGTTCGAACAGCATCAATTGGAAAAATTTTATGTCGCCGTAGCCGCAGGTAAGCCCAAAAAGAAACAAGGCTGGGTACGCGGTGATATGGCAAAGGCAAGAAACGGTAACTGGAAACTTAGCAAATCGACGAATAATCCTGCCTGCACTCAGTTTTTTAGTTATGCCCTACCCAATGCGCCTGGCTATCGCGGCTACCTGTTACGCCCACTGACTGGGCGAACGCATCAGTTACGAGTGGCTTTAAAAAGTATTGGCGCACCTATTGTGGGCGATACGCGTTATGGTGGTGCTACTGATAGCAATAAAACTGAACGGCTACACTTGCATGCTTATGCGCTGCGGTTTCAGTATCAGCACGAACTTATTGAATTGGTAAGACCACCAGAGGCCGAGGAGTACTTTGCAGCGCTAACACCTCTGCTGGAACAACAAGAAATCAACAAACCATGGCAGTTGTCATGGCCAGCTATTGCTGAACGCACTAAGCCCTGACATACTCAAGGGCAACATTAAGAGGACATCAAGCTATGAGATTACGTCTTAAAACCCCAGTTATTGCGCGCCGTTTCGGCGTTCTTGCACTTGCCATAGGCAGCTCAGTATTCGCCTATACAAGTCCGGCATTAGCGCAAGATAAAGCATCCGTTTCTAACCAACTTGAACAACAGGTCATTGAGTGGCGACGTGATTTCCACCAGTATCCAGAGCTTAGCAACCGCGAATTTAAAACTGCCGAGAAAATTGCCGAGCACCTTAAAAGTTTAGGGCTGGAAGTGGAAACCGGCATTGCGCATACCGGCGTTGTGGCGTTGCTGAAAGGTGGCAAACCAGGCCCAACCATTGCTATGCGGGCTGATATTGATGCCTTACCAGTGGTTGAGCGCACCGATGTTCCGTTTAAATCAGAAGTGACCTCAGAATATCGCGGCAACGAAGTAGGTGTTATGCATGCCTGTGGCCACGACACCCACATTGCCATGTTGCTGGGTGCGGCTACTTACCTGACCGAGAATCGTGAAAACGTACGCGGCGACATTCTGTTTATCTTCCAGCCTGCCGAAGAAGGCGCGCCTGAAGGTGAAGAAGGTGGCGCTGAGCTAATGCTTAAAGAAGGCTTGTTTACCAAGTATGAGCCAGAAGCGGCGTTTGGTATTCATATTACTTCAGGCATGAACACCGGCGTTATTGGTTACCGCAAAGGTCCGTTAATGGCGTCGTCAGACACTTTTGAGATTACCGTAGAAGGTCGTCAAACACATGGTTCGCGGCCATGGGGTGGCGTGGATCCAATAGTAACCGCCGCACAAATTATTAATAACACCCAAACGATTGTGAGCCGTCAGGTAGATATTACCAAGGCGCCAGCTGTAGTTTCTTTCGGTATTGTTGAAGGTGGTGTGCGTAACAACATTATTCCTGACGAAGTAACCTTAATTGGTACCATTCGGAACTTCGACATGGGTATTCGCCAGCAGATTTTCGACAAGTTAACCCATACCGCCGAAAGCACTGCTGTTACTAATGGTGCCCAAGCACACGTGCATATTAACGAAGGCTACCCGGTAACCATGAACGATGCCGATTTGGTGACCAAAATGCTGCCAACCGTAGAAGCTGTTGCCAGTGCTGAAAAAGTGGTTGAAATGCCGCTGATTACCGGTGCCGAAGACTTCTCGTTTTACGCGCTGGAAGTACCTGGTATGTTTGTGTTCTTAGGTGCCACACCACCGGGCGAAAATCCAGCTGAAGCACCGAGCAACCATTCGCCGTTATTCTATGTGGATGAAGATGCATTGAAAACCGGCACCAATTTATACATCAATTGGGCGCTAGATTACGGCAGGGATGGCTAACAGTCATGTACTACTCCTATATAGCCAGACAACCTATATTTGATCGTTCACTACAGGTTTATGGCTACGAATTGTTGTTTCGCAATAGCGACGAAAACGTGTTTCCGGATTTGCATCCGGATGAAGCCACGTCTCAGCTATTGCTACAACAGCATTTGATTGGTGACATTGATACCGTCTGCTTAGGTAAGCAGGCGTTTATCAACTTTCACGCCAACACTATTATTCACAAATTCCCCAACTTCCTCGATTCCAAGCATGTCTGGATTGAACTGCTGGAAACCGTGGATATAAGTCCGGAGCTACGCAAGGCCTGCGATATGACCTCGCGTCATGGCTACCGGATTGCCTTAGATGACCATGACTTTTCGGACCGCTGGCAACAGCTTATGCCGAACATTAATCTGGTTAAAATTGATATTCAGGACCACGGCCTGAATTTAGAAAAGCGTTTACGCTGGTTTAAAGAGCGTGGCTTGCCACTGCTAGCTGAGTGCGTGGAAACTCAGGACGAATACGATGCCTGTAAAGAGCTTGGCTTTGACTTCTTTCAGGGATTCTTCTTTGAACGTCCGGAAATTATTAAGCGGCAGTCGCTAAGCCCGCAAAAAGCCAGCATGTTGAGCTTAATGAGCGAAGTCTTTAAAGCGGAGCTGGACTTTAAAAAACTAGCGAAGGTTATTCAGGCCGACTTGTCGCTCACCTACAGCTTATTAAAACTAGTGAATAGCCCGGCTGTTGGCCTCCGCACACAGGTACGGGATATTTCCCATGCGCTGGCGTATTTAGGCGAAGCCGAAGTAAAGAAATATCTGGCCTTGGTCATTTTAGCCAATGTGTCGAGCGACCAACCGGAAGAGCTCAACATTAAATCGCTTACCCGGGCCCGCTTTATGGAACTGATTTTACAAAACGGGGAAGAACGCCGCGATGGTTCATCGGCCTTTATGGTGGGTATGCTGAGTTTAATTGATGTGATTTTGCAGCAACCTTTGGATGACATTCTGGCGCGACTGCCATTGGCACCGGAGCTAAACGAAGCTTTAACCGAACGTTCCGGCAAAATTGGCCGGATGCTGGCTACTGTTGAGGCCTACGAACAAGCCGACTGGGATCAGGTAGACACCTTAATGTCTGCCCAGAACCTGAATGACTTGGACTTGGGCAAGCTGTATCTGGACGCCAGTCAGTGGTGCCGGTTATTGCTGGCTGCCTGATCGCCAGTTACTAACATAAAAAGGCCGCGACACCTTAGTGTTGCGGCCTTTTTTACTAGCGACAAGAGCAGCTACTAGTCTTTCTTTAACTGCTCACGAATCACTTTCTTATCAATTTTACCCACGCTGGTGCGTGGGATTTCGTCAACCACTGTTACTGAATCCGGTACTGCCCACTTGGCAATCATTCCTTTATCTATAAATGGCTGCAGATGATCGCGAATGTCATCTAAGCTCAGGTCGCCCGCATTTTTCAGGGTTACCATTACATGCGGACGCTCGTCCCATTCCGCATCGGGTAAGCCAACCACGGCGCTTAAATCAACCGCCGGATGCTGACTAATCAGGTTCTCTAAATCCAGTGAAGAAACCCACTCACCACCGGTTTTAATCACGTCTTTAATACGGTCGCGAATTTGCAGTACCTGATTGCCGTCAATGGTGCCTACGTCGCCGGTATGCAACCAGCCGTTCTGCCACAACTCTTTACTCTTGTCCGGCTCATGCAGGTAACCCTGAGTTAACCATGGGGTACGTACTACTACTTCACCCATAGCCTCGCCGTCGTGCGGTAAGAATTGGCCTTTGCTGTCTAAAATGCTCATATCCACTAGCGGCACAGGAACCCCGGTACGCGTGCGGGTTTTCACCTGTTCATCGCCACTTTGATTAGCAAAGTCGTCCTGCAACCAGGTAGTGCACAGCAACGGACAGGTTTCCGACAACCCGTAACCGGTATAAGCATCAATGCCGCGCTCAGTTGCAGCTTTTACTAAACCTTCGGTAGCTGCACTGCCACCCAGCAATACTTGCCAGCCGCTGAAGTCGATATCTTTGGCTTTTTCGCTGCTTAGCACCATTTGCAAAATGGTAGGTACACAATGCGAGAAGGTTACTTTTTCGGTCACAAACAGCTTTAACAACTGCGGCGGATCATAACGACCCGGATATACTTGCTTCAAACCCAGCATAGTGGCCACATAAGGCACACCCCAGGCATGCACATGGAACATTGGCGTTATGGGCATATACACGCTTTCTGACTGCAACAACTGCATTTGGGTGTTCATGCTGGTGGTTGCGGACAAAGCCAGGGTGTGTAGCACTAGCTGCCGGTGCGTAAAGAACACGCCTTTTGGATTGCCGGTAGTACCTGTGGTGTAAAAGGTCGTGGCAATCGCATTCTCATCAAAGTCTGGAAACTCGTGATGCGTGTCGGCGTTAATCATCAATTGCTCATAATCACCAATCACTTCTAAAGGCGCTGCTGGCGGTTGCTCTTCATCGCTTAACTGAATAAAGCCGTGCACGGTTTCCAGTTGGTCTTTCACCTGTGCTATTAGCGGCAAAAAGTCGTCATGCACTAATACCAAATCGTCTTTGGCGTGGTTCATGGTGTAAACAATTTGCTCTGGCGCCAGACGCACGTTGACCGTGTGTAATACCGCGCCCAGCATCGGAATGGCAAAGAAGCACTCCAGATACCGTGGCGTGTCCCAATCCAGTACCGCCACAGTGTCGCCTTGTTTAACACCGGCGGCGGTCAGCACATTGGCTAACTGGCGAACGCGCTGGTTAAACTCGGTGTAGCTATAACGCTTGCCGTTATTGCCGCCGACAATTTCACGGTCGCCACCATAACGTTCACTGGACAGCAGCAACTGCTTGATCAGCAGCGGATACTGGTAGGCTTCTTCGGTTGATTCAATCAGCTTAACGCTGGCCATAAATGCTTCCTCATTGTTTGGTCGTTATTATTTTTAGCTGACTTCAAACTAGCTGTTGGAATCGGTTAAGGCAAATTTGCGCGCCACCTCGTAAAGATCGGTACGACGGTCTTTTAAGTTGGTCACAGAACCCTCGTGATGCAGGTACCGCAGTTCGTCCAGGTTTAAATCCGAGAAAATAAGCTGCTCGGTGTTCGGCGTGGTTTCCGACATAATAGCGTCGTATGGGAACGCAAAGTCCGAAGGTGAAAATACTGCAGACTGCGCATACTGCACGTCTAAACTCTCCACCTGAGGCAGGTTACCCACGCTGCCGCAAATTACCACATAGCACTCGTTTTCAACTGCACGTGCCTGCGCACAATGACGCACCCTTAAATAAGCATTACGGGTGTCAGTCCAAAATGGCACAAATAGAATTTCCAAACCTTCGGCAGCCATTAAGCGGCCAAGCTCAGGAAACTCCACGTCGTAACAAATCAAAATACCAACGCGGCCGGCATCGGTATCGAACACCCGCACTTTGTCACCACCTTCAATAACCCAGTCGCGCTTTTCGTGCGGGGTTACGTGCAGCTTACGTTGCTCTTCCACAGTACCATCGCGGCGACATAAATAAGACACGTTATAAATGGTGTTGTCTTCCTGCAACGGCATGGAGCCAGTGATAATGTTCACGTTATAGCTAACCGCCATTTGTGACATTTCTTTCTTAAAGCGCTCGGTGTAACCGGCCAGAAAACGGATCGCATCCATTTGCTGACTTTGATCCGTTAAGCCCATGAGCGGCGCATTAAAGAACTCCGGGAACACCGCAAAGTCACTTTGGTAGCTCGATAGTGCATCGACAAAGTATTCCACCTGCCGTAGCATTTCTTCCACCGAATCAACTTCCCGCATCTGCCACTGAATAGCACCCACGCGCACACTACGAATACGGGTGGTAAGCACGTTGTTGGAAGGCTCAAATAAAAAGTTGTTCCACTCCAGCAACGTCGCAAAACCTTTAGAACGCTTATCTTCCGGTAAATACTTACCCAGTAGGCGTTTTACATTAAAGTCGTTGGCTAACTGGAAGGTCAGAATCGGGTCATAAATTTCCCGCTTCTGTACTTTATCAATGTACTGACCCGGGGTTAGCTCGTCGCTCACTTTGTGATAATTCACAATACGGCCACCGGCTAAAATGGCGCGCAGGTTGGACTGTCGACACAGCTCTTTACGCGCATCGTATAAACGTCGACCCAAACGGTAACCGCGGTAGTCCGGATGAATCAGTACATCCAGGCCATACAGTGCATCACCTTTTTTCTCGTTCAGAATATTTTCGCGCTTATCCATTAAGTCGTCGTAGGTATGCGGGTTACTGAACCGTGCATAGGTAACCTTTACGGTTAATGCCACGCCAACAATTTTGCCGTTATCTTCCAGGCACAACTGGCCCTCTGGAAACTCTTTGGTCAGCTTTAAAATAGTGTGTTCGCCCCAGGCGCCACCAATGTCTGGATACACCACGTCCATTAAATCGCGTAGTTGCGGGTAATCTTCAGGGCGTAAATTACGTAGTTGTAGGTGTAACTCTTCCGGACTCATATAAATTCCTGTGTATTCTTGGGTTTCTTAGCGAATAGTGTACCTTAACGAAAGCACAACGCGTATAGATTGACGATTGCACATTTTATTTAAGCCATATAAACTTCTGGACGTCTAAAAAATGAATAATCAAACAAAGCGAGAAGTTATGACTGAACCTGCCAGCGCCCGTGCATTATTGCCTTTAGCGCTTTTTTTGTTGCTGTTTCTGGGAACCGGCATTTATTTTCAAGTAACCGGTGTTGATTACGCTTTCTATCAGTTACCAAGCCCGGTTGCCATTTTGCCAGCCATCGCTTTGGGTGTGCTGCTAAGCAAACAACCCTTCGAAAAGCGCATTGATACCTTTGTTGCGGGCGTTGGTGAACGCAATATTGTCACCATGTGCCTTATTTACCTGTTGGCCGGCGCCTTCTCAACCGTTGCCGCTGCCACTGGTGGCGTTGATGCCATGGTAGCACTTGGGCTGAATATTATCCCTGCTTCGTTTTTGTTACCCGGCCTGTTTTTAATTGCGGCAGTGGTTTCTACCGCCATGGGTACCTCAATGGGAACCCTGGCCGCACTGGCCCCGGTGGCATTGGGGCTAGGTCAGGCCGCCGATATCGACTTAGCCTTATTGGCCGGGGTGCTGGTAAGTGGCGCCATGTTTGGCGACAACTTATCGATTATTTCCGACACCACCATAGCCGCAACCAGAACTCAGGGCTGTGCGATGCGCGATAAATTTAAAGCCAACCTTAAAATAGCGATTCCGGCCGCCATTTTAACCCTGGTTTGGCTGGTTAGTTACGACACCGGTGCTACTGCTCCGGCAATACCTGAGGCAAATGCCTGGCTCAGCGTACCTTACTTTGCCATTATTCTGCTGGCGGTACTTGGCATGAACGTATTCGTAGTGCTTAGCTTAGGTATTGTGCTGGCAGCTGCGTTTGGCATGGTGGCAGTAGGCTACCAATGGGTGGCTTTCAGCAACGACATTTACAAAGGCTTCGAGAGCATGCAGGAGATCTTTCTGCTGTCACTGCTCATTGGTGGTCTTTCGGCGCTGATCCGCCAGCAAGGTGGCCTGGCGTTTTTGGCCAAAACCGTGGCCAGCGTTACCCGTCGCATCAGCAAGCACAAGCAACAATCAGCCGCCTTCGGTATTAGCGGCCTCACCGCACTAACCAATGTGTGTGTGGCCAACAATACCGTGACCATTCTGCTGAGCGGTGAAGTGAGTAAAAAGCTGGCTGAAGAAGGCGATTTAGCGCCACGCCAAAGTGCCAGCCTGCTGGATATATTCGCTTGTGTGGTGCAAGGCGTGCTGCCTTACGGTGCGCAGGCATTGTTAATGGGCGCCAGCTTTGGCTTGTCGCCGTTAGATGTGAGCATTCATACGGGTTACTGCTTCATTCTGGCCGCTGTGGCGGTGACTATGATTATCTGGCGCAAACCCTTAGAGTCGCGCCAGAACACCGTGGAGGCTACCACCGAGACCGCTTAGTTGGTGCTCGGTAACTCCATTACGCCGTCTATTTCAATTTGCGCGCCTTTGGGTAAAGCTCTAACACCAATGGCTGCGCGGGCCGGGTATGGGGTTGCAAAGAAGCTGGCCATAACTTCGTTCACAATGGCAAACTGGCCCAAATCGGTTAAGTAAATTTGTACTTTTACCATGTCCTGCAAGCTGCCACCGGCAGCTTCGCATACCGCGGTCAGGTTCTTAAATACTTGCTCAGCCTGCTGGCGAAAATCTTCACTGACAAATTCCATGGTGCTTGGCACTAACGGAATTTGGCCTGACAAATACACAGTCGTGCCAATTTTCACGGCTTGTGAATAAGTGCCGATAGCGGCAGGTGCTTTGTCGGTACTAATAATGACTTTTGACATACTATTTCCTTAAACGCGTCACGCGTTGAACATAAGGCATTTTACGAATGTGGCGAAGAACGTCAGCCAAATGCTTACGCCCACGAACCGTTAAACCCACATCGATATAATAAACATTGGCGTCAATTTCTTCGGTTTTCAAGCCGTGGATATTACAGCCCGTTGACGCAATATTCGCCGTTAATTTTGCCAGTGCACCCTGATGATTCACTACTTCAACCCGCACCTCGGTCACAAATTCGGAGGTGGTTTTTTCGTCCCAGGTAACCGGGAAATATTTGCCGGGTTCGTCTTCATGACCGCGCACATTTTTACATTCGCGGCGGTGCACAACTAAGCCTTTACCCGGGCTTACGTGCGCCACAATGTCGTCACCCGGAATCGGTCGGCAGCACTTGGCAAAACCAACCAGTAAGCCTTCCGCCCCTTTAATGGCAAGCTTACGGTTAGTTACATTACTCTCGTCTTTGGTGCTGGTAATTTCACCCATCAGGCGCTTGGCAATAGCCACCGACATCATGTTACCCAAACCAATTTCGCTTAATAGCTGTTCCAGCGATTCCATTTTGGTTTCTTTTAGCACCCGTTCAAAATCACTCAGCGGAATTTCGTCATAGCTAACCACCCCAAGCGCAGCGCGAAGTAAGCGCTCACCTAATGCCGCCGCTTCGCGAGCTTCCTGGCTCTTCAGGTACTGCCGAATTTTCGCCCGCGCCTTGCCAGTCACCACAAAGTTTAACCAGGCAATATTAGGGCGTGAACCAGGTGCGGTTTTAATTTCCACCGTTTGGCCGGTTTCCAGTTGCTTACTGAGCGAGTAGACCCGGTGATTCACCCGAGCGCCAATGCAAGTATTGCCAATATCGGTATGCACCGCATAAGCAAAATCCACCGGCGTAGCGCCCTGTGGCAATTCAATAATGCGCCCGTCGGGGGTAAACACGTACATTTCTTCCGGGAACAACTCGGATTTTACGTTTTCAATAAATTCAAACGCATTACCGGTGCTTTGCTGCAATTCCAGTAAGCTTTGCATCCATTTACTGGCGCGCACTTGCGCCGTAGTACCGCTTTCTTCATCCGATTTATACAGCCAGTGGGCGGCAACACCGCGATCCGCCATTAAATTCATTTCTTCGGTGCGAATTTGTATTTCCACCGGTATACCGTGTGGGCCTTTCAGCGAGGTGTGCAGCGACTGATAGCCATTCGACTTCGGAATCGCAATGTAATCCTTGAAGCGCGTTTCAATAGGTTTGTACAGATTATGCAGCGCACCCATCACGCGATAGCAAGTGTCTACTTCATCTACCACCACACGGAAGGCGTAAATATCCATTACTTCTTCAAATTTAAGCTCTTTATGCAGCATCTTTTTATAAATGCTGTACAGATGCTTCTCGCGTCCACTAACTGTGGCTTTAATACCGACTTCGTGCAGCCGCCGTTCAATTTCGCCCTGCACCCGCTCAACCAGCTCGCGGCGATTACCGCGCGCCTTTTTCACCTGCGATTCCAGCAAATGCGAACGCCACGGATACAGCGCTTTAAAGCCCAGCCGTTCCAGTTCATTTTTTATGTCGTGAATACCCAGCCGGTGCGCCAGCGGCGCATATATTTCAAGTGTTTCACGGGCAATGCGGCGGCGTTTGTCGGGGCGTAAGTGACCAATGGTGCGCATATTGTGGGTGCGATCGGCCAGCTTAATCAGAATAACGCGTATATCCTGCACCATCGCCATAATCATTTTGCGATAGTTTTCGGTTTGCAGCTCTTCTTTGGATTCAAAGTGCAGTTTGTCGAGTTTGGACACGCCTTCAACCAGCTCGGCGACAGTAGCGCCAAACTGCTCGGCTAAATCATCACGGGTAACGTTGGTGTCTTCAATCACATCGTGTAACAACGCGGCCATGATAGTTTCATGGTCCAGCCACATGTCGGCCAGAAGGCCAGCAACGGCTACCGGGTGGGTAATATAAGGCTCGCCGCTGCGACGTTTCTGTTCAATATGCGCGGCATCCGCTACCACAAAAGCAGCTGCGATCCGCTCCACCTGTTCAGGTGGCAGATAGTCGGCTAACTGCTGGCGCAAACCTTCAAATAAATACACCAAATACTCCCAAAAAACGTGGCTTCGTTTTAAGAATACGGAGATCTAACAAAAAAGCCAATGCGAAACGCACTGGCTTGATTTAATTCTTCTTATTCTTGCTAATTCACGTGCTCACTATAGTGAACAACGACTGCCTGAGCAGCTGTGTTTAGCTAATTCCGCGGATAGCATCAACTGCTGCTAACTCGTCAGCATCCTGACGTTTAGTAGCTTGCTGTTCTTCTGCGTCTAAGCGTGCCGCATCAATGAAGCCTTCTTCGATTTCGCGTAACGCAATAACCGTCGGCTTTTCATTTTTCCAAGGTACCATTGCATCTTTACCTTGAATGGCCAATTGACGGGCGCGGCGTGATGCCACCAAAATCAGATCAAAGCGATTACCAATTTGATCAACAGCATCTTCAACAGTTACGCGAGCCATAGCTTCACTCCAAAAATTCGTTACATTTTAAAACAGGTCAGGAATTATACGGATTTACTGCCCGTTAGCCAAGAGATCTTTTAGGATTTGTGCATGCCGTTGCTGTTGTAACGGCATTCGTTGACGCCGCGCCAACACAATATGTTCCAGGGTTTGCAGCGAGGCATCAAAATCATCGTTCATAATTAAGTAATCAAAATCATGATAATGCGATATTTCCGCCCGCGCTTTGGCCATACGTTTGGCAATCACTTCTTCACTGTCTTGGCCACGGTTACGCAAGCGCTGCTCCAGCACCGTTAAGCTAGGTGGCATAATAAAAATAGACTGCACTTGTGGGTAGGCTTCGCGAACCTGATTGGCACCTTGCCAGTCAATGTCCAAAAATACATCCACACCTTGTTTTAGCGTTTCTTCAATGACAGTACGCGAGGTGCCGTAGTAGTTGTCGAATACCTGTGCCCACTCATAGAACTCATTTTTCTCAATGCGCGCTTCAAACTGCGCTTTCGTCAAAAAATGGTAATGCACACCATCTTTTTCACCCGACCGGGGCGCGCGCGTGGTGCAGGACACGGAAACTTGCATGGAACCATCGTGGTGTTTATTCAACAGCTCACGAATCAGGCTAGATTTACCTGCCCCACTGGGGGCTGCAAGAATAAACAAATTGCCATCGGCAGTTACAGATGAGGTCATATAATAGTTCTTCGAAGTTGTTGAGTCCGACTGAGGCCGTAGTTACATACATTTACCCAAATACACGGATGCATACAAATAATTACGATTTAGGCACTTGCTAATGGCCACAAATGATAGCATGTTGAAAGTACCTGCGCACCTAACCGCGCAAGCATCGAATTGCTTACTAACAGGAGAAGGGTTATGACAGGCTGGATTATACTTGGCATTGTGGCAGTGCTGGTTATTTACCTCATAGCTATCTACAACAAACTGGTGGCACTGAAAAACCAGTTTGAAAATGCATTCGCACAAATTGAAGTGCAATTAAAGCGCCGCTACGACTTAATTCCTAACTTAGTCGAAACCGCGAAAGCTTATTTATCGCATGAACGCGAAACCTTGGAAGCGGTTATAGATGCGCGCAACCAGGCTGCTTCGGCCTTGCCAAAAGCAGCGCAAAATCCGGGCGACACTAACGCCATGGCCGAACTTTCCGGTGCTGAAGGTCAGCTTGGCAGCGCGCTGGGTCGCTTGAATGTAGTAATGGAAGCCTACCCTGACTTGAAAGCGAACCAGAACATGATGCAGGTTTCAGAAGAGCTTACCACTACCGAGAATCGCGTGGCATTTTCGCGGCAGGCCTTTAACGATGCGGTAATGGCTTACAATACCTACCGTCAGTCGTTCCCGCCAATTGCGGTAGCGGGTATGTTTGGTCACGCTACCGATGCCAGCCTGCTAGAATTTGAAGACAGTGCTGAAATTCAAGCCGCACCCAAAGTGCAGTTCTAATCAGCCATGGTTAATTTTTTCTCGCATCAACAAGAAGCCAAGCGCAACACCACCTTGTTGGTGGTGTTGTTCCTGATTGCCTTCGCACTCATTATTGGTATTACCACCTTAGTTATTGGTATTGGCTTTGGCGTTATGGAAAGTCGCGGCCAGCCCGGCGGTGGCGGTGCGCAGGAATTTGCCATTGATCCGCAAGCCGCCATGATGACGGCGCTGGCGGTGTTTGCCATTATCGCTACCGTGATGCTGGTGAAATGGTTGTCACTGCGCCCAGGTGGACACGTGGTAGCCGAGCAGCTTGGCGGCCAATTAGTCTCGCCTGATAGTCAGGACGCTACCGAACGGCGCGTACTAAACGTGGTTGAAGAAATGGCTATAGCCGCCAACATGCCGGTGCCAGCGGTGTATATATTGCCGGAAGAGTCCGCCATTAATGCCTTCGCGGCAGGCTATAAGACGAAAGACGCCGTTATTGGGTTAACCCGTGGTGCTATCGACAGCTTTTCGCGCGAACAATTACAAGCCGTAGTTGCACACGAATTTAGTCATATTCTAAATGGCGACATGCGCCTGAATATTCGCCTGATTGCCGCACTGGCCGGTATTTTATTTATCTCGCACATGGGCCGCATGCTGATTTATTCGGGTGCTATGTCGCGTGGGCGTAACAACAAAAACAATATTGGCCCGTTAATTGGTATTGGTTTACTGATTGTGGGTGCCATTGGCGTGTTGTTCGGTAACTTAATTAAGGCCGCAGTAAGTCGCCAACGGGAATATCTGGCAGATGCTGCTGCGGTGCAGTTTACCCGTAACCCCGATGGCCTGGCCGGCGCCTTAAAGCAAATTGGTTCGCGCCAGCAAGGTAGTAAAATTGAACATAAAAATGCCGACGAGTCGGCGCATTTGTTCTTCGGGCAAGCCATTAGCCGTTGGTTCTCACTAATGTCTACACACCCACCACTGGATCAACGCATTAAGCGTTTGCAACCAAGTTGGGATGGCAATTATCCTGAGCCACAAAACTTTCATGCGCAACCTGAAAGCCCGGATTCCGGCGCTGCCGCAAATGCCGCCATGCGCAGTGAACGCTTCGCCGCGTTAGCCATTCCGGCGTTATTGCTGGAGCAGTTGCATCAACCCCAGCCAGCCGCCAAAGCTCTACAGAACCTTTTTGTGGAAACCTTAACCGACGGCTCAACTAAGTTTGACGCTGCCCAGCAGTTAGCTTTGGTTGAGTTAGCGCTGCCCGCACTGCGCAAGTTGGGCAAACCCGAACAGGCCGCCTTGCTGGAAGACTTAAAAGCCCGCACTGAAAGCGCAGACCTGTTTCACTGGGGTTTGTATCAGTTACTGGCACGCCAGTTACTGCCCGACTCAGCTTTCGCTAAGCGTTTGGGCAAAGGTCAGGCTGTTGCCGTTACCTTACGAGCCTTAGCTGATGCTGGCCATAGCGATGCCGCAGAAGCAGCAGCGGCTTATCAGCACGGTATTAAACGCCATTTCAAAGGCGTGCCTGACTATAGTGCTACCGAGGTAACCAAGGCGCAGTTGGAACTGGCGCTAAACACCTTAAGTGGCTGGTCGCCAGTAGCAAGCGAGCGGTTACTGAAGTGCTGGATTGCCTGCGTACAATATGATCGGGAAATTACGGCCAGTGAACGCAAGCTGCTATTAACGTTAAGCGCCTGTATTGACGAGCCGTTACCGGACGAAATACTAGACGCGCTGCAACAAGACTAAACCAGCTTCGGTTATTTAAACCAGCAGCCCTGACAACAAAAAACCCGGCAAGCACAACGCTTACCGGGCTTTTTTTACGCAATGAATTACTTGCTAGCCAGCTCAATTAAGTAATCGGCCAGCGAACCCATACCAGTGCGTTCCAAACCTGCGGTTTGTTCAGCCTTCTGATTGTAATTGGTGTTGGTGTTTACGTCGTACACGAACAAGTCGCCGGCGGCGGTCTCAATAAACTCAATACCTGCCACCTGAATGTTGGCCGCTCGTAAAAAGCCTTCCAGTTTGGCAATAATCGCATGCTGATCGTAGTTGTGCGTGACGGTGAACTTGGCCGGTGCCGCTGTGGCGCTCTGTTCGTCAGTCTCGGTAGTAGGACAAAAGCTATCACCAATGTCGCACACATCAGCCGGGCATAATTCAAAGCCACCCTCGGTATTCACCTGCACGGCGTACACAAACTTCTGATCCACAAATTCGGCACGGGTAATGTGCGGTTGCGCCGGGGCAATGTAAGCCTGTAGCAACCAGATGCCGTCAAGCGGCGCTTCGTAATCAGGCCCGTTTACGTAAGCAGCCAGGCCAGCTTCGTCATCAAAACGTATAACCCCCAAACCTTTGCCACCACGGTTTGGCTTCAGAATCAGTGGCCACTGATTGAACTCACGCGCCGCCGGTACAATGTCATCTCGCCCAACCACCGGACGTGTGCGCGGTGTGGTTAACCCCGCCTGCTCCAGCGCGGCATACTGCGACAACTTGCAGACTTCCAGGTACAAGGCGTCGGTGCCATTGACCACCGTTTGTTCATGTCGCTCTAACCAGGTTAAGGCCATACGCGTTAGCTCAGGGGCAAAGCGGTGTCCGCGCGTGTGAGAAGATGCGCTCATGCGATTGTAATACACAGCATCGTCGGGCTTCTGGTCGTAACGAATGGCACCTTCGTGAACAAACCATTCTTTGGCGGTAACACCGCGTTTACTAAACTCAGCCCGCAATGGCACTAACCACTCTTCGTTTTCGTGAATAATGAAAATATCGCGCATCTGTACTGGAACCTTAACTAACATGAGTCGAATGTGAGAAACTATAGCAATGATAATAGCTAGCACACTAAAACGATCACCAAACACCTAGATTCTTTGGTTATGAGCTAGAACAACTTGTTGCTGGCATAACTGATCAAAAGTACCCGATACTACGAATACAAGGTATTCCCTATTTTCTAACAGGAGTTCTCATGAGCTTTTCAACCGAAGCCTTATTTAAACCGTTCGAATTAAAAAGTTTAAAACTGAAATCACGAGTGGTTATGGCCCCTATGACCCGCAGTTTTTCGCCGGGCAATGTGCCGAACGAAAAAAATGTTGCCTACTACCGTCGCCGCGCTGCCGGTGGTGTTGGTCTAATTGTTACGGAAGGTACTGAAATTAACCACCCGGGTGCCAGTGGCTTCCCAAATGTGCCCCATATTTATGGTGACGAAGCCATGGCCGGCTGGCGCAAAGTTGTTGAAGCCGTGCATGCCGAAGGCGGTCAAATTATTCCACAGCTATGGCACGTGGGTGGCGTTCGCAAATCAGAATCTGCCGATGATGCACCAGCTTACAGCCCTTCGGGATTATTTACTCCAGGTAAACCAAACGGCGTTGCCATGAGCAAAGCCGACATTGACGATGTCGTAGCAGCTTTTGCCGAGTCAGCTCGGCTGGCCAAAGAGGTTGGTTTTGATGGCGTTGAGATTCACGGTGCCCACGGCTACCTGGTAGACCAATTCTTCTGGGAAGGCACCAACAAGCGCGAAGACGAATACGGTGGTTCGATGGAAAACCGTGGCCGCTTTGCAGTAGAAATTGTAAAAGCTGTTCGCGCAGCTGTTGGCGAAGATTTTGCCATTGTGTTCCGCTTCTCACAGTGGAAACAGCAGGAATATGAAGCTCGACTGGCAAACACCCCGGAAGAACTAAAAGAATTCTTGCAGCCATTAGTAGATGCGGGTGTTGATGTGTTCCACGCCTCTACCCGTCGCTTCTGGGAAACTGAATTTGAAGGCTCTGATCTTAACCTGGCCGGTTGGACGCAAAAACTTACCGGCGTGCCAGCCATTACCGTTGGTAGTGTGGGCTTAACCGAAGACTTTATCAGCGGCACCTTCGCTTCTGACAAACCAGCCGTGGAAAAATCAGGTATTGAAGAACTGGTAACCCGCGTTGAACAGGGTGAATTCGATCTGGTTGCAGTTGGCCGTGCACTGCTGCAAGACCCGGATTGGCTACTTAAAATTCGGGACGGTCGCAACGAAGACATTGAAGCATTCAGCAAGTCGTCTCTGAAAGAACTGGTTTAAACAAACCAACGGCTGCAACCCAGTAGCCTGTAATAAAAAAGCGCAGCCCGCTTAGCGGCGCTGTGCTTTTTTTGCCTGTTTTATCATTGCCCGCTAACCAGCACTTAATGCCGTGGTTTGGAACAACACAATCAAGTGCAACACCACCACTATTATTGTCAGCCTGCGGCGCAGTCGGCCGTAAGTAATAGGGCAATAGTTGGACTGCCCAACAGCCGGATTCTTCTCGGTAAACCACAGCAGAGCGTAACCAATAACCAAAATCACCAGGGTAATCACCGAGCGTTCCATAAGCAGTGACGCCCAGGCTGCCAGCGCAAACACATTACTCATAATAAAGGCCACCGCAGTGCCGCCTTCGTCGTTCGCACTTAGCACCTTGCCCCACAAAGTACCCGCCATAAAACTCAAAATAATGGCACTGTAGCTGGCAAAATAAGTCAGGCCACTTTTACCCAGAAAATCGGCGTCAATAACCTCCAATACAGTGGCTGCCAGAAAAGGGAGCAGCCCCAGATAGCCCAGAAGGTTGGTCAGTTTATTCTTCTTCTCGTCCATTAACTTTACACCTATTGGTCTGAAGCCTGTGTTCATGCGTAACTACTAGCTACAGTCAGTTGAACAAATTCACGCCGTAATGAGAACCCCTGAGCATGTTTAAATCGAGTTTATTCTGGTTTCAAAACGATCTGCGCATACAAGATAATCCCGCCTTAATGCAGGCAGCGAACCAAAGCGAGCGCTTACTTTGTCTGGTTATTATTGACCCCAGTCAGTTTCGCCCCGGGCGCTACAGCACCAAAGCTTTGGGTGCGGCGCGCTGGCAATTCTTGCAGCAATCGATAACCGACTTACAAACCACCTTAGCCACTCAGGGGCAGCAATTGCTAGTACGCGTTGGTCAGCCCATGCAAGTCATGGCTGAACTCATTACGGAAGTTGGTATGGATGCGGTTTTCAGTAGCCATCATCCCGGCCATTACGAGCGCCACCGGTGGCAGTTACTGCAACAGCGCTATCCTTATTTGCACTGGCAACAAGCGCACAGCAATACGCTGTTTAACGCGACAGAACTGCCGTTTCCTATCAACGACTTGCCAGATTCGTTCTCAAAATTTCGGCGCAAAGTGGAAACCCTAACCGTGACCTCTGCGGCAGCCGTACCAAAGCTACCGCCACCACCTGCCAACGGGCGCTTAAGCAATGATGCCGCGCCTGCTGCGGCGCGATTAGATAACGGTTTTAACGGGGGTGAAAGCGCCGCCCATGAGCATTTGCAAAGCTACTTCAGCGACGCCCATGCCAGCGACTATAAAGAAGTACGCAACGAACTGGACGGCTGGCGTAATTCCACCAAATTCTCAGCCTGGCTGGCGGCCGGGTGTGTGTCACCACGCACGGTTTATGACTATTTAAAAGCCTACGAACAACGCGCCGGAGCCAACGACTCCACCTATTGGATTTACTTTGAATTGCTCTGGCGGGAATACTTTCATTGGTATGGCTATCGCTATGGCCAGCGCCTATTTGCCTTCGGTGGCATTAAACAAAGCTCGCCAGCCACTAGTTTTTATCCAACCCGATTCCAGAAATGGTGCAGCGGTAATACGCCTTATCCCATTGTGAATGCCTGCATGAAACAACTCAACGCCACCGGTTTTATGTCGAACCGCGGACGCCAATTGGTGGCCAGTTGTCTGGTGAACGAACTGGAACTGGACTGGCGCTATGGCGCCGCTTACTTTGAGCAGCAATTAGTGGATTATGACGTAGCTTCCAACTGGGGCAACTGGCAGTACTTAGCTGGCGTAGGCGCAGACCCGCGCGGCAAGCGTTGGTTTGATTTAGCCAAACAAACGCAACTCTATGACCCGCAGCAGGCGTTTATTGAACGCTGGCAAGGACACCAGCACTCCACTCCGCTTGACGACGTAGACGCCGCTGACTGGCCCGTGTCTGAGTGATACGGCCAGTTGCGGCTTGTGCCAAGCGCAAATAGCCGTATAGTTAGGCTAAAATTAACAGCTAAAACTTACACTCGGAGCTACCCAAGAATGCATTGCCCGCTTTGCCAAACTGCAGAACCACAACTGTTTTATGTGCAACCCAAACCGCCGAATGAAGGCCGGGAATACTGGCAATGTGGCCATTGCGAAGTGATCTTTGTACCGGCCGAATTCCAATTAGATGCAGCGGCCGAAAAAGCCGTCTACGATCAGCATCAAAATGACCCGAGCGACGCTGGTTACCGCGCCTTTTTAAGCCAAACCCTGACCCCTTTGGTTGAACGTTTGCCGGCTGGCGCAGAAGGTTTAGATTTTGGCTCTGGCCCGGGGCCAACGCTGTCGTTAATGCTGGAGGAAGCAGGGTTTAGTTGTAGCAATTACGATATTTATTACGCCAACGATCCGGCCAGGCTTACGCGCACTTATGACTTTGTCACTTGCACCGAGGTTGCAGAGCATTTAGCCCAACCCCAGCAGGTTATTGAACAACTAGTGGGCTTATTGCGCCCCGCAGGCGTACTGGCGATTATGACCCGAAGTTTGGAAACGGCTACGGATTTTGCCACTTGGGGTTATCGGCAAGATTCCACGCACATCACGTTTTACGGCAATAAAGCCTTTGCCTGGATAGCACAGCACTGGCAGTTGAAGGTGTTATTTCAGGATCAACGCACGGTTATTTTTCAGCGCGCTTAATGCTTTGCTGTCGTCCTTTTTCCCTGCAAGTATGGCCTTAACCAATAACCTCGTAACCGGACCAGTCAGGCTTTAGCAACTGCCGCTGGCTGTCGGCGGTTAACTTCACGTACCAGCCGTCGAGTAAATCAACCGCCAAACAATCGTCTACCGCTAATAAGTCGTCTTTGTGCGGCTCGACACTATTGGCTAACCCTTCTTTTAACACATGGGAATAGCCTTTTTGCTTAGCCAGCTCGGGCGAGTTTGCAACGCACAAGGTAAAGTCGTGGAATTCTGGAATGCGGCCAGGGAAATAACCGCCGAAGTTCACAAAATACAGCTTATCGCCATGGGCTGGTTGCGGCTCGCGCACTAAATCAATTTTGTAGCCGTCAACATGATGCACATGCAGGTAGCTATCCAGATGTAACCCCCGGGTCGAACCAAACCACTGCTGCTTCAACTGTTGATAGGTGTCTTCAATGCGTTCGCCCGCAACAAAGCGAATGTCATGTAACTCAATGTTGGCACCGGGTGCCGTGCCACCTAAATAGACTAAGAATAATTTCATGATCGGACTCTCCAATGCGGGTAGCGTCATTCTACCCTAAATACCTACGGTCAGGGAGCCATAAAGGTTGCTTGATCCAAGCTGTGAACTGTGGTTCACTTTTTTAGAATAAGCATATATAAGAAACCAATCAGAGGTTCAACGTGGCATATCGGGAAACCGTTAAAGTGAAGGCCCGCAAGGCGGCCACCCGTAACAAGTTGCTTACCAGTGCTACTGAGTTGGTTAGCGAGGCGGGTTTTCGGCAGGTGCAAATGAGTGCCGTGGCGCGCAAATCTGGCGTAGCCGTAGGCACGCTTTATAAATATTTCGCCTCCAAAGAGAAGCTATTTACCAACGTGTTTCAAATGGCGACCGAACGCGAAGTCAGCCACGTTGAGCTGGCATTGCAAGGTTCACAAAGCGCCCCACAACGCCTTCGCAATGCACTGCAACTGTTCGCTGAACGCGCGTTGAAAAACCCGACGCTGGCATGGGCGCTGATTGCAGAACCGGTCGACCCGGAAGTGGATTTAGAACGACTGATTTACCGTGCCCGCTATGCGCAGCTATTCGAGCGCACTATTGAGCAAGGCATAACCGCCGGTGACTTACCGTCACAAAACGCAAACTGCAGCAGCACCGCACTGGTGGGTGCTATTGCGGAAAGTTTAATTGGACCGCTGGCACCTAAACATCCGGGCGATAACTCGCTGGATCAAGCCACGGTAATAAACCATATACTTAATTTTTGCCTGCAGGGCCTGGGCGCCAGCAAAACCTGAGCGCAATCCCTGTTGCAAGGAGACAACCATGACAGACAGCTATTGGGCGAACACCCATCAGGTAACCAACCAGCCACCGCCGCTGGAAAACTACAATCTGTACTTGCAGGACAAAGCCCTGCAGGAAGCAGTGCAGCGCGAGGGTGCGAGCTGGGCCGAAGCCGACATTACCGCTATGGGTGAAATAGCCGGTAAAGCGGAAACCATTGAGCTTGGTTTTTTAGCCAATGCCAACAAGCCGGAATTTCATACGCACGATCGCTTTGGGCATCGTACCGACGCAGTCGAGTTTCATCCGGCTTATCACCAGCTGATGCAAATTGCCATTGAACAAGGTCTGCACAGCAGTCCCTGGACAGATCCTAAACCGGGTGCGCAGGTGGCCCGGGCCGCTAAATATTATATGCATACTCAGGTGGAAGCGGCGCACGGCTGCCCTATTACCATGACCTTTGCAGCAGTGCCGGCACTGCAGCACCAGCCGGATATTGCCAAGCAGTGGGTGCCGAAAATACTAAGCTCAGCATACGACGCACGGAACATTCAACACCAGCACAAGAATGGCCTGACCATAGGTATGGCTATGACCGAAAAACAAGGAGGCTCCGATGTGCGAGCAAACAGTACCCGCGCTTATCCGGTTGGCAAAGGCGGCTCCGGCCAGGCCTATGAACTAGTTGGGCATAAGTGGTTCGTGTCGGCCCCGATGTGCGATGCCTTCTTAATTCTGGCCCATACCGACCAAGGTTTGTCCTGCTTTTTAATGCCACGCTGGCGGCCCGATGGCAGCAAAAACCCGCTGCAAATTCAACGCCTGAAAAACAAAATGGGCAACGTGGCGAACGCATCCAGTGAAGCCGAGCTGCGCGGTGCGCTAGCCTGGATGATTGGTGAAGAAGGTCGCGGTGTACGCACCATTATTGAAATGGTGGCCATGACCCGTTACGACTGCATGATTGGCTCCTCGGCGGGCATGCGTCAGGCTAGCGTGCAGGCGCTGCACCACTGTGCTCATCGCGAAGCCTTCGGCAAGGTATTGAATCAGCAGCCGTTAATGCAAAACGTACTGGCCGATTTGGCGCTGGAAAGCGAAGCCGCTATGCAGTTAACCATGCGCATGGCACGCGCCATGGACAATCAGCACAATGAGCACGACAAACAACTGGCCCGGATCGCCACCGCCGTTGGTAAGTATTGGATTTGTAAACGCACTCCGGCGCATGCCTATGAAGCCATGGAATGCCTGGGCGGCAATGGCGTGATGGAAAACTGTATTATGCCACGGCTGTACCGCGAAGCCCCGGTAAACGCCATTTGGGAAGGTAGCGGTAACGTGCAATGTTTAGACGTATTGCGTGCCAGCCAGAAATCGCCCGACACCATTAACGCGCTGCTTACCGAACTGGACCGCGCCAAGGGTGGGGATTCGCGGCTGGATAGCTATGTAGCCAACCTACGCACGCAGTTGCAGGACACCAGTGACTTTGAACGCCGCGCCCGCACGCTGGTGGAGCAAATGGCGCTGGCGTTGCAGGGTGCCTTGCTGGTGCAAAACGCGCCTACGGCGATTGCAGATGCATTTTGTGGTTCACGCTTAGGCGGCGGTGGCCTGATGTTTGGCACCTTAGCGCCCGACGCCCAACTACAGCAAATTATTGAACGCGCAACCCCGCAGTTGGCTTAACACTGCAAGTTACTAACGAATTCGCAAGGAGTCATAAATGCTCACACTAGACCAACTGATTGCCCGTAACGCGCGCAAATTTACCGATAGTGCCGCAGTGATTGACCACGACCCGCGCTGCGGGCGTCAACAGCACAGCTGGCAACAGCTTAACGAACAAAGTAACCAGCTGGCAGACTTTCTGAAACAGCGCTACACCCTGAAAAAAGGCGATCGGGTAGGGTTGTTTTTGCCGAACGGTTACGCCTTTGTGCTGGCTTATTTCGCCATTCAAAAACTCGGCGGCATAGCCGTACCTATTAATGTGAAATTAACCGCGCCTGAACTTAGTTATATTCTAAACAATAGCGGCGCCAAAGTGCTGCTAACGGGTCAGTTAACCGAAGCGGCGGTTATCAAACTCATCGGTGAACCTAGTGGTGGTGAAGCCGCTGGTGACGACTACCAAGCGCTGTGGCTGGACAACTACACTGAGTTGCTGGAACCCTATGCAATTACCCCACCGAATCATTTAGACGATCAACTAGCACCTTGTACCCTGTTGTATACCTCGGGCACGACCGGCCGCCCCAAAGGCGTGCTATTCAACCATCAGCGGTTGCTGGCGGTAGCCACTATGATGGCCGTAGAAATGGAAATGAAACCCTCCAGCCGTTTATTAGAACTGATGCCATTTACCCACTCGGCACCTTTAAACCTATTCTTACTGGCCGGTACTTTAGTGGGCGCCAGCCACGTGGTAGCGCCAACCTTTACGCCTGATTTACTGTTAGATTTGGCCGAACAGGAGCGCACCACGCATTTTTTCGGGGCGCCGGTGGCTTACTTGCTAACCGCTCAACAACCTGACATTGCCAAGCGTGATTTAACGAGCATGTCACACTGGGTGTATGGTGGCGCGCCGCTGTCCAGCGCGCAAGTGCAAGCCGTGCGCAAAGCCTTCAACACCAACGCCTTGTATTGCGTGTACGGTTTAACCGAAGCTGGCCCAACCGGAACCCTGTTAATGCCCGAAGAGCATGACACCAAAGCCGGTTCTATAGGTAAGCGCGCGGCATTGCACACCGAAATACGTTTGGTAAATGACAAGGGTGAAGACCCGGGCGTAGACACCCCAGGTGAAATCGAAATTGGTGGTGACGGCTGCATGGTCGAGTACTGGCAAAACCCGTCGGCTACCGATGACACTCGTACCGCCGATGGCTGGCTTAAAACCGGTGACATTGCCGTACGTGATGCCGATGGCTTCTACTGGATAGTGGATCGGAAGAAAGACATTATTATCAGCGGTGGCGTGAATATTTACCCACGCGAAGTAGAAACGGTTTTACTGCAACACCCAAAAGTAGCTGATACCGCAGTTATTGGCGTGCCGAACGAGCAGTGGGGCGAATCGGTAAAAGCCTTTGTGGTGTTAAAAGAACCCCTAACGGGTGCGCCGGACGAGCTTACTAAACAGCTGCGGGATTTTTTGGCCGAGCAGTTAGCTGACTACAAACTTCCCCGCCAGTTTGAAATGATTGAGGAACTGCCACGCAATGCCAACGGCAAAGTACTGAAGCATGAGTTGTCATAACTTAGTGAGGTCACGTACTATAGCCACCTACTGATAACAAACGCGGGAAAGCAGGTGACACAGCAACTTCAGGCGCAATGGCAACACAGACGTAGCGGTAATAACAGTCAACGCCCAGGCGATGTTCGCACGCCCTGGCAGCGCGACCGCGCCCGTATTTTGCACTCAGCCGCGTTTCGGCGGTTACAGTCGAAAACCCAAATTATGAATGTGGGCGAAAACGACTTTTACCGCACACGCCTGACCCATTCGCTGGAAGCTGCACAAATTGGCGCCTCGCTGATTAATCAACTGATCCATACAGCACCGACTGAACTGCATTATCTGTTGCCCGATTTAAATCTGATTGAAGCCCTGTGCCTGGCACATGACATTGGCCACCCGCCGTTCGGTCATGGTGGCGAGGCGGCACTGAACTATAAAATGCTGGCATCGGGCGGGTTTGAAGGCAATGGCCAAACCTTCCGTATTGTTGGCCGCTTAGAGGCTTACCACCCGGATCACGGCATGGATTTAACCCGCCGCACCTTGCTGGGGCTGCTGAAATATCCGGTGTTAATGCCGCCCTTGTCACTGCCGGAAAACCCAGATAAACCCGGCAGTTTGGCTAAATGGAAGCCAGCAAAAGCGGTGTTTGCCGCCGATGCCGATTTACTCGACTGGGTACTGGAACCTTTATCAGCAACTGATCGCAACCAATTTCAGCAAACCGAGCAATTAGCGCAGTCGCCATGGCAACGCTCACAGCATAAATCCTTTGATGCTTCGCTGATGGAGCTAGCAGACGATATTGCCTACGGTGTGCATGATTTAGAAGACGCGGTAGTTACCGGAACCCTGAACGAACGCCATTGGCATGAACATATGGACAGCCTGTGCCAAAGCCTGCCGCAGCCGCTGGCAACGCTGATGGCTGAACTTAGTGAAGAGTTGTTTGCGCAGGAACATCACCGCCGCAAAAATGCTATTGGCGCACTGGTTAACATTTTCGTGACCACCATTAGCGTGGGTGAAACCCTGCCAGCGGCAACCGACCCCTTAGTGCGCTACAACGCAACCTTGCCCGATGCCGAGCGTCAGCTACTAAACGCCCTGAAAGCCGTGGTATTCGAGCACGTGATAAACCAGCCGGCCATTCAGCAACTGCGCTACCGCAGCCAGAACATGTTGCTGGATTTATTCGATGCCTTTCATACCGAGCCCATGCGGTTACTGCCACATAATACTCGCACGCGCTGGGAAGCCGCCTTCAACACCCAGGGGCAAGCTGCTGCTGACCGTATTCTATGTGACTACATTGCCGGTATGACCGACGATTATGCCCATCGCATGTATCAAAACCTGTACGTCATTCGCTAGCCATAGCCGCAATTGGTCGACTATCAATTTAACCAATTGTAAAGCTAAGTAAAAAACATGCACTACACTAGTCTATACCAAGTAAAGACGAGTACCTTGGGGCATGAACTTACAATCGGCGGATGCTTTTGTGGCTATTCCAGAAACCTTAATTATAGTAATGGCGCTGTGGTTGGCACTGATTCTTGCCGGTTTGTACGAATCGGTACGCCACCGCGCTATTTTAAAACGCATTCCCGTGCGTATTCATGTAAACGGCACTCGCGGCAAAACCAGCGTGACCCGACTCATTGCAGCGGGCCTTCGCAATGGCGGCAAGCGCGTTTGCGCCAAAACCACAGGTTCGGCCGCCGCCCTTACCGACCCACAGGGCATTGAATTCCCCATTTACCGCATTAGCGGCGCCAACATTCTTGAGCAAATGCGCATGCTGAAGCGCATGTCTGCGCTGAATCCGGAAATTGTGGTTATTGAATGCATGGCGCTGCAGCCGCAATACCAGTCCTTGAGTGAGCTCAGAATGGTGCGCTCCACCCATGGCGTGATCACCAACGCCCGCGCCGACCATTTAGAAGTCATGGGTCCGGGTGAACGGGACGTTGCCCTAGCGCTGGCTGGCAGTACACCGGTAAAAGGCACCCTGTTCACCGCTGAACAAGACTTTATTGACGTATTCCAGTACACCAGCAAAGAACGTAGCAGTCAGCTTCAACAGGTTTCTTTGGACGAAGTAGCCGCCATTGATGAACAAACTCTAAGCCGTTTTTGCTATAGCGAACACGCCGAAAACGTGGCCTTGGCACTGAAAATTTGCGAACAACTGGGGGTGGACCGCAATGCGGCACTGGAGGGCATGATCAACCTGGCGCCCGAAGCCGGTGCGATGCGCATTTTGCATGTGAACTACTTTGAACGCCAAATTGTGTTTATTAACGCCTTTGCCGCCAACGACCCGGAGTCTACCGGTCGCATTTGGGAGCAAATGCGCGAGAAGCATGGCAAAGACCGCCGGCAAATACTACTCATTAACTGCCGTGCCGATCGCCCGCACCGCTCGCAACAAATGGCCGAAGCCGCCGCGCAGTGGGCACCCGCCGACAAGTACATTTTAATGGGCACTGGTACCTTATTGTTTGTGCGTGCGGCGGTGAAATACGGGCTAGACCCAGACCGCCTGCTGGTTATGGAAGGCGCTCCCATGGTGGATATAACCGAGAGCATTCTTGAACAGTCCGGCAAAAACGCGCTGGTAGTTGGGGTTTGTAATATTCATGGCGGTGGCGAAGACGTCGCGCGCTTTTTCCAGAATCGCGCTCTAAAAGAGGAAGATTTATGATTGCCCTGAATATCCTGGCGGTAGCCATTGGTATTGGACTATTTTTCACCTTATTTTTAAGCCAGTCACTGGGGCTGGCCGCTGGTGGCCTGGTGGTTCCCGGCTATGTGGCGCTGCAATTAACGGATCCGCTGAGCGTGCTGGTCACTCTGTTTGCGGCCTTACTTACGTTCTTTATTGTGCGGGTTATTGCCAGCTTCACGGTTATTTATGGCCGCCGGCAAACCATTATTATGATTCTTACCGGTTACCTGATAGCGGGCTTACTGGATATTTTCATGGGCAACTTAATTGTATGGGCCGAACTGGAAATGGTGGGTGCCACCGGCGAGGGTGAAGCACAAGTTGCCGCATTGGATTCCAGCTTTATGATGCACGTGATGGAAACCAATATTATCGGTTACATTATTCCCGGTTTGATTGCCATTTGGTTTGACCGCCAGGGGGTATTGCAGACCATTTCCGGACTTGCCGTAACCGCTGTACTGGTTCGCTTAGCACTGATTGTCATTATGCCCGAAGCACTGGCTGTGTACGAAGCACAGCAAGTATTCAGCATGCCCGGCTGGTAACAAGGAGACGTTTGAATGAGTAGTTTCACCAAAGTTTACTGGCGTTCATCGGGCGTACCCACCTGGGGTTTGGTGCTGTTAACAGTAGCGGCACTGTTGGCCTTTGTGGCCGCCGAAAATATTAAACAGCGTGACCCTGTGGTTGAAGACAACTACACCACTATGGTTACCGCCTCGCGCATTATGCGCGACGCCATGCTAAAAATTCAGCCGCTGCGGGCCGCAGTGGAACCTATTAATGCCGAGTTCGATCCGCAACGGTCCGGCTTAATTGGCATCGTAAACAGTTCGGTAACCACCACTCGCGGTGGTCAGGAATCGAAAAAAACCACCATTAACCCGAACTGGGCCGCGGTTGCGGTAAAAATGCTGGCGGAAGCTGGGGTACAAGAAGACGACCTCGTTGCAGTAACAGTTTCCGGCTCGTTTCCAGCACTGAATTTGGCCGTTTACAGCGCCATTGAAGCCATGGACGCTGAAGCAGTGATTATTGCCTCGGCCTCGTCATCACAATGGGGTGCCAATGTACCGGGTTTGTTGTGGCTGGACATGGAACGCGAATTACGTAACGCCGGTTTACTATCCTTAAAACCCGCCGCCGCGTCTATTGGCGGCATTGAAGACCGCGGTGTAGGTTTGTCTGACGAAGGTATTCAGGTTATTCGCAATAGTATTGAGCGCGCGGGCATTCCATTGTTAGAACCCCGCAGCTATCAGGAAGCCGTGGCCGACCGTATCGCCCTATTCCGCGAGTACTCCGCTGAGCGGCCGTACAAAGCCTTTATTAACGTGGGTGGCGGCGCCACTATTGTAGGCCCACCAGGTATTGACGATCAGTTTGGTTCCGGCTTAATTACCCAGGCACCGGCACGGGCTTACGCGGTAGAAACTGTGATGGGTTATTTCCTGCGGGAAGACATTCCCAGCATTCACTTTATCGGTATTAAAAACCTGGCTGAGCGCTACGAGTTACCCATAGCGCCTGAAATAGCAGTACCTGTTGGTAACGGTGGCATTTACTCCGCTACCACCTACAACCGCTGGCTGGCATTGGGTCTGGGCATTGGCCTGTTAGCCCTCACCTGGTTAATTGTGCGGTCATCACGCATTACCAGCCTGTGGCGTCAGGCTCACAAAGAAGGCAAAGGCACCCGCCCCATGGTTTAAGGCCGTTGCTGCTTCAACTTATACCGGCGCCAGACAATCAGGCTGCCGCCGGTTAAGTACATAGCTAACGAATAAATGGCGGCCGGAATAGCCATCGCCGAATTACCCAGCACCGTAGTAGCAATCAGAATAGCCAAAGTAGAGTTCTGAATACCCACTTCCACGGTAATAGAGGTACTTTGGTCGGCATTTAAGCCAAACCCGCGCGCCATCCAAAAGCCCAACAACATCATACTGATATTCAGCAACAATGAAGCCGGGCCGGTACTGGTAATTTGACCGGCCAGCGTGTCGCCTTGCTCGTATAAAATAATCACAATTAATAAAGCCAGAAATACTGCCCCAAAAATACTAATTTTGGGTTCCACTTTTTGTGCAAATACCGGCCAAATACGACGTAGCACCATGCCAATTGAAATCGGCAGCAAGGTAATCACAAACAGCGTGAGCATCATGCGCGGCACCGGCAATTCCACCGGAACCTGGGTGTTGGCAAAGGTGGTCAACGCCAACCCGACAATGAAAGGAATGGTAATAATGGTCAGCACGCTGGTAATGGCAGTTAGGGTAACCGACAGTGCTAAATCGCCACGCGCCTGATGGGTGATTAAATTCGATGTGGTGCCGCCAGGGCAAGCCGCCAGCAACACCAAACCTACTGCTAAAGCGGGTTCCTGTAGCACCCAGGCAGCAATTAAAAAGCCTACCGCGGGTAAAAACAACATTTGACCCACTAAACCGACTGCCACAGCTTTCGGAAACTTCACCACGCGCGCAAAGTCAGCCAGCCGCAGCGACAGGCCCATACCAAACATAATAATAATTAAACTTAGCGGCAGTATCAGTTGCGAAAATACGCTACTGGTCATAGTTCGATTCCCCGTTTTTTATTATTTGTTTTATTCAGCGCTTTTTACCAGCCCTTTCCTACCAACCATTAATACGCGGCCATACCGCACTAATGTCGCCTGCACGGCCATGTGGGTCAAGCACATAAAAACTATTATGCTGTGCAGCGGTAGCACAGGCATGATTGGGCAAAATACGCAGTTTTGTACCCATCGGCAACTCAGGTAGACGCGCGTTGCTGCCTTCGCGCAGTGCCAGCACGCCATGTTCCTGACTGGTGCGGATCATGATCAAATCCTTAATGATATGACCTTCATCGTCGGCTACCACACCATACCCCTGGTCTACCTTCTGCCCGGCGGTGCCGCGGTCGCGTGACATCGCCATCCAGCCCGCGTCAGTCATTATCCAGCCTTTGTCTTGCCGATGTCCAATAACCGTAGTGACTACCGACAAGGCAATATCATCCAGCGTACACACGTTAATACCAGCCATAACCAGATCGAAAAATACGTACACACCGGCACGCACCTCAGTCACCCCGGTTAAGTCCTGCGCGTAATGCGCGGTTGGTGTAGAGCCCACGCTCACCACCGGGCAAGGCACCCCGGCGGCACGAATCGCTTCTGCTGCCAGCACCGCACTGGCGCGCTCATGTTCAGCCGCTGCCGCCTTGTCTGCATCGCTTTCACAGGCATAAGAGCCGCCCGCATGCAGCAGCACACCGCGTAGCTCGGCATGTTTATGCAGATACTGTGCAATGCTGACAATGTCCTCATCATGCGGCCGTAACCCGGCACGTTCACCGTCGCAGTCAATTTCAATCAGTGCGGCAATAGTGACGCCATGCTCACGACCTGCCGCAGCCACATATTCAGCCTGCGCCTGACTATCAAGCAGCACCGCGATATCAACGCCGCGCTTGCGCAAGGCAACAACCCGTTCCAGCTTGTCGGGGCTTATGCCAATGGCATAAATCATGTCGGTGTAGCCGTGTTCGGCAAAGTATTCAGCCTCCAGCAAGGTCGATACCGTAATAGGCCCCTTACCGCCGTCAAACATACGCTCGGCTACCGCTACCGACTTAGCCGTTTTCACATGCGGCCGCAGCGTCACACCCAGGCTTTTTACATGTGCATTCAGCCGCTCAATGTTACGCTGCATACGCGCTTCATCCAGCAGTAAAAAGGGGGTAGTAACATTCTGTAAATTCATTTACTGCTGTCCTCAGTTCCCTGCAGCGTCAATACCAAGGTTCGCTTGCCGCCGTGATTCCGGTGTTCGCATAAATAAATACCCTGCCAGGTGCCCAGGTTTAAGCGCCCATTCGTTATTGGCAGGCTTATACTGGAACCTAATAAACTGGCTTTCAGGTGTGCTGGCATATCATCGGGGCCTTCATCGGTATGTTTATAATAGGACTCCTGCTCGGGCACAGCTTGATTAAAGTAGCTTTCAAAATCCTGACGAACCGTTGGGTCCGCGTTTTCATTCACGGTTAACGACGCCGACGTATGGCGAATAAATACATGTAACAACCCAACCTCAATATCACGTAGCTCAGGCAACGCCCGAACCACTTCATCGGTAATAATATGGAAGCCGCGTGAGTGCGCTGCCAGAGTGAGTTCGGTTTGATAAAACGCCATAGAAAAAGTCCTGCGATCACATTTATATAGAGTTCACTGCTAAGTCTGCCATACTAGCATAAGCTTAAAGTATGAATTTAATCACAAGGAAATCCTTATGTTACGTTCTTTCTTACTTTGTACCCTGATGCTATTTGGCCTGCAATTAAGCGCGCCGGCACAAGCTCAGGTAAATGACGTGAAAGCACAAATAACCGCAGCACTAGAACTATTTTTGCATGGCGCCAGCGTTAATAACGCCAATGTTCACGACCAGTTCTGGGGCGAAGACTTAACCTATACAAGCTCGCGCGGGCAACGCTACGGCAAGGCCCAGCTCATGTATGGCTTACAGGGACAGGAACCCACGCCAACCGACGAAGTAACCACGTGGTATTCCGCCGAAGACATTCGCATTAAAGAAATTGGCGAAGCGGTTATTTTAAACTTCACCCTGGTTGCCACTTCTCCAAAAGAAAAACTGCGCCGCCAAACTTTTTTCAACACCGGTATTATGGTGAAGCGCGATGGCCGCTGGCAGGCCATTAACTGGAATGCCACCGAAGCTGTGTTGCGCTAACCGGCTCATGGCAGCTACAAAACCAAACTTAGTGGTATTAACCGGCGCGGGTATTAGTGCTGAAAGCGGACTGGCCACTTTCAGAGACAACGGTGGCCTGTGGAATAATTACTCGGTGTACGACGTAGCTACACCCGAGGCCTTTCATAAAAACCCGGAGCTGGTGCTGAACTTTTACAATCAGCGCCGTAAAGACGTTCGCCAAGCAAAGCCAAACCCTGCGCATGAAGCTCTTGCAAAAGCCGAACAGCAGTTCAATGTGCATATAGTGACGCAGAACGTGGACGATCTGCACGAACGCGCTGGTTCCAGCAATGTGATTCACGTGCATGGATTAATTACCCAGGCACGTAGTGCAGTAACTCAGGAGCTGTTTGAGCTGGGCCAGAAAGACATTCAATTAGGTGACAAGTGTCCCGAAGGGGCCCAACTGCGCCCCCACGTGGTGTGGTTTGGCGAATATATTTACCATATGGACGAAGCCATGCAGTTGGTTGAAAACGCCGACATGGTGCTAGTTGTTGGCACCTCGCTAAGCGTGTTTCCCTTTGCCGGTTTAGTGGAATATGCGGCACCTGAAGCCAAGTGCTATTTGATTACCCAAGACTTAGATCAAGTACCCACTGGCTTTGAATACCGCCAGGGCAGCGCCACTGAGTTATTGCCGCCGTTACTTCGCGAGCTAGCAAGCTAACCCGGTTCGCCCGCTTCAAACGACTCAATAATAGGGCATGGCCCGCTACTGCCATGCTTGCACTCCGACGCCAGCCGCTGCAACGCATTGCGCGCACTCACCAGCTCCGCAATTTTTTCCTCCAGTTCCTGCAAGCGGGAATTCGCCAGCTCGCGCACCTGAGCACGGTCATGGGTGGCATCTAAATCCAGTAGCTGTTTAATTTGTTTTAACGAAAAGCCAGCCAGTTGCGCGCGCTTAATAAACCGCAGCCGACGCAAGTCCTGCATACCATACTGCCGCACTTTGCCCACAAAAGGCGGTACCGCCAGCAGCTTATTGCGTTGGTAAAAACGAACCGTTTCCACCCCAACATTCGCTGCAGCTGCTAACCTTCCTATTGTAAATGACGTTAAATCTTGACTCTGTACCATGGTACGGAATTTATACTGATCGAAGGTTAATCGCAACAAGGAATTACACGATGGCAAACCAAGTATCAGAAAAAGAAGCAACTCTGTATCGCATGATGACCCCCAAGCACAGCTGTCCGTACGGCTTAAAAACCCTGGATTTGTTGAAACGCGAAGGCTATGAGGTGGAAGATCACCATTTGGAATCGCGCGAAGACATTGACGCTTTTAAAGCAAAACACGACGTAAAAACCACGCCACAAACCTTTATTAATGGCCAGCGTATTGGCGGTTATGAAGAGGTTCGCAAATTCTTAGGCAAAAAAGTACGCGACAAAAACAAACCAACGTATCGACCTATTATTGCGCTATTCTCACTTACTGCGCTTACCGCGCTGGTGCTGAATTACTCTATATACGGTAGCTTGATTTCGGTGCAGGCAGTGGAATGGTTTATTGCCTTGTCTATGGTCGTGCTGGCCTTGCTGAAATTGCAGGACATTGAAGCGTTTTCTACCATGTTCTTAAACTACGATTTACTGGCCAAACGCTGGGTTCCCTATGGGTATATTTACCCCTTCGGTGAGGCGCTGGCCGGTATTCTGATGGTGGGCGGTATACTGAACTGGATATCGGTTCCGGTGGCATTATTTATCGCCAGTATAGGTGCCGCTTCGGTATTCAAAGCGGTGTACATAGACAAGCGTGAGATCAAATGTGCCTGTGTAGGCGGCAACAACAACGTGCCGCTGGGCTTTGTCTCGCTTACCGAGAACCTCATGATGATAGGCATGGCATTGTGGATGTGGCTGGGTCACTAAGCTCAGCTAATCAGCCAGCTTGTGGCTGGTCACAACCAATACGGTTACGACCAGCCGCTTTGGCTTCATACATATATTGATCGGCCACCTGCAGCATGCTTTCTGCAGTGCTATTTGCGGTAGACGTAGCAATACCAATGCTTACTGTTGCCGAAACTCCATGCGCCAGCGGTTCAGCACTGACATGCTGCAGCAACCGCTCGGCCACTTGATATGCAACCCTCGCATCGGCATCGGGGCAAATCACCAGAAACTCTTCACCACCCCAGCGACCCACTAAATCCATACTCCGCGTACCTTTTTGCAGCACCTGAGTTAACGCGACCAGTACTTCATCGCCGACTAAATGGCCATGGTTGTCGTTAATACGTTTAAAGTGGTCAACATCTAGTAGCAGCACCGATAGTGAGTGCTCACTGCGAGCGGATCTGGTTAATAAATTTTTCAACGTATTATCCAAATGCAGCCGATTATAAACACCGGTTAACGGATCGGTAACAGAGGTTTGTCGAAGTTGATCGTAAGCTTCAATACGCGACCGTTCGTAGTAACGAAACAAAAATAGCTGCGCCGTACCTACCTCAATAAAGTTCAGGAAGGCGCCTAAACCTAAGTTGGCAGATACTTGCTGGTCGAGCAACTGATATAGAAACCAAGCGCTGTAAGCAAATACCAAAGCCGTAACCCAGGTACCGGATTTAGGCCCCAACAAAAAGAATGCAATTGGCGGTAGTATAGTTACCCATAGCAGCGAGTAATTTCGGCCTTCGGCCAAATGAATAAAGGCCAGCAACACAAATATCAATGCTGCAGTAACCGCCCAGCCGGCCACCTGAAAATTACCACCATGGCGCACATACAAATACACACAGCCAGCCATCACAAAACCCAAAAAGTCATACAGGGCAATATCGGCGGAATCAAACACGGTGACGTTCAGCAGTGCTATCAGGCCAAAATACACCAGCATGATAATCAGAATGCTGTAAATCAGTGACACCTGATGGTATCTGGGGTTATCAATGCCAATATCCGGGTGGTGCTTACGCCAATATTTCATTTAAGCTCATCCATGATTTTTTCAGTTGCCAACTAGGCTCAGGTTTCGTGAACTAAAAGCTTGTTACTGCCTTAAATAGTAGGGCAGCAATGGATATTAACGCGCCAATTAACGGCACCCAGCGTGGTATACGGAAAGTGCCGCCAGTTTGGTCATCGTCGGGGTTCCGTTTTAACCACCACAAGCCCATATTAATCAGCGCAAATACGAACAACAGCACGACGCTGGTGGCGTTGGCCAAGGTCGTTAATTCAAAGGAAACGGCCAGTATGGCAACCACCAGAGTCGCCAAAATGGTTGCTAGCCAGGGTGTTTTGGTACGCTCATTCACCCGCGAAAAAATCGCCGGAGCATAGCCACGATCAGCCATGCCGTAAGCAACACGGGCAGCCATCACAATTTGTACCAGGCCGCTATTTACCACTGACAAAATACTCACAATACCGATAATGGCGATTGCCCAGGTACCATGATGCCGAATAGGCTCGGCCAGTGGTGTATTGGCCTCGGCCAGCACGTCCAACGGAATGGCTAATACTAGCGCTAAGCTTACAATAATATACAGTAAGGCTGTGAGCACTAAGCTCACCACTAACGCGCGGGGTAGTGTTCGACGAACATCCTTCACTTCCTCAGCCATAGTCACCATGTCTTCAAAACCAATGAAGGCATAAAACGCCAAAAATACCGCGGTAAAAATACCAAGCCAGGCAGAACTTTCCATGGGCGGAACAAATTCTATCCATTCGTATGACGGCGTTTCAGGCATAGTCATAGTGCCGATAACCACATACAACAAAGTGGCAATTTGAATAATGCTAATAGCCACCACAGTGCCAACCGCCTGGTTCACACCCCACACAGCAATGGCGCCCAATATTAAGGTAACTGCGACAATGGCAGGTTCCTTGGGCAGCACTATAAAGTCATTTAAAAAGCTAATAGTGGCTACCATTAGGGTTGCTGCTGAAACCACCCCGGTAACAATAATGAGCCAACCGACTACCGCCGAGAACCAGCGCTGACCAAAGGCTTCTTCAACATAACGGGCCGAGCCGCCGGCGTGAGGTAATCGTGATGAGAGTTCCGCAAAGGCTAGCGCGCTGAACAAAGCCAATAGCCCGGCTAGTCCAAAGGCCACTGGTGCATATAAGCCAGCAATACCAGCAACTTTGCCGGAAAGCGCATAAAAGCCGGCACCAACCATGGTACCCATGCCGTATAAAACCAACAGGCCGAAGCCAATGGAGCGCTTTAGTTGCGGTTGTTTATTATTGTTTTTAGCCAACTCAGTCATGGCGAATCCTATGCTCAGATGTTTTTAGTCGGTAACGGTATGGTCACTATACTAATCTGGAGAAAATATGACAGATTAAAAATAAAACGATAACGCCAGCTCAATCAACGAATCATGTTGTTTTGCAAAAACCACCCGTACATCACCATTGCGCTGACTATACAACGAGCTAGCACAGCGCTTAATCGCCGTTTGCTGTGACCAGGACGACCCTATACTAGCCGGTTGTTCAACTTCGCAATAACCACGCAGCTGCTGCCAGTTAAAATCGAAGCCCGCTCGTAGCGCTATCGTCAGGTAATGGTTATCGTTGCTGGCTTCTTTGCTATGCAGCCGCCCCTGAACAAAGGCATAAGGCGTGATACTGCCAAAGCTGCGCGCGCGACCAATGCCGCCTTCCACAAAAGTTGCAAGGCGTGGGTTGGTTACCCGTAACCGCTCTCGCTCGGCACCGGCACGCACCAGCCAGGAACCGCCGCCGTCGCCCGGTAAGCCAGTGTTACTAATATTCAGCGCCTCAATATTCACCAGCCATAACCGCTCCAGCGCCAGCTGGTTGTCTAAATAACTAAACTCGATGTCGCCCATGGAAAGCGCCGAGTTTGGCAGTTTGCCGGTGGCTGGTTGCAGGCGGTCGTAATAGCTGGGGCGAAAACTAAACGCCACACCTGATTCGCCCTGATCATAGGCCCTGTAGCTCAAACGCAGTAAATTCGCGGGCTGACCTAAATGCGGCGGGGCGGCCGTTAGCTTTGTTGGCAGCGTATTGCCCGGCTCATAGTGTAGTAGCTGCTGCAGCACTGCAGTTTTACGTTCTATATGCACTAACTCATCCGGCGACTGCCGTTCTAAAAAAGAGTAGTAAGAACTTAAGGTAATTAAAACGCGTTTTTGCTGTGCCTTAGCAAGCCCTGCAAACGAGTCGCTTTTGCCGCCTGCCTGAACCCAATCGCGCACCACTTGTTGCTCGCCCAAACTCAGTTGGTAAAAGCGCGACTGCAATAGTGACTGCTCACTTTCATTGGCGGTAATAGAGCGCACCAAGTTCTCGTTGGAGTCGTTCAGCCGCTGAATAATGTCTGTGGGCAATACCGTCCATTCACTGCTGTGTACCAGGTTGCTCTGAGTCACCAGTTCCAGCGCTCTGGCCACGTAGTACGCACAATTTTTGCTGGTGAAAAAATACTGATAATCGGTGCGGGAAAGCTCCCATAAATGCGCGGCTAGTAACTGGGTTTGCTCGCTGGTTAACTCTAACTCGTAGTCCCATAAGGTACGCAGCTCAGTGACGCCGTACGACAAATTATGGCGATAAAACGGCTGCGCCGAGTAGCGCGCCTGATACCCGCCAAGCAAACCTTTGGCTATATAAGTAATCGGATTTTCGTTGGGCGGCACATCCGCGCCAAAATTCAGGCTGTTGTCGAGCAAGTGACCACTATTGCTGCCATCCGAATCAATACGAATAAATAGGTGGCCATGAAAGGAGGCCGGGTTCTTTAAGTAGCCGTCGGCAAATACCAAGGTAATAGATTCAGCTTGGTTGGTGCGCAGCCAGGCCTGATAGTCAACGCAGCTTTCATAATCAAAACCGTTGGTTAAGCCCGCCTTGGTGGTAAGCATGTGGCGCGCCGGGAATTGGCAAATCGCTTGGTTATTGTGTGCAAAAGCAGCCAAAGTGGCCTTTAATTCGGCCATGGCATCCGTGGCACCGCTGTTCGCGAAAAAGAAGTCTTGGTTCTGTACTTCACTAACGCCGTGCTCGTTGTACTGCAATACTTTCAGCCACTGCCGCTGCTGCGCCAGTGATTCCAGCGCACCCGCAACCGCCGTATTGGCGAAGCCAATACTTACTAAAACGCACAAAAAAAGACCCGCAACGAATGCGGGCCTGTAGGCCTTGCTCATGTTCAAATGAGATTAACCAGCAACAACTAAAGCTTGAGTCTTCATATATAAAGCCTCTGCCTTCTTCACTGTCGGTTGCTGTGCGTCTAATTGAATAGATTTACGCAGTTCAGCCACAACGTCGTCACGATTTGCCGGAGCAAACATGTCTAACATTGTGTTTAAGTGCTGGCCTTCACCAATAGCTAAGTCAGTTTCGATTTGCTCGTAGTTTTCATTAATGTAAGTTGCCTTAGCAATAATGCTTCCCTTACAAGTGTCTTCAGAAACTGTTGCTGACGTAATAGCCGTAGTACCTAAATCCCAAATCAAGTTTGAAATGGCAGCGGCAACGCCGTTGTCTTCAAAAATCATGGCGCCGATACCACAATCTTGCCACGGATTAATATTGGCATTGGCTTGTGGCGCAGAAAGCATTGCCACGGCAGCTACCGCAGCACAGGATAATTTTTTCATTCTTATTATTCCTTCAGTGTGTGTTTGTTATTAGCCCGAACTCGCATCCTGCGAGCCGTAACAGGCCTGCAACATAGTACTACAGGAGACTATAAGCAGACTACACAATGTTTACATGTGGTTACAGTTGATACGCTAAAGCCGCTAGCTGATGGTGGGTATCACTGATTTGAGGCGCTTAATATCGCCTTCTTTAACCTTATAACCAGCCATGTATGCCGGCCATTGGGCTACCAGATCTCGTATTTCGTCCACTATTCGGCGTGCCTTAAATTCTTTAAGACCAAAACGGGTCGCCTGCGATAGCATGTTTTCGATGCTGCCATACCGCCCGTTTTCACCAATACCAACACTGTGCTGGCGAGAATTACTAACCGGCAATACATCGTACGCCGGCGACAACTGCCAGCCACGGCTGCGCAATGAATAAATCATAGCGTGGTTGCGCGCGTGGTCATCCGTATTTCCAATAAACACGTTGAATACCATTCGCTTAAATAGCTCTATGCCATCGTTGCTGATAACACTATGCGTACGCGCCAGCTCGGCCAATCGCCCGTAACTATACGAACTGCGCAAACTCAACTGACTGACAGTACCTTCATGCAGTAGCGAATTGGCACTAATAAAATGATGGCTAGTTTGTTGTTCTTTTCGGTCAAAGCGCTTAACCAATAGCAGATCTTCATCACCTTCTAATACTTCGGTGTGAGCAACATTCACACCATCAAGTTCAGCCAGCATTTGCATAGTTGCGTGCTCAACCCGAGCAACGTTGAACAGGTCGTCGCTCTTATTAAATTTTACTAAATAATCCTGGCCGTTGTGCGTCAGCAAGGTTTTTGGCCTTGCACCACCCATGGACGAGCCATAAACGAATGCCTGGCGCACCTCATCGCTTACCTGGTCGGCGGCCAAAATAGCGTTCTTACCCTGCAGTAACAGGCCAATATCAGTCACCAAGTTGCGCGTGCGCTTCAGCTTTGTTTGGCTTCGCGACAAGCTAAAACTTAATGCACCCACGCCCATTGAAGCGCCGGCAATGAGGTATTCAAGTTCATTTTGCGGGGCGGTGTTGTGTAACTGCGCCATTAACTTGCGCCCCCAGGAGTCAGGCCCGGCGTCACTGAATACTCCGAACATGCCACGATTTATCAAACACGTATGCGTTTGCTCATTAAGGGGTAGGTGAATTGGATCCAAAGCAAAAGCATTAGCACGGTCAAGATAAGACCGCCCATATACAAAGCGACCTACATCGTTCTGACTATCCAGCTCAAAGCGCCCACAAACAATAGGTTCGTCTTCAATACCTTCAATGAAAATGTAAGCGCTAGAAGTCATTGTCGAGACCTTTATCACCAGCGCCGCGTTTACGTTCCGGCAAATGCGCTGCCGCCCGAACTTTTTGATCGGCTAGCTGAATAAAGTCATCTAATTGCCCTACCAGAGCAAGGGCGGTAAAGAGGGTTTCAGTGTTAACAGGCACGCCTTGTTCAAGCCGCGATAAGGTTTTAATACTGCAACCAACGCGCGTAGCAAAATCCTGCTGACCCATGCGCTGCGCCCGGTGACGCTTAATCAACTCACCCAACAGCACACTTAACTCATTGGTTTGGTTCATAACAACAATCAACCTCAACTAGCACGGTTGATATATAATAGTAATATATGACTGTTTACGCAATAAAACGTTATATATTACTATTTAAAAAGAACGTTTTAACTTAAATTACTTAGTTCGTCTTGCGCGCTTACTGCGGCGCTGCCACCACAGGTAAGTGCCGGTAATAGCCAATAACAGCGGCAGAACACCAATAAAACTCCACAGAATCTTCACCGGCAAGCCACCCCAGGTGCCAAAATGCAAACGCCGGAAGCTGTCCAGCGTTTTCATACCCACACCCTGTTCGTTCAAGTTATAGGTATTCAGGTAGTCGCCCGTCCAGGCATCGTAGTTAGAAACACTGCCATAGTTACTAAGCAGTGGATTGGCGGTAGGAGCGCGACCAAATACAGTAAAAGGCAACTCTGGTTCGTAAGGAAATAACAAGTAGGTTGGCTTAAAGCCCTCAATACGCTCGCGGCTATCAGCAACCATGGTATCAAGGTTTATATCGTTGGCGTACAAACGATCGGTCATAATGTGATGCTCGGCACCACTGCTATGCTCTACCCATTCCTCGTAATAAATTATCGCGCTGTAATAGCCACCGGTAATACCCAGAATTAATAATATAGGCGAGGCGAAAGTACCAGCCATTTTATGCAGGTCACTAAACACCACCAACATCCGTTGCTTCCAGCGCAAGGTAAAAAAACGCGCCCAGAAACGACGGTAAATAACGAGACCAGAAATACCCATGAATACCAAAAATAGTGCCAATACAAAGCTAATAATAACGCCGAGGTGCTCGTCTAACCCTTTAATATCATTCAGTAGCAGCGTGTAGTGCAGTTCCACCAGCCAGTCGGTTAAATAATGCCCCGGCTCCTGCGGCTGACTGCGTACTTCACCGGTATAAGGATCCAGATAAACTTTCGACCACTCATCAGTGCCGTGCTCAATCACAAACACGCGATCGGCCTCATCATGGCCGGCCGGGAAAATTTCCCAGCTACCGATTTCATAACCGGGAAGCTGAGCATTAACCTGATCTTTCAGCTTAGTAAACGGCAGTCGCGCTTGCTCTGTTGGAGCTAGCGTGGCCAAGTCAGACAGCAACCAGGCGTCCAGTT
Organism: Idiomarina sp.; assembly: GCA_040882145.1. GTDB lineage: Bacteria > Pseudomonadota > Gammaproteobacteria > Enterobacterales > Alteromonadaceae > Pseudidiomarina. The sequence continues at coordinate 136,120 of JBBEBU010000003.1, forward strand.
CCTTTTTAAAAACAATAATGCTGCCGGTTAGGCACACAACAAGAAAGGGGACCATAAAAATGATCCCCAACCAGCCATGCCACTTATGAAGCGTTTTTCTCATTCTGTAAAAACCTTAAAATGACCAGCTAAGTGTTGCCGAGTAATTGCGCGGCGCACCATAGTAACCCTGTGTTTGCCACAATAAACTGTTGATATATTTTTCGTCAGTTACGTTATTGGCATTCAAGGTCAAACTCAATGCCTTGGTAAACTGGTAACTCGCCATCAGGTTTAAACGCCCATAAGCTTCCTGCGTGGTAACAATGGTGTCACCAGCGTTGGCATACACATCACCAACCGTACCCTGCACGCGTGAAATCTTATCCTGCCACTGATAGCTAACACCGAACTTCAGGTTTTCCATCATGGCTGGCTTATAGGTTAATGAGCCACGGAATAAGTTCTCAGGAGTATAGTCTTCAACCGTGTCATCACCGTCCAGTTCAAACGAGGTAGCAGCAATACTACCTTGTAACCCCGGCAGCAATTCGCCAGCCAGTTCTACTTCAAACCCTTTGCTGGTCACACTACCTGAAGCGCGGTAAACCGTTTCCGGTGCGCCTGTATTCGGGTTGGTTACTGTGCCGTTACCTACCGCAATGTTGTCCTGAGTCACGTCAAAGTATGCTGCTGACACCATTGCAGCGCCTTCGAACAAGTCCATTTTCATACCAATTTCGGTATTTTTACCAGTTAGTGCCGGTAAGCGTTCAAAGTTGCTGTCCCGCTCATTTTGAGCCATGAAGGTTTCGGTGTAAGACGCATAAAGGGTAGCTGCATCCGTTGCATCATAAGTGACACCAACGTACGGAATAAACTCCGAATCGTCGCGTGACTGATCAACGCCGTAACCAATACCTTCGGTAGTAAACTCGTTAAAACGACCTCCGAGCAAAATTTTAGTGTCGGCATTTAATGCTAAACGCGTTTGTGCATATACCGCTTTCTGAGTGTTATCAATTTTACTTCCAGCCAGGCCGTCGGTGAACTCCGGGAATGGCGTATTACCAGTCCACTCCGGCAATGCTGGCATAGCCGGGAAGCCGTTGCCAGTGTGGAAGTCGTACAACGACTTGTCGACGTAGTCCAAACGCGCGTAGTTAGCACCCACTACCAGCTCGTGCTGTTGCCCCCAGGCATCAAAGCTGCCGCTAACGTAAGCATCAACAGTGTCTTGCTTGTCGTCTAAATCGTACTCACTGGCATAGCCCAATAAACCCAAACCAGTTTCCGGATCCAGACCAGTGTTCGGATCTGGCAGGTAGGTGTAAAACAGGAAGCTGTCTTCGTCGGTACGAACCCGGTTGTAGGCAACGCGCAAGTTCCAGCGGTCACCCAGGGCTGTTTCCACATCAACAAAGCTGCGGCTTTCTTTCACATTCCACTGTGACCAGTCGGCGGCGATATTTACTGAACGGTCAAAGTCCGTTGGCGTGCCGTCGCCATAATGCAGCGTTATCGCGCCCCAGGAGTTACCGTCGGTTTCGCTGTTATGCTCGCTATGGCCAAGGGTAACTAAGGTATTCTTAGTCGGTGCATAATCAACAACACCGTAAACCACCTGAGTTTGGTTTTCATAACGGTCTAGGTACGATTCACTGTCGTCTCCGACCACCACCAGGCGCCCGCGCAGTGATTCCGTAAAGGCACCAGACACATCACCTTCAATACGTTTGCCGCTCCACGAGCTAGCTGTAGCACTTACCGAGCCAGTGAAATCAGAGGTTGGACGCTTACGAATCAAGTTTACCGTTGCCGAAGGGCTACCTACGCCAGTCATTACTCCATTCGCGCCATGTACCACTTCAATGCGCTCATATAGGGCGGCGTCTAAACGGCCATGAGTGTTGCTATTGATAAGCGGTAAACCTAGCCCATCAACCTGAAAGTTATTCAGTTCAAACCCCCGTGAAGTGTAGTAAACACGGTCCGTTTCAACCTGCTCAACATTAATAGTGGCAGAGTTTTCAAGCGCGCTGTTCAAATCGTGTAAGGCGAAGTCTTTCAACTCTTCAGCGGTAATCACGGTAACCATTTGTGGGGTTTCTTTCACCGAAATATCTAATTTAGACGCAGACTGCTGGTCTTTGCTTAAATACCCGCTTAGTTGCTCGCCAGTTATTTTTAAACGCTCAATAACTTCTTTTGTTTGCGGCTCATCGGCAACAGCACTAGTAGAATAAATTCCAGCAATGGCTAACGCGCAAGCGATAGCAGATAATGGCTTGTTAATTGGTTTCACGAACGTACCCTTTAAGTGTTTACTGGTGAACATTTGGAAGGCGCGAATTTTATTACAAATACGAATGATTCGCAATAATTTAATTAAGTGTAGTAACTTAGCGGGTAAGCCAGAATTATATGACTTATCTGCTACTTCTTTTACAATGTAATAAATGCTGGTAATAAGGTTGCTATATGGCACGCGCACAAGCTTTACATATTCTGGTAAAAACCAAAGAAGAAGCAGATCAACTTAAAACTAAATTGGCAGCTGGTGCTAAGTTTGGTGATTTAGCGCGTAAGCACTCACTTTGCCCGTCAGGAAAGAATGGCGGTAGCCTGGGTGAATTCCAGCGCGGCCAAATGGTACCGGCCTTCGACAAGGTGGTGTTTGAAAAGCCAACGCTGGAAGTACACGGACCGGTGAAAACCAAGTTCGGCTGGCATTTAATTAAAACCCTCTCTCGTGGGTAATAAGTGCATAGTTTGTGGGTAACTTGTGAATAACTTATGGGTAAGTTGGAGTCCGATGTATTGTGAATAAAGCACCGTTTACTCAACCCTATGCTCAGCCTTTTGCTCAACTGGCGGAATACATAGACCTGTTACTGGATGCGGTGTGCGTGGTCGACCGTGAGCATAAATTCACTTACCTGAGCCCCGGCGCGAAGCGGATATTTGGCTATGAGCCGGAAGAAATGCTGGGCCGCTCAATGTTCGACTTTATGCACCCAGATCATCACCAGGACACTCGTGCCGTGGCCGAACGCGTAAATGGCGGTGAGGACGTCACTCACTTTGAAAACCGCTACATTCGCAAAGACGGTTCAGTGGCAGACTTACACTGGACCGCACGCTGGTCCGAACGAGACCAAATGCGGGTAGGTGTGGCACGGGACATTTCTGTGCGCAAGCAACTGGAACGGGAGCGGGAATCGTTAATCACCCGGCTGGAAACTATGGCGCTAACCGATTCCCTTACTCAGCTACCCAATCGCGCCTTATTTGCCGACCGCGCTACCCTTGCATTGGCTCGCGCCGAGCGCGACGGCATTGGCTTTGGCATACTCTATTTAGATATGGATAAATTCAAGCAAATTAACGACCACTACGGTCACGCCAGCGGTGATGATTTACTAAGAGCCGCAGCAGAAAGACTTAAATCCATACTTCGCCCCACCGACACCGTCGCCCGCATAGGTGGTGATGAATTCGTGGTGTTATGTGACACTGGCAGCAAAGTGCTGGACATCAAACATTCGGTGCAAACCGTGGCCGAAAAAATTCATCTGGCAATGCAGCAGCCGTTAACACTGCCGCGCGGCCAAGAAGTTGTCAGTGTCAGCATTGGCATGGCAGCCTGGCCCGAGCACGGCGGCACCGTTGACTCACTGGTACAACATGCCGATCACGCCATGTACAGAGCTAAACATGCCGGCGGCAACGCCCTCAGTTGGTAGGCCCTTGGCAAACGCAATTACCACCGCCTAAATCACTTTAACCTATAATTTACACTTGCCGAAAATGCCCTGGTTCTGGCAACGGGATCTACCTAAGTAACTCATAAGGCTCTACATTTTTGGAGCCTCTTTTTTCGCCTGCTCCGCGCCAATGTATTTCAGCCACTGTTGCCCGGCAACCCGTTTGCGGGTCTTCTGGTTGTTGCCTAGGGTTTAGCTCTTAGTTAGCAGAATTGCTACCTGGCATTGGTCGAATTGTCGACCAATGTTTTTTTAAGACTAGGAGCTTCACCATGTCGAACCACTCATCTGATGCCGATAACCAACAATCGAAACGCCGGAAAGACGGCGGTGCGAACGAATCAGACACCCTGCACTTAGGCGACACCGCACCCGCCAATGGTGAGCACCAGCCAAGTCCAGAGCCCATGCCACCCGGTAAACAACCAACCGCAGCCGGATCGATGAAAGCCAGACAAGGGCAAAGCGACAAGCTAGACGACTTGGACACTTTCAGAAAAGCTAATGAAGGCCAGCCACTGACCACCAACCAGGGTGCGCAAATAGCAGACGACCAGAATTCGTTAAAAGCCGGCAAGCGTGGCCCTACCTTGCTTGAAGACTTTATAATGCGCGAGAAAATCACGCATTTTGACCACGAACGCATTCCCGAACGCATCGTTCACGCGCGTGGTTCAGCCGCCCATGGTTACTTTGAAGCTTATGATGACTTATCCGATGTCACCAAAGCTGGCTTTCTGAGTAAAAAGGGTCAACAAACACCAGTGTATGTGCGTTTTTCAACGGTACAGGGATCGCGTGGTTCCGCCGACACTGTGCGCGATATACGTGGTTTTGCGACCAAGTTTTATACCGATGCCGGCATTTTCGACTTAGTTGGCAACAATACCCCGATATTCTTTATTCAGGACGCGCTTAAGTTTCCCGATTTGGTTCACGCGGTGAAACCAGAACCCCATAACGATGTTCCTCAGGGCGCTTCCGCCCATGACACCTTTTGGGACTACGTGTCATTGCAACCAGAGACCTTGCACAACGTTATCTGGGCGATGTCTGATCGCGGAATTCCGCGCAGCTTCCGCAACATGGAAGGCTTTGGCATTCATACCTTCCGTTTTATTAATGCCGACGGTAAATCTACCTTCGTCCGGTTTCACTGGAAACCCGTAGCCGGCACGGCATCACTATTGTGGGATGAAGCACAGAAGTTGGCGGGCCGGGATCCGGACTTTCACCGCAAAGACCTGTGGCAGAGTATTGAAGCCGGCGACTTTCCGGAGTTTGAGCTGGGCGTACAACTAGTGCCCGAGGAAGACGAGTTTAAGTTCGACTTTGATTTACTCGACCCAACGAAACTTATTCCCGAACAACTGGTGCCGGTAAAACGCGTGGGTAAAATGGTATTAAACCGCAACCCTGATAATTTTTTCGCGGAAACCGAGCAGGTTGCGTTTCATCCGGGGCATGTGGTTCCGGGCATTGATTTTTCCAACGACCCGCTGCTACAAGGCCGTTTGTTCTCCTATACAGACACGCAAATCAGTCGCTTGGGTGGTCCTAACTTCCATGAAATTCCAATTAACCGTCCCACTTGTCCGTTTCACAACAATCAGCGCGACGGCATGCACCGTATGGAAATTGATCGCGAACCAACCGCGTACGGGCCCAACTCTATTAGCGACAATTGGCCGCGCGAAACTCAGGTGCTGCCCGATGCCGATGGTTTTGAGAGCTACCCGGAGCGCATAGATGCCGAAAAAATACGCGAACGCAGCGACAGCTTTCAAGAGTATTACTCGCATCCGCGCTTATTCTGGAATAGCCAAACCAAGTTCGAGCAGCAGCATATCATTGAAGCCTTCAGCTTCGAGTTGGGTATGGTGGGCCGGGAATACATTCGCCAGCGCATTGTTGATAAGCTCGCGCGCATTGATTCCGAGCTCGCTCAGGGTGTCGCCGCTAATCTTGGCTTGGCGCTAGCCGATAACTCAGCCGATAACGCAGCCGAAGAAGACGACAATGTGACCCCGGCAAGCCCGGTGAATGGACTAACCAGTGACTCCACCCTGAGCTTGTACGCCGACTCTGAATGCGCGGTGAAAGGTCGCATCGTAGCGGTGCTGGTTAGTGATGGCGTCAATGCCGATGACGTGCTAAACGCGTTAGAGTTACTGCATAAAGAAGGCATTCACACCAAGCTGTTAGCCAATAGCTTAGGCCCGGTGACCGCCAGCGACGGCTCGTCTATTGCCGTTGATGCAACCCTGCAAGCTGCGCCATCGGTAACTGTTGATGCCGTTTGGGTGCCTGGAAAGCAGCATCAGTCATTAACCAATAGCGGCATGCTTAAGCATTATCTGCTGGAAGCCTATAAGCACTTAAAAGTGATAGTGCTGAACGGTGAATCAAAAGGGCTTCAGCGCCTGTGGCAAACCAACGCCAACGAGCCATCCGAAGCCGGTGTGTTATTGCATGACGAGGTAAATAGAGCTTTAGCAACAGAGTTCATTGATCAGTTGAAACTGCATCGGGTGTGGGCGCGCGAGGAAAGTGCCAAACGCATACCGGCTTAACGTCTTTCCACCTAAAGTTAATCTTTCGAAAAGGGCAAGCAGACGCTGTTGCAGCAACTAGGCTTATTAGCATCGAAGCAGGTACATCAGGTGCCTGCTGTTCATCATGACAGAAGGAGATACTCATGAGCGACGTAAGAGAACATTTTTTAGATTGGCTACGCGATGCGCATGCAATGGAAGAGCAAGCCGAATCCATGCTGAAGTCTATGGCTGATCGCGTTGAAGACTACCCTGAGTTACACCAACGGGTGAAGCTGCATATTGCCGAAACCAAAAGCCAACAAGACAAAGTTGAATCTTGCATTAAACGGCTTGATTCCTCACCGTCAGGCTTTAAAGATTTAGCGGCAAAAACCACAGCTAAGTTTCAGGCCATGGCCGGCATGATGACCGAAGACGAAGTAGTGAAAGGCATTATGAGTGCGTATGTATTTGAGTGTATGGAAATTGCCTCTTACAAAGTACTGGTAAGCACCGCCGAAATTCTTGGTGAGCATGAAATTAAAACCACCCTGGAAGGCGTTCTGGCACAAGAAAAAGAGATGGCGAAGTGGCTGTATGATCACATTCCACAAACCACGCGCAGTTACCTACAAAAAGAAGCAGATTGATAATAACTGGCACGACAGAAAGGCAGAGAGGGCCGGCATTTTATGCCGGCTTTTCTTTTTGTAATTAGTGACTAACCACTAATTAATAGAGATCGCGATGGTAGCGGCCTTGCACCATTAGTTGTTGATAACCTTCTGCGCCTAACGCCTCGCGCAAAATGGCATCCACCGCAGTACCCATACCTTCATAACGACCACACACATACACATGACCGCCGGTGCCGATAAAATCAGCTATTTCAGCTGCTTGTTCACGCACAATGTCCTGCACATAAGCGGGCTTTTTGGGGTCTCTGGAAAACGCACAATCCAGGGTGCTAAGCACGCCACGTTGCTGCCACAACGCCAGTTCGGTATGCAGGCTTTGCCCCGGATCAGCGGCTCGTTCACCATAAATCAGCCAGGCTGGACCCGCCTTGGTATGTTGCGCTCGCTCGGCCAAGTGGCCACGAATTCCTGCCAGACCGCTGCCGGCACCAATTAGCAATAGCGGTGCTGCATGGTCATCAATATGGCAGGAAGTATTCTCAATAAGCTGCAGCTTAATACCACTTTCTAACGCGGCCTGCTGCGTTAGCCAACCGGAGCAAAGCCCCAATTCCCCGCGTTCGGTGATATGTTGGCGTACGATTAAACTAATCTCGCCATCAACAGCGGCTGACGCAATGGAGTACCGCCTTGGTGCTGCCGACGCATCATTGTTCGGCTGGATTGCGACCAGATCACCAGCACGCCACTTGGGCATGCCTTGTGGGGTATTCAAACGTAAGTGAAACAGCCCTGCATCAGCTTGGGTGTTAAGGCGCTGCCGGTAGGTTAGTCGCCAGGTTTGCTCCGGCCCCGGCTGATGAAGCGAGTGTGCCGACTGGCTCTGGTCCAGTTTAGTCAGTGGCGCGCTGGCTTTTGCCCCAAGGCTTGCCAGTTGCCGATACAAATCATCGCCAAACTGGCAAAACTTCGGATAGCTACGGTCACCCAAAGCGACTACTTCGTAATTAAGTGAGTTAAATAGCTCTTTATTACGGCTTTGGCTTAATGCCCGTAAGTCGTGATAAAAGCGTCGACCATTGTCGGGTGGCTCGCCGTCGCCATAAGTACTCACCACAAACACCGCTTTTTTAACTTGCGCTAGTTGCTTAGGTACTAATTCGGACAACGCCATAAGACTGGCATGCTGCGGCCCGCCAAGTGCCTGTTGCTGTTGCACGGCCAGCGCACGCGCCGAGCCACTTTGACTGGCGTAAGCCACCAGCACTGGCAGTTGCAAAGCTGCTTTAGCCGGCCGCGGGCTGCGATGTTGCCACCACAGCCTTGCGGTCCACGCCAACCAGGTTAAGCAAAGGGCCAGTGCGATTGCAGTAGACCACTCGCTCATTACAGCGGTAACACCTCAAAGGTAGCCGAGTAGCCGCCGGTACGAACAGTAGCAGGCTTCGCTGCTTTGTCGTCACGATAGCTGGCTTCCAAAAAGTACATGCCCGCCTGGGGCCAGGTGATGTCAATTTCACCCTGCTGATTAGCAGTTACCTTAATGGTTTCCTGGCTATTGCGATAACGCATACCGCCACGCACCACTTCAACCTCGGCACCAACGGCCGGCTCACCGTCAATCAGCAACTTAAAGGTTGCGGTTTCAGTGGCGTATAAGTCATTTGGATGAGTTACAGCTGCCAGTTCCAAACCCTGATTAGTCGGTTGCAGTGCATCGGTTGTTGGCGCACCCACAGTGACAAAAGTTTCAACCCGGCGCCAGCCGCGCGACACGCTTAAGTCTTTGGCATCTGCTGGCACGGCACTGGCAAACTCAGCTTCATTGGCCTGCTCACCGCGGCCCGGCCACATGTGACGGTTGCCTTCCTCGTCACGCCAGAATGCGCGCAAACCACCCGAAGCACGGGCGATTTTATAGGTACCCTGCTGTGCTAACGCGACATCAAATACACTGCGATAGCGGCCTTTGGCTGCATTCATAATGTCGATTGCTTCACCGTTTGGCGCGGTTACCACAATGTCATCCACTGGCATGGCGTAATGGTCAGGATGAAATAACGTATTCGAGATAGCCGCATCTACGGTCACCACCGCTTCCTCACCCGAGAGTACGGTTGCGCTTGGTTCCAGCCACGCACGGTGGGCACTGGCTGAAGTTGAAACCACAGCGGCGGCAATGGCAGTTAACAGCATAAATTGTAAACGCATGATCTTGCTCCTTGTTAAATAAGGTATTAGTTATGTAACCGAATGGCTTCGAGCTCACGTTGCCCTTGCACCACCAGTGGTAATTTTTGTTCGTTTACAGGTAATTCGATTGGCAGTTGCAGTACTTCACGACCACCGACTTCCCGCGCTGCTTCAACCATGATGGTGTAATTACCCTCTGATAGGTCAGCCAAAGCGCTGGTTAATTGAGTACTAATGCTATGTTCCCCCGGGCCTTTGGTAGCACCCGTGAGGCCGTCCACCGGCATGCTTAACGCGCGACCACCGCGCCGCCACCACTGGCGCATGTCTTTCAGCCATTCCTGGCCTTCGCCATTGGCTAACGCCATGTCGTACCAAACCGCTACCTGAGTGGCCTGGCGACGGTCATTTTCAATCCATACAGCCACATAAGGTGCGTGGTACTCGGCCACATTCAAACGCGGCAGCGTGACCGTTAGCGTCACATCTGCCGCAGCGGCCGAGTTACTTACCAGGGCCACGGCTACAGCCATTACTAGGTTACGCATGTTCAATTCCTTTTTTTAAATAAACACCAGCATAATCACCACAGGTACTAAGGCTCCTAAACCAACCATGGGCCAGGTCATGGGTCGGTGCGGCCCTTGCCGGAACAGCAAAATCAGCCCGGTAGCACAAAACACCACACACACCGCGGCAAAAATATCGATAAACCAGAACCACACAACGCCACTGTCGCGCCCTTTGTGCAGGTCGTTAAAGTAGGCCACCCAACCACGGGTGGTGCGCTCGTAAGTAAGCTCGGCAAACTCAGTATCGATAGCCAGCCAGGCATCAGCACCGGGTTTCGGCATGGCCGCATAAAACTCCACACCGTCCCACTGCCCGCGCTGTTCACGTGACATGACCACGCCCTGCTCGCGCAGGTAGCTGTACAAATCCGCCGGCAGCATCACCTCGCCTTCAGGCAATTCGCGCAAACGCTGCAAAGCCGGTTCCGGCACCCAGGTTTCAATGGTCGTAACCTGGGTATTGGCACCAATGTCGGCGGCATGGTTTAGCGTGATACCGGTAATAGCAAACAACAGCATGCCCACCAGCGTGATAGCGGCACTTACCCAGTGCCACTGTCGAATGGACCCTAAATTCACGCGCATTAGAAGCTAACCGTCATCCCAACCCAGAAGTTGCGGGCTTTGTCTTTCACGTTGTAGTCGTCAGTAAACACCACTTCGCTAACCGCGCCGCGGCCGGTTACGTAGTCATACTCGCCGTCGCCGTTTAAGTCGGTGAAGGTGGTACTGTACGAGGTAAAGTCACGATCCAGCAGGTTGTTCACGCGGAAATCAAAGCGCACCATCTCACTCAGGTTATAACTGGCACCTAAGTTCAGCAGGCTATAATTCTCGTAATACAATTCTTTATCTATCACGCTGTCGTAACCACGGTAGCGGTCAGAGCGCAGTTCACCTTGCAGGTACAGGTTCAGATTGTCGCGGGCGGCCCAGCTCACCCGCAGGTTCGCCATGTGCTCGGCAGTATTGGTCAGAGGAAGGCCAGCTTGCGGGCCACTCATTTGCTCACTGTCGGTCCAGGTGTAGTTACCTTGCAGCGACCAGTTTGTTGATGCCTGATAGCGACCGGCCACTTCCACACCCTGAATGTCCACTTCATCAATGTTGATTTTCTGGCTATAGGTGTCATAACCCAACTGGTCGTATTCACCCAGATTCACACAAGGGCGCACACCGTCGGTTTGCTCGCAGCTTAAAATGGTATCGCCACGGGCAATTTTGTCGTCAAACTTGGTATCGAAATAGGTGATATTGAAGTTATGGTCGTTATCTACCGAGTTCCAGTACAAAGCAATTTCAGAGTTCACACTGGTTTCTGGCTGTAGCTCCGGGTTACCCGCAAATGGGCTGGTGCCCTGACCACCAAAACCTGTGATGCCGTCGTATAAATCAGTGGTATTTGGGGTTTTATAACCGGTGCTTACGCCACCTTTTAACGTCCATGCCGCATTCAGGCTATACACCGCATACAAACGCGGAGAAACCTGGCTACCAAAGGTGTCGTGTTTGTCGTAACGCACACCGCCAGTTAGCGTGAAGTTGTCAGACAGCATCCAGTTGTCTTCCACAAACAACGAGTACATTTCCTGATCCTGAATGGCACCCGCATTGCCTTGTTCCAGACCGAACACGCCGTCTTTCAGCTCACCGTCAATCATTTGTCCGCCAACCACAAAGTTGTGGTAACCAGCCGCTTCAAAAGGAATATCAAAACGTATGTCTAAGGTGTACTGGCTGCTCTCCAGTGGTCGCGCAGGGCGTGGTAAGAAGGTATCTTCAGCCAGGCTGCGACGTTCTTCTTCACTTAAACCAGCGTAATCACCGCTACCGTCGTACATTTCCTGCAGCAATAACCGCTCAGCTACGCTAAGTGGCAGGGTACGACCATTGTTGGCGGTGTCTACGTAGGAAAGCGCGATCATGCTGGAACCAAAGCTCCAGTCACCGTCATGCGCCAGTGACCACCAAGTGCGGTCGAACTCCTGATCGGCCGCATAACCGGCACGCGGATTTACCTGTCCACCACGTGCCTGCCACAGTGCTTCAATGCTGTCTTTGGTGCCCAGCGGATACACAATGGTGTCGTTGTCGATGTCGTAGCTTGGGGTGTTGTCGTACTCTTGATTGGATACATCGTAATCAAAGCTCAGGCGTTGATTTTCAGTTGGTGTCCACGACAGTGAAAAGCCAGCGTGACGGTCTTCATTGTCAACCGTACGGCCGCCGCCACCAAAACCCAGCTCACGCACAATCACATTACCGTTGGGGTCTACCGCCGGCGCAAATTGCGGCGAAGACGCTTCCTGATCATACAAGCTCGCGCGCAAGCCTAAGCTCAGCACGTTTTCAATTAACGGGCCCATGAGCGAAACTTCGGTGGTGAAGTCGTCACCGAAATCGTCATCGCCCTGCACACTACGGCCCATGCTGATCTCACCGGTCCAGTTGGCAGTATGCTTTTTGGTAATGATGTTAATAACGCCACCAAGTGCGTCGGCACCATAAAGCGTAGAAGCCGGCCCACGAATTACCTCAATGCGGTCAATAGCGGCCAGTGGGGGCACGTGGTTAAAGGCGTTGCCACCAAAGTTGTTCGGGTAAATGTCGCCATGGTTGTTCTGGCGGCGACCGTCAATAAGCAGCAGGGTGTATTCACCGGTAAGGCCACGCATGCTCACCGAGCCCTGGCCGGTTTTGTCGCGGGTGGTACCAATATCAATACCTTCCTGATATTTCACTGCGTCTAACAGCCCCGTGAAAGCGCGCTCACGAATTTCTTCCTGGGTAATTACCGAAATACTGGCAGGAGCATCTGTTAGTTTCTGCTCGAAACCCGACGCCGTTACAACAATGCGCTCAATGCCGTCCGGCACTTCCGTTGCCTCGGCCAAAGCTGGTGTTGCTAGGCTTGCGCCTAGTGTTGCGCCTACGAATAAAGCCAGTTTGGTTGGCGTCAAAGCTTTCATTTTCATTGTCCTCTCGTGTCCCTAAGCAATTTGCTCGATAATTGTTAGGCGCATGCTATACGAGAATAGATGAGAACGTCAATGATAATGATTCGCATTTGCGAATTAGTTGTATATTTCCGGTCTATTTATCGATTAAACTGACTTTACTGAGCAGCTAACCAGGGTTTAGTTACCACCATGACCAATAATGTCACTATTAAAACCGCCGCTGAAATTGAGCTAATGCGCCATTCCGGCCGCTTACTTGCTCAGGTTTTTAAAATGCTGGACGCTTATGTGAAGCCCGGTGTGTCAACCTTGGACATTAACAACCGCGTTGAAGAGTTTATTGTGAACGAGCTAAAAGCTCGCCCGGCCAGTAAAGGCCAATATGACTACCAGTACGTTTTAAACTCATCTATTAATGACGTGGTTTGCCATGGCGTACCTAAAGCAACTCAGTTTCTGAAAGCAAAAGACATTATTAATTTGGACATCACTTTAGAAAAAGATGGCTTTATTGCGGACTCCAGCAAAATGTTCATGATGCCGGAAACAACCCCTATTGCAAAAAAGCTTGTTCAGGTTACCTATGAAGCTATGTGGGCTGGTATTAAACAAGTAAAACCGGGTGCCAGACTTGGCGATATTGGTCATGCTGTGCAGCGCCACGCTGAGTCACACGGCTATAGCATTGTCAGAGAATATTGCGGTCACGGCATTGGCCGAGAAATGCATGAGGAACCAACAGTTCTTCATTATGGCGTGCCAAACCGCGGTCTGCAGCTGAAAGAAGGTATGACTTTTACCATTGAACCTATGGTTAATCAGGGCACCGCTAAAATCAAAACCAAGAAAGACGGCTGGACAGTAGTAACGCGCGACAAAAAGCTCTCCGCTCAGTGGGAGCACACCATATTAGTAACTAGTTCCGGGTACGAAGTGCTGACCTTACGAGAAGAAGAAGAGCAGTTTGGTAAGGCCTGATTTTTCTAGACACCTTTTACCTGCTTAAAATACTCACGCTCG
>JBBEBU010000004.1:0-30307 GCA_040882145.1 Idiomarina sp.
CATCGCCCTTTCACGGCGGTAACAGGGGTTCGAATCCCCTAGGGGACGCCATTTCTCACTGCAAATGTAAAATACTAGAAAAAGTCTACGGGTCCCCTTCGTCTAGAGGCCTAGGACATCGCCCTTTCACGGCGGTAACAGGGGTTCGAATCCCCTAGGGGACGCCACTTTTTAGCTAGCTTCAGCTTTCCTTTCTTGCTTCAGCAACTAATTCCAACAGTAACGGTTCCATAATATTGGCAATGGTTTCCTGTGCCTGTTCGTTCGGATGAATCCCATCGTTTTGCATTAAATCTGCATCAACAGCTATCTGTTCCATAAAAAACGGCACGAGCCGGATATTATTTTGTTCCGCAAGTTCAGGATACATAGCCGCGAACATTTCGGTAAATCGCTTGCCATAGTTTGGTGGTATTTGAATTTGGCTTAAACCCACCACAATATCGCGTTGCTGTAACTGGTCGATGATTTGGTTCAGGTTGTCGCGAACAGTTGCAAGTGAGAAGCCACGCAGTCCATCATTACCACCAAGTTCAACGAATACAGCCTGAGGCTGATGGCGTTCAATAACTCCGGGTAATCGACGCAAAGCACCCTGAGTGGTTTCACCGCTAATGCTGGCATTAACCAGTTCAACGTCGGGTTGTGTGTCCTGCCAGCGGCGCTCAAGAATACCGACCCAACTGACAGATTTTGACATGCCATAGCCCGCACTGAGACTATCACCTAAAACAACAAGTGAAACATTTGCGGAAACTGGCCGTATAACCAATAACAAAAAAATTATTGTTGCAAATTTGACAAGGAAATTTTTCATAGATGCTTATTCAAACCACTCAATTAGAAAAGAAAGTCACCACGAGCGAAGGCGAGTTGCAAATACTGCATCCCATCAACATGCAAATAGCAGCCGGTGAAACCGTTGCTATTGTAGGCGCATCAGGCTCGGGTAAGTCAACTCTGTTGTCGCTACTAGCAGGTTTAGACCTCGCTAGCGCCGGAGACGTTCTTATAGATAACGAAAAATTAAGCGAATTGGATGAAGAGCAGCGTGCGAAAGTGCGTGCCGATAAAATTGGCTTTATCTTCCAGTCGTTTTTGTTGATCCCCAGTTTAACCGCATTAGAGAACGTGATGTTACCGGCGGAACTGGCTGGTCATAAAACCGCAGAGCAAGAAGCGCGTGAGCTGCTGACGCAAGTAGGTCTGTCTGAGCGCTTGCATCATTACCCGAATCAATTATCCGGTGGTGAGCAGCAGCGGGTGGCTATTGCCCGGGCTTTCATTGGTACGCCAAAGATTCTTTTTGCCGATGAGCCAACCGGCAACCTAGATAAGAAAACCGGTAATACCGTGGAAGACTTATTGTTTGATATGAATGCGAAGTCGGGTACCACCTTAATTATGGTAACCCATGATGGTGAGCTGGCGAAGCGTTGCCAGCGCATTCTGCGCATGGATGCCGGACGCCTGAACGAGGAGCAACGCGATGTGGCCTAAAATATCGCGACGCTTATTATTACAGGAGTTACGCCGCGGTGAATTGACCATTATGGCGCTGGCCATTGTGTTGTCGGTTACGGCAGTGTTGTCGTTGTCGCTATTTAGTGAACGTTTGCAAGAAGGTCTAATGGCGCGCAGTAGTGAATTTCTGGCTGCGGACCGAGTGCTGAGCTCACGGCGGGAAGTGAACGAAAGTTGGCTAACCGAAGCACATGAGCGTAATTTGCAAACCGCTCGGCGGGTAGTATTCAATTCCATGGCCTTTGCTGGTGATGAGCTCGGCTTGGTTGATGTGAAAGCTGTATCTGAGGGTTACCCCTTACGTGGTGACTTAGAAACTGCCGCAGAGCCTTACGGTGAAGGTGAAGTAACCAATGGCGTGCCACCGCGCGGCGAAGCTTGGGTGGCTTCTGCATTGTTTCAGTCGTTACAACTGGATATTGGCGACACCATAGAAGTGGGGGACAGCGCCTTTCGTGTTACCAGAGTGGTCACCTATGAGCCTGATGTGGGCTTTTCAGTGTTCACTGACAGCCCCAATGTACTCATTAATTATGCCGATTTAGCGGCAACCAACCTGATTCAACCCGGCTCTCGTGTGCGCTACAACATTTTGTATGCCGGTGAACCAGACGCGGTTACCGGTTATGAAGACTGGTTACTGCCGCAACTGAATGATGACACGCACCGCTGGCGCAGCATTGATGACGGTGACGAGCCATTGGCGAGGTCCTTGCGCCGGGCTGAACGCTTTATGATGTTGGCCAGCTTGCTGGGTGTAGTACTAGCGGCCACCGCGGTTGCCGTAGCCGCGCAGCGGTACTGCCAGCGTAACTACGACGTGGTTGCCATTATGAAAACCTTAGGTGGCAGCAAAGCGCAAATTCAGAAAATATTTACCCTGCATTTATTGTTGCTTACGGTCATCAGTATAGGTATTGGTTTGTTACTGGGGTGGTTTATTCAGTGGCAGGTGACCGAATTAGTGGCGGCGCGCCTTGAAACAACACTTCCGGCCGCTGGCTGGCGTCCTTACGCACTTGCCAGTGCCACCGGCTTACTGAGTTCGGTGATGTTTACGCTGTATCCGCTACTGCGCTTAATTAAAGTGCCACCCTTGCGGGTTCTGCACCGACAACTGGTGGGTGCGGCGGATATTCGTTGGTTACACTGGCTATTATGTGGCGGTACCGTGTATTTCTTATTGGTGCTATATAGCCAGCAATGGTTGTTATCTACCGCTCTGTTTGCCGGAGGTGGCGGCGCGGCCGTGGTACTGTTACTGATTGGGCGCTTGTTTATTGGTGTGAGCCGTAAAGCGGGCATGCAGGCCGGTAGTGCCTGGCGGTTAGCTATGGCGGGTCTGCAGCGTCGGGCTGGCGCCAATAGCGTACAGATGATTAGTTTTTCAACCGCCATCATGTTGCTGTTATTAGTACTGGCATTGCGCAACGAGTTGCTGGCTGACTGGCAAGAGCAGTTACCGGATGACGCACCGAATTACTTTATTCTGAACGTTGCCGAAGAAAAAGTTGATCAACTGCAGCAAACCTTTGCGGCTGAAAATATTGCCAGTAACGACATGTACCCCATAGTTCCTGGTCGGGTTACGGCTATAAACGATGAAGTATTACGTGATGAAGTCACCAAAGAAGATCGCGACACCGATGAAGGTGAGCGTGAAGAAGAAGGTGATGCTCGGGAAGGCTTTGGGCGCGAACTGTCGTTAACCTGGCGCAACGAATTGCCACCGAATAATGTGATTGTTGAAGGCCAGTGGTTTGGTGATGATACCACGCCACAGGTATCACTTGAGTCGGAAGTTGCCCAGCGCATGGATATGAAGCTGGGCGACGAGCTGGAGTTTAATATTGGCGGCGAGGTATTTAGAGTACCGGTAACCAGTATTCGTGAAGTCAACTGGAACTCGTTGCAGCCGAACTTCTATATGATCTTTAATCCGGCTACGTTGTCTGACTTTCCGGCTACTTATATTTCCAGCTTCCACCTGGATCAAAGCCGCAAAAGTGAGCTGAATGCGCTATTTAAAGACTTCCCGCAGGTATCTTTGCTGGATTTAGATGCCTTAATGGCGCAATTGCGCGAAGTGATTAGTCAGGTAAGCCTGGCCATAGCGTTCGTGCTGTTCCTGGTGATTATTGCCGGTACCTTGGTGTTAGTGGCTCAGGTACAGGCGTCCATGGAAGAGCGCCAACAGGAACTGGTGATTCTGCGAACTCTTGGGGCGCCAGCGAAACTGCTGCGGCGAAGTATCACCTACGAGTTTTTGGTATTAGGGGGGATCAGCGGCTTAATAGCCACGCTGGCCATGGAGTTGTCTTTGTTAATACTGCAAACTCAGGTATTTGAGATGGATGCCGTGTGGCATTGGCGCTTCTGGTTAGTAGGCCCTGTGGCAGGTGCAGTTATTGTTGCCCTGTTAGGTCGTTTAGCTTGCGCCCGGTTGATTCGCCGTAATACGGCACAATTGATTCGTACTCTGGCGTAAGTTGAGTACTTGAGTTAATTACTTAGGCTGAAAAGAAAGTGAGAAACAGCCATCAGGCGCAACCTGATGGCTTTTTTTATGTGCGTTCGGTAAGTTCCGGAAGCAAGTAATCAGTCCAGAGTGAGCTGGCGAACTGTTCGCGGAAAAAGCCAAAGTGGCCGATTTTCTTAACGCCAACATCTTGCGGAGCAATGCGAATCATGCGCAACGGAGCCGAGCGGTAAAACTTGTGCAGCGACTCTATGTTTCGCGCTGAAAGTAGCTCGTCATCGGTAACTGAAAACGACGTGATTGGCACCTTTACTGCCGCAAATTGACTGCGCAGGGGTTCACCCTCAACACCAACCAGATAATCCTTATGCAGGCACCAGCGACGCCATTGCAACATCACGTTTTTCGGCAAGTTGCCCACCATTTTTAGCTTTTTGCCGGGAAAATAACCGAACACTGGAATAGTCACCGGCACCATGAAAAACCATAAGAACCAAGCTTTGCGCTTCAGCGCCGGGGCATTTTCCAGCCAATAGCCGCTACCTGTGGTTACAGTAACCATTTTGTTTACCAAGTGGTGATTCGGCAGGGCGCCAAACAGCTGCCCACCAACACTGTGGGCCAACCATTTTATGGGCAAATCAGGATGCTGCTGATGAACGAAATCGAGTACCGATACACAATCTTGCTGCGCCCAGTCGAGCACGTTAATAGATAGCTTACGAAGCTTGCTTACGGATGACTGGCCCATGCCATAGTAATCGAATGTAACTACCGCAAACCCTTTTGCTGCCAACCATTCGGCTATCGGTGCGTAGTAGCGTTGCGGCACGCCCATGGCTGGCGCGATAATAACGGCAGTATGAGGTTCAGTGGGCTGGTAGCGTGTTGCTACCACCTGATGATCCGCTGGGGTGTTAATTGTGCATTGGGTAATTTGCGTGGCGCCGGTCATGGCAGAGCTCTTCACGGCAAAGCTTTGATAAAAGGTTTAACAACAACTTCTTGATAAACACCAGCTTCAATATAAGGGTCCGCTTGTGCCCATTGCTCAGCATCACCAAGTGATGGGAACTCAGCAATAATAACGGAACCGGTGAATCCCGCTTCACCCGGATCGTTACTGGCAATAGCCGGACAAGGGCCTGCTACCAGCAAACGACCTTCACGGCGGAGTTGCTGCAGGCGCTCTATATGCTTGGTGCGCGTTTGTTTGCGCAATTCCAGCGAGTTTTTGTTATCAGTTGCCATGAATACAAACCACATTAGGGTAGTTGCTCCGTGTCTTTGTCGCGATCGGTATGATGTTTAAACATATAAGCACCGGTAAATACGGTGAATATTAGCGTAAGCGCTAAAATGCCAAACACTTTAAAGTTTACCCAGGCTTCTTGCGACCAATATTCGGCAATGTATAAATTCAATGCCGCCATGGCCAGTGAGAACACCACCCAGGCATAGGTTAATTTGCGCCAGGCGAATTCAGGTAACTGAATTTCCTTGCCAAACATGGACTGTAACGGACTCTTGTTACGCAGAATAAGACCGCCGGCCATCATTAATGCAATAGCAACATAAATAATAGATACTTTAATTTTAATGAACCAGTCGTCGCGTAGCGCCAGTGTTACCGCTCCAAACACTAGTACGACACCCAGAATAACCCAGTGGCGTGGGGTTAAGGGTTCGCGTAACAGGCGCAGGCCCACTAATTGTAGTACCGTAGCAGCCATGAGTACTCCGGTTGCCATATAGATATCTGCCACCTTATAAAAAATGAAGAATAAAATAATCGGCAGATATTCAAGTAAAAGAACCATCCGGTACTCCAGTACGTTAAAACAACAAAACCATTGGCGGCAAGTGTGCCAGAAAACATTGTCAGGCGCCAGATACAGCTACTACACTAAAGGCCAGTAATGCTTATCTGGCATGATGACAACGGGGGCTTTAACAATGAAACTTTTACTTACCGGCGGTACCGGTTTAATTGGAACTGAACTGGTTAAACGGTTGCGTAACCAATACCAGATCACGGTAAAAACCCGCTCGCCAACGAAAGCCTACCGGCAGCTTGGTCACGATATTCATGCGATTAAAGATTTGGATGAAATTAAGGACATTGGCGATTTTGCCGCGGTGATTAATTTGCAAGGTGAGGGCATAGCTGACAAACGCTGGACTGCCACCCAACGTGAACGAATTGAGCAGAGCCGTTGGCGGGTTACTCGCAAGCTGGCTGAGATGATTCAGGCAGCGGAACAATCACCGGAAGTATTTATTAGCGGATCGGCTATAGGTTTTTATGGTGATCAGGGCGACACCCGGGTTACCGAAACCAGCAATGAGCCCACCGATGAATTCGCCCACCAGCTTTGCGCGGAATGGGAGCGCCTTGCAAAAACTGCTGAGAATGGCAAAACCCGTGTTTGTTTAACTCGCACCGGTGTGGTGCTGTCGCGTCATGGTGGTGCGTTGCAGCAAATGATCACGCCTTATAAATTTGGCCTGGGTGGCCCTTTAGGTGATGGTAAGCAAATGATGTCGTGGATACATATTGACGACATGGTGGGGGCGCTGGAACACATGCTTTCTAACGCTGACTGCCAGGGCGTTTATAATGCCACTGCGCCGCAGCCAGTTAGCAATGAAGAATTCAGCCAAAGTTTAGCGCGTGCTATGGGTAAACCCCATTTTATGCGGGTGCCGGCGTGGGTGTTGAAGTTAGCTCTGGGGGACATGTCGCAAATGCTGTTGACCGGGCAAGCCGTGTTGCCTCAGCGCTTGCAAGAGGCAGGGTTTCGTTTCCGCTACCCTGCCATCAAAGATGCGCTTAAGGCTTGCGTGTAGCGGCTTTCATGCTGCTAACAAACTCATGCAGGGCGCGGAGCATAGTATCGGGTTGGTCGAGGTTGTCTTCAATGCGTTGCACCACGGCCGAGCCGCTGATGGCACCGGTAGCTCCGGCGGCAAGCGCAGCTTCCACATGATGCGGTTGAGCCACGCCAAAACCTAATAGTGGCGGTGCACTGCCAGCCTGTTTTAATGACTCAATTAAGCCTTCGGCGGGGGTTGCCAGACTGTCTCCGGCGCCAGTTACGCCGGCACGGCTGAGTAAGTAAACATAACCTTCACTGGCTTTGGCGACGGCCTGTAAGGTCGCTTCAGAGGCATCCGGCGGAGCGATAAAAATTGGCGCGATGCCGTGTCGTTTGGCAACCTCAGCAAATCGTAACCCTTCTTTTACCGGCACATCAGCCAGCAATACAGAATCCACCCCGGCGGCACTTAAGCGGCCATAAAATTTGTCCAGCCCCTGTGCAAAAGCCAGATTCGCATACAGCAGTAAACCGATTGGAATGTCCGGCGCGTAAGCCCGAACTTCAGTTAAGATGTCCAAGCAATGCTGGAGCTTCACACCAGCAGCCAGAGCGCGAATGTTGGCACGCTGAATAACCGGGCCGTCGGCAACTGGATCAGAGAAAGGTAAACCCAATTCGAGTGCATCGGCACCGGCGTCTATTAAGGTTTTAATAATAGCCAGGCTTTGCCCCGGGTTCGGGTCGCCAATGGTTACAAAGGGAACGAAAGCGCCTTCGTTTTTTTGGGACAGTTTGTCAAAGCAGTTTTGATAACGATTCATGAATCTTGTTCCTGGGCTTGTTTGGCACGTTCCTGTTCAGCATAGATGCGGCGCACATGGTCAATGTCTTTGTCACCACGACCGGATAAATTAATCAGCAAAATTTCCGGTGCATCCGGTTCGGCAGCCCGGCGCAACGCATAAGCCAGTGCATGGGCAGACTCTAATGCTGGAATAATACCTTCATGGCGGCTTAATAACTCAAAAGCTTCCAGCGCTTCGTCGTCGGTCACCGACTCGTAACGTGCACGACCAATAGCCTTCAAATGCGCATGTTGCGGGCCAACGCCCGGATAATCAAGCCCGGCCGACACAGAGTAGGACTCTTCAATTTGACCTTCATCGGTTTGCATCAAAAACGACATGCAGCCGTGCAGAATGCCTGGTGAGCCAGCGGTTAAGGTAGCACCGTGGTGTTGCGTGGTTACGCCTTTGCCACCGGGCTCTACGCCCACCAGTTCCACCCCGGTTTCATCAATAAACTCTGCAAACATGCCAATGGCATTGGAGCCACCGCCTACGCAGGCAATAACCTCATCGGGCAAACGCCCAGCGCGGTCAATTATCTGCGCTTTGGCTTCGGCGCCAATCATGCGGTGAAATTCGCGCACTATAGTAGGAAACGGATGCGGTCCGGCCGCAGTACCAAGCAGATAATGCGTGGTTGGATAGCTGGCGGTCCAGTCACGTAAGGCTTCGTTGACGGCGTCTTTCAAGGTGCCGCTGCCGGTATCAACAGGAACGACTTTGGCACCCATGAGCTCCATTCGAAATACATTGGGCTGCTGCCGTTCAACGTCTTTCTTACCCATATAAATGATGCATTCAAGGCCTAGTAATGCACAAGCTAGCGCTGTCGCCGTACCATGCTGGCCGGCGCCGGTTTCAGCAATAATACGATTCTTGCCCATACGTTTGGCTAGTAGAGCCTGCCCCAGAACTTGGTTGGTTTTGTGGGCGCCACCATGCAGAAGATCTTCCCGTTTTAAGTATATTTTAGTTCCATTGGGCGATTTTAGCGGTAGGTTCATGCACAAAGACAAAGGCGTAGGCCGGCCCAGGTAATGGGTCAGTAGTTGCTTAAACTCAGCCTGGAATTCAGGATCCTGCTGTGCATCAACGAAGGCGTCTTCCAACTGCTGCAGGGCGGGTAACAGTATTTCGGGAACAAATTGTCCACCGAAATCACCGAAATAGGCAGAAAGAGGTTGTGTCATCATTGCTCCTTGCCGTAGTGGCGGAGTTGTTGAAAAATAAGGCGTAACTGACCGGCATCTTTTATGCCTGGTTGCAGTTCAGCACCAGAATTTATGTCCAAACCGGCAACGCCGGTGGCGCGTGCGGCTAGAATATTGTTCAAATTAAGCCCTCCGGCCAGACTGCAGGAGTGTCGCTCGCTGTCGCTTAGCTCGTCCACTAGCGACCAGCTAAAGGTCTCACCAGTGCCACCAGGCCCATTGTCCAGCAAGTAACTATCTACTTTCAGTTGCGGCAATATCAGTGGTGAAGCAACGGCCAGTGCCCGCGTAACATGCAGCGGCCAGCGCACGGCTTGGCGTAATTCCTGAATATAGCTTGCGTCTTCATGACCATGTAGTTGCACGTGCGTCAGATTCAGTTGTTCCAGTACCGCAACAACTTCAGCTAACGGCTGGTCGGCAAACACTCCAACAAAAGTTAAGGCCGGTTCAGCGGCACAAATGGCCTGGGCCTGAGCAAGGTTTACGCAACGCTTCGAGCGTGGCACAAAAATAAGCCCACCAAAGGCAGCTCCGACACTGCGAACGGCAATCGCGTCTTCAGCACGGGTTAAGCCGCATACTTTATGGGGGCCGTAAATCAGCTCGCGACAAGCCTGGTCAACATTTGCTTGCGCTGACAGCGCGCTGCCAACTAAGAAGGCATCAACAAAAGGCGCGGTGGCACGAACCTGAGCATGATTGGTAAAGCCGGACTCAGCAACCAACACGGCATCTTTGGGTGCCAGCTTGCTTAGTTCAATACTACGTTGCGGGTCTATGCTTAGATCGCGCAGGTTACGGTTATTAATGCCAATAATCTTGGCGCCAAGTGTCTTGGCACGTTGCATTTCTTCGGCGGTACTCACTTCGGTAAGCACATCCAGTTGATAGCGTTCGGCTACCGCGGCCAGTTCCCGGTAAGAATCGTCGTCTAACACCGACAGCATTAATAAAATAGCGTCCGCACCGAAGTAGCGCGCCAGCAATACGTGTTCTGCCTGGGTAATAAAGTCTTTGCATAGTACCGGTTGGCTCACGCTTTGGGATACCGCGGTGAGGTACTCAAAGCAGCCCTGAAAATGGCTGTGTTCAGTAAGCACAGAAATAGCGGCGGCATAACGCGCATAGGTTTGTGCCAGGGCTACCGGATGAAAATCGGCACGGATCAGTCCTTTGGAGGGTGATGCCTTCTTACATTCCAGAATAAAACTACTACCCGGTACGAGCAGGGCTTCACGTAAGCTGCGGGTACTTGGGGTTAGCTGTGCTTCCAGTTGCGGGCGTGGATAATGTCTCAACAATGCGCTGATTTGTTGCTGGCGCTGCTGCACAATACCGCTCAGAACAGTTTCTTCAGCAATAACCTCAGTCATTCTGAGCCTCCTGTAATTGCTGTAAATGACGCATAGCCGCGCCGCTTTCAATGTGGCTTAAAGCAGCTTGGGCGGCATCTTTAAAATTGTCGTAGTCATTGCTCAAGTACAGTAGTGCCGCCACATTCATGGCCACCGCATGGTGTTGCGCCTGCGAACCTTGACCGCTTAACACTTGCTTCAATAAATCCGCGTTACGGTCGGCATCGCCGCCCACTAAGTCACTAACTGGCGCTGCGGCCAAACCAAAGTCGGCTGGTGTGACTGTATATTCCTGAATTTGGTTATCGCGCAGTTCCAGTACCAAAGATTCGCCATGCAAGGCTAATTCATCTAAGCCAGCGCCATGCACCACCAGTGCGCGACGGCAGCCTAGCAGTTGCAAGGTTTCGGCTAACGGGCGGCACCAGCTCGGGTCATACACACCCAGTAGTTGCGCGTCAGGCCGTGCCGGATTCAGCAGGGGGCCCAGCAAATTAAATAGGGTGCGGGTTTTCAGGGTTTGCCGAACTGGCATGGCGTAGCGGATACCCGGGTGGTAATGCGGTGCAAACAGAAAACAGAAGTTGAACCTGTCCAGCTGTGCTGCAGCGACATCAGGGTCCTGAGTCACGTTCAGCGCCAAGGCCTCCAGCACATCCGCTGAGCCTGAGCGCGACGAAACACTGCGATTGCCGTGCTTAGCCACGGTTAGTCCCATACTTGCTGCAACCAGCGCTGCGGTAGTGGAAATGTTTAAGGTATTACTACCATCACCACCGGTACCACAGCTGTCCACCACGAATCGGTCGGGTCTGATAAAGGGCTTGGCAGCAGCACGCAAAGCTTGCGCGGCGCCGGCCATTTCTGCAGGAGTTTCATTGCGCAGCTTCATCGCCACCAGGGCAGCGGTAATTTGAATCTCGTTGAGTTCGCCTTTCACCAGATGCTCAAATAATTGACCACTTTCGGTTTGCGTTAAGGTATTACCATCGAGAAGCTTTTTTAACGGAATCATGAGCGCGAAATCTCCTGTTGTTCGCGGCTAGTGCACGCCGCCGTTTGCTGAAATAAAAAGTCGACACTTTGCTGCAGTAGTGCAGTGCCGAAAGTGGTCATCACCGATTCCGGATGAAACTGAAATCCGAGCGCTAATTGCTGTGGTAACCAGGCCGCCATTGGAATACTCCCAAAGTGCGCCAACTGATCAATAGTATCAGGTAAATCATAGCCGCTTAACGAGTGATATCGAGCCACGGGTAATGGCGAGGGTAGTCCGGCAAAAATAGGGTGCGCCTGACAAGTTATGTTGGCCACTTTGCCATGCACGGTTTCTTCGCAGCGATCAATACGCGCCCCGGCGCTGTGCAGCAAAGCCTGAAAGCCCAGGCAAATACCCAGCATAGGTATGCGTCCGGAGCAGTAGTCGATGAGCTTCAACATACTGCCCGAAGTTAGCGGATGTCCGGGACCTGGCGATAAACACACCAACTGTGGGCCAGTATAGTTTTCTAATGCCGCCTGAATAATTTCCACCGGCACTGTGTTGCGGTAAATGGTTAGCTCATAACCCAACTGACGCAATTCATCCACCAGGTTGTAAGCAAAGGAATCAAGGTTATCAATCAGTACAATTCTAGCCTTCATGCCGGCGCTCCTGAGGTTGCATCAGTGGCCAATTCTGCTTCCGCTAACTGAATGGCGTGAATAACCGCACGCGCTTTGGCTTCGGTTTCATCCACTTCACTCACCGGATCTGAGTCATGAACGACCCCGGCCCCGGCTTGCACTATAGCGCGCTGATTGCGAACAAAGGCAGAGCGGATAGTGATACAGGTATCCATATCGCCGTTGCCAGCTAAGTAGCCAACGGCGCCACCGTAACTACCGCGGCGTTCACCTTCTACTTCGCGGATCAGGCGGGCAGCACTAATTTTTGGCGCACCTACCAGCGTGCCCATATTCATGCAGGCCTGATAGGCGTGCAGTGCGTCTAAGTCGTTGGCCAATTGCGCTACCACGCGAGAAACCAGATGCATAACGTGCGAGTACCTGTCTACTTTCAATAGGTCGGCCACGTGGCGCGTGCCGGGAATCGCGATGCGGGCTAAATCGTTACGCGATAAATCAACCAGCATCAGATGTTCGGCAAGTTCTTTCTTGTCCATTCGTAGTGCCAGTTCCAAACGGCTGTCTAAGTCGGGATGAATACTGTTGTCGGCATTTTTGCCACGCGGCCGGGTTCCGGCAATGGGGTATAGCTCAACCTGATTACTGGCGCGCTGGTATTTCAACGCCGATTCGGGTGAGGCACCAAATAGCTGAAAATCGTTACTACGAATGTAAAACATGTATGGCGACGGATTGGTTTGTTTCAGGTGTGCATAGGCGCGCAGACTGTCGCGGCAGCTCAGTTCAAACTGGCGCGAGGGGACTACCTGAAAAATGTCGCCGGCCAGAATATGCTCCTGCATTTGGGTCACTATTTCTTCATACCGCTGGCGACTGGGTCGAGCCGTGACCTCAGTGTTCACTGTCGGCGAAGCCGGATTCGATGGCGCTGTGCTACTTGGGTTCGGGAGCTGACACAGGGCGGCAATTTCACCAACCCGCTGGCTTAAACGCAGGTACTCGGTTTGCATGTGTTCGCCGCTTAGCACCGCGGCGAGTAATTCGGTGGTTTGTTGCTGATGGTCAATAACCAACAAGGTTTCGGCTAAATAAAACACGTAATCAGGGCAACTATTAGTGCCTTCAGGCACCTCCGGCAATTCCTCAAAGCTGGCAATGAAGTCGTAGGCGAATACGCCACCAATGAACACGCTTAACGGGTGCTTAGAGGTGGTTTGCAAACGCTGTTGCACAATTCGCAGCGGCTCCATGTTGCTGTGGCTTCGTAGCCGCGAATCTTCATCTTGAGTGCGTTCAGCGCGCGCCTGGCTGAAATCAAACACCAGTTGCGTTGAACTAGTTTGGGATTCAGACAAGTAGGGCGCTAAGCTTGACGACAACCAGGGCAATAGTTGACTGCCATTGTTAGTAAGCGCGTCTACCTGCACTTGCTGGCCCTGACAGGTAAATTTAATCGCGGCATCGACCATCAGTAAGCTCTTCAGGCTTTGTTTAGAGTCAATTTCGGCGGACTCCAGCAAGATATTATCACTGCGATTTCCGCACAAACGAGCGTAGAGCGCGAGCGGGTCGGCTTGATAGGGAATTTGAATCTGCAAGGTTTGCAGAGCTCCCGGCTCGTTATTGATTGTCGTTTGGTCCACTACAAGACTCCTGTCTGATATTCGAAATTACTACAGCCATTATCTAAAGGCATAAAAAAACCCGCTCATTGAGCGGGTTTTCATAAGTGTTATTTAGACGCACACACTTACACCACCCGCTATATCGGGAAGTGCCACCACCAGTTCGCTTGTTTTGCTTGAACTTGTATAGTCATGCGTGAGTTCTTATTTTTCCGTTTGGGCTATATAAAATGGCGTTAACGCTGGCTTTTTAGCCAGCAGTTAATTGCCTGTATAACTAATGAGAGCAACAATACCCGCGACTTTAAGTGGTGTCAATAAGTGTGCAGGAAATTCGGCACCTTGCGGTTTTAACGAACCTTTACGAAATGATTACAATTTGTTTACAACACTGATCGGGAAAGTGTGTCAAATTGTTTCAGGCACTAATTGCGGTGGATTATTTGGTTCATTAAGGAGTTTTGATAATGACTACATTAATAAAGAATAAATTAGTAGTTGCACTGGCCTTAGCTGGTGTTTTAGTCGGCTGTGGATCCGATAGTGACGACAGCGGCAACAATGATACCGCCAGCTTTACTTTTGGCGTAAGTGATGCACCTGTTACTGGTGCGGAAGAGGTCATGGTGTGTTTCCAAACTGTGGAATTAGTTGGTAATGGCGATCAGCCGGTTACTTTCACCATTGGTGAAGATTCCAATACCGTAGCTGCTAACGATGCCTGTTTGGATGATGATGGCAACGTTGTGGCAAATACACGGGGTATTAATCTGTTAGAAGTGACAGGTTCGGATTCTGAAAATTTAGTCAGTGGCGCTGAAATACCTGCGGGCAATTACGGTCAACTGCGTCTTGAACTTGGCACTGGCTCTTACGTCATGGTGGATGGCGAAAAATTGCCATTGCGCGTTCCGTCTAATGAGCTGAAGTTAATAGGTGTAACTATTGCTGCAGCGGGTGAAGTTAACTATACGCTGGAGTTTGATTTGCGTAAGGCGCTGGTTGATCCAGTTGGACAAGATGGTTACTTATTAAAGCCAACTGGCCTGCGATTAGTGGATAACAGCGAAATTGGTCATTTAGAAGGCACTGTTGCTGAGTCACTGTTACTGAATAATGAGTGTCCGGTAGCGCCAGCAGATGTGAGTACGCCGGTGGCGAGCGTTTATTTATATGAAGGCAGCGATGTCGCATTAGCAGATATGGCCGATAACGGCGGTGCAGAAGATGCACA
Source organism: Idiomarina sp. (assembly GCA_040882145.1). Lineage (GTDB taxonomy): Bacteria > Pseudomonadota > Gammaproteobacteria > Enterobacterales > Alteromonadaceae > Pseudidiomarina. The sequence goes on from JBBEBU010000004.1 coordinate 14,731, forward strand.
ACCTTATGCTAGTACGGGCGTGTTCTTTGATGGTGCCGCCAACTATAACTTCGAAATCGGCTTTATCACAGCGGGTAGCTATACCGCGGCAATTACCTGTGATGATGATGCAGACCCGGAAGCTGATGACGACGTTACCTTTCTGGAAGCTGAAAACGTAACTATTGAAGCAACTGGGCAACCAGCTACAGTTGACTTCACTGAAGAATAAATCGAACTGAAGCACCTGAACACAAGCGCGATTACCGCGCTTGTGTTCGTTTCGCAACCGCAGTAAAGTAGCCTAATTAAAACGCTTGTTTAATTTATTGCTGCCGAGGTTGCCGTGACGTCTCCATATCCGCACTTACTGTCCCCGTTAGATTTAGGTCATACCCAACTCAAAAATCGAGTGCTGATGGGCTCCATGCACACCGGTCTGGAAGAAGAAAAACAAGGCTTTGCCAAGCTGGCCGCTTTTTATGAAGAGCGCGCAAAAGGTGGCGTAGGCCTGATTGTAACCGGTGGTATTAGCCCGAACTTTCGTGGCCGATTAACCCCCTTTGGCAGTGAAATGAGCCGTTTCTGGCATGTGAATAAGCATCGTCAGGTAACCTCGGCAGTACACAAACACGGCGCGAAAATTTGTTTGCAGATTCTGCATGCCGGACGCTATTCCTATCATCCGTTTTCCGTCGCACCTTCTGCTATCAAAGCACCTATAACGCCGTTTAAACCCAGTGAAATGTCGGCGCGGCAAATTAAAAAAACCATTCAGCACTATGCGCGGGCGGCGAAGTTGGCCAAGCGGGCTGGTTACGATGGCGTGGAAGTTATGGGCTCCGAGGGCTATCTGATTAATCAGTTTATTTGCCCACGCACCAATAAGCGCACTGACGAGTGGGGCGGCTCGTTTGAGAATCGCAGTAAGTTACCACTGGAGATTATTCGCGCCATTCGCGCCGAAGTCGGTGATGACTTTATTTTGATTTACCGACTGTCGATGCTGGATTTGGTGGAAGAAGGCAATAATTACGAAGAAGTGATTGAACTGGGTAAAGCGGTAGAAGCTGCTGGCGCCAGTATTATTAATACCGGAATTGGCTGGCACGAAGCGCGGGTTCCTACCATTGTTACGTCAGTTCCCCGCGCTGCCTTTGCCTGGATTACGGAGCGGGTAAAGCAAGAGTTGACCATTCCACTGGTGGCGGTAAATCGAATTAATACGCCAGCCATAGGCGAAAACATTCTTGCCAAAGGACAAGCCGATATGGTGTCAATGGCGCGGCCGCTGTTGGCAGATCCCGAATTCGTGAACAAAGCCGCACAGGACAAAGCCGATCGCATTAATACCTGCATTGCCTGTAACCAGGCATGTCTTGACCATGTCTTTAAAAATAAGCGGGCGAGTTGCCTGGTGAACCCGCAAGCTTGCTATGAAACCGAACTGGTAATGGCGCCGGCCGCTAAACCGAAGAAACTCGCGGTGATTGGTGCCGGACCTGCCGGTATGGCCTTTGCTTGCTATGCCGCTGAGCGTGGTCATCAGGTGCATTTATTTGAACAAGCCAGTGAGCTTGGCGGCCAGTTTAATTACGCCAAGCAAATTCCAGGCAAAGAAGAGTTTTACGAAACCCTGCGTTATTTTGCCAAGCGTATTGAAGACACCGGGGTGCAGTTGCACCTGAACTCGCGTCAAACGGCTGCGTCTATTACTGCCGAAAACTTTGATGAAGTAGTGTTAGCAACGGGGGTGGTGCCGCGAGAATTGAATATTCCCGGAATAGAGTCACCGCAGGTACTTAGCTATGTTGAAGTACTGCGTGATCATAAGGAAGTCGGTCAGCGGGTAGCGCTGATTGGTGCCGGTGGTATCGGGTTTGATGTGGCTGAGTATTTAACCACCACGGGCAATCCCAGCACTGATACTGCGCAGTGGTCGAAGAAATGGGGGGTTGATACTACTTATGAAAACCGCGGTGGATTAACCAAACCCGATCGGGCGCAACCAGAACGCCAAGTGTATTTACTGCAACGGAAAACCAGCAAAGTAGGTGCCGGACTTGGCAAAACCTCGGGCTGGGTACATCGCTCGTCGTTGAAAGGGAAAGGCGTTGAAATGATGCCGGGGGTTAGCTACAAAGCGGTAGTTCCAGCAGGGTTGGAAATTGAAGTGGATGGTGAAACTAAGTTACTACAGGTAGATAACATCATTATTTGTGCTGGCCAGTTACCGCTTCGGGAATTACAGCAAGAATTAGTACAACAAGGGAAGCCGGTGCACCTGATAGGTGGTGCCGATGTGGCTGCGGAACTCGACGCCAAGCGAGCTATTCGTCAAGGCGCCGAGCTGGCAGCAAGCATTTAGTCGTTGTTGAAATAGTGCTGATTGCCGCGTTTATCGGCGGCATCAGCCAAACGTTTGATGGCTTTTAAATAAGCTGCGGTACGTAAATCAAGCTCATGTTCTGCGGCTAAGTCGAAGCAGTTGGTGGCCGCTCGCTCAATGCGGTCGGTTAGCCGTTCTTCCACTTTTTCAGCGCTCCAATAATCACCAGCGCGATTTTGCACCCATTCCATGTAGCTCACAATGACACCACCGGTGTTAGCTAAAACATCGGGAATGACCGGGATATTGCGATCCAGCAGAATTTTTTCGCCTTCATGAGACACCGGGCCATTGGCAATTTCCAGCACCAGCTTGGCGTTAATGTTGTTGGCATTATCTTCAGTTATTTGATCTTCAAGCGCGGCCAATACCAGCACATCAACATCCAGCTCTAATAATTCATCATTACTTAGCTGGCGCGTTTCAGGCTCTTCACTTACTGAACTATCACAGTACACAAAGCCTTTCAGCTCCTGCTTTTCGTGTTTATGCTGATAAATTTTGTCCGGGTCCAGCCCATCTTCACTATAAACAGCGCCCTTGGAATCGGATACGGCGACGACTTTATAACCTGCTTTACGTGCATTGGTGGCGAAGTAATAGCCTGCGTTCCCGAAACCTTGCACGGCAACTGTCATGTCTTCAGGACTTTTGCCTTGCTTCTTCACCCACATGTTCAGCACTTTCAGTGCTCCCAAGCCAGTGGCCGCAGTACGGCCTTCCGAGCCACCCAAACCTATTGGTTTACCGGTAATAACGGCCGGTGAGTGGCGCCCTTGCAGTTGACTAAACTCGTCGACCATCCAACTCATAACGGTTTCATTGGTATTCACATCCGGTGCCGGAATATCGGTGTCTGGCCCGATAATGGGGCGTATGGCTCGAATATAACTGCGCGACAGGCGCTCCAGTTCGAGCTTTGACAGCTCTTTCGGATTAACTTGCACACCGCCTTTGCCGCCACCGTAAGGTAACTCCACCACGGCATTTTTAATCGCCATCCAAAAGCTAAGGGCGGTCACTTCTTCAGCGTTTACGTGCGGATGAAAGCGGATGCCGCCTTTGGCTGGGCCCAGTACCGTATTGTATTGCACGCGCCAGCCTGGAAATACTTTCAGCGCACCGTTATCCATTCTTACCGGTACGGCAACTTGCAGGCTTACGTCGGGGTGTCTTAGTCGCTCTTTGACATCATCGGAAACATCGAGAATTTGATAAATTTTATCAAGTCGTTCGCTCGCATCGGATACGACTTTCGGTAAATCAGCCATCTTCACTCCTTGTCATTGGCAACGCGTGATATAATCACGTGACCCTGAATTCAGGGGTTTAGAAAGAGACGCTTTTGCAAGCTTCCCCACTATGATAGTCAAATTATAGGTAAAACAGATCAAAGTGTTAGCGGCAGTTTACGATTTACATTGCCATACCAATTGCTCCGATGGTGCCTTAAGCCCCGCTGAGCTGGTGCTGCGAGCGGTGCAGCAAGGCGTTGATTATTTGGCGATTACGGATCATGACAGTACCGACTCCTGGCCGCTTGCAACACAGGCGGTTGCCAGTGAACAGCTGCCATTGAAACTGATTTGTGGCGTCGAAATTACCTGTCGCTGGCAACACCATGAAATTCATCTGTTGGGGTTGAATATCAATCCTGACCACAGTGCTATTCAAGCATTGTTACGGGCACAGCAGCAGCTCAGACGCGAGCGTTTTCAAGGCATGTTGGATAAGCTAGCCGTAGCAGGCATCGATATAGCTGCTGAACTTGGCACTATTAATGGCATGCCAACGCGCAAGCATATTGCTGATGCATTGCTGGCCAAAGGTGTTATTAACGACTTTGGTGACGCGTTCAAGCGCTACATTGGCGCAGGCCAGTTTGCCTATGTAAAAGCCGACTGGTGTGATTTAGCCACTGCTATTGCGGCGGTGAAAGCTGCTGGCGGGAACGCTGTGTTGGCGCACCCGCACGCCTATCAGTTGAGTAATAAATGGCTACGCCGATTGCTCGAAGAAGCGCAAAATGAGGGCCTGGACGGCTTAGAAGTCGCTGTGGGGCAACAACCCCAAGGCCAGCGTTCCGCGCTTGCTGAATTTGCTGCAGACTACCAATTATATGCCTCTGCCGGATCTGATTTTCATGCGCCAAAACGCTGGCGGGAGCTTGGTAAAAACCTTTGTTTGCCAGAATCTTGTGTGCCAATATGGTCGTTATGGCAGACGCCGGTTGAGCGTGAATCTGACACTACAACAACGATAACGAATTAGCAGAAACTTAAGTTGCCAAGAACAGAAAGGACTACATAAATGAGCCAGTATTTTGAAATCCATCCACAGAACCCCCAAACGCGCCTTATTCAACAGGCCGTGGCGATTATTCGTCAGGGCGGCGTGGTGGTGTATCCAACCGATTCTGGCTACGCAATTGGTTGTCAACTCGGTAACAAGCCAGCGGTTGAACGCATTTGCCAAATTCGCGACATCAGCAAAACCCATAATTTCACCCTGATGTGTCGGGATTTATCGGAATTAGCAACCTATGCACGCGTAGATAACAACGCGTTTCGACTGTTGAAAAATAATACCCCGGGTGCTTACACCTTTATTCTGCTGGGTACCAAAGAAGTACCCAAGCGGTTACTGAATCCGAAGCGAAAAACCATAGGTATTCGGGTGAGTGATGATCCTATCACCAGTGAATTATTGGCTGAGTTGCGCGAGCCGTTAATGTCGACAAGTTTAATTTTAGATGACAATGAGTTTGCTGAGTCTGATCCAAACGATATTCGTGAGCGTTTGGAAAAATTGGTAGATCTGATTATTGATGGTGGTCATCGCGGTGAGAAACCGACCACGGTGATTGATTTAGCTGACGGTAATGTAGTGATTGCCCGCCAAGGAAGTGGCTCGGTGGAGCCTTTTGCTGGCCTATGAGTGAAACCCCGGAGCGGACTCCTAAACTGATTCCTGAACAACACGCGCTGCCGCTTGGTTTTGTGCGTGGGGAACCGGTTTTGGAGCGCCCGGAAGATTTGTATATTCCACCAGACGCGCTGGAGCTTATTCTGGAGGCCTTTAGTGGGCCAATGGATCTGTTGTTGTATTTGATCCGGCGCCATAAAGTGGAAATTGTTGATTTGCCCATTTTACCTATTACGCAGCAGTACATGACCTACGTAGACATGATGAAAGAGCTGAAATTAGAGCTTGCTGCGGATTATCTGGTCATGGCGGCTATGTTAACCGAAATTAAGAGTCGACTGTTGCTGCCGAAGCCGCCTCAGGTTGAAGACGAAGAGGTAGATCCACGAGCCGAACTGGTGCGACGGCTGCGCGAATACGAAGCCATTCGCGAAGGTGCCGGGTACCTTGAGGCGCAACCTCAGCAGGAACGTGATTTTTGTGTGGTACAGGCAAATAGTGATGCCCGCGACTACGTGAAGCAGTTACCACCTGAAGTCAGTTTAGAAGACTTAGTGCTGGCGTTTGGCAAAGTCATGCAGCAGGCGCAATTGCAGGAGCACCACCATATTCACCGCGAACGCTTGTCAACCCGGGCGCGTATGAGCGCCATTTTAGATTTATTGACTCAGCAATCACGGGTGCGCTTTAGTGAGGTATTTGATACCAGTGAGGGGAAAGCGGGTGTGGTGGTTAGTTTTCTGGCAATTCTGGAATTGAGTAAAGAAGCCTTAATTGAAATTACCCAAATAGACGCGTTCTCTGAGTTGCATATTAGTAAACGTCAGGACCAGCAGAGCAGGGTGACCGAGCATGCATGATCAACAATTAAAACAACTGATAGAAGCCGCACTATTTGCCGCCGATGCCCCGTTAAGTGTCGATCAATTGAAAGAATTATTGGTGGCCCAGCAAATTAGTAAAGCCAAAATTCAGACAACCTTGACCGAATTACAGCAGGATTATCAGAATCGTGGTGTACAATTGCAACAGGTTGCTTCCGGCTATCGTTTTCAGACCCGCACCGAACTTGGTTCTATTCTAGCCGGGTTATGGCAGGAAAAGCCGCCGAAATATTCACAGGCGCTGTTAGAAACCTTAGCCTTGATTGCTTATCGCCAGCCCATTACGCGTGGTGATATTGAAGAAATTCGCGGTGTTAGCGTGAGCAGCCAGATTATGAAATCGCTGCAGGAACGCGGCTGGGTAAAAGTTGTCGGACAACGAGAAGTGCCCGGGCGTCCGCAGCTATATGCGACCACTGCGGAGTTTTTAGACTATTTTAATGTGAAAGATTTAGCCGAATTACCACCAATTCCGGCGTCCGAGAATGCTCAACCAGCAACGGCGACGGAATCAACAACCGCTGAGACAGCGACTGACCAAAGAGTGCATTAACAATGAGCGAGAAGTTACAAAAGGTTTTAGCCCGCTCCGGGCATGGTTCACGCCGTGAACTGGAAGCGACCATTGCGGCAGGACGCGTAAGCGTAAATGGCAAAATTGCCAGTTTAGGTGAGCGTATAGACGCTGATGCCAAAGTTAAAATTGATGGCCGTGATGTCGCTATTAAAACTGAAGACGCGGTAGTGTGCCGGGTGTTGATGTATCACAAGCCGGAAGGCGAGATGTGCACCCGTAAAGACCCTGAAGGCCGCCCAACCGTGTATGACCGTTTGCCAAATCTGCAAGGTGCCCGTTGGGTTGCCGTGGGTCGGTTAGACGTAAATACTTCTGGCTTGTTGTTATTTACCACTGATGGTGAACTGGCGAATCGATTAATGCATCCAAGCCAGCAAATTGAACGCGAATATGCGGCGCGAATATTTGGTGAAGTGGACGAGGCTATGATGCAGCGCCTGCGCAAAGGGGTGCAGTTGGAAGATGGTCCGGCTCGTTTTACGACCATTAAGCGTGCTGGTGGTGATGGCATGAATCAATGGTTTCATGTCACTCTGGCGGAAGGCCGCAACCGCGAAGTTCGGCGTTTATGGGAGTCGCAAGAAGTACGGGTTAGCCGTCTGATGCGTATTCGCTACGGCTCTATTCATTTAGAGCAAGGCTTACCACATGGTGGCTGGGCTGAACTAACATTAGATCAAATTAACTACTTGCGTTCGCTGGTGAAACTGCCGGCAGAACAACGCAGCTTTATTGACCCGCGCAAGCAAGATACCAAGCAACGTCGGTTTGCCAGAGCGCGTAAAGCCAATGCGCAAATCCGGCAAGAGCGCAATCCGGCAAAGCCTGGTCGGTCGGATCAAGACAAACCAGCGTCAAGTCGAAGCAAGCGGGGCGAACCGTCACTGGAGCAGGCCTTTGGCGTAACCGACAATTCACGTCGTAAAGGCTCTGGTGGTCGCACGCCAACTGGCGGCTCGCGTAAACCAGCAGCTGGGTCGAACAAAAAAGATCGGCGTTAATTGGTGCAGCAAAGCCAACCCTTAAGCGCTGGCTTTCAGTGCCTTCCTGAATGGCAACAGCCTGGTGCTGTTGCTGCTTTATGGCCTAGTCGTAACGATGTCTGGCGACAACAGGCCAAGCCTGCGCAGGATGCGCTGATTGAATTACTAGAGCAAGCTGCCGACTCTTTGCCGGTCGTAATCGGCGTTAACCTAAACGAATTCGCCATTGCAAAAAAGCGTATTCCAGCAAGCTTTAAACTCTTACCTATTCCCTATAATGATGCCTGGATGTGCGATATAGCGCCATTTTGGCGATCTTATTCGCTGTCGGAACAACCTGCGCAACGGCCAGAAGCTTTGCTGTGGCAATTTGATGCCTGGCAAGGATTGTACCCGGAAGTTGGTAAAGACAATCGGTGTGCGCAGACCTTAGCCACGCATTTATTGGCGCGTTGGCAGCGTCATTCAATGGTGTTTGAAGGCGGGAATTTCACCACCGACGGACAAGGGCATGCACTGGCCGTAAGCAGCAGCGTTGTACGCAGTGGCATGCCACTGTCGAAGGTGGAGCGAACCTTGAAGCAGCAATTAGGAGTCGAGCGTATAACTTGGTTATCGCGTGGCTTAAGCGGCGATGAAACCCAGGGCCATATTGATAATATTGCGCTGTTTATTGATGCTGAAACACTGTTAATTAGCGGGCTGCCTGATACGAATCACCCGGATTTTGTCTATTTGCAGCAGGTTCATGTGCAACTTAAAGGGCTGCGGAATAAGCGCGGACAGCCCTATCGAATTATTGAGTTACCAGCGGCGCAGTTGTTACCTGTTGAGGCTGAACTGTTTCATGATATGTCGTATCGGGCCGGCGTGTTACAGCGCACTGCGGCGCATCCGGTATTGGCCAGCTATGTAAATGTAGTGAATCTTGGGCAGCGTTTACTAGTGCCTCAATTCGGTGTTAGCGACGACCGCCAGGCGCTGCAAATGCTGCAACAGCAGTTACCCGGCTGGAATATTAGCGGTGTTGCTGCGCGGGAGTTTGTGCTGGCCGGCGGTGGGCCGCATTGTATGACCCATGTTATCCCAGCAAGCGTTTGGGCATTGGCGCAATTTGAATAGAGCGCGGGCCGGCTTGCTGAGCTTTGTGGCAGGCTTCTTCACAGCGTTCGAATAAATGCCGGAAGGATTCACCATCAAGATCTAGCTGTGCATACCCCATGTACGCAGTAAGTGAGCTCTTGCCGGTATTCTCCACTGCAGCTAATTTCAGCAAGTCGTCCGTGATTCGTTTAAACAAGTTTGCCGCTTCGCTTTCGTCAAAATCAGGCAGCAATAGCAGCCATTGAGCGCCGTTAATGCGGCCGAGTCGTTGCTCGCCGCTTAACAACTTCTGGCAATAGTCACTGAATTCGCTAATAAGCTTGTCGCCAGCATCATGGCCGAACTGATTATTCATTTGTTTCAGACCATACAACCGAATTATAGCCAAGGCAAAAGGACGATTTTTGGTCAGGGCGCGGGTAATCATATTCTGCGCTTGTCGGTTAATTTCTTTCCGGTTGGGCAAATTTGCGACGGCATCCGTTGCTCGAATAGTGCTTAGCAGCAGTTGGTGGCTGCGGAGTTTACTGTTCAGTACGGCCAGCATAATGAATACTAAAGCCGTTGCAATAAATACCACTGCCAGCAACCAGTGATAGGCCGTGTCGCGTTGTTGCTGTGCAATTTCGTAGGTAGCGCGGGCTTCATCACGCTCGCTAAGGGCGCGTTTTTCGCGCGCTTCAACGTCTTTCAGAACCTGCTGCACACTGGACTGAGAATCACGCAGCTGGCGCTCCCGATCCAATTGCGCATAATCTTGATAGTAGCTTAAGGCTTGTTCATGTTGGCCTTGTGCGGTGGCTAGTTGAGCTTGTATGTAGGCAAGGTTAGCTTCCAGATCTATATCGTCTAGTTCGCCAATGAGTTCCTCGGCACGCACAATCCAACTGGGCGCTTCATCGGCTTTGCCGCGCAGGATTAACGTTTCAGCAATACCTATGTACATCCAGGCTTCCATAGGCCAGATTTTATCATCAATAAATGCGGGTAGGGCCTCCATGTAGCGCTGCATAGCCGGCTCGTAGTCGCCTGTATAGTACTGCAATAGGCCAAGTGCTTGAGTTGCATAAGCAACACCAAGGTCATCGCCCAACGCAGCAGAAATATCCATTGAGGTTTGGTAATGGTCCCGGGCGGCTTTGGTTTGGCCGGCTGCTTCGCGGGCTAAACCCAAATTATAATGCTGAATGGATAAATGCCACTTACCAGCGTCGGCAGCTAATTCAAGGGCTTCTTCCATTTCTTCAACAGCAACTTCATAGGAGCCGGCAAGCCGATGAATTTCACCGGTGATGGAATGAAAAATATAGGCGACCCGGGCGTTGTTGCTGTGGTAGTTGGTATCCAGCAGTTCAACTATGTTTAGTGCTCGTTCCAGCTGATTATTGTCGCCGGCAATTTGAGCTTCCACAATGCGGGTTTCAATAATTAAGTCAGTATTTTCAATTTGTTCCGCTAAGGCTAGCGCTAGTTGATGCTCACGTTCGGCTGCTGTTTTATTACCCCGCAAATAATGATGTTCCACGGCTATCATGCGCAAGCTGGCTTCAGCAAATCTGGCTTCGCTAACTTGCGCGTATTTAATACCTTCAGTTACCGCTGCAAAGGAGGCTAGCTCTTCACCTTGCGCGCGTAAGGCTTCAGCTTTGATAAGGTGGGCATAAGCGAGATCATAGTAGCGTTTAAGGGATTCATAGTCGGTAATGAGTAGGTTTATTTCGTCAAGTGTTGCGGCTGGATTGTTAGCTGCAGCTGTTCTCAGCTCTTCCCATTGCCCAGGCAAGGCAGCGACCGCTGCACTTGGTACAGCCGCTGCAACTAGCAGAAATGCAAGGGAATAAGCCGAGAGAAAAAGTTTGCGCACGCACTATCCTAATCAAAGAACCACTAGTGCCATCTTACTGCGCTAACTTCAGAAATCAATCAGCTTTGTGTAATACTACTTTTGACTAAGGCCGAAAGTAACTCGTATGGTCGCTTCAACGCTCTGCTGGCCAGGTAATGATGGCGATTGTTGAATTCGCATTTCTGCTTGTATAGGCGCTGCATGCTGGCCGCCAGTAAGCTCTTCGATGTTGCTGGCAAGGCCCAGATTTGCATCCGCTTGCTGAGCTATTTGTGTGGCTTTTTCGCGAGCTTGCGCAAAAGCTCTTAGTAACGCGCGTTGATAAAGTTGTTCTGGATTACTGAGTTGATAGTCAATATTACTAACCTGAGTAACGCCACGTGACAGGGCGTTATCTATAACTTGATCAAACTGATCCGGTTGGCGTAACACCACATCTATTTGTCGGCTTAGGGTAAAACCTTTTTGTTCCTGGCGCTGGCCGTCGTACTCGTAATTAGGATGCACTTGCAGGCGATAAGATTGAATATCGGCTTCGGCAATACCTTGCTCTAGCAAGTCGTTCAGCAAGCGACTGGTTTTTTGATCGACCAGAGCTTTCATTTTAGTCAGTAAGGGGCCTTTTTCATTGATTTGGAACGACAGGCGAATGAGATCCGGCACAGCATGAACACTCGCACTTCCGGTTACGGTTATTTGTTGTTCTGGTGCTGTGTCTTCAGCATGAACTGAATCAGCATGAACGGAGAGCGCAGTAGAGGCACTGATAAGAATGCCGTAAGCGAGAAGATGTTTGATTGTCATTGGCTATTCCACCTGAAAGAAATAAACTATTTGAATAAAGGCTCATGTCATTACTATGTATGAGTGCGGTTCACCCAACAGGTTCATTTATTACCCGAAAGCATTTTACCCTGAGCCTATTTGTGGGGAGTATTACCTATGCAAAACGAAGCTGCTACAGCGGCGCTCAATACCGATGCTGAGCAAGCGTCAGAAGTGCTGCTACGATTGTTGGCGCGGCGGGAACATAGTTATGTTGAACTTGCGCGTAAATTGCAACAGCGTGGATTTGATCCTGACACCAGTCGGAGTGTGATCGATCAAGCGGTAACTCGGGGTTGGCAAAGCGATGAACGTTTTATGCAAAGCTTTTTACAAGAGCGTATACGCCAGGGCGACGGGCCATTAAAGGTGCGAGCAGCGGCGCAGCAACGCGGAGTTAGCAGTGCAGAGGTTGATGCGGCGCTGGAAAATGTCGAAATAGATTGGGCTGAGCAGTGCTATGAAAAGTTGCTGCGGCGGTTTCCGGATCAGGTTCCGCTGGACGCGAAAGATAAGAATAAGCGGATGCGGTATTTGCAACAACGTGGATTCAGCTTTGAGCACATAAAAAGTGCATTAAATAAACAACAAGAGACGCTGGCGGACTAGGCGCAACAGGCCTTTCATGGTAGCCTTTAGCGCTCGCTAAAACGTCTTTTTAACCAATAAATAGGAATGCGGTATGAGTATGACCAGCGCGGAAATTCGCGAAGCTTTTTTAAGTTACTTTGCGCAGCGGGGGCACACACGAGTGAGCTCAGGCTCACTAATTCCCGGCAATGATCCGACGCTGTTATTTACCAACGCAGGCATGGTGCCTTTTAAAGACGTATTCCTGGGTGATGAAAAGCGTGACTATAACCGTGCTACCTCGTCGCAACGCTGTCTGCGCGCAGGTGGTAAGCATAATGACTTAGAAAACGTTGGTTATACCGCTCGTCATCACACCTTTTTCGAAATGTTGGGTAACTTCAGTTTCGGCTCTTATTTTAAACGTGAAGCCATTGAGTTCGCTTGGGATTTTCTAACGAAACGACTGGAACTTGAACCTGGCAAACTTTGGGTTACGGTATTTACCGAAGACGACGAGGCTTACGATATCTGGGCCAAAGAGATTGGTGTGCCAGAAGATCGCATTTCCCGAATTGGCGAAAAAGATAACTTTTGGTCCATGGGCGATACCGGTCCTTGTGGGCCTTGTTCAGAAATTTTCTACGATCACGGTGCAGACGTTTGGGGCGGTCCTCCGGGTACGCCGGAAGAAGACGGTGATCGCTACATCGAAATCTGGAACCTGGTATTTATGCAATATAACCGCCAGGCCGATGGCACTATGTTGCCATTACCTAAGCCTTCAGTAGATACCGGCATGGGTTTGGAGCGTATTGCAGCCGTACTGCAAAACGTGCACAGCAACTACGAAATTGATTTATTCCAGGCACTGATTAAAGACACCGCCACAATTATTGGTACTGATGACCTTGATAATAAGTCGTTGCGCGTGATTGCCGACCACATTCGCTCTTGTAGCTTTTTGATTGTTGATGGGGTGCAGCCGTCCAATGAAGGCCGTGGCTATGTATTGCGCCGCATTATTCGACGCGCTGTACGCCATGGCAGCATGCTGGGCGCACCAACACCGTTCTTTAGCAAGCTGGTGGGGTCGTTGGTGACGCAAATGGGCTCGGCTTACCCTGAGCTGGCGGCAAAGCAACAGGTTATTGAAGATGCGTTGCGTCGTGAAGAAGAACAATTTGCGCGTACGTTAGAACGTGGGTTGGCTATTTTATCCGACGCTATTGCTGACTTAGACGGCAAGGTATTACCTGGTGATTTGGCCTTCAAATTATACGATACCTACGGATTCCCGTTGGATTTAACCGCTGATATTGCCCGTGAAAAAGAACTCACGGTTGACGAAGAAGGCTTTAACAAAGCCATGAGTGAACAGCGTCAGCGCGCACAACAGGCTTCGAACTTTGGGGTTGATTACAACGCGAAAATTAAAGCCCAAAGCGTGAGTGATTTCACCGGTTACGAACAACTTACCGGCGACAGCAAAGTGGTGGAGTTATTCCACGACGGCAAAGCCGTAGATCAATTAGCCCAAGGCGACACCGGTATTGTGGTGTTGGCGGCGACACCTTTTTATGCTGAAAGTGGTGGCCAGGTCGGCGACACCGGTAAATTAGTGGTCAATGGTGTCGCTGTGCCGGTAAAAGACACCCAGTACCTGGGTAAAGCCATTGGCCACCATGTGCAAGCCGAAGCTGCGTTAAAAGTAGGTGACAGTGTGGCTGTTCATGTTGATTTGGAACGTCGAGAAGCCATTAAGCGTAACCACTCGGCAACCCACTTGCTGCACGCTGCCTTGCGCAATGTGTTGGGCGAGCATGTGACCCAAAAAGGGTCGCTGGTAGATGAGCAACGTTTGCGTTTCGATTTCTCCCATTTCCAGGCCGTAACGGCGCAAGAATTAACGATTATTGAACGTCAGGTGAACGAAGAAATTCGCCACAATCATGCTTTGCAAACCCGCTTAATGGCGATTGACGAGGCTCGTGAAGCTGGTGCTATGGCCTTATTTGGTGAGAAATACGATGACCAGGTTCGGGTTGTGAGTATGGGTGACTACTCGCTGGAATTATGTGGTGGTACGCATGTGCAGCAAACTGGCGACATTGGTAGTTTCCGAATTGTGATGGAAAGTGGTATTGCCGCAGGCGTTCGGCGCATTGAGGCAAGTACGGGTGCCGGTGCTGTTGAGTTTACCTTGGCTCAGCAAGCCCAGTTACGTCGCGCCGCTGAAGCTTTGAAAACGGATCCACAGCATTTGCTCGAACGCCTGCAACTAGCGCTGGAGCGCAGCAAAGGGTTAGACAAAAAAGTAGCTGAACTGCAGCAGCAGTTAGCCGCTCAAGCGGGCTCATCAATATTAGATAACGCCGAAGACATAGCTGGCATCAAAGTGGTGGTGGCGAAGCTTGAGAACACTGAAGCCAAAGCCTTGCGTGGAATAGTTGATGACTTAAAGAACCAAATGGGTACTGGCATCGTATTACTTGGTGTTAGCAGTGAAGATAAAGTCAGCTTAATTGCTGGTGTAACTAAAGATATAGTCAAGCAAGTGAAAGCAGGTGATTTGGTAAATGTTGCTGCTAACTTGGTGGGCGGTAAAGGCGGTGGTCGTCCGGATATGGCTCAAGCCGGCGGTAGTCACCCTGAGAAGCTCGCTGATGCATTAGCAGCCGGTAAAGCGTGGTTACGTGAACAATTGCGATAAAAGCCCCGCTTGACGGGTCAGACAGAGTGTAAAAATTGTGCAGTTAGTAGTGATAGCTGCTAGGCTTTATGCCACTGAATGACAACGAATTTAGTGTCATTATAGTTGCTACACCTAGATAGTATGATTGTTATATCGAATAATAGTACAGGGTTGTTAATATTAAGATGAACCGGTAGCAAATGAGCCGATTGCTGACCAATTTCTGGGAATAGGAAGTATCGAAGGAGCAGGCCAATGTTAATCTTAACCCGCCGAGTTGGCGAGACGTTGATGATTGGGGATGACGTCACAGTCACCGTCTTGGGGGTGAAAGGCAACCAAGTGCGTATTGGAGTTAATGCGCCCAAGGAAGTGTCAGTTCATCGCGAAGAAATATATATGCGAATTCAGGCAGAGCAAAAAAGCCCGGACGAAAACGCTGAATAAGATAGATTGAAAAAGCTGACGCAAGTCAGCTTTTTCGTTTCTGCAGCGGGAAAATTCCTGCTAATTTGTGTTTGGCGAAAATTCACTAAACATCCGAAAACAAGCCTTTCTGTGGAAAAATCGACCGAGATGGGTAAATATCCCGCAACCAGCACCCAATCCCGAAAAAATCGTTTGACTTCGCTGTCAAGATCGCTATTATTCTCCGCCACAAGATAGTGGTGAGGTGGCCGAGTGGCTGAAGGCGCTCCCCTGCTAAGGGAGTATAGGGTTTGTAGCCCTATCGAGGGTTCGAATCCCTCCCTCACCGCCATTTATTTTGAAAGACACGCGCTCGTAGCTCAACTGGATAG
>JBBEBU010000004.1:30407-133005 GCA_040882145.1 Idiomarina sp.
AGTACCTGGCTACGAACCAGGCGGTTGGAGGTTCGAGTCCTCCCGAGCGCGCCATTTCAGACTTGTGAACAAGTCGATTAGATTGTCAATTTGCGCTCGTAGCTCAACTGGATAGAGTACCTGGCTACGAACCAGGCGGTTGGAGGTTCGAGTCCTCCCGAGCGCGCCATGACATCTCCCCTGATTAGTTAAATCATTTTTTCTGATTTCCTCCTAATTCATAGTTTCAGTAACTGCTCCTAATAAATTTGCACGCCTTTACATAGCTTAAGCTGTCGCCTTATTCCTAGTTAACTCTGGTCATTATCTAAGCATCATTTCGACTGCGAATAGCTGGTATTTCTATGCCTTCTTCGTAGCTCCGACTTGCATTATGTTATGCTTATGTTTTTAATGGTTTATTAACATTTGGCGCGACCTAGGAGCAATAATGTCAGAACTCGTTCATGAAGCAGCTGTCATAATGGGGGCAGGTATCATCACCGTATTCGCCTTCCTGATCCTACTGATAGGCGCCATTAAATTGATAGGCCTTTGGTTTGCAGGTGGTGCTAGTAGCGAAGCTGCCGCCCGAAAACGCCCATCAGCGAGTGCAAACAATCAAATCTCACCGAACAAGCTTGCGGCTATAGGCGCTGCCGTGCGCCGTTACCGTGACTCGTAAGAACATCTTCAGGAGATCTCAATGAGCAAGCCTTTACTGCTTACCGAACTGGTGTTGCGTGACGCCCACCAATCCTTGCTGGCAACCCGTATGCGACTGGATGATATGTTGCCGATTGCGCAGCAGCTGGATCAGCTTGGCTATTGGTCAATGGAATCCTGGGGTGGTGCAACCTTTGATTCATGCATCCGGTATCTGGGCGAAGACCCCTGGGAACGTTTACGTGAGATAAAAAAAGCCATGCCCAATACCCGCCAGCAAATGCTGTTGCGCGGACAAAACTTATTAGGTTATCGCCACTACGCCGATGATGTGGTGCGGCGCTTTGTTGAGCGTGCTCGCACGAATGGCGTTGATGTGTTCCGTATTTTTGATGCGATGAATGATGTGCGTAATTTGTCCACAGCAATTAAAGCAGCCAAAGAAGTGGAAGGGCATGCGCAAGGAACCTTGTCGTATACCGTAAGCCCGGTGCACACCCTGGATAAATGGGTTGCCATGGCCGCCGAACTGGCTGAATTGGGTTGTGACTCTATTTGCATTAAAGATATGGCGGGTTTATTGCGTCCTTACGACGCTTACGAGCTCATCACGGCATTAAAAGAGAAAACCGGACTGCCAATAGCCATGCAGTGTCATGCCACCACAGGCTTGAGTACAGCGACTTATCAGAAAGCTATTGATGCGGACATTGATATGCTGGATACCGCTATTTCTTCCATGAGCATGACCTATGGTCATTCGGCTACCGAGACTATTGTTGCGATGGTTGAGGGAACGGAACGCGATACTGGCCTGGATCTGGAGAAATTAGAACCGATAGCAAGCTATTTCCGCGAAGTGCGGAAAAAATATGCACAGTTTGAAGGCTCTTTAAAAGGCGTGGATGCTCGTATTTTGTTGGCACAAGTGCCGGGCGGCATGCTAACCAACATGGAAGGCCAGCTGAAAGAACAGGGCGCGTTAGATAAATTTGATGAAGTACTGCGGGAAATCCCGAAAGTACGCGAAGATTTAGGTTTCATTCCATTAGTAACCCCAACCTCGCAAATTGTTGGTACCCAGGCGGTTATGAACGTGCTCAGCGGTGACCGTTACTCGAACATATCGAAAGAAACCAAGGGTGTATTGCGCGGTGAATACGGTGCGACGGCGGCGCCGGTGAACAAAGAGTTACAAGCGAAAGTTTTAAATGGTGATGAGCCAATTACCGTGCGTCCGGCTGATTTGCTAGACGATGAAATGGATGCGTTAACCAAAGAATTGAAGCAGAAAGCCAAAGACGAAAATATTACCTTGGCCGACAGCGAAGTTGATGACGTGTTGACCTACGCACTGTTCCCGCAAATTGGTTTGAAGTTTTTGAAAAACCGTGGCAACAAAGACGCCTTTGAACCAGCGCCGGAAGCACCGGATGAATCGGCACCAGCGAGCACTTCAAAAGCAACTGCCTCTGCAACTGAAAAAACGACTGTTGAAACCTATCAAGTGAAGGTAAACGGCGAACAGTTTACCGTTGAAGTTGGTCCTGCTGGCGACATTCGCTCAGCACAACCAAGTTCCGGTCAGAGTGCAAATGAGAGTACTGCACCTTCAGGTGGCGCTGGTAAAGAAATCACCGCGCCGTTGGCAGGTAATGTATTTAAGGTTCTGGTTAAAGCCGGACAACAAGTGAAAGCCGGTGAGGTATTGATTGTGGTCGAAGCCATGAAAATGGAAACCGACATCAAAGCTGAGCATGACGGTAAGGTTGTCTCTGTTGAAGTAAGTGAAGGCGACAGTATAGCCGCAGGCGATACGCTGCTGACAGTGGGGTCGTAATAATGGAAGCGTTACAAACCTTGTGGGAAAGTACCGCGCTGTACGCTTTCACCATAGGCGAAGCCGTCATGATGATAGTGGGTGCGCTGTTACTTTTTCTGGCCATTAAGAAAAAGTTTGAGCCGCTATTGCTACTACCTATTGGCTTCGGTTGTATTCTGGCGAATATTCCTATGGCTGGCTTTAACGATCCGGGCGGCTTGCTGTATTACATTTATGAAGTGGGTATTAGTACCGGTGTGTTTCCGCTATTGATATTTATGGGTGTAGGCGCAATGACGGACTTTGGTCCCTTGTTAGCCAATCCGCGCACATTGTTGTTAGGGGCGGCGGCTCAGTTTGGTATTTTCGCAACCTTATTTGGTGCGGTGGTACTGAACTATGTTCCGGGCTTTGATTTTACCCTGCAACAGGCTTCAGCTATTGCCATTATTGGCGGTGCAGATGGCCCCACAGCTATATTTCTAACTTCCATTCTGGCACCTGAGTTACTCGGTCCTATTGCCGTAGCGGCTTATTCCTACATGGCATTAGTACCTATTATTCAGCCACCTATAATGAAAGCGCTGACCACTAAAGAAGAACGCGCGATTAAAATGGAGCAATTGCGTCCAGTAGCCCGCCGCGAAAAAATTATTTTTCCATTGGCGGCGCTGTTTTTAACGCTGTTATTTTTGCCAACGGCAACCCCGCTGGTGGGTATGTTCTGTTTGGGTAATTTAATGCGCGAAGCCGGTGTGGTGGATCGTTTAAGCAAAACAGCGCAAAACGAACTTATTAACATTGTCACTATATTCTTAGGGCTAGCGGTTGGTTCTAAGCTTTCCGCGCATGAGTTTTTAGCACTGGAAACGCTTGGTATTCTAGTTTTGGGTGCCGTTGCCTTCAGTATTGGTACCGCTGCTGGGGTATTAATGGCGAAGTTGCTGGCGCGCTTTAGCAGCACGCCCATTAATCCACTTATTGGCGCCGCTGGCGTGTCTGCAGTGCCGATGGCGGCTCGCGTAGTGAATAAGGTAGGGCTGGAAGCTAATCCGCAGAACTTCCTGCTGATGCACGCTATGGGTCCGAATGTGGCTGGTGTGTTAGGTTCAGCCGTTGCCGCCGGCGTACTCTTAGCCCTGGTGGGTTGATGAGTCGCCGGCAGCATCGATGCGCTGCTGCATAAGTTGTAAGTCGGATGCTGCCTGCTGGGCTTGTTCCAGCAGCGCATCCACTCTTGATATTTTATCCGCCACTTTATCAATCTCACCTGCTGCCATAAAGGTTTCCAACTGCGCCGCATGATTCTGCAAGGTATCTAAGCCCAAATTACCTGCGGCTCCTTTTAAGGAGTGAAAATAACGGCGGGCGCTGTCCTGTTGCCCACGCGAAATAAAGTCAGCAATTTTTGACGCACTACGCTGATACTCTTCCACTAATTGATCAATCAGCCGCATGTACAATGGTAAGTTGTGTTGCAGACGCGCCATAGCGCTGGCAAAGTCGATGCCTTTTACTTGCGGGTACTTCTTTGTCGCCTGTTCCGGC
Source organism: Idiomarina sp. (assembly GCA_040882145.1). Taxonomy (GTDB): domain Bacteria; phylum Pseudomonadota; class Gammaproteobacteria; order Enterobacterales; family Alteromonadaceae; genus Pseudidiomarina. The sequence continues at coordinate 34,423 of JBBEBU010000004.1, forward strand.
ACTGTTGTAGCTGGCGTTGGTTTGACCTTGGTGTTTGGTTGATAAGGTCCCGGCACACACCACTTGAGCAAGGTGCTCAGCAGTTGTTCTTCATCAATCGGCTTCGGAATATGGCTTTGCATACCTGCCGCCAGTGAGCGTTCGGCATCGCCGCTCATAGCGTTGGCTGTCATGGCGATAATGGGTAGCTGCTGGGGTGAGTAAAAAGTTCGGATATTTTGGGTCGCCTGGTAGCCGTCCATGACCGGCATCTGAATATCCATCAGTACCGCTGCATAGCTATGCTGTTGCACCTTCTCAACCGCATCCAGGCCATTCTCGGCGATATCAATTTGAAAACCGTGGCTTTGCAGTATTTCGCGTGCCACGTGTTGATTAATCTCGTTGTCTTCTACGACCAGAATAGGGGCATGCTGAATTTGTTCGGGCACTTGCGGCCGGGTTTCGGCCACGCGCTCCGCATTTTTTACGCCGCTGAGTACCGAGGTGAGTACCCGCGCTAATGCAGCTGCGGTATAAGGCTTGGTGATGAAATCACGCGCACCAACCTGCAACGCACGCTCGGCCAGCTCTTCGGCGTAGTATCCCGTAGCCAGAATTAACTGCGGTCGGGCTGACTCAGGAAATTTCTGGTGCACCACTTCACAAAACTCAAGACCATTCATGCCCGGTAAACGCCAATCGACTAAGGCAATATCAAATGGCGTCGCGTTGTTTTGCGCGGCTGCCAGAATTTCCAGTGCCTGTTCTGCGGTGCGGCATACTTTCACGTCCATATTGTACGAGCGCAGCAATTCGTAAAGCATTTCGCGGGTACTTAAGTTGTCATCGATGGCCAGAATTCGGGTGTGCTGTAGCTTTTTGAGCAAGGTTTGATGGTGCGAAGCATCCTGACCCTGTTGAACAGGTAAGGTTAGTTCAATGTAAAAGGTTGAACCGTGTCCTTCGGCACTAATAACACCAATGTCGCCGTCTGGCATTAAGTGAATAATGCGTCGTGAGATAGCTAAACCAAGGCCGGTACCGCCGTATTTTCGGGTGGTTGACGAATCAGCCTGGGTAAAGGCTTTAAACAGGTTGGCACGCTGTTCTTCGTCCATACCTATGCCAGTATCTGTGACTGAAATGCGTAACCAGACTTTATGTTCCTGACGATCCAACAGGGTCACAGCCACATTTATTTCACCATCTTCGGTAAATTTAATGGCGTTGCTCACCAGATTAACCAATACCTGATTTAAGCGTAATGGGTCACCTACCAGCAGCGTTGGAATATTGGCTGGCAGATTAATAATAAATTCGAGATCTTTGTCGTAAGCGCGGTAAGCAAACATGTCAGCCAAAGTACCCAGCACGTCTTCTAAATCGAACGGAATGGTTTCTATGGTTAGTTTGCCGGCCTCAATTTTAGAAAAATCAAGAATGTCATTGATAACGCCCAGCAATGCCTGTGAGGAGGAATCTATCACTTTTAGATAGCGCTTTTGCTTTTCGCTCAACTGAGTTTTCAGACATAAATTTGCCATCCCCACGATGGCATTAATGGGCGTGCGTATTTCATGGCTCATGTTGGCCAAAAATTCACTTTTCGATTCGTTGGCGCGCTCGGCTGCCTCTTTGGCGGTTTCCATTTCCGCGGCCACGGCTTTGATTTTGGATACGTCGTAGTAACTACCGAGTACGCCAATAAGGCGTCCATCATTATCAAATAAGGGCACACTGGAATGCTCTACCCAATGCTCCTCGGTATCCAGTTCAAGGCGAACTTGCTGATTACAGGAAGCTTGCTGTTGTTCGAGCGTGGCTCGATCCCGTGTCAGGAGTTGCTGATTTGCCGCCAGCAGGGGAACGGAATCGTCGTTGAACGCCGCTTGGGTTTGTTCGGGAATATCAAAGTCACTTTTGAAGGCCCGGTTACTGCCCAGTAATTGCAGCTGGTTGTCGCGCCAGTAAACCCGTGTGGGGAGGTCGTTGAGCATATGTTGCAACAGCTGCAGCGACGTTGCAGAAATAATGGGGGCTTCCAGTTGCAACTGGAGTTTGCCCTGATGACTGCGCAACCATAACAACACGGCAGCAATAAGACTGACAGAAACGCCAATAAGGAGGGGCAAGAAGCTAATGTTGCCGGGTAAAATGAAGAACATGATCAGGCATAGGGCTTGCAGAATAACGAAGCTCAGTTGAATGCCTTGCCAAAATGAAATTGAACGCTTCATAATTCCCTATGCGACAGCGACGATGATCACTTATGATGCCATGCGAACGAGCCAGCGCCAAGTAAGCTATACCTTTTTAGTAATAACTTCGCATGGACGATAGAACGAATAATAAGGTAAGCTTGCGCTATGCTAGTGGTTCGCCTGAGGCGAAATTATCTGAAGGAATATAATGTCAGTACCGACCTTTAAAAGTCTGCTTGAGGTGCTCTCTAATTCGGCCAATCGCAGTGATTTGGCTGCGTTAAAACGCGGAATTGAGCGCGAGGGATTGCGGATTACCCCTGCCGGGCGCTTGTCGTCGCAGTTACACCCCCAGGCCTTGGGCGCTACCTTAACTCATCCTCATATTACTACTGATTATGCAGAAAGCCTGCTCGAGTTTATTACCCCAGTGGCACGAAGTGTAAAACAAACGCTGGCACAACTGGCTGATATTCATCGGGTGACCTATCGAGCGCTCGGTGAAGAACTTATCTGGCCACTTAGCATGCCTTGTTACATTGGCGAAGAGAAAGACATCCTGATCGCGCAATATGGGAAGTCGCACAGCGGCCGAATGAAAAACCTGTACCGGCGTGGACTGACATTCCGTTACGGCGGTGCTATGCAGATTATTTCCGGCGTACATTTTAACTTTTCAGTGCCTGATGGTATTTGGTCGGATCTTGCGGCCAGTTACGGCCGCACCGATGATCAGGAATTTCGTTCGGAGCAGTACTTCGGTCTTATTCGTAACTATAAGCGCATTAGTTGGCTAATTCCTTATCTGTTTGGTGCGTCACCTGCTATTTGTAAGTCATTTTTAAAGCATACCGATACGCAAATGGAATTCAGCGAAATGGGTAAAGGTACGCTGTATCGCCAATATGGTACTTCGCTGCGCATGAGTGACCTGGGCTATACCAATAAAGAACAAGCCGATTTGGGTATTACCTACAATTCAGTGTGTGATTACGTGCAGGGGCTGCGACGGGCGATTTCGAAAAAATCCACGCGGTTTTCACAAATTGGTGTAAAAGTTGGCGACGACTATCGCCAGTTGAACGACTCAGTGCTACAAATTGAAAATGAATTTTACGCCACTATTCGGCCAAAGCGTGTTGCCGAAGCAGGCGAAACACCAACCCAGTCACTTGAACGCGCTGGCGTGGAATATATCGAAGTGCGTGCATTGGATGTGAATCCGTTCAGTCCGGTAGGCATTACTGAACAACAAGTGCGGATGCTGGATTTGATGCTGTTCTATTGCTTGTTACAACCGAGCCCGACCATGGATGAAGGGCAGCAATTAGTTACTGATAAAAACTTCAACCGGGTGGTTATGGATGGTCGGAACCCACGCCTGACGTTGCAGCAAAATGGGCATGAACGCTTATTGGCAGATTGGCTGGAAGAACTTTTCGCCGACTTTCATGATATTGCAAAAATAATGGATCAAGCTGCTGGTGATGCGAAAGACTATCAGCAAACAGTTACTGAGCTGTATCAGATGGTATTGAATCCGGAACTTACTTTGTCTGGACAGATTTTACAGTTGCTACGTGAACAGGGCATTGATAATGGTGTCTTTGGTATGTCGCTGGCGCAACAATATCGGGATACCTTTTTGCAGCAACCGCTAGAAGAATATACCGAAGCGCAGTTTAAGCACTGGGCAGAGCAATCATTGCAAGAATTGAATGAACGGGAAAACGCCGACCAGGGCACCAGTTTTGATGAGTTTCTAACGACTTATTTTGAGCAGGCCAAACAAGCCAAAAATGATTGTGCAGTAGAATCCTGAGGGCGATTGCATGAAGCAGGGAAGACCAAGCTGTATCACTAAACCAAAAACTATGTTGGCTGTGAGCTTAGTGGCTTTGTCGTTGGCTGGATGTGCCACACCGCCGCCCTCAGAGCCTGATGATATTTGCGAAATCTTCTATGAAAATCGTGATTGGTACGATGCTGCCGAAGACGCCCGGGAACGCTGGGGTGCTCCTATTCAAGTGCCAATGGCGATGATGTATCAGGAAAGCTCATTTAAACATGATGCGTTGCCGCCACGGGATTATTTGCTTGGCTTTATTCCCTGGGGCCGGGTAAGTAGTGCTTACGGTTATTCTCAAGCAAAAACCGGTACCTGGGACGATTACAAACGAGAAACGGGTAACAGTTGGGCTAGTCGCACGGATTTCGCTGATGCAATTGATTTCATGGGATGGTTTATTTATAAAACCCACAGCATTAATGGCGTATCCAAGTGGGATGCCTACGGTCAGTACTTGAATTACCACGAAGGTTGGGGTGGGTATCAACGTAAAAGCTACTTGCAAAAGCCTTGGTTGGTAAAAGTGTCCCGCATTGTGAAACAGCGCGCCAGTACTTATGGCGCGCAATTGCGTTCGTGTGAGGAAGATTTACAGAAGGGCTGGTTGTGGCGGTTGTTCTTCGGTTAAGCCCGAAATTCGTTAGTCTTCTTGTTGGCTAACTTCCGCTCGATAAAACTCAGGCATAAAGCGTACTGTTTTAACCAGGTTGTCACTGGTTTCAATCACTTCTACCGGATATCCGGCTACCCGTAAACTTAAGTGTGCCTGCGGAATATCCCCAAGTAACTCAATAATAAGACCGCTAACTGTTTTCGGTCCATCAAGCGGTAATTCCCAGTTCATTTCTTTATTCAGCTCACGCAAGTTGGCGGTGCCGTCAACCAGAAAGGAACCGTCGGGCTGAGGTTTCACGCTATCGCTTGGCGTTGGTGCCATCGACGTAGTGAAGTCACCCACAATCTCTTCCAGAATATCTTCCAGCGTAACCAAACCTTGAATATCGCCGTATTCATCCACCACCAAGCCTATGCGCTCTTTGTTGTGCTGGAACTTCAGCAACTGCACGTTTAGTGGGGTGCCTTCAGGAATAAAGTAGATATCCCGGGCCGCGCGAACCAAGGTGGATTTGTCGGCTTCAAACTGATTTTTACTCATCAGGCGCATGATGTCGCGGGCATGCAAGAAGCCTACGGCATCATCAATATCGCTGCGATACAGAAGAATGCGGGTGTGCTGGCCCTGGCCTAGCTGTTTAACGATGTTCTTCCAGTCGTCCTGAATATCAATACCGAAAATGTCGTTGCGCGGAATCATCACATCTTCCACGGTCACTTTTTCCAGGTCCAGAATACTGAGTAACATATCCTGGTGACGAGACGGGATCATGGAGTTGGCTTCGTTTACCACGGTACGTAACTCTTCCGAGCTGAGGGCATAAGTGCCATCAACCCGGTGCGGGTTGATACCCAGTAACCGCATAAAACCGTTGGTAATAAAGTTCACCGCGTACACCAAGGGATACATAACCGTAAGCATTGGCTTGAGTATTAGTGAGCTTGGAAAGGCAACCGATTCCGGGTGCAAAGCGGCAATGGTTTTGGGGGTTACTTCAGAAAAAATCAGAATGATCAGGGTTAGGCCAAAAGTAGCAACCAGCAGCCCGGCATCACCAAACCAGCGTAAACAGATAATAGTGGCGATAGATGAGGCGGCAATGTTAACCAGGTTATTACCAATCAGGATAAGCCCGATTAATCGATCCGGACGATCCAGCAGGAATTGAACACGTTTAGCGCCCGAGTTATTTTGCTGTACCAGATGACGCAACCGATAGCGGTTTATCGACATCATGCCAGTTTCAGAGCCTGAGAAGTATGCAGACATGAGCAAGAGTACGGCTAGGCTAATGAGCAACGTACTGGTGGATATGTCGTCCAAAAATTCAATACCTTTTTTTAACTACAAAGCCCACAATGTAAAGCCATAGGCCGACAAGTCAAGCCTTATTCGACCTATTCAATGTGCGCGTAAGTGCCTAGACAGAGAGCAGTACGTCTTTGACAAAACGACTACCGAAATATCCGAGCGTTAAAATTACGCTCGCAACCACGCTACTAATAACAATAACGCGACCACGAACCCCACGAACTTTGTGCAAAATAACAATCACAGCGTAAATTGCCAAAGCGATTAAGCTTAATATAGTTTTGTGCGCCTGACCCTGGGCAAACATATTGTCTAAAAACACGAAGCCAGTGAGTATAGCTACGGCCAGCAGCAGGGTTCCGGCACTTACCAGACGAAAGAAATAGTGCTCTACGCTCATTAGCGGGGGTAAGTAATGTGACAGCACGCCAGCCCGGCGTTGTTTCAGTATTTTGGTTAGATACAGCAACTGGATAGCGTACAACGTGGCCAGTAACAGCACACCGTAAGCTAATAATGACAGCACTATATGTATAACTAAGCCGCGCTGTGGCGATAAAGTGGCGCCCCAATCAACCGGTGCTAATATCATCAGTAGCACGGAGAAGGCCGCGAACAAATAAATAACCGGGCGTAGCAACATTCCGGCCGATTTGCCGCGAAGTAGCGTTAGAGCTGCCAGTAGCCAGGCTACAATGCTAAGCGAACTGGCCATATTCAAATGGTCAAAGTGATCGCGTTCAAGCTGAACAAAAATCAGCGTGCCATGCGCTAATACGGCCAGCAATGGTAAGCCGAAGCGTTTTAAAAAGCCGCTCGCAACCAGTGTTTCAGGAGTTTGCGCAACCTGACGCAAAAACATCCAGGCACTGGCAAGATACAGTACAAGCGTTACAATCAGCAGCGTCATTAACATGGTGTGCGTTCCTTGACACGACATCAGTATAGATAAGTGGTTTTAGTATAAGGCGTGGCGCAGCGAAACCCAATACTATTGCGAAACTTTGCGCGAACTAAGGTACACTAATAGACATTATTCAAACGCATTTTTGGTTTTCCAAAACTGTAGGTATTGGCAAAACGAACGGGTTTTTTCATGTTTGAGAATTTATCAGAACGTTTATCGCAATCGCTAAAGGCCATTGGTGGCCGCGGTCGCTTAACTGAAGACAATATTAAAGACACTTTGCGCGAAGTGCGGATGGCTTTGCTGGAGGCCGATGTTGCCTTGCCGGTAGTGAAGTCATTTATGGCGCGGGTGAAAGAACGTGCGCTTGGTGCTGAGGTAAACAAAAGCCTGACACCGGGGCAAGTGTTTATCAAAATCGTGCAAAGCCAACTTGAAGCCGCCATGGGGGAAGCCAATCAGCCGTTAAAACTGAATGTACAGCCACCTGCGGTTATTCTGATGGCGGGCTTGCAAGGTGCAGGTAAAACCACCAGCGTGGGTAAGTTAGCGCGGCATCTGCGTGAAAAGCACAAGAAAAAAGTGTTGGTAGTCAGTGCTGATGTGTATCGGCCAGCGGCGATTAAGCAGTTGGAAACTTTAGCTGCGGAAGTAGACGTTGAGTTTTTCCCATCCAGCACCAACGAAAAGCCGGTTGCTATTGCAAGCGCTGCTATTGCCCACGCGAAAAAGAAATTTATTGATGTGGTACTAGTGGATACCGCTGGCCGCCAAGCTATTGATGAAGCCATGATGGCCGAAATCAAAGCTTTGCATGAAGCAATTAATCCGGTCGAAACGCTGTTTGTGGTAGACGCCATGACGGGTCAGGATGCCGCTAATACGGCCAAGGCCTTCAGTGAAGCGCTGCCATTAACCGGGGTAATTCTGACCAAAACCGACGGTGATGCGCGTGGTGGTGCGGCATTGTCTATTCGCCACATTACCGGCCAACCGATTAAATTCCTGGGTGTGGGTGAAAAGAACGACGCCCTGGAGCCGTTTCATCCGGAACGCGTCGCTTCACGCATTCTGGGCATGGGCGACGTGCTGTCGCTGATTGACGATCTGGAACAGAAAGTCGATAAAGAAAAAGCCGAGAAAGTTGCCCGTAAAGTGATGAAAGAAGGCAAGTTTGACCTTGCTGACTTCCGTGATCAACTGGCCCAAATGCGTGACATGGGCGGTATGATGGGCTTAATGGACAAGCTGCCGGGCATGGGTAACATGAAAGAGCAGGTGAAAGGTCAAATGGATGACCGCACGACGTTACGTATGGAAGCTATTATCAATTCCATGACCCCACGCGAGCGTCAGTTTCCGGATTTAATTAAGGGTTCGCGTAAGCGTCGTATTGCAGCTGGGTCGGGTACTCAGGTGCAAGACGTGAACAAACTTCTGAAGCAGTTTTTGCAGATGCAAAAAATGATGAAGAAGATGAAAGGTGGCGGCATGGCAAAAATGATGCGCGCCATGGGCGGAATGGGTGGCGGTATGGGTGGTAAATTACCACCAGGAATGTTTCCCAAACGCTAGTAGGAAATAATAGGTGTAAGCCTTACAAAGCTTGCATTTAGGTGAAAAATACGTAGAATTAGCGCGCTCTCCGGCATAGGTCGGAGGTATTTTTATTTACTTAACATAACTAAACTGTATCGAGGAACGTAATGGTAACCATTCGTTTACAACGTGGTGGCGCTAAAAAACGCCCATTCTACCAAATGGTAGTGACCGATAGTCGCAATGCCCGCGACGGTCGTTTCATTGAAAATGTCGGCTTTTTTAACCCAGTCGCACGTGGCAATGAAGAAAAAATACGCATCGACTTAGGTCGTGTTGATCACTGGTTAGGCCACGGCGCAGCATTGTCTGACCGCGTAGCTAAATTAGTAAAAGACGCGCGTAGCGCAGCGTAATTAACCAATAACGGTAGAAGTAACCTATGACAGAATCCACCGATAAAGTCGTTTTAGGTCGCGTAGGCGCGGTTTACGGCGTTAAAGGTTGGTTAAAGGTACAATCTTATACCGATGTTGATGAAGATATTTTCGCTTACAGCCCTTGGCTGTTAGCAAAGCAAGGTAAGTGGCAACCGGTACAAGTCGCTGAATGGCGGCGGCACAACAAAGGACTGATTGTGCGGTTTGAGGCAATAACCGATCGGGATATGGCGCAGCTATACACCGGTATGGAAATTGGCATACAACCAGACCAATTGCCCGCACTTGCTGAAGATGAATTTTACTGGCGCGATCTGATTGGCATGACTGTGGTTAACACCGACGGTTATGACATGGGGAAAGTTGACCAGTTGATGGCCACCGCATCCAACGATGTGATGGTGGTGAAAGCAAATAGTAATGATGCGTTTGGTCGCTCTGAGCGATTAATTCCATTTATTCAAAGCCAGTATGTACAGGCAGTGGATAAAGCAGAGAAACGCATTGTTGTGGACTGGCCGTCGGATTTTTAATGGCTGCGAAACTACAGGTAGGGGTAATTACCCTGTTTCCTGAAATGTTTAGTGCAGTTACCGACAGTGGTGTAACAGGACGAGCAGTACGGGATGGCTTAATTAACATTAGCCTGACCAACCCGCGCGACTTTACCCACGATCGCCATCGTACTGTAGATGACCGACCTTATGGTGGTGGTCCAGGTATGTTGATGATGGTACAGCCGCTCACGGATGCAATTGCTGCTGTGAAACAACAGCTTGGCGAGCGCAGTAAAGTGATTTATTTGTCACCACAGGGCCGCAAGCTTGATCATGCCGGTGCGCGCGAGTTAGCCGGACATGAAAAGTTAATACTGATTGCCGGTCGCTATGAAGGCATTGATGAGCGAGTTATTACTCAGCATGTTGATGAAGAATGGTCGATTGGGGATTACGTGTTAAGTGGTGGGGAACTACCAGCAATGGTGCTGATTGATGCCGTTGCCAGATTAGTTCCGGGTGTCTTAGGGCATCAGGATTCAGCCAGTGAAGATTCTTTTGCAGAAGGTTTACTGGATTGTCCGCACTACACACGGCCAGAAGTATTAGATGGTGAGGCGGTTCCCTCAGTGTTGCTGAGTGGTAATCATGAAAATATACGCCGGTGGCGGTTGCAACAGGCTCTAGGTAGAACCTGGCTGCGACGTCCCGAATTGTTAAATGACCTAGCTCTGACTGACGAGCAGGAAGCACTACTCAAAGCGTTCCAACAGGAACATGAGGCTTCCGGCACTAAATCGGGCAGTTAACTCTAGGAAAGTGAGGCTAACATGGCAAAAGTAAGTCAAAATTTGATCAAAGCGATCGAAGACGAGCAAATGAAGAAAGATCTTCCGGACTACAACCCGGGCGATACAGTTATTGTTAACGTTAAAGTAAAAGAAGGTAACCGTGAGCGCGTTCAGGCATTTGAAGGCGTGGTTATTGCTAAACGTAACCGTGGTCTGCATTCAGCATTCACAGTACGTAAAGTATCAAACGGCGAAGGTGTTGAGCGTAGCTTCCAGGCGCACAGCCCAATCATCGACAGCGTTGTCGTAAAACGTCGTGGTGCGGTTCGCCGTGCGAAACTGTACTACTTGCGTGAGCGTTCAGGTAAATCTGCACGTATCCGCGAAAAGTTGGCATAAGCAACTCGTTCGCACGAGTTCTAAAGCGAACAACAGGGCTCACTTCGGTGAGCCCTTTTTTTTGTGATTTTTTCTTGGCAAGGCTTCTGGCATGATAGAACAATGAAACATGATTTTTTAAACCAACTTGATAGTGCTCTGGAAACGGAGTTATTAAGCGAAACCGAACCCATGCGCGAGCACGAGCTGATTCAGCGACTGCAGGGCCCACCTTATGAATTGTTCGATGAGCAAGCATTGTCGGGCTCGCTACAGTTATTCCAAACGCATTTTATTTTGTTTAATGCCTTATATCGATTGCGCGAAAAATGGCGGCAAGAGCAGTTGTTCGAGCTTAGTATTCATACCTTGGCGATCGTGAAGAAGCCGTATGAAGAGTATGAGGAAGCTCTGGTCGCCAAAGATGTGTTGGCTGATTATTACCTGAACTGGGAACATTTCGAGTCGACCCGTGCCAATGACGTTGATGACTTGTTGAATAGTTTCTGGAATCGCGTGCAAGGGATTCGCCAGCCGCCGGCGCAAGCTGAACTTGATAAAGCGATGCAGGTTATGGAAGTCGAAGCGGCAGAAATTGGTGATAAGGGCACTTTAAAGCGCCGCTATCGGCAGTTATTGCATCGCCACCACCCGGACAAAGGTGGCTCCAAACAGCAAGTACAGGAAGTGAAGTGGGCCTACACAATTTTACAATCACAGGTATCTGAATGAACGATAACAAGCAGCAATCTGCAGAAGAACTAAAACAATTACGGCGGCAAATAGATGCTGCCGATGCGGATTTGGTTGCCTTGTTGGCACGTCGACGCCAACTGACCAGCGCTATTGGTGCGGTGAAAAAGAAACTTGGTGAACCTTTGTATGTACCCGGGCGGGAAGTGGCTTTAATTCAGGCCAGACGCCAGCAAGCACAGGAACAGGGCGTTGAGCCTGATCTGGTGGAAGATGTGTTGCGCCGTATTATTCGGGAGTCATACCGTTCCCAGCAAGATCATAGCAGTCAAACTCATGGTGATGCGTCACGGCCTATTATGGTGATTGGTGGTGGTGGTCAGTTAGGCGGGCTGTTCGTGCGGCTATTTTGCGCGAGCGGGTATCAGGTGATTGTGGTGGAAGCAGACAGCTGGGCTGCCGCCGCTGACCATTGGCAGCAGGCTCAATTAGTGCTGGTGAGTGTACCTATTCAGGTTACCACTGAGGTCATTAAGCAACTACCAGCGCTGCCACAGGACTGTATTTTGGCCGATCTCACCAGTATTAAAGATAAGCCATTAACGGCCATGTGCGAACAGCACTCGGGTCCGGTAGTGGGCTTACACCCGATGTTCGGGCCGAACATTAAGAACCTGGCAAAACAGTTAATTGTGGTGTGTGAAGGGCGCTCAGCTGAGGATTGCCAATGGCTATTATCGCAACTGGAAAACTGGGGCGCCCAGCTACACCAGGTTAGCGCGCCGGCACACGATAAGAGTATGGCGTTTGTGCAGGTGCTACGGCACTTTAGTACCTTTGTTTATGGTGAGCACTTAGCCGCTGAGCAGGCCACTATTGATGAACTATTAAGTTTAAGCTCACCTATTTATCGGCTGGAGTTAATGATGGTTGGCCGGTTGTTTGCGCAAAATGCCGATTTGTATGCGGACATTATTTTGGCATCGCCAGAAAACTTTGCGATGATACGTCGCTATTTGCAGCGATTTGACACCATTTTATCGGAGTTGGAGCAAGGCAATCGAGACGCTTTTATAACTAGGTTTGCTGCGTTACGGGAGTTTTTCGGTGGCCATGCAGAGCAGTTCTTACGGGAAAGCCAGCAACTATTGCAAGCTGCTGATGATTTACGTTGAGAAGTTAAAAAACTTACAGCCAGCGCTTGAGTAGTTCTTCTAATGCATCGGGTGCAATAGGTTTGTGAATAGTGGCGACCATGCCAGCGTCGCGGCAGGCGCTAAGTTCCGTTGCACTTTGATGCCCGGTAACCGCTACTAAAGGCGCGGTGTAGTTTGCTTCTTGAAGCTTTGCGGCAACCTGAGCGCCCGTTAAACCGGGCATTTCATAATCCAGCAACACGAGATCGAAGCTCTGGCTTAAGGCTTTTTCCAGAGCTTCGTCACCGGTTTTAGCGGTAGTTACTTCAATACCTTCGCGCGCGACCATGGTTTGCAGCACTTCCAGACTAATAAAATCGTCGTCGGCAATTAATACTTTCGCCATCACTAAGTTTCCTAGCTAAGATAAAACCACTCTAGCAAAATGCCTTGCCAAGGCATAGTGATTTGCAGCACTGAATTAGGAGGTCCAAGTGGCACCACAGCGCATTAAAATCTGGGACAGTTTCATTCGTATTTATCACTGGTTAATGGTGATGCTTATTCCGGCGTTGTGGTGGACGGCGGAAGAGGGATACATGGAACGCCACCAGCAGTTAGCGGTGTTACTGGGTAGTTTGCTCATCACCCGTATTGGCTGGGGTATTTGGGGTAGTGAGTCGGCGCGGTTTAGTCAATTTGTTCGCCATCCGCAACAAGCATTTGCGCACTTTCGAGAATTACGCCATGGCCAGTATCAGCCCGGGCGCACGCACAATCCGGCCGGCGGTTGGTTTGTACTGGTGTTGCTACTACTGGTACTAATGCAGCTCAGTAGTGGCTTGTTTGCCAGTGACGATATTTTCTTTGATGGTCCGCTGCACGGATTGGTTGCAGCAGATATGGGCGATTTAATTACCGATCTGCATAAGTTGAATTTTAACTTTATTCTGGCGGCAGTTGGTTTGCACGTGTTTGCAATTCTGGTTTATCGCTGGCAGGGAGTGAAGTTACTTGAGGCGATGTTGCATGGTCATGTTGAAAGTAATAAACCGGCACCTAAGTTGCGCCACGGCATTATCGCACTGGTCATTGCCATAGCCCTTACAGCAATGCTTTGGTGGTTGCTTTAAACAGCCACCAAAGCTGTTTGTGGTAACGATTTAATCGCGATAGTCGTCGTGACAACCTTTGCAGGTACGAGCGACGTTTTTCAGTGCTTCACCTGAGCTGTCCAAATTGCGGTTGGCACTTACGGCCAGCAATTTATCAGCGCCTGTTTGCAGGTCGTTGGCGCGCTGCTGGAAGTCATCCCAGTTGTCCCAAATGGCGGGCAGGGCGTCAGTGTTTTCACCTGGCATCGCACCTTCCACAGTGAAACCAGCCCAAGGAATTCCGGCTAATTTAGCAAAATCATTTGCACGCTCCTGAAAAATGTCAGGGTCGTATTCGATGTCGCCTTTCACCATGTCACCCATGACCGCAAAGTTGGCGTGCATCAATGACAGGGCGTCTTTACGGTACTCGACCGCTTCTTTTGCGTCGGTGAATGGACTTTCTGCAACCGCTGTCGACATTAGTGCGCCGCAGCTACCAAGGATGGCTAACGCAGTGAGATAACCTTTTTGCAATTTTTTCATAGTCGTATCCTTTGTTGTTTTGCTTTTCACCGTTACCAAACAGCCTTTCATCGGTTCGTGCATTGTAACTTTACTAACGAACAGTTTATGGTAAAGCTGTTAAGATCGATCAGTAATCCGCTATTACCATAGTACGAAGCTAGGTAAAACGCATATTTATTATAATAATCAGGGGGAAGTTGATGAACCGGAGTAACCATCTGACCGGTGTTAGTCTGGCGGTTCTTGCAGCACTTGGTTTGGCTCAGACAGCAATGGCTGACCAAACAACGACAGTGCAGGGAATCCATGACAAGACACCAAGCCTGGTTGCGTTTCAAAACGCAACCATAGTGCTGGAACCAGGCAAGCAATTAACCAATGCAACACTGGTTATTGAAAACGGCAAGGTTCGGGCGTTGAACCGCAATAACGAAGCTCCTGCAGGTGCGCGTTTAGTGGATGCCAGCGGCCACACCATTTACCCTGGCTTCATTGATGCTTATGCAAGCTATGGTGTTCCTGCTCCCGAGGAAAAAAGCTCGGGCGGCTATCGCAGCTCCCCACCGGTTTATTCAAACGAACGTGAAGGTGGTAATGCGGGTAATGCTGCCATTCACTCTGAGCGCGATTGGATTGATTCGTTTAAACCAGATGCCAGCGCCGCGAAAGACTTTATCGCGCACGGCTTCACTGCCGTTCAAACGGCCCGTTTAGATGGTATTTTCCAGGGGCAGGCAGCGACAGTTTCATTGGCTGACAAGCTTCCCAACGATGTGGTTTATAACCCCAAGGCACGCCATTTCGGTTCCTTCGATAAAGGCAGTTCAATGCAGCAATACCCATCCTCTTTAATGGGTAGCATTGCGTTGATTCGACAAACGCTTGCTGATGCCAATTGGTATGAAGAAGCCTATGGCAAGCAAGCGGTAAGCGGACCAGTTGAGTACAACGCGGCATTAGCTGAGCTCACCGATATTGAGAACACCGGAATGGTGTTCGCGATTGACGATGAGCTGTCATTGTTACGTGCGAATGACGTATTAAATGACTTCTCAGTACCGCGCGTATTTATCGGTTCAGGCTTTGAGTACGCTCGTCTGGACGCGGTTAAAAACACCGGTTCCAAACTTATTCTGCCATTAGACTTTCCGGCTGCCCCAGAAGTTGGCAGCGTTGACGGTCATTTAGATGTGCAACTGAGTAATCTTCGCCATTGGGAACGTGCGCCGGGTAACGCGGCGGCATTGGCTTCCGCTGGTGTCGATTTTGCTTTCACTCTGGCGCAGTTAGAAAAGAAAGAAGATTTCTGGCCAAACCTGCGTAAAGCGGTGGCACATGGTCTGGATAAAGATAAAGCACTGGCGGCGTTAACCACGGTACCGGCACAAATTAGTGGTGTGGATAACAAGGCCGGGCGTCTTGCCCAGGGCTATATGGCTGACTTTGTGATTGCTAATGGCGACTTGTTTGGCGATGGCGAAATTGTTTCCGTATGGCTGCAGGGTGAAGAGGTTGAACTTCAGCCAATGCATCCGGCTGACTTTGCCGGTACTTATAGCTTAAACGTTGCCAATCAAGACGTTGATTTAGAGCTTAAGCCAGGCAAAAACTTGCAAGGTACGCTGAGCGTTGCTGATGCACAGAGCAAATTGCATCACGCCAGTCACAACCAAGACACCGTCGAGTTTGTGGTTGACGCAACCATTGCTGATTTAGCTGGCAGCTGGCGGATGAAGTTACGTCAAGTGAGTGAAGATAGCTTATCTGGTATGGCAGTAGCACCTGACGGACGCGAATTGATGATTACCGCAACGCGCACCGAAGCTGTTACAGCTGAGAGCAAGGAACCTGCGCAAGCGGATTCTTATATCAGTAAGTTAACCTATCCGAATGTTGCTTACGGCCGTACTGAGCTACCGGCACGTCAAAACCTGCATATTAAAAATGCGACTGTTTGGACAGCCGATGAAGAAGGTACCTTAGAAAATGCCGACATTCTGATTCGCAACGGTGAGTTTGTGGAAGTAGGCAGTGGGTTATCAACGCCGTCTGGCTACACTGTGATTGATGCCGAAGGTAAGCACGTTACCCCGGGTATTATTGATGAACACTCACACATCGCGATTTCGCAAGGTGTTAACGAAGGTTCTGAAGCCATTGTTGCTGAAGTTCACATCGGCGACGTAGTGAACCCGGACGATATTCATATTTATCGCTCGTTGGCCGGTGGTACTACCATGGCCCAGTTACTGCACGGTTCAGCCAACCCGGCTGGTGGTAAAGGACAAGTGATTAAGCTTCGCTGGGGCGCTGATGCTGACCTGATGAAGTTTGACGCCGCTCCGGCCACCATCAAGTTTGCTTTGGGTGAAAACGTGAAGCAAAGCAACTGGGGTTCTGACTATGTAGTTCGCTACCCGCAATCACGTTTGGGCGTTGAAACCATTCTACGTGACGGCTTCCAGGCAGCGCTTGAGTACGGGCGTCAGTTGGATGACTACAAGGATCTGAGTCGCTCCGAGCGTCAGCGCACTGCACCACCGCGTCCTGACTATCGTTTGGAAAGCATGCTGGAAATACTTCGCAGCGAACGTTTTGTTCACGCGCACTCGTATGTTCAGTCAGAAATTCTGATGCTACTTAAGCTAGCAGAAGAGTTTGATTTTACCCTGACCACCTTTACGCACATTCTGGAAGGCTACAAAGTAGCAACTGAAATGGCGAAACACGGTGCTGGTGCTTCTACCTTTGCTGACTGGTGGGGATTTAAGTTCGAGGTATATGATGCGATTCCTTACAACGCCTGTTTAATGGCGAAAAAAGGTGTGCTTACCAGCATCAACTCGGACAGTAATGACCTGCAGCGTCGCTTAAATACTGAAGCAGCTAAATCAGTGCGTTACTGCGGTATGTCCGAACAAGAAGCAATTAAAATGATTACTCTGAATCCAGCGAAACAGCTGAAAGTAGACCAGTATGTGGGCAGCATTAAGCCCGGTAAACAGGCTGACTTTGTGATTTGGAATGATCATCCGTTGAGTGCTTATGCACGAGCAGAACAAACCTGGATCAACGCACGTAAATATTTCGATCGCGAAGAAGATTTAGCGATGCGTGCGGCGCTTGATACTGAGAAGCAAGCCTTGATTCAAAAAGTACTGAACGCTGGCGAAAGCGCGCGTGACGGTGCAAGCAATGGTTATAAACAACAACAGCCGACCTGGCACTGTGAAGATCAGCATGATGTTTGGCTGGATCAGTTTACGGCACATACCCATGGAGGACAGCACTAATGAAATCGATTGTAACTTTTGCTGCTGCGACTTTAGTTAGTGGTGCCGTGCTGGCCCATGACATGGTTCCCGGTGAACCACAGAAGCAGCCAATACTGATTAAAGATGCGACCGTGCACACTATTACTCAAGGTGTGTTGAGCGATACAGATTTGGTTTTTACTGACGGCCGTATTACCGCTATCGGCACTGACCTAACCACCCCGGATAACGCCCGCGTGATTGATGCAACGGGTAAACATGTTTATCCAGGGCTAGTAGCGTTGGACACCACCTTAGGATTAGTGGAAATTGGTGCTGTTCGTGCTTCTGATGACCAGGAAGAAGTTGGTGCTATTCACCCGGAAGTTAGTGGGCACATTGCCTACAATCCGGACTCGGAAGTAACGCCAACCATTCGTTTCAACGGCATTACCCATGCGCAAATCGTGCCTCAGGGCGATTTAATCATGGGTCAGTCGAGCTTACTGCAAACCGACGGTTGGACCTGGGAAGATGCTCAGGAAAAGCTGAATGTTGGGGTGCATGTAAACTGGCCACGAGCGTCTATTATCGACACTTGGTGGGAGCGTCGTAGCCCAGCTGAACAACGTAAAGCGAACGCGGAAGCGTTGAAATTGCTGGAACGTGCCATTACCGATGCAAAAGCCTACTATGACGGTAAGCAGGCCGGTACCTTGCGTGGTAAAGACATTCGTTGGGAAGCGATGACTGGCTTGTTCGATGGCTCTAAAAAGCTGTTTGTGCATGCTGACGACAAGCGTCAAATGGAACAAGCGCTGGAACTGCGCCGTGAGTATGGTTTCGACATGGTGTTAGTGGGTGCGCGGGACTCCTGGCGCATGGCTGACAAGCTAGCTGCCGAAGGTGTTCCGGTGGTGTTTGGTGCGCCTTATGGCTTACCAGCTCGCAACGACGAGGCTTATGACCAGGCTTTCACTACGCCAGCAGCACTTGCTGCAGCGGGCGTCGAGTTTGCTATTGCTTACCCGGGTTTTTGGGATATTCGTAACCTGGCTTTCGCCGCAGGTAACGCGGTTGCTTACGGTTTAGATAAAGACCAGGCGTTAGCTGCCATTACCTACAACGCCGCTAAAATTCTGGGTGTTGAAGAGTCAATTGGTTCACTGGAAGTGGGCAAAAAGGCATCGTTAATTATCTCGGAAGGCGATGTAATGGACCACTTAGGTCAGGACATTGTGCATATGTTTATTGATGGCAGTGAGGTTGATTTGAATAACCGCCACCGTCAGCTATATAACAAGTACCAGCAAAAACCTGAATAAGAATCTTTCAGAAAATTTAACCCCAGCGATGGCGGCATCGCTGGGTTTTTTTTATTTCTGAGCGAAATTCATATACCCTCCTATAATATGATCTATAATTTGTTCGTATGTTTATAAGTTGTTGGATTAAAAGTCCTACAACTTTCCAGGATGCATAATGAAAAAAAAACTAGTGCTGGGCTATTCTTGTTTGTTTGCAGTGTTTGTTGTCTTAGTTGGTTGCACATTCTCGGCCGCAAGCCTCGAAGGCTCCCCTGATGACCTAAGTAAGCAGGTTATATTTAGTGGCTCAGTAAATTCACCTCCCCTACAATGGCTTGACGAACAGGGTAGCGCGCGCGGATTTTTTATCGACTTGCAAGACAACCTGGGGCGCAATGGTGAACGGGAAGTAATCAACAGTCTGATGGAATGGCAAGACGCCATGCGTGCTGTTGAAACCGGTGAGGCGGATGCAATCGCACTGTTTGCCTCTGCACAAAGAAGTGCTAGGTATGACTTTTCATTGCCTTTCTTTCATCTAGCTCACGCCATATTCTCACATACCAATGGAGAGCAATTCCGAAATTTGGCTGATTTAGAAGGATACCGTGTTGCGTTAGTGGAAGACGCCTTTGCGGCAACTAGGCTTGAGCAGGAAAATTTATCCATTCTACCCGTTATTGTAGCTACCGAATTGGAATGTCTGATTGCAGTTGATCAGGGTAGGGCGGATGCCTGTATTGAGACCACTTTGGTTTCAAAGCGCAATGCTTTTAAACTCGACGTGCAGCAAACCAGTTCACCATTTTGGCATCAGAGTTATGTATTTGCCGTTGCGAAGGGCAACACGGAAATGTTGCGTTGGCTAAATCGACAGTTAACTTCCTTACAGGCTGACGGAACCTTCTTTTCTATCTACAAAAAATGGGAGCCGGAACTGGAGTGGAGCCCACCAAAATTTAGCGACCATTTGTCGCTGGTGGCATGGATTATATTGCCGTTGCTGGTTGTTGTTGCTATCGGTGTGGCCATGAATCGCTATTTAAAAAATGAACTGGAAAAACGCACCCAGGAGCTGCGCTATGCAGCTGAGCATGATCTGATGACCGGGTTACATAACTATCAGTATTTTATCGATAAACTTGAGAAGACTTTATCATCACAACCAAATTGGACGCCAGTAGTTGCCTTCCTTCGGCTTAATAACTTAAAAACTGTAGCGAGCGTTTTTGGCAGAACCGGACATGAAAAACTGATCAAAGACTTCGCAAGACGTTTGAATAAGCTCAAGTTCATTGAGACGGCTCATTTAGGTGTTGGTTTTTACGCACTAGTGGCTGAACCTGGAACTAAGCCTAAGGAGATTTTTAAGCAGTTGTCGTTCTCTTGTAAAATCGACGAGGTAAAAGTTGATCCTCATGTGGTGATGGGGATTAGTTCCAAAAAGCTTGAAAATACAATGACGCAATCGTTATCTGACGAGTGTGTACGCAGAGCTATCATTGCCTATGCCGTGGCACAACGTGACAATCGGTCATGGGCTACCTACACCGAGCAGCTAGAGCCGGATTCGAAGAATTTAATATTACTTCACGATGCGCAACATCAGGGTACACGAGATATGTTTTTGGTATTTCAGCCCAAGTTAGACCTTGTTAGTGGCCGCATAACCGAAGCTGAGGCACTCATACGATGGAATCATCCTACCTTGGGGATAGTTTCGCCTGCAGTGTTTGTTCCGTTGTTAGAGTCAACTGGGTTAATCCGCAATGTAACTCGTTGGGTGATAAAAGAATCCATTAAGGTTCTTAATCAGCTTTCGAGCATCGATGAGAATTTTATAATCAGTGTTAATATTTCTTCGCGGGACTTAATGGACGCCGAATTCGTAACTTTCATCACCAAAAACGTTGATCCGGCTATTCGCAGTCGACTTTGTCTTGAGATAACAGAAACAGGCATTATCGACGACGTTGACCATGCCCAGGAGGTAATCAAAAAACTTAGTGACGCGGGGATTCGCTGCGCCATTGACGATTTTGGTACCGGGCATGCCAGTCTTGTTTATTTAAGTCGATTTGATATTACTGAAGTGAAATTGGATCGCAGTTATGTAAAGGATATTTTGACGCACAAGCGTGACCGGGAAATCGTAGCTTCGACCATTAATTTAGCACGCAAATTGGGTCACCGATTAACCGCTGAAGGCGTCGAAGATAAGAAAACACTTAGAGCACTGGCAGAAATGAAGTGCGATACCGCACAGGGTTACGTGATTGCAAAACCTATGTCCGTGGTTGAGCTTGAAACTATGATCGCCGAGCCGTATTTATCGACTGAGCACTTAGGCAAAACATCATTGGTCTAGCAAACGGGCTAGTAAATTGCGCAGCGTTGCTGGCTCAAACGGCTTGTCGGTTAAGGCATCAACGCCACTTTGTTTAATATTAGCCAATTGCGGCGAACTAGCACGCGCAGTCACCATTAAAATTGGAATGTGTGAGAGCCCCGGCGTTTGTCGAATAAATTCAGCTAACTCCCGACCATTCATGTGGGGCATATGGAAGTCGGTAACCACTAAATCAAAAGTTTGTTGTTGCAGAATTTCCATAGCTTGCTGGCCATTCTCGGCCTCACTGAAGTTATCTATGCCTAAATCGGCCAGAATACGCTTGAGAAAATGCCTGGAGGTGACACTGTCATCCACCAGTAAAACCGATAAATCTTCCGGGTCAAAATTCTGCAACCGAAGCGCCGTGGGTTCAATTAAATCAATGGAGGCATTCACCGCCCGTTGCAATTGCACCGAGGTAAAAGGCTTTGGCAAAATGGCAATAATGCCTGCCTGCTTAAATTCTTCAAGCTGATCGTCACGGTATTCACTGGACACCAACATGAAGCCGATATCTTCAGCTAAGCCTTCTTCATGAATATAATGCAGCAAATCGTGTGCGGTTCCGTCTGCAAAATACATAGCGCTGGCAATAATGTCCGGCTGCAAAGTTTTAATTTTTTGTTGCGCTTCAGAAATGCATGCCGCACCATCTACGTTAGTGATGCCAGCTTCAGCCAGGTGGCGCTTGATCACTTTTCGTTGAACTTCTGAGGGTTCAATAAGCAAGATTGATAAATCGGCAGCTTGAACGTCTGGCATGTCAGGTTCCTTTGGCTTGAATCTGACTTAGGTTAGGTGATTTGTTCAGTAAACACAATGACCTGGTATGTATTTGCCAGGCCGTCTACCAATACATTGGAAGTGGGATTCAAATGAGCTTACATAGACAATTTTCGAATGATGGCAAACAACTCATTATTACTATTAAAGGCAAATTCGATTTTAGTCTGGTGCAGGAGTTTCGGCAGGCTTACGCTGAAATCAATGAGCAGCAGCCAACGGTGGTGATTGATCTTCGCGAGACGGAATATTTAGATAGCTCGGCGTTGGGTATGTTACTAAATATGCGTAAATCATTGGGCGATAGAGTAAAAGAAATTCAGCTGGTGAATTGTCGTCCTGAAATTAGACGAATTCTTGATATTTCCAGATTCGATAAAATGTTTGTTATTGCCTGATGTCCATGGCTATGCGAGTTCTTATTGTTGATGATCAACCAGCAAACCGCTTATTACTGGCCAGTTTGTTGAATGATTTTGGTTACGACGTGGTGCTCGCCACCGATGGTCATGATGCCTTAGCTAATTTTTCTGAGTGGGCCCCTGATATTGTGCTGCTGGACATTATGATGCCCGGCATTACCGGTTACGAATTAGCTCCGAAGTTAAAAGAGCTAGCCGGAACTGTGCACTTACCTATTATTTTTATAACCGCATTGGATGAACAGGAAACCTTGTTGCATTGCCTAAGCGTTGGCGGTGATGACTTCTTACCTGTGCCGTTTGAGCCGGTAGTGCTGCAAGCCAAATTAAGGGCGCACCAGCGCGTGCGCGAGCTGAGTCAAAGTGTGCATGAAAAGAATCGCTCCCTGGCCTGGCATTCAGCTCGCATTGATCGTGAACATCGAATCGTTGAGCATATATTCCGCAATGCGCTGAGCCGCAACTATCTGGACTATGAACATATAGAAACCCATTTAATACCCGCCAGTATGTTCAGTGGCGATCTTTGTCTGGTGGCGGCCGGGCCACTGGGAAATCTGTACGTATTGCTGGGTGACTTTACTGGGCACGGGCTGGCGCCGGCAACTGGAGCCTTGCCGTTGTCGCAAGCTTTTTTCACCATGGCCGAACGCGGCGTGTCGGTGGCGGAAATGGTGGCTGAGTTTAATCAACGTTTGTTGCAGTTACTTCCCGATGACATGTTTTGTGCGGCTATTATGTTGGAAATATCGGCCTCGGGAGAACACTTAACCTATTGGAACGGAGGCATGCCCACGGGCTTTTTAATCAACGACGATGGTGATATTTGCGAGCGGTTACCGGCACAGCATATGGCGTTGGGTATTTTGCCCGAGAGTGAATTCGATAGCCGGGTTACGACCCATAACTGCCACAGCCAGCAGCGTATTGTGTTGCATTCTGACGGTGTGACTGAATTACGCAATCAGCACCAGCAGATTTTTGGTGAGCAGCGCTTTGAAGCCTTGCTTACCAGCGCCGAGCGAATCAAGCTGTCACAGGTGGTGGCTGAACTGGAGGCCTTTCGTGGTGAACAGGAGCTGGAGGATGACGTATCATTGGCCATGTTACGTTGTAAGCCAACCGCCGTTAAACATGAACCTGCGGCGTCAGAAGTAGGGGTTAGGCTGCCGTTTGAACTCAAAGTTACTATTGGCGTGCACGAAATGAAACATGCGGAGCCGGTTACTATTCTCATGAGTTCGCTGAGTCAGCTGCCCGCGTTGAAAAGCCAGCGAGGGACCATTTTTATGTTACTTTCAGAGGCATACAATAATGCACTGGAACATGGTTTGCTGGGCTTAGATTCTGCTTTGAAAGACGATCCGCAAGGGTTTGAAACCTATTATCAGCAACGTACCAGTCGTTTGAGTGACTTAAGCGATGGCCAAATCACCATTCAATTGAGGTTTGATCCGAGCGAACGACTGGTTCAGGTGAAAGTGTCAGATTCTGGTGCTGGTGTGAGCTCGGTAGCTACGGAGAACATGCAGGAAGAGCGGGCACATGGGCGTGGTTTGGTGTTACTGTCAGGGTTAACTCAAAATCTGGAATGGCTGGACCATGGTCGTACGGTACAGTTTGACTTCAAACTTTAGCGGAGTTTAACCACCCGCTAGTTTCACTTTGAACTTCTGCTGCTCAAGCCAGGCTTTGACCACGTCACGTTGGTCGCCCTGCAGTTCAATAGTGAAGTTTTTGACCGCTCCACCAACCCCACAAATTCGCTTCAATTGTTTGGCTAATTGCTTAAGCTCAGCTTCGTTTTGCTCGATTCCGGTAACTATGGTGACGCCTTTGCCTTTACGGCCTTTGGTTTGCCGGGTTATGCGTACCACGCCATCACCTGCAGGCGGTGTGGGTTGTTCTTTGGCGGGTTCAACTCGGCCAGCGTCAGTGCTGTAAACCAGCTGACTAAGCTGGTCGCTTAAATTCGACATAACTTACCATTTGCGTTTAGGTTGAAACAGTTCTTCTAGTTCATCTTTCTTGCGATTACTGGCATCTCGGGCATTGGTGTCCCGCAGCTCTTCGGTAATCGCGTCTAAATCTTCACTTACCTGAGCTTTGCGGGAGGTGATGTACTCGTCGGTAAAACTCTGGTCTTCCAGCATTTTCAGAGCTTTCTCGTAGTACTGACGCGCCGAACCCAGCATTTGTGTACGGTACGCCATTTTACCGCGTCGAATTAAGCTCTCAACGCTAATTTGCACCTGAATTTTAACCAGCTTACGATCTTCTGCTAAAAACGAGGTGGTATCAATACGACCTTTGGAGTGTTCACTGCGCAATGCGTTGCGTAATTTTTTAATGGCATTCAACATGCCGATGACTTGTTTATCGTTTTCAGGAATTTCTAACTCACCGCTGACCGGTTCGTTGTCCTGATTCTCGAACGCTTTTACACGCTGTTGATATTCTTCAATGCGATTTTTGTTTTCGCTGGTAGGTGCAACCGTCAGCATACGTTTTACCGCATCTAGTGCGCGCTTATTCAAGGTTAGAATAAGGATGCGTCCAACCGGGAGGTTGCTGGCTGCATTAATTAAGTCTTCGGATTGGTCAAACACCAGCTTGTAGCGCGCGAGCTTTTGGCGCCGTTCAAGTTCGGCTCGCTGCTTGTGTTGCTGAATGGCGTTTACAGCTATTGCCAGTACTACCAAAGCAACTATTAGAATAATGACGATTGTAATGATCATCGGGTGTTATCCACCGTCGTATTTATTTTTATAATATATCTCATACTAACCAACTTCGCGTCATATAGGTAGTATCCTGATTCTGATTAGGGCAGGGTCAAGCTAAATACGCTGCCACCTAGTTTGCCGCCATTGCTTAAATGAATGTGACCAGCTTTATTATTGCGGCGATGCTGACTTGCTATTAGTTGCGCAAAGTAAATGCCCAACCCCGTGCGTGCCGCCAGTAAATCCAGTTGTGCCACAGGCGCATCGGCGGCTTTTAGCATGCTTTCAGGGTAGCCGGGGCCGTCGTCCTCAATATGGATGCTAACGCCGCCACTGTCTGCCTGTGCGCTGATAATTATGCTATCGGCCGTGTAACGTAAGGCATTAACGATAATGTCGTTCAGCAGGGAGCTGAGCAGGTCGCGGTCGGCATACATGGTTAACTCGTCATCAATGTCTATTTGAATGCGAACTCCGCGCTGCTGGGCGTACAGCTCGTGGCTGGCGACCAGATCATCAATAAGTTCTGCCACATAATATAAGTCGATATTCACTGGCAGGCTTTGTTGTTCCTGGCGGTAAATAGCCAGTAATTGAATCAAGCCCATATTAATACGCTGTGCTTCATAGTGCAGGCGTGATAATTCGGCGCTGTGATGCTGATCGGCTAACTCCATGGCCAGATTTTCGATGGACTGGATTAGCAGGCATAACGAATTTTTCATATCGTGAACGCTAGACGCGAGAACGGTAGGAAAATCGATAACTCGTTCACTTTCAGACATCGGCGGTATCCTGTTGCTGACGATAGCGGATATCGTTCAGTTTAATAGTTAGCACATCAAGGTGGCCACGACGATTATCAGCCTGTGGCAGCGACTGGGCCGCTAAAATACAACGCCGACAGTTATCAATGTCGTCATCGTTACGCCCTTGCTGTTCCATTAGTTTGAGTAAGGTTTGCAATAAATTCAAGGCGATGCTGACATTATCCGGGGCAAATCGAAAGGCATCAACAAAGCGTTGCTTAGCCGCGGTTAACTGGTTTTTCTGAAACAGCGCCATGCCTTCGCGATTTAAGTTCTGACCGCGCTCGGCATCAGGTTTCACTGGATACAGCACCGTTTCGCCATGATTCACTTGCTGATGCAGCTGGGCGGCAGCCTGAATCTCGGGATAGGCTTCATAGGTAAGTTCAGCTTCTTCCCGCAACAATAATTCAGGATGCAGTTGTAAGCAGTGCTCAATCACTTCGTCAATCAAGGTGCTAGCTTTGTCAGGCTGCTGTTGAGCGGCCATCATGCGGGCGAAAATTAATTGAAATGCCAGCGCAATTTGTGGCTCATCGGCAAAGTGGCGTTGTTGGCGTTTCAGAACTTCCTGTAGTTCGTTTAAGAAACGCTTTCCTTTCACCGGGCCATGGCTTAAGAATCCGGCAAATAGACTTCGCGCATAATTAACTAAGTCGTCTGGACGCAACTGCACCGCCGGGTTGGCGTCGGCCACCGCAATTAAACGGCGGAAACTGCTGGTAAAGGTTTGCATGTCTCTCAAACGCAGGGCCAGGCGACCCAGGCGCCGCAACACTTGGGTGTTGTTTTTACTGATATCGGCTGCCCGGCTCAGTGCTTCTGCGGCTTGTTGCAGTTCACCAAGTTGTTCCAGTGCTTCGGCTTTCAGCAAATACGCATCGGTACAATAAGCATGCTTGCGCAGCACCAGCTCACAGCTATCAATACAGTCGAGAAAGTTACCCAACTCTTGCTGACATACCGCGCGACCAAGGTGAGCCCAGCTGTGTTCTGCATTGTTCAATACTCGCTCATAAACTTGTAGCGCACTTGCGGCATTACCCTGACGAATAAACGCCAGGGCCATCATGCGTAAACACTGCAACGCTAGCTTAGGAACCCGGCCAAGTTTTTCCTGGGCCAGCTTAACGGCTTGCTGATAATCAAACTTATCTAAGGCTTCTTCGATATGCCGCAGTGCGGCTTTCTTCACCATTAAATTATCAAGTTGCTGCCGTACTTGTGCTTTTTGCAAGGGCGGGTGCCAAACTTCATCGGGAGTATGCAATAGCGACGCTTTCACCAGGTCAGCGCTGCGTTCGGTGCAACAAATAATAAAGGCGCTGCGGTACTTGTAGTGCCCTTGTTCCTGCAACTGACGTAAAAGCTGCAAACCATCGCTGTCATTGCTAAAGTGGTAATCGCAAATCACAAAGTGGGGTTGTTGGCGCAAATACAGTGCTTGAGCGGCATCTAAATCTTTGGCGGTTTGAATTCGACGTACACCAAAGCTCTCCAGCATTTTCGTAAGCTGGAGGCGGAACTCGTTAACTTCACTGATAATCAGGAAGTGTTTTTTCTGATACCATTCATAGCGTTTGGTCATGAGTTAATTGGAATAAGCCTATATAATGTTATATATTTTTAGAATAACAGCCACAACATTACCAGCCAGTATGCGCTGGTCAAGCGAGCGGTCATGAAATTACAGCAATTGCGCTATATCGTTGAGGTATTAAACCATAACCTCAATGTTTCGGCGACTGCAGAGAATTTGTTTACCTCCCAACCCGGTATTAGTAAGCAAGTACGCATGCTTGAAGACGAATTAGGCGTGCAAATATTTGGCCGCAGCGGGAAGCATTTGACTCATGTAACTCCAGCTGGCCATGAAGTTATCGGTATTGCGCAGGAAATATTGGCGAAAGTGGACGCCATAAAGTCGGTAGCGGCAGAACATACCTTACCGGACCAAGGCAAACTAAACATCGCAACCACGCATACTCAGGCCCGTTATGCATTACCAACAGTTATTAAAGACTTTATGCATAAGTATCCGCAAGTATCTCTGCATATGCACCAGGGGTCACCACAACAAATTAGCGAAGCGGCAGCAAAAGGGCGCGCAGATTTTGCCATTGCCACCGAGGCTTTGCATTTGTATCAGGATCTGGTGATGTTGCCGTGCTATCACTGGAACCGCTCCATTATTGTGCCGCCGGACCATCCGTTAACGAAGCTCAAACACGAAGTGACTATTGAAGACGTGGCTGAGTTTCCGATTGTCACTTATGTCTATGGTTTTACCGGTCGTTCGGAACTGGATCGTGCATTCAGCGCCAAGGGTTTGCAGCCACAAGTGGTATTTACCGCTACCGACGCCGACGTTATTAAAACTTATGTTCGCATGGGGTTGGGTATAGGTGTGCTCGCCACTATGGCTTATGACGAAGAGCAGGATACTGATTTAGTCGCTATACCAGCGGCACACTTGTTTGCCGCCAGTACCACTAAAATTGGCTTCCGCAAAGGTACTTTCTTGCGCGGTTATATGTATGACTTTATGGAAGCCTTTGCGCCGCATCTTACCAAAGCTAGAGTTGACGCTGCAGCGGCTTTAAAAACCCATGATGAAATTGAGCGTATGTTCGCTGATATTAAGCTGCCTACGCAGTAATTAGAAATTCAGGCAGGCAGCTCGCTATCGAGTGCTGAATTAGCACTCGATAATGTTCACTGCAAGACCGCCGCGAGCAGTCTCTTTGTATTTGGTTTTCATATCGTTACCAGTATCCCACATGGTTTTAATCACCTTATCCAGTGATACTTTGTGGTCACCGGCACCGCGTAGGGCTAATCGAGCCGCGTTAATAGCTTTTATCGCCCCCATAGCGTTGCGCTCAATACAAGGTACTTGTACCAAACCACCAACAGGGTCGCAGGTTAAGCCTAAGTTGTGCTCCATGCCAATTTCAGCGGCGTTTTCTACATTCGAAACATTACCACCCATAAGTTCGGCTAAAGCCCCGGCAGCCATCGAGCAGGCCACGCCAACTTCGCCCTGGCAACCCACTTCGGCACCGGAAATAGAGGCGTTTTTCTTGTACAGAATGCCAATAGCAGCAGAGGTTAGCAGAAACCGTACTATGGTTTCTTCGTCCAGCTTCTCAATAAATTTGTCGGCATATTTCATCACGGCCGGAATAATTCCCGCAGCACCGTTGGTTGGCGCGGTAACCACACGACCACCGGCAGCGTTTTCTTCATTTACCGCCAGCGCAAATAGGTCAACCCAGTCCATCAGTTGCATTGGATCGGTGGAGCGCTCATTTTTTAAGCACTGATACAAAGCAGGAGCCCGGCGCCGCACTTTTAATCCACCCGGCAAAATACCCTCGGTACGAATACCGGTGTTAATACAGGCATCCATAGTTTCCCAAATATGTACCAGACCTTGGCGAATGTCGGCTTCATCACGAAAAACTTTTTCGTTGGCCAGCATTAGCGAGCTAATACGCATGCCTTGTTCGCGGCAATGATCCAGTAACTCAGCCGCGCTATCAAAGGGGTAAGGAATAGGCTTGCTCGATTGTTCAATAGCCTCTTCTAAGGTCTCATCAAAATCAGCGTCGCGTACAATAAAACCGCCGCCAATGGAGTAATACAAGTCTTTATAAAGTACTTCATCGTCTTTATATAAACGCAGCTCCATCGCATTGGCATGCTTTGGCTTGGTTTTGCGACGATGAAAGTTAATGGCGCCTTCTTTTGGAAAGCTAACTTCATGCTCACCTAAAAGTTTCAGTTTTTGGGATTTTTCGGTGGCGGCTAAAAACTCATCAACTTTAGTTGTGTCCACGGTTTCAGGACTTTCGCCGGCCAGACCCAAAATAACCGCTTTGCCGGTACCGTGGCCTTTGCCGGTTTGCCCCAGCGAACCAAACAACTCAACTTGGATGCTAGTGGCATTGCTTAAACCCACTTCTTTATCGGCGGTTTTTAAAAACTCGGTGGCGGCCCGCATGGGACCAACCGTGTGGGAGCTTGAAGGACCAATACCAATTTTATAGATATCAAAAACGCTGATCATTACACTGCTCTCCTGTACTCACGACGGCGGTTTCTCATAAGAGTATAGCTCGCTACCGTGCCATAATGTTATTGCGCTATTGTCGCACGGATACCTGGGGCTAAATCAAGCGCTGTCGCCGAATCAGTTCAGTGATCGGAACAGCTGCTGTTGTTCGGGTAGTAAATGGTCGGCAAGTTCGCGCAACATGCCGGCGGTGGCGCCCCAAATGTTGCGTTGCTGGTAGGGAATAAAGTAAACCTCAGGATAAATAAACCGGCGCAATTTATACACGAAGTGGTTGGGCTGGTGCAAAATATCGATTAATGGCACTTCAAAGATATCGGCAACTTCGCTGCGCTGGCGCACAAAATGCTCTTGTGGCGTAATAAATCCAATATAAGGACGCACCAGAAAGTTAGAAATCACCGGATAGTCCTGCAATTTCCCAATAATTTCGACATCAGCCCTCGCCAGGCCAATTTCTTCTTCAGCTTCGCGTAATGCCGTGGTCACCAAATCTTTGTCTTCAGCGTCGTGGCGACCGCCAGGGAAGCTGATTTGGCCAGGATGATGGCGCAGCTTGCTGGAGCGCTGCGTCAGAATTACTGACAGCCCGTGGTTACGCTCAATAATGGGAATGAGCACCGCTGCCGGGCGCAGCCCTTGCTGGGCCGGTCGTTGGCGTGACGGTTGCGGTTGCATGCTAAAGCGCTGCATAAAATCTTGCCGTGTATGAATCACAGTTCTGGCTCCGTTGTTGCCGCTGTTTCCGCCAGAATAGGTAAAATATGGCCCACTTTGTCGAAGGTTTCCTGATATTCCGCAGCGCACTCGGAATCAATAACTAAGCCGCCACCAGCCCAGCAGTAAATTTGTTGGTTAGCACACACCAAGGTACGAATCATAATACTGGTGTCCGCAGCTCCGTGCTGAGAAATATAACCCATGCTGCCGCAGTAGAAGCTGCGCCGGTGGGGCTCAAGTTGGTCAATAATATTCATCGCGCTTATTTTCGGCGCGCCGGTAATGGAGCCGCCTGGAAAGGTTGCGGCAATAACATCCAGCATGTCGTGTTCATGGCTCAGTTTTGCATGCACGGTGCTGACTAAGTGATGCACGGCCGGAAAGCTCTCAATTTTAAACAAAGCGGGCACATTCACGCTACCGGGGTCGCACACTCTGCTTAAATCATTGCGCAGTAAGTCGACAATCATTACGTTTTCAGCGCGATCCTTGCTGGCTTGTTGAAGCTCTGTTGCGGCTTGCTGATCCAGCGTTGCGTCTGCATGGCGCGGGCGGGTTCCCTTAATGGGTTTGGTTTCAATGTTGCCCTGGGTATCCAGGGCAATAAAACGCTCCGGCGATAAGCTTAAAATAGCACCGGATGCCAATTGCATGAACGCCGAAAACGGGCCTTGATTGTGTGCCCGCAGGCGTAAGTAGGCGTTCCATTCTGATCCTTCATAACGGCTGGAAAAGCGTTGTGCCAGATTAATCTGGTAACAGTCACCTTGACGCAGGTGCTGCATAACCTGCGCAAATCTATCCGCATAATCGGCGGCAGTCAGATTGGATTGCCATGGCTGCAATAATTTGAATTGCGCGGCCGGCTGAGGTTTTTTGGGACGCTCAGCTAAACCTTGCCAAAATGCCGCTTCTTGCTGCCATTGTGACTCGGGCGCAAGCAAATACAATTGCTGTTGCTGCTTATCAAAAATGAGGGCTTTGTGGTACAAAGCGACAGCCATTTCGGGCAAATCTATGTCGGCATCGGCTTGCGTATTTAGCTGCTCTAACTGGCGCCCGAAGTCATACCCAAAGGCGCCGGCTAAACCACCTTGAAATGGCAGGTGCGCGGGTCCTGTATAACTTGGTACCGATGCAAGATCGGTTCGTAGTAACTGTTGCCACTGGCTGGCCGGGTAATGAGCGCCAGTGGTAGAGCGCTGTTGGTAGTCGGCGCTGCCAAGGGTAATAGTATCGCCATTCAGTTGATAAGTTCGCTCTGGTTGATAAAACACCATATCGAACCGGGCATTGGTATGGGTAGCAGTGGCGGTATCGAGAAATAGCGACCAGGGCACCCCGGCAAGATGCTCAAACAGCTTAACTAAGTTACTTTTCAAGACTACAGGCTGCGCCAGTAAAGTCACCGGGAACTCCTCGAAAACCACAGTAAAACACCTTGTTAGAATAGCACAGCCCGGGCTTCCAGTGCTATGCATAGTCACTGCCGGCGTCTGGTCAGCACTGCCGATACGAGGTATCATGACGACTTTCATAACAGGCTGAATCCGTTCCGGTGTTCGGTGCAAAATAGTTATTAGCTGTCTTATGCGGTTGCAAGTTGAAATCGCATAGGTTTGATGAGGTAAAAAACATGGCAATGATTCGTCAGGCAGACTTTATTGAAAGCATTTGTGATGCGTTGCAATACATATCCTATTATCACCCACTGGACTTTGTGCAGGCGCTTGAGAAGGCCTACCACAAAGAACAAAGTGAGGCAGCTAAAAATGCTATCGCGCAGGTGCTGACGAATTCACGCATGGCTGCAACTGGGCATCGTCCGATTTGTCAGGACACCGGTATTGTGACCTGCTTTGTGAAAGTGGGTATGGGTGTGCAGTGGGATAAAGTTGATATGACGGTGCAGCAGATGGTGGACGAAGGTACTCGTCAAGCATACACCAATGCTGAAAATCCATTGCGTGCTTCTATCGTTTCTGACCCTGCCGGTGCTCGTAAAAATACCGGTGACAACACCCCGGCGGTTGTGCACATAGACATGGTAGCAGGCGATAAAATTGAAGTGATGATTGCCGCCAAAGGCGGTGGGTCAGAAAACAAATCAAAGATGGTGATGTTAAACCCGAGCGATTCCATTGCCGACTGGGTGGTTGAAACCATGCCGAAACTAGGCGCTGGCTGGTGCCCGCCGGGTATGATTGGCTTAGGTATTGGTGGGACTGCAGAAAAGTCTGCGGTATTAGCGAAAGAAGCTCTCATGGATCCCGTGGATATTCAGGAATTACTGGATCGGGGTGCTCAAACTGCTGAAGAAGAGCTACGCCTGGAAATTTATCACCGGGTTAACAAGCTTGGTATTGGTGCGCAGGGTTTGGGTGGTGTTACTACCGTTATGGATGTGAAGATTAAATCGGCGCCCACCCATGCAGCTTCAAAACCAGTCACCTTAATACCAAACTGTGCCGCTACGCGTCACGCACACTTCGTATTAGATGGCTCAGGCCCGGCTGACCTGCAACCACCCAAACTGGAAGACTGGCCAGACATTACCTTTGAACTGGGTGACGATGCGCGCCGGGTGAATCTGGATACCGTGACACAAGCCGATATTGAAACCTGGAAAACGGGTGAAACTGTGCTGTTGTCGGGTAAACTTCTAACCGGTCGTGACGCTGCGCACAAGCGCATTAAAGAAATGCTGGATAATGGTGAGGAGCTACCAGTAGATTTCACCAATAAGTTTATTTATTACGTGGGGCCAGTAGACCCTGTGGGTGACGAAGTAGTGGGGCCAGCCGGGCCAACTACTGCCACCCGCATGGACAAGTTTACCGACCTGATGTTGGATAAAACCGGCATTCTGGGCATGATCGGTAAAGCCGAGCGTGGGCCCGCCACTGTTGCCAGCATTAAAGACCACAAAGCGGTGTATTTAATGGCCGTTGGTGGTGCTGCTTATCTGGTAGCGAAAGCCATTAAACAAGCCAAAGTAGTGGCATTTGATGACTTAGGTATGGAAGCTATTTATGAATTTGATGTGGAAGACATGCCAGTGACGGTCGCAGTAGACAGCACTGGTGAAAATGCACATGAAACAGGTCCGGCAATTTGGCGCCTGAAACTGGAAGCAGCAGATGCCTGAATTTGAACTGTGGCAGCTTATTAGTGCGCTGGGGTTAAGTCTGATCATTGGTGTCGGGCTTGGCTACGCGCTCAGTGCGCCAGGGCGAACGCGGTTGCGTGAGCAATTAAGTGAACAGCAGCATGAGTTGGCTTTGCAACAACAGCAGGTTGAGCAAGCGCGGCAAGGCTCAGCTCAGACAGAGCAACGTCTGACCCAGGCCGAGCAGAACTACCAGCAGGCGTTACAGCAACGCAATGAGCTGCAGGCGGAGCTCTCTGGTGCCAGAGTTAAGTTAGAAGAAACGCTAAAACATGCAACTGAAAAGCAGCAACTGCTGGAAGCCAGTGAAGAGCGTTTGAAGCAAGAGTTTGAGCGGCTGGCGCAGCAAATTTTTGAACAAAAATCAGAGCGTTTGCAGGCAAGTAGTAAACAAACTCTGGAAACCACTCTGGCGCCGTTTAAACAGCAGTTGGATTCGTTCAAGCAGCAGGTGCAATTGCAGTACAGCGAAGAAATCAAGCAGCGCCAAGCCATGACTTCTGAGCTACTTGGCTTGAAAGAGCTTAACAAGCAGATGTCAGCGGAAGCGGAAGCGCTAACCCGGGCATTGAAAGGGGACACCAAGCAACAGGGCAACTGGGGCGAAGTGGTGCTGGAGCGCATGCTGGAGCAATCCGGTCTGCGTGAAGGTCACGAGTATGAAACTCAAAGTCAGCATCGTGATGCCGAGGGTAAATCCTTCAAACCTGACGTGATTGTGCATTTACCAAACAACAAAGACGTAGTGGTAGATTCGAAGGTGTCATTGGTTGCTTACGAGCGTTATTTCAACAGCGACGATGATGCCCAGCGCACTCGTTGTCTGGACGAGCATGTAACCTCATTGCGTAATCATATTAAAGGCCTGGGCAAGAAGAATTATCAGCAACTAGAAGGCGTTCGCACGCTTGACTACGTGTTGCTGTTTATTCCCATTGAACCCGCGTTCTTGTTGGCAGTAGACCGGGACCCAGAGCTGATTAAGCTGGCGCTTGATCACAACATCATGCTGGTAAGTCCAACCAACCTGCTGGTGGCGCTGCGCACGGTAAACAACATTTGGCAGTATGAGTATCAAAATCAGAATGCGCAGCGTATTGCCGCAGATGCCGGCAAGTTATACGACAAGTTCGCCGGTTTCCTGGAAGATATGAATAAAATGGGGAATGCCATTGAAGCGGTGAAGAAGAACTTTGATGGTGCCATGAATAAACTTTCCAGTGGGCGCGGTAACTTGGTTAATCGAGTTGAGAATTTCCGCAAGTTGGGGGTGCAAACCAGTAAAAAAATTGATGCGCGTTTACTTGACGATCAGGACGCTGACAGCAATGAAACTAGTGACAACTAATTCATCCCCTGATCATAATATTGCCAGTAATCGGTAACCATTTCGCTGTTAAACCAAAAATCTAAAATGTCTAAAAACTCATCCCGCTGCAATACGGCGGGAAGGGCTTTATTAATTTCAGCAACCGCCTTACGGCCCCAGTCATTTGCGGTACAGCCGATAGCTCCGACAATTGGCTGGTTACTGTTTTCACTAAGAGGCAAAAATACCAAGTCTTTATTGGTGGTTAGTTCGTAATAGCGCTTGGTAATGTCGTAATCAATTGTAAAGTCCAGCCGTTCTTCCATGATCATCGACAACAGCGCAATGTTATTGTCGTCGCCACTAATATTGATATGTAATTTAGTTGAGGTCGCATAGTCTGCTATTAAAGGCTGTAACTGGCCATATTTACGACTAACCGGCTGACCAAAACGGTAACGCTCTGTTGCTAAAACTTCTGTAAGTGAAATGTTATCGCCAAAGCGCTCCTTGAGTTCCTGCGCAATCCGATGGTTGGTAATAATGCCGTGTGGCCGGTAGACATGGGTAGGGTTGCTAAACACCACGTACTCATTATCTGCATTGTGAATCATGCATGGGAAACACATATTCTCTTTATTGGTTATAAGATTGCTAACGCGTGGATGTGGCAGTAATCTTTTTTCATGTTTAATGTCTGTCATTTCAAGTTCTAGTGCACTGACTAGCACATCGCAGATGCCTTGTCGGGCATAAGGGTCCCTTACCACGTGGAATGGTGGCGCTGCATTAATAGCCCAGGTAATTTCATTTAGTTGCTCCAACGCCTTGCTGGTGGTCGGCAGCAGGCTAACCGCTAGCAGCATAGCGAGAGAAATAGGTGTACCTAACAAAACCGCTTTAGTTTTAGGCATTAGCGACTCTCAATGACAAATTTTATTTCTGACCCTAAATTTAGTTGTTAAATTGTTATTAATATATATAGCGTTAGTTATAGTTTCTAAAAAAATCAACAATTTGTAACTGGGCACAGAGAAAATAGTGATCGCCGTACTGCAGTTTTTGGAGTTTGTGCTCAATCAAAAATTCTGGGTGTTTGGTTTGTACCTGCAGGCTTAAACAGCCGCGAATGGCGGCCGCCACCTGCAGCGCCAGTTTTAGCTTGTCGCTATCAGCGGGCAAGTAGCAGCTTAGTAACCGTGACATCGCAACACAGGATTCAGACTGCTTGAGTCCGTGCATGAGTAATACCCGGGGCGAGGCCAACAACAAGCGTTGCTGCGGTTGAAACAGGTAAATGGCTGGATGTTGAGGTGGTGCTGCTAATGCCCGGTGCAATGATTCAGCAGGGCTATTATGTTCGCTAAGGGCTGAGCTAGTAGTCGTTGTTATGGGGGGATTCATAGGGCCGGTTCCGGAGCTTTTGTAGGTACAGTTAGTTGTACCTGAAGCGACCTGAAGTTCCCAGCCAGAGCCTGTCAGTCAGCACTGAAATTGGTTTGATAAATTTGATTGTAGTTACGTATGAACTCGGCATGCAGGCTGCTATCAAGGTGCTGTAAATGGGCATCCAGATAGCTTCGTTGCTGTACTGCAGTAGCATGTTTTTTATTGATCTCTTTTATCGCGCGTTCCCCAAAAACCGAATTTGCGCAGGCAAAATACCCGAGTAATTGTAGCGGAGCTTCGGTTGGTGCGAAAGACACTAGATCTAAGTTTTGCTTAGTTCGCAAGGCGTGCGTGTTAACCGGAATAGGTGACGAGATAAACATATCGATGCGGCCGGCTAACAGCATGTCGATCAGCGCAAAACCGCCGTCTAATCCTGAATGACGCCAAATTTGCGGTTGCAGCTCAGGCGCGGCTAACACCTTATCGAGTGCTTCACTGTAGGAGCGGCCTTTCATAATGCCAATAGTGATATCTTGTCGCTCGCGCAATAATGAGGCTAGTTCTTGCGATGGTTGTTGTTGAGGAAATCTGTGGTCATCGGCACGCATGTACACCCGCAACCCGGGAAAAATCACCTGTGGCAGGTCGCTGTAAAGCATGAATTTTTCACGCGCCGGAGTTTTAAGGGTTTTTTCTGAACAGGCCTTAGGGTCATCAGCCATGATTTTCAGCATGCGGCTGGCATTAATAACGCGTTCCTGAATACGAAATTCGGGCAGTTGCTGAATGACCAGATCAGCGGTTAATTTATTCACACTTATGCGATTGTATTTCTTGCTTTCCGATTCCTCTGAATGCATGCCAATCAGCCAGTGAATGTCTTGCTGATGAGCTTGCGCGACGCTGTTATGCTGCAACCCAATGAGAAATACTACTAGTAGCAGCAAAACTTTGTTCATGTGTGAGTTCCTTGTGCCCAAGATCGCGTGAGATTAACACAGCAGTTTTATTTAGTGAACGAGCTTTACACCCATGGTATCGGCTGTTTGTGTGGTTACCGCTTGTGCCGCAAACTTGGTTCACGATAGTGATCGACCCAGAGTGCGGTAGCACCACAAATAGCCACCGGCATCACAATAAAGTTAATCAAAGGCACCATAGTGACCACGGCAACAATAGCGCCGAAAGAGAAGGATTTGCCGCGTTGCTGCTTTAATTGTTGGCGCATGTGCCCAAAGGGCAGCTTGTGGTTGTCAAAAGGGTAATCCAGATATTGAATAGCCATCATCCATGCGGTCCAAGCCAACCAAATAACTTGCCCCACCACAGGTAATAGCAATGCGAGTAAGAAAAAACCGAGTGAGCGCGGGATAAAATAAAGGAGCTTTTGAAATTCGCGGGCTAGTGTTCGCGGGGTGTCTTTGACTATATCGAACAGCCCGGCGTCGTCGATGGTTTGGCCGGTTAAATGGCGTTCAACTTTCTCGGCTAACAAACCGTTAAATGGTGCCGCAATCCAGTTTGTTAGGGTGTTGAACAGCAGGCCAAAGGTGAGCAGTATAACCACCACAAACAGTGGCCAGAGCAAATATTCCAGCCACTGAAAGTAACCAGGCAGCCAGTCCATAATACTTTGCATCCACACCGTCATACGGTCGACCAGCCACATCACCGCCAGGCTAAACAGAATGAGATTGGCCAGTACCGGAATAATGACAAAACGCTTCAAGCCCTTGGTGGTTATTAAATCAAATCCACGCATAAAATAAGCCATACCATTATGGCTAAGAGGTTGTTGCGGTGGTTGCGTTGATGCCATGCAAACTCCTGTTATTCGGGGTAACTGATAACGCTATTCTACGCCATTGCACAGCGAATATGCACCCTTGAAAATGTTACAAAAAACCGTTTAATCTGCTAGAGTCGATGACATCATAAGAGCGTTACCCGAACAGCGCCACAGAACGGAACCCATACCCACATATTATGCGTCTGAAGTATATAAAGCTGGTTGGCTTCAAATCTTTCGTCGACCCTACCAAAGTTCCTTTTCCTCACCAGATGACCTGTGTGGTGGGGCCGAACGGCTGTGGTAAATCGAACGTTATAGATGCCGTACGCTGGGTGCTGGGTGAAAGTTCGGCGAAAAACCTGCGTGGCGATGCCATGACCGACGTTATTTTTAACGGCTCTACGGCGCGCAAGCCGGTGTCGCAAGCCAGCGTTGAACTGGTATTTGATAACTCGGAAGGGCGCTTGCAAGGCGAGTACGCCAGTTACGCGGAGATTTCCGTGAAACGGGTAGTGACCCGCGATGCGCAATCAACGTATTTACTGAACGGCAGCAAATGTCGCCGCCGGGATATTACCGATATTTTCCTGGGTACCGGGCTGGGACCACGCAGCTATGCGATTATTGAACAAGGCATGATTTCGCGGCTGATCGAGTCGAAGCCGCAAGAATTGCGGGTATTTATTGAAGAAGCTGCTGGTATTTCGAAATACAAAGAGCGGCGAAAGGAAACTGAGTCCCGCATGCAACACACACGCGATAACCTGGAGCGTTTGAGTGATGTGCGTGAAGAACTGGGTAAACAGCTCGATAAATTGCAACGGCAAGCTCAGGCGGCTCGCAGGTATAAAGCGCTAAAAGCAGATGAACGTAAATATAAGGCTGAGCTGCAAGCGTTGCGTTGGTTACAGAACGATAGCAGCGCAACGCAACTGCGTGAACGCCTGCAGCAAGAAGAAACAGAGCTGGAACGCTGGATTAGCGAACAACGTGGCAGCGAACGCGGTTCCGACGAGCTGCGCACGCGCGAACAAGAATTAAAAGAAGCGGCTGAGCAGGTGCAGCAAAGCTACTATCAACTAGGTGCAGAAATCACCAAGCTGGAACAACAACTGCAACATCAACGGCAGTTGCAGGCACAGCGCGAGCAACGTGAACGGCAACTGCGCGATGAGTTAGAACAATTACAACATCATCAAACTGAAGAGCAAGAGCAGCAAGCGTTGGTGGCGGTGGAACTTGCCGAGTTGCAGCCCCAACAAGAAGCGGCATCGGCAGCCTTGACTGTCACCGAAGCGCAGGCTGAGGCCGCCGAACAACGCTGGCAGCAATGGCAAGACGATTATCAGGAGCGGCTGCGACAACAGCAGCAACACGAGCAGCAACTGCAAAGGCTGCAACTGGCGCGGGAAAATCTGGCGCAACAGCAGCAACAAGTTCAGCAACAGTTACAACAGCTGCAACGTCAGCAGCAGGAACTGGAGCAACAACAGCAGCAACAGCACCATGAGCTAGCACAGTTAGATAGCGATGCCGCCGCCAGCAGCCTGGCGCTAGCTCAGGCTGACGTTGATCAGCACGAGCAACATCGTGAGCAAGCTGAGGTGCAACATCATATCTGGCAAAGCGAGCAAGACGCGTTGCAGCAACAGCGTCAGCAGCTACGTGGGCAGATTAGTTCGGTTGAGCGGTTACTAGCGGCACAGCAGCAACAGTGGCCGCAAGAATTACAGCAGTGGTTGCAACAGCATCAGTACCAAAGTTTGGGTACTGTCAGCGAATTACTGCAAGGTACGGACGCCAGTTGGCGCGCATGTGAGCATGTGTTGCAGCATTGGCTACAAGCACCGGTACTGGAAGCTTTACCCGCATCCTTACCGACTGTATTCGGAGCCCGTTTGGCGGTTCTGGATACCGACGCACAGGCCCCAGCGGGAAGCCTTGCGGCGGCGCTGACCGGGCCCTTGCAGCAGTGGCCTTATTTATATGGTATTGGCTTGGCAGCAACGGCCGCAGAGGCGCAGCAATTATTGAACCAATCGCAGTGGTGGTCGGTAGTAGCGAATGACGGTACTTGGCTAACTAGGTCTAGTTATCAGGCTCCCAGTATTGCTGATGAAGACAGTGCGCTGCAGCAACAACAAGAACTGCAACAGCTGCAAACTCAGCTACAGCACTGCGAAAGCCAGTTGCAGGCGCTGGATGTGAAGCTAAGTCAGTTGCACAGCGAGCAGGAACAGCGTCGAGACCAACTGCAACAATTGCAAAGTAAGCTGCGTGAACAGCATGAACACTGGGTCACGGTACGGGAGCGCGAGCAGTATATGCAGCAGCGCCTGGCCGAACTTGGCAAGCGGCTGGAGCAGGGTGCTGAAACCCAGCAAAACTTATTGCTCGAGCAGGAAGCGCTGGCGGAAAAAGACTTTCAGTTAGAAGAGCAATTAGATGAGTTGCGAGCCACCGGGCATAAGGATGAAAACCCAGCGGCTATGCAGGCTGAGCGAGAACAATTGCAGCAGAGTTATCAGCAATTCCGGCAGCAGTTGCAGCAAGCGCGCAGTGAGGCGCAGCAATTGACGCTGCAGTGTCAACAATTGCAAAGCCAGTTGCAACAGGCAGCACAGCTGGAACAGCGTACCCAAACCCAGCTGCAGCAGTTGCAAGAGCAGCTACAAGCAGTGCTGCAGCCTGATAGCGATGTACGTGAAGAGCAAG
This sequence comes from Idiomarina sp., assembly GCA_040882145.1. Classification (GTDB taxonomy): domain Bacteria; phylum Pseudomonadota; class Gammaproteobacteria; order Enterobacterales; family Alteromonadaceae; genus Pseudidiomarina. Next base: position 75,253 of record JBBEBU010000004.1, read on the forward strand.
AGCTGCTGCAGGTGCAATTGGAAGAAGCGCTGGCGCGACATCAGCAAGTTGCCGAGCAACGCGCTCAGGTAAACAATCAGGTGAGTGACATTGAGGCTGAACTAAGAGGCTTGCAGCAGGGTCAACAAGGTGTTGAACAGAAAATAGAAGGCTCGCGTCGGGCCGCCGAGGGGTTAAAGCTGGAATTAAGTGCGCTGGATGAGCGCAGCCGCAATATACTGCAAGGCTTGAGCGAAATGAATCAGTCGCTGAAGCCGGTGCTTGAACAGTTGCCGGAAGATGCCGAGGAACGGCGCTGGCAGCAAGAGGTTGATCGTTTGCAAAGCGCTATCGGGCGACTTGGTGCTATTAATCTGGCGGCTATTGAAGAGGCCGATACGCAGGCTGAACGCAAGCACTATCTGGATCAGCAGCATGACGATTTGCAGGCGTCGTTGGAAACGCTGGAAACGGCAATTCGTAAAATAGACAAAGAGACGCGGCAGCGGTTTAAAACCACCTTCGATGCCGTCAATAGTGACTTACAAGCGTTGTTTCCGAAAGTATTTGGTGGTGGCAGCGCTTATTTAGAATTAACCGATGATGATTTATTGGATACCGGGGTGACTATTATGGCTCGTCCTCCGGGTAAGAAAAACAGCACGATTCATCTGCTTTCAGGTGGAGAAAAAGCGTTAACCGCTTTATCATTGGTGTTTGCCATTTTTCGTCTGAATCCGGCGCCATTTTGCTTGTTGGACGAGGTGGATGCGCCATTGGATGATGCCAATGTGGGGCGTTTTTGTCGGTTGGTTGAAGAAATGTCAGCAACAGTTCAATTTATTTACATTAGTCACAACAAAGTGGCAATGGAAATGGCTTCGCATTTAGCCGGAGTCACGATGCAAGAAGCAGGGGTCTCACGCCTGGTGGCGGTAGACGTGGAAGAAGCCGTAGCCATGGCGCACGCTTAATAACCATAACAAAGGGTAGCGAACAGAACATGAACGATCTGCAAATAGCATTTAGCGTGGTTGGTGTGTTACTGATTCTTGCCATTATTGGGCATGGCATGTGGACGATTCGGCGCAATGACAAAATGAGCAAAGCGCAACACGATGCGCTGGCAAGGAAACGCAAAAAACGCGACGAACAAGGCTTCGATGCTGACGGTATTGGTGAAGTGCGGGTGGTTGATGGTGCAGAGGCACCGAAAAAGCGTGAAGCGCGGCCAGGCCGGGTTGATAAGGACCCGTTAACCGCAGCGCAGGCAGCAATGCCAAAGACGGCGCCAAACATGTCTGAGACGAAATCACCGGAGCCGTCGAGCGCCGAGTTTGATTCTTTTCACGTGGATGCTGATGAACGATTGACCCCGGTAGCGCCGGCGGCTGAACGCCCGGCGCGTGAGGCTAAGCCAGAACCAAAGCCAGAATCGACAACAGAACCTAAGGCCGCGAGCAAGCCCACCCAAATGGACTTGCACATTGATGAAGTGACCGAAACCGAAGGTATTACGGCAGAGCCTGAAGAAGTGATAGCGCTGCATGTAAAAGGCGATATTCAGGGCGCTATTTTGTTGCAGCAAATGACCGAACTTGGCTTCAAATACGGTGAGTTTGATATTTTCCACCGTCATGAAACCACCGCCGGTACGGGTCCGGTATTGTTTAGTCTGGCGAATATGTTTAACCCTGGCACCTTTGATATTGATGAAATGGAAGTGTTTAAAACCCAGGGTATTGCGCTATTTTTGGCCTTACCGGTGAAAGGGAGTGCGCAGCAAGCGTTTAATATGATGCATAATGCCGCTCAAAAAATTGCCAAAGCCGTTGAAAATGGCCAGGTGCTGGATGAACACCGTAATCCGTTAACCCGCCAAACGGTTCAGCATATCCAGCAACGCATTCGCGAGTTCGAGCGTCGCCAGTTATTGCGTAATCACTAATATCGCTTGAGAAAGCTACCCATTAATCCAAGTTAAGTGTTAACCAAACCATGATGAACAGCAGCCAGGCCGCGCAGCGTGTGGCCGAATTACATGAGTTACTGAGTCGCTACAATCGTGAGTATTACGAGCACGATGCTCCCTCGATACCAGATGCTGAATATGATCGCTTATTTCGCGAGTTACAACAGCTTGAAGAACAACATCCGGAATTACTAAACACCGCTTCGCCTACGCAAAAGGTCGGCAGCACGCCCCTGGCTGAATTCACCCAGGTAAATCATGAATTACCTATGTTGTCGCTCGACAATGCTTTTGATGAACCTTCCTTTGACGCCTTCTGTGAACGACTCGAAAAGCGACTGGACACCCGCGACGCCATTGCTTTTTGCTGTGAGCCCAAGCTTGATGGTGCCGCGGTCAGCCTGTTGTATGAGCAGGGGACTCTGGTGCGCGCAGCTACTCGTGGTGATGGTCAGCGCGGTGAAGACATTACCGAAAACGTTAAAACGATTCGCAACGTACCCTTACAACTGCGCGGTGACGTGCCTGAGCGCATTGAAATTCGCGGTGAAGTATTTATGCCACTGCAGGGCTTTGAGACCTTTAATGAGCAAGCGCTGCAAGCGGGTTCGAAACCTTTTGCTAACCCTCGCAATGCTGCGGCAGGCAGTTTACGCCAACTGGATTCGCGTATCACGGCGCAACGTCCGCTGCATTTTTATGCCTACGGATTGGGTTTTATCAGTAGTGAAAATAACTTGCCGGACACCCAGTACGAGCGCCTGTTGCAATTAAAACAATGGGGCTTAGCGGTAAGCCAGGAAGTACGGCGGGTGAGCGCCAAAGAAGGCGTACATGATTACTACCAGGATATTCTGCGGCGCCGTGGTGAATTGAAATACGAAATTGACGGTGTCGTAGTGAAAGTAGACTATCTGCCGTTTCAAAATGATCTTGGCTTTGTTGCCCGCGCGCCGCGCTGGGCAATAGCCTGGAAGTTTCCGGCTCAGGAAGAACTCACGACAGTGACGGGTGTTGATTTTCAGGTAGGCCGTACCGGTGCTATCACGCCCGTCGCTCGGCTGGAACCCGTTTCGGTTGGTGGGGTGACTGTGTCTAATGCCACCTTGCACAATGCCGATGAAATTGAACGCTTAGGGGTTCGTATTGGTGATGTGGTTACTGTTCGTCGTGCTGGGGATGTGATTCCACAAGTAGTAGGTGTGGTGCTTGCGCGACGCCCGGAACACACGCAAGCCATAGCGTTTCCTAGCCGTTGTCCGGAATGTGACTCGCAGGTTGAGAAAGTAGCTGGCGAAGCTGTTACCCGTTGTACTGGCGGACTTATTTGTGCAGCACAACGCAAGCAGGCACTGAAGCATTTTGCGTCGCGCAAAGCCATGGATATTGATGGATTGGGCGATAAGCTAATTGATCAGTTGGTGGATGCCGACAAGTTGCATTCGCCCGCGCAATTGTATGATTTAAGCGAAGCTGAGCTCGCCAGTATGCCGCGTATGGGGGAAAAATCTGCTCGCAATATTGTCGCTGCTATTGAGCAAAGTAAAACAACGACCTTGCCGCGCTTTTTGTATGCATTAGGTATTCGTGAGGTTGGTGAAGCAACGGCACTGAACCTGGCTGAGCATTTTGGCAGTCTGGATGCGCTGATGGCGGCTAGCAGCGAACAATTACAGGAAGTGAACGACGTAGGCGTGGTGGTAGCCGAACACCTGTACGCATTTTTTCAGGAGCCACATAACCAGCAGGTTGTGCAGCAGTTGGTAACACATAGCGGTATTCACTGGCCGGCAGTGACTGTGGTGGCGGCAACTAATGCGTCGTTAGCGGGCAATACCTACGTGCTAACGGGTACCCTAACCCAGTTAACCCGTGACGGGGCTAAGCAAGCATTGCAGGCGCGTGGGGCGAAAGTGTCGGGTAGCGTGTCTAGTAAAACGACCGCGGTTATTGCTGGCGATAACGCAGGCTCAAAATTGGCGAAAGCGGAACAGTTGGGCGTGCCGGTGTTGTCTGAAGATGATCTGCAGCAACTGATTGCTGCAGATTAATTAATAGCTTAACCAGAGCATCATTCGATGCTCTTGGCACTTAAGTCTTTCTTATAACCACTGCCATTAATTCCAATTAAACCGGTATCATCAAACTCAAACATAATAGTGGGATGCGTGGTGTCCAACAGCATATTGCGGTCATCAATCAGCACCCGGTAGTCATTCAACGAGGCCTCTTTGCTATCTGCAGGGGCGGCTCTTTGAATGCGAATACGATGATCGCCAACGCGCACATCAAAGCCATGTATTGAGCCTTGCGCGAACTCAGGAACATATAACTCACCGCTCTTACTAACAATCATGTTCAAAATGTAGTTTGGTGGAACCGAGTTGGTGGCTACTTTTTGCTTTCCTGCGTGAAAATAGGTTTGGCCATTCTCATTTAAGAAAGCGAACTGATAATCCAGCTGTGCAGTTCGGCCCGAAGGATAGGTGATAGTACCTTTTAACGGCTCTACCCAGTCGGCAAAAGCTGGCAACGATAAGCTGACTAAGCTCAGTGCAAGGCATGCTTGGATAATGGTTTTCATAGCTGTTCTCCTACCACTGCCGCGGCTCTATAAAATGCTGTTAAATATTTAAGTTGGTCACATCAACAAAAAGTTTTAATTGCTGTCCGGGTTGCAAATATGCAAGTCGACTTATTTTGTTCCATTTTTCAATTTCTGCAATAGTGACATTAAAGCGCCCTGCAATGCGTGCCAGCGAGTCGCCCTGACGCACGCGGTAACTTAATCCGCGAATCACTCCAGCGCGATTATTTGGTGTCACTTGTGGCGCTTCACTCAACCATATTGCCAGTTTTTGTCCGGGGCGCAACATGTCGGTAGGAGCCATGCCGTTCCATTTTGCTAATTGGCGTAAGTTCACGTCATATTCGCGGCTGATATCCCATAAGGTATCTCCAGCGTCGACCTGATAGTCCACCCGGTGCTTGCCTTTTGGATTGGCCTGAGTGGCTGCCAGCCGGGCATCGGCTGACAAGCTGTATTCATCAAGATCACGCGCTGCTACCGGAATTAATAGGTAATCACCGGCGCGAATAATACTACCGGAAATATTATTTACGCGTTGAATCACATCGGGCGTGGTGTGGTATTTATTCGCGATAACTAACAAACTCTCGCCGGAGCTGACGTGATGGCGTTCCCACTTGAGCCAGTCTGCCGCGTTGGTAATGGCGAGCTGTGTGCGTAATGCCGAAGCATTGGCGCGGGGTAGCATAAGACGATGCGGACCCTCGGGAGCAGTTGCCCAGCGATTGTAACCGGAGTTGTAGTGATGCAGCTCAGACAAATCAAGCTCAGCCATTTCGGCGGCCATAGCCAAATCAATTTGGCTGTCTACGGTCACTATATCTAAGTAAGCTTCGTTGGCGATTGGATAGAAACTGAATTCGTATTTCTCTGAGTGCTTCAGGATATCGGCCAAGGCTAGTAGCTTGGGTACATAGGCCCGGGTTTCACGAGGTAAATCGAGTGACCAGAAGTCGGTTGGCTTACCCTGGCGTTTATTTTTGCGGACCGCGTTGGCTACCCGGCCTTCGCCTGAGTTATAGGCCGCTAACGCATGTAACCAGTTACCATCGAAAAATTTATGCAGACGCTCTAAATAGTCAAGTGCAGCATGAGTAGCGGCGTAAACGTCCCGGCGGCCGTCGTACCACCAGTTAATATTCAGCCCATAGTGAATTGCGGTGCCCGGAATAAATTGCCAAATACCAGAGGCACGGCCATGGGAATAAGCGAAAGGATCGAAGGCGCTTTCTACTATTGGTAACAGTGCCAGTTCTAGTGGCAGTTCACGGCGTTCAATTTCTTCTACAATGAAATGCAAAAAGGGTTCGGCGCGCTTACCGACTCTGTCCATGTAAGCCGGATTGCGCAGATACCAGTTGCGCTGTGCCTGCAGACGCGGAATTTCCGGTGCGACAAAGTGCAGTTGATCGCGAATACGATCCCATAAAAATTCTTGTTCCTGCGGCGTTGTTGGAATTTCAACGGCAACAATAGCATCGTCTGCAACAGGCTGTGCTTGGGCTGGCTCAGAATCTGAAGTAGCAACGGCGTCAGTGTCTGCGTTGGTGTTTTCGGAGCTTTGATTGGTGCCAGGAGTCACGAACTCGTCATCACCAATTAATGGCCACGAAGAGGTCATTTGGCAACCTGACAATAATAGGGTCAGGCAGGCGCCCAGATACACTTTTTTCATCTACATCAATCCTGTTGTGCTGTATTTTAGAGTTATCAGCGGTATTGATGCCGGTTACTGACACCATGTGTACCGCAGTTTACTGAATTAAAATTTGTCTTTCCACTGTCTAATAAAGGCGAAAACGTCTACTGCGCTGTTAGGCTCAGTGCCATGCTTGTGCTGATAGACCTTTTTAATACTATCGGCATGGCAGCGTAAAAATGGATTAATTAAACGCTCGGTAGCCAGCAGGCTAGGCACCGTTGGTTGGTTTTGCTCGCGCCATTTTTCTGCCTGTTGTTGATAATCAGCAAGTACCTGATTATCAGGTTCAACCGCCCGGGCAAATTTTAGATTCGCCAGCGTGTACTCATGCGCACAATAGACGCTGGTAGCGTCCGGCAGTTCCGCTAACTTACGTAAAGATTCGACGAAACCTGCTGGGGTTCCCTCAAACATTCGGCCACAGCCACCAGAGAACAGCGTGTCACCACAAAATAAGTAACCAGGCGTGTAAAAGGCGATGTGGTCCAGCGTGTGGCCGGGTGTGCTGATAACTTGGAAACTTCGTTGCAGCACATCCAGACTAACCTTGTCTTGATCGCCTACTACTTGCGTAATCCCTAAGATATTCCGGTTGTCGGGGCCAATGACCGGACATTTATAAGCCGCAACCAGCGATTCAATACCACCGGTATGATCGTGGTGATGATGGGTGATGAGTATTCCCGCCAAAGTCGTATTGGTTTGTTCTAACCACTGCAGCACTGGCCCGGCATCGCCTGGATCGACAATGATAACAGGGGCGTCGTGGCTGGTTTGTAAGGCCCAAATGTAATTATCATCAAAGGCGGGAATAGCTGTCACTATTAATTCGTTGTTATTAAGCTCATGATGAGAGTGCGTATCCGTTAATCGCTCACTTGCGAATTCAGATGCCATGATGCAGTCTCCTGTATGGTGTGCTGATAGTTATAGGTTAACACAAGGACCTGGTTTTATGGTCTTAAAGCCGGCTTTATTAGAACATAGTGAAAACCCTCCTGAACTCTGGTCGGAACTCGCCCAGGGCAATTGGCTGCAAACGCAGGTGAATGACATTCTGAAACCGGTTTGGCCGCGTGTATTCGGTTACCACCTGGTTACTTACGGTGGTCTTGCCGGCAAACTTGAAACCCAAAGCTCCCATATTCGCCATCAATTTAGTGTGGGTACTCATGCCGATGCGCAAGTACGAGCCGAAGGGGTGGCCTGGCCTTTTGCCGAAAGCAGTTTGGATGCTATCGCCAGCGTTGCCATGCTGGAGTTTGAAAGCGACCCGCATCGTTTGCTACGTGAGTTTAGCCATAGTTTGATTGCTGACGGGCACCTGATTCTGGTTGGCATGAATCCGCTGAGTCCGGCAGTGCTGCCCGGGTTGTGGCGCAGCGGCAAGCACGCTTACCCATGGCGAGGACGTTACTTTACCCGAGCACGGGTGCTGGATTGGTTAGCGGTACTTAATTACGAAGTAACGACTAGTGAATACTTTGCGCCCACCTGGTTACTCCCTAATGGTGAGCCGCCAGGGTGGGGCATTACCCGCATGGCTAATTATGTGCCGCAAATGGGATCTATGTATCTGCTGGTGGCACGCAAACGCGAACATGCCGTAAGGCCCCTTCAACGCGCTGCAAAAAAAGTGGCCGTAAATGGCTTAAAGCTGGCTAACTATTCTCAAAAAGGCATTGCTAAAAAGCATTCGCCCTCTTAAAATAAAAAAGTAATAAGTATATACCGTAAAGGAATATATAGATTTATCAGTTGTTTTTTAGTCGGATGATGAATCTGCCTTGTGAATGGTTTGACTAAGGATCCGCAGATGGCATTGCTAGGTGCGATAATCATTGGCTTAAGCCTTGGCCTGTTTGGCTCTGGTGGCTCTATTTTAACTGTGCCGGTGCTACTCTATCTGGTGGGGCAGGAGCCGAAACTCGCTATTGCGTCCTCATTGTTGGTGGTTGCCGGCATTAGTTTGATGGCTAGCCTGCCAAATTTACGTAAATCAATTATTAGCTGGCGCCATGTCCTGTTTTTTGGTGTCCCCGGAATGGTTGGCACCTACGGTGGTGCCTGGCTGGGCGGGCTGGTTGAAAGTTGGGTGCAATTGTTTGTATTTGCCGGTCTGATGCTGGTAGCGGCTGTATTTATGTGGCGTAAGCGAGCCATTACTGAATTGCCACCGTTAGCCTGGCGGCCCTGGAAAGTTTTAGCTGAAGGCACCATAGTTGGTGTCATAACCGGTTTTGTTGGGGTCGGTGGTGGATTTCTGATTGTGCCGGCATTGGTTATTTTAGGTGGCCTGGCTTTGCCGGTTGCAGTAGCCAGTAGTCTGGTCATTATTTCGTTAAAATCCTTCGTTGGATTTGGCAAGTACTACCAGGTGTTAGCTGTGGAAGGCTATAGTTTTGACTGGCAGGTGATAGGCCTTATGGTAGTGGCTGGTTTTGTTGGCAGTATTCTGGGCGGCTGGTTAGCTAGCCGCATTCCCGCAAAGCCGCTGCAGCGCGGTTTTGCCGTATTTTTAGCGATAATGGCGGTATACGTTGTTATTCGCACCATTTAGGAGGTAAAGCATGATTTCAGCACAAGAGTTGTGCGCGCAGGCGCGTGGTAATGTGGAAGAAGTAACTGTAGATGAGCTTTATGAGCGCTTGAACCACGGCGCTCGTGCTATTGATGTGCGTGAGCCTGAAGAGTACGCAGTAGGGCACATTCATCGTGTGGTAAACATGCCTCGCGGCGTATTAGAAATGCAGTTGCATCAACATCCGGACGTAGCTGGATATGATGATGCTTTGTCGCGTATTGCGGAAGAGCCGCTTTATTTGATCTGTCGCAGTGGTGGCCGTTCGGCGCTAGCGGCGGAATCCCTAACGCGCATGGGATTTACCAAGGTTTATTCAGTGGCCGGCGGCATGAACGCCTGGCTTGACGCCCGCTATCCGCAAGTAGGCGGATAAGCTGAGCTTTCTTAGTTAAGGAGCGGATTCTATGGAAACAACCTTTACGCCGGTTTCGGCTGCCATTGGTGGCGTCTTTATTGGGTTGGGCGGCTTATTACTGTATTTGTTCCTGGGGCGTATTGCCGGTATTTCCGGCATTATTGCCGGGGCCATGGGGCAACGCGAAGGGCGAGGCTGGCGTCTGGCCTTCATCATTGGTTTGTTAGTGGGACCAAGCGTTGTACTTTGGTTCGACCCGACTTTTCATTTTAATACCCCGTTATTAAGCGTTACCGTTATTATCGCTGGTTTACTGGTCGGGCTTGGTACCCGCTGGGGGAGCGGCTGTACATCAGGGCATGGTGTGTGTGGCGTAAGCCGCATGTCAACGCGTTCTATTGTCGCGACAGTGCTGTTTGTTGGCGTTGGAATTCTAGTGGCCAGTCTAATCAATGCGGGAGTCGCTTATGCGTAATCATTTATTTGCATTCATTGCGGGCTTACTCATGTCCATTGGCATTACCTACTCGCAAATGATTGACCCCATTAAAGTAAAAGCGTTTTTAGATGTACTGGGTCACTGGGATCCAACCTTACTCGTGGTTATGGTAAGCGCTCTTTTAACCTACGGCATTGGTTATGCACTTATTCGGAAGCGTAAAAAACCCGTGTTTGCACCAAAATTTCACTTACCTGAAAAGCGTGGCGTTGACCGTTCGTTGGTTATAGGTTCGGTGTTGTTTGGCGCTGGTTGGGGCTTGGTAGGTTATTGTCCGGGTCCGGCTATGGCCGCGTTGCTGGCAGGTAGCCTAGGCACTTTGGGCTTTGTCGCTGCTATGCTGCTGGGCTTTGTGCTGGCCGGTAAATTCCCCCTTCCGGCGGGTACTAAATAAACAGTCTAACTGCCGGCTTTAGCTTGGGTTAAAGCCGGTATCTTCCTGTAATTTATTTGACTCAGCTGCGGTGCGGGCCAGTACATCACAACGCTCGTTTTGCGGATGTCCCGAGTGACCTTTCACCCAGTGCCATTCAATCGTATGGCGCTGGCATTGCTCATCCAACTGTTGCCATAAATCCACATTTTTCACGGCCTGTTTGCTGGCAGTGCGCCAACCGTTGCGTTTCCAGTTGTGTATCCATTGTTGAATACCTTGACGTAAATACTGGCTGTCAGTGGTCAATTCCACCACACAGCCTTCCTTTAATGCCGCTAAGGCTTTAACGGCTGCCAGCATTTCCATGCGATTATTGGTGGTTAAACGATAGCCCTCGGCCAGTTCTTTGACGTGCTTGCCGTATTCAATAACAGCACCATAACCGCCGGGTCCCGGGTTACCTAAACAAGATCCGTCGGTATAAATGGTGACGTGCTTCTGCTGACTCATAGTTATTGCTACTATATTGCGTTAAAGCGGCAGAGTATAAACAGGAATCGCCATGCGTCAAATTGTACTGGACACTGAAACCACCGGATTAGACCCAAAACAAGGCCATCGAATTATCGAAATTGGCTGCATTGAGGTGATCGATCGCAAACGGACGGGGAATCATTTTCACGTTTATATTAACCCGGAGCGGCTGGTAGAGCAGGAAGCCATAGACGTGCATGGGATTACCAACGAGTTTTTGCAGGACAAACCCGTATTTGGTCAAATAGCCGACGATTTTTTCGATTTTATCAAAGGCGGTGAGCTGGTTATTCATAATGCTCCCTTCGACGTGGGCTTCATGGATCACGAGTTCGCAGCATTTGGCAGCAAATACGGCAGCACCGCTGAGCACTGTAAAATTTTGGACACTTTGCAAATGGCACGGCAGTTACGCCCGGGCCAAAAGAATAACCTGGATGCGCTCTGTCGGGCGTTCAGTGTGGATAACTCGGGGCGGGATTTTCACGGCGCTTTATTAGATGCTGAGCTACTGGCCGATGTTTATCTGGCCATGACCGGTGGCCAACGTAAACTAGATTTAGCCGCTAAAGCCAAACAACAGGGCGAAGGTGACACCCGCGGTATTATTCGCCTGACAAACAAACCTGAGCTAAAGATTATTCCTGCATCTGCCGATGAAGAAGTAGCCCACCGTGAACGTTTGGATGTGGTGGAAGCAGAGGGAGGAAGCTGCCGTTGGTCGCAGTCTTAACACGATTTAGTTGGCTGGTTATTGTGATCGGGGTGATCGGTGTGATCGGGATGATGCCTGCGCGGGCGGCTGCGCAAACAAATTTCGAGTTGCCGCCACCACCGGAAGATCCAGCCGAAGTTTTGACCATGCTGGACGAACCCGGTAAGGCGCAATTGCCCATTCTTGGGCGCCGCTTCCGCATTGATTTCCAAATTGACCAAATTACCTTAGTTTTCTTCCGCGAGCGCGGCAGTGCGCCCGTGGTATTAATTCAACCGGACGGCACTAAGTGGTATGCGGCGAAACACCCGCGTGAGAATGTCACCTGGCACAGTCAGGCTGAATTCGACATGATTACCATCGACAAACCGCAGCCGGGCCCCTGGCAAGTATCAGGACGCGTGCTACCGGATAGTTCTGCAATGGTAGTTACTGAAGTACAGTTTCACCCAGATTCTATTCCAAATCCGCTGTATGCGGGTGAAACGCTCAAAGTGAGCGGGCGCTTAACCAACGGTGGCAAACCCATAGACATGCCGGCTTTTCGTGATGTCATTAAGCTCGACGTTATTTTTATCAGTAGTAACAATCCGGAATACGATAACTTTGGGGTGGATCCGACCCGGGTTGGCGAATTCCGCGACGACGGTCGCGATCATGATGCGGTGCCGGGTGATGGCGAGTTTACCGGTAGTTTTAAATTAAGTGTGCGACCTGGTGAGTACCGGCCTACTTATCGTGTTTCTACTCCCTTGTTGCAACGTTCGGTGCAACAGGAATTGGTTATAGTGAAACCACTACCGGTAACAATAGCGGTAGAAAAAGCCAAAACCGTAGATGGCGACCATAAACTAGTACTGACACCCAATACCGAGGTGATTCAAGCCGGTTCTCTGGTGGTTAATGGTCGTACGCTATACCCGAATGCCGAAAGCGAAGAGTGGTCGCTAAATACTGACCAGGAAGCTCCGTACGAGGTGGCTATTCCCAGTTATGCGTTTGGCCGGTATGTCATTACCATGGATGTGTTTGCCACGGATAATAACGGCCGAGAATTTAAAGCTACCGCAGAAGCTTTTGAATTTATTGCCAACGAACCACCGCCGCCTGAACCCACAGCTGCAGAACGTGCCGAACAGGAACGCTTGCGTGCTGAAGCTGAACAAGCAGAGCAGGAACGGCTGGCTGACCAACAAGCACAGCAAATGATTTGGCGGTTGGTCATTATTGTGTTGGCGAATATTTTAATTATCGCACTGGCGGTTGGACTCTGGTGGTGGCTACGTCGGCGTAAAGCTAAGGCGTCTGAAGTCACAGAATCAGCCGAAGAGACTACATAAAAGATACAAAAATAAAGCGTTCTGATTAGAATTCAGCCAAACAGCATCTTTTATCTAAAAAAAGGTTGACGGAAGCAGCCGCCGCTCGTAATATTCACGCCGCGTTGAGGGGGTGTTCTGACAAGTCCCAAAATGCAGGAAAGCTGGAGCGGTAGTTCAGTTGGTTAGAATACCGGCCTGTCACGCCGGGGGTCGCGGGTTCGAGTCCCGTCCGCTCCGCCACTTTCCCTTGTTTTAGTAATTTAAGTAATGCCGCTGCGGAGCGGTAGTTCAGTTGGTTAGAATACCGGCCTGTCACGCCGGGGGTCGCGGGTTCGAGTCCCGTCCGCTCCGCCATTTACTTAGCCCCCCTAAGTACTTATTTTAATTCCCCAAACTTTAACCGAATTACAAAATTATCCGTTGAGTTTTAAGCAAAACTCGATGCTTCATTGTTCGTATTATTTTTATCAGCACTGGTATCGAACACTTTCTCTATAATTAATTACCACGCTCCCCTGAATTGGGTCCAAAAGCGGCATTTGTGCTACGAGTAACACTTGAGCATTGTTCGCCACGAGCGTACATTATTAGCGCCTAATTTAAATAGAGTTTTGTTATGATCACGCGAGTTATTGCGGTTGAGATAACCAGATTCAAAACTAGTACTATAAGAATAACCAAGGAGAACAAGACATGCGTAAGAGTCTATTAGCGGTTGCAGTAGCAGCTGCATTTACCGTTGCGGCCTGTTCGGACGTTGAGAAAGCAGAAACTCAGACCACCGAAGCCGCTGCAGAACAACAGGCAAGTGCCGATTTTAATCAAGCTAATCCATTCTACGCGCCAAGCGATTTACCTTTCATGGCGCCAGATTTCACCAAAATTAAATTTGAACATTATCGCCCTGCATTGCTGGCTGGTATTGAGCAACATGCCGCTGAAATTGAGTTGATTGCCAATAGTCAGGAAGCCCCAACATTTGCCAATACTATTGTGGCCATGGAGCGCGCTGGCAGCCTGCTAAGCCGCACTGCATCGGTGTTCTACAATTTGGCTGGTTCTGATAGCAATGACGATATGCGTGCATTGCAAACTGAAATGGCGCCAAAACTGGCAGCTCACAGCGATAACATCAACTTAAACGCTGACTTGTTTGCACGCGTAAAATCAGTGTATGACCAGCGCCAGGGGCTTGAATTAAACCCTGAGCAAGTGCGTTTGGTAGAAGACTACTATAAGCAGTTCGTTCGCGCTGGTGCCCAGTTAAACGACGAACAGCAAACGGAAATTCGTGAGCTGAACAAAGAGCTATCGTCGTTGACTACCGAGTTCCAGAAAAGCCTGATGGCGCTGGTAAATGAAAACCTGGTTGTGGTTGAAGACAAGGCGCAGTTAGCTGGTTTAAGCGACGCTCGTATTGAGTCGTTAGCTGATGCCGCTAAATCACGCGATATGGAAGGTAAGTATGTTATTACCTTAACCAACACTACTCGCCAGTCTATTTTAGGTGAGCTGGAAAATCGCGAATTGCGTCAACGTGTGTTCGAAGCTTCGGCGAATCGTGGTACCGGTAACACTGAAACTTCAACGTTACCTATGGTTAAGAAATTGGCCGAACTGCGTGCCGATAAAGCCGCGCTGCTGGGTTATAACTCCTGGGGTGATTACGTGCTGGAAAACAGCATGGCGAAAACTCCTGTAGCAGCGCAACAATTGCTGCGTGATTTAGTGCCAGCCGTTATTAGTAATGTTGATGCTGAGAAAGAAGCAATTCAGGAAATGATTGAAGCTGAAGGCGGCGACTTTACTGTGAAGCCTTGGGACTGGGCATTCTATGCTGAAAAAGTTCGTGCTGAGAAATATGCACTGGATGGCGATCAAGTAAAACAATACTTCGAGTTTAACCGCGTGGTTGAAGACGGCGTGTTTTATGCCATGAATCAGTTATTCGGAATTAGCTTTGAAAAACGTGACGACATTCCGGTTTACCACGAAAACGTTGTGGTTTATGAAGTCAAAGACGTTGATGGTGAAACTTTAGGCTTGTTCTATGGCGACTGGTTTACTCGCGATTCTAAGCGTGGCGGTGCCTGGATGAGTTCATTCGTGTCACAGTCTAACTTGCTGGGTCATAAGCCAGTTATTTTAAACAACATGAACATTACCAAAGCTCCGGATGGCGAGCCTACGTTGTTGAGCTTTGATGAAGTGAGCACTATGTTCCACGAAATGGGACACGCGCTGCATGGTATGTTCTCTGACGTGATGTACCCGTCACTGGCTGGTACTTCGGTTTCTCGTGACTACGTTGAGTTTCCGTCAACCTTCCAGGAAGACTGGACACTGAACGAAAAAGTGCTGAATAACTACGCCAAGCACTATCAAACCGGTGAGCAAATTCCAAAAGAGTTACTTGATAAAGTGCTAGCTGCACGTAACTTCAACCAGGGTTATGACACACTGGAATACATTGCAGCAGCGTTGTTAGACCTTGAGTACCACACGCTTTCAGAAGACGCTCAGGTAGATGATGTTGCCGCTTTTGAAGAAGCTGCACTAACGCGTAATGGCGTTAATTACGAAGCCGTACCTCCGCGTTATCGCTCGCCGTTCTTCGCGCACGTATTTGCCGGTGGTTACTCAGCTGGCTACTACGCTTACATGTGGAGTGAAATTCTGGCTGCAGATGCATTCGCATATATGCAGGAGCAGGGTG
Organism: Idiomarina sp.; assembly: GCA_040882145.1. Taxonomy (GTDB): domain Bacteria; phylum Pseudomonadota; class Gammaproteobacteria; order Enterobacterales; family Alteromonadaceae; genus Pseudidiomarina. The sequence continues at coordinate 90,597 of JBBEBU010000004.1, forward strand.
GTTTGACGCTGGAAAATGGACAAGAATTCCGTAACAAAATCTTGTCGCAAGGTAATAGCAAAGATCCAATGGAACAATACATCGATTTCCGTGGTCAGGAACCAACCGTTGAAGCCTTGCTTGAACGTCGTGGTTTAACCGACCCAGCTATCGATTAATTCTTTTGTTGGGTTTATGAAAGCAAGCCGCAGTGGATATCCACTGCGGCTTTTTTTTGCGTAAAATAGTGTATTGCTGAGCTATAGCGTGCGCAATTGCACATGACATCAGCACCTACTTCAGGCAGAATAAAACGTCTTTCTGAGGATAAAAATAATTACCAACCAGATGCCAGTCGACATGCCAAGCGAAAACCAGCAACAGGCGAATGCCACTTTTATTCATTTACGCTTACATAGCGATTTTTCGATGGTCGATGGGCTGCCGAAAATAGGCCCTGTGTGCGAAGCTGTTGCCGGGCTTGATATGCCTGCGGTGGCATTAACCGATCAAATGAATATGTGTGGTTTGGTTCGATTTTATCGAACTGCGCACAAACATGGCCTGAAACCAATTGTTGGGGTAGACCTATGGGTATTGGACGGTAACGATGAGCCAGCCTTTCGCTTAACCGCATTGGCCATGAACAACGATGGTTACCAACAACTCACCCAACTCATTTCCAGAGCTTACTTGCGTGGCCATGTCAAAGGCAGACCTTGTATTGATAAAGCTTGGCTGGCCGACCATAGCAATGGTGTCTTGCTTCTTTCCGGCGGCTTACAGGGTGATATTGGGCGCTTGTTAGTGCAGCAAAAAACCGCTGAAGCAGAAGCGGCGCTGAGTTTTTATCAGCAGCATTTCCCAAATCGTTTTTATCTGGAGTTGTCGCGTACCGGCAGACCCCAGGAAGAAGACCAGTTACATGCTGCGGTTGCTTTAGCGGCAGCCACAGATACGCCGGTAGTAGCTACCAATGAAGTGGTGTTCTTGCATCGTGAAGACTACGCCGCGCATGAAATTCGGGTTGCTATTCATGATGGCTATACGCTGGACGATAGGCGTCGGCCTAAATTGTACAGTGAGCAGCAATACCTGCGCTCGCCAGCAGAAATGCAAAGCTTGTTCGAAGATATTCCTGAAGCGCTGGCTAACACTGTTGAAATTGCCAAACGCTGCAATGTAACCGTGCGGTTAGACGAATACTTTTTGCCAGAATTTCCAACTGGCGGCATGACCCCGGGTGACTTCTTGGTGAAAAAATCCCAGGAAGGGCTGGAACAGCGACTGGAACATTTATTCCCCGATGCTGCCCAGCGCCAACAACATCGGGCTGAGTACGACGAGCGTTTGCAAATTGAGTTGGACGTTATTAACCAAATGGGTTTCCCCGGTTACTTCCTGATTGTTATGGAGTTTATTCAGTGGAGTAAAGACAACGGCATTCCGGTAGGTCCGGGCCGTGGGTCGGGTGCAGGTTCACTGGTTGCTTATGCGCTTAAAATTACCGATTTAGACCCACTTGAATTGGATTTACTGTTCGAGCGATTCCTGAATCCGGAACGGGTTTCTATGCCCGATTTCGATATCGACTTCTGCATGGACCGTCGCGACGAAGTGATTGATCACGTAGCCGATCTTTATGGTCGTGAAGCGGTATCCCAGATCATTACTTTCGGAACCCTTGCTGCCAAAGCGGCTATTCGCGACGTTGGCCGGGTGCAGGGGCATCCATACGGGTTTGTTGATCGCATTTCCAAACTGGTGCCAATGGACCCGGGTATGACCCTGGCAAAAGCCTTTGAAGTAGAACCCAAGTTAAACGAAATCTACAATCAGGACGAAGACGTTAAAGATCTGATTGATATGGCGCGCATTCTGGAAGGCGTTACCCGTAACGCCGGTAAGCACGCCGGAGGGGTGGTTATAGCCCCCACCAAAATTACCGACTTCTCGCCGCTTTATTGTGACGAAGAAGGTAAGAACCCGGTTACCCAGTTTGATAAGAACGACGTGGAAACCGCAGGCTTGGTGAAGTTCGACTTTTTGGGACTGCGTACCCTGACGATTATTCAGTGGGCACTGGAAATGGTGAATGCGAAACGTGACGCCGACCCTATTGCCATAGACGCCATTCCACTGAATGATTCAACCTGTTTTAGACTATTAAAAGAGGGCAATACCACCGCTGTATTCCAGCTGGAATCGCGGGGTATGAAAGATCTAATTAAACGCCTGTTACCTGATAGCTTTGAAGATATTATCGCCTTGGTAGCCTTGTTCCGGCCGGGCCCATTGCAGTCGGGCATGGTAGATAACTTTATTGACCGTAAGCACGGCCGTGAGCAGGTGTCTTATCCGGACGCGCAATACCAGCACGACAGCCTGAAGCCTATTCTGGAGCCTACCTATGGGGTTATTTTATACCAAGAACAGGTTATGCAGATTGCCCAGGTACTGGCAGGCTATACCTTAGGCGGCGCTGACTTATTACGCCGTGCTATGGGTAAGAAAAAGCCGGAAGAAATGGAAAAGCAGCGGGCGATATTCGAAGAAGGTGCCGCGCAAAATGGCATTGACCCTGAGCTGGCCATAAAAATATTCGATCTGGTAGAAAAATTCGCCGGTTATGGTTTTAACAAATCGCACTCAGCGGCATACGCACTGGTTTCTTATCAAACCTTATGGTTAAAAACCCACTACCCGGCCGAGTTTATGGCGGCGGTAATGTCGGCAGATATGGACAATACCGACAAAATCGTTACTTTGGTGGATGAATGTCACCGACTGGGACTAACCTTATTACCACCGGATGTGAATAAGGGCGAATACCGCTTTACCGTAGATGAAGACCAACGAGTCGTGTACGGCATTGGCGCTATTAAAGGTGTGGGTGAAGCACCCATTGAAGCGATATTAGCAGCACGCGCCGATGGCCCGTTCAAAGATTTGTTCGACTTCTGTTGTCGGGTCGATTTAAAACGGTTGAATCGTCGGGTTATGGAACGTTTGATCCGTGCCGGCGCTATGGATAGCCTTGGCCCGCATCGCGCGGCGCTAACCGCCAGTTTAGAGAAAGCCATGCGGCAGGCCGAACAGCACGCCCGCGCTGAAGAAATAGGCCAAAATGACTTATTTGGTGTACTGGCCACAGAATCGGAAAAAGTAGAACATGCGTTTGCCAAAGTAACCCCTTGGTCTGAGGCCGTGTGGTTAGACGGCGAGCGCGAAACTTTGGGACTTTATTTAACCGGTCACCCGATTAACCGTTATCGGCGCGAACTTAAACACTACGTGGCGGGTACTTTGGCTGATGTAGCACCAACCGGTCGTGATCAAGTTACCCGAGTGGCAGGTTTAGTTATTGATGTACGCATACTGACCAATAAAAAAGGTCACCGATGGGCTATTATTACCTTAGATGACAAAAGCGGTCGACTTGATGTACGGTTGTTTTCGCAGGAATACGAGCAGTATGAACAGCTGCTGATGAAAGACCAAATTCTGTGGGTACAGGGAGAGGTCAGCTTTGATGATTACAGCGGTAGCAATACAATGACCGCCCGAGAAGTAAAAACGATAGTGAAAGCGCGGGAAGCTTACACCAAAGGGTTAGCACTGCAGGTAAGTGCTGATTTATGTAATGAAGCTTTTCTGAAGCGCCTGGAAGCCACCTTACAGCCACACAGTGGCGGTGCGTGTCCGGTATTTATAGACTATCAGCGTGATGACGCAAAAATTAGACTGGCAGCAAGCCATGAATGGTTTGTAACGCCAACCGATGAATTACTGCATGATGTAGAAACTTTGCTGGAAAAACAGCAGGTCAGCCTCGAATTTTAACAAAATGGTAACGCGATGAGCCTTAAATTTTTAGATTTCGAACAGCCTATTGCCGAGTTACAAGCACAAATTGACGAGCTTAAGAACGTTGGCGAGAAAGGTGATTTTGATATCAGTCTGGAAGATGAAATTAGTCGCTTGCAGGAAAAGCGGGTGCAACTTACTGAGAAAATTTTCTCCGACTTAGGTGCCTGGCAGGTCGCGCAAATGGCGCGTCATCCACTACGGCCTTATACCCTGGACTATATTGCCCACATGTTCACCGACTTCGATGAGTTGGCCGGTGATCGGGCGTTCGCGAATGATGAAGCTATTATTGGTGGTACTGCGCGTTTAGACGGTATGCCGGTGATGGTGATTGGTCAGCAGAAAGGCCGCGAAACCAAGGAAAAAATTCGCCGTAACTTCGGCATGCCGAAGCCTGAGGGCTATCGTAAAGCCATGCGCTTAATGGAAATGGCGCAACGCTTTAAGTTACCTATTGTAACCTTTATTGATACTCCGGGGGCTTACCCTGGCGTTGGCGCCGAAGAACGCGGCCAAAGTGAAGCTATTGCCCGTAACCTGAAAGTTATGGCGCGGCTAACAGTGCCTATTGTTTGTACCGTTATTGGTGAAGGTGGTTCAGGTGGTGCTTTGGCCATTGGTGTGGGCGATCGGGTTAACATGTTGCAGTTTAGTACTTACTCGGTTATTTCGCCGGAAGGTTGTGCCTCTATTTTGTGGAAGAGCGCAGAAAAAGCGCCGCTGGCGGCAGAAGCTATGGGCGTAACCGCGCAGCGCAGTAAAGAGCTGGGCTTAATTGATGCCATTGTGGCTGAGCCGCTCGGTGGTGCCCATCGCGATCCGGAAGAAATGGCCAAACGTCTGAAAAAACAAATTTTAGGCGATTTGAACGAGTTGGGTAAACTAGACAAAGTTGAATTGCTGGAACAGCGTTACAAAAAGCTGATGTCTTACGGCTATTGCTAACTGAAGGCTCACAGAGATTATGGCGACGGCTTTAGCAGACGAGATTTATGCGCAATTTTCGCAACGCCTGCTGCAGCTGTCGTTAGCTCCCAACACCCAGTTGGTTGCCGCACTTGGCGGCGGGGCTGATTCACAGAGCACGCTGGATTTGCTCGACCGGTTTCGCCAACACCATCCCGAATACCGTTACTTAGCTATTCATCTGGATCATCATTTTCACCCGGACTCACCCCAATGGGCTGCGCAAATTAAAGCCGATGCCGAGCGCCGTGAGTTCCCGGTGATTGTGGAGCCGTTGGAAGTGCCGCTCGGTAAACGTCAAAGTAAAGAAGCGCAAGGCCGGCAATTACGCTACCAACGCCTGAGCGAACTCACTGATAATAACGCGCTGATTCTGCTTGGCCAGCACCGCAACGATCAAATTGAAACCTTTCTGTTACAACTGAACCGTGGCAGCGGGCCGAAGGGGCTCGCTGCTATGGGCGAAGTGGCTGACTTTACCGGTGGCAGACGCCTGTGGCGGCCGTTGCTGCAGGTAAGTAAAGCCGATATTTTAAGTTACGCCAAACAACGCCAGTTGTTCTGGATTGAAGACGAGACCAACCTGGATACTCGTATTGAGCGCAACTTTTTGCGCCACGACGTTATTCCAACGATAGAGCAGCGCTGGCCGCAGTTCGGTCACAGTGTGTTGCGCAGCGCAGCCCTTTGTGCCGAACAACAGGCTTTATTAGAAGAATTGCTGAGTGTGGAGCTTACCCAGTTAACCAATAGCGAGGGTGCGCTGGCGGTTGACGCGCTAAAGCTGCATAGCGAAGCTTTCCAGCGTGCTGTATTACGCCAGTGGTTACAGCAACAGCAGGTAAGTATGCCCAGCCAGGCGCAACTGGAACAAATGCGCCAACAAATGCTATTTACCACCAATGACGCCCAGCCGCAGGTTGGTTGGGGCCCTTATGTGCTGTCGCGAACCCGAAGCCGCCATTTGGTGGTGACTACCCGCGAACGCTAAGCTCAAACCGCGGAAGCTAAGCCTAATGATGCCAAAAAATCAGTCGCGCGCCATGCTGCTCGGGCTTATTGCGGTAGCCTGCTGGGCTACCGTGGCCACCGCTTTCAAATTAGCCCTGAGCGGATTAACACCGCGGCAGTTGGTGATTATGGCCAGTGGCGTGTCGGTCATCATTTTTGCCGCCGTTATTACTAGTGAACGGCAATGGTCTGCCGCGTGGCAAGCGTTGCGAAGCTCTCCGAAGCGCTATGTGTTGCTCGGGGTGCTGAATCCTGCTGTGTATTATTTGGTGTTGTTTATGGCTTACGATGCGTTACCGGCGCAGCAGGCACAAGCCATTAATTACAGTTGGGCCATGGCTTATAGTTTGCTTGCCATTCCGGTGCTGGGCCAAAAATTAAGTCGGCGTGAACTTTGTGCGCTGGGCATCGCATATAGTGGAGTGGTGGTTATTGCTACCGGCGGAAACTGGTCGCTGGCGGACAGCAACTGGTTTGGCATCAGTTTGGCATTGGTAAGTACTTTGCTGTGGGCCGGTTACTGGTTAATCAATACGCGTAATACCGACGCACCTAGTCATGCGTTGTTGTGGTGTTTTGTGATTGGCTTTGTGGTGCTGCTGCTAGCTGAACTGATTTGGCCGCAACAGTGGCCGCACTGGCAGAATCCGGTTTATTTAGCCGCCATTTATGTTGGTGTGTTTGAAATGGGATTCACGTTTTTAGTGTGGCTGAGCGCACTGCGGCTAGCGGTTAGCTCAGCGCAGGTATCTGCGCTGATTTTTCTGTCACCGGTAGCATCACTGGGGCTGATTTACCTGGTGCTCGGTGAAACTATTCAAATAACCACCCTGATTGGACTAGGGGCTATTTTACTTGGGCTTTATTTACAACGACAGCAGAGCTGATTTTTGCCGTTATTTTTTGCACTGTACATGGCTTCGTCGGCGCGCTGCAATACTGAGTGAACGCTATCTTTGGCACCTAACATAACGGCTCCGGCGCTCATGGTTAGGTTGTATGGAGCTAATCCAGTGTGACGCTGTAAGGCTTTCTGCAAACGGCTGAAGGCATATTGCACGCCAACTAACGAGGTATCTTCCAGTAAAATGACAAATTCGTCACCACCGAATCGAAATACCTGATCACAATCACGCAGTTGTTCGCGTAACAAGGTGCCGAAATCTTTGAGTACCTCGTCGCCGTGCTGATGACCTAAGGTGTCGTTAACCGCTTTAAAGCCATCTAAATCCAGTAGTAACATACCAAACGAGGTTGGAATGCGCTGTTGTTGATAAATAGCGTGCTGCAATACTTCTTCCAAATAGCTACGATTGCCAAGTCCGGTTAAGTAATCACGAATGGCTTGCTGACGGGCTTGTCCGTGCAACATGGCATTGCGTAGCGGAAAGGTTAGCTGGCGATGCAAGCCATCCAGTGTACGACGTACTGCGGCGCTTAACGGGCGGCGCAGGTTATAAACCAGTTGGCCAAGGTATAAGTCATCAGCGTACAGCAAGGCGGTGTGCTGATGAATATCGGCATGGTCTTGCTCAGCGGCTTGATTGTGCAACAGAGTGAACGCATTGTCGTCGGTAACAAAGCGTAAACTGGTACAAAGCTGTATGGGCGCAATATGTTGTGCGAAAATACTTAACAGTTGCTCAAGCTCTAAGGTGGTTTGCAGGCTTTCCAACAAACTGTGATTGCGTGATTGCACCTCGTGCGTGGTGGAGATAATACTCACCAACGAGTCACCGTTCATTGATTTAAGGGCCTGAGTGCGTAGCGCTGTCGTTTTTTGCATTGCTGTTCCCTAATTCTGATTTCTTTATCAGTGTCTGGAATCTGTTAAGCAAAAACCTTGCCATACTAAATATAATTTATTTAAATCAATGCCTTATGTTTCTTTGTTTGAGCTTTTTAGAAAACCGATAAAATTTTGACGGCAAAAACTTGCCAGCGGCAAAACCGTTAAAGTCCCTCTATGTAACATGGATTTACAAGTTAGGGTGGGGCACTTACAAATAGCAACACATTGGCGGTAACATCTTGCGGCTGTAGGTTGCATAATAGTACTCATGCATGAACTGTGGTGTATAAAGCGGTGCCACGACAGTTCGAACGAATACGAAACATCTGTTCAGGAAATATACTATGGCTATTAAGAAGCGCGCCTTTTTACCTCCGATTATTATTTTTGTTGCCGTTGCGTTGGCAATGGTGCTTGCGGCGACTAAAGCGCCACCGGAGCAAAACCAGGAAGAACGACCAGCAGTATTGGTTGATACCATGGAAGTGGCGCCGCAGGACATCCGTTTTCAGGTAGCCTCGCAAGGTACCGTAGAACCGCGTCATCAAACCTCACTGGTTGCTGAAGTGGGTGGCCGGGTCATGGCGTTAGCCGATAACTTTGTGGTGGGCGGATTTTTCGAAGAAGGCGATATGCTGGTACAAATTGACCAATCCGACTACCGGGTTATGGTGCAAGAAGCGCGAGCTAACCTTGCCCAGGCGCGTGCGGCTTTAGAAGAAGAATTGGCGCGGGCACAAGTAGCTAAGGAAGAATGGGCCAGTATTGAACAGGGTAATATTCCGTCGCTGGGTTTACGTGAACCGCAGGTTGCCAGCGCAGTAGCCAGTGTTGAGTCAGCCGAAGCACGCTTGCAAAAAGCGGAGCGGGACCTGCAACGAACCACTATTCGCGCCCCTTTTGATGGCTTATTGCGTAGCCGTAGCGTTGATGTGGGTCAGTATATAGGTGTGGGTTCACAGGTAGCCATGATTTTGGGTACCGAAGTGGCCGAGATTCGCTTACCTTTGAGCGATCGCGATTTAGCCTATCTTGAGTTACCTATTCAGGGTGCCGAATTAACCACTGAACCTGATGTGAAGTTTGTTTCAGACATTGCTGGCCAGCAAACCGAATGGTTTGGCAAGCTGGTGCGCAGCGAAGGCATTTTAGATTCGAACAGCCGGGTTATTTACGGGGTGGTGCAGGTTCGTGATCCGTATAATCAGGAAGGCCAGACACATGCGGTACCACTGCGCTTTGGGCGCTTTGTACAGGCTGCGGTGGCGGGTAACGAAGCAAAAAATGTATTCGTACTGCCGCGTTATGCCTTAACTTCGAAAGGAACCGTTTGGGTAGTAGATGACGAACGAAAAATTCATGAAGTTGAAGTGAATGTGCGCCGAACCGATGCGAACGAAGTATTTGTTAGTGACGGTTTGCAGCGTGGCGACAAGGTTATGTTGACGCAACTGGCGAACCCCTTACCGGGTATGAAGGTGCGTTTGCAAGGTGATCCGCTGCCGGCAACCGAAGAGCCGGAAGCGAGTTCAGACGAAACCCTAATCGGCAACTAAGAGGACTGACGTATGAGCACCACGAAACCGCAAGTCCCTGAAGAGAAGCAAACCGGACTCATTGCCTGGTTCGCAAATAACACGGTTGCCGCTAACTTACTGATGTTCTTAATTATCATTGGTGGTTTGTTCGCCGTACAGGAAGTGCGTAAGCAAATGTTCCCGGAAGTTGAGCTGAATATTATTAGTATTCAGGTGCCATTCCAGGGGGCTGCGCCGCAAGAAGTCGAGCAGGGCGTTATTGTACGTATTGAAGATGCTATTGAAGATGTGAACGGTATTGAAGAGGTGACTTCTACTGCACGAGAAGGTTTAGCATCTTTAAGTGTTGAGGTTGAATCCGGCTATGACCCACAAGTGGTTATGGACGAAGTGAAAATGCGCGTGGACGGTATTGCCAGCATGCCTGAGCAAACCGAGAATCCGGTGATTTACCGGGTCCGGCCGCAGCGTCAGGTAATTTGGCTTTCGGTGTACGGCGATATTGATGAAGTTGCCATGAAAGAGCTGGCCAAAGACGTGCGCGACGACCTGAAGTCGATTGGAGGTATTACCAAGGTTGAAGTTGTAGGTTCGCGTGAATACGAAATTGCCGTTGAAATTTCCGAACAGGATTTGCAACGCTATAACCTGACGTTCCAGCAAATTGTTGCCGCTGTGCGCGGTACATCCGTTGATATTCCGGGTGGTTCCATTAAAACGCCAAACGGCGATATTTTGCTGCGAACCAGCAATCAGGCGTACATCGGGCAAGAATTTGAAGACATCGTGCTAATCAATAATCCTGATGGCACGCGCTTAACACTGGCCGATATTGCGACGGTTCGTGATGGCTTTGTGGAAACTGAAAACTTCACGCGGTTTGACGGCAAACCAGCCACCTTTGTACGGGTGGACTCGGTGGGCGATCAGAACGATTTAAAAATTGCTGAAGTGGTGCGCAACTATGTGGATCGTAAGCAAAGTGAATTACCGTCAGCCGTTAAAATAGCGCATTGGGGTGATAGCTCTTATTACTTGCAAGGGCGACTGGATTTAATGACCGGCAACATGGTTTCCGGTGGTTTCCTGGTGTTTATAATGCTGGCGCTGTTCCTGCAACTGCGCTTAGCGTTTTGGGTCATGCTGGGTATTCCAATCTGTTTCCTTGGCACCATTATGCTGATGCCACTGCCGATGTTCGACATCTCCATCAATATGATCTCGCTATTCGGGTTCATATTGGTACTGGGGATAGTGGTGGATGATGCCATAGTGATAGGCGAAAGTGCCTATTCCGAAATCGAAAAGCATGGCAAAACTACCGATAACGTTGTCAAAGGCGCCAAACGCGTTGCTATTCCGGCTACCTTTGGGGTATTAACCACTATGGTGGCCTTTATCCCCATGTTGATGGTAGACGGTGGTATGGGGGCTATCTGGGAGTCTATTGCCTGGGTCGTTATTCTGTGTCTGGCCTTCTCACTGGTGGAATCTAAGCTGATTTTGCCGGCGCACATAGCCAACATGAAATATTCCAAAGGCCGTGGTGAAAAGGCCAATGCATTTCAGCGGTTTCGAAATAAAATTTCAGACAGCTTAATGTACTTTGTGAAAACCAAGTACCGGCCGTTCTTGAAAAAATGTTTGCACTACCGTTACACCACCTTGGCGACTTTCATTGCCATGTTCGTTCTTATGATTGGCTTAATTGCCGGTGGCGCCGTGCGCTGGGTATTCTTCCCGGATATTCCAAGCGACTTTATTCAGGCTAATGTGGAAATGCAGCCAGGTAGCTCGGAACAACGCACTATTGAAGTGGTGCAAAAAGTTGAGCAGGCACTGCGCGATGTAGACGCTAAAATATTGGATGAAGATGGTGCGGCGGTGATTCGCCATACCAATATTTGGCTAAGCGGAACCTCGGGCGGTACTGTGTTTGCCGAGTTAGCTAAAGGTGAAGAACGCGAAATCGACGGTTTTGATATCGTCAACCGCTGGCGTGAGCAGGTTCCTGAGTTAGCTGGCATTAAGGCTTTAAACTTCCGCGGCAGTATTGGCGGTGGTAACGCGTTCGATTTAGAGTTTCAGCTAACGGGTGAAGATTTAACCGAGTTATCGTCGGCTGCGAATGATCTGAAAGCCGAGCTACGCCAATTTGATGGGGTGTTCGACATTGAAGACACCTTTGGCGAGGGCAAGGAAGAAATTATTCTGAAACTGAAGCCGCTGGCAAATGCGATGGGTATTGATTTGGCCGAGTTAGCCAATCAGGTACGCTATGCATTTTACGGTGCTGAAGCGCAGCGAATTCAACGGAACGACGAAGAAGTTCGGGTTATGGTTCGCTATCCGCTGGAAGAGCGTCAGTCGGTGGGTAGTTTGGAAAGCATGCGTTTGCGCACCACAGACGGTGCCGAAATTCCATTCACGGAACTGGCCGAAGTTGAATTCAGCACTGGTTACAACACCATTACGCGTATTGACCGTGAACGCTCAGTGAACGTGCGCGCCCGGGTTGATAAGCAGAAAGTAGAACCATCGTCGATTGTGAAGGACATTACGTCAGAAAAAATTCAACTGATTTTGGATAAATATCCGTCGGTTGAATACAAGCTGCAAGGCGCCTCACAGGACGAAGCTGAAGCGACGAACTCGCTGCAATACGGCTTTATGTTTGCGTTAGTTGCCATTTATGCGCTGATGGCTATTCCATTGAAGTCATACAGCCAGCCGCTAATTATTATGTCGGTAATACCTTTCGGCATGATAGGTGCGGTACTTGGTCACCTAATTCTGGGCATACCTATTAGTATTTTAAGCTTGTTTGGTATTATTGCGCTGGCCGGGGTAGTGGTAAACGACTCCCTGGTGATGGTGGATTACGTGAACCAGGCCAGAAAAGCTGGTGTGACCCTGCGTCAGGCGGTGGTTGATGCCGGCGTACGCCGCTTCCGAGCCATTATCCTGACCTCGTTAACCACCTTCTTTGGCTTGTTACCTATAGTGCTGGAGAAGAGCCTACAGGCGAAAATTGTTATTCCAATGGCGGTGTCACTGGCGTTCGGTATTTTGTTTGCAACGGTCATTACGCTGTTGCTGATACCTTGTCTGTACTTGATTCTGGATGACTTTAAACGCGGTATTCGTACCATGCTGTCGTGGTACAAGTTAACAACACCTCCGCCGCCGAAAGAAAGTACCCTGGTGGAGGATCACGGGCCAGGTAAAACCTGAAAAACTGTCATAAAATAGTAAACTTCTGTTGTTATAGTTGTTAAAGTCACTAGCGCGGGTACTTTGGTCAAAAGTGCCCGCGATTGTCTTTCTGATACGCCGTTTTAATTTGTTCATAGCATGAACAATGTAACCTGAATGAAGAGACAGAGGCAGCGCCGTGGCGACCGAGAACACTATTTTGGCTTTTTCCTACCCGGATTTGATAGCGCTGGGTATCTTTATTTTTTGTTGGTATGGCTATACCACTTTCGCTCGCAAGCGCGCCCGTACAACCCACAGTTTATCGAGTATTTTGCGCCAACTGCGCATTGACTGGATGGCTACTTTAACCCGCAAAGACCATCAGATTGCTGATGCGGCTTTGTTAGGGAATGTTGAACGCACGGTTACCTTTTTTGCTTCCTCTACTATTCTGGTGTTAGCCGGTGTGCTTACCGTTTTAGCTTCAGCTGAAAAATTAATGGTAGTGCTTCAGTCTGTTCCTTTTACCGCCGTTACCAGCACCGAAAAAGTGCAGGTGAAGCTGTTTTTATTGGCGCTTATATTTGTGTTCGCGTTCTTTAAATTTACCTGGGCTATACGCCAGTTCGGTTTCGTGTCGGTATTAATGGGCGTTGCGCCGCAGTATCGCAGTCCTGACTATACTGAAGAACAACGCGACATGTATGTGCGCCACTCAGCCAAAGTATTGGACCAAGCCGGGCATGAATACAATAACGGTTTAAGAGCGTATTACTTCGCTCTGGCCTTTTTAATGTGGTTTATTCATCCATACTTTTTTATTGGTACCACCTTACTGGTGGTTTGGGTGTTATACCGACGTGAGTACCGCTCGCGCATTTTGCGCTCACTACTTGCTACTAAAGGCCTGGTGCCAGGAAAGCAACAACAGGAGTAACCGGTGGAACTAGAATGGTCTGACTTTTTAAAATGGACCCGGGAAACCAAACCCGGCAGTGTCAGTGAACAAACTTTAACGCTGGAAAATGAGGTAACGCTCGAGGTTTGGGATTCGGGTGTGCTGGTGGCTTATCCACCTAAACCCGGTGATAAGGATATTATTCTATCCTGTGCGGTACACGGCGACGAAACCGCGCCAATTGAGATGGTGCGCGATATGGTGCACGACATTATTGCCGGTGATTTAGTACCCGCGCATCGGGTGATGCTGTTAATTGCGAACCCAGACGCTATTAATAATGGCACGCGGTTTGTAGACGAGAACATGAACCGTTTATTCAGTGGTGCCCATACCAAAGGCAACACGGCTGAACATAAACGGGCGGAAAAGCTCGAGTACTATGTGCAGCGTTTTTATGATGAAGCAACCGGCACTAAGCGCCAGCGCTTCCACTACGATTTACATACCGCAATTCGCGATTCTATGCATGAAAAATTTGCGGTACACCCATTTACGCATGGCAAACCTTATAAAAAGACTGAATTGAGCTTTTTAACCTACTGCGGTATTGAAGCGGTGTTGCTCAGTCAGAGCCCAACCACAACCTTTTCCTATTTCAGTGCGGAGCAATTTGAAGCCAACGCCTTCACCGTTGAACTGGGTAAAGTGAAACCCTTTGGCGAAAATGACATGAGCCGCTTTACCAACGCTGATAAAGGCTTGCGTGAACTCATTAGCCAGCATAACCTCGAGTTACCTGAGTTTACTGCCGACCAGCAGAAGCTTTACGAAGTTACTCGGGTTATTGACCGTGAGCATGAAGATTTCCAATTACATTTTCCAACCGATGTCGCTAATTTCACGCCATTTGAGCAGGGTTACGTGCTGGCTTCCGATGGTGATACGGAGCATTGTATTGAAATTGCTGGCGAACGCATTGTGTTTCCAAACGCAAAAGTCAAAATTGGCCAGCGTGCCTTGCTGTTAGTTGCTGAAATGCCAGCGAGTCGTTTAAAGCTGGTCTAATCTTTGTTTGTTACCTGAAATTTACAACTGCCGCAGGTTTTTTAACTGCGGCGTTGTTTGCATGTGATTAAACCTGCAGGTAAAGTGAGCGCAACTTAACGACCACCCCGTCTACACACGATTATTCTTATAAGAGAAGGTTATGGCGAAGGACAAAAAACACCAGTTGGAAATAGTGACCAAGCCGTCATTTATTGATGGTTCTGCGTTGAAAATTCCAATGCTGCAAATCCTCAAAGAGGACGGCACTTTACATAAAGATGCTGAACTGCCTGAGTTCGACAAAGAACTGATGCTGAAAATATTCGACACCATGCAATTTATCCGGGTGTTGGACGAACGCATGATTGCTGCACAGCGGCAGGGCCGTATCAGTTTTTACTTGTCTTCATTAGGCGAAGAAGCGGCCAGCATTGGCTCGGCTGCGGCGCTGGACGATGAAGACATGATCATGGGTCAGTATCGCGAGCAGGGCTCATTGGCCTATCGCGGCTTTACCGTAGAGCAGTTTATGAATCAACTGTTCTCAAATGAGCAGGACTTAGGTAAAGGTCGGCAGATGCCGGTGCACTACGGTTGCGCCGATCTGAACTTTATGACCATTGCCTCACCGTTGGCGACCCAGATTCCACAAGCCACAGGCTACGCCTATGGCCAGAAAATGGATAAAAACGGCAAGTGTACTATTTGCTACTTTGGTGAAGGTGCTGCCTCGGAAGGTGACTTCCACGCCGCGTTGAACATGGCCGCAGTGTATAAAGTGCCGGTTATTTTCTTCTGCCGTAATAACGGTTATGCCATTTCAACCCCAGCTCAGGGCGAGCAGTTTGCCGGTGACGGTATTGCCCCACGTGGTGTTGGCTATGGTATGAAGACGATTCGTATTGACGGCAACGACATTATGGCGGTGCTGAAGGCAACGCAAATGGCGCGTAAATTGGCGGTTGAAGAGAACGAACCCGTATTGATTGAAGGTATGTCCTATCGTATGGCTGGCCACTCAACCTCGGACGACCCAACGGGTTACCGTACGCGTGACGAAGAAGCCGGTTGGCGTGCGAAAGATCCGCTGGAGCGCTTGCAAAAGTGGCTGCTTAGCAAAGACTGGATGACGCAAGAAAAAGCCGACGAAATTTACCAGCAGAAGAAAGAAGCTGTATTGGCGGCATTGAAGAAAGCTGAAAAAGTAGCAGTGCCGCACATTGATGAAATTATTGAAGATGTGTACGACCAACCTCACGCGCATCTGCAACAACAGCTGCGCGATTTGAAAGCACACATTCAGAAGTACCCGGATGCTTATCCGAAAACATCGGGTCGTATTGAGGGAGGTCAGGACTAATGGCGAAAATGAACTTACTCCAGGCCATCAACAATGCGTTAGATCTGGCCATGGCAAAAAGCGACAAAGTATATAGCTTTGGCGAAGACACCGGCTCTTTTGGTGGCGTATTCCGTGCTACTTCAGGCTTAACTGAGAAATATGGTAAGCACCGTAACTTTAATACGCCGCTGGTTGAGCAGGGTATTTTAGGTTTCGCGAATGGCTTGGCCTCGCAAGGTAGCTATGCCGTTGCAGAAATTCAGTTCGGCGATTATATTTTTCCGGCGTTTGACCAAATAGTGAACGAGTCGGCTAAATTCCGTTACCGTTCAGGTAATGAATTCAACGTTGGTGGCCTAACTATTCGTACGCCATACGGCGGCGGTATTGCTGGTGGTCACTATCACTCGCAATCACCGGAAGCTTATTTCGCACACACGCCAGGCTTGAAAATTGTCATGCCGCGTAACCCTTATGAAGCCAAAGGGTTGCTGCTGAGCGCTATTTTCGATCCAAACCCAGTTCTGTTCATGGAACCTAAGCGCATTTATCGTGCATCGGTTGGTGAAGTACCGGAAGAAGAATACAGCATCCCGCTTGGCAAAGCCGAGGTGATGAGAGAAGGCTCTGACATTACCTTGCTGGCTTGGGGCGCTCAGGTTGAGATGATCGAAAAAGCCGCAGAAATGGCGGAAAAAGATGGCGTTTCTTGTGAGCTTATTGATTTGCGTACCATTTTACCCTGGGACATTGAAACCGTCGCGAAATCGGTCACTAAAACAGGCCGTTTACTGGTCACTCAGGAAGCACCACTAACTGGTGGTTTTGCCAGCGAAATAGCGGCGACCATTCAGGACCGCTGCTTCTTGTACCTGGAATCTCCGATTGCCCGGGTGTGTGGTTTGGATACGCCGTATCCGCTCTCCCATGAAAAAGAATACTTCGTGGATCACTTGAAAGTTTATGAAGCTATTAAAGCTTCCATGAACTACTAATGGAGCGCCTACGATGAGCAAAGATTTTATTCTACCCGACATTGGCGAAGGCATTGTTGAATGCGAAATCGTTGAATGGCTGGTGGCTGAAGGCGACGAAGTCAAAGAAGATCAGCCAGTGGTTGAAGTAATGACCGATAAAGCTGTGGTTGAAATTCCGGCCAAAGACGATGGCGTGGTGAAAAAACTGTATTACGCCAAAGGCGATATTGCCAAGGTTCATGAGCCGTTGTTTGCCATTGAAAGCGCTAACGATGAAGCTGCCGACGAAGCCAAACCGGTAAGCAAAGATCCGGCGCCTTCCTCAACGCAAGAACAGCAGCAAAAATCACAACCAGAGCCAGCTAAAGCTAACGGCAGTACCACCACCGACTTTATCTTACCGGATATTGGTGAAGGTATTGTTGAGTGTGAAATTGTGGAATGGCTGGTGGCTGAAGGCGACGAAGTTAAAGAAGATCAACCCGTGGTTGAGGTAATGACCGACAAAGCCATGGTTGAAATTCCTGCCAAAGATGACGGCCTGGTACAAAAGCTTTATTACGCGAAAGGCGATGTTGCTAAGGTTCACGAACCGCTATTTGCATTAACCGTAGCTGGCGGCAGTGGCGATTCTGGCTCGGATACGGGCGCAGCTAGCTCACAATCAGGCAACAAGGCAACCACTGATACCAGCAAGGCTGCCGGTGGCCAGGGCGAACCGCCTGTAGCAGCCCGGCAGGGTAAAGCGGTAGCTAGCCCAGCGGTACGCCGCCGTGCCCGCGAAATGGATATTGATATCAGCAAAGTGGCAGGCTCGGGTAAAAAGGGCCGGGTCATGAAAGAAGATATCGAAAATTACCAAAGCGGTGCCGCGCAACCGGCTGCTAGTGAAAGCACGAAGCCAGCCGCAACTCAGGGCGGTAAGCGTACCGAACCTATTCGCGGCGTGAAAGCAGCCATGGCGAAAGCCATGGCGGAATCGGTGCGAACCATTCCACACTTTACCTATGCTGACGAATTTGACCTAACCGACGTGATTGCGCTGCAACGCCAGTTGAAAGCGCGGTATCAGGACGAAGGCGTGCGCATTACGATGATGCCGTTCTTCATCAAAGCCTTGTCATTAGCGCTGAAAGAATTCCCGCTGATGAACGCTCAGGTGAACGACGACTGCACCGAAATTACTTACTTTGATGACCATAACATTGGTATGGCCGTGGACACCAAAATAGGCTTGTTAGTACCTAATATTAAACAGGTACAAAACAAGAGCATTATTGAAGTGGCCAACGAAGTAACGCGCTTAACCACTGCTGCTCGTGAAGGCAAAGTGGCGCAGGCCGATATGAAAGGTGGCACTATCAGCATCTCGAATATCGGCGTTATTGGCGGCACTGTAGCTACCCCAATTATCAATAAACCGGAAGCGGCTATTGTGGCATTAGGCAAAGTGCAGGAACTGCCGCGCTTTGATGCGAACGGCAACGTGGTAGCACGTAAGCTAATGACGGCAAGCTGGTCTGGCGATCATCGTATTATTGATGGTGGCACTATTGCCCGCTTTAACAAGCGCTGGCAGGAGTTTTTGGAAGATCCAACCAGTATGCTGGTGCACATGGTTTAAGTGTTTTGCAGTTAAAACTAAAAACGCACACATCAATAACTTGGTGTGTGCGTTTTTTTATGGGGGGCAGTCAGTGACTTGCTTAGGTATTAATCGCGCTTAGCCATCATTTTTCGAACGTAGCCAGGCGCAATACGCTGAATCAGCGGTGCTATTTTGCTTAACCCTTTGCCGACTACAACTTCGTCTTTGCGCTGCTGCATGGCTTTTACAATAGCTTTAGCGCAGTCTTCCGCCGACATACCACTGGCATTATCCTGATCCGGTTCACCTAAGGCAGAACCGTCACCGGTTAACGAATTGTGGGCAACCGGCGTATTAATAAAGCCCGGCAGAATAGAGGTGCAGCTAATGTTATCGGCCGCAACTTCTGCGCGCAGGCTGTCCATAAAGCCCAGCACGGCGTATTTGGCGCCTGAGTAGCCGCTACGCAGCTTAGTACCAATTTTGCCTGCTACGCTAGATACAGTGACTATATGGCCGGATTTGCGGGCTACCATGTTGGGTAGTACCAGCTTGGTTAGTGCAACCACGCCAAAATAATCAATTTCCATTAGTTGGCGATACACTTTTAAGTCGGTATCCAGAATCAAACTACGCTGAGAAACGCCAGCGTTATTGATCAGGATATCAATTTGCGTATCGCCCAGCGCTTCACTAGCTGCTGCCATGGCGGCTTCTGGCTGGCTTAAATCCAGTGCCAGTACTTGGTGCTTGTCGCTGTTTGGTAAGCTGTTGCGTACTTCTTCTAAAGCTTCCTCACGACGCGAGGTTAATATTAAGCGCACGTCGTAGTTAGCTAATTCGCGCGCCAGCGCCAAACCGATGCCTGAAGAGGCACCGGTTAACCAAATGGTTTTACTGTTTAAGTAGCTCATGATTTAGCCCGCCGGTGGGTAATCGTAAGTGGCCTGAATGCCTAGTGGAATGTCGAAAGCAACGCCCAGAGTCCAATACAATATTAAGAATGCAGACCAGATAATTAGCAAGCTAATAGAGTACGGCAGCATTAGGGCGACCAGTGAACCAATACCCGTGTTCTTTACATAGCGCTGGCAATACAACACAACTAATGGGAAGTAGGGCAGTAATGGTGTAATGATGTTACTGGACGAGTCGCCCACGCGGTAAGCGGCCTGAGTTAAATCTGGTGAAAAGCCCAGTTGCATCAGCATAGGTACAAATATGGGAGCTAACAGTGCCCATTTCGCAGAAGCCGAACCCACAAACAGGTTAATAAAGGCCACCAGGAACACAATGCCAACTAAAGTCATGCTGCCAGGCAAGGCCCAGCTTTGCAGCATAGCGGCACCTTTAATAGATAATAAAGTACCCAATTGCGAGTCGCCGAAGGCTTTAATAAACATGGCACAGAAGAAAGCCATAACCATGTAATAAGCCATACCTTCCATCGACTTGGTCATGGCGGTTACGACATCCTGCGAGTTGGTAAAGGTACCGGCAACAAAGCCATGCACCACCCCAGGTATAATAAATAGCAGGAAAATTAGCGGAACAATGGACTGCATTAACGGCGCAGTAAACGAGGCCAATTCACCGGTTGCATCAGCCAGCGGTGTATTTTCAGCGGTGGCCGCGAAATACAGTAGCGCTAAACCCACCACCATGGTTAACACGGCGGCATAAAAGGCTTTACGATCGCGAGGCGTAACGTCGTCAAGCACCGGCATGTCTTCCTGATCGCCGTCTATTTCAGCATTCTTCAAACGCGGTTCAATAACCTTATCGGTTAGGTACCAGCCAATAATCACCACCACAATGGAAGACATGGCAGTGAAGTAGAAATTATTCAGCGGGTTTAGCTGAATGTTCGGGTCCAGCATTTGTGCTGAGGTTTGGGTAAAGCCCTGAATTAAGGGGTCGATAGCTGAAGGTACAAAGTTGGCACTAAACCCACCAGATACTCCCGCAAAAGCAGCAGCAATACCTGCTAAAGGATGTCGCCCGGCCGCGTAGAAAATAACACCACCTAACGGAATTACCAGTACGTAGCCTGCATCAACGGCTGTGTGGCTAACAATAGCTACCAGTACCAATACGGGGGTAAGCAGCATTTTCGGTGTTACATTCAGCATCAGCTTAATAGCAACGTTAATGAAGCCACTGCGCTCGGCTACACCAACACCTAACATGGCCACTAACACCACACCTAAGGGCGCAAAGCCCATAAAGGTGTTTACCATGTTGGCTAGAAAGTCGGCCATTTCGGTGCCGCTAAGCAAATTCACTACACTGATTTGTTCGCCGGTAAGTGGGTGCACTTCGTCGAAACTGACACCAGAAAGAAGAAAGCTGATAACCCAGACAATAATAAGTAAGCCAAAGAACATCATGGCCGGGTCGGGGAGCTTGTTACCTACTCGCTCAACCCGATCGAGCGTACGATTGAGCCAGCTGTCGGCAGCTTGCGATGATTGCGACATGAGATAAGATTCCCTTGTTATTTTTGTAGTATGTTTGTTGTTATTTTGAATGCCAAGGTATCATACCTAAATACCCCTCGAGAGCAAAAGAGTTGTTATGATTTGTGGAACAGATGAAGCAGGGCGTGGGCCACTGGCCGGGCCGGTGGTGGCAGCAGCGGTTATTTTGAATCCGGATGACCCCATTGCCGGTATTACCGATTCAAAAAAATTAAGTGAAAAAAAGCGTCAGAAGTTAAGTGAAGAAATAAAAGAGCGGGCACTTTACTGGAGTATTGCTCAGTGCGACCCCGCCGAAATTGATGAGATTAATATTTTGTGGGCGTCGATGCTGGCCATGCAACGAGCCATAGAGGCGCTGCCGGTAGCGCCCAGTTTAGTGTTGGTTGACGGTAATCGGGTACCGAAGCTTAGTATGCCTGCCAAAGCCATAGTTGGCGGTGATATGCACGAAGAGTGTATTGGTGCGGCATCGATATTGGCGAAAGTAGAACGTGACCGGCAAATGCTAGCCTGGCATGAGCACTATCCGCAGTACGAGTTTGCCAGGCACAAAGCGTACCCCACGCCACTGCATTTAGCGTTGCTAAAAGAGCATGGCGTGAGTCCGATTCACCGCCGCAGCTTCGCCCCGGTTGCCAGACTGCTTAAATAAAACAGCGGTTAACCGCCGCACACCTGCCGGATCATGGTTTCCAGTTGCTGTTGTGCTGGCTTGATCTGGCTTAACTCTATGTATTCGTCGGGCTGATGCGCCTGATTAATAGAACCCGGGCCCATGACAATAGTCTGGCAACCCAGCCCTTGCACAAAAGGGGCCTCGGTGCAGTAGTTAGCTGGCTCTGCAGCTTGTCCGCTAATTTGCTGAGCCAATTGCACGATGGCGCTGTTGGTGTCGCAGCGATAGCCGGGAATAGGCTCGTGCAAGTGATGCAGGCTTACCGCATTCGGATAGCGTTGATTCACCTGGGCCAAATGATGATTTAGCAAGTCGTACATTTCAGGTAGCGCCATGCCCGGCAGTGGGCGAATGTCTATATGCATTTCGCAGCAGGCACAAATACGATTGGCGGCGTCGCCACCATGAATGTTGCCGAAGTTTATGGTTGGGTAGGGTACCGCGAACAAATCGTCGGTATAGCGCTTCTGAAAGCTTTGTTGCACCTGCTGCAATTCACTAATGACCGCGTGCATAACTTCGATGGCGTTCACTCCGGCCGCCGGATTCGAGCTGTGACCACTTTTGCCAACCACCCGAATAGCCTCGGTAGAGTGGCCCTTGTGAGCAACCACCGGAGTCATACTGGTAGGTTCGCCAATAATGGCAAATTCCGGCTTTAAATCGGGGTACTTATCGAGTTCGCGCGCACCAGCCATAGTGGTTTCTTCGTCGGCGGTAGCCAGAATATAAAGCGGTTTGGTTAGCTTGGTTAAGTCCAGGTGGCGAATAGCTTCCAGTACAAACGCAAAAAAGCCTTTCATATCGGCGCTACCCAGGCCGTATAAGCGGTTGTCAGCTTCGGTCAGGGTGAAAGGATTGCGAGTCCAACGGCCTTCATCCCAGGGTACGGTGTCGGTGTGTCCGGCGAGCAGTAAGCCGCCAGCTTGAACGCCGTGGGGGCGATAACTGGCCAGCAAATTAAACTTATGCGGTTGGCCTTGCAGCGCATTCACTTCTACCTGAAAGCCCAGTTGTTTAAGCCAGCCGGCCAGCAAGTCAATAACGGCTTTGTTGCTGGTGTCCCATTTCGGGTCAATACAGGAAACCGAGGGTTGCGCTACCAGTTGACGGTAGAGCTGCATAAATTCGGGAAGTTTTGCCGACACATTCGAAGTCATAAGAAGTTACGCACCTTACTGAAGTATAGACTATCAGCATAGCTGTTATTAGCGTGCGGTAGTAGAGGCTAGCTCAGAATCTTGTGGAATATATTATGCCGTTCGGTGCGCTTCTGTTAATCATTTTTGGGCAAAAAAAAGCCCCGCGAGAGCGAGGCTAAGCTTGGAGAAACTCCTGCTTTATACAATTACCAGTGGTAACGAGCGGTTAATAACCAACCTTCACCAAACTCAGAGTCGTTGAAATCAACGCCAATAGCTAATGCTGGGGTGATAAAGGCACGGCCACCAACAACATACTGGGTGTCAGTGCCGCCGTCGGTGTAATCAACCCAGCCTAAGCCACCATGAACTTCAAACATGCCAATGCGTTGGCGTAAGTTCGCTTCAACACCGTAAAAGTTTGAATCGTCAACGTCATAGTCAACGTTACCGACTTTTACAGAGAAATCAGCAGTTAAGCCATCGGCTAAACCAAAGTACCGGCCGCCTTTTATCGCAAAACTGTTGAAGTCATCATTGTTGAAACCATTATTACCCAGGGTGCGATAGTAGCCTGATAAAAAGTAACGATCCTGAAGTTCATAGCTAGCTTCGAAGCGCAAGCCGGTGTCTGAACCGCTATACTCGTTGTTGTTTTCCGCCGCTACGCCAATGTAGTTGAAGTCGGGCTGTTGTTCAGCCAAAACAGTTGCACTAAAGGCGGTGGAGCTAAGTGCTAGAATTGCTGCAGCGCTGCCACTTAAGCGAAATTTATTTTTGTACATAGGTACTCCTTGCGTTACGAAAAATTCGTTGTGTCCGCGGCATTTGACTGGGGGCTATTGATTAAGGTTCGCGGCTTTACAAGAGCTTTACGAAATACATAATTTTGCTTGTTGTTTGAGGCCGAAATTCATAGCATAGGCGTCCGTTTACAGATTGCACTCAGGGCAGATTATGAAGTCCATTCCACACATAGATATGAGCCAGTATGAGGCTGATTTTGAAACCTTCGCGCAGAACGTTGGCGAAGGTTACGAGCGCAACGGTTTTGTCGCGCTTACCAACCATGGTATTAACACCGATATTATTCATGGCGCACTGGATATTAGCCGCGAGTTATTTGCCTTACCGGCCGAAACAAAACAGCAATATCACCAACCTGGCCAGGGTGGCGCCCGGGGTTACACTCCATTTGGTACGGAAATAGCGAAAGACGCCAAACATGTAGACTTAAAAGAGTTCTGGCATATTGGTCGCGAAATTAGCGGGCAGCCGCCGTTTTCACAACTGCTACCAAACCTGTGGCCCGAGGAAGTCCCTGAATTTAAAACGCGCATGTTGGCGCTTTATGAAGCGTTAGATGTGTTGGGTAATCAGGTACTAGATGCCTTAGCCGTGTATTTAGGCCAGCAGCGTGACTTTTTCCGCAATCGTGTGGATATGGGGAATTCCATTTTACGCCCTTTGCACTACCCACCCATTGTGGACGAGGGTACGCCGTCGGTTCGCGCCGGAGCGCATGAAGACATTAATGTACTGACGTTATTGGTTGGTTCTCGTGAGCCAGGTTTGGAGGTGCTGTCACGTGATGGCAGTTGGATTCCGGTGACTATTATTGAAGGTGCTATTATTTGCAATGTGGGCGATATGTTGCAGCGCTTAACCAATAACGTGCTGCCATCAACTACGCACCGGGTGGTGAATCCACCAGCGCCCTATAGCAGCAAGTCGCGCTACTCTATTCCGTTTTTCCTGCACTTTAATCCCGATGTATTAATAGATCCGCTGGCGAGCTGCGTGACTACCGAAAACCCGTGTCGCTACGAACCTATTACCGCCGATGATTATTTAATGCAGCGGTTGCGTGAAATAGGCTTATTGAAATAAAGCTTCGATAAGCTAATAGCCTGTTCCAGCTATTGGCTTGCAATAATAAGGTGATGTTATGAATGTTCAGTGCAAATTACTCGCGCTAGCTACGGCGCTGGCAACCACGGTAGCATGTTCGACTATGACGGCGGACACGGCAGGTACCAAACCGGCTCGTAAAAGTGACGTAACGAACTTTGCGCTGACCATTGCGCACGTGAATGACCACCATTCCAACTTAGATGCCCATTCGCGCACCTCGTTGCTGTTAAATGATGAAAGCGTGCGGGTGGAAAGCGGTGGCTTCGCGCGCGTAGCGGCCATGATTGACCGAATTGCCAGCAGCAACACCAATGTACTCAAGCTACACGCTGGCGACGCTATTACCGGCAGCCTGTATTACACTTTGTTTCAAGGTAAAGCCGACGCGGCCATGATGAATCATGTGTGTTTTGATGCCTTTGTTTTGGGTAATCACGAGTTTGACAATGGTGATGCCGGTTTAAAGCGGTTTCTGGATTTCTTAGCTAAGGGCGACTGTAATACCCCGGTACTGGCGGCCAACGTACAGCCCGAGGTTGGCGTATCGCCATTAACGCCGCATAGCCGTTGGGACTCATTTCAGCCTTACCAAATTTATAATGTTGGCGGCCAGCGCATTGGCATTATTGGTTTGGATATTGCCGTGAAAACTAAGCAGTCGTCGCAGCCCGATGATTCCACTGTATTTGCCGATGAACGTGAAACGGCCGAACATTACATTGCCCAGTTGCAGCGCCAGGGCGTGGGTAAGATTATTCTGCTAACGCACTATCAATACCAAAACGATTTAGCACTAGCGCAAGCCCTGCCAGCCGTGGATGCTGTTATTGGTGGCGATTCGCATACGCTATTGGGTGACTTTGACCGCTATGGTTTGGACAGTAGTGGGCCTTATCCTACGCAAGTAACCAACGCTGACGGCGATCCGGTTTGTGTGGCGCATGCCTATGAATACGGCAAAGTAGTGGGTGAACTGCAATTAGGCTTTAGCGGTGATGCGATTGCCAGTTGTGGTGGCCGCCCACACTTTTTGCTGTCCGAACAAGCACCGGCTGGGTTTGATGACACTGGCCTGTTTACCCGTATTGCCCCGCAAGCCGCAGCGGTTGCTGTGCGCAACCGGTTTGCGAAAGACGTTGATGTGCTGACCGAACAAGTTATTGCCCAGGCGCCGGAGCGTTTATGCATGCAACGGATGGGCGTGATTAATCGTGAGCAGTGTGGTTCTGCCGGACAGTCGGATATGCACCAACTAGTGGCGCAAGCCTTTTTACGAAGTGTTCCTGCTGCTGATTTTTCATTACAAAATGGTGGTGGTGTGCGCGGTGAAATTCCGGCCGGGCCTATTAGCTTGGGTGATGCCTATCGTATTTTGCCGTTCTCAAATACCTTAGTGACCGTTGCTATAACCGGGGCCGAGTTGCAGCAACTACTGGAACAAACCATGGCTTACACGTTGTCGGATGCCGGTTCAGACGGCTCTTACCCACATGGTGCGAAAATTCGCTTTGACGTTGATTTAAGTGCCGCTGAAGGGGAGCGGGTTAGTGCTGTTCAACTAGCGAGTGACCAAGGCTGGCAGCCGGTGAACGCGGAACAGCGTTACACCATGGTTACCAATAGTTTTGTCGCCAGCGGTAACGACGGCTGGGTACTTTTGGGCCAGTTAAGTGAACAAGGGCGGGTGGAAGACACTTATGTAGAATACGCCGAATCCTTTATCGATTGGTTGCGCGCCCAAAATCAAGTTACTCGTCCGAGTCAGCACAGCACGATGAATTACACGCCGGAGTAACCATAAAAAAAGCCCTGGCGTGACCAAAGTCAGCCAGGGCAAGCTTGGGGTATTGCTAAAAGGTTACAGTGATTGCGGTTTAAGATTGGATTGCTGCAGTTGTTCTGCTTGCTCCAGGTAGCCCGCTACAAACTGGGGCACATAGCGAACACTGCCATCGTCACTAAGAATGCTGGCACTAGGTGCAAACAAATTCGAACGGCTCTGGTAGCCGGCACAAACCGGGCATAGCCAGGGCAGTTCACCGTCATGAATGGTTTGAAATACGCGCTGTAAGGGCACATTCAGCGACACATAAAACCAGCCATTTTCAAACGCCAGCTCAATTACATCGTCTGGCAATGGTTTAGGCCAACGGTTGTCACTGGCAATCAGCGCCTTATTACTTACTAAAGTTCGCACCACCCGGTGCTGGCGCGGTTGATGCGGTTGACTGCACGAACAGCAAGCGGCCGCCGGTTGATGGTGTAAGGGTTGTTGAATGGACTCCCGTTGAAAGCGTTGACGCAGGGCAAAGCCCTCACGCTCTAGCTTCGCCAGATGAATAAGATCAGTCATAATAAATTGCAGCATACGAACTCCGTTAACTTGAGGTTCGCGCCGGTTGGCGCGCTTTAGCCGTATTTGTATCCCGCCCGCAAGTTGCATACTTAAATCGGCGGCAACTGAAGATTAGCAATTGGACGTTTAGATGTCCATACAAAAATAACGCTGTGGTATAATTTTGCCCACCATCACCAGCCAGCAGGCTTCACTACCAACATAGGCCATTCAGAGCATGCAGAATCCACCGGTATCCGAGCACGCCAGATTTGATTTAGTTGTGGTATTACTGGCTATGCTAACGGCGTTCGGCCCGCTTTCTATTGATATGTACTTGCCGGCATTTAACGATATTGCGCAAACCTATCAAACGGATTCCAGTGGTGTTGAGTTATCGCTTACCGCATTCTTCTTCGGACTATTTATCGGGCAGCTACTGTACGGCACTGTGTCGGACCGTTTTGGCCGCAAACCGCCACTGTACTTTGGCTTGGTTATTTACATTATCAGTTCGCTGGCCTGTGCTTATGCGCCGAACTTAGAAACCTTAGTCGTGCTGCGTTTTGTGCAAGCTATTGGCGCTTGTGCCGGGTTGGTCATAGCCCGCGCTATGGTGCGTGATCTGTACACGCCGCAGGCTTCAGCACGGGTGTTTTCATTCCTGATACTGGTGATGGGTATTGCGCCCATTTTAGCCCCGTTAATAGGCGCTTATATCACCATGTTATTTGGTTGGCAGGCGATATTTTTGATCGTAGCGGCCCTGGGTGTGGCGTGCTTAATTACTATTCATAAAGTGTTGCCCGAAACCCGGGCGCCGGACGTGGCGGTACGAATAAGCGGTAGCCTGACCACCTATTGGGGCGTGCTGAAAGATCCGGCATTCTTGCGTTATTCGCTAACCGGCGGAATTTCGCAGGCTGGGTTGTTTGCTTACATTACCGCATCACCCTTGCTGTTTATTGATCATTTTGGGCTAAGCCCTACCTATTACAGTTGGCTATTTGGTGCCAACGCTATAGGTATTATCGGTATGGCGCAGTTAAACGGCTGGTTGGTGCAGCGCTACACGGCGCGAACCATTTTGAATAAATCGATTCCCTTGCTGGCGGTTATTTCAATTGGTTTATGGTTTAGCGGCGCTTACAGCTTGGGCTTTTGGGCGGTGGTAATTCCGATATTTTTGTATATCAGTACGCTGGGTATGGTATTTCCAAATGCCATGGCGGGAGCCCTGGCTGAGCAAGCTCAGCGCGCCGGTTCGGCGTCGGCCGTTACCGGCAGCTTGCAGTTTTTCATTGCCGGCTTGGTGTCGGCAGC
This sequence comes from Idiomarina sp., assembly GCA_040882145.1. Lineage (GTDB taxonomy): Bacteria > Pseudomonadota > Gammaproteobacteria > Enterobacterales > Alteromonadaceae > Pseudidiomarina. The sequence continues at coordinate 118,679 of JBBEBU010000004.1, forward strand.
GGTGAATGTAGTAGGGCAGCACCATCACCATGCCATGTTGATGGTGATGGGTAGCTGCGGTTTGGTAGCGGTAACCGTTTATCGGCTGTTGCGACGTCCGGAACCTGCACCTGAGCGCGAGTTCTGAGAGTCACGACCTTGACCGCCGCCAGCACGACCGGCGTTACCGCCACGGCCTGACTGGTTGCGACCCTGACCACCACCTTGACTGCGTTGGCCACGGCCATTTTGGAGTGGTTCGGCTTTAATGCTCGGATCCACTTCATAACCAGGTACAAGTTCTTCAGGTATTTTGTTTTTGGTAACGCGTTCGATATCACGCAGCAGTTTATGCTCGTCAATACAAACCAGTGAAATCGCTTCACCTTCGCTACCAGCACGACCGGTACGACCAATACGGTGCACGTAATCTTCAGCAACCTGCGGCAACTCATAGTTCACCACGTGCGGCAGCTCATCAATATCAATACCACGAGCAGCAATGTCGGTAGCTACCAGTACGCGTAGCTTGCCGGCTTTAAACTGTGCCAAGGCTTTGGTACGCGCGGCCTGGCTTTTATTGCCATGAATGGCAAGCGCCGGTAAGCCGTCGTCGGTTAGTTGGGTAGCCAAGCGGTTCGCACCGTGCTTAGTCCGGGTAAATACCAGTACCTGACGCCAGTTGCGGCTACCAATTAAGTAGCTTAACAACTCGCGCTTACGCTTTTTGTCTACCGGGAACACACGCTGTTCAATACGATCCGCAGTGGCGTTACGGCGGGCCACTTCAATATGCTTAGGCTCGGTCAGGAACTGCTTCGACAGTGCTTTAATTTCGTCTGAGAAGGTGGCCGAGAACAACAAGGTTTGGCGTTTCGCCGGAACCAGTTTCAGCACTTTCTTAATGTCGTGAATAAAGCCCATGTCGAGCATGCGGTCGGCTTCATCCAATACCAATACTTCGACTTTGCTTAAATCCAGGGTGCCTTGACGGCAATGGTCAAGCAAGCGGCCTGGAGTAGCTACCAGAATATCAACGCCACGACGTAACTTGTCGATTTGCGGATTAATACCAACGCCACCAAAAATAACCAGTGATTTTAAGCCGGTGTACTTCGCGTAAGTATTCAGGTTGTCTTCAACCTGCGCAGCGAGTTCGCGGGTTGGTGTTAAAATAAGTGCACGTATAGCTGGTTTTCCGGCAGGCTTGTTCGCGCTTAATTTGTGCAGCAGCGGCAGCGTAAAACCAGCAGTTTTACCGGTACCGGTTTGCGCACCGGCCAGTAAGTCGTGCCCGGCCAGAACCACAGGAATTGCCTGTTGCTGAACTGGGGTCGGGGTGGTGTAACCGCACTCGGTGACGGCACGTAAAATTGCATCGTTAAGACCCAACTCGTTAAAAGAGCTGGTAGTTTGTTCTGAAGACATGAAACTCCGGGAATTTATAAAAAGGAGGAACCACTGTGGTACATCTGGTCGGCAGTATACCACAGTGGTGAAATTAGGGTTAGTTCGACGTGCTGCCTGCGGTTATGGGGTTACCGCAGGGTAGTAGGTTGGGGTGTTAATACCAACCGGCATATCAAAGCCGAATACCCAAATAAAGAACAGCGCCGTCCAGCCCACCATAAACACAATACTGTAGGGCAACATGGTGGCAATCAGGGTGCCTATACCTAAATCTTTCTTATAGCGCACCGCCACAGCCAGAATTAAACCGAAGTAGCTCATCATGGGCGTAATGATGTTGGTGGTGGAGTCGCCAATTCGATAGGCCGCCTGAATCACTTCCGGTGAATAGCCAATAATCATCAGCATAGGCACGAATATAGGCGCGGTAATAGCCCACTGTGCCGAGGCCGACCCCAGCATCAGGTTTACAAAGGCACACATACCAATAAATAACAGAAATACCACCGGGCCAGTCAGGCCGGCGCTGGTCAGAAACTCGGCGCCTTTAACCGCGAAAATACTGCCGAAATTAGTCCAGCCAAAAAAGGCCACAAACTGCGCGGCAAAGAACACCAGCACTATGTACATGCCCATGGTGCTCATGCTGTTCGACATGGCATCAATAACGTCCCGGTCGGTTCGCATAACGCCGGTTATCCAGCCGTACACAAACCCTGGAATAGCAAAGGTAATAAAAATAAACGCAACAATGCCTTTCAAAAATGGCGAACCGGCAACTTCGCCAGTTTCCGGATTTCGTAAAATCCCCCATTCCGGCACTATGGTTAAGGCCAGCAGCGCGCCTAGCAACACAAAACTAATGCCGGCGCCAATCATGCCGCGCTTTTCAAGTTTGGTCAGGGATTCAATTTTTTGCTCGTCTAGGTCAATACTGGCTTCACTGGGGTCGTATTTACCCAGCTTAGGCTCGACAATTTTTTCAGTAACTATGGTGCCCATAATGGCAATTAAGAAGGTACTAACCATCATGAAGTACCAATTGGCTTCGGCGCCAACAACATAATCCGGATCAAGCAGGTTGGCTGCTTTGGTTGTAATACCAGCCAGTAACGGATCAACGGTACCAATGAGCAGGTTGGCACTGTAACCGGCTGAAACACCGGCAAAGGCAGCGGCCAAACCCGCTAATGGATGACGCCCCAGCGAGTGGAAAATCATCGCAGAAAGCGGCACCAATACCACATAACCTAGCTCAGCAGCGGTGTTAGAAATAACCCCGGCAAACACTACGGCAACAGTCACGGCGCGTGGGTGCGCATTCATTACCAAACCGCGCATGGCGGCAGAAAGTAAGCCAGAACGTTCGGCAATACCAACCCCCAACAAGGCTACCAATACGGTACCAAGCGGCGTAAAGCCGGTGAAGTTGGTTACCAGGCTGGTCACTATGCGCTGCAGACCTTCGGCATTTAATAAGCTAACGGCTTCAATAATGCCGCCACCCGGGCGTGGGTCTTGTGCGCTTAAGCCAAAGTAGCCGGCAATGCCGCTGCCAATAATAATCAGTAAACAGAAAATGGCGAACAGAGTAATAGGGTGGGGTAATAAATTACCCAGCCATTCGACCGTATCGAGAAAGCGGGTAAAGGCACCGCGCTTGGTCGTCGTATTCGAAGGATGCGTCATGCAGCACGAACTCCTGATTGCATATTTATTGTTATAAGAAGCGATGGATTGTACACGAAAAAAAACGGCGCCACAGGGCGCCGTTTTAATTTTTACGAATTTGTGCAGCAGTAACTAAGCAGCTTGGCTGGTTTCAGCTTTTTTCTGATAGTTACGAGCAGCTTCGCCTGCCATCAATTCAGCGTGCTCAAAGTCGTCTACGTTAATTACTTTCAAACGACCTTGTTCAGCACGTTCCAGCAGCGCTACTTCGTCATCGCTCAGTACGCCAAGCTCTTTACCTTTGGCTGCCACTTTATGCAGTTGGGTAAATGGCATACGTTGCTTGGCAGCTTTACATACGCGATCGTACAGCGGCTCGGCAGCAATAATATCAACCAAGGTTTGCTCAAGGAAACCAAACTGACCTTCCGGAGCCACAAACTGACCAGCGCCTAAGCGTGAACGCGTTTCGTTCGGTTGCATCAGCATGCGTGCCACTTTGTGGTCGGTTTTATCGCTAGGTTGCTTAGCAATACGGCCAAACGGATACATGATAACTTTCATCACTTTACCCACGCCACCGAAGTTGTCTAGCAGGGCCAGTTGTGATTCTTGTAACTTGTACAGTGAATCTTCAACACCCCAGCGCAGCAGCGACAAGTCATCTTTCAAACGACCTTCGTCTTCAAAACGTTTCAGCGTGGCAGAAGCTAAGTACAGGTAGCTCAGCATGTCGCCTAAACGCGCTGAAATACGCTCTTTACGCTTCAGTGAACCACCTAACACGCCCATCGCAACGTCAGACAGCAACGCCAGGTTTGAGCTGAAACGATTCATTTGCTGGTAGTACACTTTGGTGCTGTCGCTGTATGGCGAACTGCTTAAGCGGTGACCGCCTAAACCTAAGAACAATGAACGCACGAAGTTGCTCATGGCAAAGCCAATGTGACCGAAAATAGCTTTATCAAAGCGTTTTAAGCCAGCGGCACTGTGGTCAGCTGAGGCTTCCATTTCTTCCAGTACGTATGGATGGCAACGAATAGCGCCCTGACCGTAAATCATCATGCTACGGGTCAGAATGTTTGCACCTTCCACGGTAATCGCAACAGGCACGCCCTGATAGCCACGACCTAAGTAGTTGTTCGGACCTAAGCAAATACCTTTACCGCCATGAATGTCCATTGCATCGTCCATGCACTGACGTAATTTTTCAGTCATGTGGTATTTGGCAATGGCCGAAATAACTGAAGGTTTCTCGCCCAGGTCGATACCTGTGGTAGACAATGAGGTTACCGCGTCCATAAGGTATGCGTTACCGCCGATGCGGGCCATGGCTTCTTCAACGCCTTCCATTTTACCAATTGGTAATTTGAACTGGCGACGAATGCGCGAGTAGGCACCGGTAGCCAGCGCGATGGACTTAATACCACCAGCACTGTTTGAAGGTAAGGTAATAGCACGACCAACCGACAAACACTCAACCAGCATACGCCAGCCTTTACCGGCCATTTTCTCGCCACCGATAATGAAATCAAGTGGTACGAATACGTCTTCACCACGGATCGGGCCATTCATAAATGGCACGTTTAGCGGGAAGTGACGACGGCCAATTTCCATGTTCTTAGTGTCACGTGGAATAAGCGCGGCAGTAATACCAAGCTCTTTCTCGCCGCCTAACAAGCCATCCGGATCGTTCAGTTTAAACGCCAGGCCAATAACCGTAGCAACTGGTGCCAGGGTAATGTAGCGCTTGTTGAAGTTAAGCTTAATACCAACAATTTCTTTGCCTTCCCACTGGCCTTTGCACACAACGCCAGTGTCAGGAATAGCGCCGGCATCAGAGCCAGCTTCTGGGCTAGTTAAGGCAAAACAAGGGACTTCTTCACCTTTCGCTAAGCGCGGTAGGTAGTAGTTTTTCTGCTCTTCAGTACCGTAATGCTGTAACAGCTCGCCCGGACCTAGTGAGTTAGGTACGCCAACGGTACTGGCCAGCACGGTGCTTACACCAGCTAATTTTTGCAGTACACGCGACTGTGCATAAGCACTGAATTCTAAACCGCCATATTCTTTTTTGATGATCATGGCGAAGAACTTATTGTCTTTCAGGTACTGCCACATTTCCGGCGGCATGTCTGCTAACGAGTGGGTGATTTCCCAGTCGTTACACATTTTGCAAACTTCTTCTACCGGGCCGTCCAGGAACGCTTGTTCTTCTGCAGATAACTCAGACTTTTTAATGCTGTGCAGCTTTTTCCAGTCTGGTGCACCACGGAACAGTTCGCCTTCCCACCAAACGGTACCAGCATCGATAGCGTCTTTTTCAGTGGTCGACATTTCCGGCATGACGCTGCGATACATTTTCAGTAACGGCTTGGTTAACAGGCTGGTACGCAATGGCGCCAGGTTCAGTGGAATCAGAACCAGTGCTAACAGAACCCACAGCACAGGACCAACAATGCCTGCCCATTGGCCCACAGCAAACAGACCAACCAGTGCCAAACTGGTAAGCAGCAGCGATGCGCGCTGATAAATTAAAACGCCAAGCACTAAAAGGCTGGCAACAATCCAAAGGGTGATACTCATAGTTGTACTCCGTACTTCAACCTGTCATCTAACCTATAACCGTGTTAGAGGTCTGACCAGTAAAATTAATGTGTCCAAATTATAGCAATTAGTGGCCAAATTCAAGGTAAATTTGAACGCGCGTTTGAATTTTTACAGGTAGCCACTGTCAACTTGTGTAGCCACTGGATCCCTTAGTGCGACTCTTGTGCCCGTTATGTTGAAGCGCTATTCTTAAATTAGTCATAAAAACAGAGGTTTGTAGATATGTTTTTAGCCCCAAAAGGCATCGGTACCCAATGCACCAAGCTCGCTAATTTATGCCTAGTGGCCGGTTTTATGATGGCTACAGCAATGCCAGCTGCCGCCACGCATGACAAAGTTGAGTCGTCAGAGTTAACGCCCTTTAAGGCTGATTACGTGGTGACTCGCGGCGGCTCTGACTACGGCCATGCCCTGCGTACTCTACAAACTACGAAAGACGGCGTTTATAAGCTCACTATGATGACCGATATTTCCTGGTTGTTTTTATCGGATAAGCGCACCTTTAATAGTGAGTTCAAGCTGCAAGACAATAAAGTACAACCACTGGTATTCAGTTATTCCCGCACGGGTACAGGCTCAGATAAAAGTTTTGCGGCACGCTTTGATCACGACCAGCAGCGCCTGGTAAATCAAGCGAATGATAAAGCGGTAGGGCTAGAGTGGAACGCGAGTCGACTGGACGAAGCCAGTGCTTTGGTGCAATTACAACGCGACCTGGCGCAAGCAGATAATGCCAATAGCGAAACCCGCGAGTGGCAATATAATGTGGTAGACGAGAAGGGCGCGGATGACACGCTGAAATTTCGTTGGAATACTAAAGAGACCGTTGAATTGCCTTACGGCACCGTTGAAACTATTGCGGTTGAGCGAGTACGCGAAAACAGCTCGCGAGTAACTAACTACTGGTTCGCACCAGAGCTGAATTACAATTTAGTGCGCATGTATCAAGCCAAAGATGGCGACGAAACCGCCACCCTTGAACTTAAAAATTATGAAACTACTGCCGAATAGCATTCACGCTTAGTCGGTAGCATAACCCTGCGAGCCAAGCAGCTCGCCGTCTAACATGGCACCCTGCGCGGTTAAGCGCAGGCGGTCAGCACAAAACCACTGACATACCAGCGGATAAATGCGGTATTCCTGCTCGTGAATACGTTCTTGCAAATCTTCCGCCGTGTCGTTTTCAAATACCGGTACTTTCGCTTGCAGAATGACCGGGCCGCCATCTAACTCTTCCGTCACAAAGTGCACGCTAACGCCATGCTCAGTATCACCCGCATCCAGCGCACGTTGGTGGGTATTAATACCTTTGTATTTTGGTAACAAAGAAGGATGTATGTTCAGCATACGACCAGCAAAATGCTGTGTAATTGGTTGCGTTAAAATACGCATAAAACCCGCCAGCACTATTAAATCGGGCTGGAAAGTTTCAATTAAGGCCTGCAATTGCACGTCGTAGCTTTCACGTTCAGCGAAATCTTTGTGCGACAACACGGCTGTTGAAATACCTTCAGCTGCAGCCTTGGCTAAACCGCCGGCAGATTCCTTGTTGGCAATAACACCAACCAGCTCGCCATTCAGGTAACCAGCTTCACAGGCGCGATGTAGCGCCATCATGTTAGTACCTGAACCGCTAATTAAGGCAACAATGCGCTTTTTCGTTTGCTGTGCTGTTTGCTGATCTGGCATTAGCAGGTTTCGTCCGCGCGAATATCTACCTGAGCTTCGTCGTCGGCAGCAGTTTCAATGTGGCCAATTAACCAGGCGTCTTCGCCTTCGGTGTTCAGAATTTTCAGCGCTGCATCAACTTGATCTTTTGGCAGGGCAATCACCAAACCAACGCCACAGTTAAAGGTACGGTACATTTCGCGGGTGCTGACGTTGCCGTTGTCGCGTAACCAGTCAAAAATAACCGGCCAGTCCCAGCTGTTGCCGTCAATTACGGCCTTAGTGTTAGCAGGTAATACGCGTGGAATATTTTCCCAGAAACCGCCACCGGTAATGTGCGAAATAGCGTGCACAGGAACGGTTTCCAGCAATTTCAGTACTGACTTCACGTAAATACGCGTAGGCTCTAACAAATGCTCGGCCAGGCTCTTACCATGGAATTCAGCTTGCACATCGGCACTGCTCACTTCAATAATCTTGCGGATTAATGAAAAGCCATTTGAGTGCGGACCACTAGATGCCAGAGCAATTAACGCATCGCCAGCAGCTACTTTGCTGCCGTCGATAATATTTTCTTTTTCGACTACGCCAACACAAAAACCAGCAATGTCGTAATCGCCATGCTGATACATGCCTGGCATTTCCGCCGTTTCACCACCAATTAAGGCACAGCCGGCTTGTTCACAGCCTGCGCCAATACCGGTAACCACGTCGGCGGCAACATCAACGTCGAGTTTGCCGGTGGCGTAGTAATCAAGGAAGAACAGAGGTTCAGCGCCTTGCACAATTAGGTCGTTTACGCACATGGCAACTAAATCAATACCCACGGTATCGTGTTTTTGCAGATCAATGGCTAAACGTAATTTGGTGCCCACGCCGTCGGTGCCAGACACCAGCACCGGGTGCTTGTATTTGGTTGGCAATTCACATAATGCGCCAAAGCCACCCAGACCACCCATAACTTCAGGGCGCGCCGTGCGCTTAGTAACCCCTTTTATACGCTCTACCAGTGCATTTCCGGCATCAATATCAACGCCTGCATCTTTATAGCTCAGAGAAGGTTTTTGGTCGCTCACGGAAAGTCCTCAATTAATGGCTCAGGCAGCTGCTGCGAGGGAAACGTAACAGCCTTAAAAAATTTGCGCGTAAGTTTACCACTTCTAAGCATCAGGTGCGATATAATGGCGCAGGTTTCCATTCATATTTTGTTAAAACGGCAGTAGCTATAACATGAACTCGATGAACAAAGCGGCGGCTTATAACGCGCCTGACAATGCTGTGGCTTGTTCACTCGAGCGCGCAACCCTAGCCCATGTGCCGGAATTAGTGGCTATAGAACAACGCAGTTTCCACATTGACCGCATTAGCGAGCGCAGCTTCAAGCGCTTTATCAGCCAGAACATTGGTGATTTTCGCGTGGCTTTGTTAAACGACCGGGTGGTTGGGTATTACATTGTGCTGTATCGGCAAGCCACTAACCTGGCGCGCTTGTATTCATTAGCTGTTGATCCTGACTTTCGGCGCCGGGGCATTGGTCGAACCCTATTAGCTGAAGCTGAGCACGACGCCGACGAACGTCATTGCCTGTTTTTACGGCTGGAAGTGCAACTGGATAACCAGGCAGCACTGGCGCTGTATCATCAGCAAAATTACTACGACATGGAAATACGTGCCGAGTATTACGAAGACGACACCGACGCGCTGGTGCTGCAGAAGTTGTTACCACGCTATCAACCCAGCGGTGAACACCGGTTGGTGCCTTATTTAACGCAGAGTACCGAGTTTACCTGTGGCCCGGCGAGCTTACTAATGGCTATGGCCTACTTTGATATTCCAAGCGCCGAGCACCAGCACGAAGAGCTAGAAATATGGCGTGAAGCCACCACCATTTTTATGACTTCCGGGCACGGTGGTTGCGGCCCGCATGGGTTAGCGCGAGCGGCGGTGCGTCGCGGCATGGCGGTAACCGTGCATGTAAGCAAAGCGGGCCCGTTACTAATGGACTCGGTACGTAACGAAGAGAAAAAGCGCATTATGAGCCGCATTCAGCAGGCTGATATTAATGCGCTGGAAAGTGCTGGCGTGCCTATTGAAGTAGGGGATTACAGCTTAGATCAGCTGCGTCGTGATTTAGACGGCGGCAAATTGGTAGTGGCCCTTATTAGCACCTATGTGTTCGACCAAAGCAAAGCACCACACTGGGTGTTAATTTGTGCGGCAGACGACGAGTATGTGTACATAAACGACCCCGATCAGGACACTTTTGCATGGCAGTCGCCCGCCGACCGACAATATTTACCGATACCTTACAACACCTTCAAACGCGCCTTTGGCTATGGCTCGCGCAAGCAAAAGGCCGCCCTGGTTTTGTCCGCCGCCCTTTAAAAGCATCCGTTTCGATCCTATATCTGTATACATACATAGTTTCAGACAGACAAAAGGATTGTTATGACAGGCATTTTAGAGAACGAGTTTAGTAATACCGAGTTCGCGGAAATGAAGTTGGACAACCGCTTTGTGCTTGCCCCTATGACCCGTGTGAGCGCCGACCCCGACGGTTGTGCCAACGAATTAATGGCCGAACACTACGAGCGCTATGCCGAAGGTGGTTTTGGTTTGCTCATTACCGAAGGTACTTATTTAGACAAAGACGCGAGTCAGGGTTATGCCAATCAACCCGGCATTGCCGACGTGCCGCAACGGGAAGCCTGGGAACCTGTGGTGAAACGGGTTCACAACGCCGGCGCTAAAATTATATTGCAACTGATGCACGCTGGTGCACAACTGCAGTACAACCGCTTTACCGAAACGCCCATAGGTTTGAGTGAGCAACAGCCCAAAGGTCAGCCGTTAGGCCTTTATGGCGATCAGGAAAACTGGTACGACGTAAAACCTATGGACGAACATGAGTTCGACCAGGTTATGAACGCCTTTGTGGCCGCAGTGAAGCGTGCGCATGAAGCTGGCTTTGATGGCGTGGAGCTGCATGCCGCCAACGGTTATTTATTGCATGAGTTTTTAAGTACTCACTTTAACGACCGCAAAGACCAGTGGGGCGGTGGTATTGAAGAACGCGCCAAGTTTATTTTGATGTTGGTAAAAGCAGCGCGCTCAGCAGTACCTGATGATTTCAGTATTGGTATTCGCCTGTCGCAAATAGCCATTACTGACAGCGACTACCAATTTCCTGAGGGTGAAGAAGGCTTTGAATGGTTGGTAAAAGCCTTACAAGAAGCTGGCGTTAGCTTTATTCATACCACCGACAACGAGGTAAACCGCAAAGCCTTAAAAGACGGCGAACGCTCACTGGCACAAGTTGTGCGCGACGCTGGCGTACCTTTGATTATTAACGGTGGTATTAGCGAAGACAATTACGAAGCTCTGGCTGAAGAGTACCCGGATGCATTAATGGCTCTGGCGAAAAAAGCACTGGCAAACCCAGACTTCGTGAAACGGGTAAAAGGTAATGACGAAGTGGAAGATTTAGACTTCGCCATGCTGCAGCCTATTGCGAATATTGAGAACGAAATGAAGTGGCGCGAGCAAAACGCCGATTAGTTTTGCGCGCTAACAGCGCTGGCTAATTGCCGGCGTTCAGTGATATAATTACCACGTACTTGAGTTAAGAATACCCGGGGCTGATATGGATTCGACGGGATATACGAAACCCAAGGTGCATGCCGAGGTGAGGCTGGCCTCGTAAAAAGCCTCAACATTATAGTTGCAAACGACGACAACTACGCTCTAGCGGCTTAATAACCCGCTGTGCCCAACCCCTAGCGCTTTGTCTGAGAGACTAGGATCAGTTGGTTCACCCAATTCAGAATCGCGTGGAGGCTTCGCCCGGAGCTGAAGCGTTAAAACCAATCGGGCTCGTCAGTGCTGAAGCCTGTTAGTTGGCGTCACACTGATTAACTAAATAACTGACTAAGCATGTAGTACCGAGGATGTAGGTATTGCGGACGGGGGTTCAACTCCCCCCAGCTCCACCAATCCAAATAAAAAGCCGCTCACATGAGCGGCTTTTTTGTACCTGCTTTGAATGGCATACTGAATGGATGTAGCCTGCGTTCCACGTGAGGTTCGATATTCTAATCACAACAACTACAAACAGCCATCTCTGACTAACAATTTACTAATCCCAAGGCGCCAAAGTAATAGGTATATCGTCACTCGTGAATTTTGACCCCAATCAAGCCCGAAGCCCATATGACCGCGCCAACTAGTTAAAGCATCTGCCCGAGTTGCTGGAATGCCGGAGTAAACTAGTTATGACAGGTAGAAATTAAAAATAATTTCATTAGTTAAACCTTTATTCAACTAAGTCAATTGCTGCTAAAGCAGCTCTAAATCTACTAAAAGATGGGCACTTTTGTTCAATTTCGTTAGGGCAAGCGGCAGCTAGAAATTTGACACCATCTCGCGTCTTTTTATACTTAGACCAGTAGCGCTTTACTTCTCGTTCTGCAGGATGAGGAATACCTTCTGGATTGCTAAATTTATTAATGTTTGGTTGAGAACATGGTCTGATAGTTTGTATCATTCCTGAGATATCACCTAGTAGCCAATTCTCCATTGACCGTGTTGCAATGCCTATAACAGTTTCACTATTTTCGATATTTCTCTGGATATCATTTAGGAACTCGCTGGAACTGCAGTTTCGTCCTTCTAAGTCAATGATGCACGCAATGTAATCCGTATCGGTTCCAAGTGTGACAGAGCATATTTTATTTAAATCCTTGACTATTTTAGTGACGGGGACTGTATCTCCATTATGAATTCGTCTCGTTTTGGAAAGAGTTTGAAACTGCAATCCATCCATCCTAATTATTTTTCTGATAAAGTCTGGAAGGCCTTTTTCCTCCATTTCTCCCTCAATAACCAACATTAGTTTAGGACTTGGCAATACTTCAGCAGGTCTTTTTTTTGCTGAGAAACTATTTCTTTGTTTATTTCTTCTCATCTGCTTCATCCGTTAGATTTGAGCAAGCCATGCTTCATCAAGGCTCATTCCTGCTTCAAAGAGACGAGACTTATATTTATCAGAATTATCGGTTAAAGCAAATATCTCAGACTTATTTCCTTCTCTGCTTACGACTTTAACTTCTTCAGGGTTGCAAGCCCGAACAACAAATGGGCTCTGAGTAGCAATTATTATCTGAGAAAAAGACGTATTGGGATCATTTACATACTCTCGGTATATTTTCATTAACAAGGTAATAGCGTCAGGATGCAGGTGGGCTTCCGGTTCATCTATAATCAAGAGTTTTCCGTTTGTTTCAAGGATTGCCAGTCTGCCCATCAGCATTAAAGTACCATCACTTAGATCCATAGGGTGAAAGTTTGCATCCCCAGCCTCTCTAACTACGACTCGTATTGCCCCAGTTAAATCTTTTTCAGCTCTTATATCGGTAATCCAGGGCATGAACTGTTTTAGGTTGTTCAGCCAGTTCTCTTTCGAATCGGTATTTACTTTTTTATTACCATTACACATGTCATAGATAAACGACCATAACTCACTACCGTCGGACTCCTGCCACCCTCGAAGACGGCCATCTTCACGAAAGTATCCAGGAGAGGATGGATCAACTCTGAATACACGATTTGTATGGCCATATATCCTGCTGACAAAAGGAAGGAAACGTACTTGAGGCCATTTTAAGCACGGAATATCATCATCACGGCAACGAATGAACTCGGGCTCAACACCACTAAAAGGATTGTTTTCTATGTATACTTTTCCTTTTACTCTTAAAATTTCGCTTTTTTGTTGTTTGATTGATTCCGCGAAAGCAAGTACTTCCCCATTACTATTAAAAACATCAAGTAACTCTTTAGATACTTTGAATCCAAGCGGTGACGTATTACTTTTTTGCAATCTCACTGTGTGCTCGATACTACCAAAAAGCTCACTTTCATCGTCGTATGTGGATACACTGAGTACGAGCTCAATTAAAGTTGAGTCTTTATGAAAAATTCCCGAACCACCTCCTATTCGCTCGATTGCTTTTCTCATTGATTCATCGACGGCAAGAGGTATTGTTAATAGCGCTTTTAGTAGGGATGATTTTCCTGAACCATTTTTCCCTACAAAAACAGTTAATGGAGTTAAGTCCGTTTCCGTATCATTAAATAATCGAAACCCTCGAATCTTAAGTCCATCAATCACTGAATGAAGTTTGACAGGTTTATTATCGCTCATTCTGACCCTTACGTTATAATATATGAAAGTCGGTAGATGATTTTTATATGTCTTTTGAGTGCAACCCTAGCTACCTAGTTAAGCTCTGATGATAAATTTAGGCATCTAAAATTATTTCTACTAATTATTCTAACTTATACTTAATTCCTATTATCTTCGGCATCACTTGACCAATCAACAAATATAAACGTTCACTATGATTATGCTCCGCTAAGTAGCAAAGTCTGTATGAAGTAACATAGTCAATACAATCACGCGTAGCCTTGATTAGCAAGGGATTAGGTGTGATGTGTTCTAGGGGGAGAGGTCAATCAGGAATTGTCTATGATTTTCGGTCCATTTCAAACGTGTACAACAAAAGGTTCGAGAGAAATTGGGTCTCGCAAACCGTCCGGAAAATATGTTGAATTTACAGGATATGGAGAACATAACGGCCATTCTTGACCGACTGTGCATCAAAGTATTGAACAAGCCACTTGAAGAGCTCGTCAAGGATTTGCAGCATTCAGAGGCTAAGGATGAAGTGAAGTAGGGAATAAACAGTTTTCTTCAAGATTTTATGATCGGGGACACTCTCTCTACAGCTTTTCAGCAATGTTTCAAGTCGTCACTGAGTTCAGTATTAATGACCGTCATTTGTTAATAGGCAAGCACGGATGACTGAGTGAAGTGGCTTATCTGCGGAGATGGCCTTAAAGTCTCCAAAGGTTTTCTCCCTTTGTCACTCAGTGAGTAATGGTAAGGCCTGAGATTTCCCGACACCTTTTATGGTAAAAATGTAACTATGACC
>JBBEBU010000005.1:0-28612 GCA_040882145.1 Idiomarina sp.
TTGCGAAATGCAACCGGCTTAATTAAAACCGTCAACATATAGTAGGACGGGTCATTGAAAGTTAGAATTTGTATTCAACACCGATACGAACTTCCCATAATGATGCGCTAGTCACACGTGACTGGCCACCAGGCTGGAAGAATTCGTTGAACTGGAACTGTGTACCATCAGCAGTTAGGCCACCATCAACGATGTCGCTGATTTGTGGGAAGCCTGGTTGATAGAATACACCCCAGTCGTCATTCAGCATGTTGCCAAGGTTCTCGATTACGAAGAACGCTTTAGCTTTATGACCGTCGGTGAAGCCAGGAATTTCCTGAGAAATCTTGAAATCAACCTTGGTCCACCACTTGCCTTCGAATTCGTTACGTGGCGCAACGCCACCGGCGAATTCGCTTAAGCCTGACTCTTCCACAAAGTCAAAGAAGGCGTCAGTGTCAAAGTCCGGACCAAACACTACGTTAGTGTCATCAGCACCAGTTGGCACGTACAGTAACTGACGGCCAAAGGCGTAGTCACCGAACGGAGATTCAACGAAGGCGTAGCTAAATGGACGGCCTTTGTTACGTGAACCGAACAGGCTGAAAGTTGTAGTGTAACCATCTACGAAGTCTTTCTGATACAACGCACGTAAGGTAAAGCGGTGCGGGATTTCGTAGTTCGAAGTAGCCAGCGGCGAATTCTGAATGTCAGAAGTAGCTGTTTGCGTGTAGTTAGAGTACGCAACCGAGCTGCCCATCAAATAAGCGTCTTCTGCTTCTGTGTAGGCATAAGCTAAGCTCAGGTCTAAACCAAAGTCGAAGTTTTTGCTAACTGAGGTTGAGAACGAGAACTGGCTACCAGCGTTGTCGGTGTTAGTCAGCATAAAGTCTTGAGTACGGCCGTCGTCAAACGCGCTGGCGTAAACCGGGCGTCCGTCTGGTGCAGTACCAGTTTGCTCTAATGCCAAGTCAACAATAGTTGCTGCTTCCTGACGGTCGGTATATAGCAAATCAGTCATTACTACATAGCCGCTGTCGAAGGTGTAAGTTGCACCTAATGCGTACTTCCATTCGCTCGGAATGTCGAAGTTAGGGTCAAGCACGTTTACCGCGCTGTCACCTGTTGCGTTAGCAACGGCATCAAACATATCTTGCGGTACGTTGTAGATTGGTTGGCCATCACCAGATAATTCTGTATCAAACAAGTTACGACCTGAACGGTCTTGTAACTGAATTTGTGAGATACCATTTTGCTGGTAGTTGTTGGCTAACCACACGTTCGGGTTACCACCAGAGTACAAGCCAATACCACCACGTACTTCTAACTCAGGGGTTGGCATCCAGTTAAAGCCGAAACGCGGCTGTAACAGACCTTTGCCATCTAAGTTTTGCGCGTTGGTGAAACCGTAACGATCGATAAAGTTTTCGTTTTCACGTGGTAAATCGCTGCTGGTGTACCAGTCATAACGTAAACCGAAAGTCAGGGTTAAGTCATGCTCGTACATGTAGTATTCGTCTTGCAGATAAGCGGTGTGGATTGCATAACCGAAAGCGCCAGCTGCGTCATCAGGATTGTTGGTGCCGGCACCGCTACCGTAGTAGATGCGTGCTGGAGTACCAGCTTCGAAATCATCAATTGAATCGAAACGGTATTCACCAATGGCGTGCTGTACGAACTTGTTGAATACGTCGTAGCTTTCGTATTCGTAGCCACCATAGATAACGTGGTCGCCAACAAAGTAAGTACCAGCTAACTTGAAGAACGACGTGTCGTAGTACAGGTCGTTAGCTTGACGAGAATCATCAATGCCCATGTATACAGTGGCGCGAGAATCTTCGCCGTTAGCGTCGTGGTCGTTAAAGGTAGTGATTTGAACTTCACCGAAAGGAGTTGGGCTTAAGCTTTGCTGAGTGTTGTCTAACTCAGTGTAGCCAGCACGCATTTCAGTGGAGAAGTTATCAGTCCAGTCAGAGTAAAGCTCACCAACGTAAGAAGTCAGTTCGGCACCACGGTTATAGTAGTGGTTAGAGAACTCGTACTCATCGTTGTCGCCGTCTGACTGAGAAACTGAGCCACCGTCATTGTAGTTATAAGTGAAAGCAGCGCGGTGTAGATTGTTAATCTGCCAATCTAATTTCACCAATAATTTTTCATCTTCAACAGGCGAAGAAGCAATTGGGTCGCCTGGCTCGTAACCGTATTGGTCACGTGCGATTGCGGCAATGCGGTCTAGTTGTGCTTGAGAAACACCAAATACTGGCGTGCCAGCGTTTGAGCCACCAGGACCACGAGTAAAGTTGCTTACACCTTCAAATTTTTCGTAGGCTGCGAAGAAGAATAATTTATCTTCAATTAGTGCGCCGCCTAAGTTAATACCAAAGCGCTTTTCAGAATAATCGCCGTTATCAATTGGCGTTCCTTCCAGCTTGTCGCCGCGCAATGAATCATTGGTGTAGTCATAGAATACGCCACCGAAAAATTCGTTTTGGCCAGATTTTGTTACTGCGTTAATGTTACAGGCAGTAAAGCCACCGTATTTCACATCGAAAGGAGCTAATTCAACGGCAACCTGCTCAATCGCGTCATAAGAGAATGGCATACGCTCAGTTGGGTAACCATTGCTGTTCAGACCGAAGTTATCGTTTAAGCGCACACCGTCAACAGTCAAGCTGTTAAAGCGCGGGTTAGCACCAGCACACTGAATGCTGTCGCCGAAGCTTTCATCAACATAAACGCGTGGGTCAATACGCACAACGTCTTTGATATCACGGTTAATTGACGGGGCAGTTTCCAGCGTCTGTAAACCGAAAGTTGAAGCCGGGCCAGTACCGCCGTAGTTTGAGTTCATCATACCGCTGCCGGTAACAGAAATACGCTCAACGTTTTGCGATTCGAAAATCAGGTTCACGTTTGACGTGTCACCCAAGGTTAGAAATACTTCTTCAACCGTGGTTACACCCGTTGTAGGGTCGGTTGCTTCAATGCGGTATGGACCGCCAACCTGAAGACCACGAGCTGAGAAAGTACCAGAATCATTCGTAGTTAGGGTACGAGTGGTGCCAGTACGTTGGTCGGTTACGACAACGTTTGCATTAGCAACAGTAGAACCAGCTTCGGTGGTAATAACACCACGCAAACTGGAAGCCGTGTCTTGCGCATATGCAGAAGCAGAAATACCGATAGCCAGGGCTACCGCAGCTGCAATGCGAGATGGTTTCGATGTAAACATGATTGCTCTATCCTAGGGTTGTTGTTTTAAAATCTGAGTCTGGTTAAACCAGTGTGTACACATTAATCGATTTGTATGTCACTTTTATGAAGCTGATACCGCTAACCTCAACTTCTTTTCAAACTTTGTGTACATTATCGAACGCACATTATCTGGGTCGAATGTTGCAGTAAGATGACAGTATTTTAAGCGATCTCGGATCAAATTGCATAGTCAAGATTGAGATAATTTGGAATTAACCTGGAACCTTTTTCAGCAGCCGTTGTCAGTCAACTGCTCCAGCCCTTGTATAAGAGGTCATCTATGCCTTTTAAGTTTGTTACCGCAGTTTTTTTAGTGGGAATTTTTTCTATGAATGCAGCTGCTGAAAGCTTCGAAGATGATCGAACACACGCAAAACCTATTCGCGTTGCAGCCTTTAACGTGAGTATGGACGCAACCAATTACCTGCCCCCGGAACTATGGGCCGAGCAAGGTGCGGATGCCTTAAAAAATGCGCTGGCAGAGGGCAACCCGCAGTTAAACGGGGTGGCCGAAGTGATTCAACGCATCCGCCCCGATATTTTGGTGTTAAACGAAGTTGATTATTTGCCAGCTGAGCTTGGTATTCAGGTTTTTCTGGAAAAGTATCTGGCGCAATCACAGCAGGGCGCTGAGCCCATTCATTATCCCTATTTTTATTTGGCGCCGGTAAATACTGGGGTGCCATCTGGGTTTGACTTAAATCGTGATGGCAATAAAGACGCCCGCCAAAATGACGCCTGGGGATTTGGCTTTTATGAAGGCCACTACGCTATGGTGGTGTTGTCGCGTTATCCGATTGTAAAAGACGGCGTACGAACCTTTCAGCACTTTCTGTGGCAAGACATGCCTGGTGCATTGCTACCCGAAGTTCCGGAAACGGGCGAAGCCTGGTACTCCGATGAAATACTGGCACGCATGCCACTTAGTTCGAAAAGCCATTGGGATGTGCCTGTTATGGTAGGTGATAAGCAATTACGCGTGCTGGTTAGCCACCCTACACCGCCGGTATTTGACGGACCTGAAGACCGTAACGGCAAGCGCAATCACGACGAAGTTCGATTTTGGGCTGATTACGTGACACCTGGCCAGGGCGATTATATTTACGATGACGCCAAAACCAGCGGTGGCTTAGCCAAGCAGCAGCGTTTTGTGATTACCGGCGATTTAAATGCTTCGGTAGAAGGCGATGAAAACGTTGCCGGAACTATTGAGCAATTACTGAATAGCCCACTGATTCAGGCTGAACCTATTCCAGCCAGTGCCGGCGGTGCCGCGCACAGTCCGGATTCAGCTTACGGGAAGTATCATACCGCCGGTTGGCGCAAACGGGCTGACTACGTACTGCCCTCCAAGTTTGGTATTGAGGTGACTAACGCTGGGGTATTCTGGCCTACGCAAGAAAGTGAGTTGGCGCGCTTAGTGGAAAATCGCGAAGCAACTTCAGATCATCGTCTGGTTTGGATCGACATAAAGTTAACGGATTAAAGATAGTTTAACAAAAGTGTATCAATTTCATAAAAGTGTCATATAGTTACTCCATAATTGGCAGTGCTAATAGGACCCTAGGTGGATGCACATGTCGAGAAAAATACTGATCGTAGAAGATGAAGCGCCAATTCGCGAAATGCTAAGTTTCGTAATGGAACAGCATGGCTATCAAGCGATAGAAGCTGGTGATTTTCAGACGGCACTGGGAAAAATCGTTGAACCTTTTCCAGATATGATTCTGCTGGATTGGATGCTGCCAGGTGGCTCAGGCATCCAATTGGCGAAAAAAGTGAAGGGCGATGATTTCACTCGCAACATTCCAATTATTATGCTGACTGCTCGCGGCGAAGAAGAAGACAAAATCCGCGGCCTGGAAGTTGGTGCGGATGATTACATTACCAAACCCTTTTCCCCAAAAGAGCTAATGGCCCGCATGCGCGCTGTGTTTCGCCGCGTCGCACCAACAGTGTTAGATGAGCCTTTAGAAGTTGAAGGCTTAAAGTTGGATCCGGTGTCACATCGAATCTCCGGCAACGGCCAGTCGATTGATATGGGCCCAACCGAATTCAAATTGCTACACTTCTTTATGACCCACCCAGAGCGCGTGTATAGTCGTGAGCAGTTACTTGATCACGTGTGGGGAACCAACGTTTACGTGGAAGACCGCACGGTAGATGTGCATATTCGCCGGTTACGCAAAGCGCTGACAGAACATGGTTTCGACCGTTTTGTTCAGACCGTACGTGGTGTAGGCTATCGTTTTTCCAGTCGTTAAAGAATTTGTCGGGCTATGGATAAAAACTACTCGGTGCTATTTATATTACGGAGCTTTGTTATTTTTCTGGCTCCGTTCTTGGTGCTGGGGCTACTAACCGGCGCGTTCTGGCTATGCCTGGCATTAGGTTTAATTGTGTTAATGGCCTGGCATTACCATCATCAGCTGAAACTTATTCGCTGGTTGTGGCAAAGTCGCACATTATTACCACCATCTGCGCCTGGTAGTTGGAGCTATATTTTCGATGGTATTTACCGCACCCAACGGCGCAGCCAAAAACGCCGCCGCGACCTAGCCCGTTTATTAAGACGCTTCCGTGAGGCGTCCGAAGCCATTCCCGATGCCGCCATTGTGTTCAAGAGTGACGGTTCATTGTTGTGGTGTAACAAACTGGCGCAATTTTACTTTGGCTTAAAGTGGCCGGGTGATAGCGGTATCCGGTTATCTAACCTGATTCGCGATCCTGATTTTGTGAAGTACATTCAGTTAGCTGAATTTACCGATGACATTACCATTGAATCGCCGGTGCGCGATGACCTGGAGTTAGAAATTCGGGTTATGCCGTACAGTGAAGATCAGTATCTTCTGATTGCTCGCGACGTGACGCAGCTGAAACAACTGGAGCAAATGCGTAAAGACTTTGTGGCCAACGTTTCGCACGAACT
Source organism: Idiomarina sp. (assembly GCA_040882145.1). GTDB lineage: Bacteria > Pseudomonadota > Gammaproteobacteria > Enterobacterales > Alteromonadaceae > Pseudidiomarina. Next base: position 6,164 of record JBBEBU010000005.1, read on the forward strand.
GAAAACTCCGCTAACGGTCATTCAAGGGTATCTGGAAATGCTGGAAGACCCAGCCAATGTCCCTGCGCCTATGTTACAAAAAGCAGTAACGGATATGGGCGCGCAAAGTCAGCGCATGCGCAATTTGGTTGATCAGCTATTAGCCTTGTCACGCATGGAGTCGCCTGCGCAGGACTTATTTGAACAAACCATAAACGTACCTGACCTGCTGCGCAGCATTGAAACCGAAATGCTGCGATTAAACCAGGACAAGCAGCACGAGCTGGTATTTTCAGTTGCCCCTATTTCCATGCATGGTTTGGAAAGCGAAATTCGCAGTGCCATGATTAACTTGGTAGCGAACGCCATTGACTACACCGCGGCCGGTGGAAAAATACAAGTAACCTGGCGTGCGGTTGGTGATCAAATGGAATTCAGTGTGAAAGACAATGGCCCTGGCATAGCGAACGAGCACCAACACCGCTTAACCGAGCGCTTTTACCGGGTTGATGACGATCGCAATAGTGCCAAAGGTGGAACCGGCCTAGGCTTGGCTATTGTAAAGCAGGCGCTTGATCATCATCACTGCCAACTGCACATAGACTCTATTTACGGTCGCGGTAGTCATTTCTATTTCCGGGTACCTGGTGAGTTGGTTGTGCAGGAATCAGGCTCGGCTCGAGCGCGTATGCGGCATTCTAAGGTTTAAGTTATTTTCATCGGTTCAGTCGTTTTTTCAGAATTATGACAATTTAAAGTTATCTGTCATTAAACTGTCATATTGACCTCCTATACTTGGCCTCGTTGACTGTTAAAACGCTGAGTTACAGCGTTGACGAACTGGAGCTTAAAATGAAACTAAAAAATGTATTAGTTGCAATGGGTTTAGCTGGTGCCATGTTTACTGCAAACGCGGCAACCGACGACTTACCAGAATATGAAAAAGTTAGCGGATTATCCGGAAATCTTTCTTCTGTTGGCTCTGACACTTTGGCCAACATGATGACCTTCTGGTCAGAAGAATTTAAGCGTTTGTACCCTAGCGTTAATATTCAGGTGCAGGCCGCAGGTTCGTCAACGGCACCTCCTGCGTTAACCGAAGGAACTTCAAGCCTGGGCCCAATGAGCCGCGCGATGAAGTCGAAAGAAATCGAAGCTTTTGAAAAGCGCCACGGTTACAAGCCTACCGCGGTTCGTGTTGCTATTGATGCGCTGGCGGTATTCGCACACAAAGACAACCCAATTGAAGGTTTGACCATTCCGCAGGTTGATGCGATTTTCTCATCTACCCGTAAATGTGGCGCGAACATGGAAGTACAACGTTGGGGCGACTTAGGCTTAGAAGGCGCCTGGGTTAACCGCGACTTGCAAATTTATGGTCGCAACTCCGTTTCTGGTACCTACGGCTACTTTAAAGAAGTGGCGTTGTGTGACGGTGATTTCCGTAATGGCGTGAACGAACAGCCTGGTTCAGCTTCTGTTGTGCAGTCTATTTCTACTTCAGTGAACGCGATTGGTTACTCAGGCATCGGTTACATCACCTCCGGTGTGAAAGCGGTTCCCATTGCGCCAGCTGAAGGTGCTGAATTCATTGAAGCATCTACCGAGAATGCATTGGCAGGTAAATATCCGCTGGCCCGTTTCCTGTATGTTTATGTAAACAAGCATCCGAACGATCCATTGGACCCGGCCACTGCTGAGTTTTTGAAAATGGTTCTGTCAAAAACTGGTCAGAATATCGTTGATAAAGACGGTTACATTCCAGTTCCAAAAGCAGTGGTTGAGCAAGAACTTAATCGTCTTGGCTTAAACTAAAATAACGTAAAACAAAAGTCGGGAGCTTCTGCTTCCGGCTTTTTTGCGTTTTAAGCACGTGCTTATGTGGCGAAATGTGACAGAAAAAATGCAGAAATATGACAGCGCTGTAACAATACTGTCATGATTAAAGTCTATACTGTGCTCAGTTAAATTTACCCTCAGTGAATTTGCACTGAATTTCGAACCGGAGTCGAGGTTGTCAATGACCACCAACACAAAACAAAGTCAGTTGGCAGCAAACCGCGGGCGCCTATTTAAAGACCGTGCTACGCGGTGGGGCGTCACTTTTGGTGGCGGTATGGTGCTAATTGCACTGTTGCTGATATTTTTCTATTTACTCTACGTGGTTGAGCCAATATTTCGCTCGGTTGATGTGAACAAGCAGCACGAGTTTGATATTCCAGGTGGTGGTTCAACCTTAGCCATGGGTGTAGAAGAGCAAAGTGAAATTGGCTATCGCTTTAACGACCTTGGTGAACTGATATTTTTTGCAACCGAGGCCAGTGAACGCTTAAATCGTAACGTAGGCGATGTGTTGTTAAGCGAATTGGTTACCAATTCCGTGCCAACCGCTTTTGCGATGACGGCGCCACAAAACAATAGATACGCACTTGCGCATTCGCAGGGCCAGGTCACCGTGGTGCAGCCAAAGTTCCGGGTCAGCTTTCCAAATGATTTACGCACTATTGAGCCGGTTATTGACATTATTTCTGGTGCTGAGCCATTGCAGGTTGATGAGCGCGGCCAGGCTATTCGTAAATTGGCGTATGACTACGACGGCGAGTCTATGTTGTTTGCGGCGGTAACTGACGACAACCGCTTTATTGTTAATAAGTTTGTAGGCTCTGAAAACTTCATGACGGGTGCAGTGGAACTTGCGCCTAACTTTACCGAAGTAGAGTTTAACGGAACCGTTGACGAACTTGAGGTTACGCCAGACTTGCGGCAAATATTTGCGCGCAAGGGTAACCGAATTTACGTGTTCGAGGTGGGAATTAACGGCGAGGTAAGTGAATCGCAACTGCTCACTGTGAACGCGAAAGAACTTGGTAACGTGACCACCATGGAGTTACTGGCTGGCGCCAGCTCATTAGTTATCGGTCATGATAGCGGTGCTATTAGCCAGTGGTTCCAGGTGCCTTCTGCAACTGGGCGGCAATACGAATATATTCGCAAATTTCAGGCCGCTGAAGCAGCCATTACTGAAATAGTGGTGGAATACTATCGCCGCACCTTTTATGCCATTGATGCTAATGGCGAGCTTGGTGTGTTCCACACCACCTCGGAAGCGAATTTGTATCAGGAACGTCCGGCTGATGTTGCTGCGGAGCGCGCAGTTATTGACCCGCGCGCCAACAGCTTGATGGTGCAAGCGAATAACAAAATGCACTTTTATGATTTAGATAACGAGCATCCGGAAGTTAGTTGGAGCGGTATCTGGCAGGAAGTGTGGTACGAAGGGTACCCTGAACCAACTTATACCTGGCAGTCCACATCTGGCTCGGATGATTTTGAGCCTAAGTTCAGCCTGGTGCCAATTTCATTCGGTACTATTAAAGCAGCGGCTTATGCCATGTTAGTGGCGGTGCCCTTAGGCTTGGCCGCCGCGGTTTATACCGCTTACTTTATGTCACCGTCGGTGCGTAAAGTGGTGAAGCCCACGGTAGAGCTGATGGAGGCGTTACCAACGGTTATCCTTGGTTTCCTGGCGGGGTTATGGCTGGCACCTGTTATTGAGCAGTATTTGCCAGGCATTGTTTCGGTGCTGATACTGATTCCGCTAACCATCATTTTGCTGGCCTTTATTAGCACTAAGTTGCCACTAAAAATACGCCAACAGCTAACCGATGGTCGCGCTGCGTTAATTTTACTGCCATTTATTCTATTCGTTGGCTGGGCGTCGTTTGCGGCAAGCCCGTTGGTGGAAGAGTTTTTATTCGACGGCAATGTGCGTGGTTTTATTACTAACGAGCTTGGCGTTACTTTTGACCAACGTAACTCCATTGTAGTTGGTGTGGCCATGGGCTTTGCGGTAATTCCAACTATCTTCTCTATTGCCGAAGATGCCGTATTTAGTGTACCCAAGCACTTATCTAATGGCTCGCTGGCACTAGGTGCAACCACTTGGCAAACCCTAACTAAAGTGGTGTTGTTAACCGCTAGCCCGGGTATTTTCTCGGCCGTTATGATGGGGCTGGGGCGCGCTGTTGGTGAAACCATGATTGTACTTATGGCAACCGGTAATACGCCTATTATGGATTGGAACATTTTTGAGGGTATGCGTACCTTGTCGGCCAATATCGCGGTAGAAATGCCGGAGTCGGAAGTAGGGGGTACCCACTACCGTATCCTGTTCCTGGCGGCATTCGTACTCTTTATCTTTACGTTCATGTTTAACACGGTGGCAGAGCTTGTGCGCCAGCGGTTACGTGACAAATACAGCTCAATGTAAGCGAGAGGATTAACCATGAATCACTGGTTTAAATCAGGCAAGCCCTGGATCTGGCTTACCGCCGGGGCAGTTAGTGTCAGCTTGATTGCAGTTATTGGCCTCTTGCTGATGATTGCCTGGCGCGGTTTAAGTTTCTTTTGGCCTGCACCCATTCATGAAATGGAAGTGCAGACTCCAACTGGGGAAACCACAATATTGATTGGCGAACGGTACGAAACCGAAGAAATTCCGGTTAGCCGTTTGAATGAGTCTGGCGTGTTTTTAGAAGACTACGAGTTGCCCGTGCTGCAGCGTTACCTGATTAAAGTAGGTAACCGTGAATATGTGCCTTTGGATTTCACCTGGGTACTGGAGCCGGCCATTGTCAGTGACACTACGCCGAAAGATTTGGCGGTCATTGAACGCTCAAAAGACGGTAATTTTTACGGCTATCCGGTGGATGTGCTGCAAAACGGCGAATCTGTACTGACTTCGCAAGACAACTTGCGCGATGTGTTGTTTGAACGCATTGAGCGGGCGGTAGAGTTCAATAAGCAAGCCATGGCGCTGCAGAACGATGAAATCAGCACCATTAATTACCAGATAGAACAACTGCGGTTGGAACGTCGAGGCCTGCAACTAGAAGGTAAGTTAACGCCAGCAGAAGAAGACCGTATTGAGTCTGAACAGACGCAGCTGCGTGCTGACTACATGGCAATAGAGAAAGAACTATTTGCCCTGCGCGATCTAGCGGGTCGCGATGCCGTAGTCATGCGCGATATGCGTGGCGAAGAAGTAGCGCTGCCTATGTATCGGGTGTTGGATGTGACCTTCCCGAACGACATGAATATTTTCCAGAAATGGGCACATTTCTTTGTGCAAGTGGGTAAGTTTGTTAGTGAAGACCCGCGTGAAGCCAATACCGAAGGTGGTGTGTTCCCGGCCATTTTCGGCACCGTATTTATGGTGTTGTTAATGTCGGTGCTGGTGACCCCATTCGGTGTTATCGCGGCAGTTTATCTGCATGAATACGCGGGTAAGAACATAGTTACCCGGGTGATTCGTATTGCGGTAATTAACTTAGCTGGGGTACCGTCCATTGTGTACGGTGTGTTTGGCTTAGGTTTCTTCGTGTATATGGTGGGTGGCACGCTGGATCAGATTTTCTATCCGGAATCGCTACCAACCCCAACCTTTGGTACGCCAGGGGTGCTGTGGTCGGCCATTACCTTGGCCATACTCACGCTGCCGGTAGTTATTGTATCTACCGAAGAAGGCTTATCGCGCATTCCAAGTACCTTGCGTGAAGGCAGCCTGGCACTGGGTGCTACTAAGGCTGAAACCATTTGGCGCATTATTTTGCCAATGGCGTCGCCAGCCATTATGACGGGGTTGATTCTTGCTGTGGCGCGTGCCGCAGGTGAGGTTGCACCGCTGATGCTGGTTGGTGTAGTGAAGTCGGCACCAATGTTACCGGTAGACGGTAACTTCCCGTACTTCCACGTTGACCGTAAATTTATGCACCTGGGTTTCCACATTTATGATGTGGGTTTCCAGAGTCCGAATGTTGAGGCTGCGCGACCACTGGTTTATGCCACGTCGTTCTTGTTGGTAACCGTGATTGTTGGGCTTAACCTGACAGCCATTGGTGTGCGCAACCATTTACGTGAAAAATACCGCTCGTTAGAGCACTAATATAGTAGCTAAGGGTCTTAATTATGATTTCGGTAACCCCGACAAGCTCAACTGCTGAAGTGTTAGATTTAGAAAATCTGACCAACGAACAAACCGCCATGGAAATTCGTAATTTGGATTTGCATTATGGTGACGTGCAGGCGCTGTTTGATGTGTCCATGAAAATCCCAAAGAATCGGGTAACGGCTTTCATCGGTCCGTCTGGCTGTGGTAAATCCACCTTGTTGCGCTGTATTAACCGCATGAACGATTTGGTGGAAATTTGCCGCACCAAAGGCGAAATTATTCTGCATGACAAAAACATCTACGACAAAGATGTAGATGCGGCAGCTTTGCGTCGTAAGGTCGGCATGGTATTCCAGCGTCCGAATCCATTCCCTAAGTCCATTTATGAGAACGTGGTTTACGGTATGCGCCTGCAAGGCGTGAATGACCGCCGGGTACTTGACGAAGTGGTGGAGCGCTCGTTAAAAGGCGCGGCACTGTGGGAAGAAGTAAAAGACCGACTAGGCGACACGGCATTTAGCTTGTCTGGTGGTCAGCAGCAGCGTTTGGTTATTGCCCGCGCTATTGCGGTTGAACCTGAGGTGTTATTGTTGGATGAACCAACCTCGGCATTGGATCCAATTTCAACCTTAACCATTGAAGAACTAATTACCGAATTAAAGTCAAAGTATACGGTGGTGATTGTAACCCATAACATGCAACAGGCAGCCCGCGTGTCTGACCAGACTGCGTTTATGTATATGGGTAAGCTAATTGAGTATGCCGATACCAATACTTTATTTACCACGCCAGAAAAGAAACAGACAGAAGATTACATTACCGGTCGCTACGGCTAATTTAAGGAGCATGCAGCATGGATAAAATGAATGTAAGCAAGCACATTTCCGGCAAGTTCAATGACGAACTGGAATCGGTGCGTAACAAAGTGCTGAGCATGGGCGGTTTAGTTGAAAAGCAACTGCGCGACGCATTAATTGCTATTGAAACGTCCGATCAGGAACTGGCCGAGCATGTGCTGCGCAGCGATCACAAAATCAATGCCATGGAAGTGCAAATTGACGAAGCTTGCGTACAAATTATTGCCAAGCGTCAGCCTGCTGCAAGTGACTTACGCTTAGTGATTGCTATTTTAAAAACCATTGCCGACCTTGAGCGTATTGGTGATGAAGGCGAGCGTATTGCCAAAGTAGCACTGGAAAGCTTTAACAATGATCAGCAGGAGTTTCTGGTTAGCCTGGAAAACTTAGGTCAGCAGGTGCTGAGCATGCTGCACCGCGTATTGGATGCCTTTGCACGCATGGATTTAGATGCTGCTTATGAAGTGCACCAGCAGGACGCTCAGGCCGATCGCCAGTACGAAGCCCTGACGCGTCAGTTAATGACTTACATGATGGAAGACCCACGTGGCATTCCAAAGGTGATGAACGTGCTGTGGTCAGCGCGCTCGCTGGAGCGTATTGGCGACCGTTGTCAGAACATTGCCGAATACATTATTTTCTTTGTGAAAGGCAAAGACGTACGCCATGTTTCGCCTGAGTCTATGGAGCAAACTGTCAAAGGCCGTACTTCTTAATACAGTACCCGGGCGCGAATCGTGCCCGGTATTTCCCGCATTTCAGCCAGCACTGTGTCTGCTAAGTTACTAGCTGCCGGCGTATCAATGTCTACCACCACATAGCCTACTTTTGAATCGGTTTGTAAGTACTGCCCCGACACGTTAATGCCATGGTCAGCCATAATTTGGTTAATGCGGGTCAGCATGCCCGGGCGGTTTTCGTGAATGTGCAGCAAGCGTCTGGAACCTTCGTGGGTTGGCAGCGCCACTTCCGGAAAATTCACCGCCGACAGGGTAGAGCCATTATCGGAATAACGCACCAGCTTACCTGCCACTTCAATGCCAATATTCTCCTGCGCTTCCTGAGTAGAGCCGCCTACGTGCGGGGTAAGAATGCAGTTGGCAATGCCGCGCAGGGGTGATTCAAACTCTTCGTTATTGCCTTTTGGCTCCACCGGGAATACATCAATGGCGGCGCCGCCTAAATGCTTGCTGCGCAGAGCGTCCGCTAGTGCTTCTATGGCTACCACAGTACCGCGCGAGGCGTTGATAAGAATACTACCAGGACGCATTTTTTGTAATTCTGCAGCGCCAATTAACCATTGGGTTTGCGGTGTTTCCGGCACGTGTAAAGTGACTACGTCGGCAATACTTAACAGTTCATCTAAAGTGGCTACCTGCACGGCATTACCCAGTGATAATTTGTCTTCAATGTCGTAATAGCGCACTTGCATACCAATTTGCTCGGCCAGCACGCTTAATTGGCTGCCAATGTGACCATAACCAATAATGCCCAGTATTTTGCCGCGCGCTTCGAAAGAGCCAGCAGCGGATTTGTCCCAGCCACCGTGATGGGCGGCGGTGCTTTTTTCCGGTATCCGGCGCAGCAGCATAATAATTTCGGCCAGTACCAGCTCGGCTACACTGCGGGTATTAGAAAAGGGCGCGTTAAACACCACCACGCCATGTTCCCGCGCGGCGGCTAAATCAACTTGGTTGGTGCCAATACAGAAACAACCTACTGCGGCCAGTTTATTGGCTGCCTGGAATACTTTGGCGCTAAGCTGAGTGCGGGAACGAATACCAATAAAATGCACGTCTTTTACTTTTTCACACAGCTCGGCTTCGCTAAGCGAGGTTTTCAAAAACTCTATATTGCTGTAACCGTGCTGCTGTAAAATGCGCACTGCACTGTCATGTACGCCCTCCAGTAGTAAAATCTGGATTTTGTCTTTGGCGAGCGAAACCTGACTCATGCGGTATCCTTTCCTAATTCGTGGTGAGTTTAATTAGCCAGACTAACGAGTCTTTTTGGTAATGCCATCAGGCCCGGCCAGCAAAGCAATGTCGGCGCCACGGTCAGCGAACAAACCGTTAGTGACTACACCCACAATACTATTCAATTCTTCTTCCAGTTGCACCGGGTTCAGGATATCAAAATTGTGAATATCCAATATGACGTTGCCATTGTCGGTGGTGAAACCTTGGCGCCACTCGGGGTCACCGCCTAATTTCACGATTTGCCGGGCGACATAAGAGCGCGCCATGGGAATGACTTCAACCGGAATAGGGAAGCGCCCCAAACGTTGCACCAGCTTGCTGTCATCAGCAATACAGACAAATTTCTTGGCTACCGCGGCAATGATTTTTTCACGGGTTAAAGCGCCACCGCCACCTTTGACCATACGCAGGTGCTGGTCAATTTCGTCGGCACCGTCTACATACACCGGCAGATCGGCCACATTGTTCAGCTCAACCACTTCAATACCATGTTGTTTTAAGCGCGCGGTAGAGGCTTCGGAGCTGGATACGGCGGCTTCGATATCATTTTTCATAGTGGCCAGTGCATCAATAAAAAAGTTCACCGTAGAGCCGGTACCAACGCCTATCACAGCGCCACGCTCAACGAATTCTAGGGCGGCTTCGGCGGCTTGCTGTTTTTGTTTATCTTGAGCAGATGTCATAGGGGGAACTCATGCTGTTGAATGAATAGTAATGATACACCCAAATTAGTCGCTAAAGTGCCATATTTTGTAAGGTGTAATGATCATTGGTAAAGGCACATCCCAACCCTCGGTTGGAATTTTATCGACCTGCTGTACGTTGTGCGCTAAACCTATAGGTAGCAAATTCGGATAGCGGCCTTGTTGCCAACCACTTAAGGTACGGTCATAAAAACCACCGCCCATGCCGATGCGATTGCCCTGGGCGTCAAAACCAACTAAAGGTACCAGCAGTACCTGCAGTTGCGCTAACGGCACTATGTGTTGACAGTTCAATTCAGGCTCCGGGATCTGATAGCGATTCGGAACAAAACGCGTGTTTGCACCGTAGCTTAAAAACAGCAAGTGACCTTTACAAAAAGGATGTAATACTGGCAGTGCGAGTTGTTTTTGTTGTGCCAGTAAGCTGGTCAGCGCCGGGCCAGTAGCCAGCTCATTTTTAACACTGAAGTAGCCGCCAATAGTGGTCGCTTGTTGCACTTGCGGTAAGCTAAGTAAGTGCTCGCTAACTTGCTGCCCCGCACGTTCCAAGTCGAGTTCGCTTAACGCTAGCCGCCGTTGTTGCAGTTCGCGGCGAAGTTGTTGGCGCTCATTTTGATGCGATTGCTGTGCGGGCATTCCGTTGTTATCCTTAGTTCACCTAAATTCCTGAAAAGTGATGTTAACCATGCCACGAATGATCGGTAAAACGCTAGCGCAATCCTTCTTCGCCCTGCTATTTTTCAGCTTTACCGCTGCTCAGGCAGCACCACCGAAAGCACCGCCTCGCGGCGATCAAGGCGATGGCCCTTATGAACGCCTAATTTTACGTGGCGGCACTTTAGTAAGCGGTGAAGGTGCGCCGCCGTTAGGTCCGGTTGATATTGTGATTGAAAACGACCGCATCACCCGGGTGGTGAATGTGGGCTATCCGGGTGTGCCAATTAAAAGCGAAGGGCGGCCAAAAGCGCAGCCAGGCGATCAGGAGCTGGACGTAACGGGCAAGTTTATCCTGCCAGGCTTTGTGGACATGCATGGCCACATTGGTGGTTCAGCGGAGAATATTCCGGCCGAGTATGTGTTTAAGCTATGGCTTGGGCACGGCATTACCACCATCCGTGAACCGGGCAGCTTTAACGGCTTTGACTGGGTGCAGTGGCATCAGCAACGCGCCGAGAAGAACACCATTGTAGCGCCGCGCATTGTGCCTTACGTAGGTTTCGGCCAGGGCTTTGAAGATCCTATCTTCAGTGCCGACGACGCCCGCGACTGGGTGCGCCACATTGCCAAGAAAGGTGCTGCCGGCATTAAGTTCTTTGGTGCGCCGCCGCGCATTATGAACGCTGCATTAGATGAAGCGAACAAGCAGAATCTTGGCACCATGATGCACCACGCGCAGTTAAACGTGATGCAAACCAATGTGGTTGATTCGGCGCGCCAGGGCCTGACCACCATGGAACATTGGTACGGTTTGCCGGAAGCGCTATTCACCGAGCAAACCATTCAGGACTATTCGCCTGAGTATAACTACAACAACGAGCAAGACCGTTTTGGTGCTGCCGGTGAGTTGTGGCAACAAGCCGCTGAACCTGGCAGCGACAAGTGGAATTCAGTGCGTGATGAACTCATTGAGCTGGACTTCACCATTAACCCAACCTTAACTATTTATGAAGCCAGCCGTGATTTAATGCGCGAGCGTCAGGCGATATGGCACGAAGATTACACCCTGCCGCAACTGTGGGACTTTTTTGAACCTAACCGTTATGCACATGGCTCGTACTGGTTCGACTGGACCACTGACCATGAAATTGCCTGGAAGAAAAACTACCAGAAATGGATGACCTTCCTAAACGACTATAAAAACCATGGCGGTCGGGTAACCACAGGCTCAGACGCCGGCTACATTTACAAAATTTATGGTTTTGGTTACGTGCGGGAACTGGAATTACTGCGTGAAGCTGGTTTCAATGCGCTGGAAGTTATTCAGGCTGCCACCTTAAACGGTGCCGAAGCTCTAGGTTTAGATCAAGAAATTGGTAGCGTTATTCCAGGCAAAAAAGCCGACTTGGTGATTGTTGACGAAAACCCGCTGCGTAACTTTAAAGTGTTATATGGCACCGGTCACTTTCAGTTAAGTGAAGACAACAAGCCAATGCGTACCGAAGGCATTAAGTACACCATTAAAGACGGAATTGTTTACGATTCGCAAGAGTTGTTAGCAGACGTACGCCGTTTGGTAGCCGAGGCGAAGGCCGAAGCCAAAAACTAATGAAAGAGAGGGTGATCACCCAGGATGCCGCTGCTGGCTGTAGCCCTTGAACCCATTGGTTCAAGGCGGGGCGCAAATAGTGACCGTAGGCTTCTCAGTACAAGCTGAGCTTGCGCAATAGTCATTCAGTGAACCCCTTGGTAAAAAGCATCGGCTCAGGGACATAAGCCTGCTGGCAAACATCCCAGGCGATCATAACTGGTTACTTACGGCCGGGCCTTTGCTCGGCCATAACTTGTTCAAGGGTTTCTTGTAACAAACTAATTTTTTCTTCCAAGGCTTTAATGCGCTTGGTTTGTTCTGATTCCTGTTGCATCCATTCGTGACACAAATTCAATGACGTCATAACCGCTATTTGTTCCGGGTTGGTGAGCTTGGTCACTGTTTTTGTTTGCTGCAGCCGCTCGTTCAGCTTATCGGCTGCTTGCTGCAGAGCAACTTCCTGCCCTGCCGGGCAACTGACCCGATAAGAGCGTTCCATTAAGGTAATATCCATGGCTCGCGCAGACATAACCGCTTCCTTTTAGTGAATCATTATGAGCTATTATGGCATGCCACAACCCCACTTGTCAGCTAGCGCCATTGCAAAGTGGGTGTTAGGATTACCAACATGATTACCTAAAGAACGCACAAAGAGATCAGTGGGCATGAGCAGCAACAATTTACGTAATTACGATCGCTTGAACGAATTTTTCGAACAACAGGGCTTGTTGCCCAGTGCCGCCGAGCTACAGGGCATGCTGTCCGGCATGATCGCCAGTGGTGCTGCCACCGAGGGCGAGGAGTGGCTATTGCTGATGAGCGATTTGGCCAATGAAGGGCAAAAATTTCAGCCGCAGGTGAAAGACCAACTCAACGCTATGTATGATGATGTGTGCGGTGCGTTGGCGGATCCTGACATGAGCTATCAGCCACTGTTACCCGGCGACCACGAGCCATTATATGAGCGTTTACAGGCGCTAACTGGCTGGGTGCAATCCTTTTTAGTTGGCTTTGGCGTAAACCAGGTGAATTTAGCCAGCGTGTCGAAAGACTTGCGTGAAGCCATTGAAGACATGGTTGAAATTGCCAAGCTCGACTTTGAAATTGAAGAAGAAGAGGAAGCCGAAAAAGCTTACTTTGAAATCTTAGAATACCTGCGGGTATCGGCTATTTTGTGTTTCAACGAACTGGGCCAGACATCTGGTAACCCCTGCCGAACCTCGAAAACTCTACACTAACCAAAGCGTGGACAACTACGGACTTATGAATTCTACAGCCAGGCACAGTAATGGTCATGAAACCGTGGGTGCTGATTGTTTTAAAGCGCGCCGCACGGCCTTAATGAAGCAACTTCAGAAACAGGCTCCCCAGGGTGCTATTGCGATTATTCCGGCCGCCCCGGAGCTAACCCGTAGCCGTGACACCGAATTTCCATTTCGCCAGGACAGCGATTTTTATTACCTGACTGGTTTTAACGAACCCAACGCGGTGCTGGTACTAGCGCCAGACGCCGATGTGCAGGAACAGCTATTTTGCCAACCCAGCGATGCCCACGCCGAAATCTGGCATGGCCGCCGACTGGGAGTGGCTGCGGCCGAGGCTAGCCTTAATATGGATGCGGCCTGGCCCATTGATGAGCTGGACAAGCGGATGCCGCGCCTGCTGAACCAAATGGATACCGTGTTTTATGCGCAAGGCACCTACGCTGAGTTCGATCAGCGAGTGTTGGGCTGGTTTAATTTGCTGCGGGAAACGCCGAAGAAAGGCGATGCGCCACCGCGTGCATTAGTTGATTTACGCCCGTTGGTGCATGCCGCGCGACTATTAAAACAGCCGGAAGAACTGGCTTTAATGCGCAAAGCCGCTGACATCAGTGTGGCGGCGCATAAGCGTGCCATGTTGTTCGTACAACCGGGCCGATTTGAATATCAGGTGGCGGCCGAGCTGCATCACGAATTCGCCATGCAGGGTGCTTTGCATCCGGCTTACGGCACTATTTGTGGCGGTGGCGAAAATGCCTGTATTTTGCACTACACCGACAATAGCTCGCAGTTAAAAGACGGCGATTTGATTCTGATTGATGCCGGTGCTGAATATCAGGGCTACGCCGCTGATATTACCCGAACCTTTCCGGTTAACGGCCGCTTTGGCGATACTCAAAAAGCCCTGTACGAAGTGGTGTTAGCCGCGCAGGAAGCCGCACTGGCTGAAGCTAAACCTGGTGGCAATTTGCCAGCTGCGCATGAAGCGGCAGCACGAACTATTACCCAGGGGTTGATTGAGCTGGATATTTTGTCTGGCAGCTTCAGCAAAAACTGGGAGAATGCCAGCTATCGACAATATTTCATTCATGGCCTTGGCCATTGGTTAGGTCTGGATGTGCACGATGTTGGTAATTATACCGAAAACGGTAAACCAATTCGTTTTAAGCCGGGTATGGTATTAACTATAGAGCCGGGTATTTACATACCACCAAATGCCGACGTGGCACAACGCTGGCGCGGCATTGGTATTCGAATTGAGGACGATGTGGTGATTACCAAAGAAGGTCATGACAACCTAACCGCCGCCGTGCCCAAAACGGTTGCCGAGATAGAAGCATGGCTGCAGCAGCGCTAACTAGCGGGCTAACCGCGCAGGTAGGTGTTGCCGGCGGCGGCTTGGTGGGTGCACTAACGGCACTACTGTTGGCCCGTAGCCGCCCTGACTGGCAAGTACTGGTGATTGAGCCGCAAGCGGCGGGCCCGGCGCGAGATAAACGCACCATAGCGCTGGCGGCTGGCACGGTGGAAATGCTGGCGCGGGAACAGTTATGGCCAGCGCTGGCCGAGCATGCTTGCGCCATTGAACATATTCATGTGAGTGACCGTGGCCATGCGGGCATGGTGCGTTTGCACGCTGCCGATGAAGGGGTTGCCGCTCTGGGGCAGGTGGTAGCTGCAACGCAGTTAAACCAAGTGCTGTTTGATGCCTGCCAGCAGCAATCCAATATAAAGTGGCTGGGTGGCCAAGCGGTAACCGGAGTAACTCAGCAGCAACAGCAAGTGCTGCTGGAACTAACTGACGCTGACCCGGTGCAGGTGCAATTACTGATTGGTGCCGACGGGCAGAAGTCGCAGGTGCGGCAGCAACTTGGCATTGCCATGCAGGCCACCGACTATCAGCAGGTGGGTATTATTGGTCGGCTGCAGTTAGCACAAAGCCTAAAGGGCTGGGCTTATGAGCGTTTTACCGATAGCGGACCCATGGCCTTGTTGCCGGTGCCGCCGGGGCCACAGGAAACCGCGGTAGCTAGTTTGGTGTGGAGTGTCACGCCGGATCGTGCCGATGCTTTATTAACCTGCCCGGAAGCCGAATTTATTGCGCAGTGCCAGACCGAGTTCGGCTTTCGCGCCGGGCGTTTTACCGGCATAAGCCAGCGCGTGGCGTTCCCGCTGCAATTGCAGTTGGCCCAACGTAGTGTCTGCCACCGCAGTGTGTTGGTTGGCAATGCCAGCCATGCGTTGCATCCGATTGCCGGGCAGGGCTTTAATCTGGGCGTACGCGATGTGCTGGCCTTAGTTGCAGCGCTAAAACAGGTTGATGACGCGGGTGCTTACCATAGCCTACGCGACTACTGGCAACGCCGGGAACAGGACTATCAAATTACTATTGGCTTAACCGAATGGCTGGTACATGGTTTTTCAAACAACTATGCAGCCCTAGCCGCACCGCGGAATCTGGCGTTATTAGCATTGGATAAAGTAGCGCCGTTGCGGCACGCCTTTGCACGTAAGGCCATGGGCAAATGACATTGTTAATACGGGTACAATTATGAGCGCAAGCAAGCACATACTAGTAGTTGGGGCTGGTTTAATTGGCCTTAGCTGTGCGCTTGGGCTGCGCCAACGTGGTTGCCGCGTGACTTTAGTGGAGCAGGGCGCGCGACCGAACGTAACCGCCGAGCCTGGCTTACGGGTTAGTGCGTTAAATCATGCCAGCCGCACGCTGTTGCAGGAGCTGGGCGTATGGCAACAGCTGCCACTGGAACGCCTTGGCCCTTACACCGGCATGCAGGTATGGGAGCATAATAGCTTTGCTGATATCGCTTTTCATGCCGGGCAAATTGGTACTGATGATCTTGGCGCTATTGTTGAGAACCAAGTGTTGGAACAAGCGCTGTGGGACGCCGCCGAACAGGCCGGGGTAAGCATTGTTGCTGAGACAAAAGTGCAGCAATGGCAACAGAGCCACGAAGGCGCCACGCTACAACTGGGCAATCAGCAATTGCAGGGTGATTATGTGATAGCCGCCGACGGCGTGCGTTCGCAACTGCGCAGCTGGGCTGAATTGCCGTTAACCTTCTGGAACTACGAACAACGCGGGTTAGTGGCTGTTATTGCTACCGAGCTGCCGCATCAGGGCGTGGCGCGGCAAGCTTTTTTACCCACCGGACCACTGGCATTGTTGCCACTGGCCGATCCGCATTTGTGTTCCATGGTGTGGTCGTGTGACGAAGAGCTGGCGCAAACATTAGTAACGCTGCAACAAACCGAACCAGAACAATTCCGGCGCCGCCTGCAGGTAGCTAGCAATGGCATACTGGGTAACTTAAGCGTGGCGTCTGAACTGGCGAGCTTTCCACTACAAATGCAGTACGCCCAGCAATGGGTGCATGAGCGTTTGATTTTGGTTGGCGATGCCGCCCATAGTATTCATCCGCTGGCCGGACAGGGCGCTAATTTAGGCTTTGCCGACGTGACGCTATTAATTGAAGCCTTTAGCGCCACCAACCAACGCCAGTTAAACCGTTCATTGCAAGCCTATCAACGCGAACGCAAGGCGGCGGCACTTACCATGATTGCCGCCATGGAAGCCTTTAAGCGTGGGTTTGGGAATCGCCAGCCACTGCTGCAGTTGCTGCGCGGCGCAGGCTTTGCGCTGGCCAACAAAACCCCACCGTTAAAACGCTGGCTTACCAAAGTAGCTTTAGGCGAAGTTTAGGCCGACTGCAGGTAGTCGGTTAAGTAGCTGGCCAAGTAATCAGCCGCGGCGTTATCGGTGCACTGTTGTTGCAACACGATATTGACCGCACCTAATGTTGGCAGGCTGGTTAACTTCACTAAATGTTCTGGCACCGTACTTTGTGCCAGTACCGTTAACCCAAGCCCGCCTTCAATAGCGGCAGTTAGCCCGGAAAAGTCTGCGTTGGTATAGGTTATGCGCTGAGTTATTTGCTGGCGGGCCAGTACCTGCAAAGCGCGGCGCCGATAAATACAGCCCTCGGGGGCAAACACCAGCGGCACTGGTTCGCTAAAATCACTTTGACGCCCCACCCACACCAGCTCCTCTTGTTTTAACACATGCCCGGCGGGCTTTTCGGTGGGCTCCTGCAGCGCAATAACCAGGTCAAATTTCTGTGTGGTGCGCTGGGCAAGTAAGTCTTTACTTAGCGCCGAAGTCACTTCTAAGGCTACATTGGGGTAGGACTGCGTGTATTGCCCAAGTAATTGGGGTAGCAACTTACTGGCAAATTCACTGGGAATACCCAGCCTAACGCGGCCACTTAAAGCATGTTGTTCAAAGCGCGCTAACAATTGGTCGTTCAGGCCAAGTAACTGCCGCGCAATATCCAGTACGTCTTGCCCCGCCTGAGTTAACTGAATACGGCCGCGTTGCCGGTTTAGCAGGCTGGCGCCCAGCTGCTCTTCCAACCGCCTAAGCTGCAAACTAATGGCCGGTTGCGAACGGCCCAGTAATTGCCCCGCAGCCGTGTAACTTTGCAGTTCAATAACGCTAACAAAAGCGCGCAATTCATCCAGCGAGAGCTGCTTCATGCTAAACTATGCCCCAACAGCGAAAAAACGTATAAAATATTGTAATAGAATATAATCAAATATTAATAATTTAAATGTAATTATTAGTATTATTCATTTGTTGACCCGCTATGAGAGTTCTATAATTCGGGTCAATTTTTCGTAACCACTTGACGCTGAGACTGAGAGCGAAGAAAGCCTCACCGCAGTTGTAGCGGAACTCGCGCAAAGTGGCACAGAAACTACAGGAAACTAATACATGGCGAACAAAACTCCGCTTTATGAAGCACATTTGCAAGCTGGCGCAAAAATGGTCGATTTTCACGGCTGGGACATGCCGTTGAACTATGGCTCGCAAATTGAAGAGCATAACGCGGTACGCAACGACTCAGGCGTATTTGATGTGTCGCACATGACCATTGTGGATGTTGCCGGTCGTGAAGCCAAAGCGTTTTTGCGTTATTTGTTAGCCAACGACGTGGCCAAGCTTTCGGTTGAAGGCAAAGCGCAGTACAGCAGCATGCTGAACGAGAAAGGCGGCGTTATTGACGACCTGATCGTGTACTACTTTAACGATGAGTCTTATCGTTTGGTGGTGAATTCAGCCACGCGTGATAAAGACATGAACTGGATCAACTCGGTTGCTTCTAGTTTCCAGGTACAAATTACCGAACAGTCTGAGCTGGCCATGATTGCCCTGCAGGGGCCAAAAGCTGAAGACAAGCTGAAACTTATTTTAAGCGAAGACGATTTTGCCTTAGTAAAAGGCATGAAGCCGTTTTTATCTCAGCAAGTGAATGATCTTTTTATCGCCACCACGGGTTATACTGGTGAGAAAGGCTATGAAATTGTGGTTGCCGCCGACAAAGTGGAAGCTTTGTGGAACGATTTGCTGCACGTTGGCGTACAACCTTCAGGCCTAGCTGCACGCGATACCCTGCGTTTAGAAGCGGGCATGAACTTGTACGGTCAGGACATGGACGAAAGCATTACACCGCTATCAGCGAATATGGAATGGAGCGTGGCATTTGAGCCGCAAGAGCGTGATTTTATTGGTCGCGCTGCGCTGGAAGCGAAAAAAGAAGCTGGTTACGACAAGCTGGTTGGCCTGGTAATGAAAGAAAAAGGCGTACTGCGCCACGGGCAGAAAGTGATTGTTGACGGCGGTGAAGGTATTATTACCTCAGGTACGTTTTCACCAACACTTGGCTTTTCTATTGCCATGGCGCGAGTGCCTAAACCATTCGGTGAAACTGCTGAAGTGGAAATGCGCAAGAAATTAGTTAAAGTATCGATAGTAAAACCAGCTTTTGTGCGTAACGGCAAGTCGGTACTTTAAAGGTATCAGCCGAAGCGAACTGATTTGTAACGAACAACCAAAATTAATGACCGAGGAATTATCAGTATGAGCAACATCCCTGCAGAACTAAAATACGCAGCAACTCACGAGTGGGTTCGCAATGAAGGCGACGGCACTTATACCATTGGTATTAGTGAACACGCACAAGACCTGTTGGGTGACATGGTGTTTGTAGAATTACCGGATGTGGGCGACAAAGTTGCTGCCGGTGATGACGTTGCCGTAGCTGAATCCGTAAAAGCAGCTTCTGACATTTACGCCCCAATTGGTGGTGAAGTGA
This sequence comes from Idiomarina sp., assembly GCA_040882145.1. Lineage (GTDB taxonomy): Bacteria > Pseudomonadota > Gammaproteobacteria > Enterobacterales > Alteromonadaceae > Pseudidiomarina. The sequence continues at coordinate 25,316 of JBBEBU010000005.1, forward strand.
TTGCTGTGAACGAAGAATTAGAAGACGCGCCGGAAACCGTAAACAACGACCCTTACGGCGACGGTTGGTTGTTCCGCATTAAGGCGGATGACGCTAGTGAAGTAGACAGCTTGCTTGACGCTGACGGCTACCAAGCCGTTATTGACGAAGAATAAGGAAGCGCGAGTCAAGGATGAACCCCGGTTACTTTAGCCGGGGTTTTGCGTTTTACCCCAAACCTGAAATTCAACCCACGATTATGGGATATGATGTACATGACCACTACCACGCTGCAACAGTTAGAAAACCACGATGAATTTATTGGCCGCCACATTGGCCCAAGCCATGACGAAACGGCAGCTATGCTGGCCGAGCTTGGCGTTGATTCGCTGGAAGCGCTGACCAAAGACACGGTGCCTGGCTCTATTTTACGCGAGCCATTTTTAGCCGTTGGTGAACCACAAACTGAAGGTGAAGCTTTAGCGAAACTACGCAAAATTGCAGCGAAGAATAAAGTGTTCAGTTCGTACATAGGTATGGGGTACTACGACACTGTGGTGCCAAATGTGATTTTACGTAACGTACTGGAAAACCCGGGTTGGTATACCGCTTACACGCCGTACCAGCCGGAAATTGCGCAAGGCCGCTTAGAATCACTGCTGAACTTCCAGCAAATGACCATAGACTTAACCGGCTTAGAGCTGGCAAGTGCGTCACTGCTTGATGAAGCCACCGCCGCAGCCGAAGCTATGGCCATGGCCAAGCGCGTGAGCAAAAGCAAATCAAACAGCTATTTCGTAGCCGACAACGTATTCCGCCAAACCATTGATGTAGTAAAAACCCGCGCTGAAATGTTCGGTTTTGAAGTTATTGTTGGGCCAGTGGCAGAAGCCAACCAACACGACGTATTTGGCGCCTTATTGCAGTATCCGGACAACCAGGGCCAGTTGCATAATCTGGAACAAACCATTGCAGCCGTGCAGGAGCAAAAAGGTGTCGTAGCTGTTGCCGCTGACATTATGAGCCTGGTACTGCTGAAGTCACCTGGCGAAATGGGTGCTGACATTGCCTTGGGTTCTGCCCAGCGCTTTGGCGTGCCTATGGGCTACGGCGGCCCACATGCCGCTTATTTCGCTACTCGTGACAAATTTAAGCGCTCACTGCCAGGCCGTATTATTGGGGTGTCAAAAGACAGCCGCGGCAATCAGGCACTGCGCATGGCCATGCAAACGCGTGAGCAACACATTCGCCGCGAAAAAGCCAACTCGAACATTTGTACGGCTCAGGTATTGCTGGCTAACATGGCCTCGTTTTATGCCGTGTATCATGGCCCGCAAGGTTTGCGCACCATTGCCTCACGCATTCACCGGTTAACCGACATTGTTGCCTTAGGCCTGCAAGACAAAGGCGTTGAACTGGTTAACTCGCACTGGTTTGACACCTTAACCTTTAAATTTGACGGTAACGCCGATGCGCTGATTGATCGCGCTGCAGACGCCGAAATTAACCTGCGCGTAGACGGCAGCGGCGTATTTGGTGTGAGCTTGGACGAAGCCAAAACCCGTGCTGACATTCTGACCTTGTTCACCGTGTTATTTGGTGACGATCACGGCCTTGATATTGATATGTTAGACAGCCGTGTTGCGGGTGGCGAAGTAGAATCCATTCCGGCTGAATTATTACGCAAATCAGACATTCTGACGCATCCGGTATTTAACAGCTACCACTCAGAAACTGAAATGCTGCGTTACATTAAGCAGCTTGAGAACAAAGATTTAGCCTTGAACCACAGCATGATTTCGCTGGGCTCATGCACCATGAAGCTGAACGCAACAGCAGAAATGATTCCGGTTACCTGGCCTGAGTTTGGTCGCTTGCATCCGTTCTGCCCACTGGAACAAGCCGCGGGTTACCAGGAAATGATTGAAACCCTGGCGACCTGGTTAATTGACATTACCGGTTACGACGCGCTTTCGATGCAGCCGAACTCAGGTGCACAAGGTGAATATGCCGGCTTGCTGGCCATTCACAAATACCACCAGAGCCGTGGCGACCAGCACCGCAATATTTGCCTAATTCCAAGCTCAGCGCACGGTACCAACCCAGCGTCGGCACAAATGATGGGCATGAAAGTTGTGGTGGTTGACTGTGACAAAAACGGCAACGTAGACATGACCGACTTGCGCGCCAAAGCCGAAGAAGCGGGCGATAACCTGTCATGCATTATGGTTACTTATCCTTCTACGCACGGTGTGTATGAAGAAGGCATTAAAGCCATTTGTGAGCTGGTGCACGAGCACGGTGGCCAGGTATACCTGGACGGCGCCAACATGAACGCGCAAGTAGGGGTTACCTCACCGGGTTACATTGGCGCTGACGTGTCGCACCTGAACTTACACAAAACCTTCTGTATTCCGCATGGCGGCGGCGGCCCCGGCATGGGCCCTATTGGTGTGAAAAAGCACCTTGAGCCATTCTTACCAAACCACTCGGTGATTCATATTCCGGGCACAGGCTTAGACAATGGTGCGGTTTCTGCGGCGCCATACGGCAGTGCCAGCATTTTACCAATTTCATGGATGTACATTGCCATGATGGGCGGCCGCGGCCTGCGTGAAGCAACTGAAGTGGCCATTATGAATGCCAACTACGTTGCCAAAAAACTAAGCCCGCATTTCAATATTCTGTACAAAGGCCGTAACGACCGCGTTGCGCACGAGTGCATTATTGACCTGCGCCCATTAAAAGACAGCTGTGGCGTAACCGAAATGGACGTTGCCAAACGTTTGCAGGACTACGGTTTCCACTCACCAACCATGAGCTTTCCAGTAGCTGGCACCTTAATGGTTGAGCCAACCGAATCAGAGTCAAAAGCTGAATTAGACCGCTTTATTGAAGCTATGATTTCTATTCGTAAAGAAGCCCAGAAAATTGCCGACGGGCAGTGGAGCGAGTCTGACAACCCGCTGCACAACGCACCGCACACCCTGGTTGATATTATTGATAACAACTGGGAACGCGGCTACGACCGCCAAACCGCAGCCTACCCGGTACCAGCCGTGGCAGTGAACAAGTTCTGGCCTTCGGTAAACCGTATTGACGACGTTTACGGCGACCGCAACCTGATTTGTAGCTGCCCTGCGGTGGATAGTTATCGGTAGTAAGATAGTTAATATTGTGTACAACAATTAAGTTCCCCTATGGGAATAATTGGTTCCCCGTTGGGAATTAAGTTCCCCGATGGTAAGTTAGCTTGGAAGTTCTGACCCGTCCTACTATATGTTGACGGTTTTAATTAAGCCGGTTGCATTTCGCAAC
>JBBEBU010000006.1:0-114054 GCA_040882145.1 Idiomarina sp.
CGCCAGGCATTATCGATACCGGCGATACCCCACCTGCGGTAGAACCGCAGGCTACGCCTTCCCTGTTTCGAGCTAATTAAGTAACATAGGCTCATGAAATTACATACCCAGCATTCGATTCCACTAGCTCCCCTGCATACCTTTCGTATTGAGGTATCCGGGCGTTCGCTTATTCGCTTGGAAGAAGCGCAACAATGTGCGTATTTGCCCGTTGACCAAGACTATTATGTACTCGGTGGTGGTAGCAATACCTTGTTTACCAGTGACTTTGACACCCTTATTGTGAAAAACGAACTGCGGGGCATTGCTATAGAAGAAAAACCTAACGGTTTTTCGTTGAGTGTTGGTGCGGGTGAAAATTGGCATGATCTGGTAACGAACTGCTTAGCGCGGGGCATGAATGGGTTTGAAAACTTGGCGCTGATACCGGGCACCGTCGGCGCCGCCCCTGTTCAGAATATTGGCGCTTATGGCGTTGAAATTGAACGTTATATTGAAACTGTCGAGGTATGGGACAGAACGAAGTTGGCGTTTAATACCTTCTCAAAAAGCGACTGTCAGTTTGCCTACCGTTCCAGTGTGTTTAAACAGAATCCACAAAGATACCTGATTACCAAAGTAAACTTCTGGTTGCCAAAGCACTGGCAACCGGAGCTTAGTTACGGGCCTTTATCCCAATTACCAAAAAATGCTTCAGCCACGGATATTGCTGCGCAAGTAATAGCTATTCGTCAAGCTAAATTACCAGATCCTCAGGAGTTGCCGAATGCTGGCAGCTTTTTTAAAAACCCTTCACTAGCAGCCGATGACGCTGCGAAGCTTGCAGTTAGCTATCCGGAGCTACCCAGGTTTCCGCAGGCCGATGGCAGGGTAAAGCTTGCAGCAGGTTGGCTGATTGATAATTTACAGCTAAAAGGGTATTCCAAAAATGCCGCGGCGGTACATCAGAACCAGGCTCTGGTATTAGTGAATACGGGGAACGCAACCGGCGCTGATGTTATTGCATTAGCGCAGCATATAATGGAACGTGTAGAGCAGGAATACGGTGTATTACTTGAGCCTGAAGTAAGAATATTAGATAACCATGGATTGTTCATTATATGACAACACAGAATAAGACGCGCCGGATTGAACAACTTATCGAGGTTCTGGCTGACGGTGAGTTTCATTCTGGCGAGCGGCTGGGTGAGCAGTTAGGTGGCATCTCACGCACTGCTATCAACCAATATATCGAAACGCTGCAGCAACTTGGGCTGGAAGTATTTCGAGTTAGCGGTAAGGGGTATCGGTTAGCCAGCCCATTGCAGCTATTGCATCAGCGGCAGATTCAGGATTATCTGGTTGCTGCAAATATTCAATTGCCGTTGCAGTTGCAGCGTGTTGTAACCTCAAGTAATGACGTGGTTAAAGAACTCCGCATGACCAATCCCACTGCCGGTCTTACGGTGCTGGCAGAAGCGCAAACCGCAGGTCGCGGTCGACGTGGCCGACAGTGGCATTCGCCTTTTGGTACTAATCTATACTTAAGCATGTACTGGCCGCTGGCGAGAGGTTTAAGTGCTGCTATGGGGCTGAGTGTTGCACTCGGTGTCGGTATTGCCGAGCTGCTTGCTAGTGCAGGGGTTCAGAACGTACAGGTGAAGTGGCCGAACGATGTGTATGTAAATAATAAAAAGATTGCCGGGATTTTGGTTGAGTTAGAAGGTCACGCTAGTGAAGCCGCACATGTGGTGGTGGGAATAGGGTTGAACTTATCCATGCCAAGTACAACCAAGAACATTGACCAGCCGTGGACAGATCTCGCCAGTGAACTACCAACCGCACTGAACCGTAATTACTGGGCAGCCAAAATGGTTAGTGAATGCTATCGCCGCTTGCAAGCATACGACAGCGAAGGTCTTGCGCCTATGCTTGAGAGTTGGCAACGGTTTGACAAGTTCTACCAAAAACCCGTGACCTTAGTTATGGGAACTAAAAATGTGGTTGGGCTTGCCGTGGGTATCGACGATGATGGTGCCTTACTAGTGGAAAGAAACGGTCAAGTGGAACGATTTCACGCCGGTGAATTAAGTATCAGAGATGTGGCCGAGGTATAAGATGAAGTTACTTATAGATGCTGGCAATACCCGTATTAAAATTGCGAACCTGGACAACGAAGGTCGCCTTGAACCTGTGTTTACTGGGTCCTTTGAAGAGTTAACGAACTGGAAGCCGGGGGCGGATATTGATCACGCCTGGCTAAGTAGTGTTAGTGACGATGCCAAGAGTTCAGCGTTGATAGATTATTTTGCGTCACATCAGATAAAGGTGACTGTGGTCGCTACTGAAGCTGACGCCTTTGGAGTAACCAACGCATACGCGGAGCATAGTACTTTGGGTGTTGATCGTTGGTTGGGGCTTATTGCCGCGCACATGGAGCAGCCAAAAAACACCGTTATTATTGATGCAGGAACAGCCATTACAGTGGATTGGCTAGCCGCCGATGGCACCCATTTAGGCGGCTGGATTATTCCGGGGGTAGAGCTTATGGTTACAGCTATTACCTCGCGATCGCGCCGTGTGTTTGTAAATGATACAGCCTATGGCCGCGCCAACCATCTGGGATCTAGCACGCCAGAAGGGTTGCAGGATGGTTGTGTAAACGCTTTTGTTGGCATTATAAAACAAGCCCTGAGCGTTACCGAAACCGAGTTAGATTGGTCCGATTACCGATTACTATTAACCGGTGGCTCATACCCATTATTGCCTGCTGATATTAAACGTCGCGGTGAAGAACGTCCGGAGTTGGTACTGCAAGGTTTGTCTTACTATGCAAGAGACCCGGCTTAAGCTCGCTTTGTAGTTAAGACTTTCGACGAGTTGCCGATATATAAATTATTGGTAGAAGTTGAGGAGTTAGGCATGAGCAGAGGAATTTCCTTTAGCGCTATATCATTGGCATTGGCGGTACTACAGCCAAGCGTTTCTTATGCTCAGGATTTAGAGGCTGTGCAGCTTTATACCGATGCGGATTTGATTGCAATGTTCCGGCAAAACACGCATTTAAATAGGGTAAGTGAGGTTGATAGATGCCAGCTCGTACAAGATATAAAAGCCCAGGCAGAAATTGAAAAACGACCAACTTATCAGTTTTTATACGGTGATATGTTGGCGTGGAATGTGTGTTACGAGCGTAATGAAGAGCTTGGCCTACGTTACATGGAAATTGCTGCTGAGCAAGGCTTACCTGAAGCGCTTGAGCAACTGGGGCGGTATTATCATGAAGGCGTGTTAGTGCAAGAAGATGTTGAAAGAGCCATATTGTATCTGCGCGAAGCCAGCTCGTTAGGTAGCTTACCGGCACAATTACGTTTAGCCGATATTTTGATTGCCGGTAAGGGCAGCCCCTACGATTTGGAAAAGGCTTATCAGTGGCTTTATCAGGCAGTAACAGCAGATAGAGAGAATTATCAGGCCATTCGAACGAGACTAGCAGCTATGGCAGATCTAATGCCAGCGCGAGTAGTCGAGAGAGCAAGACGCCCTCTCGGCTAATAGTACCCGCTAAATTGAAACTCAGGACAACCGGTCGCGGAAGTCCTGATACTCAAACTTACGAATTAACTCAAAGTCGCCACTTTCACGAAGAATGCCAATTGACGGATGTTCAACACCGTTAAAGAAGCTGGTTTTCACCATCGTATAATGCATCATATCTTCGAAAATAATGCGGCTACCGGGCTTCAACGGCTCGGCAAAGCTGTACAAGCCAATGACATCGCCAGCCAGACATGAATTGCCACCTAACTTGTAGGTATGCGCAAGCACACCAGGTTCGCGGGCATCAGTAATCATTGGGCGGTATGGCATTTCCAGTACATCGGGCATATGCGCGGTAGCGGAAATATCCAGAATCGCGATTTGCCCTTCGTTCTCAACAATATCCACAACTTCGGCTATTAACGGGCCGGTTTGCCAGGCAACTGCTGAGCCAGGTTCCAAAATGACCTGCAACTTGTAAGTTTCCTGCAGCCGCTTTAGTAACCCGATTAAGTGATCAACATCGTATCCGGCACGGGTCATTAAATGGCCGCCACCTAAATTTAACCACTTCATGTTATGCAGGTAGCTACCGAACTTAGCTTCAACCGCTGCTAAGGTGCGCTCTAAGGCATAAGAGTCACATTCGCACAGGTTGTGTACGTGCAAGCCGTCAATGCCATCAAGCGCTTCTGCTGAGAGCTCACTAACGCGGACACCAAGGCGTGAGCCTGGTGCACTTGGGTCGTACAGTTCAGTTTCTGCTTCCTGATGCTCAGGATTAATCCGTAAGCCTGGTGATACGCCAGCCGCAAGAGTTCGGTCACGATAGGTATGCCACTGGTTCAGGCTATTAAACGAAATATGATTCACTAAGGGTAATAGCGTGTCTATTTGGTGAGACTTATAACCCGGTGCATAGGCATGTACTTCGCGGCCGAATTCCTCAGCGGCAAGGCGGGCTTCCCACACTGAACTAGCCGTACAACCGACTAAGTACTGGCGTACCAGTGGAAAAGTACTCCACATGGAGAAGCCTTTTAACGCCAGAATAATTTGCGCACCGCTTTGCTGCTGAACGTGCTGCATGAGCTCAAGGTTGCGTTTCAACAACGCCTCGTCACATAAGTAACAAGGCGAAGGAATGGTCGAATTTAGGTAAGGGTTGCTCATTGACATTAACGCTTAAACGGCGATTCGCATTCAACCACCTGCCATGGCAGACCGTATTTATTCAGTCGTTCCATGAATTCGTCCGGATCAAACTGTTCCATGTTCCATACACCTGGCTTCATCCAGTGATTTTGCAGCATCATAGAGGCAGCAATCATGGCTGGTACGCCTGTGGTATAGGAAACCGCTTGAGCACCAACTTCGTCGTTACATACCGCGTGATCGCAGTTGTTGTAGATAAAGATAGTTTTCTCTTTGCCATCTTTAATACCGGTAACATAGGTACCAATACAAGTCATGCCAGTATAGCCTTCAGCCAGAGATTCCGGTGCTGGCAATACGGCTTTCAAGAATTCCAGTGGCACAATTTTCTGGCCGTTAAACTCAATTGGCTGAATAGAGGTCATGCCGACGTTTTCAAGTACGCGTAAATGCGTTAAGTACTGATCGCCAAAGGTCATCCAGAAACGTGCGCGCTTCAGTGTTGGGAAGTGCTTAACCAAAGATTCCAGCTCTTCGTGGAACAGCAGGTAAGATGGGCGTACACCTACATTCGGATAGTCTAAGTCTTCGCGCACACTAATAGGATCGGTTTCAATCCATTCGCCGTTTTCCCAATACTTACCGCGTTGGGTAATTTCACGAATGTTGATTTCCGGATTAAAGTTGGTTGCAAACGCCTGACCATGGTCACCACCGTTACAATCAACAATGTCTAAATAATGAATTTCATCAAAATAATGCTTAGCGGCGTAGGCGGTAAACACGTTGGTTACGCCCGGATCAAAGCCTGCACCTAACAACGCCATTAAGCCTTTTTCTTTGAATTTGTCCTGGTACGCCCATTGCCAGGAGTACTCAAACTTAGCTTCATCTTTTGGCTCGTAGTTGGCAGTGTCCAAATAATGCACGTTGGTTTCTAAACAGGCGTCCATAATTGGCAAGTCCTGATATGGCAGCGCCACATTGATAACCAGCGCTGGTTCCACTTCGCGTATCAGCTTGGCTACTTCATCAGCATTATCGGCATCCACTTTATAAACACCAACAACACGGTCTTTGCCTGCTTCTTGTTGAAGCTTCTCGCACTTAGAAACGGTACGACTAGCCAGGTGAATTTCAGAGAAAAATTCTGGCAACATTGCGCATTTTTTTACAACAACTCCGGCGACACCGCCGGCACCAATTATGAGTACTCGAGACATGAATGATGAACCCTTTCGTTATCAGCTATTCTGAAGAAATTATGAAGCAAAAACGATAGCACAGTTTGCAAGTTTTCGCATGTACAAGTGTGGTTTAGCGTTGCTTTTGCAAGTGTGCTCGCAGTGCTTGGGAAAGTTCTGCCTGGCTTTGCAGGCCCGCCTGTTTGGCAACCTCAGCCAATGCTATAGGCTGTTGCAAGCACTGCTGTAAAGCTGCGGGTAGCCGGCCAGTGATTTGCCCCCATAAAGCAACCGAAAACTGAATGTCGGGCAAAGTCACCGAACCTTTTATAAAGGCGGTGAGCTGGCGTTCAAGCAACAATACCAGATCACTGTCGCTGCTTGAGGTTAGTGCACCTTGATCACGCCACTGGCGTTCGGCCTGGGCTAGCTTCGCGGCAGTATTTAAGGGTGAGAGTTCGCCGGCAAAAGGTTGCAAGGGTTTAAGCATGGTGGCAGATGCATAACCACTGGCCATGTTCAGCTTTTGTGACTGCCGGACAAGTTGATAACCGGCTTTTTGCCAAAACGCCACCAGTTCACTTGTGCCACCGAAGGAGGTACCAAGTGCTACGCAGCCTGTTTGCTCTGCCACGCGCTCACAGTCGCGCAGCAAGCGGGTGGCAACACCGCGCTGGCGTAAGTTTTGGGGTACGACGATACGCACGATACGAAGCCATTTGTGCGCTAACACCTCCGCTAGTTGGAAATGGTAAGCCAGAGTTTGCGGGAGTAGGTTTCCGGGTGGGCGACGTTGGCCGCTAACAATAGGTTGATGCAGTGTTGTGGGTAAGGGCCCCTCGCTAGCCAACCAAACCGCACCAACACACTGTTGTTCATGTAGTGCTAGCAACAACTGTTGCTGGCTATCATCGAGTAATAAACGCAAATCGTTCGGGCTACTTTGATAGTGGGCTTCCATTAACAAGGCAAAGCAGTCGGTTAGTTGTTGTTCACTGAGTTCACTGGCGTGGCAGTGTTGCAGGCTTAAACTCTCTGTGGTTGCCGGCGGGGTAGCTGGCGGTTGCGAGTTCATAAGCAAGGCAGTAGCCAGCCATTGCTCGGCCGGATCTGCGGGGGCCCAGCGCAAGGGTTCGGTTAAGGTCAGACTTTTGCCAGCCATGGTTTCGGTAACTTCGCGCTGCAGGCGAATCGCGAAACCACGGCCGCTGCCCTCGTACCCATCCACCGTGGTGGTCATTATCCAAACGGTAAATTTTGCCAGTAATTGTTTGAGAATATGCTGCGGTATTGCGCCGGCTTCATCAATAACCAGTAGTTCATTGGCATGGTTCAGATTGTCTCGGAGCAACCGATCCCAGGCAACAAAGGTTAGCTGGTTTGACTGGGCCCCGGCATGCTCAAGCAAAGTTGCCGCTGCGCGGCGACGGGGAGCAGTGACCACAACTTTGCGATCAGTGCTTGCCGCCGTATTCTGTTGCAGTAATTGGCGAATAGCCAAACCGGCAGCGGTGCTTTTTCCGCGTCCGCGATCGGCAATCAGTAGATTCGGTGTTTCGATATTTTTGATTAAGGCATCTATAACGGCGCTTTGCTGTTCGCTTGGCTTGGCGGGGTACGAACGAGTTGGATAATCATTGACAGCTTGCAGCATAGTTTCCAACTGACTGTGGATGTTCTCAGTCGGAGTTAAATGCTGCACTGTCGCGAACGCTTCAGCCGAGGCGGTTAAACGTTGGGAACTAGGGCTGGAGGCCTGCAGTATCACGTGCAGGCACCCGCCGCCGGTGACAGTGCCATGCAAAGCGGCCAAGGCGTCGTAATTCATTCCTGCTGATAGATCCAGAACTACTTCCTGATAGCTTTCGCCCAGGTAATCCCGATATCTGGTGACCTCAGCATTAGCTGCACCGCCTAAGCGTAAGCTGGGCGATAGGTTCGCGCTAAAATCGGCGAGGGCGGTTTGCCACCATTGCGGTGGGCCATCCCATAAAAAAACGGCGCGTAAGTGCGCCGTCTTTAGTTTCTCAATAAGCTGTTGAAACACTTCGTTAGCCATATCAGATAAGCGATATTGCAAAGAACTTAGTGAGTACGGTGTTAATAAATACCAATGCCAGAATTACCGGAATGAAGGTTCCAATCGCAAAGCTTACGTATTTTTCAAGGAAGGATGTTGCGTAGTTAGGATTACCTTCACTGAGTTCAGCAGTAAGCTTGTCGCGTTTCCAGCGAGCCCGCACAAACAAACAGATCAGCAAACCGTTCAGTGGCAAAATAGTGTCGTAGAACACGTCGTAAATAACATCAAAAACAGATTTATCCATTCCTGCGTAAACCACAAACTTAGAAAATAGTGGAATAAGCCCGAAAGAGGTTGCCGCAATAATAGTCAGGATGGTGACTATGATACCCATGAAAACCAACGCGCGTTTGCGGCTGATATTGCGTTTTTCAATAATGGCTGCGGTAGGTACTTCAATAATAGATACCAGTGAGGTGATTGCTGCGACGAACATTAGTAAGAAGAAAATGCTGGCCGCAATACTAGCTCCGATATAACCAACCGAAGCCTGCAAGGCTAAGAAGATTTTCGGGAAGAACGAGAAAATCATGCTGACCGATGAGTCGCTAAGCGTTTCCGGGTTAGTGTCCGGATAGATGGCGAAAATGGCCGGTAAGGTCATTAAGCCCGCGGTAAAAGCAACAGCCGTGTCGGTTAAAGCAACCAATTTACCCGAAGTAACAATGTCGTCACTGCGGCGGAAATACGAGCCGTAGGTAATCAGAATACCCATACCTAGTGACAGTGAGAAAAATGCTTGAGAAAGCGCGCCATTAATGACGGTGCTGTCAATTTGGCTGAAATCCGGCACTAAATAAAACTTCACGCCAGTGCTTGCGTTGTCCAGCGTCAGTACGAAAATCACCAGCAGAATAAGCATAATGAATAATGCTGGCATGAGTATTTTTGAGGCGCGCTCAATGCCTGCGCGTACCCCGCCAACCAATATCAGGTTCACAATGACGGTAACGGCAGCCAGATAAAACACGAAGCTGTAATTATTAACGAACTTACCGAAGTAATCGTCGGCGGCAATTGTACTTAGGTTACCGGTAACGGACTGAAACAAATAACCGAATATCCAAACCGTGATCACCATATAAAATATGGCAATCATAAACGGCGTTAAAGTAGCCAGAAAACCAGCAAACTTCCAACGTTTGGTACCGCCACCTAAGGCGCTATAGGAGCCATAAGGGCTGCGCTGCGCACGTCGGCCCAAACCCATTTCCGCTAGCATCACCGGCAGGCAAATGAATAGTACGAATGCGGCGTATATAAGTAAGAAAGCACCACCACCATTTTTGGTGGCTGCAACTGGGAAACCTACCAAATTACCGATGCCAACGGCTGAACCCGCGGCTGCTAATATAAATCCGAGCTTTGAGCTGAACTGCTCACGTTGTGTGCTCATAAATTCCCTAGCCTGTTTTAATTATTATCGTGGTTTTATATGAATTGCGTTGGCTGCATAACGCTTGGCGCAAAGTTGGCCAATCGTAGCGCAAGCCGCGATTGGCAGCAAGCTGACCAGCGCGATTCTGGGTGGCTAACTATCGTGGGATTAACGAAATTCATCGCTTTTGCGCCGAAACACCCAAATTGCGGCAAAAAAAAGGCCGGTCTGAGGGAACCGGCCAAAGTCATTACTAGTTACAGCCGCTTAATAAAGCATGCTGTATAAAATTCTACGATAACGTGCTGCCAGAGGATCACCCGCAGGGAGTGCATTGAGCATATCCAGCGCTTGTTTGCGGGCACCATCAACGTTTAAATCCTGCTTCAATACAATGAAGGTGTGCTCCAGCGCTTCCTCACTACGATGCGCTTGTTGCAAAGCCAGCGCGTACTGTAATCGCAACTGGTGGTCCTGTTCGGCTGCTTGCAAACGTTCGGCCAGAGCGCGCAGTTCTGGCGAATCAGCAGCTTGTTCAGCAAGCTCCAGTTTGGCTACCACATGTTGGTAGTAGCCGTCCTGATCAACCAGTTTAATGGTGTTCAGTAATTCTTTACCTTGTTCAATGCGCCCTAAACTAGTGGCCGCATCGGCTAACATCAAGCGTACTCTGGCGTCTTCCTGATTTAAGTCGTAAGCCTGTTTAGCCAGGGTATAGGCTTGCTCGTAATTTTCGGCCTGTAGTTCTTGTTCAACTTGTTTCACTAAATCATCGGTTGCACTTGGCAGGTGTTCTTCAAAGCGATTGCGGATTTGTGATTCAGCCTCAACTCCGGCGAAACCATCAACTGGCTGACCGTCTTTAAACAAGGCTACGGTAGGCAAACTTTGCACGCCAAATTGCATGGCTAGCTGTTGCTGTTGTTCACAATTAATTTTGGCCAGAAGCAACTGCTCGGGATAGTCGGCGGCAATTTTTTCCAGCACGGGATTCAGTTGTTCACAGGGCTCATAGCCCGCCGCCCAGAAATAAACAGCGATTAATTTTTCGCGCGACCCTTCAATAATAACTTGCTGGAAGTTATCGGGCGTTATGTCGACAATATTTGCTCTATTCACACGTAGCCTCGTGATGCTGGTTAAATAACGTTGTTATCAGTAATGGGGGGTAACTGCAGAGCTTTCAAGGCGGCCTGGCTAGCTGGTGCTATTTACTACCGCCAGTTAGCCAGCGCATGAGCTTGTCTTTAAAGCCAGTATAAGGGGGGTAACGAAAATCAGGATCCGGCCAACTGCTGCGTTTCATTATCGCTTTCATATGGCTAAAGGTGGTGAAACCAAAATAGCCGTGATAACGACCCATGCCGCTATTGCCAACACCACCAAAAGGCAGGTTATGGTTAAGCATAAACATCAGGGTGTCGTTAAAACACTGGCTCCCGGCGGCTACCTGTTCCAACTGTTCAATCGCTTTAGCGCTCGTGGTAAACCCGTACAGAGCTAAAGGTTTTGGTCGTGCCTGAATCAGGTCAATAGCCTCGGCTAAATTACGAATTTTAACTATTGGTAAAATAGGCCCAAAAATCTCCTCCTGCATTACCGCCGATTCGTTACTGCAATCGGTAAGCAGGGTGGGGGCAAAAAAACGACTAGCTTCATCTCGCTGGCCGCCATAGGCAACTTTCCCGTCACTTAAGTAACCGTCCAGGCGTCGCCAATGCTGTGCGTTAATGATTTTCCCAAAATCCGGATTGTCAGCTACTTGCTCACCATAAAGCTCTGCTACCGCCGACTTTAAGGCTTCAATGAACTTGTCGTACACTGCATCTTCAACCAACAAGTAGTCAGGCGCTATGCAGGTTTGCCCGGCATTTAACCATTTGCCCCAGGCGATACGTTTGGCGGCAACCTTAAGGTCGGCATCGGCTAATACTACCGCCGGACTTTTACCACCAAGTTCAAGGGTTACTGGGGTCAGAAACTCGCTGGCTGCACGCATGACAATTTTACCAACGCGACTGCCACCGGTATAAAAAATATGATCGAAACGTTGCTCCAGCAGCTTTGAAGCTATCTCAGCGTCACCCGTAACAATACGCACACAACTGCCGGATAAATAATCCGGGATTAGCTTTTCCAGCAAAGCGGCGGTAGCTGGGGCTAGTTCTGACGGTTTAATAACCGCGCAGTTACCGGCGGCAGTAGCAGCCACCAGTGGGCTTAGCAACAATTGCAGCGGATAATTCCAGGCGCCCAAAATAAGCACCACGCCAAGTGGTTCCGGTCTTATTTCACTGCGGCCTGGCCAGGCTAATAACGTTTGTTTAACGCGCTGCGGCTTACTCCAGCGCGATAAGTTTTTTAGCGTATGGCGAATATCGCGATGTAAAAAACCAAGCTCGGTAGACCAGCTTTCTGCGGCCGGTTTACCCAAGTCTTGTTGCAGTGCGTGCATCAGCTCAGTTTCATGCTCGCGCAGCAACTGTTGCAATAACCCGAGCTGCTCACGGCGCCACGCCAGCGGTTTGGTAATACCGCTGGCGAAAGCATGGCGTAAACTACTTAGGTCGGTCATTAACCTAACCCGCCAAGCACAACAGTTTTCGCTTCCATATACTCTTCCAGACCATATTTCGAGCCTTCACGACCTACGCCTGACTGCTTAACTCCGCCAAAGGCGTTGTACGCATGTGAAATAGCACCGGCGTTAATGCCTACCATGCCGCACTGAAGCTGCTCGCTAACCCGGAATATACGGGCAACGTCACCAGCACAGAAGTAACCGGCTAAGCCAAAGTCCGTATCATTGGCCATGGCTACGCCTTCTTCTTCGTCAGCGAAGGTGGTGATAGCTACTACAGGACCAAATATCTCTTCTTGTACCACGTCCATTTTGGGCGTGACATCACGCAATATGGTGGCGGCAAAGTACAAGTCACCAAGGTCGGATAATTGCTTTCCACCGGTAACGAGTTTGGCACCGTCACTTTGCGCGGTAGTTACTAAGCGTTGAACTTTGGTAATGGCATCTTGGTCAATCAGCGGACCAAAATCTACGTCTTCAGCATCGCCAGGACCAACTTTTAGTCGTTCTACTGCGGGTTTGAGCTTACTGATAAATTCATCAACAACGCTTTCCTGCACAATAACCCTGTTGGCGCTAACACAGGTTTGTCCGGCATTACGGAATTTGCAGGCAATAAGTTGTTCAACCGCCAGGTCAAGATCGGCGTCATCAAACACTAGGAAAGGCGCGTTGCCACCAAGCTCCATAGACACTTTCTTCACTGTGTCAGCACATTGCTTGGTTAAGATTTTACCAACCTCGGTAGAACCGGTGAAAGTAAACTTACGCACGAACGGATGGGTGGTGAGTACTTTACCAACATTTTTCGAGTCGGTGCTCGGCACTATATTTAACACACCGTCAGGAATACCAACTTCACTGGCTAACTGAGCAATCGCCAGCGCTGATAACGGGGTAAGCTGCGGTGGTTTCACGACCATGGTGCAACCCGCTGCAAGTGCAGGTGCAACCTTGCGGGTAATCATGGCGTTGGGGAAGTTCCACGGCGTAATAGCAGCACAAACACCAATTGGCTGTTTTATAATCCAGCTGCGCTTATCGGCCGCAGTCATAGGTAGAACATCACCATAAACGCGTTCGGCTTCGCCGGCAAACCAGTCAATAAAGCTGGCGCCATATTCAATTTCGCCGGCAGCTTCAGCGATAGGCTTACCTTGCTCGGCACTCATCAGTTCAGCCAAGGCTTGCTTGTTGTTCAAAATGGCCTGATACCATTTACGCAGTAAATCACCACGTTCACGTGGCGTTTTTGCCCGCCATGACGGTAGCGCCTGATGCGCCGCTTCAACTGCGCGCTCGGCAATTGCTTCGTCAGCGTCGGCAACTTCTGTGATGGTTTCACCGGTAGCTGGATTGCTTACGCTGAAGCGTGAGTCCGTTGGAATCCAGTGACCGTCAATATATATGTCTGATTTCATTAGCGATGTCATGCTATGTGTAGCCATCGTTATCCTCCATTTGAAAATGTGGACACCAAAAATGCGCTTCGCTGTTCTGAAAACATAATTGATTATCTGTATGTAGTTAGTATTCCATTTTGGCCGTATCAGTTCAATTTCGTTCAAAAACTCTTAAAAATCAAAATAAAGTGGTCGATTTTTAGTCGCTCGCTTGACCTTAGCATAACTTTTACGTATAGTTCGCCGCTTCAAGGTCACGACCGCCAAAGATGGGAGCGGTTCACCCTTGATTTTCGTGGGGTAGCAGCGCCTTTTCCGGTCGTCTGAACATAGGCTAATATTGGCAGTAAAGCCAGTTCCAACCTGAGCGTTCGAAGATTTCTGTTGCTGGGCGTTTACCCCCTATTTAACGCCGTTACGTTGTCTGTAATTTGTTCGTAGTTCCGTTTGTTGACTTATCGAAAGCGCAAACACACACGACAACAACGCGTAACAGAAATAAAGTGAGCATATTATGTCTGAAGTATCTTCAAGCATATCCTTTGCGGATATGGCTTTGCCTGCGGCTATCTTAAAGCGCCTGGAAACTCTTAATTTTACCCAACCGACTCCTATTCAGATTCAGGCTGTGCCTGCATTGCTGGAAGGAAAAAACGTGCTGGGTGAAGCACAAACTGGTACTGGTAAAACCGCAGCCTTTGGTTTGCCTGGCCTGTCTGTACTGGACGCTAAATTGCGCCAGACACAAATGTTGGTGGTAGCACCAACGCGTGAACTTGCTATTCAGGTATCAGCAGCTATTACTGACTTCGCCAAAGATATGCGCGGCGTAGAAGTGGCAACTGTATACGGTGGCGCGGCATTCGCACCACAAATTAAAGCATTGCGTGGCGGTGCCCAGGTCGTTGTTGGTACTCCTGGCCGCTTGTTAGACTTGCTGAAAAAAGGTGTGTTGCAGTTAAACGGATTACGTTTAGCGGTATTAGATGAAGCCGATGAAATGTTAAACATGGGCTTTATTGAAGACATCGAAACTATTATGGCTGCAGTGCCGCCAACGTCTCAACGTGCATTGTTTTCTGCCACTATGCCTGCGCCAATCCGCAAGCTAGCGAAAACCTTCTTAGTTGATTCAAACAACAACCAACCACTTAACATACAAATTGAAGCGATTAAGCGTGAAAACGCTACTATCACTCAAAAAGCGTGGCAAGTGAGTGGTCTGAACAAACTGACTGCACTTACCCGTCTGCTGGAAACCATGGAATACCAGCGCGTGCTGATATTCGTGCGTACCCGTCAGGACACCATGACACTAGCAGAGCAACTGCAGGGTCATGGCTTCAAAGCATCGCCGTTAAGTGGTGATTTGAATCAGGTACAACGTGAGCAAACAGTCAATCAATTACGCAGTGGTCACGTTGAAATTCTAGTGGCAACCGACGTTGTTGCCCGTGGTCTGGATGTTCCTGAAATCACTCACGTGGTGAACTACGATTTACCAGGTGATACTGAATCATACGTACACCGCATTGGCCGTACTGGTCGTGCTGGCCGTGCTGGTGAAGCCATCTTATTCTTCCGTCCGCGTGAGCGTCATTTGTTACGTCACTACGAGCGGTTAACTAACGGTAGTATCCAGTTCTTTGAAGTGCCAAACGCCAAAGAATTGAGTGCGCACCGTCAGCAGAAATTGCAGGAAACTTTGGCGAAGTCTGTTATTGAACAAGACTTGTCAGGTTTGGAAAAATTAGCTGAACAAATGTGTGCAGCCAGTGATTTAACGCCACTGCAAATTGCTGCGGCATTATTGGCAGAACATAACAAGCAGCGTCCACTGTATGTGAAAGACGATCCAGCACCGCGTCCAGAGCGTCAGGAACGTTCTGCACGTAACAGCCGTGATAGTCGTGATGAGCGCCCACAGCGCGCAGTACGTAAAGACCGTGCGCCACGTGGCGCCGACATTGAATTTGATACCTATAAAATTCAGGTTGGTCGTGACCATGGCGCTCGTCCACAGGACATCGTTGGCGCTATTGCGAACGAAGCCGACATGGACAGCCGCTTTATTGGCCAAATCCAGTTATTTGAAGGTCATAGTTTGGTTGAATTGCCAAAAGGCATGCCAACTGGCGTGATGAAAATACTGCAACGTGCGCGTGTACGTCAGCAGCAAATGGGACTGGAGCGAGTTGATGCAAGCATTACTCGTAAGCCTCGCGGTGAACGCTCTGAGCGCACTGACCGTGGTCGTCCACCACGTTTCCAAGCTGCTAAGGGTGGCGAACGTGGCGCACCTCGCGGTGATGCGAAGCGCAGCCGTCGTCCGCAGTAAGTAATTAGTTAGCGGCTGGTTGCTCAACCATGAGCAACTGGCTGCTATCAATTCCCCATTCATTGGCTTGCGCCATCGCTAAATCCACAATGTCTTGTGGCACCTGAGGCGAGCGGGCTAACAGCCAAAAGTAATCCGGACTATCACTAGTTACCATGGCGTAACGATAGTTATCGCCCAACCACGTCACGTAATACCCCCCATAGAACGGCCAGAAAAAAGTAACTTTATACATGCCAGCTCCAGCCTCTAAAGGCACGGCGCGGCCTATTGCTGTCTGCCATTCCTGCTCGTCAACATGATAACCACGGTTGGTTACTTCCAACGACCCATCACCATTTAAGCGATACTCCGCTGTTACACGCTGCAGGCCTTCTTCAAACGAGTGGGGCAGACGCATAATTTCATACCAGGTACCGCCATATTTTTGCACATCAAAGTTTTCAACGGGTGGGGCAATTGGCGTGGGCTCGTGGGTGCAGCCGCTAATAAAAACAAAACTCAGGAAGGTCGTAACCAGAATAGCCCGCATAGTGATTTCCTTGTCGTTACAGTGATTCAATATGGATTAAGTGTTGTTGTGCCTGCGCTAAGATAGCTTTTTTGTCGTCCGGGTCGCGTTTGCCCCATAGGCTGATAATCATGCGCATACGGTGGTTATCTTGCAAGCGTTGCTGCTGTTTATCTATAAAGCGCCAATATAAACTATTGAAAGGGCAGGCGTTATCGCCAGTGGTTTGGTTCACATTGTAGTGACAGGACGCACAGTAATTGCTCATTTTATTAATATAGCGCCCGCTGGAAATATAAGGTTTAGAGCCCACAATGCCGCCATCGGCATACTGGCTCATACCACGTGTATTTGGCATTTCGACCCATTCAATAGCGTCTATGTACACGCCCAAGTACCAGTCATCTACCTGATCCGGGTTAATTTCTGTCAGCAAGGCAAAGTTGCCGGTAACCATTAAGCGCTGAATATGATGCGCATAAGCATAATCCAGAGATTGCTGAATACTTTGCTGCATGCAGGACATCTTGGTTTCGCCATTCCAGTAATAGGCGGGCAATGAGCGGTCGAATTCAAAATAGTTCAGGCTTTTATACTCGGGCATATGATGCCAGTAAATGGCTCGTACAAACTCACGCCAGCCAATAATTTGGCGGACAAAACCTTCAATTTGTGCCAGCGTTATTTTTTCTTGATTGTCCTGCCAGAATGCCAGGGCTTTATGCACGACTTCCAGCGGGCTTAGCATTTTTGTATTCAATGAAAACGACAGTCTTGAGTGGTAAATGGACCATTCATTGGTAGCCATAGCATCCTGATACCGACCAAAGTCTTCCAGGCAGTTGGTGACAAAAAAATCCAGCAACTGGCGTGATTGCTTGCGATTAACCGGCCACAGGAAGTTTTCTGCATCGGCATTACCAAAGCTAGCTACATCAGCAGCATGTAGCATTGCTTCGATGCTGCTTAAATTGTTGCCAAATAGTTTTGGCGCCGGCGTTTGATGATCTTTGGGCAACTTATTACGATTGTCGTGATCGTAGTTCCATTTCCCCCCGGTGGGCTTTTTGCCATCCATTAAAATGTCGTATTCACGTCTTATCTGGCGGTAAAAGGTTTCCATTAAGTAGGTTTTTTTGTTCGGAAAATACCGCTTCAAGGCGTCACGTGCAGTGAGAAAGTGCTCGCTATCAAACCATTCTAACTCTACTTGTTCACGTCCGGCCCAACTGCGCAGCTGGTGATCAAGCCGGTATTCGTCAGGTTGTTGCAGGCCAACTTTGTTGCTGCTAATTACGCCCATTACCTGCTGCAGGTTGGTGAGCAAACTTTGCTGATTGTCGCTGTTATCCAGGCTCAGGTATAAAACCTTGTGACCGGCTTCAGCCAGTGCGGTTGCGAAGCCACGCATAGCACCAAAAAAGCCAAGTAACTTTTGTTGATGATGTTTCACATAATCAGTTTCCTGCCGCATCTCCATCATTAGGTATAAAGTTTGGTTGTTGCGTTCACTAAACCAGCTGTGGCTAGCGTTTAACTGATCGCCCAGAATCAGTCTGAGCTGCTGAAATTCATGTTGCTGATGCTGCTGCTCCAGATCGGCCAAACTGACTAAACAGTTAGCTAAGTTCATGCTTACATTGCTGCTCATGTGATTTCATCAAGCTCTTGATTTGGCTTTGCGTAGCTCAGGCGAGCCAGGCGATCGGTGGTGTGGTAGCCATCTAAACCAGTGATTGCAACAGTGCCTAGTTGCTCTATATCAATATAACCATCGTCCTGAACTGCTGGCTCGGACACTTGTACCCACTGCACTTCGCCAATTACCAACAGAGTGCCATTTTTTTTAATTGGCAGTACTTCGCTCAGGTGCATACCCATTTGCAGGCGACTTTCCGCAACTGCCGGAGCCGCAAAGTCGGCAACGTATTCGGGGGTGAATCCGCAGGCTTCAAATTCGGATTGGGTGCGCGAGTAGCGCGCCGAGGTTTGATGCGCTGCTTTATAATGCTCGCGGGAAACATGATTAATGGTATAGCACTGCATGGCGTGAATATTTTCCAGCGTGTGCCGGGAGGTTTCATGTGGGCGAATAACCATGCCCAGTAAAGCCGGATTCGAACCAAGATGAATTACCGAACTGACAATGGCCAGATTGGTTTGCCCCAACGGATCGGTGGTACCAATCATGTTGGCGCTTTTGAAACCAGATAAACTATTTATAAACCGGGCGCGGTGGCGTTTTTCGAATGCTTCCAGCGCACTTTTTGAGTAAAGTTTCATAGGATATTTTTCACTTTTGGTCATGATGTTAACAGTACGTAAAATCAATCACTTCAGATTGCTCAAGCATAGCTAAAACCATGAAAATTTGGCATTATGCGCTACATTAAAAATGGGTTTCTTTAAGGCGGTTCAATTATGCAACCAGTAAACGTCATATGTATTAAATGGGGCAACAAATACGGCTCCGATTATGTGAATAAATTGCACTCTATGGTGACACGACACCTGTCACGTCCATTTCGTTTTGTGTGTTTTACCGATGATGCCACAGGTATTGATAGCAAAGTTGAAGTGAAAGATATTCCCATGACGGGCTTCAAAGACTTTGATGAACGTAAACCATGGACATTCGGCCACGGCTGGCTGAAGCTCACTTGCTTTGCGCAGCCGTTATATGATTTGGAAGGGCCTACGTTATTTCTGGATTTAGACATTGTTATTGTTGATAGCCTGGACGAATTCTTTGAGCCAGAAGCTGAGTTTATGGTGATTAAAGAGTGGGATAAATCTGATGCTACCGGCAACACCTCGGTGTTTCGGTTTGAAGTAGGCGCTCATGTTGATGCGTTAGAGTATTTAAAGAAAGATCCTGTTGCGGCGCGCAAGCCAGTGCGCAACGAGCAAGAATTTATAACTCAGTTTGTCGATCGCCAGGGCAAGCTTAAATATTGGCCGGCGCAATGGTGCCGCAGTTTTAAACGGCACTGCATTAGACCTTTCCCACTGAGCTGGTTCCAACAGCCACGTATTCCTGAGGGTGCCAAGGTTGTTATTTTCCATGGTAAGCCGCACCCGGATGATGCGGTTGCAGGACGCAGTGGCAAATGGTTCCGCAAAGTATTACCAACCAGTTGGGTAAAAGAATATTGGCAATAAGCGCATGACTTTTTTGTATCGGCTAGTGATGCCGTTGTTGTTGCCGCTAATATTTGCGTATTTGTGGTGGCGTGGGCGGCGCGCTCCTGAGTATCGGCTGCGCTGGCGCGAACGTTTGGCGCAGCAAGATGTTCCAGCACAGTGGCGTGACGGTATAGTGATTCATTGCGTGTCCGTTGGCGAAACGGTAGCTGCGCGCAGCTTGATTACCAAACTTGCCGAAAGTTATCCGCAGATGCCTTTGGTGATTACTTCAATGACGCCAACGGGCTCTGATATTTTGCATACTATGTTTGCGAAAGCAGAATTCGCGGATCGTATTCATCATTGCTATTTACCCTTTGATACCACTGCCGCGATGCGCCGCTTTTTTACCAAATTAGCGCCCCGCATGGTGGTGATTCTGGAAACTGAGTTATGGCCAGCCATGCTGGGCCAAAGCCAGCAGCGAAATATTCCCGTGTTACTCATGAATGCGCGGTTGTCGGAACGCTCGGCGCGAAGTTATCAACGCTTCGCCTGGTTGCTTGGGCCGGTATGGCAGCAACTTACTTACGTATGTGCGCAAACCCCGGAAACCGCAAGCCGCATGCAGCAACTTGGTGTGCCTGCTAACCGAATAGAAATCAGTGGTAACCTGAAGTTTGATTTAGCGCTGTCAGCAGCACTAAAGCAAAGCGCAACCGACTGGCGCGAACAGCAACAACGACCTGTGTTAGTGGCTGGCAGCACGCATGCCGGTGAAGACGAAATAGTGCTGGCGGCCTTCGCACAAGTGCTGGAGCAGAATCCCACCGCGCTGCTTATTTTAGTGCCACGGCACCCTGAGCGATTCGATAGCGTGCAAAGTCTTATTGATGGCGGTGGGTTCAACTCCGTGCGGCGCAGTCAGGGCACAACAGTTAGCCAAGAAACCCAGGTGATACTTGGCGATACTATGGGCGAGTTACTGTTCTGGTATGCCGTTGCAGACGTTGCTTTTATTGGTGGCAGCCTGATTGAGCGGGGCGGCCATAACCCATTGGAAGCGGTAGCTGCGGATGCGGTAGTGTGCAGTGGCCCACATGTGTTCAATTTCGAAGCTATTTACCAACGATTAAGCCAGTGTAACGCGGTGCTTTGGGCTAACAACCAACAAGAGTTGGCTGAGCATTGGCAAACCCTGTTACAGCAACCTGACCGATGTCAGTTGCTACAGGCAGCAGCACGCGATGCATTCACGAATGATACCGGGGCAACCCAGCGTATGTTTGCCGTAGCACAAGAGTATTTAGCCCGGCAAACTCAAATCTCGGGCAGGACTTTAGCCATGATGAAAACAGAAAAAACTGGTACCAGTGAAATTTGGTATGACCCGGAATTAATGGTTGAGGCATCAGAAGCTATGTTTAGCGCTGAGTATTGGCAACAGCAACAACAAGTTTCCGGTAAGGCCAGCGGCCGCAGTACGGCTTGGTTTATTGATAACGGTGACAACAAATGGCTGTTACGACATTACTACCGTGGCGGCTTGGTTGGTAAATTTAACCGCGACCGTTTTGCCCGGGAGGCAGTAGCTAGAACTCGGGCTATGGCTGAATTTAGTTTGTTGCTGAAGTTGCGTGAATTAGATCTGCCAGTGCCAAAACCTATTGCTGCGCGCTATCAGCGAGCGCCTATATGGGGCTATCGCGCCGATATTCTGGTAGAAGTTATTCCTAATGCCCAGGATTTATTTCATATTCTTAGTGAACGCTCTATTCTGACCGAAACCTGGGCGGAGATCGGTGCTGCCATCAAACGCTTACATAATGCTGGCGTGTATCACTCGGACTTAAATTGCCACAATCTGATGTTAGATGCTGAGAACAAGGTGTGGATAGTGGATTTTGACAAGTGTGGGTTTCGTGATGCGGCAGACTGGCAACAAGCGAATCTGGATAGGCTGCGGCGCTCCCTGCGCAAAGAACGGGAAAAATCCCGCGAGCGAGGCACTAGTTTTCACTGGCACGAATCTGCCTGGCAGGCGTTGCTTGATGGCTACGTTGCTTGATTAGTTAGAAACTGGTGTTAGCAATCAGGAATAAAAAAGCCGGGCTAAATAGCCCGGCTTTTTAGTGCGCGAACGCAATCTACGAATAAAGGTGTTTACTCGCGAATTTGGCCAGTACCTGTTACCACGTACTTCTCGGTCGTCAGAGATTGCAAGCCCATAGGGCCATAGGCATGCAGCTTACTGGTTGAGATGCCGATTTCTGCACCTAAGCCTAACTGACCACCGTCAGAGAAGCGTGACGAGGTGTTCGCCATAGTTACCGCTGAATCGATTTCACGAATGAAACGTTCAACGGTTTCCTGGTTCTCTGAAATAATGACTTCAGTGTGGCCGCTGCCAAAGTCCTGAATGTGCTCTACCGCACCGTCGTAATCCGCTACCGTACGTACCGCTATTTCAAGCGCCAGATACTCTTCACCGAATGCGTCATCAGCAATTGCCTCAGCACCGTCAAAGAACTGGATGCTTTGCTTACAGGCGTGCACTTTCACGTTCTTTTCTGCCAGTGCTTTCGCTGCTTTCGGTAAGAACTCTTTGGCAATGTCGGAGTGCACTAACAGAGCTTCCAGGGCATTACACACACCAGTACGCTGGGTTTTACCATTCAGCAGAATGTTGAGTGCTTTTTCTTGATCCGCGTCTTTGTCCACATATAAGTGACAAACGCCTTTGTAGTGCTGAATAACAGGAATTTTGCTGTTATCGCTAACAAAGTGAATCAGGCCTTCACCACCACGTGGAATAACCAAATCAATGTAATCGTCTTGCTTCAACAATTCCATCATCAGCTCGCGATCCGGGCTTGGTACTACGGTAATCACGTCTTCCGGTAAGTTGCTTTCACGCAACGCCTGATGCAATGCTTTGGCAATAGCTTTACTGGTCTCAATAGCTTCACGGCCACAACGTAAAATAACGGCGTTGCCTGATTTGAAGCACAATGAGCCAGCGTCGGCTGTCACATTTGGACGTGCTTCGTAAATCATGCAGATAACCCCAAGCGGGATACGCATTTTTTCTACTTTAATACCGTTTGGACGTTCGGTGAACGGGTAACGCTCGCCAACCGGGTCATCCAGCTTAATAATTTCTTCAATGGCAGTGGCCATGCCTTCAACACGTTCGTTGTTTAACTGCAAACGATCCATCATGGCATCGCTAAGGCCTTTTTCTTTACCTTGTTCCAGGTCTTTTTTGTTTACTGCCAGAATATCTTGCTCTGCTGCGCGAATGGCGTCAGCCATTTTCTGTAATACAGCATTTTTTTCGTCTGTTGTTAGTTTGGCAACAGCGCGGGCTGCTACGGCAGCGCGTTTGGAAATTTCAGTTGCTACGGAGTCACTCATACGTATTCTTCCTCCAATATCATTAAATCGTTACTAGGTATCACTTCGGTAATAGGGCTGTAGCCATATTGCTCGGCAATTTCAGAAGTCTCATGACCTTTAATGTGTATCAGCTCGTGAGAGCTGTACTGGCAAATGCCTTTTGCGATTGCATCGGCACTATCAGCGCTTCTTACCAAAACCGCATCACCGCGGTTGAAGTCACCTTGTACATCAACAATTCCTGCAGCAGTAAGTGCTGCACCGTGTTTAGTCAGTTGCTCCACTGTTTCTTCATCAACTAACACCTCACCTTGTGAGATTAGTGTGTGGCGCAACCAATGTTTCTTATTACTCATTGGATCTTGCTGGCGCTTAAATAAAGTGCCTGGGTTGTTGCCGTTTAGCAGCTCTTCGAAGGTAGCTCCAACACGACCATTGACAATGTAGGTGTCGATACCATGCGAGGTTGCTTTCTCGGCAGCTTCAATTTTAGTGCGCATACCACCAGTGGCGATTTTATTTGTGGTGCCGCCTGCCAGCGAGTAAATTTTCTCATCAATAACATCAACTACCGGAATCTTCTTCGCGTCAGGTTTAATGCGTGGGTCCGCATCGAACAAGCCGTCTATATCTGAGCAGATAAACAGCGCATCAGCGTCGACCAGAGTTGCAACCATAGCCGATAAATTATCGTTATCGCCTACTTTCATTTCATCTGTTGCTAACGCATCGTTCTCGTTCACAATTGGCAGTACGTTGTGCTCTAACAATGTATGCAGGGTGTTTTTAACACTGACGTAGCGGGCGCGGTCGCGCAAGTCGCCGTGAGTCATCAATACTTGCGCACAAGGGAAGTCAAAAAACCGTGACCAGTTCGCCATCATGTCGGTTTGTCCAACTGCGGCCATTGCTTTTTTTACCACCACCGGAATTTTTTCTTGGTTACAAGCTATGTGCTTTCTACCAGCCGCTGCGCTGCCTGAAGAAACAAGTACAATTTCTTTACCTTGTTCGTGGCATTCAATAATAAAGCGGGCGATTGCAAGCAAATACTTGGTACTGGTACCAGTTTCATCGGGCGCTATTAGTGCGCTTCCTACTTTTAATACAGCACGATGCCAAGTCGGCATATTCATGGTTAAAGGTTTCCTTTGATTTGTGGCAAAGAGGCTTAAAAAGTAGTTCGTAGTCTAACAGAATCCACTACGGTTCTCTAGGCTGTATGTATAACTCTAGAGCATGACGGCTATTTTACTAGGGTATGTAGTTCGCAAAAGTTTCTGTCATGTTTACTTTAATGTACAAGCAGGTAAAAAAAGCCCTTTTACATAAAGGGCTTCAGATACTTTATTTGGAGGGGGGCGTATAACCCTCAATTTCAACGTCTTTCCCTTCAAAAAGGAATGCTTTCATTTGCTCTTCGAGGAAATTTCTGGCTTCAGGTTGCATCATATTTAAGCGTTTTTCGTTAATTAGCATGGTCTGCTTTTGCTGCCACTGGCCCCAGGCTTCCTTAGAAATGTTTTCATAAATACGAGTACCTAGTTCACCCGGATATAGCTGGAAATCTAAACCTTCCGCTTCTTTTTTTAAATACTGGCAGTAAACCGTACGGCTCATAATGCAGATGCCTCAATAATTAGTTGTCTCAATAGTTTTCATTCTACCTGCCAAGGCGCCGAAAGCAACTTAGCTGGGGTTATTGCCAAGTAGCTGAGGTGGCTTCAATATAGTTGCGGATCGGAGCTGGCAGCCCAACCGCCGCTAGTTCGGTTAGCGAAACGTAGTTCCCCTGCCACGGTTGTTCAACGTCAAGCAAGCTAGCTAATTCTTGCTGACTAAGGGTTGCGGCTGGCTGGTACACATGGGCATTGAGCTTGTAATGGCTAAACACATGTTTAAAGGTGCCATGTTCACTTAGTAGTTGTTTATCCACTTGTTGGCTAGTGAGTTCGGGCAAGCACCAAAGCTGCGACCAAATACCATGATCCGGGCGGCGTACTAGATAAATTTTATCTTGCTTCATTAACCAAAGGAAAAAGCCGGATTTAGTCGGGGTGGTTTTGCGTATTTTGGGAGTCGGCAATTCGGCAATCAGGTTTTGCTTGAAGGCAACGCAATCGGTTGCCAGTGGGCATTGCTCGCACAAGGGTGACCGCGGCTTACATAGAGTGGCGCCAAGATCCAATAAGCCCTGTGCATAACGGCGGTTGTTAGTGTCTGGGGTCAGTTGTTCAGCCAGTTGCCATACGTGTTTGGTGACGGGCGTGCTAGCTAGTTGACCGTGAATTCCGAATAACCGGCAAAATAGTCGCTTAATGTTACCGTCTACAATGGCGGCGGGCTTATTGTAGGCAAAGTTAGTTATAGCGCCAGCAGTGTAGGGGCCAATACCCGGTATTTCACGCAATTGTTCGGGCTGCTGCGGAACTTGATGCGCTAATTCATTACAAATATAGCGGGCTGCTTTCTTTAAGTTGCGCGCACGAGCGTAGTAGCCAAGCCCTTGCCACAGCGCCATAACCTCATCGTCAGCAGCGGCTGCTAAACTTGCAGCATCGGGAAATTGACTAATCCAGCGCTGATAATAAGGAATAACGGTACTGACTTGGGTTTGTTGCAACATCACTTCGCTAACCAGCACCTGATAAGGCGTCGGTTGTTGTTGCCAAGGCAAATCGTGACGGCCGTGGCTGGCTTGCCAGGCAATAACGCGATTGGCGAAATTTGCCATAAAGTTACTCGATAACGGGGCTGGATTGTTCATTTAGCACTCAAAAGGTATGTAATTCGTAAGTATTTCGAAAAAGCAGCGATCAGGATTACAGAAACTAACGTAAAAGCCCACTAACACGCTATACTTAATTAGTTGAGCGCTTTTGTAAAGACGAGGTAAAGCTCGGAAACTAAAGCAATAATTTTGAATCGAAGCGCATGAAGCAAGAATAAAATTACTAGTTTTTATCAGTTACATAAACTGATGAAGTTTGCCGTTGAGAACAAAGGAGAATCTCATGAAAGGTTTTACAAAAATTGCTACAGCTGTTGCTGCTGCATTAAGCGCAGCCATGGTATTACCAGTTGCAGCACAAGACGCGCAGGATCGAGAAGAAGCGCACGGTGATTTTTACATCGGTGCCAATTCTGGCTTTGGTTGGTTAGACACCGACCGCGTGGCTATTATGGATGGACAGGTAAGAGAATATGAAGGTGGTACCGACGTATTCTTGATGGGTCTTGAAGCTGGTTATCGTATTTTTGATAATTGGGAATTACGTGTTTCTTACACCGATTTGGCCGCCGATGTTGATGATTTCGGTTCATCAGCGAACGGCGAGTCGTATGGTGGTGACCTGATTTATAATATGTCGCCAAACTTTTACACTGGTTTAGGTATCACCCGTGTGAAACTGGGTGGTTATGACACCAAGTTTTATAAAGGTACTTTTGGTTATCGTAACTTCATTGACAACAATTGGGCGTTTCGCTGGGAAGCTAACTTACAGCAAAATGAAACCAACCTAACGGAAGTTATGACTACTGTTGGTTTACAGTACTTCTTCGGTAGTACTGGTCAGGAAACCAAGCCTACGCCAGCGCCACAACGAGCTCAGCCACGGCCAGAACCTGCTCCGCAGCCAGCAGCAGCACCAGTGGATTCAGACAATGACGGCGTACCTAATAACCGTGACGCATGTCCGAATACACCAGCAACCTACAGTGTTGATGACGAAGGTTGTGTGATTTACACCAACGAAACACTGACTGAAACATTATTGGTTGAATTTGAAATTAACTCATCGCAAATTCGTTCGGGTGCAACGTCAAACATTCGTGACATGGCTGACTTCATGAAAGAACATCCACAATTGGATATCGTGATTGAAGGTCATACGGATTATACCGGTGATGATGATTACAACCAGTGGTTGTCAGAGCGTCGTGCAGAAGCTGTTGCCAATAGTTTGGTGAACAACTTCGGTATTGCCAGAGATCGCGTTAGCTCGAAAGGTTATGGCGAAGAGCGTCCGAAAGTTGAAGGTACTTCAGCTGAAGCGCGTCAAACCAACCGTCGCATTGAAGCGAAGCTATCGGTTACCAACCGGGTTCCGGTTATTGAAGACTAAACTCTGATTACTGGTAACAAGCAATAAAAAGGCGCAGTTTTTACTGCGCCTTTTTTTGTTGTTTGACATAATGTGCGGGTATTTTTGAGTTCACCAACAGAGTAACCAGTTCTAATGAGCAAACATGCAAGTATTGAAGATGCAGAAGCGTCTGGTAAGTACATTCGGCGTATTCGTAGCTTTGTAAAGCGCGAAGGGCGGTTAACCAAAGGACAGGCAGGTGCGCTGGAACGGCAATGGCCTAAGCTTGGGTTGGAGCATTCAGCTGAGGCTATTGATTTAGCCGTCGTATTTGGACGTTCCGCGCCGGTAGTTCTGGAGATCGGCTTTGGTATGGGGAAGTCGTTGGTGGCAATGGCCAAAGCAGCTCCGGAACAAGACTTTATTGGTATTGAAGTACATCGTCCTGGCGTTGGTGCGTGCTTACTTGAGGCTGAAGAGCAGCAGGTTGAAAACTTACGTGTCTATGAACATGATGCGGTGGAAGTATTGGCGGACTGTATTGCCGATGCAAGCCTCAGTACCGTGCAAATATTCTTTCCTGATCCTTGGCACAAAAAGCGGCATCACAAGCGTCGTATTATTCAACCTGAGTTTGTGCAGCAGTTGCGTAAAAAGCTTAAGCCAGGTGGTGTTCTGCATTTGGCTACTGACTGGGAAAATTACGCTGAATACATGCTCGAGGTTATGCAAGCCGCTGAGGGCTTTCGCAATTTGGCCGCCGACAACGCCTATGTGCCGCGCCCTGATCACCGTCCGCTGACCAAGTTTGAGGCCAGAGGCCAGCGTTTAGGCCATGGTGTATGGGACCTGCAATTCGAACGAATTGCCTAAACCATGGTATCTAAAATACTGTTGAGGTAGCGCTTGCCTAGCTCAGTAGTTTGCCAGTGGGTTGCCGTTTCTGTTAGCAGGCCTTTATCAATAGATGGCTGCAGTAGCTCTGCGGCCAGTTCGTTAGACAGCCCGGTGTAATTAACGAAAGCTTGCTTAGGTGCCGGTTCTGACAGCCGCAGTTGATTCATAAAGAACTCAAACGGCAACTCGTCATGGCTTACCTGCCACTGTCGGTAGCGCAGTGGTCTGGTTAAATCCAGATACCCTTGTGGATGCTTAATTTTCTCACACCGCACAATGGTATTTTTGTCAGGCCAGGTAATTTTACTGTGTGCGCCGCAGCCAATTCCCAGGTAATCGCCGAATAACCAGTAATTGCGATTGTGCTTACTTTGCTCGCCAGGCTTAGCGTAAGCACTTACTTCGTATTGTTGATAGCCCGCTTGGGCAAGCAGGGCTTGTCCAGCCAGCTGGATTTCCCACAGGGTGTCATCGTCGGGCAATTGGGGCGGGCGACTGGCAAAGGCAGTATTTGGTTCAATGGTAAGTTGATACCAGGAAATATGGGGTGGCTGCAAAGCTATGGCCTGCGTTAAGTCGTCCATAGCGTGCGCCAGCGTTTGTTGCGGTAGCCCATGCATAATGTCCAGGTTAAAGCTTTTTAGCGGCAAGGTGGTCGCATGCCGGGCGGCCAGTTCGGCTTGTTCAGGATTATGTATTCGGCCAAGTTGCTGCAGTTGCTCTGCCTGAAAACTTTGTACCCCAATTGAAAGGCGATTCACGCCCGCAGCGGCAAAGCCCGCAAAGCGCTCCGTTTCAAAGGTACCCGGATTGGCTTCCAGCGTGATTTCACAGTTGTCCGCAAAAGGAATATAGCTTTGAATTCCATCAAGCAAGCGCTTAATACCAGCGGCCGAGATTAAACTGGGGGTGCCACCACCAATAAAAATGCTGGTTAAGCGGCGCCCCTGTACCCCATCTAAATCTGCTCGTAGGTCATCTAGTAACCGATTTAGGTAAGCCTGTTCAGGGATTTCGCCCTTCATGGTGTGGGAATTGAAATCACAATAGGGGCATTTTTGCACGCACCAGGGAATGTGAACGTATAGCGACAATGGTGGCAGTGTTAGCATATTACGACTGCCGCTCAAGTTTGCTTAGTAATTCCCGTAACGCCTGCCCGCGATGACTAAGCTCATGCTTGCGTGAAGATTCTAACTCAGCCGCAGTGCAATGGTCGGACTGCACAAAAAATACTGGGTCGTAGCCGAAGCCACCGGTGCCCGAGGTGGTTGTGGCAATTTCGCCGTGCCACTGGCCATGACAAATCAGGGGCGTGGGGTCATCGGCATGAGCCAAGTACACCAACACACAATGAAAACAAGCCTGACGTTCGGTCGCTGGTACTTTGGCTAGCGCGGTAAGTAATTTGCTTACATTGTCGCTGTCGCTGGCATCAGCGCCGGCATAACGAGCAGAATAAACTCCAGGCGCGCCGCCCAGAGCTGTTACCGCTAACCCTGAGTCATCAGCAATAGCGGGCAAGCCGGTTAAACGCGCGGCATGGCGGGCCTTAATTATGGCGTTTTCCACAAAAGTGGTGCCGGTTTCTTCTGCTTCCGGTAATTGCCAGTGTGATTGTGGCTTAACCTGCCAGTTTGCGGCGGCTAGCAAGTTCTGTAATTCTTTTACTTTACCCTGATTGCCGGTAGCAAGAACAAGTTCACGCATAGATCTCTAATCCACTTACTGTAATGAATATGGGTTATGATACCATTTATGAACTGAACGCCCTATTACAAAGCCCAACATCAAGGAGTCAGATTTGGACGAAATGACCGGCATCATGTTGCTTTTCGGAACCCTGCTTCTGGTTAGTATTCTGGCTGGTGTGCTATCGGCACGGCTGGGCGCACCTATTCTGCTTACCTTCCTGGTTATCGGCATGTTGGCCGGCGAAGAAGGCGTGCTTGGTATTGAGTTCGACAGCCCTGAAATAAGCTTTTTAATAGGCTCCGCAGCGCTGGTTATTATTCTATTTGATGGTGGCATGCGTACCCACGCCGATAAGTTTCGGGTGGCCTTGTGGCCAGCTGTGAGTCTGGCAACCGTTGGGGTAGCGCTAACTTGTACCATACTGGCTGCCGGTATTGTTTACCTGTTTAACCTGCCCTGGGCCACAGCCTTGTTAATTGGCGCCATTCTAAGTTCAACCGATGCCGCTGCGGTATTCGGTATCTTCCAGTCGCGCGGCATGAAGATTAAGCAACGGGTTGCCTCTACCCTGGAAATTGAATCCGGTACTAACGATCCTATGGCTGTTATTCTTACCATGACGCTAACCATGGCGCTGGTAACGGGTCAGGACCTTAGTGTGCTGGGCTTGATCGCCCAGGTGGCAGTGCAGTTGGTGTTAGGTCTGTTAGGCGGTTGGGTAGGCGGGCGTTTGTTTATCATCATGGCGCGAAAAATCCCGCTCAGTTTTACCTTTTTCCCATTATTGGCAGCCGCAGCTGCCATCATTATTTATGCGGCAACAACCTCGTTAAATGGTAGTGGTTTCCTGGCCGTATATTTAATGGGTTTTATGATTGGCAATGCACGGTTGCCGCAACTGGTGCATATTCTGCAAGTGCAGGACGGCCTGGCGTGGCTCAGCCAAATTATGATGTTCCTGATTCTGGGTTTATTGGTGACCCCGTCACAGCTTATTGAGCACGCGCCGTTGGCACTGATGGTTGCCTTTATTCTGATTTTCATTGCGCGGCCACTGGCCACCATAATCTGCCTGCTACCTTTTTCTTTTCCGTGGCGCGAGCAGGTATTTATCAGTTGGGTTGGGTTACGTGGGGCCGTGCCTATTATTTTGGCGTTATTCCCATGGTTAAGTGGCTTACCTAATCAAGAGCTGTATTTTGATGTGGCCTTTTTCGTGGTGTTGGTGTCGCTGCTGGTGCAGGGCTGGTCTATTGCGCCAGTGGCGCGTTGGTTAGGGCTGGAAGTTCCGCCCGAGGCCGAGCCAAAGCAACGCATGCCGCTGGAAGCTATTCCAAGCCGTGATGCGCTGGAGGTTTGGGAGTATGACATTGATATTTTGTCGCCGGCCTGTGACCACACCTGGAATGAGTTGCGCTTACCAGCGCCAACCTCCTTTGTGGGTATTATTCGCGAGGGTAGTTGGATTCAGCCGGAGGAAAACCCGCGCCTGAGCGAAGGGGATGCGCTGTTGGTGGTTGCTCGGGTTAGCGATATGGTGGCGATTAGCCGCGTGTTTGCATCCGGTGGTGGTGGCCCGCAATTGAGTGAGAAAGACTTCTTTGGCGACTTTACCCTGCATGCTGATTTGACCCTGGCTGATGTTGCCAGCTTTTACCCGGTAGGCGAATTAAAAGAGAGCTTGGCGGCACGCACCTTAGCCGAGTATATCTCCTACAAGTTCCACCGTCGGGTAGTGGTAGGTGACCAGTTACAACTGGGGCATGTACTATTAACCGTGCGGCAATTAGATGAACAGGGCAATATCATTAGTGTAGGTGTAAAAACACTGACTACTGAAACTGCCCCGGGGTCTTAATCTGGTGGGTTATTCGTCAGCGCTATTCGTCAGCATAGAAGCGCTGCTGAAACTTCAGTTCCTGCGTGTTTTCGCCATCTGCAATGGTAATAGTAAAACGCAGTACCTCAATATTGGTGAAGCTTGTTTGCGCTAAATAGTAAATCGCTTCACCTTCTTTTACCTCGTTAAAATCAAGCTGTAACCTATTGCCGATACCATTGGTAGCATAACCGGATACATCAACACTCTGCGCGGGCTTGCCTGCCTGTTCGGCGGCCAGCACCGAAATGTTGATAACCGCCAGGTAACGACTGCGCTGCAGATCATATTGTCGCGCTATTTCTGGTTTTATAAAGGTGGAGCGGAAAGCACTGTAATGTACCTCCCATGGCCCTAGTCGCTGTTGCGTTTCCGCTTGTGCAGCAAAGGGCACCAAGCTTATTAACAAAGCAAATAAGAAGGTACGCATCACTTGGCTTTCCTTATGTTGAAATTCGCTGGTTCAACCGTTACACACCAATCAGAATTCGAACAAACTGAACAATAATAATCAGTACCAGCACCGATAAATCAAGCCCACCCATAGCCGGAAGAATGCGGCGGATTGGTGCTAGCATAGGTTCAGTTAATTGCTGCAGCATCATTTCCATCGGGTTCTGACCCTGACTAAACCAGCTTAGCAGTGCTCTGATAATCAGAATCCAGAACAGCAGTTGTAAAAATGCTCCTAAGGCGACTAAAGCGCCGGAAATGATTACCGGTAGCCATGGAATCGCCATGCCGCTGGCCGCATACAGTGCCACGAGCTTTAAAATACCAACAATGACTGCTAACACGACGGTTGCCAGATCCAGCCGACCCATGGTGGGGATTAGGCGGCGCAACGGCAGCACCAACGGGTTGGTGGCTTTTACCACAAATTGGCTCACCGGATTATAAAAATCAGCGCGAGAGGCTTGCAGCCAAACCCGTAAAATAATCACCATCAGGGCTAAATCAAATACGATAGTGATTAGAAAATTAAGTGCATTCATAGGTTAGCAATCCTTGTTAAACTCAAATAAAACCCGGCGGTTAAACTGTTATTAAAACAGTTTAGCCATTTCCTGGTTGCGCGTCACGGCAGCTTTCACCGCTTTCGCTGAAATGCCGTCCACGTCGGCCTGTTGATAAACCTCAACACCCTTGGCGGTAGAGCCACCTTTGCTGGTTACCTGAGATCTTAGTTCGGATAGCTCTAAATCGCTATTTATCGCCATTTTCGCCGCGCCTAAAGCCGTTTGTTGCACCATTTCACGGGCTTTGTCGCTGTCGTAGCCTAATGCCACCGCTGCTTTTTGTAAGCTAGCCATAAATTCAAAGAAGTAAGCCGGTCCACTACCAGCAACCGCACCAAGAATATCGAGTTCATCTTCGCTACTAACCCACTGAGTGGCGCCCACGCCTTTGAAGGCCTTTTCAATGTAAGTTTTGTCGTCATCGCTAGCTTTGTTGTCGGCGACTAAGCCTGACATACCCTCACCAACCAGTGACGGGGTGTTTGGCATAACGCGCACCATGCGAATGTCGTCGCCCAGATACTGGTAGTATTTTTCAATGCGAATACCGGCGGCAATAGTAACAATTAGTTTGTTGGCTAAGTCACTGACTTCTTTACGCAAAGTCGCACAAACATCCTGCATTAACTGAGGTTTTACCGCTAACACAATAACGTCAGCCTGAGCGGCTACTTCAGCATTGCTCTGGCTGGTAGTAACACCATGTTTAGCTGACATTTTTTCAAGCTTTTCCGGGCTAGGGTTACTAATGAAAATGTGGTCAGCAGGGTATCCGCTTTGGCACATGCCACCAACAATACTCTGGGTCATGTTGCCGGCGCCGATAAAGGCAATTTTGCGATAATCACTCATAAATTAGTCCTTGTCTTTAGAACCAGTTCAAGCGCGACTGGGAATAACGCCGGCGCGTAACTGGTAATGAATTTGCTAGGCAGAGCGCGCGCCAAAAATGGCGGTGCCAATGCGAACCATGGTTGAGCCATGTTCAATGGCCGCAACCATATCGTCGCTCATACCCATTGATAAGGTATCCACTTGTTTATATTGGGCTTGTAACTTCAAAAACAACCCGTGCATGGCAGCAAAGCTGGTTGGTTGACCGCTGTTGGCGGCTGGGGCCGGTATTGCCATCAGGCCGCGCAGCTCTAGATTAGGTAGCGCGTCAATAGCTTCAGCAAGCGGCATCAGTTCGGCTTCTGAAACACCCGACTTGGTTGTTTCGTCATCAATATTTACCTGAATAAGCACTTGCAAGGGCGGTAATTCAGGGCTGCGTTGGTCGCTTAGGCGGCGCGCTATTTTTAACCGGTCAATGCTTTGCACCCAATCAAAATGCGCGGCAACATCTTTGGTCTTGTTGGACTGCAGCGGACCAATAAAATGCCAACAAATGTCAGTTAATTCCGCCAGTTGCTGTACTTTATCCACGCCTTCTTGCACGTAATTTTCGCCAAAGTCGCGCTGGCCAGCCTGATAAGCTTGCTCTATCAGCGCAGTCGGTTTAGTTTTACTAACAGCAATCAGACGCACCGAGTGCGGATTGCGCTTAGCTGTGGTTGCTGCTTGCTGCAGTTGCTGCTGAATCCGTGCTATGTTGTCTGCGACACTTGTTGCGTTGGTCGTCATACTGCGACTTTCCTCCAAAAATTATATAACCATTTAGTGTAGGAATAAGTTATGGATATTACCGAACTTTTGGCTTTCAGCGTGAAGCATAACGCATCTGACCTGCATTTGTCGGCTGATTCACCGCCAATGATTCGAGTTGATGGTGAGGTTCGTAAAATTAATATTCCGGCGCTGAATCACAAGCAAGTGCATGAGTTAATTTACGACATCATGAATGATCGCCAGCGGAAGGAATACGAACAAAACCTGGAATGCGATTTTTCGTTTGAAGTGCCCGACATGGCTCGTTTCCGGGTGAATGCCTTTGTTCAGAATCGCGGCGCTGCGGCGGTATTTAGAACCATCCCCAATGAGGTGCTGACCTTAGAGCAACTTGGCGCACCGGATATTTTCAAAGATATTGCCAATAACCCGCGTGGTTTAGTGCTGGTAACCGGACCCACAGGTTCAGGTAAATCAACCACCCTGGCGGCCATGGTGGATTACATTAATGAAAATCGGCGCGACCATGTACTGACTATTGAAGACCCCATCGAATTTGTTCACAAAAATAAGCAAAGCTTGATCAACCAGCGTGAAGTGCATCGCGACACGCGCAGTTTTAATGCTGCATTGCGCTCGGCCCTGCGGGAAGACCCGGATGTGATTCTGGTGGGCGAAATGCGTGACTTAGAAACGATTCGATTAGCTATGACTGCGGCTGAAACCGGTCATTTAGTGTTTGGTACCTTGCACACAACTTCGGCACCAAAAACTATTGACCGTATTGTGGATGTGTTCCCTGGCGACGAAAAATCAATGGTGCGCTCGATGCTGTCAGAATCCTTGCGAGCGGTTATTAGTCAGGCGTTAATAAAACGCGTTGGCGGAGGTCGGGTGGCTGCGCATGAAATTATGATTGCAACCTCAGCCATAAAAAACCTGATCCGCGAAGATAAAATTGCGCAAATGTATTCGTCTATTCAAACCGGCGCAGCCCACGGCATGCAAACCCTGGATCAAAGCTTACTGCAGTTGGTGAACAAAGGCGTAATATCCACTCAGGATGCGCGCACCAGAGCGAATCATAAAGACTCGTTTTAACGGCCCGGTGTGGCACTTGGTTATTGGTTATAAACAGGAGAGCGGTGATGCAGTTAAATCAGCTGCTGGAGCAAATGGTGGCACGCGATGCTTCCGACTTATTTATTTCCGCAGGCTTGGCACCAAGCGCTAAAGTTGACGGTGAGCTAACGCCATTAGCTGATACCAAGCTGACTGCCGAGCAGGCGCTGGAATTGGCTCATCAAGCGATGAACGACAAACAGCGCCAGCAATTTGCTGACGAACAAGAAGCTAACTTTGCTATTTCCCGCGATGGCGTGGGCCGCTTTCGGGTTAGCGCCTTTTGGCAGCGTCAGCAAGCGGGCATGGTGATTCGACGCATAGTGACTGATATCCCTAGTGTTGAGAGTTTAGGGCTACCCGATATTCTGACCAAAGTAATTATGGCTAAACGCGGTTTAGTGTTGGTGGTTGGTGGCACAGGTACCGGTAAATCTACCTCGCTGGCAGCCTTGCTAGGGCACCGTAATCATCACTCCAAAGGTCACATACTTACCATTGAAGACCCGATTGAATTTGTGCATGAACACGGTGGTTGCATGATCACCCAGCGTGAAGTGGGCACCGATACCGAATCTTTTGAAGCTGCGTTAAAGAGCTCGCTACGGCAGGCGCCGGATGTGATTTTGGTGGGTGAAATCCGATCGCAGGAAGTGATGGAGTATGCCCTTACTTTCGCCGAAACCGGACACCTGTGTGTGGCCACTTTGCACGCCAATAATGCCAACCAGGCTATTGAACGTATTATGCATTTGGTACCGAAAGAAAAAGTTGGCAAATTGATGTTTGATTTGTCACTTAACTTGCGCGCTATCGTAGCGCAGCAGTTGTTACCAAGTGCTGGTGGGGGCCGGGTGGCCGCTATCGAAATTTTACTGAATAGCCCCATTATTGCCGAGAAAATAGCGACTGGAGATATGGGTGATATCAAAGAGATTATGGCGAAATCGAAAGAACTGGGTATGCAAACCTTCGATCAAGCCCTGTATGCGCTGTATAAAAATAAACGAATCAGCTTAGAAGATGCGCTGCGTCATGCCGATGCCCCTAACGACCTGCGTCTGCAGGTGAAATTGAGTGGCGAGAACCCCGGTGGAGGCGACACTTTAGCCGACGCTACTGTTGATTTGGACTAAGTTTTTTCTCGTTTTTGTCGATAAAAAAGCAGTTAGTTAACGAGGATTTTGCGTGAAGTCGGTCAGAATTAGAATTATTACAGGCTTGCTCTGGATGCTTACTGCTGGGCAGTTGGGTAGCCTTGCCCATGCGCAGGACGCCGTTAAAGAATATACGCGCGTTGCGGTTGCCTGTTGTGTCGAACCCGACCGTCGCCAACGCGCATGGGAGCCGATTCGTCGCTTTAACCCAGACTTAGTAATGATGATGGGCGATATGATCGACGTGAACGCCGATGACCTGGAAGATTTAACCGACGGTTATGAGATTTTGTCACGCTCCAGAGGACTGCGGCTGATCCGCCAAAGTGCCTATACCATGGCCATCTGGAACGAAAGCGACTATGCCTTGAACGGTCGGGTAGATAATACCCATCGCCACAAGGCTGAAGTTCGCCAGCACTTTATTGAATACTGGAATGAGCCCTACAATACCGAACGCTATTACCGCCAGGATGGTTTGTACGGCAGTATGTTTTTGGGTCAAGGTGAGCGACGCGTACAGATTCTAATGTTGGATACTCGCTGGCACCGACAGCCGTTAAAGCGGGCATCCTGGTGGCAACGTCAACTGGACTATTGGTGGCATCAACGTGGTTCCTGGCAAGCTGAAAGCGGCGCGAAGTTACTTGGAGACAAGCAGTGGCAATGGTTAGAAGCGCAACTGCAACAGCCGGCGGCGGTGCGTATTATCGCCAGTTCTATTCCGATTTTGGCGGGTGATCAAGGCTTTGATACCTGGTCGTTATTTGGCAATGAACGGCAAAAATTGCGCGCCGTATTGCAGCGTACCAATGCCAACGGTGTTATTTTGGTGGGCTCTGGCACTCTCTGGGGTGATTTAAGTTATGACCCTTCGGCTACCGACTACGGTGTTTGGCAGCTTACTCCCGGTAGTATTAATCAGAATGCCCGGTTTATTCCGGCGAATCCGTTTCGAGCTGGCCGCCCGAGTGTAGAGTCGCGTTATGGCACCGTCGAAGTGTTTTGGCTAGCTGATGACCCATTGGTAACCATAGCTACCCGCGATGTGGACGGGCGCGTTATTAATCAACAAGAATTATCCTTAAGCGAGCTGGGAAGCGCACCTGCAATTGAGTTAGAATAAGCCCCCTGAATAACGACTCTTAACTTCCAAAAGGTGTTGGCGCAAATGCGAGTGCTAGGCATAGAAACCTCCTGTGATGAAACCGGCGTAGCCATTTACGATACCGACCAGGGGCTATTGGCTCACCAGTTGTATTCACAAGTAGCCCTGCATGCGGACTACGGTGGCGTGGTTCCAGAACTGGCATCGCGCGACCACGTTCGCAAAACCATTCCTATGGTAGAAGCGACTATTAAAGCTGCGGGCTTAACCAGTGACCAAATTGATGGCGTTGCTTACACCGCCGGGCCTGGCTTAGTGGGTGCCTTGCTGGTAGGTGCCTGCATCGGTCGTTCGCTGGCCTATGGTTGGCAAGTTCCGGCTCTTGCGGTGCATCACATGGAAGGCCACCTGCTGGCGCCTATGCTGGAGTCAAATCCACCCGAGTTTCCATTTGTGGCGTTGTTGGTTTCAGGTGGGCACACTCAGTTGGTTCAGGTGGACGGGATTGGTCGTTACCAGTTGCTGGGTGAGTCGGTGGACGATGCCGCCGGTGAAGCATTCGACAAAACCGCGAAACTGATGGGGCTGGATTATCCTGGCGGACCTCGGCTTGCTGCCTTAGCGGAACAAGGCGTAGCGAATCGTTATAAATTCCCACGGCCAATGACCGATAAACCCGGTTTGAATTTTTCCTTCAGTGGGCTGAAAACACACACGGCTAATACCATTGCCACTGCAGCTGATGATGCGCAAACACGTGCTGACATAGCGCGCGCGTTTCAGGATGCCGTAGTAGATACCTTATTAATTAAGTGTCGCCGCGCATTGGAGCAAACTGGCTTGAAGCGTCTAGTGGTGGCCGGTGGGGTTAGTGCGAATAAAGAGCTACGGGCTAAGTTGCACGAATTACTTAGTAAACGTGGTGGTGCGGTGTATTTTCCGCGCACTGAGTTTTGTACCGATAACGGCGCCATGATTGCCTTTGCTGGCGCACAGCGGTTGTTAGCGGGTGAAACCAACGATTTGAGCATTAAAACCCGGCCGCGCTGGCCATTGGATGAATTGGCAGCCGTTTAACCTGTTATTTTTCGTTGTCAGAGTTTTGGGGTGGCTTGCGAAACGCCCGCTCCTGACCACTGCTTAAGCGTAGAATATTGGCTTGATGGCGCCACAGAATAAGTAGTGAAATCATAATTACCGGCACTGTGTATTGCGGCTTTATCCAATAGGCATAAAAGGGTGCCAGGCTGACTGTAACCAGTGCCGCCAGTGACGACACCCGGCTGATACGAAATACCAACAGCCAGGTTGCAATCAGTAATAACGCCATTTGCCAGGCAACCGGAAACATAGCGCCAAGGGCGGTAGCAACAGCTTTACCGCCGCGAAAGTGGAAATATAACGGGAAAATGTGGCCTAAACAGGCGGCTACCGCAATCATACCTAAAAAGAATGGTTCAATACCTAGGTAGTAGGCACTCCACACCGGCACCATGCCCTTGAGTACGTCAAAGGCCAAGGTAAGTAATGCGGGTAGTTTGCCGCCCATGCGATACACATTCGTAGCGCCGGGATTGTTGGAGCCATGGGTGCGCGGATCTGGCAGACCGAATAATCTGCAGATGAGTACTGCACTACTGATAGAGCCGAATAAATAGGCTGTCAGTATAGTAAGAAGTATCAGCGCGCTCATTTCAGGGGTTCGCTTCGTGCCAACTTTAAGCTAGTATGCTGGCCCATAGCATAAGCACTTTCAGCATAAATTACCACGGTGATCGGCAATGAAGGATCAGGTTCTTATTGATGGCTTGAAGGTAGACACCGTAATCGGGGTTTACGACTGGGAAAAGCAGATCAAGCAACAGTTGCGTATTGATTTAGCGATGGCCTGGGACAATCGCCCGGCGGCGGCTTCCGATGATTTAGCGGACGCCCTTGATTATGCCAGCGTAGCCGAAGCTGTTACTCACTTGATTCAGCAGCGTCCGCGCCAACTCATAGAGCAAGTGGCGGAGGAAGTAGCGCAACTGTTGTTAACTGAGTTTCACGTGAGCCAAGTTACGGTTACCGTTGCGAAACCTCAAGCTGTGCCTGCTGCCAACTCGGTAGCCGTTAAAATTACCCGTTCTGCGATGACTGCCAAGGAGTAAATTTTGGCGCTGGTACATCTTGGCATTGGCTCTAATCTGGAAAAGCACAAGCACATCCGTGCTGGTGTAAAAGCCTTGCTGCATCACTCAGATTTACAAGCGCACAATGTGCGTTTGTCACGCGTGTTCCGCAGCGCTGCCGTGGGCTTTGCCGGGCGAGATTTCTTTAATCTGGTGATGAGTTTCCATACCTCTATTTCTGCCCGGCAAGTCAATGACATATGCAAA
Source organism: Idiomarina sp. (assembly GCA_040882145.1). Lineage (GTDB taxonomy): Bacteria > Pseudomonadota > Gammaproteobacteria > Enterobacterales > Alteromonadaceae > Pseudidiomarina. The sequence goes on from JBBEBU010000006.1 coordinate 39,635, forward strand.
GAAATCGAGCAGGAGTTTGGGCATAGCGGTCAGGTAGCAAAATTTAGTCCGCGAACGCTCGACATTGATGTGTTGCTTTATAATCAGCAGGTAAGTGATACACCCGTGCAGCTGCCGCGGGCGGAAATTATCGAGAATGCTTTTGTACTATGGCCCTTGGCTGAACTGTCCCCATTACTAATTCATCCTGTTATAAAACAAACCTATGCTCGGCTGTGGCAGAACTATCAGCTGGAACAACGACTGGAACCGGTCGATTTCGATTGGTCATTAGCGCCCACGAGCAAATAAGAAGGATATTTTTGTGAGTATGATAGAAACGGTTCTACTGGCAATTATTCAGGGACTAACCGAGTTTTTACCTATTTCCAGTTCGGCGCATTTGATTTTACCCTCGCAATTACTCGGTTGGCAGGATCAGGGCTTAGCCTTTGATGTAGTTGTGCATTTGGGCACACTACTGGCGGTGGTCACATACTTCCGGGCGCAGGTGGCCGATTTATTAGTCGGTTGGCTGGGTTCTTTTCGTGGGCAGCATAATGAGCATAGCCGCTTAGCCTGGCTAATTATTTGGGCGACAGTTCCAGCGGTTTTATTTGGTTTACTGGCGGCCAGCTCGATTGAGCAATACGGGCGTTCAGCCTTAGTTATTGCTGTTACCACTATTTTATTTGGCTTGCTGCTGTGGTGGGCCGATTGCCGTGCCAGTGAGCGTCAGAGCATGTCTCAGCTAACCTTAAAACAAGCCATTATTATTGGTTTAGCGCAAGCGGTTGCGCTTATTCCCGGCACCTCACGTTCGGGTATTACCATGACAGCGGGATTGTTTTTGGGGCTAAAACGCACTGACGCAGCGCGTTTTTCCTTCTTATTATCGATTCCGGTTATTTTGATGGCCGGTGGCTACCAGGCGCTCAAGCTGGCGCAAAGTCCGGTGGCGGTGGATTGGCTGGCATTAGCAACCGGGTTAGTACTAGCCTTTATCAGCGCTTATCTGTGTATTCATTTCTTTTTGAAAATCATTGAACGCATGGGCATGCTGCCATTCGTGATTTACCGCTTGCTGCTTGGTGCCGTATTACTGCTTGTAGTCTTTTGGTAAGCCAAATATTAGCTTGCCAGTACTTCGGCAATCGCCTTAATTTGCTGCAGGCGCAATTGGTTACCTAGCTCTGCACCGGTGTAGCCCGCTGCTATGAGAGGTTGCGGGGTTACCGCATGTAGCGCTTGCGCTAGTAGCCGTAATTGCTGCACCACTGTGTCATTGTGGCCTGCCACCTGCAGCACGGATTGCAATGGCAGAATAGGATCCATACTGCGCTGGCAGCCAGTTTCACGCAGCAAGTCCCACAGCCACCCGGCATCTTCCGGTTGGCAGTTTGCCGGTAGTTTTTGATGCCATTTCTGGCAGGCTTTTAACCAATAACGCGCTTGCTTGGGCAACTTCAAGCGGTCTGCAAATTGCTGCAAGGCCTGATCGTTCAAACCAATAGTCAGAGTGGCTAGCCGCAGCGTTGCACTTTCTGGTAGCTGTGGATGTTGTAAACGATTGAATGCCGCCGCCAGATAGCCAGCATCTGCAACTTCAGCAAACCAGGGGTGTAATGACTCGGCGTCGCGCAGTACGGCAAAAAATACATGCGGGCTGGCGCTGGCTAAGCTGCGTTCCAGTTCACGCCATACGCGCTCGGCACTTAATGTCGCCAACTCTCCTGAAGCCGCAATGGTGCGCATGAGGCTGAAGGTTTCAGGCGCCACGGTAAACTCATCTTGATGAAATCTGGCAGCAAACCGGGCCACCCGTAATACTCGCAATGGGTCTTCGATAAATGCCGGGGACACGTGACGTAACAACTTGTCGCGCAAATCTTGCTGACCACCATAAGGGTCAATAAGTTCGCCGGTGGCCTGGTCACGAGCTATGGCGTTTACGGTCAGATCGCGCCTGACTAAATCCTGCTCCAGAGTTATTTCTGGTGAGGCATGGACTTCGAAGCCCTGATAACCCTGACCAGACTTTCGTTCAGTACGAGCCAGCGCATATTCCTCAGCTGTTTGCGGGTGCAAAAACACCGGGAAGTCTTTCCCTACCTGACGGAAACCCTTAGCCAGCATTTCCTCTGCGCTCGCGCCAACAACCACAAAATCTCGTTCAACCACTGGCTTACCCAGTAGCTCATCACGCACGGCTCCACCGACTAAATAAATTTCCACTGTTTGCTTCCGTTGTTAGCTATTGTTAACGATTGTTTCGTAACATTTTATGCAATCATTAGGATGATGGCGAATCACTAGCCGTTACGCAAGTGAGTCGGTACACTGATATGTATTGAGTGATTTTAATTTTGAGTAGCAAAGCGCATGTATCAAAACTTTTTTGGTCTTTCGGCGGAACCCTTTTCGATTGCGCCCGACCCTCATTTTCTATTCTTAAGTGACCGCCACGAAGAAGCTTTGGCGCACTTGAGCTATGGGTTGCAGGGCAGCGGCGGATTCATTCTGCTAACTGGCGAGGTAGGCACCGGCAAAACCACGGTTTCACGGGCGCTGTTGGAACAGTTAACTGAGCAAACTCGTACCGCTTTCATTTTGAATCCAACCTTGAATGAGCAAGAGCTGCTGGCAACCTTGTGCGATGAGTTCGGTATTCGTTACGCCAAGCGCAGTGCTACAGCCAAGCAACTAACGGATAAGCTGAGCCAGTTTTTGTTAAACGCCTACAGTAATGGTGAGCAATGTCTGGTGCTGATTGATGAAGCGCAGCATTTGCAGCCGCAGGTACTGGAGCAATTGCGGCTACTAACCAATCTGGAAACCGACCAGCAAAAATTGCTGCGGGTGATATTAATTGGTCAGCCAGAGTTGCAGGATTTGCTGCGGCGCCGCGAATTACGCCAGTTGGCACAACGCATCACCGCTCGTTATCATTTGTTGCCGCTAACGGCAGCGGACAGCGCGCGGTATATTGCTTATCGCCTGCAGGTAGCGGGTGCTCAGCGCGACATATTTTCCAATGCAGCCATACGTAAGCTACACCAAGCCAGCGAAGGCATACCACGCCGACTTAATGTGCTGTGTGACCGGGCTCTGTTAGCGGCCTATAACGATCGCTCTGAACAAGTTTTACCGGGCCATGTGCGCACAGCTATTTTCGAAGTGGACGGGCAACTGGATAACCGCAGCTCAGCAACCGCTTCGAGCTGGCCGAAGTTGGTTGCCGGATTCCTCCTGGCGGTGGTGGTTGGTTATGGTGCGAGCTGGGGCTGGCAGGCATGGCAACAACCTGCGCATGAGCCGCGCACAGCCAATGCGGTGGATCAATTGCTGCAGCAGTGGCAACTGCCGAAATATACCGGTGAGCAACCACTGTGTGAGTGGCTAACGCGTTATCAGCTGGCCTGTTGGCAGGGGCAACTGCGGTTTGATCAACTGCTGGCGTTAAATTACCCAGCCATATTGCAGCAAACTTCGGGTGATTATGTGTGGCTTGGCAGCCGCAGTGGGGCGCAGGTGCCAGCTGACTGGAATGGCGAAGCTGTGGTTATCTGGCAGCCTCCGGCAGGGTACCAAAGCGACGAAGACCGTTATCAACAATGGCTACAGGAAGCTGTTGCCCGCCATTTACCTAATGGCGATAAGCGGTTAACGGTGAATCCCGCCAATAGCGCCGAGATTTATCAGCGCATTCAGCAAGCCGCCGGTTTACCGGTAAGCGGCGAACTGGATGCCGCAACTTTGGTGTGGCTCGCCGGTAAAACGGCCACCAGCGGACCTCGACTGGCAGCGGGAGAATACTAATGTCATCTATATTAGCCGCCATGCGGCAACAAAAAGAACGTTATCAGTCGCCGTCACCTATTCAGCAGCAACCCACCAATAGTCCGGCTGCGGCCAGATCCCTGTTAACCGGGTTTGTTGTTGCGGTGCTGGGGGTCGCAGTGGGGGTTGCGGGCTTTTATACTTTCGGACCTGATACTCAGGGCGGGCTTGCCACCAATGCCAAGGCAGACAATCTGGTACTTGGCGCACCACAGCAGTTAAGTCTGATCAGTTTGCCTGAACCTAAGCAACCGGCAGTAGCACCACTACCCGCTAATGCCAGCACATCGCAACAGGGGGGATCTCGGGAGACAAGAGCTCTGCAGGCAGAAACATCGCAACAGCCAGCCAGAGAGCCGGACGCCGAGGCACTTGACTTAGACAGTGTGTCACCGGAGTTGCTGGCGGCGTTTGAGGACGCCTTAGTAGCTACGGCGGATTCCTCCGGGCAAACGCAGGAGCCTTCGGTGTTGCCTTTGCTAACGGAACTTCCGGCTCGCTTTCAGGCGCAGGTGCCGTACTTTAGTTACGACGCGCACAACTATGTTTCTGATGTTGACCGGCGATTTTTGATTTTAGGTGGGCGTAGACTATACGAAGGCGATTACTTTGATGATTTGCAGGTCATTCGAATTGAACCCCAGTACACAGTACTTGCCATAAATCGCCAGGCTTTTCGTCAAACTGCGCTGGAAGACTGGACAGGAAGCCGTTAGATCTGTTATTAAAACACCTGTTTGAAATGAACGTTTAATTTTAAGAGGTAATGACTATGGCTGACTATCGGGTTCCACGCGCGGACATGCAGTTTTTGTTGAACGACGTATTCAATGTTGGCGCGGACTGGCAGCAGATGCCGGCGCTGGCTGACATGATGGATATGGACACTGCAACCGCAATTATTGACGAAGCAGCCAAGCTTGCCGAAACGCTGGTTGCGCCGAATTCACGCGCCGCAGACGAGCAAGGCGTAACCTTTAAAGATGGGGTGGTGACCACGCCAGCCGGCTACAAGGAAAACTACCAGCAGCTAGCACAAGGCGGTTGGGTAGGCGTTACCGCGAATCCGGATTTTGGGGGTATGGGATTACCAAAATCACTGTCCGTGCATTATGAAGAAATGCTCTGTGCTGCAGACATTGCCTTCTCGTTATATCCGGGGCTAACCTCGGGCGCTATTATGACACTGGACTTACACGGCAGTGATGAGTTGAAAAATACCTACCTGCCTAAACTGGCCAGCGGCGAATGGACCGGTACTATGTGTTTGACCGAGTCTCACGCCGGTACTGATTTAGGTATTATCCGCAGCAAGGCAGAACCTGATTCCGACGGCAGCTTTCATATTCATGGCACTAAAATATTCATTACCGGTGGTGAGCACGATTTGGTGGATAACATTGTGCATCTGGTGCTGGCGAAACTGCCTGACGCACCGGCCGGTAGTAAAGGTATTTCTTTATTCTTAGTACCGAAATTTCTGGTGAATGAAGATGGTTCGCTGGGCGAGCGCAACGCGGTAAGTTGTGGCAGCATTGAGCACAAAATGGGTATTCATGCCTCGGCTACTTGTGTGTTGAACTTTGATGGTGCCAAAGGTTGGCTGATTGGCGACCCGCACCGTGGCTTACCGGCCATGTTTACCATGATGAACTACGAGCGTTTAGGCGTTGGTATTCAAGGTCTGGGCGGCGCGGCGCGCTCGTATCAGAATGCGCTTGAGTATGCGCAGGATCGTATTCAGGGTCGTGGAGCGAAAGCTACCCAAGATCATAACAAAGAAGCAGACAGCCTGTTGGTGCACGGTGACGTGCGGCGCATGCTGTTAACCATGAAATCCTTCGTTGAAGGTGGTCGTGCATTCTCTACCTATGTTGGCCAGCAGCTAGATCGCGCTAAATTTGGTGACAACCTTGAACAAAGTCAGCGTGCCGATGCGTTGGTAGCACTGTTAACTCCGGTCGCCAAAGCCTTTTTAACTGACACCGGCTTAGAAGCGACTATTCTTGGTCAACAAGTATTCGGTGGCCATGGCTATGTGCGCGAGTGGGGCCAGGAACAGCTGGTGCGGGACGTACGCATCGCGCAAATCTACGAAGGCACCAATGGTATTCAGGCATTAGACTTACTAGGCCGTAAGGTGGTGGGTTCGCAGGGGAGTAATTTGACCCCGTTACTGGAAGACATTCGTGCTTTCTGTAATGATTCGGACACCAAAGGCTGGGAAGCTGAAGTCGCTGCACTGTTGAAGCATACGGACGCGCTGGAAGGGGCCACTAAAGAGCTGATTGAAAAAGCTCGGGGTGACGAAAACCTGGTAAACAGTGTCGCGGTTGAGTATTTGCACCTGGTTGGGTACATCTGTTTCGCTTACATGTGGTTGCGGATGGCGTTGGTAGCCGGGCCGCAAGTTGGCGAAAAACCGCAATTGCGCAGTAAAATAAAAACTGCGAAGTTCTATTTTGAGCGCATTCTGCCGCGCGTGGAAGGCTTACTCCCAGCCATACAAAACGGCAGCAAGGCGTTGTTCGAACATGAGGAAGACGAGTTCTAATGACTGATAAACGGCCACCTGATGTTGCCGCGGATGCCATAGTTCTGTGGCGCGACAGCCGTCGCGCTCAGGGCTGGGCATTGTTTGCTTTTGGTATCTGGATGCTGCTCTATATTGGGCAGGCTATTGCGCTATGGATAATTGTGGTTGGCATTCTGGCTACCACAGCGTTGCTGATGCTGATAATTATTAAGTTCAGACCACGGCAACCGGCGGCTTGGGTTGAGTCCAACCATGTCACCACCCCACGATTGATTATGCCACCGCGGCGCTGGCGTCTTGAACAGCCGCCAGAAGTATCGGGCTTAGGCGATGAAGACCAGGTGTTAATGGCCTTCAAACCGCAGGGACGAGGCGTTCGAAAAGTGGTGTTCTGGCGTCAGCAAGATACCCTTTTGAAATTGCAAAAATTAGGTGTGCAGGTGCCGGAAGAGCTGTTGGTGTAAGCGCACTATCGCTTGCGGGCCCTGCTCGTCATCAACCAGTACACATAAGTTGTGTGGGCTCGCGCCATGACAAATTAAGCGCACATTCATATCGCCCAACGCATTGAATATAGTGGCAGCCACCTGGGGTTGGGTATTCAGGCTGGCGCCGACTACCGCCACTAAGGCTAAATTCTGTTTTATTTCCACTTTTCCTAACGCTGACAGGGCTTTCAGTACCTGGTCCGATAGCGCTTGCTCGGAGCCACGTTGATCAAGCGTTAGCGCCACACTGATTTCAGAAGTCGTTACTAAGTCTACCGAAATCCGGTGTTCCGCCAGAATGGCAAAGGTTTTTGCTAAGAAGCCATAGCTGTAAAGCATGTCCGGGCTGGTTATTTTCAACAAGGTTTGATTAGGCCGCAGCGCTAATGCGGTGAATGCCTCTTTGCTTTCAACTTTACGTCGAATCGTGGTACCACCAGAGGGATCCAAAGTAGAGCCAATAAACACTGGTATATCTGAGCGCATGGCTGGCCACAGTGTTTTTGGGTGCAGTACTTTTGCGCCGAAAGTAGCCAGTTCCGCTGCTTGTGCAAAGGACAACTCGGCTAATGGCTGCGCTTGGGGAACAATGCGTGGGTCGGTACTATATAGCCCTTTTACATCGGTCCATATTTGTACCAGGTCAGCATCCAGCGCTTCCGCTAACAAGGCTGCTGAATAGTCAGAACCACCGCGACCTAGGGTGGTAATTTCCCCGGCTGGCGTAGCACCAATAAAACCCTCGCATACCATCACCAATTGATTGTCGTTACGTGACACTGAAGCTAATACGTTGTTGATAGTAGCGCGTGTAGCCACGGGGTCCGGCTCCGCATGACCAAAGGTATTATCTGTTACTAACATACTGCTGGCGGCGACATAACGTGCATAGCGTCCGGCGTGTTGTAAGTAAGCGCTAACCACCCGGGCCGAGAAACGTTCACCAAGGCTTATTAGTCGGTCGCGCTCAGCACCGCGACAGGCAACCGCAGCGTCCAGCTCAGCAAATAACGGGGCTAACGACTCGGTCAGCCAATTGGCGTAATCGGTCGATGTAGGTAGTTCCGCTAAAAAGTGTTGCTGGCGCTCATATATAAATTCTTTATTGGCCGAGATGGTGGCCGGTGTGGTGGCGTCGGCAATGGCTAGCAAGGCGTTAGTAACACCAGCAGCAGCACTTACCACAACCAGTTGCGCACCCTTATTCTGCAGGCTTTGATCATTGATAATGGCGATACTACGGGCCAATGCCTGAGGGTCGGCAACACTAGTGCCGCCAAATTTTAGGATCTGCAAAATGAGTCTCCGCGCGAAAGGCTAATTAATGAAGCAAGAAGACTACTAAAATAACTGACATTCGCCAAGCGCGAATCACGGCTGGCGCCGATAAGGCAAGGATTGCTGAGCCGCTTCCAGGTAGGCCTGAGTGTGGTTACGCTCTTGCTCACAATAGTCCGTTATGGCAGCTAGCAGAGGAGAGGCGTTTAATTGGTAGCAGCCTTGCCTGAGCACGGGTTCAAAGCCGCGTTGTAGCTTGTGCTCGCCCTGCGCGCCAGCATCAAACACATCCAGTCCGGCTGCGATGCAAATATCAATGCCCTGATAGTAACAAGTTTCAAAGTGCAGGAAATCAAACTCTTCAAACGCCCCCCAATAGCGGCCATACAAGGTTGTCTCTGATTTAAAAAACAGTGATGCGGCTACCCAGTTGTCCCTCTGAAACGCACATACCATAATCAGGTTGGCAGGCATGTTTTGGCCCCATAGTCGAAAGGTTTCCTCGGTTAAATAGCCAAGGTGGCCGGAGCGTTTTAAATAAGTAGCACAATAAAACTGATAAAACTTATGCCAGTGAGCCGTGGTAATTTGATCGCCGGTCAGATGTTGAAAATGAAATCCCTGGGCGGTCACGCGCTCGCGTTCTTTGCGGATCATTTTACGTTTGCGCGAGGTAAGCTCAGCCAGGAAATCATCGAAGCTCTGATAGTGGCGGCGTTGCCAGTGAAACTGGACATCACTGCGTAACAGCCAGTTGCTGCTGGTCATTGCAGCGGCTAGGGGCGGCTCTAGATAAAGGCATTGGTAGCCGCTCAATTGGTTGGCTTTGGCAAAGTCCGTCAGATAGGTATTCAGTAACGGCCATAACTGCGTTAGTGAATGGCCTTCGGCCATACCAATACGTGGTCCGCTGGCGGGTGTAAAGGGTACCGCGCAAACTAGTTTGGGATAGTACTGCAGTTGATAGCGCTGGTAGGCTTCGGCGAAGTTCCAGTCAAACATGTACTCGCCGAAGGAGTGAGATTTGAGGTACCAGGGCATCGCCGCTACCGGGGTATTGTTATCCATAACCAGCAGATGGTGGGGCTGCCAGCCTTGCTTGGCAGATACCGCCTGACTTTGCTCCAGCGCCGCCAAAAAAGCGTGCTGCATAAACGGATAGTCGCTGGCAAACAACGAATCCCAGAGCGTTGCCGGGATACTGGAAATACTTTGATAATGCTCAATGTGCATGCCGCAATAACCTGGTTAGCTAGCTACAAAAAAGCCGCCATGCAGAACATAGCGGCTTTGCTCAGTACGCCTGAAATTTAATCGCCCAACGACAGCAGGGTGGCGTTACCACCAACTGCGGTAATGTTGTTAGTGCGAGTTTTTTCAGTTACAAAACGAGTGAGATAGTGCGGACCACCTGCTTTTGGACCGGTACCTGACATACCACGGCCACCGAATGGCTGTACGCCCACCACAGCACCGATTTGGTTACGGTTAATGTACACGTTACCTACTTCAATACGACGTGCAATATCTTCCGCAAACTTCTCGTTGCGGCTGTGAATACCGAAGGTCAGACCGAAGCCAGTGTTGTTGATGCTTTGAATAACATCATCCAGTTCTTTGGTCTTGTAACGAATCAAATGCAGAATAGGGCCGAAGTTTTCGCGCACTAACTGATTAATGCTGTCAATTTCAATGGCTGTTGGCGCCACGAAAGTTCCGCCGTGGGTATAGTCCGGCATGGGTGCTCTGGCAATCAGTCGACCAGCTTGCTGAATATCAGCAACGTGCTGCTCAAGATTGCTCTTCGCCACGCCATCAATAACCGGTCCTACGTCGGTTTCATGCAGCATAGGATCACCTACGTTCAATTCTGCCATGGCACCTTTTAATAGGTCGATTACGCGGTCAGCAATGTCGTCTTGTACAAAAAGCACGCGCAGCGCAGAACAGCGTTGACCTGCACTTTTGAAGGCACTATCAACGATATCGGTAACCGCTTGTTCCGGCAGCGCGGTTGAATCAATTAGCATCGCATTCTGGCCACCAGTTTCAGCTATTAGCGGAACTATAGGGCCGGTACGAGCGGCTAATGCGCGGTTAATGGCCTGCGCGGTATAGGTAGAGCCTGTAAAGCACACACCACCAATATCCTCCTGACTGGTCAGGAAAGACCCGACTTCAGCACCACTACCTGGCATGAAGTGTAATACGTCACCCGGAATACCAGCTTCCAGCGCTAATTGAACCGCCCGGAAGGCAATTAAACCGGTTTGTTCGGCAGGTTTTGCGATAACACAGTTACCTGTTGCTAGAGCAGCTGCAACCTGGCCAACGAAAATAGCTAGCGGGAAGTTCCACGGGCTAATGCAAATGAAAGTGCCGCGGCCTTCAACAAAGAGTTCGTTGGTTTCGCCGGTCGGTCCCGGTAGCTCGATAGGGCTACCCATAAATTCGCGTGCCTGAATGGCGTAGTAGCGGCAGAAATCCACGGCTTCACGCACTTCATCAATACCGTCTTGCAAGCTTTTGCCGGCTTCTAAGGTACACAGCGCAATGAGCTCGTTCATGTTGGCTTCCATTAAGTCAGCCATTTTTTCAAGTGCTGCAGCGCGCACATTCACATCGGTTGAACGCCAGCGGCGGAAGGCCGCATTAGCGCTTTGCAATGCGGTATCAGCTAAGGCTTTATCGCCCCATGAAATAGCACCGATTTTTTTATCTGTTTGCTGTGGACTGGTGATAGCAACACGGTGATGCGCTTCGGCAATATCACCATTCACAATCGGTCCACCTTGCCACTGCTTGTCAGCATACTGCTGCACTGCAGAAATAAAATCGTCAGCTTGAGAGTGAATGTTCATATTTAGTCCTAACGAGTTTTTCCGCTCACCAAAAATTTCGGTGGGCAGAGGAATTTTGGTGTTTGCGTAACGCTCGTATTTTGACAAGGTCCGCAATGGATGTGTCACCAGCTGTTCAACTGGTGTTTCAGGGTCTACCAGCTTGTGCACAAAGGATGTGTTGGCACCGTTTTCCAGCAGCCGGCGAACCAGGTACGGAAGCAAATCTTTGTGCTGTCCAACCGGCGCATAAATACGCACCGTTAAGTTCTCATCCTGCTCTAACAAGGTGTCGTAGAGGTCATCACCCATGCCATGCAAACGCTGAAACTCTATGCGTTGCTGGTATTTTTTGTTCATGTGCTGAATGGCCACCACAGTTTGCGCGTTATGCGTAGCGAACTGCGGGTAAATCGCACCTTTCACGTCTTCGCTTAACAGGTAGCGAGCGCAGGCCAAATACGAAACGTCAGTACTGGCTTTGCGGGTAAACAGCGGGTAGCCGGTAAGACCATTCATTTGGCACAGTTTGATTTCGGTATCCCAATACGCGCCTTTTACCAGCCGTACCGGAATTTCATCGCCACATTCTTTGGCCAGTGCAGTTACCCAGCACAAGGTTGGTAAGGCACGCTTGGAGTAAGCTTGTACCACCAGACCAAAACGTGGCCAGCCTTTGCATACGCCGCTGCGATATACTTTTTCAAACAGCTCCAGCGACAGCTCATGGCGGTCGGCTTCTTCAGCATCAATAGTAACGCCTACGTCAGCTTCTTTGGCCAGTTTCACCAGCTCAGTAAGGCTGGTAGCTAACTCAGTTAGCACACGCTCATGGTGCGACGACTCATAACGTGGGTGCAACGCCGACAACTTAATGGAAATAGTTGGGCGTGGGGCTTTCGGATTATTGAATTTTTCGGCGGTGACTACCTTAATAGAATTCACGTAGTCCGCGTGGTAGCGTTTGGCATCGCTCATGGTAAGCGCTGCTTCACCCAACATATCGTAAGCGTGAGTGTAGCCTTTGTCGCGATTGGCGCGGCTTTCTTTCAAGGCTTCCTGAATGGTACGACCAAGCACGAACTGCTTACCCATAACCCGCATCGCTGTATAGGTGGCTTTACGGACTACTGGCATACCTAAGCGCCGAATGAGGCGGCGGAAGGTTCCACGCGGCGTAGCCATAGGCTGACCGGTTGGGTTAATTACGGTATTCGTGAGTGCTAATGCCCAGGAACCGGAGTTCACCAGCCAGGACGCACTTTTACCCATATGTTTCTGCCAGTCACCGGCTGAGAGCCGATCCTGGATCAGGGCATCTGCGGTAGCCGCATCGGGGATCCGCAATAACGCTTCTGCCAGACACATCAGCATAATGCCTTCTTGGGTGTCTAAGCTGTACTCTTGCAGAAACGCGTCTACGCCACCACCGCCAGCCCGAGCTCTAACTTGCTCAACTAGTTTGGTGGAAGCGTCGGTAACTTCTTGAATACTTTGATCATCGTTTGGGACGAGTGCAGTTAGCTCCTTCAGATAGCTGTCTTCATCCACAATATAATTGTCAGTGATAGCTTGCTGGAGTTTTTCTAAATCAGCACCATCATAACGAGCCGCAAGCACTTCACTTGCTTTGAACATAGCATCTCCTTTAGGCTCAACCGAATATCGGCGGTGACAGTCGCAGCGTTAACCACGAGGCTGCAAATTTCGCGCAAGTATAAGACTATTTTAACTTACGTAAAGCTGTCCAATATAGTTTTTTACTGCTTATGGTTGGCGCGAGGTTACAAGTATAATAGCTTCGCTTGTAATTCTATCAGCCGCCCACGGTGCATTTTTTAGCCGCAACTGTCAAGTTCAGTCCGGTTGCTTACAAGGTCACAAGCCAGTACCTTAGACACTAACCATGTTACGCACCCCAAGGTGCCGATTAGAGCAAATTTATGACTCAGGAAACCGAATTAAAACTAGTTCTGGATGCGGCTCATAAAGAGACCGCGCTGGGCCTGTGCCGGCAATTCAGTAAAGGGCAGGAAGAAGACTGTTTCAGCCTGCAAAACACCTATTATGATACGGCAGATTTACGCTTACGCCAGTACGACATTGGCTTGCGTGTGCGGCGCAATGGCACTGAAGCTGAACAAACCGTAAAGCTAGCCGGTGAAGTGTTCGGTGGCATGCACAGTCGCCCTGAGTATTCGCTGCCAGTAACAGCGCAGGGGCCCGATATTACCCAATTTGACGAATCCATCTGGCCCGATGACTTTCCGGCGTTTGATATCCAGCGAGAACTGACCGAGTTATTCACCACCAACTTTACCCGGCACCGTTGGCGTATACCTAGTGGTGATGGTGTTATTGAGCTGGTGCTGGATGAAGGTGAGGTGCTGGTGGGTGACAAAACTCAGCCTATTTTAGAAATCGAGCTGGAAGTTCAGGGTGGCCTGGTTGCCGACGCCTATAAGTTAGCGCGTCGATTTATAACCCGCGCCAAAGCGCGTATTGGTACTTTGAGTAAAGCCGCACGTGGGTACTTATTAGCAGAAAAAAGTATTCTGGAGCCGTTCACGCAAACCCATTTTGTGCGCTTGAATGAGGACGACAGTGTCGGTTCTGGTTTATACCGCGCCTTACAATACTCCGTTCAACACTGGCAGCACAACGACGCCTGCTTGCGGGAAAAACCCAGCGTACGTGCCATTGCTGGGATTGCTGATGGCATGCGCTTGTGTCGGGTAGTACTACAGCAGTTGAGCAAATTAAATGTTGATGTGAATGATGACATCACCCGCTTAGAGCAGTTGTTAGGCCAACTAAGCTGGTTGCATCGCTATGAGGGCTTTGCCGAACTCACCGCTGAAGATGGGGCTTATCACCGCGCCTTAGAGGAGCATCCGAAACTGTACGAACAAGTGCAGGAACAACAAGAACATGCAGCGCAGTTGGAGCTGATGATGTTACTGAGTAAGCGCGATGACTATCAGTTGACCTTACTAGAGTTGGGGGAACTGTGTCAGCGGCAGCCGCAACCAGCAGATGACGATGGCATGGCGCAAAAATTAAAGCCATGGGCCACCGAGCGTTTGCGCGAAGACTGGCAAGAGGTGATGACACCTTTTGACCGGGATTCGGGTTTGCGTGCCGAGCATTATTTAAAACTACTGCCAGCGCTGAATGGTTCGTTGCAGCTTGGTTACTGCGTTGGTTATCTGTTCGATGCTGCAGCCCGGGAAAAATTCCGCGCGCCCTGGCTTGATTTGGCTCGTGGTATTCGGGAAATTACGGCGCTGAAAATGTTGCGCGAAACCATTAAAGATAGCGATGAAAGTAGTGTCGAAAAATTGCTCGGTTGGCAGGAAATGCAACTTGAGTCTTTATTGTTCGCGCTGGAATCATCGCGCCGGGCGGCATTAAAACAAGAACCTTACTGGATAGCTTAAATGCCGGATAACCGCCCGTTACCTAATGAATTAAAAGCTATTGTGGAGCAGCAGCTGCGCCGTTTGCCTGAGGGGCGGCTAGCTGCTTATAGCGACGTTCAGCAACAGCACCTGAAGCACTTGTTTGCGGTTAGCAGTTTTATTGGTAGAGCCGTTGAGCAGCAACCGCAGGTGTTGGCGTTCGACAACAATAATGCGGTCGTGGTGCCTCAGCCTGAGCACTATGTGCAAATACTCGAACGGGCCATTGGCGAGTGCGATAGCGAAGATCAACTTAAGAAAATACTGCGGCAACAACGGCAACGGCTGATGGCGGCTCTAGCTGCTGCAGATATACTCGGGCAGTTGCCACTGCGAACCGTACTTGAGCACTTGAGCAAGCTTGCCGATGCCTTTATTGAAGTCACTATTAAGTGGCTTTATCCGCGCTTTTGCGAACGTCTGGGCAACCCCTTAGACAGCAATGGCGAATTGCAACCGCTACTGATTATTGCGATGGGTAAGCTCGGTGGTGGCGAGTTAAACTTTTCGTCTGATATTGATTTGATCTTCTGTTACCCGGAGCAGGGTGAAACCTCATCTACCCGCAAGCCAATTGCCAACAGCGTGTTTTTTACCCGGTTGGCGCAGGCGCTGGTCGCCTGCCTGGATGTTCATACTGCGGACGGATTTGTGTATCGGGTGGATTTACGGTTGCGGCCGTTTGGTCAGTCGGGTCCGGTGGTTACCAGCTTCGCCGCGATAGAGCATTATTATCAGGAACATGGCCGTGACTGGGAGCGTTATGCCATGGTCAAGGCTCGTCTGATTGGTGCCCCGCCGGAGAACGCGCAAGAACTGGAGGCTATGCTCAGACCTTTCGTATACCGTCGCTACATTGATTTCAGCGTGATTGATGCGCTGCGCAAGATGAAAGCGTTGATTCGTCAGGAAGGGCGCCGACGTCAATTGCAGCGCAATATTAAACTGGGTCCCGGCGGCATTCGGGAAATCGAATTTATCGCTCAAGCGTTTCAATTGATTCGTGGTGGTCAAGAAAGACGTCTGCAAACCCGTTCCATATATACCGCTTTTGCAGTCATTAAAGAGCTCGGGTTACTGGAGCCAGCCACCGTTACGACCTTGCTCGAGAGCTATGAGCTGCTGCGTAAAGTTGAACATTGCTTGCAGCAAATTGATGACGAGCAAACTCAGCAGTTGCCGCAGGATGAGCTTAATCAACAGCGCATCCAAGTGATGTTGGCTGAGGCTAGTTGGTCGGCAACTGAAACCCGTATTCACGAGGCGATGCAGCGGGTTCATGCTATTTTCAAAGAAGTGATTGGCAATGAAGATCATGACGATGAGCCGACCTCGCCGCTACAAATGTTGTGGCAGGACCTTGCTGATGATGATGCTTCGCTGGAACTTATTGCGGACTATACCGATGCTCCGGCCGACAAAGTATGGCAGCAACTAAAGTCTTTCCGGCAGGATATTCGCAAACGCGGCTCGGGGCCGCGTGGGCGCAAGGCCATAGCGCGTTTATTACCGGTCATGTTGGAGAGCATACTAAAAGCTCCACAACCCTTAGACTTGTTAGACCGCGTGCTGATTGTATTAAAGCGAGTGGTTAGCCGCACAGCTTATCTGGAACTGCTGATTGAAAATCCGGGTGCCCGGGATCAACTGCTAAAGCTGTGTCGGGCAAGTGCCTGGGTAGCCGATCAAATTGCCTCGTATCCGCTGTTGCTAGACGAGCTGATAGACCCTCAGCATTTGTATGAACTGCCACAGTTAACTGACTATCCACGATTATTAGATGAGTACCTGTTGCGTATTCCTGAGCAGGATCTGGAAAGTCAGATGGATGTATTGCGACAAGCCAGGCAAGCACTGCAACTGAAAGTTGCCGCGGCTGATATTTCCGGCGCCTTGCCGTTGATGAAAGTCAGTGATCACCTGAGCTACCTGGCTGAAGCCGTGATTGCCGATGTGGTGCAGCTGGCCTGGCAACAACTGGCCAGTAAACACGGTACGCCACCGAATCAATCTATTGAGGACACCGGGTTCGCGGTTATGGCTTACGGTAAGCTGGGCGGACTTGAACTTGGCTATGGTTCAGATTTAGATTTGGTGTTTATTTGTGATGCCGACTACAGCGGCCAAACCGACGGCTTAAAACCGATTGAAGTGCAGCAGTTTTATTTGCGCTTAGCGCAGCGAATTTTGCACTTTTTTACGGTCAGAACCATGGCCGGGGTGCTTTATGATGTGGACATGCGCTTACGGCCGTCGGGAAAATCAGGTCTGTTGGTATCGCGACTGGAAAGTTATCGACGTTATCTGGCTGACGATGCCTGGACCTGGGAGCATCAGGCATTGGTTCGTGCGCGGCCGGTTTATGGCTGTAAGCGCGTGCGGGAGCGGTTAAGCGAATTGCGTGAAAACCAGCTATGTCAGCCGCGTGATCAGCAAGAACTGCGTGAACAGGTGGTTACTATGCGCCAGAAAATGCGCGACCACTTAATTGCGAAACATGCCGCGGGTTTTGATCTTAAGCAAGGCCCGGGCGGCATCGCTGACATAGAGTTTTTGGTGCAGTATCTGGTATTACACCACAGCTCAGAAAACCCGACATTGTGTTACTACACCGACAATATTCGTATTTTAGAGTGTGCAGGTGAGCTGGGCTTGCTGCCAGAAGATCTGGCGTCGGATTTAATTGCCAGTTACCAGGCGTTGCGTGAACTGCAACACCAGTTAGCGCTGGATAATCAACCTTCAGTCACTGATGCAGATGTAAGCCAGCATACCGAAGCTGTTACTCAAGCCTGGTCATGGGTTTTTGATTTGTAGGTTGGGTAAACCTTCGCGTTTTATGGGCGCGTCTTGCTGGTGTAGCGATTCCACACTCATACAAGTTTCAGGTAAAGCGGTGGTTGGTGGTTTTTCGATAATGATAACAGCACGCTGCGGGAAGCAGATATAAGCCATTACCTGATCCTGGTAGTCGTCATTTACCGTAATGGCAACTTCGTTTACCAGTTCGACAAAATGCGCGTCAATGGAGAAGGGTGATTTCACGATGTAATCACGCTGCAACCACCAAATAAAAGTCATATTCTCAGCTACGGCAATCTGTTCAAGACGTTGCTTAATGGTTTCGTCGGTCATAAACCAGTGCTCATCGCGAGACCCTGTCCAGTTCTTAGGAAGTGCCTTCAAGTTACTTGAATTTACTTCTTGCTCTAAATGGGAAAGTACTTGCGCAAGGGGTATTGGCGTTTTTTCAAGTTCAATCACGTAAGGGCTTAGCTCGTCTTCCAGTGGATCTGAACCGGAGCGAATACCTGCAAAAAAGCGGGAGATACTATTCTGCAGATTATCCGGGTTCTGCTGTTGTGCCTGTCGCTGCTTCAGGGCAATTTGAAACCCGCTTGAGTCATTTAACTGTACGTTTAAAATCCAGTCCCGATAAAAAATGGCTGCCGCGCCAAGCCCAATAACAATCATAATAAATACCCAGTGGCGCGCTGCTAATGCGCGCTGGGGGGCTGTGCCTTTTTTAGTTCGAGCTGGTTTACGCATTAGTTTTTATAAAGGTCCTTATCATCTTCATTCGGACGTGTCTTGAAGCGGCGATGCACCCACAAGTACTGATCCGGCATTTGTTCGACTGCAAATTCCACCATCGAGTTCACCCGTCGAACGGATTCCTTTTCATCGGCCGTGGGAAAATTTTCAAAAGCCGGATAGAAAGTTATATCGTAACCGCTGCCATCTTTACGCCGGAAACAAGTGGTTGGCATCACGGCGCAATCCGCATTTCCGGCAAACAACAAAGTGCCTGTGGTGGTACTGGTTTCTGGCACGGCAAAAAAGGGCACGAACACCGTGCGCTTACGACCATAATCCTGATCCGGCAGATAACCGGCAATATCGCCCTGGTTAAGTGCTTTTATCATACTGCGAACATCATTCCTGCGAATCAAATATTTGTTCGAGCGACCACGACCGCGAGTCTGCAAAAATTCCATTAACGGGTTGTTATGGGGGCGGTACAAACCTACCGATGGCTCAATAAAGCCCATCAGCCTGGCGTGAACTTCCAAACTTAAAAAGTGAAACAGCAATAACAATACGCCGCGACCATCTTTTTGCGCGGCGCGCAGGTGCTCAATACCGTGAATATGGAGTTTGCGTTTGATGCGCCAGTTTGGCCACCACCACGCCATACCGGTTTCGAAAAAGGCGATGCCGGTATTCATGATATTACGTTTGGTTAGGTGCTCAATTTCTTGCGCGCTCTTGTCGGGAAAGCAAAGTTCAAGATTACGACGAGCGATATTGGTGCGCTTGGGTACCCATTTGTAAAACAGTAAACCCAGACCTTTACCTAAGCCCAACTGCCAGCCATACGGCAGCCAGGAAATCAAATATAAAATGCCGATACCTAACCAGGTTGGCCAGTATTTTGGGCTTAGAAAACGGAGTTGAAATTTTGGTTTTTCTATCACAAGCACTACCTGTCTGATGTTTGTAGTGATTCTAACAGAAAACGGGCTGTTCAGCTCAACACTGAACAGCCCGTTTTAGCGGAATTACTGTTTTCTATAGCTGAATTGTTACTCGGCAGCTGTGTCCGGAGCATCATCGCTGAGGCTCGCGTTAATCGCACTAAGATCTGCCTCGGAAATTTCACCAGACGCCTGGCGCAAGGTCAGGTACTGGCGAATATAGCCGTAGCGAGCGGTCGACAAGTTACGACGAGCGTTGAACAAGTTCCGCGTACTGTCTAAGACATCAACGATAGTCCGGGTGCCGACATCAAAACCAGCCTGGGTAGCTTTTAACGCACTTTCAGCAGAAACAACAGCTTGTTCAAGCGCGCGGATAGTAGATAACGAGGCTACTACGTCATAAAAAGCGGTACGCACTTCACGTTCTACTGTGCGGCGCACTAACTCAAGCTGCTCACTCGCCGCTATAAATTGCTCGCGGGCCTGATTAGCCTGAGCGGATGTACGGAAGCCAGAGAAAATCGGGACACGTAAAGTAACGCCAATAGACTGCGAATCTAATCGCGGTAAATTATTGGTTTGGCTCATTTCGTTCGAGGTGATGGTTGATTCGGTGTCATTGGTCGAATAGCTGGCATCTAACGACAGGGTCGGGTAGTGACCCGTTGTGGCCAACGAAATTTGCTGATCGGCAATTTCGACAGCGACACGTTCAACCATCAAATCCAGATTCTTTTCTTCACTAATGGCCACCCACTTGCGAACTTCGCTTGGATTCGGGCTGCTTGGTGAAAACGTATCAGTGTCTAGTGCTGCCAACTGCTGGTGATACTGACCGGTAATTTCACGCAAGCCTTCCAATGCAATTTCCACCGCATTTTGTGCCTGAATTTCTAGCGCGACCGCATTATCATACTGTGCCTGAGCCTCATGCACATCGGTGATAGCGGTTAAACCGACAGAGAAACGTTGTTTGGTTTGCTCTAACTGACGTTCAATAGCGCGCTTTTCTGCGGTAGCGAAGGCTAGATCGTCTTTACGTTCCAACACTGAAAAATAAGCATTAACCACGCGAATCATCAACCCCTGGCGAACTGCCTGGTAGCTAAGTTCTGCACGTAAGGCTTGTTTCTCGGCAATATCAGTTTCGTCCCAAACGCTCATATCAAATAAACTTTGTGACAAACTAACGCCCGCATTCCAGCCATTGCTTTCACGATCAATAATAAATAGGTTACCACTTTCGCTTGCCTGCGCTGATTCACTCTCTTGACGTGAGTAACCGGCTTCAAAGCCAATTTGTGGCCACCAACTTGCGTTGGCAATGTCAACACCACGTTGGGCTACACGACGCTCAGCATCGGTACGTAGTAGTGTTGGATCGTTTTTTAGAGCGAGCTGGAAAACACTGGTCAGGTCGCTAGCTTGTGCTGTGAAACTGCCCGCACCTAATGTGAGGCTAACGAAGACAGATAAAAAACACTTTTTCATCGTAAGGGTGTCCCTATTTACGCAGTTTATAGTATGTTTCTGATTACTCATCAGTTTACATACAGTCTTGAATGAATACTAGTTTACCTGTTGGTCGCTCAATAATCAGGTAAAGTTGTGCAACGGTTTATATGCAAGTGTAACAGAATGTTTTTTAAGCAGACCTATTTTACGTTTTGTAGATGGGTTCACTAATTTTTGTAGTTTATGAGATTTACTGACGGATTCAACCTTGTTTCGCCAGAAGTCATAGCTACTACGACAAATGAGGGGGTTTAGTGCAAAAATCCGGACAGAAACCTAAGCTAACCTTTGATCAGACTGATGTGGAAGTTGAGCACAAAGAACCCTTGTACTCAGGTTTTTTATCCACCTCACGGTTGCGGTTGCGGCATCGCTTATTTGACGGCGGGTGGTCAGCCTGGATTGACCGCGAGCTAATGGAGCGTGGGCATGCTGTGGCCGTGCTGCCCTATGATCCGAACCGGGATGAAATTGTATTAATTGAACAGTTTCGGGTTGGCGCTATGGCGACCAGTGAAAGCCCCTGGTTGTTTGAGTTGGTGGCCGGCATGGTTGCTGACCAAGACGACGACTGGGCCGATGTTGCCCGTCGCGAGCTGGAAGAAGAAGCTGGTTTGCAAGCCCAACACCTGCATTTCGCCATGAGCTATTTATCAAGCCCCGGTGGAATGTCTGAACGCGTTTATGTGTATATTGCTGAGGTTGATAGCCGCAGTGCCAGTGAGCTGGGTGGTGTTGCAGACGAAAATGAAGATATTCGGGTTCATGTGTGTGCCCGAACCGAAGTTGAAGCCATGCTTGCCGAGGGAAAAATAGACAATGCGGTGAGTGTGATTGCGCTACAATGGTTACAACTTCATAGGCACAAGCTGTTTGCACAGAAGAAGGATTAAATGCGAAGTAATTTTAAGCCACCTTACAAGTTCGATTTAGCGGCCTTACAACGTTTGGCAGCGCGTAATTATGTTGCGCTGCAACGGTTATTGCCCGAGTCGAATGCGGTGGGGGCGAAGCGTCAGGTGCGGGTAAGTGACCAATTGTTATTTGAACTGGAAATTAAATCGGCCGCACCTTTTACAACCATAGTGCAAATTAAACAAGAACGTAGCTCCTGGGCCTATACCGCAGCGCTGGAAGCGGATATTGAAGTTCGCTTATACCACGATGCCCGGCTGGCTGAAGTAACCAGTAGCAATGGTATCTCGCGCCTGCAAGCGCGCTATGAAACGCCGAATCCAAATATGCATGAAGCCGATGAGAAACGTCAGGTAAATAGTTTTTTGGCTGAATGGTTGCAGCTTTGCCTGCAACAAGGGCGATCCGATGTGCAGTGGGCCTACTCTTAATGACAGATGCGACGGAACAAACTCCGGTTAGTATCATTCAGTTAACAGATTGCCATTTGTTCAGTGACCCTGATGCCCGTTTAGGAGGGGTAGACACCAAGGCCAATCTGACCAGTGTGCTGGCGCATATTGCGCGCTATTTTTTGCCCCAAAGTTTGATTTTAACCGGCGATCTGAGTCATGACGCCAACCCTGAAACCTTAACCTGGCTGCAGAATCAGTGCCTGCAACATTTTCCGGGTAGTCAGGTTTTTTGGCTGCCGGGCAACCATGATGATCCTGCTCTGCTAGCGCAGCAGTTGGACCAGTTAAATCCGTTGCAGGAATGGCAGCAGAATGGTTGGCAGCTATGTTTACTCAACAGCCACAGTGGTCGTCCCGAGGGTGTGTTATCAAGTAATGAACTGGCGCGGTTGGAGCGGCTTGCACAACAAGGGTTACCTGTAGCGGTATTTGTGCATCACCATCCGCTAAAGCTGGGCTGCTTTATTGACCGCCATATGCTGACTAATTGTGAGCCCTTGCTGCGATTATTCTCGCGGTATCCAACCATGAAGTTGCTGGCGCATGGGCATACGCATCAGGAGTCGCGACTGCAACACGCGCAGACGGCTATTCTGGGGTGCCCGGCAACCAGCGTGCAGTTCCAACCCAAGGCACCTGAGTTTGAGCTTGCGGCTACCAAGCCAGGTTATCGGTGGTTGCAGTTGCAACCGGACGGCAGCTTCACCACTGGGGTGGTGAGAGTGGTTGCTGGTAGTGTTGCTGATGCCCGTGAGGGCGAGTACTAAGCGGCTTCGATAAAGCACAGGGATAAGTCAATAATGCTGTTATATTTGCATGGTTTTGAAAGCAGTCCGGCTTCAGACAAAGCACAATTCATGAACAGCGCGGTTGAGGCTGCAGGCAAGCAGTGCCTGGTACCGCAATTACCCGCCAGTATGGTGGCTGGCAAACAATTACTGGATGACTACATTGCCAGTTACCCAATTAGCGCTGTGATGGGAAGTTCGCTCGGTGGTTTCTGGGCCCACTATGTAGCCAGCGAAATAGGTCGCTTAAAGCAACAACCACTGCGCGGTGTATTGATTAATCCAGCGGTTGCGCCCGGACCGCGCTTTGATCATTATGAACGGGAGCGTTATCACCCGTATTTAAAACAGCACTACCGGTTAACTGATGCTGATATAGCCTGCTTGCAAGCAACTGGCTCAAAATTAACGCAGCAGAGCGAGTTGCTGATACTCTTGCAACAAGGCGATGAAACCTTAAACTACCGGGATGCAACAGAATTTTACCAATCCCAGCGACTTGTGGTTGAGCACGGTGGTAATCACAGATTTGTTGGTTTAGAACGCTATGTACCGACACTGCTTGAGTTTCTGAAAATCATGTAACAGTATAGGCACACGAATCTATCCTGAGCGCTAGCAAACACAACTATAAAGAAGAAAGCATGACTGATTATAAAGCTGATGCCATAGAAGTTTTAAACGGACTAGAGCCTGTTCGCAGACGTCCCGGCATGTATACCGATACCAGTCGACCTAATCACCTGGGGCAGGAAGTAATAGATAACAGTGTTGATGAGGCCTTAGCGGGGTTTGCCCGTAATCTTCAGGTTATTTTGCACCCTGATCAATCCCTGGAAGTATTCGATGATGGCCGCGGTATGCCGGTAGATATCCACCAGGAAGAGGGCGTTTCCGGGGTCGAGCTGATCATGAGCCGACTGCACGCCGGTGGTAAATTCTCGAATAAAAATTACCAGTTCTCCGGTGGTTTGCACGGGGTTGGTATTTCCGTGGTAAACGCGTTATCGAAACGAGTTGAGGTTACGGTAAAGCGTGACGGCAACGTTTACGAAATGGCGTTTGAAAATGGCGATAAAGTGTCAGAACTCAGCATCACTGGCACTGTAGGTAAGCGCAACACAGGTACCCAGTTGCGATTTTGGCCCGACCCTAAGTATTTTGATTTTGCGAAATTCTCCGCCTTAAAGTTAACGCATCTACTGCGAGCGAAAGCCGTGCTATGCCCGGGCTTAACGATTAACTTTAAGAACCTGGTAGATGAAACCGAGGAAACCTGGTGCTATCAGGATGGCTTACGCGATTATTTGGTTGAAGCTGTTAGCGATTTACCCACGCTACCGGAAGAGCCTTTTATCGGTAAGTTAGCGGCGCAAGACGAAGCCGTTGACTGGGCGGTAACCTGGCTGCCGGAAGGTGGTGAAGGCACCATGGAAAGCTACGTGAACCTGATCCCGACACCCCAGGGTGGTACGCACGTGAATGGCTTACGGCAGGGCTTGCTGGAAGCTATGCGCGACTTCTGTGAATTCAGAAACTTGTTGCCGCGTGGGGTAAAACTAACGCCGGAAGACATTTGGGAACGTTGTAGCTACATCTTGTCGGTGAAAATGCAGGATCCGCAATTTGCCGGACAAACCAAAGAGCGTTTGTCGTCGCGTCAGTGCTCCGCTTTCGTCTCAGGTATTGTGAAAGATGCGTTTAGTTTATGGCTGAATGAACACACGGAATTGTCCGAACAACTTGCGGATTTGTGTATTAACAACGCGCAACGCCGCATGCGGGCCAGCAAAAAAGTCGTCCGTAAAAAAGTAACCCAGGGGCCACCATTACCAGGCAAGCTGACTGATTGTGCCACACAGGATCCAAACCGCAGCGAACTGTTTTTGGTTGAGGGTGACTCTGCTGGCGGTTCGGCCAAGCAAGCACGCGATCGTGACTTCCAGGCGGTGATGCCGCTGCGGGGTAAAATTTTAAATACCTGGGAAGTCGAGTCGGATCAAATTCTGGGCTCGCAGGAAATCCACGATATTTCAGTGGCTATTGGCGTTGACCCTGACTCGGTTGACCTTGAAAAGCTGCGCTACGGCAAAATTTGTATTCTGGCCGATGCTGACTCCGATGGTTTACACATTGCCACGCTGTTATGCGCGTTGTTTGTACGTCATTTCCGCCCACTGGTTGAACAGGGACACATATACGTGGCTATGCCGCCGCTCTATCGGGTGGACGTTGGCAAAGAAGTGTTTTATGCCCTGGACGAAGATGAGAAACAGGGCATTTTAGACCGCATTGAGGCTGAAAAGCGCAAAGGTAAAGTGAACGTTCAGCGCTTTAAAGGTTTGGGCGAGATGAACCCCTTGCAGCTGCGCGAAACCACCATGGATCCGAACACTCGCAGACTGGTGCAATTGACCGTAGATGAACTGCCTGACACCGATGAATTAATGGATATGTTACTGGCGAAGAAGCGTTCAGGTGATCGTCGGGTATGGCTGGAAAGTAAAGGCGATCTGGTCGATTTAGCTGATTTATAAGTGCTTAGAAGCAAACTGAGCCAATGGAGAATAGAAGAATATGTCGCTGGAAGCTGTTGAACAAATTCCGTTAAAGCGTTTCACCGAAGACGCCTATTTGAACTATTCCATGTACGTGATCATGGACCGGGCGTTACCGCATATAGGCGACGGCTTAAAGCCGGTGCAACGCCGTATTATTTACGCCATGTCCGAGCTAGGTCTGTCAGCGCTATCCAAACATAAAAAATCTGCGCGTACGGTCGGTGACGTTTTGGGTAAATTCCATCCGCACGGCGACAGCGCCTGTTATGAAGCGATGGTGTTAATGGCGCAGCCATTTTCTTATCGCCATCCGTTGGTCGACGGTCAGGGTAACTGGGGTTCGCCAGACGATCCTAAATCATTCGCAGCCATGCGTTACACCGAAGCACGGCTTTCTAAGTTTAGCGAAGTACTGCTTAGTGAGTTGGGCCAGGGTACGGTTGACTGGGTGCCAAACTTTGACGGCACTATGCAGGAACCACGCATGTTACCGGCGCGTTTACCGCATATCTTGCTAAATGGCGTGACCGGTATTGCAGTTGGTATGGCAACCGACATTCCGCCGCATAACGCCGGTGAAGTGGCGCATGCTTGTGCGCTGTTATTGGATAAGCCGTCAGCTACTTTGGCTGATGTTATGGAACATCTGAAAGGGCCGGATTATCCCACTGACGCCGAAGTTATAACGCCGCGCGAAGACATCGTTAAATTGTATGAAAGTGGTCGTGGCAGCATTCGCATGCGTGCCAAATATGTGATGGAAGACGGCGAAGTGGTGATCACCGCCTTACCACATCAGGCCTCAGGCGCGAAAATTCTGGAACAAATTGCTGGCCAAATGCAGGCCAAAAAACTGCCAATGGTTAGCGACTTACGTGATGAGTCTGACCATGAAAACCCAACGCGGCTGGTAGTAGTGCCGCGCTCTAATCGGGTTGACGTTGAGCAGTTGATGCAGCATTTGTTTGCTACCACAGATCTGGAAAAGCAATATCGGGTAAACCTGAATATGCTGGGTCTGGATGGGCGTCCGCAGGTTAAACCGATTTTAAGCGTACTGCAGGAATGGCTGGTGTTCCGTCAGCGTACGGTTACTCGCCGCTTGCAACACCGCTTAGACAAAGTGTTAGCGCGACTGCATATTCTTGAAGGTTTATTAATTGCCTATTTAAATATTGACGAAGTGATTGCCATTATTCGTACGGAAGACAAGCCGAAGCAAGTGTTAATGGCTAAGTTCGGTTTAACGGATACGCAAGCCGAAGCTATTTTAGAGTTGAAATTACGTCACTTAGCCAAGCTGGAAGAGTTCAAGTTAAAAGGCGAACAAGACGAACTGGCGAAAGAACGTGATCAATTAGAATTAGTGCTGGGCTCGGATCGTCGGTTGAAAACCATGATCAAGAAAGAGCTGCTGGCCGATGCTGAAAAATATGGTAACCAGCGCCGCTCGCCATTGATTGAGCGTGATGAAGCAAAAGCACTGTCTGAGCGCGATCTGACACCGGCTGAGCCAGTGACTGTGGTGCTGTCGAAGAAAGGCTGGGTGCGCTGCGCCAAAGGCCATGATGTGGATGGCAGCAGTCTTACTTATAAAGCCGGTGATGAATTCTTATCGGCCGCGCAGGGCAAGAGTAACCAACAAGCGGTGTTTGTGGATAGCTCAGGCCGCAGCTTTGCCTGTGAAGCACATTTGCTGCCCTCAGCTCGTACTCAGGGCGAACCTTTAACCGGGCGCTTTAGCCTGGTATCCGGTGAAACGGTGGAGCAGGTGTTAATGGCGAAAGACGAGCAGCGTTATTTGCTGGCATCTGACGCTGGTTATGGTTTTGTTTGTCAGTTCAATGATTTGGTTAGCCGGAACAAAAACGGTAAAGCAATTTTGAGCTTACCAACTGGTGCAAAAGTGTTACCACCGCAAGCTATTCAACAAGCAGAAAACTGCCGCGTGGCCGTGGTGTCCAACGAAGGCCGCTTGCTGATATTCCCGCTGGCTGATTTACCTGAGTTATCTAAGGGTAAAGGCAATAAAATGATTAGCATTCCAACACTGCGGGCACAAAGTCGCGAGGAATACGTGGTGGCTGTTGCCGTGCTGGGTGAAAACAGTGCATTAACCTTGTTGGCAGGCAAACGTAAGCTAACCTTGAAGCCAGCTGATTTAGAACATTATCTGGGTGAGCGTGGTCGTCGTGGTAATAAACTGCCGCGTGGCTTGCAGCGCGTTGATGCTTTAGTAGCGGATCAGGCTGACGCCTGATCCCGCTATACTGGTGTTAAGTTTCTTGTTTATCCTGCAGCAGGCTTTCCATAGCCTGCTCAAATACAGTGACCCAGAAGCTACTTAGCTGAGTACCTGCCAGGCGATTTATTTCCGCTACGGCACGTCGAATCGGCCGTTTGGTGTGTTGCTCATTGGCACGTTCATGGGTAAGTGCGTCAAAGGTATCAACAATAGCTAATATCTTAGCCCCATCTGAAATTTCTTTATCGGTAAGCCCCAGCGGATAACCGTTGCCGTCGGGTTGCTCATGGTGTTGCAGAATCATCATTTTGGCACTTTGCCAGTCGGCCATGTTTTCTAACAGTTTGGCCGAGCAGTACACGTGGCTTTTAATCAGCTGGCGCTGATTTGCACTTAGTGGCGTTGTTTGATGCAACACCTCCAATGGCATAAAGCCCATGCCAAAATCGTGTATATAGCAAGCAGCGGTGAGTTGGCGTTGGTCAACAATGTCACCGGCGAATCGGTTCAGCAACAGCGCCATTTTTAACTGCCGGTCAGCCCGGTCGTGCCAATAGCGTGAACGGCTTTCCACCGAGGCCATAAGCTCACGGAAAAAGCGTAAGTCGTGTTGCCAGTCAAACTGTTGCGGAGAATCTAAAGCTTCCGTTAGCACCAACTTAGGGTCCAGTGCGGCAATAAGCTGATTTAACAGTGAGGGTTGTTCATCGGGCTGAGCCTGCACCACTTGGTGGGAGAGCTTCTGCGCACGTAGCTGACGTTCGTGAGAATAGTGGCTTTTGCCGTGCAACTGACAATTAGTTACAAACTCCAGCGTCTGATCCAGCACAATGAAAATGGTATCACTGAGTAAGTTGGTGTAGTTCAGTTGCCCGTTTCGAAGCGCCTGTAACAAGTCTTCCACGGCACCGAGCAAACTTATCATAGGGTCAAAGCCAACCATGCCTAAGTCACCTTTAATGGTGTGGATAGCACGGAATAAGCTTTGTTGGCGATCAATCAAATGCGGATCGCTTTCCAGCGCAATAATATCCTCTTCACACTGTTGATAAAGCTCTCGAATTTCATCAAGCAACTCTTGCATGACATGCTCTTCAACATCCGTGGAAATAAATTCAGCCATAGTTTAGGTCCCCTAGTCGCGCAGACATTACAGCCTATTTCTTAATCAGCGTCCAGTAAGCCGAACTGATCGGAGTTTTTTTCATGAAAAACGCGTTATACTACTGCCGTCAAATTTGGGAGTACACATGTTAGCTGTTTTACGATTAATCGGACTGGCGGTATTTTTTATTGTGGTTGGTATTGGTGGTTCGCTGTTTTGTATACTGCGGCCTTTTCATGCCGACAATACACGCGTTGTTTCGCACCTGTTCGGACGCATGCACCGCTTACTGGGTTTGCGTATTGAGATTCGGGTGGCGCCTGAGGCACAGCAGGGCGGGCCTTACGTTTATATTGCGAATCATCAGCATACTTATGATATTTTTACGCTCAGCAGTGCGGTGCCGAAAAATACCGTTACTATTGGCAAAAAGAGTCTGAAGTGGATACCATTTTTCGGGCAGCTGTATTGGTTGTCGGGAAACATTTTAATTGATCGCAAAAATAGTGGTAAAGCTAAAGGCACCATAGCCCAGGCGGCAAGTGCAATTAAGCGCGGTAAACAATCGATTTTGTTGTTTCCTGAAGGCACCCGCAGTTACGGACGTGGTTTATTGCCGTTTAAGACTGGCGCGTTTCGAACCGCGATACAGGCGAATGTAAATATTGTGCCGATTTGCGTGTCGCAGTTGCACAATAAAATTAAGCTAAACCGTTGGAACAACGGCTTGTTGATCATCGAAATTATGCCGCCGGTTTCAATTCTGGGGTATTCAAAAGAACATGCGCGTGAACTTATGAATGAGTGTCACGCTCGTATGGCAACAAAAATAGCTGAGCTCGATGCTGAAATTGAGCAACGCGAGCGCACAGCGTTAGAAGCGGAGAACAAATAATGGTGAACCTGGATTTAGACGAACTAAGAGTACAAAGCCGGGAAACCGTGGCGGCTATGCTGGCCGATGGTCTACCTGCCGACGAGGACTATGTGATTGAGCATCATATTGCCAGTACTGACTTTAGTAAGCTTGAAAAAGCCGCAGTGGAACTGGTAAAGCTTAACTACCACGTCGATGATGCTGACGAATTTGAGCTGGATGATGGTTCTCGTTGTTTTGCTTTTGTGGCGGTAGCGGAATCGCAACTGGACGAACAGTTACTCGACGAGCAAACCTGTGAAGTCGCTGGCGTTGCGAAAGCAACGGGCGTTGAGTATGACGGTTGGGGTACTTACCTTGGCGACGAAGAAGATGAAGACGAAGGCGATTTTGACGAAGACGACTATCAGGACGATGATAACTAAAGCTTCTGTCAGTGCGCGCTTAAGTTAAATAAGAAAAAAATCCCCGCAGTGTTATCACTAGCGGGGATTTTTGTATGTATTAACAGCAGTAGGCTTACATATCTGCTATACGTTCACGTTGCTGCGTTAACTGCTGAAGTTTTTGCTCCGCTTCGGCCAGCTTGCCTTTTTCTTTCTCAATAACGGCCGCCGGTGCGTTATCAACAAACTTACTATTGCCAAGTTTGCCAGCTACCCGTTGCTGTTCTTGCTGTGCTTTGCCAATGGCTTTGTCCAGGCGTGCCAATTCGGCATCTTTGTCAATCAGACCAGCCATTGGAATGTGCAACTCTACTTTACCGGCCAGCGCTGTGGCACTTGCTGGTAGCACTTCGTTGTCACTGGCAAAGCGCAGGCTGTCCAGGCGCGCTAACGCACTCAGGAAGCCCTGATTGTCATTAATACGACGCTGGGCTTCGGTATCCGCACCCACAATAATTAGGTCCAAAGGTTGAGCCGGCGATAAGCCCATTTCACCACGAATGTTGCGAATACCTTCAATCACTTGCTTCAACCATTCCATATCGGCCATAGCTTGCTTGTGCTCAGGCTGTGCAACCTGCGGATAGGCTTGCAACATAATGGTGTCGCCTTTTACACCAGCCAGCTCGGCCACGCGTTCCCAAATGGCTTCGGTAATGAATGGCAGAATCGGATGCAGCATACGCAGCAACTGTTCCAGCACTGTTACCAGCGTGTGGCGGGTGCCACGTAGCTGCGCTTCTGAACCTTGCTGCAAAATCGGCTTGGTAAGCTCCAAATACCAGTCACAGAATTGGTTCCAGGTGAATTCGTAGGCAATACTCGCAGCCTGATCGAACCTATAGTTGTCCAGCGCCTGACGGAATTGCCCTAAAGTTTCATTGAAACGTTCAATGATCCACTGGTCCGGCAGTGACAGCTGCAGTTCGCCACCGTTTTGGCCGCAATCTTGTTCTTCGGTGTTCATCAGCACGTAACGGCTGGCATTCCACAGCTTATTGCAGAAGTTGCGATAGCCTTCCAGGCGTTTCATGTCCCAGTTGATATCACGTCCGGTCGAAGCCAGTGCGGTAAGCGTGAAGCGCAGCGCATCAGTACCGTGCGCCACAATACCTTCCGGGAATTCCTTACGGGTACGCTTGGCTATTTTTTCTTCCAGCTTGGGTTGCATCATGTTGGCAGTACGTTTGGTTACCAAAGTATCAATGTCGATGCCATCAATCATGTCGAGCGGGTCCAGCACGTTGCCTTTCGACTTCGACATTTTCTGGCCTTCTTCGTCACGAATCAGCCCAGTTACATAAACAGTTTTGAACGGCACCTGAGGTTTGCCATTCTCGTCTTTCAGGAAATGCATGGTCATCATGATCATGCGTGCTACCCAGAAGAAAATAATGTCAAAACCTGTTACCAGCACGTCAGTTGGGTGGAAAGTTCTTAAATCTTCAGTGTTATCTGGCCAGCCTAAGGTGCTGAAGGTCCACAGCGCTGACGAGAACCAGGTGTCCAGCACGTCTTCGTCCTGGCGTAGCACACAGTCGCCTAAATTGTTCTGTGCCCGCACTTCAGCTTCATTGCGGCCTACGTACACATTGCCTTGTTCGTCATACCAGGCCGGAATACGATGTCCCCACCAGAGTTGACGCGAGATACACCAATCCTGAATGTCACGCATCCAGGAAAAGTACATGTTCTCATACTGCTTAGGGACAAATTGAATCTCGCCATCTTCCACGGCCTTAGTGGCAACTTCGGCCAGCGGCGCTACACGCACATACCATTGGTCGGTCAGATGCGGCTCAATTGGCACGCCCCCGCGGTCGCCGTAAGGAACCTTATTGGTATGGGTTTCTATTTTGTCCAGCAAGCCGGCTTGTTCAAATTCACTTATCAGCAGCTTACGTGCGGCAAAGCGCTCTAAACCGTGATACTGAGCAGGTAACAGGCCATCAAAGCCAGCAATGTTATCGAGCTTTTCACCGGTAGGCGTGTAAAGCCCGGCATGCTGCATAACACACGCCTGGTCATCAAAAATGGCAATCATGTCTAATTTCTGGCGCTTGCCGACTTCATAATCATTAAAGTCGTGCGCTGGGGTGATTTTCACACAGCCGGTACCAAATTCAGCATCTACGTAATCGTCAGCCACAATTGGAATGCGACGATTTACCAGCGGCAGATCAATAAATTTGCCGACCAGATGTTGATAGCGTTCGTCACTTGGGTGCACGGCTACGCAAACGTCACCCAGCATAGTTTCAGGGCGCGTCGTAGCTACGACCAGGTAGTCATCGCCGGCCTGAGTTTTAGCGCCATCAGCAAGCGGGTAACGCAAATGCCAAATATGGCCTTGTTGTTCTTTATTTTCTACTTCCAGATCGGAAATTGCAGTTTGCAGTTTCGGATCCCAGTTCACTAGGCGTTTGCCGCGATAAATTAAACCTTCCTGGTGCAACTGCAGGAATACTTCCTGAACCGCATTAGACAAGCCTGCATCCATCGTAAAGCGTTCCCGATCCCAGTCTACCGAATCACCCAGTCGACGCATTTGCTGCGTAATAGTGCCACCAGATTGCTCTTTCCACTTCCAGATTCGGTCAATAAAGGTTTCACGACCCAGCTCTTGACGAGTTTGCCCCTGCGCCGCTAACTGACGCTCCACTACCATTTGGGTAGCAATACCGGCGTGGTCAGAACCAACCTGCCAGAGCGTATTAAAACCGTCCATACGCTTATACCGCGTCAGGGTATCCATAATGGTGTGCTGAAACGCATGGCCCATATGCAAACTACCGGTGACATTTGGCGGTGGAATCATAATGCAATAAGATTCTCCGTCACCTGACGGCTTAAAATATCCCGCCTGCTCCCAGCGAGCGTAAATAGTTTGTTCAAGATCTTGTGGCGAGTACGTCTTGTCCATAGCAACCTTCAAAGTATGTGAAAAGTTTAAAGTCGGGTTAGTCAGCCTGAGGCTGGTTCGCATTGGCCTGTAAGCTTGCAGGCGTTGTTGTTAGCTGGAATCCCATTTGCCGATAGGCTTTGTAGCGCTCTCGAGCCGTTTGTTTGTCAGCTTCAGTAACAGGTACCCGGTCAATAATATGCCGGGCGCCTTGCAACTGCGCCGGAACTTCCGTGCTCAGCACCAGATGGGCCGCTACCCGGCGTGGCTTGATGGTACTAGCACCAGCCCAGCAAAGCTCAACCGGAGCACCACCGGGAGGGCCTTCACCGAGCAAATTGTGCGGAACAAAGGCATCGGCCGGGTGTTGCCATAATTTTTCATCCAGTGCTAAGGCTTGTTCTTTGTCTTCACACCACACCCGCACTGAACGATGTTGGCGCCAGGCCTCGGCTGCACGTTCACAGTAAAACGTTAGCCATTGTTCGGGCGGCAGCGAGTCAAGCAAATAGAAAGTGCCGTTAGCCATTGTTTATTCGCTTGTTGCGTTATCAGCGCGGTTAATTAGGAACTGTGTAAGCATCGGCACCGGTCGTCCGGTTGAGCCTTTTTTCTTACCTCCACGCCAGGCGGTACCGGCAATATCCAGATGCGCCCAGTTATACTTGCGAGTAAAGCGCGACAAGAAGCAAGCGGCAGTAATAGTTCCGGCTTCGCGTCCGCCTAGGTTACTCATGTCGGCAAAGGGGCTATCGAGTTGGTCCTGATATTCGTCCCACAGGGGTAAGCGCCAGGCTCTATCACCGCTTTGTTCCGACGCATTCAGTAGCTCATGAGCCAATGGATTGTGCGAACTCAACAGACCGCTGGCATGAGCACCTAAAGCGATAACGCAGGCACCAGTGAGGGTGGCGATATCAACTACCAATTCCGGGTTGTAGCGCTCGACGTAAGTTAGGGTGTCGCATAACACCAAGCGGCCTTCAGCATCGGTGTTCAACACTTCAACGGTTTGCCCACTCATGGTGGTTAACACATCACCCGGGCGATAGGCTTTGCCGTCGGGCATATTTTCGCAACCGGCGATAGCGCCCACCACGTTAATCGGCAACTGTAGCTCGGCTAATGCCTGCATAACGCCAAGTACTGAGGCTGCGCCGCCCATGTCGTATTTCATTTCGTCCATAGCGGCAGCGGGTTTAATAGATATACCGCCACTATCAAAGGTTAACCCTTTACCTACCAGCACCAGTGGCGCTTGGTCTGGTTTGCCACCCTGGTATTCAAGCAGGCTTAATACGGGTTCGTTTTCAGAACCACGGCCTACCGCCAGGTATGCGTTCATGCCAAGCTCGGCCATTTCGGCAGGTTCAACCGTACGCAAGGTCACATTGTCATAGTTGTCGGCCAGTTGCTGACTTTGCTCAGCCAGATAGCGTGGCGTGCAGATGTTTGGCGGCATATTGGCAACATCGCGACACACCGTCATACCTTTAGAAATAGCCAATGCGTGCTGGATGGCACGTTCACCCACAGGTAATTCGCGGCGGGTCGGTACGTTGAATACCAACTTACGCAGCGGGCGCCGCGGCTCTTCTTTGCGGGTTTTTAAATGGTTAAAGGTGTACAAGCCAGCTTGGGCTGCTTCTACCGCCTGACGAACTTTCCAGTAGGTATCACGACTTTTAACGTGCAATTCACTCAGAAAACAAACCGCTTCCATGGAACCGGTTTCGTTTAACGTATTAATTGTTTTTTCAATAATTTGCTTATACTGGCGTTCATCCAGCTCACGCTCTTTGCCGCAACCAACCAACAGTACGCGCTCGCTAAGAATGTTTGGGACATGATGTAGCAGCAATACCTGACCGGCCTTGCCTTCCAAATCACCACGCCGTAACAGGTTGCTTAAATAACCGTCACTTACTTTATCCAGCTGTTCGGCTACACCTGACAGGCGTCGCGGTTCAAACACGCCAACCACGATGCAGGCTGAGCGTTGTTTTTCCGGGCTACCGCTTTTTACACTGAATTCCATGATGGCTCCTGTTTGCTGTGCTTGCTGCTGATGATTGTGGCGCTAATAGGTAAAGATACCTTGCTAATCACCAAGCTGAGCGACTATCGTAACAAATAATGACCTCAGACACCGCTAGCAACTCACCTTAATGTTAGCGGGTTATTTGTCATTAGTAGGGCTTGGCAAAGTTGACACACCGCCATACCCATAGAATAATTCTTGTTAAAACGACAAGTTTACTTAAAACTTGCCGTATTTCCAGTAAAAAGCAACGTTAAGCGTGGTTATCAGTGCTCATATTCCGTTATTTAACGCGAGAAACATTCAAATCACAAATCGCCGTTTTAGCGGTGCTGATGACTATCTTTGTTAGCCAAAAGTTTGTTCGGGTGCTGGCTGACGCCTCAGATGGCGATATTCCCAGTCAAGTTGTCATTCAACTACTCTCGCTGAATCTGCCTGCGTTAGCAGCACTTATCCTCCCGTTAAGCCTATTTCTAGGTATTTTGCTGGCGCATGGGCGTATTTATGCCGACAGTGAAATGACGGTGCTGCATGCCTGTGGTGTGAGCGAATGGTACGTCACCCGGGTGACGCTTATTCTGGCCACGGTTTTAGCCTTAGTTACGGCCTCGTTCACCTTGTGGTTGGTACCCTGGTCGCTAGAGCAAGAGCAGAAGGTAGAAGACCGCGCCCGTTCCGAAACCGGCCTGAGCGTTATTATGCCGGGCCGATTCCAGCAAGCCAGTAACCGGAAAGCGGTTATTTTTGTGCAGGGGCTAGATGCTAACGGTGACCTGGATGAGGTTTTTGTAGCACAAACCTTCCGCGGTGAAAACGGCGAAGATTTGGGCGGCAGTGTGGTTATGGCCGACACCGGGCGGGTATTAGTAGAAGCCTCAGGATCACAAATGCTGGTGCTTGAGGGCGGCAACAGATATGCCGGTGGCGCACCGTCGGGAGAGTATCAGGTCATGAGTTTTGACCGTTACCAGTTGCAGATACGCGAGCAAGAGGCATCGGAACAACTGCGGAAGTTAGAGGCCTACTCAAGTCTGGAATTAATGGCCGACGGCAGTATTGAAGCGCAAGCTGAATTACAGTGGCGTATCGCGATACCGCTAGCGATGCCGTTACTCACTTTAATTGCCGTGCCACTCAGTCGGGTGAATCCACGGCAGGGCAAGTTTGGTCGCATGGCCCCGGCACTGCTGATTTATCTGGGCTACTTCTTATTACTTATGGCCGCCCGCTCAGCCATCAACGACGGTGTTATTCCAACTTCCATTGGCTTGTGGTGGATACATGTGTGCTTACTAATTTTTGGTGTCATTTTAATTGGTAAGGGGCGCCCGGCGGGCTTGCGTCTGTTGGCCCGAATGCGGGGAGCGCGCTAATGTTTTCTATTCTTGACCAGTACATTGGCAAAACCGTATTAAAAACTTCGCTACTGAGTTTGGCAGTGTTAACCGGACTGTCCTGTCTGATTCGATTTGTTGAACAGTTGAAGTCAGTGGGTGAGGGCAGCTATTCCATCGTTAATGCCGGCGTGTTTGTGTTGTACAGCTTACCCCGTGATTTGGAAGTGTTTTTCCCCATGGCAGCCTTATTGGGCGGCCTTATTGGCGTTGGCATGTTAGCCAGTAATTCCGAACTGGTAGTGATGATGGCGGCCGGACGTTCGCGCCTGAACATTGTTAGCTCAGTCATGAAATCAGCTGTAGTAATGATGGTTGCGGTAATGGCCATTGGCGAATGGGTAGCTCCGGCCATGGAAAGTCAGGGCCGAGAATTACGCGCCCGGGCCATTTCCGGTGGCAGCCTGATTTCGTCGCAACGCGGCGTATGGGCGAAAGATGGCTATCATTTCGTTAACATTGCAGAAGTTGAAGACACCGGCAATATTAGCGGACTAGTGATTTACCGGTTTGATGAAAATCGTCAGTTAAATTCGATTGTGCAGGGCCAGCGTGCGGTGTTTACCGGCACTAGCTGGCGCTTGCGTGATGTCACTATTACCGAGCTTTTAGCCGAGCGTATTGAAACCGAAACTATCAACAGCTGGACCTGGAAATCGTCGTTAACGCCTGACAAATTAGGGGTGGTTACGGTAAAACCTGAATCCTTGTCGGTACGCGGGCTCTTAGATTATTTGGATTATTTGAGTGCGAATAATCAAGCGGCTGAGCGATACGAATTGGCTTTATGGCGGAAGTTATTAGCTCCGGTAACCGTGGCGGTTATGTTGTTAGTGGCGTTGTCGTTTATTTTCGGACCGCTGCGCTCAACCACCATGGGTGCACGTATTCTGCTTGGGGTTATCACCGGTTTCGGGTTTCATGTGAGTAATGAAATTTTTGGGCCTTTGGCACAGGTTTATGCGCTACCGCCGCTGGCCGGTGCCTTGCTGCCAAGCTTGCTGTTTGCAAGCATAGCGGTGTGGATGATGCGAAGACGCGGTGGTTAGGTTATAAATCTTTCCAGTAATAAAGTTGGTTTGCTTCTTTGGAAAGTGTAACTAACTCGGTTTTGGCTGCGTAGTCATGCCAGGCCCGTCGATTTTTAAAATCTACTAACACCCACAAATTACCCAGCCCGAACACACAAGTAAGTACGCGAATGGCCGCTTGTTTTGCGGTCATGCGGGAGCCGTCGCGATTTTGCACTTTCAAGCGCCAGGCGCGCATACCGATGGTTTGCCCGCTGCGCCACCAGAACCAGCCAAAAAACAGCCCCAGTACAACCAGTATGTACAGCGTAAAAAACGGCGAGGCATTAAGCCAGGCCGCGTGATCCTGACCTTCGGCTAAGGTAAGCATGCCGGTTGCCGTTAATAGTGCCGCAAAAGCCAGCCCCAGTGCCGACGACAGCATAATAATAGCGGCCGCAACCAGTAGGTCGTAAATCCAGGCGGCAAAGCGGCGAATAAAATTGGCGCTGGGAAAGCCAGCGTGCAAGGCATGAGTGGTATTCATAAAGGGTTCCGTCAGTCAAATTCAGCGCCGAAGAGTGTAGCATGACCTGCCCGGATTCAAAATCTACGGCTGTTTACCATTAAATAGCTCGTGGCTGAACAGCTTTTAAGCAGTTGAGCCGATGGTACTCATAATTTACTTGATCGAAGTTAAGCCATGCGTATAATGCGTCGCACTAAGCTATTCCCAACTTGCCGAAGTGGCGGAATTGGTAGACGCAGCGGATTCAAAATCCGCCGCTGGTAACAGCGTGGGGGTTCAAGTCCCCCCTTCGGCACCATTTATTTATATCCCTAGCTATAAAAACCTTCTTAAATCGGTTTCCTTGCCAGTAATTAATCTAATATTCATTAATCATATTTAGAGTTCTGACCCGAGTCGTATATACTGTCTCAGAAGCAAGTTGCTGTTTTAAAAGGTTTCCAAAACGACGTGACGAAACCGTCAGCATGACAAACTCTAAAAATTCATATCAAAAAAATACAGCGCCATAACAAAGCTGTTCGAGGAACTATGGTAAATACCACAGACAAAACAAGTGACAACAATCAGCCCGAGTACGAGGTCGAAATTCCGTCTCGCGAAGCTATGCTTGAAGCTGTCACTGAACAATTAAAACCAATGTCTTTTGACGACTTGGTGAACAAATTCAATTTAACCGATGAACGCCAACATATTGGCATGAAGCGGCGCCTGCGTGCGATGGAGCGTGACGGCCAACTGATTTATACCAAAGCCAATGCTTATGGTTTACCGGACCGAATGGAGCTGCTCAAAGGGCGGATTATTGGTCACAAAGACGGCTTCGGTTTTTGTGCGCTCGATGAAGGTGGCAGCGACGTATTTATTCCGCATCACCAAATGTACTCAGTACTGCATGGCGACCGGGTTCTGGTAAAAGAGCACGGCACAGATAGTCGTGGTCGCCGCGAAGGGCGAATTGTACGAGTCATAGAGCCACGTGATGCTGAAATTGTCGGACGTTATTTTGTCGAACATGATTTAGGTATTGTGGTGCCCGACGACGGCCGTATTTGTCAGGATATCCTAATACCAGAAGGCGCAAAAAATGGCGCTCGCCACGGTCAAATCGTGGTGGTAAAAATTACTCGCCGGCCCAGCCGTCGTACCAGCCCTATTGGTGAAGTTTCCGAAGTTCTTGGTGACCACATGGCGCCGGGTATGGAAATTGAAGTCGCCATTCGTGAACACGACATTCCAATCGAATGGCCGTCAGACGTATTAAAAGAGCTTGAGCAGATTAGCGATACCGTGCCTGCTGAAGCTTATGAGGACCGCCAAGATTTACGTGAACTGCCATTAATAACTATCGATGGCGAAGATTCACGTGACTTTGATGATGCGGTTTGTGTTGAGCCTGATGGTGACGGCTGGCGGTTATGGGTGGCCATTGCCGATGTTAGTTACTACGTACGCACCAACACGGCACTGGATAAAGAAGCACTGAAACGCGGCAACTCGGTTTATTTCCCGAATTTTGTGGTACCTATGCTGCCGGAAAAACTATCCAACGGTTTGTGTTCGTTAAATCCTGACGTTGACCGCTTGTGTATGGTTGCGGAAATGCGCATTGATAGCCGTGGTAAGTTGAAGGCATCCACTTTTTACCCGGCCGTAATGAAATCGCATGCGCGGTTAACCTACTCGAAAGTGGCTTCTATGCTTGACGGTAATGCAGAACTACGCCGCGAGTATGACCATGTGGTGGGTTCGGTAGAGCGTTTACACGACTTATTTAAAGTACTGAAGGCTGCTCGTCAACGCCGTTCGGCCATTGAATTTGAAACGCTGGAAACCCGTTTTATTTTCAACGCACAGCGTAAAATCGAGCGCATTGAGCCGGTGCATCGCAATGTGGCTCATACCATTATTGAAGAATGCATGATTATGGCCAATGTGGCCACAGCGCTGTTCATTGAAAAGAATGAAGAAGCTGGCGCGCTGTTCCGTATTCACGAAACTCCGAAAGAAGAAAAGTTAACCAACTTCCGCACCTTCTTAGGTGAACTTGGCTTGTCTATGGGCGGTGGCGATGAGCCTACGCCGAAAGACTATGCCAAAGTATTGGCCGACGTTGCTGAGCGTCCGGATCACGAGCTGATTCAAACCATGTTGTTGCGCTCTATGCAGCAAGCGGTTTACAGCCCGGATAACGTGGGTCACTTCGGACTGGCGTTGGATTCCTACTCACACTTTACGTCACCGATTCGACGTTACCCTGATTTGATTTTGCATCGTGCTATTAAGGCACTGTTGAAAAAGCAAAACGGTCCTTCGGCGGGCTTAAATGGCAGCTGGATGTATCCGGATGACCAACTAGAGAGTCTGGGTGTGCACTGCTCGATGACTGAACGTCGTGCCGATGATGCCACGCGTCAGGTAGACGAGTGGCTGAAGTGCGAATATATGCAAGACCATGTTGGCGCTGAGTTTGGCGGTGTTATCGCCTCGGTAACCAGCTTTGGTTTGTTTATTCGCCTGGACGACATGCAAATTGATGGCTTGGTGCATATTACCAACCTGGATAACGACTACTACCACTTTGACGACAAGCGTCACCTGCTGATTGGTGAGAATTCACGTCAGGTTTATCGCCTTGGCGATAAAGTGCAGGTAAAAGTGCGTTCGGTGAATCTGGACGACCGGAAAATTGATCTGGAACTGATTTCCGCAGTAAGCCCGACTGGTGAAACGCGATTGCAGTCAAAAGAAGATCAAGCGGAAGCCCGTGCTGAACGTGAGAAAAAAGGTAAGAAAGGCGGCCGTGGTCGCAGCCGCAATAAGAGTGGCGGCGGAAATAAAGGTTCCGGTGCCAAGTCGGGCAAGAAACCAAGTAGAAAACCAGCGAAAAAGACCAAA
Source organism: Idiomarina sp. (assembly GCA_040882145.1). GTDB lineage: Bacteria > Pseudomonadota > Gammaproteobacteria > Enterobacterales > Alteromonadaceae > Pseudidiomarina. The sequence continues at coordinate 80,222 of JBBEBU010000006.1, forward strand.
GAATGAGCAAAAAAATAACCGTATTTGGCCTGCACTCGGTGCGTGCTCTGATTGAACAGCACCCGGAACGTTTGGTGGAATTGTTTGCGACCAAAGAACGTCAGGATCCAGCACTACAAAAGCTGATTAGTTCAGCCCAAAAAATGGGTGTGCGGCCCCAGTTCGTGCCCAAAGCTAGCCTGGATAAGCGTGCCGAAAGTGGCAATCATCAGGGCGTGGTAGTAACGGCTTTGGCGGCTCCAACGTTAACTGAAAACGACTTAACCGAGTTGTGCAAGCAGCAGGGTGATCGGGCACTGTTTTTAGTGCTGGATGGCGTTACCGATCCGCATAATTTGGGTGCCTGCTTACGTAGCGCTGATGCCGCTGGTGTTACCGCCGTTATTGTACCGAAAGACAAATCCGCCACCATGAATCCAACGGTGCGCAAAGTGGCCTCAGGTGCTGCTGAAACTGTGCCACTGGTGCAAGTAACTAACCTTGCCCGGGCGTTGCGACAGTTACAGGACGAGCAAGTGTGGTTAGTTGGCACCGCTGGTGAAGCAACGCACAACCTGTACGAAGTAGACTTCAAAGGTCCGCTGGCTATTGTCATGGGCGCTGAAGGCGACGGTATGCGTCGATTAACGCGGGAAACCTGTGATCAACTGGTGTCTATTCCGCTAGCTGGCAGTGTCAGTAGCTTGAATGTTTCGGTAGCTACTGGTGTGTGCTTGTATGAAGTAGTACGACAACGGCAGTTTGCGCGTGCCTAAGCTGAATCGTTGGCAGCCGCTGGGGCTTGTTGCCCTGGTTGGGCTGGTGTTCCTGTTCGGTTGGCTGCCCAACGGTATGCTTAGCGACAGCGAACGCCAGCAGAAGCCGCAACTATATCTTAGCGTAACCGGCACCGAGAATAATCCTGGCTTGACGACTCTGGCTGAAGACATCAGCTCCAGACTGGCGGCTCGCCACGAGCTGGTGTTAGTGCCACAGGCAAGCCCGTCAAGCTGGCGTCTGTTTCTTATCATCAATCAACAACAACGGATTGTTATAGAAGCGGAGCTAACCGCGCCCATTCAAACGCGCGACGACCAACCAAAGGTTGCTCGTTTTGTGGTGGATGGTGCTGAGAGTGCGGCGCCGAATTTGTCGGCACAAGTAGTAGATATGACCTTGTCAGAAATAGCCGCTGCAAACCAATAGCAGGCCTTGCTTGTAGTTTGCACTGGTATACGCTAAAATCCCGCGGCTTAAATCAGTCTTATAGTATTTTCATTTTTTTAAAAAAAGAGCGTTCCTTGCTTTTCGGCGGTGCGACTGATCCGTACAAAGGCTATGAACCATAAGGAGCAGTAATGCGTCATTATGAAATCGTATTTATGGTCCATCCGGACCAAAGCGAGCAAGTACCTGGCATGATCGAGCGTTATAGCGAAACGATCACGCAAGGTGGTGGCACGATTCACCGTCTGGAAGACTGGGGTCGTCGTCAACTGGCTTACCCAATCAATAAGTTGCATAAAGCACACTATGTTCTGTTGAACATTGAAGCTTCAGCTGAAGTTGTAGAAGAACTGGAAACAGCTTTCCGTTACAACGATGCGGTTCTGCGCAACATGATCATGCGTAAGAAAGAAGCTGAGTCTGAACCTTCTGTGCTGACCAAGCCGAAGGATGAGCGTCGTGGCGATAGCCGCAGCGATCAACAAGACGATAGTGAAGCTGCATAAGTCGGTTGGTAACACAACTGATTGTATGCACAACAACCCATGGATTTAAGTACCAACCAGTTCGTTATAGACGGTAACGTCTGCAAACCGGCAAAGGTTACGAAAAGTCCGGCTGGCATCAGCCATCTTCACTTTGCCCTGGAACATATTTCAGAACAATTTGAAGCCACACTCCCGCGACGTAGTTATGTTCGCATACAGGTCGTGTTTAGTGGCGCTGAAGCAAGTGAATGGGTGACAAAGTTAACAGTGGGTAGTGCAGTTCAGGTTCGGGGATTTCTGAACCGCCAGGAAGACAACAATGGCCTGGCAAAATTAGTACTGCATGCTCAGCAACTGAAAATGATTTGAGGAGACCATCATGGCTCGTTTTTTCCGTCGCCGTAAGTTCTGCCGGTTTAAGGCAGAAGGCGTTAAAGAAATTGATTACAAAGATATCGCTACTCTGAAAAACTACATCACTGAGAGTGGCAAAATCGTTCCTAGCCGTATTACCGGTACTTCTGCGAAGTATCAACGGCAGTTGGCGCGTGCAATTAAACGTGCACGTTACTTGTCTTTGCTGCCTTACACTGATTCACATCAGTAAGCCCAGCTTTGCGAACGATCTCAGAGATTAGAGGTAGCGAACAATGGAAATTATTTTACTAGATAAAATCGCCAACTTAGGCGGCCTTGGTGACAAGGTTGCAGTTAAGTCTGGTTATGCACGTAACTTTTTGTTCCCGCAAGGTAAAGCAGTTCCTGCAACCGAAGCGAACGTAAAAGTATTTGAAGAGCGTCGCGCTGAATTAGAAGCAAAAATTGCTGAAGATTTAGCTGCTGCAGAAAAACGCGCTGAAACAGTGAATGCACTGGAACCAGTTGTGATTTCTTCTAAAGCTGGTGACGAAGGTAAACTCTTCGGTTCTATCGGTACTCGCGATATCGCTGATGCAGTTACTGCAGCTGGCGTTAAAGTGGAAAAGAGTGAAGTATTGTTACCTAACGGTACTTTGCGTGACGTTGGTGAATACCAAATCGAATTGCATTTGCATGCCGATGTATTCGCAACTGTTACTTTGAACGTTGTACCTGCTGAGTAAGTTATTCGTAACTAAACTTGGTTAGAAATAAAAAAACCACGCTTATTGGCGTGGTTTTTTTGTTTAATTTTCACTCCCGGTAAACCTTTCCTGTTCATCTTCCTTCATACTAAGCACAACATCACTAGTTAAGATTACAAGGGGCTTCTGTGGTTGCACAGGTTATAGCTGCCCAAGAGCGCTTTCTAGACGACGATAGTCCGTTGGTTGAGCGAGCACAGGCAGGCGACATGCAAGCTTTTCAACGACTGTTTCAGCGCCATCAAAAGCGTGTCTTCGGGTTGGTTTACCGACTTTGTAACGACACCAGCTATGCCGAAGATTTGGCGCAAGAGGTGTTTGTGCAAGTGTGGCATAAACTGTCGAGCTTCCGTGGGGAAAGTAAGTTTAGCACCTGGCTACACACGGTAGCCACACGGGTGGCTATTGGTGAGTTGCGAAAGCAGCAGCGGTGGTTTCGGCGGGTTCGTTTGCGGTTTGCCGACGAAACGGTGCCGGAACAAAGCGTTGATGCGCCGGCTGATCTTGGTGAGTTGGATAAACATATCCAACGATTACCGGAAAAAACACGGTGGGTGTTTGTGCTACACGCATTAGAAGGACTGCGACACGATGAAATTGCCGAGCAGCTAAATATTGCGGTTGGCACTAGTAAAGCGCAGTTTCATCGCGCCCGGGGTTTGTTAGAGGAGTGGTTAAGCAATGAGTAACCAACAACAGCTTGATGATTTAATTGCTAAGCATAATAGCGAGCTGACACCACGACGTGATTTGTGGCGCGGTGTTGAAGCTGCCATAGCGCATGCAGAGCAACGCAAAGACGATACTAAGCAAGTACCAGTGCACCGCCAACCTGGGGCCTGGGCAATTGCGGCTGGTGTGGTGTTAGCCGTTACTATGATAACGACCAATATCTGGTCACCGGTGAATACTAAGGCACCTGCAACCGCACAGTTGGTAGAGGTACTGAATACGCATCAACAGCAGCAGCGTGAGCAATTGTTGGTGAGTTATCAGCTGTCCAGTTATGAGCCTTCTGCCACGGCCGAAGCTGAGCTTACGAAATTACGTGATGCGGGTGATGCACTAAGCAAAGCGCTGCAGCAAGACCCGCAAAACCAAGCATTACTTGAAATGTTACGCTGGGTGCATGAACAAGAACTCATGTTACTCCAGGCCGAATTGAAATCTGAGAATCGTTGGCAACAACTGTAAGTTATGAGGTGTAAAATGAAATTATTAACTGGCGTTTTATCGGTTTTGTTACTGGCATCAGTAACCGCAACCGCCGTTGCCCAAGGGCGCGCAGTAAATGAGCAGCGCGATATTCCAGCTACCGCTAGTGTGAATATCGAGAATATGCGCGGTGACTTAAAGATTATTGGCAGTGATAGAAGCACCGCTGAAGTTACCGGCACGCTAGATGAAAAAGCCGAAGGGTTTACTATGGAAATGCGTGGTAATACCTTGTTTATCAAAGTTGAAATGCCACGGAATTTAGACTGGCGTGGCGATCGTGATGAAGGCTCCAATCTGGTGGTACGAATACCACAGTCAGTAGGTTTAACTGTTTCCGTGGTATCAACGGATGTTGAAGTTGCAGATATTTATGGTGGCACTCAGATAACCTCGGTGAGCGGCGATTTAACAGCGCGTAGCCTGCAGGGGAATATCCGTTTAAATACCGTCAGTGGTGATGTGTCAACGCGTCAGCTTGCAGGTGATATTGCGATAGAAACTGTCAGTGGCGATATTGATGACCGCGATGCGACCGGCACAGCAATAAATTATCAGTCTGTCAGTGGTGATGTATTGGCAATAACCACTATCGAAACCGTAAATGCACAGACGGTATCGGGTGATGTAGAGCTTGATTTGAAAACGATTGAATCACTCACCGTAAAGAATGTCAGTGGCGATGCTAATATTGAACTGCAGTTGCAACCGAACTCGCGGTTGGAAGCTACCAGCGTAAGTGGCGATTTGCGGTTAACTTTTGCGGGCAGCCTGGACGCACAGTTCGAACTGGCGGCTAACGCCGGTGGTGATATTATTAACCGTATTACCGACCGTCGTGCTGAAAAAGCCAAATATGGACCTGCGCGTTCGTTAGACTTTCGGGTTGGTGAAGGCAGCAGTACAGTGAAAATGAACACGGTTAGCGGCGATATAGAAGTTCGCAAGAACTAAGTTAACGCTGAAACCAAGGCTATTGTAAAGCTATTTAAAAAGCGGATCTGCGCTAGATCCGCTTCCCTCTTACTCCCGCATTTTGTATAGTTCCTGATTGGTATTTCACGCAGAAAAATTGAGACAAGCATGGCCGCATACGGAACGAAAGGTAACCGTAAAGACAATGCGTTCAGCTCCGACGCAAAACTGGATGCAATTAAAACTCCGCCGCACTCGATAGAAGCAGAGCAATCCGTGCTGGGTGGCTTGATGCTGGATAACGATGCCTGGGATAACGTTGCGGGTAAGGTTATCGAAGATGACTTCTATCATCGCGCGCATCGAAAAATATTTGCTGCCATGCAGTATCTTGCGGAGCGCTCACAACCTATTGATTTAGTGACCGTGTCTGAGGCCTTAGAAGCCACTAGCGAACTAAATGATGTTGGTGGTTTTGCTTATATTGGTGAAATTGCGAAGAACACGCCTAGTGCTGCCAATATCAATGCATATGCCCAAATCGTGCGGGAACGTGCTGTGGTTCGTGAAATGATTTCGGTGGCCAACGAAATATCGGAATCAGGTTTCGATACGCAAAATCGCACTAGCGCTGAGCTGCTCGATATTGCCGAGAGCAAAGTGTTTAAAATTGCGGAGAAGCGGATTACCGGTAGCGAAGGGCCACAACGTATTGGCTCGGTTCTGGAAAAGACTATTGCTCGTATTGAAGAGATGAGCAAAATTAAGAATCACAACGGTGTTACCGGGGTGTCCAGTGGCTTTCACGATTTAGACCGCATGACGGCAGGTTTGCAGCCGTCCGACTTAATTATTGTGGCGGCACGTCCGTCGATGGGTAAAACCACTTTTGCCATGAACCTGGCCGAACATGTTGCACTGAATGAAGATAAGCCGGTATTAGTTTTTAGTCTGGAGATGCCTGCCGAACAGCTGATGATGCGTATGCTTGCTTCACTGAGTCGGGTGGACCAAACCAAAATACGCACCGGGCGACTGGCTGATGACGACTGGGCGCGCATTGCCTCGGTGATGAATATGCTGGACGAAAAAGGCAATATGTTTATTGATGATTCGTCTGGTTTGACACCTACCGAAGTGCGCTCACGTTCACGGCGTGTCGCACGTGAGTTCGGTGGATTGTCGATGATTATGGTGGATTACCTGCAATTAATGACGGTACCAGGTATGACCGAAAACCGAACGCTGGAGATTGCGGAAATATCCCGCTCGTTGAAATCCTTAGCTAAGGAATTAAAAGTACCAGTTGTTGCGCTTTCACAGTTGAACCGCTCGTTGGAACAACGTGCCGACAAGCGCCCGGTAAACTCGGATTTACGTGAATCAGGTTCGATTGAGCAGGACGCCGACGTGATCATGTTTATTTATCGTGACGAGGTTTATCACCCGGATTCCAGTCAGCAAGGTTTGGCAGAAGTGATTATTGGTAAGCAACGGAACGGTCCAATTGGCTCGCTGGAATTAAAATTCCACGGTCAGTTGTCGCGTTTTGATAATTTTGTTCGTGCCAGTGATGATGACTACTAACTAGGATGGACGATCGCGCTTAAACAGCGCGATCGAAACAAATTTCAATGTAAGCTTTGCCAGCAATATGGGTGAACGGCATAATCAGCTTAGGCCCTTCAGAGCGATGTGAAATCGTGTGATTTTTGCCTGACACCACAATAGGCGTTGCCATTTCGAAGTCGTAGCCTTTCTCGCCTAGTTCGCGTTTTGCGCCGCCGGTAACCATATTGGTTATCTCACCAACCATATCGCACACTTCGGCATCTAACTTATCCGGTTTTTCGCCCAGCATTTTGTGCATGATTTCGCAGGCCAGGTTCTCTTCAAAGGAAATTGAGAAAGAGCCTTTCAGTTGTGGGCCAACCATGCCAATCACACCAGAAACGTCACCGCGTGCCATCTCGTCTTTCTTCATGGCTGCTTTTCCAGCTTTAAGCTCGAGATTAGCCATAGTGCCGAGAACATTTTTGAGCGCATTTAAAAATGGATTTACGAACTCTGCATTCATATCAAGAAACCTTGCTTCCATGGTTAGCCTATCGTTGCTGTAGACAGTTTAACATGCATTCTAATTATTCGCCTTTTGCTACCGAGGCGAACCCTTTGGTTTAACTTTTAATTAGCCACTTAGACGTGACAATCACGACAACGGCCATGTGCTTCTATGGTCTGAGTTGAGACCAGGAATCCTTGCTCTTCTGCCTGTTTATAAAGTTCTTCATAAACCCCGTCAGATTGGATTTCCTGAACCGACCCACAGTTCTCGCAAATTAACATTTGCACCGGATGCTGGTGGCCGAAGTGACTACACAACACATAACTGTTGGACGAAGTGATTTTGTGCACGAACCCTTGTTCTTGCAAAAAGTCCAGCGCCCGATAAATGGTCGGCGGTTTGGCATTTGGCACAGCGGTTTTCAACTTATCCAGTAAGTCGTAGGCGCCTATAGCATTGGCTTCTGCCGCCAGAATTTCGAACACCTCACGGCGCGCGGGTGTCAGGCGGACACCGCGTTGTTCACAGAGCTTTTCGGCTTTGGTTACCAGCCGTTTCGATTCATTTTTAAGCATGCTTGAAGTTTACCACGCCAAATCAAAATCGCATAGACTGAAGCAGCCAGTGATCGTAGACTATGCAGTTGTGTAGCGCTTTCGCTTTCCAACATTCTGCAAACTGGTCGTTATCATGTCGCAAATACCCTCCGCTGAATCGTCAATCGAAGTAACGCCGACGAGTTTCTCTGCCAGCTTTATGCTTTCCGTAGCGCCGATGCTGGATTGGACCGATCGTCATTGCCGTTACTTCCACCGTCAGTTAACGCAGCACACAGTGTTGTATACCGAAATGGTGACAACAGGAGCGCTAATTTACGGCAAGGGCGACTTTTTAGCTTATCACCCGCATGAGCAGCCGTTGGTACTGCAACTCGGTGGTAGTGATGCCGAAGCATTGGCGAAAAGTGCCGTATTGGCCCAGCAGCGCGGTTATCAGGAAGTAAATATTAACGTTGGTTGCCCGTCGGATCGGGTTCAGAACGGCAGTTTTGGCGCTTGTTTAATGGCCGAACCCGAACTTGTGGCAGCTGGCGTTAAAGCAATTAAAGCGGCAACAGACCTGCGCGTGAGTGTCAAAACCCGGCTTGGCATTGACGATCATGATAGCGATGAATTCTTAGATACCTTTATTGATACTGTTGCGGCTGCTGGTTGCCAGCACTTTACTCTGCATGCCAGAAAAGCCTGGTTGAAAGGGTTAAGCCCGAAGCAGAATCGCGAAATTCCGCCGCTGCAATATGAGCGTGTTTACCGCGCCAAGCAGCGTAGCCCAGAATTACATATTACGCTGAATGGCGGGGTGAAAACCATGGCCGAAGTTGCGCAGCATCAGCCCTATGTTGATGGCGTGATGATCGGCCGGGAAGCCTACCAAAACCCCTGGCTATTGACTGAGTTTGACCGGTTCATGCAACAGCCCAATCGTAGTGTAGAGCGTGCTCAGATTATTGAGACCATGGTGGCATACACCGCGGCGCATGTTGCTGCTGGTGGCCGCTGTTGGCACGTCGCGCGGCATATGCTTGGGTTGTTTCAGGGCTTGCCCGGCGCTAAGCGCTGGCGGCAATACTTAAGTCAGAACGGACCTCAGGCTAGCAGCCCCGAAGCCTTGCTCTGGGGGGCATTTGAGGCCGTACAGGAAGCTATGGTGAAAGCTGACGAAAAAATAGCGGAATTCACTAAAAGTAGTGGTTGAAAACACTATTTCAACATCTCGGTAAACTTAGGTTGCTGCGGTTAGATGTTATTAAAATCTTTTAAAAACAACGGCTTATATCTACTCTGCAACCTTGGCACAACCTTTGTATTAACTCCTTCGACTAAACCGGTATGACAGTAATCATTTCGATACTGCATAAACCTCAACCACAGCGAAGGAGATTTACCATGAAAACTACTATTACCACTGCAGCAGCCCTGATATTCATGAGCTTTACTGCAACCAGCAATGCCAACGAAGTTGTGACTAAGCAATCGATTTTGAGTGATATTGCTACCGCTATTACCATCCAAGTCGCAGCTGTAACTGCTGACAGTGTAACCAGCGCTAAGAATTCAATACAAGAAACTATTGTGCAATGGTATCAGCCTAGTGAAGAAGCTCAGTTAGCTAAGGCTAAAGTGACCAAAGGCGCACCTGGTGCAAGCGAATAATAAACACCAAGGTGGATGCATGACTTCATTTATAATACTGACAGTGTTAGCCATATTAGCACCGGTGGTAGGAACCGTAGTCGCCGGTGCTGTAGTAACCTTTACGTCACTTAAGAATCATTTTTAGCTCACGGCGAAGGGCGTGACCTGCGCTAGAGTACTGTGCTAATCTGCTGCTTCCTCAGCATTCTAATGAAGGAAGTAACAGTGAAGAAAAGTATTTTAGTTGGCCTGATGGGCGCATTCTTTGCGACCACAGCAGCGACCGCAGCAGAACCTATTGAAGCTTCTGAAAAAGCGCAAGAACTGGCACACAAATATTTAGTTGTTGATACCCACATTGACGTTCCCTATCGATTAAATAATAAATGGGAAGACGTTACCCGGGCTACCGCGAATGGCGATTTTGATTATCCACGCGCCAAAGCAGGCGGATTAAACGTTCCTTTTATGTCTATCTATATTCCCGCGGCGCTTGAACGCACGGGTGGCAGTTACCAATTGGCTCATCAGCTGATTGATAGCATGGAAGCACTAGTGACTCGTGCGCCACATAAATTCGCCATGGCATACTCGGTTGACCAAACCATGCAACAGCAGGAACGTGGCGTTATCTCGCTGGCCCTGGGTATGGAAAATGGCTCGCCGATTGAAGGCAAGCTCGAAAATCTCCACGAATTTTACAATCGCGGTATTCGCTACATTACCTTAGCGCATTCTGAATCTAATCATATCTCTGATTCTTCATACGACATTCGTCGGCAGTGGAATGGCCTCAGCGACTTCGGTAAAACCCTGGTAAAAGAAATGAACAAAGTCGGTGTGATGGTGGATGTTTCTCACATTTCTGATGATGCATTTTTCCAGGTCATGGAAATCAGTGAAGCACCGGCACTCGCTTCGCATTCGTCACTACGTCGTTACACGCCGGGTTTTGAGCGCAACATGAGCGATGAAATGATCAAAGCGCTGGCCGAAAACGAAGGCGTTATCATGATTAACTTCGGCTCTTCGTTTGTAACCGAGCGTGCCAATCAGTTTGGTGACATGCTGCGTAAGCGTATTGCTGCGGTTAATGAAGAATTAGGCGAAGGCACCGAAGCTGCGAAAGCTAAAATTGCCGAAATTCGTGCCTCCAATCCATATCCTTTCGCTGATCTGAATACGGTACTGGATCACATTGATCACGTGGTTGAGCTGGTTGGTATTGATTACGTTGGTATTGGTTCAGACTATGACGGTGTGGGTGACTCCTTACCAATTGGCTTAAAAGATGTGTCTAGCTATCCGAATCTGGTGCAAGGTTTATTGGATCGTGGATACTCTGACGCTGATATCGAAAAAATCCTCGGTCAGAACTTGATTCGGGTGTGGCGTGCGAACGAAGCTTATGCGGCTAAACATTAATTCAGTCGCGTGAATCTATAGCTTATTCGGCGTTGACATGTGGCCGTGAAAGAGTATAATTCGCGGCCACGATTCGTTCTAAAGTGACTTTTTTCAAAAGTTTCCAAAGAAGCGAATCGGTTTACCACAGCAGCCCCGATAGGGGGTTGAATGGATTTTCGTTGAAAATACCTCGCCCGGTATGTGCCAGGGTGCAGGTTTTTTTCTGTGCTCTTTTTTAAATGCTCTTTATTTTGAGGCTTTGATTTTATATGGCTAATCAAAGAATTCGGATTCGTCTGAAAGCGTTCGATCACCGTCTGATTGACCAGTCGACTGCAGAAATTGTTGAAACTGCAAAGCGCACTGGTGCTCAGGTACGTGGTCCAATCCCACTACCGACGCGGAAAGAACGTTTCACCGTGTTGATTTCTCCACACGTGAACAAAGATGCGCGTGACCAGTACGAGATCCGTACCCACAAGCGTCTGATTGACATCATGGACCCAACTGATAAGACCGTAGACGCGTTAATGCGTTTAGATCTTGCTGCTGGTGTTGATGTGCAAATCAGCCTGGGTTAAGCGGGCAGTAATAGGATTACACACGAGAGGTTTTAACAATGGCTATTGGTCTAGTCGGTCGTAAAGTAGGAATGACGCGTGTCTTCCAGGAAGACGGCGCTTCTGTACCTGTTACTGTGATTGAAGTGACTGCAAACCGGATTACTCAGATTAAATCTGAAGAAACGGACGGTTACCGCGCATTACAAGTAACAACTGGTGAAAAGAAAGCGCATCGCGTCACCAAGCCACTTGCTGGTCACTATGCGAAAGCTGGTGTAGAAGCAGGTCGCGGTCTCTGGGAATTCCGCCTGGAGAACGGTGAAGGTGAAGATTATACAGTAGGCTCTGAGCTGACTGTTGAGGTGTTTGCGGACACCAAGAAAGTAGATGTTACGGGTACTTCGAAAGGTAAAGGTTTCGCAGGTACAGTTAAGCGCTGGAACTTCGCCATGCAAGACGCAACCCATGGTAACTCGTTGTCGCATCGTGCGCCGGGTTCTATCGGTCAAAACCAGTCACCTGGTCGCGTATTCAAAGGCAAGAAAATGGCGGGTCAAATGGGTAACAAACGTATTACCGTGCAAACTCTAGAAGTTGTACGTGTCGATGCGGAACGTGGCCTGTTATTGGTCCGTGGCGCTGTCCCTGGTGCAACTGGCGGTGATGTAATCATCAAGCCGGCTGTCAAGGCGTAACGTCTGAGGAGAATGGTGATGGAATTAACATTTAAAGACGCAAAAGGCGCTCTTGAGGTTTCCGAAGCTACCTTTGGACGTGAGTTCAACGAAGCTCTGGTACATCAGGTTGTTGTTGCCTTTGGAGCTGGTGCCCGTCAGGGTAGCCGTGCACAAAAGACGCGTTCTGAAGTACAAGGCGGCGGTAAGAAGCCTTGGCGTCAAAAGGGAACTGGTCGTGCCCGTGCTGGTACGATTCGTAGCCCAATCTGGCGTTCTGGTGGTGTGACTTTTGCTGCAAAGCCGCAAGATCACAGCCAGAAAGTAAACAAAAAAATGTATCGCGGTGCTATCAAAAGCATCCTGTCTGAGTTAATTCGTCAGGAGCGTTTGGTTGTTGTAGAAAGCTTTGGTGTTGATTCACCTAAGACCAAGCAACTGGCTGCGAAACTGAAAGAATATGACTTAAGCGATGTATTAATCATCACGAAAGAAGTTGATGAGAACTTGTTCTTAGCTTCGCGCAACTTGTACAAAGTTGATGTACGTGATGTGCAAGGCATTGACCCAGTTAGCCTGATCGCTTTTGAGAAAGTGTTGATGACTGCTGATGCGGTTAAGCAGCTTGAGGAGGTATTATCATGATGCGCGAAGAACGTTTGCTCCAAGTGATTTTAGCACCTCACGTTTCTGAAAAGTCGACCATGACTGCTGAATCTTATAATACCTTGGTATTTAAAGTAGCCGTTGATGCGAAAAAGTCAGAAATCAAAGCTGCAGTTGAAAAACTGTTTGAAGTTGAAGTTGAAGGTGTTCGCACCGTCAATGTCAAAGGCAAAACCAAACGGACAGGCTCTCGCTTCGGTAAGCGTAGTGACTGGAAGAAAGCGTATGTCAGCCTGAAAGAAGGTGCGGACATCGACTTCGTCGGCGGCGCTGAATAACAGGAGGAATTAGAATGGCTATTGTTAAGTGTAAGCCTACGTCTCCGGGTCGCCGCCACGTTGTTAAAGTGGTTGGCCAGGACCTGTACAAAGGTAAACCTTACGCGCCGTTGCTGGAAAAAAACAGCAAGAACGGTGGTCGTAACAATAACGGTCGTATTACAGTTCGTCATATCGGCGGTGGTCACAAGCATCACTACCGTTTGGTTGACTTTAAACGCGACAAAGACGGTATCCCTGCAAAAGTTGAGCGTCTGGAATATGATCCAAACCGTTCAGCAAACATTGCTTTGGTACTGTATGCAGATGGTGAACGCCGCTACATCTTGGCACCTAAAGGCTTAAAAGCTGGTGACAAAGTGCAGTCGGGTGCTGATGCGCCAATTAAACCAGGTAACACCTTACCGCTTCGCAACATCCCAGTGGGTTCTGTTGTTCACGCGGTCGAGTTGAAGCCAGGCAAAGGTGCGCAAATGGCTCGTTCAGCCGGTGCTTATGTACAAATTCTTGCCCGCGACGGCGCGTATGTAACCCTGCGTTTACGCTCAGGTGAAGTACGTAAAGTCCAGTCAGAAGGTCGTGCAACCATCGGTGAAGTTGGCAATGCAGAACACATGCTGCGTCAATTGGGTAAAGCAGGTGCTACGCGTTGGCGTGGTGTTCGTCCTACCGTTCGCGGTGTGGCGATGAACCCTGTAGATCACCCTCACGGTGGTGGTGAAGGCCGTACCTCTGGTGGTCGTCATCCGGTTACTCCTTGGGGTACACCAACTAAGGGTTACAAAACCCGTAAAAACAAGCGTACTGATAAGTTCATCGTACGTCGTCGCAACAAATAAGAGTTGAGGATTTAACATGCCACGTTCTCTTAAAAAAGGTCCGTTTATCGACCTTCACCTATTGAATAAGGTGGAGAAAGCGTTGGAAGCCGGGGAAAAGAAGCCAATTAAGACTTGGTCCCGTCGTTCAATGATTATCCCAGATATGATCGGCTTAACTATCGCTGTTCATAATGGTCGCCAGCACGTACCAGTTTTCGTTTCTGACGAAATGATTGGTCACAAGCTAGGTGAATTTGCACCAACCCGCACTTATCGTGGCCACGCCGCTGATAAGAAAGCGAAGAAACGGTAAGGGGAGCCACAATGGAAGCTATTGCTATACATAAGTTTGCCCGCCTTTCTGCGCAAAAGGGCCGTCTGGTTGCGGATCAAATCCGTGGGTTACCAGTCGCGAAAGCATTAGAGTTATTGGCATACAGCCCGAAAGATGCAGCTGGTCTGCTGAAAAAGGTGCTGGAGTCTGCCATCGCAAATGCGGAGCATAATGAAGGCGCCGACATCGATGAGCTTAAAGTCGCAAAAATCATGATTGACGTTGGTCCTACCATGAAGCGTATTAAGCCTCGTGCGAAGGGTCGTGCCGATCGTATCTTGAAGCGTACCAGCCACATTACTGTGGTTGTGTCAGATAGCTAGGAGATAAGTTATGGGTCAGAAAGTACATCCTAATGGTATTCGCCTAGGTATCACCAAACCATGGAATGCAACCTGGTATGCGAATACAAAAGACTTTGCAAACAATCTGCACAGTGATCATCAAGTTCGTGAACTGCTGAAGAAGCAGCTGAGCAATGCCTCAGTTTCACGTATCGTGATTGAGCGTCCAGCAAAAAGCGTGCGCGTTACTATTCACACTGCCCGTCCGGGTGTTGTGATTGGTAAGAAAGGTGAAGATGTCGAGAAGTTACGTCAAGCAGTGTCAAAACTGACTGGTGTTCCAGCTCAAATCAACATCTCAGAAGTGCGCAAGCCTGAGCTAGATGCACAACTAGTTGCTGATAACATTGCCGGTCAGCTAGAACGTCGTGTAATGTTCCGTCGCGCTATGAAGCGTGCTGTACAGAACGCGATGCGTTTAGGCGCGAAGGGTATCAAAGTGGAAGTAAGCGGACGTCTTGGTGGTGCTGAAATCGCACGTACTGAGTGGTACCGTGAAGGTCGTGTACCATTGCACACATTGCGTGCTGATATTGACTACTCGACTGCTGAAGCAAATACCACTTACGGTATCATCGGCGTTAAAGTTTGGGTTTTCCGTGGCGAAGTCCTTGGTGGCATGCCTACTGAAGAAAAGCCAGCTCCAGCGAAACGCCCTAAAGGCCGTAAGTAAGGAGAGACTAAATGTTACAACCAAAGCGTACTAAATTCCGTAAGGTTCACAAAGGTCGTAACCGTGGCCTGGCGCAATCTGGTAGTAAAGTCAGCTTCGGCACTTTCGGTTTGAAAGCTGTTGACCGTGGTCGTATGACTGCGCGTCAAATCGAAGCGGCTCGTCGTGCCATGACGCGTCATGTGAAACGTCAAGGAAAGATTTGGATTCGCGTATTCCCTGATAAGCCAATTACCAAGAAGCCTCTTGAGGTGCGTATGGGTAAAGGTAAGGGTAACGTGGAGTATTGGGTAGCTCAAATTCAGCCAGGCCGTGTCCTGTATGAAATGGACGGTGTTTCGGAAGAATTGGCGCGTGAAGCGTTCAACCTTGCGGCACGTAAGCTGCCATTCAAAACCACCTTTGTTACTCGGACGGTGATGTAATGAAAGCGAGCGATCTGAAAGAAAAAACTGTCGAGCAACTGCAAGAAGAGTTGTTAGGTTTGCGTCGTGAGCAGTTTAATCTGCGCATGCAAGCTGCAACTGGTCAGTTGAATCAGACTCACATGATGAAACAGGTACGTCGCGATATCGCACGTGTCAAAACCATCTTAAACGATAAGGCAGGTGCGTAATGGCTGAAGAAAAACGTGTCCGTACTCTGCAAGGTCGTGTGATTAGCGACAAAATGGATAAATCCATTGTTGTTGCAGTATCACGCCGGGTTAAACACCCTGTGTATAGCAAGTACATTACTCGTACTACTAAACTGCATGCGCACGACCAAGACAACCAGTGCAAGCAAGGCGATACCGTGATTATTCGCGAAACTCGTCCTGTGTCTAAGACCAAGTCTTGGGCCCTGGTTGAAATTGTAGAGCGCGCTGAAGTGATCTAACTGATACTTTAGACGGTAATAATAAACGGCTCCTCTTGTAGGGGCCGTTTTTTTTACTATAGTTAAGTTGTCTTTACGCAAAGGTAAGTAAGTTTTTGACAAGCAAAGGGATGCGGTCAAAACGAAATACCACGCATCTTAGTCACTTGTCTCCTTTGTATTTCCAATCTAAGGAGAACATTTGTGGGCCTGCTGCAAAATCTAAAAAAAACAGTTGTTATACATCCTCAGGTTTTCTTCACCTCTGTTGCAATAATGCTAATCTTCGTTTTGGGTACTGTATTCAATCTTGAAACCGCCCAAACACTTTTTAATGCCACCAAAGACGGTATTACCGCTAATTTTGGTTGGTTTTTGATTTTAGCTGTTCAGTTATTTTTGGTTTTCGGTATTTATTTGGCGGTAAGCCGCTTTCGATTTGTACGTATTGGCGGCAACGACGCCAAGTCAGACTACTCATTTCTAACCTGGTTATCCATGTTGTTTAGTGCCGGTATGGGCATAGGCCTAATGTTCTGGGCTGTTGCGGAACCTATTTTTCACTATACCGCGCCGCCTGATATGGAAGGCGAGAGTCTTGCCGCTGCTACTCGAGCCATGGACATCACCTTCTTGCACTGGGGCTTGCATGCCTGGGCTATTTACGCTGTTATCGGGCTTACGCTGGCTTATTTCACCTTTAATCGCGGTATGCCGTTGTCAATTCGCTCAGCGTTCTATCCGCTGCTAGGTGAAAAAATCCACGGTTTCTGGGGTAACGTGGTAGATATCCTTGCGGTTGTTGCCACCTTATTTGGTGTCGCCACATCGCTCGGGCTTGGTGTTAGTCAAGTTAATGCAGGTTTAAACGAGGTCTTCGGTGTTACTCAGTCGGTGGGTGTGCAGGTTGGACTTATCGCAGCCATCACCGGTTTAGCCACCATTTCGGTACTCAGTGGTCTTGATGGCGGTATTAAACGACTTAGCCAGTTAAATCTCGGCGCGGCAGCTTTGCTGTTGCTGTTCGTTATTGCGTTAGGACCCACTTTATTCATCTTAAAAACCTTCGTCCAAAGCACCGGCCACTATTTGCAGAACTTAGTTGAGTTGTCGAGTTGGGCACAGGCGTACCAGCAGGACACCAGCTGGCAGTCTAGCTGGACTGTGTTCTATTGGGCCTGGTGGATTGGTTGGTCTCCTTTTGTTGGTGTGTTTATTGCGCGTATTTCAAAAGGCCGCACTATTAAAGAGTTTATCCTCGGTGTGTTACTAGTACCTTCAGCCATGACCTTTTTATGGATGAGTGGCTTCGGTGGTACTGCTATCTGGCAAGCGATGAATCAGGGAGGTGGTATTGTCGATGCGGTTAACGCGGACTATGCCATGAGCTTGTTTGCTATGTTAGAGGCCTTGCCATGGAGCTTCATCACTAGTTTGCTGGCAATCTTGTTAGTGGTGGTGTTCTTCGTCACCTCGTCGGATTCAGGTTCGCTGGTTATCGATATGCTAAGTTCTGGCGGTAATATGGACCCACCGAAAGTTCAGCGTGTCTTCTGGGCATTACTGGAGGGTGTGGTAGCTGCTGTACTGTTACTAGCAGGTGGTTTATCAGCGCTGCAAGCCGCTGCTATTTCAACGGGTTTACCCTTTACCGTGGTGTTACTGCTAATGGCGGTATGCTTGTATAAAGCATTGCAAGAAGACTACACCACGCACCACAATTATCCTCGGGTTGAAAAGGAATCACCGCATGTTTAAACAACGTTTATTGCCCTTGTCGGTGTTCGTTGCGCTGTCTGTGCCTGCCGCTGTGCAGGCGCAGTCCGCACAGGCGCAAAACACGGATAACTCCGAGATCCGAACACAACTAGAGTTATTAAAGGCGCGTATTGCTGAGCTTGAGCAGAAGCTTGAACAGCAGGAGCAACAGACTGACCGGCAAGTGGCTAAGCAAGACTCGAAAGACACTGGCGACGCTGTTGAACGCCCGGATCGTGTGAACAATAGTCAGAAAATTCAAATTGCTGATGTTGAAGCACTAGAAGAGCGTTTGGAAGATACCGAGAACACACCTATTGAAGTGGGTGGTGCGGTGCGATTCCAGTATGAGTACTCAGACTACAACCAAGGTAACAAAGACCGCGTTGGCGACCTCGACTTTGATATTTTCCGGTTGGATTTCAGAGGTGAAATGGGCGATGTGATATTGTCAGCACAGTATCGCTGGTTCCAGTATATGGACGTGGTTCAACACGCTTACTTCGGTTATAACTTTACCGACGACTGGCAAGGCCAAATAGGCGTGGTGTCAGTGCCATTTGGAATCATGCCTTACAACTCCCATAGTTACTTCTTTAATTCTACCTTTTATGCGGGGCTTGAAGATGAATACGATGGTGGTGTTCGCTTCCTGTATAGAACCGATGAATGGGATTTCGACATCGGCTTTTATAAAGCCGATGAACAGGGCGGAGTAGATACCGCAGCGTCATCGCGTGCCGATCGCTACTCCTACGAGACAGTTGGTGTACGACTACCTGGCAATGGCATTTATGCGGATCCTGAACTTCCTATTGCAGAAAGTAATAGTTGGGCGTTACGGGGCGCCCGAAAAATTCAGTTTGCTAACGATAGTACGCTGGAGTTAGGTTTATCGGCGCAATGGGGAGACCTGCACGACGGTGCCGACAGCATTGGTGATCGCCAGGCGTTTGCAGCTCATGCGAAGTACAACTATGAACGCTGGGAATTTATGGCGCAGGTTGCCGATTACAAGTACGACGTAGAAGTGCAAAACGAAGGTATAGTGGTAGGCGCCTATGCTTATTACGATACCATTCCGGCTTCAGCAACGTTCTACACGGCAAACGTAGCTTACAACTTGCCAGTAGACTTTGGTCCGGTGACTAGCTTGACGTTTTATAATGACTTTAGCTTGATGACCAATAAACAGGGGTATCAGGAAGATACCACCATGAATGTGCTCGGTATGGCGTTAGCCGCAGGAGGGGTTTATACCTACTTTGATATTGTCACAGCGCGTAACCAACCTTTTGCTGGTGGTTCCATGACGGGTGAAAGCGAGGACACCAACACTCGCTTTAATATCAATTTTGGTTACTACTTTTAATCTCTTGCGTACTTTCGTTGTCCGCAGACTCAGTCGAAATCTCAGGGTTTTCGGCTGAGCTAAACGGGCCCGGATGCGAGCGTAAATCCTGCGTAGCGCTAATGGTTTTAAGCTCTAAATGCAGTGCCGCCTTAGCGAGCAAATGAGCACTAATCGGAGCGGTTAAAAACAAAAAACAAGCAATTAGCAGTTCGTGCAGGCTCACCCCTGAACTTGCCGAAAAATAAGTAATTGATGCTAACACCACACCACCGACACCTAAGGTGGTGTTTTTGGTGGGCGCGTGTAAACGGGTCATAAAATCCGGTAAACGTGCTAAGCCCAATGAACCTATTAAGGCGAAGCTGCCACCTAGTATCAAAAAGAAGGTGATAAGGCACTCTGCCCAAAACGGTAATTCAGCCATAATTTCTATCCTTACCTTATTATTGGTGCTACTTATTCAATGATGTCGCCGCGTAACAGAAACTTCGCGGCTACCACAGTGCCAATAAAGCCCAGCATGGCAATCAGCAGCGCGGCTTCAAAATAGAAGGTGCTGCTGTGCCAAATACCCAGCAGCAGTAGCAGTGCCAATGAATTTATGTAAATGGTGTCCAACGCTAAAATTCGATCTGGTGTGCTCGGCCCTTTAACTAACCGCCAGACGTTTAATAGCAAGGCTATACTGAACAGCAAAAATGCTGCTTGCATGGCAAAGGTTAACATCCAAAAATCTCCTTCAGGCGACGCTCATAGCGATGCTTAATATCATGAATCATGGCATCGGTGTCATCTACGTTTAACGCGTGAATAAGTAAGTACTTACGGTCGCGACTGATCTCCGATGAAATAGTCCCCGGAGTAAGGCTAATAGTGCCAGCTAAAATAGTAATAGGCACCTGACCTGTCAGCTCCAACGGAAATTCCACCAGAGCCGGGCTCAAACGGCGTTTATAACCAATAATAAGGCCGGCAATTTTAAAGTTAGCCACCACAATATCCACTAGCAATAACAAGAAGTACTGAATTGCCCGTAAAGGTTTATGCAAATGTACTTCTTCTTCCCGCGCCCGAGATGTGTACCAGGCAATGGCTAACGACAATATCGAGCCAAGTACCACTAAGCCTACAGTGATAGAGTTTTGTAGTAATAACCAAACAATAAGTAGTGCCAGAGCCAGCCATGGCGCCGGGAGTAGTTTCTTAATCATAAGGTGCTACCTCCCAGTACTTGATAGATATAGCGTTGTGGTTGGTATAAATCATTGGCAATGGCATCGGTGAATGCTGTTACCGGTTGTGCAAATACCGTCAATAATACCGCAGCGCTCAACAACACCATCACAGCCACCAGTTGGCCGTTAGCAGAGCGGGTGTCACCAGCCTTGCCTTCCAGCGTATGCCAGAACATCTTACTGCCAGCCCGAGCCAATGCCACCATAATCACTAAGGTGCTGCCCAGCACTACCGGCCACAGCCAGTTAGCTTGATCGCCTACTCGCGCCGCTTCTAATATGTGTAACTTACCGACAAAGCCAGACAGCGGCGGCATGCCGATAATGGTAATAGCGGCAGCAAAAAACATAACCGCAACCAAGCTGTGTTGAGCCAGTTTTCGCCCTGAGACAATGCGTGATGCGGTTTTACCACGTTGCATCGCCATCACGTCAATCAGCAAGAACAGCGCAGCAGTAACAAAAGTAGAATGGATTAAGTAGTACATAACGGCGCTTACGGCACGTTCGTTCGCAATACTTAAAGTGGTGAGCATGGTGCCTACGGAGATGACTACCAGGTAAGAAATAACCATGCGCATATCTCTGCTACCGAGCACTCCAATAGCACCAATCAGTAGTGTTGCCAGCCCCAACCACCATAGCCACTGGTAACCTAACAAACTGGCAGCACCTGCGGTTTCACCAAAAATCAGCGTGAAGACACGAAGAATTGAGTACACCCCAACTTTGGTCATAATAGCGAACAACGCGGCGACAGTACCTGTGGTCATGGTATAAGCTTGTGGTAACCAGAAATACAATGGTAGCAAGGCTGCCTTTAATCCGAATACCACCAGTAGCAGCATACCGCCAGCTCGCGCCAGTGCAGCTTCGTCGCCGGTTAAAGCGGCAATTTTACCGGCCATATCTGCCATATTCAGTGTGCCAGTGGTGCCATACAGCACACCCAGAGCGATTAAGAATAACGCCGAGCCTGCTAAGTTAAGCAATACGTAATGCAAACAAGCACGCAGCTTGAGTTTGCCGCCACCATGCATAAGTAGGGCATACGAAGCGATAAGCAAAACTTCAAAGAACACGAACAGGTTGAATAAGTCGCCGGTCATAAAGGCGCCGTTGATACCCAACAGTTGGAACTGAAACAGGGCGTGGAAATGCGAACCTAAATTGTCTTCGCCGTAACATGCGTAGGCAAGAATAGGCAGTGACAGCAGCGCCGATAGCAGCACCATAACTGTCGCCAACCTATCTACGGCCAGCACAATACCAAAGGGTGCCTGCCAGCTACCTACGGCATATACCTGCATGCCGTACTGATGTACTTGCAGCAATAAAGTAACGGCTGCTGAAATAGTCAGTATGCAAGCAACAATACCTATTAAGCGGCGGTAACGCTGAGGGTTTTCGCCCCAGGGCAGCAATTGCAGCAAGGCTGCAAATAACGGAATTAATATCGGAGCTATAACGAGATGCTGTTGCCACATTAGCGTTGTCCCTCTGCGTCACTGTGGTCTAAATCATTCACTTCATCGGAACCAATTTCGCCGCGCGCACGCACTGCCAGAATGACAGCGTAGGCGGTCATGGCGAAACCGATAACAATAGCAGTAAGTACCAATGCCTGCGGCAGCGGGTCTGTTATCGGTTTTTCGTTACCAATAATGGGAGCACCTTCCAGCACTAATCGACCAGTAGAAAATAAGAACAAGTTCACCGCATAAGACAGCATAGTAATGCCGACGACAATGGGGAACGAGCGCCCGCGCAGAATCAGGAAAACGCTACAGGCTGTGAGCATACCAACGGTAATTGCAAACAAGGTTTCCATTGTTAGTGTCCTTTCTGAGTTGGGCGATGGCGCGTGGTCATTTGGCCGAAGTTCGCCAAAATCATCAAAGTGGCGCCGATAACGGTCAGATACACACCAAGATCGAAGAGTATGGCGGTAGCAATTTCAAATTCACCAACGATAGGCCAGTCGACATGAGTAAACCATGAGGTGAGGAAGTTCTTACCGAAGAACCAGCTACCAATACCAGTAAACATAGCGATCATGACGCCCAGTGCAGCAATCGACTGATAGTTATGGTCAAAGCGTGCTTTCACCCAATCCACACCGTTTGATACATATTGCAGTATCATTGCTGCAGCGGTTACCAGACCAGCGATGAAACCACCACCGGGCAAGTTATGACCGCGCAGGAATATATAAGCAGAAACCATCAACGCCAACGGCAACATCATTTGTGCCACTGTGGTAAGCATCATGGGGTGCTTGATGCTGTGCCAGGGCCGACCGTCTACGTCACTTGATGGCATCGAAGGGCGTAGATTATTGAGCAGTTTATGAATGCCTGCAGCCGCAATAGCCAGTACGGTGATTTCACCTAAGGTATCGAAACCACGGAAATCCACCAGAATGACGTTAACCACGTTGGTTCCGCCGCCACCTGATACCGAGTTGCTTAAGAAGAAGTGGGAAATGCTCTCCAGGGGGCGCGTAATCAGGGCGTAATTCAAGGTGCCAACCACACCACCAATAAAGCCTGCTAATAGAATATCGCGTGCCACCCGGCGGCCACTGGAGGCTCGTGGAATACGCTGGGGCATAAAGAACAATGCCAGAATCATCAAAATAATACTGACTACTTCCACAACCAGCTGAGTCATTGCCAAATCCGGCGCCGAGAAATGCGCGAATGACAACGATACGACCAAGCCGACTACCGACAGCATCATTAATGCGGTTAGTCGTTGCCGGTGCAGCACTGCGGTTCCCAATGACGCCAGTATTAGAATAATAGCGCCAACCATACTCACGGTGTCGATGGGCAACTGTGGTCTACTACCTGTCAACGACTGAATAGCAGTCAGCTCGGGAATTAAGAAAATCAGCACTACCGCAAAGAGTAATGCCATGTAGCGCTGCAGCGATCCGGTTTCAAGTTTCGCCATCACGTAGCTACAAGCTTCCGAAATCTTCTGCACTGTGGTTTCAAATACTTCTTTAGCATCGTGCTGATCAAACTGACGATTAAAATTAAAGATTTCCTGACGGCCCAGATAAATGACGGCACCACCGACTAACGCCAGCAGACTCATTAGTAGTGGCAAGTTAAAGCCGTGCCACAGTGCAATTTTGACCGGAACTTCACTACCCAGTACTGAAGCTACTGCCGGAGTCAGCAGATCGCCCACCAGCAACATCGGCATTAAACCAACCGCAATACACAAGATGCTGAAAATAAGTACTGGGGCGCGCATTAAAAATGGCGGTTCATGCGGTACTTTAGGTAATTCACGTGTAGGACGGTCAATAAACACGCCGTGCACAAAGCGCACCGAGTAAGCCACTGACAGCATAGCGCCCAGAGTAGCAAGCACTGGCACCAGCCATGATAGGCCGCCGAATAAATGCTGATCAACGGTTTCCGTAAACCACATTTCTTTTGACAGGAAGCCATTAAATAGCGGCACGCCCGCCATTGATGCCGCGGTAATTAGCGACAACACATAAGTAAATGGCATGAGCTTGCGAAGCCCACCTAATCGGCGAATGTCCCTGGTGCCGGTTTCATGGTCAATAATGCCGGCAATCATAAATAAACCAGCTTTAAAGGTGGCGTGGTTTAAAATATGGAACATGGCGGCAATCACCGCACCTGAAGTTCCTAAACCAAGCAGCATGGTAATCAAACCAAGATGACTAATGGTTGAAAAAGCTAGCAAGCCCTTTAAATCGGTTTTGATAATGGCAAAGTAGGCGCCAAACAGCATGGTCGCCAAACCTGTCAGGGTAACTATGTAGAACCATGGTTCGGTGCCACCCAGAGCAGGGTGCAAACGCGCCATTAAAAAGATACCGGCCTTTACCATAGTAGCCGAGTGTAAGTACGCACTTACCGGGGTTGGTGCGGCCATGGCGTGTGGCAGCCAGAACTGGAACGGGAATTGAGCCGACTTGGTAAAGGCGCCAAGTAACACCAAAATCAGCGCGGCTAAATAAAGGTTATGATTTTTAATCTGCTCAGCGGCGGCGAACACAGCATCAAGCTCGTAGCTGCCGACTATGTGTCCAATGAGCAGAATACCCGCTAATAAGGCTAAGCCACCAGCGCCGGTGGTTGCCAGCGCCATGCGAGCGCCGCGACGGGCATCACTTTGATGAAACCAGTAACCAATTAATAAGAAGGAAGAAACACTGGTCAGTTCCCAGAACACCCAGAGTAAGATTAGGTTGTCGGCTAAGGCAATACCCAGCATGGATGCCATAAACAACAATAAGCAGGCGAAGAAGCGATTCGCATCATCTTTGCTGCTTAAATAATAGTGCGCGTACAGAATGATGAGCAGGCCGATGCCTAAAATAAGACCGCTAAATAATAAAGAGAGACCATCTAGCCGAAATGCCAGATTGAGCCCTAACTCCGGCAGCCAGGGTACTAGCACCTGAGGCACTGCGCCTGCCAATGTTTGGGTAGCCATAACGAGCAGCAAGGTGAAAGCCACCAGAGCTGGTACCGCGGTCGCTAACGAGACGATGCGGCGGGACTTGCCGTATAGGCATAAAGGTATAAGCGCGCCCAACAGTGGTAAGAAAACAATTAGCAGTAGATTCATAGCAGTCCTTTAGCAGTCCTTAGGCAGTCATTCTGTTACTGTTTACTTATAACCGGAACTGAAGCGACGCAGCACAACCGCTACGTAACTACATGTTTAACTATGGGCTAGAATTTACCACTTCCCTGCATGCTTTGCCAACACGGACAGTCGCTTAAGAGTGTCTATTCATCTTATTCATTTGATGATGGTTTTTTGGTTCTAAGGAGGGTATGATGTGGGCTCGGTTTGCAGCAAAACCGACCCTTTCTGAATATCTCATAATTATTTACGTTTCGCTCTACCCCCACAATATTTTATCTGTTACAATTCGCCGCCCTTTTATATGGGGAAGTCTTACATAAATAATTGTGTATGGACTAGCAGCGACCCGAGAGGGTCTGTTTTTTAATCAAGCGGAGCACTACTAATGATCCAAATGCAAACTACTCTGGAAGTGGCCGATAATTCCGGCGCTCGCAGCGTACAATGTATTAAGGTTCTGGGTGGTTCGCACCGCCGTTACGCAAATATCGGCGACATCATTAAAGTTTCTGTTAAAGAAGCGATTCCTCGCGGAAAAGTGAAGAAAGGTGATGTTGTTAATGCGGTGGTCGTTCGCACCAAGAAAGGCGTCCGTCGTCAAGACGGGTCAGTCATCCGTTTTGACCGCAACGCGGCTGTATTGTTAAACAACAATCAACAGCCGATTGGCACTCGTATCTTTGGACCAGTGACTCGTGAACTACGCTCTGAGCAGTTCATGAAAATTGTTTCTCTGGCACCAGAAGTACTGTAAGGAGTCAGTTATGGCGGCAAAAATTAAACGTGATGACGAAGTAGTAGTCCTGGCCGGTAAAGACAAAGGTAAGCGCGGGAAAGTGCTTAAAGTTGTTGCCGGTGCAGATCGCGTTATCGTTGAAGGCGTGAATGTAGTCAAGAAACACCAGAAGCCAAATCCGGCTTTGAATGTTCCTGGCGGCATTATGGAGCAGGAAGCTTCAATCCACGTGTCTAACGTAGCGATCTACAACCCAGAGACTGGTAAAGCAGATCGTGTTGGTTTTCGTTTTGAAGAAGGCAAGAAAGTTCGTGTCTTCAAATCAAACGACAACACAATCATTTAATTAAATTTGGAGTTTTACGATGGCGAAACTGCATGATTTTTACAGAGAATCAGTAGTTCCTGAACTGGTTAAAGAGTTCAGCTACAACAGCGTCATGCAAGTCCCTCGGATTGAAAAAATCACCCTGAATATGGGTGTTGGTGAAGCTCTGGCAGACAAAAAGATTTTAGACAATGCTGCGGCGGACCTTGAAGCAATTGCTGGTCAACGTCCAATTCGCACATTAGCTCGTAAATCTGTCGCCGGCTTCAAAGTCCGTGAAGGCTTCCCGATTGGCTGTAAAGTGACTCTGCGTGGCGAACGTATGTGGGATTTCTTGCAACGATTAGTTTCGATTGCTATTCCACGTATTCGCGATTTTCGTGGTCTTAACCCGAAATCTTTTGATGGTCGCGGAAACTACAGTATGGGCGTACGTGAACAGATTATCTTTCCTGAAATCGACTATGACAAAGTTGACCGGGTTCGTGGTCTGGATATCACTATCACCACTACTGCTGGCACTGATGACGAAGCTCGCGCTTTGCTCGCTGCCTTTAGCTTCCCGTTCAAGAAGTAAGGTGTAGAGTTATGGCAAAAGAGTCAATGAAAATGCGTGAGCACAAGCGTACTAAGCTTGTTGCAAAATTCGCTGAAAAACGCATCGCACTGAAAGCTGTGATTAGTGATCCGAAAACTTCGGATGAAGAGCGTTGGGAAGCCGTGCTGAAATTGCAAAGCCTTCCGCGTGATTCTAGCCCTGTCCGTCAGCGTAACCGCTGTCGTGTAACGGGTCGTCCACATGGTTTCCTGCGTAAATTCGGAATGAGCCGTATCAAGGTTCGTGAGAAAGCGATGCGCGGTGAAATTCCTGGCTTGAAAAAAGCTAGCTGGTAAGCCACGAGTCACGGGAGAACAAATATGAGCATGCAAGATCCGATTGCGGATATGTTCACACGAATCCGCAACGCTCAGGGTGCTAACAAAGTTACCGTGAAGATGCCTTCATCTAAGCAAAAACTGGCAATTGCACAGGTTTTGAAAGAAGAAGGTTATGTCACGGATTTTAGCGTTTCAGGCGAAATTAAAGCTGAACTTGAAATTACGCTGAAATACTTTGAAGGTAGCCCTGTTATTGAAACGATTGAGCGCGTAAGTCGCCCTGGTTTGCGTATCTATAAGAAACGCAACGAATTACCTAAAGTTATGGGTGGTTTAGGGGTCGCAGTTGTTTCAACATCGAAAGGTCTTATGACTGACCGTGCTGCGCGCACCGCGGGTCTCGGTGGTGAGATCCTCGGCTACGTAGCGTAATAGGAGGTAGGAAATGTCACGTGTTGCTAAAGCACCCATTGCCATTCCTGCCGGCGTTGAAGTTGCGCTAAACGGTCAGGAAGTAACAATTAAAGGTGCCAAAGGCTCATTGAGCCTAGTAGTTAACGATGCTGTTGAACTCGTAAGAGAAGACAGTGAGCTGCGTACTGTAGCCCGCGAAGGAGTTGCAAACTCTAACGCACAGGCTGGTACCGCTCGCGCGATACTACAAAACATGGTGGTTGGTGTCACGCAGGGTTATGAGCGTAAACTGTTGTTGGTTGGTGTTGGTTACCGTGCGCAAGCACAAGGTAACAAACTGAATCTAACATTAGGTTTCTCACACCCTGTGGAGTTTGCAATTCCAGAAGGAATTACAATTGAAACTCCGGCACAAACTGAGGTTGTGGTTAAAGGTGTAGACAAGCATTTAGTAGGCCAAGTGGCTGCTAACATCCGCGCTTACCGTAAGCCTGAGCCTTATAAAGGCAAAGGTGTGCGTTACGCTGATGAGCAAGTGCGCCGTAAAGAAGCCAAGAAAAAGTAAGGTAAAACGATGGACAAAAAAACAGCTCGCTTACGTCGTGCAACTCGCGCACGTAAGAAAATGCAAGAGTTGGGTGCAAACCGACTGGTCGTTAACCGTACTCCACGGCATATTTACGCACAGCTGATTGCACCGAACGGTTCTGAAGTACTAGCTTCAGCTTCTACTGCTGAGAAAGCGATTCGCGACCAGGTTGGTAAAACTGGTAACGTTGATGCTGCCAAAGTAGTTGGTAAGTTGATTGCTGAACGAGCGATTGAGAAAGGCCTGAAACAGGTTGCTTTTGATCGCAGTGGTTTTAAATACCACGGTCGCGTTGCTGCTTTAGCAGACGCTGCTCGTGAAGCTGGACTTCAGTTCTAGGAGACGAACATGGCAAATGCAAATGTAGAAGCTCAAAACGGTGAACTGGTAGAGAAGTTGATTACAGTTAATCGTGTTGCAAAAGTAGTTAAAGGTGGTCGTATCTTTAGCTTCACAGCACTAACTGTAGTTGGCGATGGTCAGGGTAAAGTTGGCTTTGGTTACGGTAAAGCTCGCGAAGTTCCAGCTGCTATTCAAAAAGCAATGGAAAAAGCGCGTCGTAACATGGTGAACGTACAGCTGAAAGGTGATACCTTGCAGCATCCTGTTAAAGGCCGTCACTCAGGTTCACAGGTTTTCATGCAGCCAGCTTCTGAAGGTACAGGTATCATCGCCGGTGGCGCGATGCGTGCAGTACTAGAAGTAGCCGGAGTGCACAACGTGCTGTCTAAAGCATATGGTTCAACCAACCCAATCAACGTAGTACGCGCGACTATTAAAGCGCTGTACAACATGAAATCGCCGGAGCAAGTAGCGGCGAAGCGTGGATTGCGCGTTGAAGACATTTTGGGGTGATGAACAATGGCGAAAAAGACAATCAAAGTAACACAGACGCGTAGCTCAATCGGTCGTTTACCAAAACACCGCGCTACACTACGTGGTTTGGGTCTGCGCCGTATTAACCACACGGTCGAGCTGGAAGATACCCCAGCCGTTCGTGGCATGGTTAATAAAGTTATTTATATGGTAAAGGTGGAGGGTTAATACGATGTATTTAAATACTATCGCGCCTGCACCTGGCGCTAAGACAAGCAAGAAGCGTCTTGGACGCGGTATTGGTTCGGGTCTCGGCAAAACTGCGGGTCGCGGTCACAAAGGTCAGACATCACGTTCTGGCGGTACCGTGAAGCCAGGTTTTGAAGGCGGTCAGATGCCAATTCAGCGTCGCTTGCCTAAGTTCGGTTTTACTTCACGCAAGTCAATTACGACTGCCGAAGTGAACTTGGCAGAGATTGCTAAAGTTGCAGGTGATGTTGTTGATTTGGCGGTATTGAAAGATGCTGGCCTGATTCGCAAAAACGTATTGAACGTCAAAGTGATTAAGTCTGGCGAAATCAATCGTGCTGTCACTGTCAACGGCATTAAGGTTACCAAAGGCGCCCGCGAAGCTATTGAAGCTGCTGGCGGCAAAATCGAAGGATAGGTCTAATGGCTAAACCAGGATTGGAATCAAACAGAGCTCAAGGTGGCTTGTCGGAACTGAAACGTCGCCTGCTGTTCGTACTCGGCGCGATTATTGTGTTCCGTGCGGGCTCCTTTGTGCCTATTCCTGGTATTGATGCCAATGTACTAGCGCAATTGTTCGATCAGCAACGAGACACCATTGTGGCCATGTTTAACATGTTCAGTGGTGGTGCCTTAGAGCGTGCATCGGTACTTGCGCTTGGTATTATGCCGTACATCTCAGCTTCAATTATTATGCAGCTGGCATCCGTGGTTCATCCGCGGTTGGCAGAGCTTAAGAAAGAAGGTGAGGCGGGTCGGCGTAAAATCAGTCAGTACACCCGTTGGGGAACACTGGTCCTAGCGATTTTCCAATCTATCGGTATAGCTACTGGCTTACCGAGTTTAATGCCGGGCCTGGTCATTGACCCTGGCTTTGCGTTTTACTTCACTGCAGTGGTGAGTTTGGTTACCGGTACCATGTTTTTAATGTGGTTAGGTGAGCAAATTACCGAGCGTGGGATTGGTAATGGTATCTCTATTATAATTTTCACCGGTATTGTTGCAGGACTGCCGTCTGCCGTAGGGCAAACGATAGAACAGGCACGTCAGGGTGATCTTCACTTGTTGTTATTGTTATTGATTGGTGTCATCGTTTTCGCAGTAACCTATTTCGTCGTATTCGTTGAACGCGGACAACGTCGAATTGTGGTAAACTACGCAAAACGTCAGCAAGGCCGTAAGGTTTTTGCTGCACAAAGCACACATTTACCGCTTAAGGTAAATATGGCTGGTGTTATTCCACCAATCTTTGCATCAAGTATCATTTTGTTCCCAGGCACTATCGCAACTTGGTTCGGCCAAGGCGAAGGCATGGTTGCAAATTTCTTACAGGAAGTGTCTTTGACGTTATCGCCAGGACAACCACTGTACGTGATGCTTTATGCTGCCACGATTATCTTTTTCTGTTTCTTCTATACCGCGTTGGTGTTCAACCCTCGCGAGACAGCAGATAACTTGAAAAAGTCAGGCGCGTTTATTCCGGGCATCCGCCCAGGTGAACAAACCTCGCGGTATATTGATAAAGTGATGACGCGATTGACGTTGGCTGGTGCCTTATACATTACCTTTGTCTGTCTGGTTCCTGAGTTCATGATGATTGCGTGGAACGTACAATTCTATTTTGGTGGTACGTCTCTATTGATTATCGTTGTGGTTATCATGGATTTTATGGCACAGGTCCAAACTCATATGATGTCTCATCAATATGACTCGGTCCTGAAGAAAGCTAACCTGAAGGGCTACGGCCGGTAGGGTTAGATAAATACGGAGTGTAGCAATGAAAGTTCGTGCTTCCGTGAAGAAAATCTGCCGTAACTGTAAAGTTATTAAGCGTAACGGTGTTGTTCGAGTCATTTGTACTGACCCGAAACACAAGCAACGGCAAGGTTAATTCGATGAAGAAGTCCGCGGCCAGAATTTGATTTTTGGCTGCGGCTTTGATTTGTTTGCAATCAGGTCACCGGTTGAGTATCCTAACGGGCTTTTCGTACTGGTGTACCTCATAAACTAAAGGAGACGTGTTAGTGGCCCGTATCGCTGGCATTAACGTTCCTGACAATAAGCATGCAGTCATTGCCTTGACTGCTATCTACGGTATCGGCCGTACTCGTTCGCAGCACATTTTAGCTGCAACTGGTATTGCGGAAGATACTAAGATCGGCTCTTTGTCAGAAGAGAAATTGGATGTACTTCGTGAAGCAGTGGCTAAGTTCGCTGTTGAAGGTGACCTTCGTCGCGAAGTATCAATGAACATCAAACGACTGATGGACCTAGGGTGTTACCGTGGTCTACGTCATCGTCGTGGCTTACCTCTACGTGGACAGCGCACTAAAACAAATGCGCGCACCCGTAAAGGCCCGCGTAAACCTATTCGTAAATAAGGGGGGAGTGAGACATGGCTAAAACACCAACTCGTTCTCGTAAACGCGTTAAGAAACAAGTCGCAGATGGCATGGCACACGTACATGCGTCTTTCAATAACACCATTGTGACCATTACTGATCGGCAAGGTAATGCGCTGTCATGGGCAACTGCAGGTGGTTCGGGTTTCCGTGGTTCACGTAAATCTACTCCGTTTGCTGCTCAGGTAGCTGCAGAACGCGCTGGAGAAATGGCGAAGGAATATGGTTTAAAGAACTTGGAAGTGTTTGTGAAAGGTCCTGGACCTGGTCGCGAATCATCGATTCGTGCACTAAATGCGGTAGGTTATCGCATCACCAACATCACTGATGTTACACCTATTCCTCACAACGGTTGTCGTCCGCCTAAGAAACGTCGCGTTTAACAGGCGTCATACGATAGTTGGAGAAAGATCATGGCTAGATATTTGGGTCCAAAACTCAAACTGAGTCGTCGCGAAGGAACAGATTTGTTCCTGAAAAGCGGCGTCCGCGCAATCGAAACGAAATGTAAACTCGAAAGCGCACCGGGTCAGCACGGCGCACGTCGCGGCCGTTTGTCTGATTACGGTTTACAGTTACGTGAAAAGCAAAAAGTTCGCCGTATGTACGGCATTCTGGAAAAGCAATTCCGTAATTATTATAAAGAAGCTGCCCGTATTAAAGGCAACACTGGTGAGAACTTGCTGCAATTGCTTGAGCAACGCCTGGATAACGTCGTTTACCGTATGGGATTCGCGTCTACCCGTGCAGAAGCTCGTCAGTTGGTCAGTCACAAAGGTGTCGTAGTGAATGGCCAGGTAGTCAACATTCCGTCGTTCAAAGTTCGTCCGGAAGATGTTGTGTCTGTTCGCGAAAAAGCGAAAAAGCAGGCGCGCATTGCTGCTGCGCTGGAACTTGCAGAACAACGCGAGAAGCCAGTATGGGTGGAAGTAGACAATAGCAAGTTGGAAGGTCAGTTTAAACGTCTTCCAGATCGCGCAGATTTGTCTGCTGAAATTAACGAACAGTTGATCGTAGAGCTTTACTCTAAGTAAAGCTCAAGCATAAAGAGAGGACACAATGCAGGGTTCTGTTACCGAATTCCTTAAGCCAAGGCTAGTCGATATTGAGCAAATCAACCCGACCCACGCAAAGGTGACTTTGGAGCCTCTAGAGCGTGGCTTTGG
Source organism: Idiomarina sp. (assembly GCA_040882145.1). GTDB lineage: Bacteria > Pseudomonadota > Gammaproteobacteria > Enterobacterales > Alteromonadaceae > Pseudidiomarina. The sequence continues at coordinate 112,621 of JBBEBU010000006.1, forward strand.
TCATACGCTGGGTAATGCCATTCGCCGTATTTTACTTTCGTCCATGCCTGGAGTGGCAGTGACTGAAGTAGAAATCGATGGTGTATTGCACGAGTACAGCAGTAAAGAGGGTGTTCAAGAAGACATCATCGAAATTCTGTTGAACCTGAAAGGTTTGGCAGTGCGCATGGAAGGCAAAGATGAAGCGACACTGACCTTGACCAAATCCGGAGCGGGCCCTGTCAAGGCAGGCGATATTACTCATGATGGCGATGTTGAAATCGTTAATCCTGAACACGTGATTTGTACGTTAACTGGCGACGCAGAGTTATCTATGCGTATTAAGGTTGAACGTGGTCGCGGATATGTGCCTGCGAGTGCTCGCAAGTCGGCAGATGATGAAGAACGTCCAATTGGTCGTCTTCTTGTTGACGCTTCTTTTAGTCCAGTTGAGCGCATTGCTTACAGTGTAGATTCTGCACGTGTTGAGCAACGTACTGACTTGGATAAACTGGTTATCGACATGGAAACGAATGGCACTTTAGATCCTGAAGAAGCTATTCGCCGTGCAGCAACAATTTTGGCTGAGCAGTTAGAAGCCTTTGTTGAGCTACGCGACATGAGCGAGCCAGAAGAAAAAGAAGAGAAGCCGGAATTTGATCCGATTCTTTTACGTCCAGTTGACGATTTAGAGTTAACTGTTCGATCAGCGAATTGTTTGAAGGCTGAAGCTATTCAGTACATTGGTGACCTGGTACAGCGTACCGAAGTTGAGCTATTAAAAACGCCTAACTTGGGTAAGAAATCGCTTACAGAAATCAAAGACGTATTGGCTTCACGCGGTCTGTCTCTGGGTATGCGCTTAGAGAATTGGCCTCCGTCAAGCTTAGTCGATAAAGACTAAGGTCACTGTAAATAAAGATTTACTGAGAAGGGTATAGGTATGCGCCATCGTAAGAGTGGTCGTCAACTCAACCGTAACAGCAGCCATCGCAAAGCGATGTTCAGCAATATGGCAAGTTCTTTGGTTCGTCACGAAGTGATCAAAACCACGGTGCCAAAAGCTAAAGAACTGCGTCGTGTGGTTGAGCCGCTAATCACATTAGCGAAGCAAGACAGTGTGGCTAATCGCCGTCTGGCTTTCTCTCGCACCCGTGATAGCGAAGTTGTAGGTAAGCTGTTCAACGAACTGGGTCCACGTTATCAAGAACGTCCAGGCGGTTACACTCGCATTCTTAAATGTGGGTTCCGTGCTGGTGATAACGCACCTATGGCTTATGTTGAGTTAGTAGGCCGTCCAGAAGCTGACAATGCTGAAGTTGTAGAAGCAACTGAAGAGTAAGTTAGCTAATGAACATAAAAAAAGCCGACCTCAGGGTCGGCTTTTTTTTATGTTTTATTGACTCGTCCTGAAATAAGTTGACAGATCGGAGACTTATTATGGGAAAGCCAATC
>JBBEBU010000007.1:0-112817 GCA_040882145.1 Idiomarina sp.
GATTGGCTTTCCCATAATAAGTCTCCGATCTGTCAACTTATTTCAGGACGAGTCACAAGTTAGTCAAAAGCCCTCGCCTTGTGCGGGGGCTTTTTTTTGGTGAAAACCACTATTATGTTGCGTAACTCACAAATGTAATCTTGAACTATATTTGTAAGCATTTGTTTAAATTGAAAAAATAATATGGCACATGCTTTGCTTTACCAACTACAATAAAAATAAATAATCAGGAGAACACCATGGATATTACTGCTATTGCCGTTGTTGCCATTATTGTATGGGGCATTGTTGAAGTTTTCGGCTGGAACAAAAAAAATACGAAAGTGAAAGAAGACCCAAAGCTTGCTGAAGATCTCGCGCGCTTAAAAGAACGGGTGCAGGTACTGGAAGAAATTGTTACCGACGAGAAGTACCAGTTAAAGCGCGAATTCGATAATCTGAAGAAAACCGGCTAGGCGACACCAAGCTGACAAGCTATAATTCCCGCCCATGATGACGCATGAAGATTATATGCAACGGGCGCTGGAACTAGCGCAGCTTGCTGAGCATAATAATGAAGTTCCGGTTGGTGCCGTGTTAGTTCATAACGGCGCCATTATTGGTGAGGGATTTAACCAGGTTATTGCGTTAAGTGACCCTTCCGCGCACGCTGAAGCCTTGGCCATTCGAGCTGCCGGGCAACAGCTGCAAAATTACCGCTTAGTTGATACCACCTTATACGTTACGCTAGAGCCGTGCGCCATGTGCGCAGGCTTGATTACTCACGCCCGGGTAAAAACCCTGGTATATGGCGCACCCGACCCTCGTACCGGCGCCACCGGCACCGCTATTCAGGTGGTAAACCACGCCAGTATGAATCATCAGGTAGAAGTTATTGGCGGCGTGCTGGAAGCTGAAAGCGCCGAGTTGTTGCGAAGTTTCTTCCGCCGTAGACGAAAACAGCGGAACCTGACAAAGCCAGATCCCGCTGTTTAATACGTCTGTTATTACCCTTAAAGCTTAGGCTATATACACTCGCGCGTTGCGGAACATACGCATCCACGGGCTGTCTTCACCCCATTCGTCAGGATGCCAGCTATTGGCTACCGTGCGGAACACCCGCTCCGGATGCGGCATCATAATAGTGACCCGACCGTCACTATTGGTTAAGCCGGTAATACCTGCCGGTGAGCCATTCGGGTTGGCCGGATAGTTTTCGGTCACTTTGCCCCAGTTATCGGTATACCGCAGGGCAATCAGGTTTTGCTGTTCTGCCTGAGCTAAGGCATCGCCATGAAACTCAGCCAAACCTTCGCCATGAGACACCGCAATCGGCATGCGAGAACCGGCCATACCTTTGAGGAATAATGACTTGGTTTCCTGCACTTCGACCATGCTAAAGCGCGCTTCAAAGCGCTCAGAGCGGTTGGTCACAAAACGCGGCCAATGCTCAGTACCCGGAATCAAATCTTTCAGGTTGGACAGCATCTGGCACCCGTTACAAACACCTAAAGCGAAGGTCTTGTCGCGTTCAAAGAAGGCACTGAACTCGTCGCGGGCACGGCTGTTGAACAAAATAGACTTCGCCCAACCTTCACCGGCACCTAATACGTCACCGTAAGAGAAACCGCCACAGGCCACCAGACCGTTGAATTTTTCTAAACTCACGCGGCCACTTAAAATATCACTCATGTGCACGTCTACTGCAGCAAAACCCGCGCGGTCAAAGGCAGCAGCCATTTCCACGTGCGAGTTCACGCCCTGTTCACGCAAAATGGCAATCACCGGGTCGCGCCCAGTATTAATGTATGGCGCCGCAACGTCTTCGCCCACATCAAAAGTTAATTCAGCATGCAAACCTGGATCGTCCAGCCGTTGCTTGGCCTTAAACTCCTGCTCAGCGCCAGCTGGGTTGTCGCGCAATTTCTGCATGTGATAGGTGGTTTCTGCCCAACGCGCACGCAAGGTGCTACGTAAATCTTCCAATACCACCTCACCGTTGCGGGTAAAACGAATGGCATCATTATTATTCAATGGCTTACCAATCACATGCACGCAGTCTTCCAAACCAGCATCAGCATAAGTTTTTAACACCTGCTCCAGTTTGTCTTCGTGCACTTGTAATACCGCGCCCAGCTCTTCGCTGTAAAGCGCGGCTAAATCGTCGCTGCCCAGCGCATCAAGTTCAACTTCCACGCCGCAGTAGCCGGCAAAAGCCATTTCCGCCACGGTTACAAATAACCCGCCGTCGGAGCGGTCGTGGTAAGCAATAATGGATTTATCTGCTACTAACTTCTGCGTTGCGTCAAAAAAGCCTTTCAACAACGCAGGATCGTCTACATCTGGGGTTACTTCGCCTAACTGGCGATACACCTGCGCCAAACAAGAGCCACCTAAGCGATTTTTGCCACGGCCTAAATCAACTAGCACCAGCTTGCTTGGGCCTTTTTCAGTGCGCAGCTGCGGCGTTAGCGTACGGCGTACATCTGTCACTCGACCAAAAGCCGTAATAACCAGGCTTAGCGGCGCCGTAACTGACTTATCTTCGCCATTTTGTTGCCACTGGGTTTTCATCGACATGGAGTCTTTACCCACTGGAATGGTAATTCCAAGTGCCGGACATAACTCTTCGCCTATGGCTTTTACCGCTTCATACAAACCAGCATCTTCACCCGGATGGCCAGCTGCAGCCATCCAGTTGGCCGACAATTTCACATACTGCAAGTCGCCAATAGCTGCTGCGGCAATATTGGTCAGGGATTCCCCCACCGCCATCCGCGCCGACGCAGCAAAGTTCAGCAGCGCCAGTGGTGTACGCTCACCCATCGCCATAGCTTCACCGGCGTAGGTGTCGTAGCTGGCTGCCGTAACGGCCACGTCAGCAACCGGTATCTGCCAGGGGCCAACCATTTGATCACGGGCAACCAAGCCCGTTACCGAACGATCACCAATAGTAATCAGGAAGGTCTTTTCGGCAATAGCCGGCAGTGACAACAAACGTTTGGCGGCCTGCCCTAGCTTTATAGTTTCGCGGTCTAACGCCTGCCCAGTTGCTTGCTTGCTTGCAACGTTACGATGCATTTTCGGTGCTTTGCCCAGCAATACATCGAGTGGCAAATCAATAGGTTTATTATTGAAATGCTGGTCGGTCATTTCCAGCATTTGCTCGGCTGTTGCTTCGCCAAGCACGGCGTAAGGCGCGCGCTCGCGTTCACAGATTTCAGCAAACACGTCCATTTTGTCTACCGGTACCGCCATCACGTAGCGTTCTTGTGACTCATTACACCAAATTTCTAGTGGCGACATACCAGGTTCGTCGTTCGGTACTGCACGCAGTTCAAACTTACCGCCGCGGCCGCCATCGCTAACCAACTCCGGCATGGCATTCGACAAGCCGCCAGCACCTACGTCATGAATAAAGGCTATCGGGTTTTTCTCACCCAACTGCCAGCAGCGGTCAATGACTTCCTGACAGCGGCGTTCCATTTCCGGGTTGTCACGCTGTACAGAGGCAAAATCAAGGTCTTCGGTAGATTCACCAGAGGCCATGGAGCTAGCTGCACCACCGCCTAAGCCGATATTCATAGCAGGCCCACCAAGTACCACTAATTTAGCGCCAACCGGAATTTCGCCTTTCTCAACGTGCTGCTCACGAATATTACCCAAGCCACCGGCCAACATTATAGGCTTGTGATAACCACGAACCTCGTCACCGTTGTGACTAGCTACTTTTTCTTCAAAAGTTCGGAAGTAACCGGTTAATGCCGGGCGACCAAACTCGTTATTAAAGGCTGCACCACCAAGCGGGCCTTCCAGCATAATTTCTAAGGCAGACACAATACGCTCTGGCTTGCCGAAGTCTTCTTCCCACGGTTGGTTATAATCAGGAATGCGCAAGTTAGATACGCTAAAGCCCACTAAACCAGCTTTAGGTTTGGAGCCACGCCCCGTTGCCCCTTCATCACGAATTTCACCACCAGAACCGGTAGCGGCACCAGCGTATGGCGAAATGGCGGTTGGGTGGTTGTGAGTTTCAACCTTCATCAAAATATGAATAGGTTCGTGGAAGTAGCTGTACTCGCCGGCAGCTTGCCCACCCTGTGGGTGGGGATAAAATCGGCCAGCTTCTGAGCCAGTCATAACTGCAGCATTGTCTTTATAGGCTGAAAGTACGTTTTCTTTGGTTTGCTCAAAGGTGTTTTTAATCATTTTGAACAGCGATTTGGGCTGCTCGACACCATCAATAGTCCAGTCCGCATTAAATATTTTATGGCGGCAATGCTCAGAGTTCGCCTGCGCAAACATGTAAAGTTCGATATCGTTGGGATTACGCTCTAAGCGGCTGAAGTTCTCGTACAGATAGTCAATTTCATCGTCGGCTAGTGCCAAACCCAGCTCAATATTGGCGTTATTTAATGCCTGACGGCCTTCGGCCAAAATATCAATGCTGCGTAGCTCGGTTGGTTCAGCATGCTGGAATAACTTACTGGCCTGGTCATGATCACGCAGTACTGTTTCAGTCATGCGGTCATGTAATAGCGCTGCAGCTTGTGCTAACTGCTCTTCGCTCAAATTACCCTCAAGGTAATAGGCAATGCCACGCTCAATGCGAATCACCTGGCTGAGTCCGCAGTTATGCGCAATATCTGTTGCTTTAGAAGACCATGGCGAAATGGTACCAAGGCGCGGTGTCACCAGCAGCAGATGACCTTCAGGAAGATGCTGGGGCAACGCTGGCCCGTAGGTAAGGAGTTTTTTTAGAATGGCTTCGTCGGTATCACTCAGCGCTTTTTCGCTCAGCTCGGCGAAATGCATGTATTCAGCATAAACGCTGGTGACAGGCACCCCTGATTGCTGCAGGCGTTCAGTTAGTTTTACAACTCGAAAGTCGGATAAAGCGGGCGCGCCACGTAAGATCTCCACAGACAATTTCTCCAGGGTTGGGAGCCACAAAAAATTGCCGCCATTATAGTCTTTATAGGCCTGTGCTTCTAGCTTAAAGCGCGGATAAAATAATGCGCGGCTATTCGTCGCGTTGAGTTAAGCGAAACCACTTTTGCCGACGCTCAACCATCAGGTGCTGACGCTTGCGTAACAGGGCTCTGCGGCGTTCCGCACTAACTAATCGACGTTGCTTATTCATTATTCCACTCCATCTCCACTGCCTATTGGCAGTTCGATATCCAGCGGCAGGGTTGGAATTCTGCCACGCTCATCAAGCCATACTAAAGTATCGTAGTATCTGCGAATATTGCCAACATAAGTAACAGGTTCATTGCCACGGGCAAAGCCAAAGCGGGTCTGCCGATAATATTTTTTCTGGCGCAACAGAGGTAAACGCTTCTTCACATCTAACCAGCGGTCCGGATCAGCGCCTTGCTGTTGGGTTAACCGACGCGCGTCTTCCATATGGCCAAAACCAACATTGTAGGCGGCCAGTGCAAACCAGGTGCGGTCCGGGTTTTCAATTCGGGCCGGCACTCGCTGCAACATGCGCTCAAGATAACGCGCCCCACCGCGAATGCTTTGCTCGGCACTAAGTCGACTTTGTACGCCCATGGCGCTAGCCGTGGGTAAAGTTAACATCATCATGCCGCGCACACCTGTAGGTGAAATGGCGCGCGGATTCCACAGCGATTCCTGATAACTAATAGCCGCTAACAAACGCCAATCCAAGGTACCGGCATGCTCTCTAAATAAGTCCATATAACGCGGCAACTTGGTTTGCACAGCTTCAATAAAAAGCTGGGTATCTACGTAGTTAAACTGACTCACATGACCAAAATGCTGGTCAACCAAATGCGCCAACTGACCGCTATCGCGTAACCCGCCAAAATATTCAATCACCGCCGCATACAAAGAGTCATCTAAACTTGCCGCCAAGGCCCAGGCCACTGGCGTTTCATCGCGCACGGTAAAAGCCACGCTCAGGTCAGGGTAGTACCGGCGTTTTACGTCCAGGGTGTTGGAATCGGCAATAGTGAAGGTAATCTCGTCGCGCATAATCAGTTCGAGCAGTTCTTCTGCGTCGTGATCATCGGTTGCACGCCAGTTGAGCTGCGGGTAACGGTCACCTAAGCTCAACAAAAATTCGTGATGGCTACTACCGGACACCACCACTATTTCGTCTTCAAGTTCGTCAAAGTCACGGGGCCGCTGGCGGGTGCCCTGCTTGTAAACTAATTTCTGGGTAATGGTTTGATAAGCCGGACCGAAGCGATACAGAGCGTCGCGCTTGTCGGTGCGGTCAATGCCCGCGGCCACCACGTCTACCTTGCCGTCTTCTAATAGCTGAAACAGGTCACGCACGCTGTAGCGGGGCACCATTGCTAACTCAACCTGAAGTTCATTGGCAAACTCCCGCGCCAGCTCATACTCAAAACCGGCTTCGCGGTCATGATTCAGATAATAGCTAGTCGGGTTTAGCAGCGTGCCAACACGTAAGGTGCCACGCTCCTGAATATCGTCGAGGGCGGTCGGCGGTGGGGCTGGGGTGCAGCCCCACAATAGGGTTATCAGAACAACAATTAACAGGCGCACCATGGACTCTATTCCAACCAATGATGCTGGCATTGTAGCCCGCACTTCATTGTGGGTGCAACTGCGTTGGTTGCTCAGTATAAGCGAGTTATTCCCATTCAATCGTAGCTGGAGGCTTACCAGAAATGTCATAAACCACACGCGAGATACCGTTGATTTCATTGATAATCCGGTTCGATACACGCTCCAACAACTCGTACGGCAAATGTGCCCAGCGCGCGGTCATGAAATCAATGGTTTCAACGGCGCGAATAGCAATAACCCAGTCGTATTTGCGCGCATCACCCATTACGCCAACCGAGCGTACCGGTAGGAATACCGCAAACGCCTGACTCACTTCGTGGTACAAACCTGCGTTGCGTAGCTCGGTAATAAAAATATTGTCAGCCCGACGCAGCAAATCGCAGTATTCTTTTTTCACTTCAGCAAGTACCCGCACGCCAAGACCTGGCCCCGGGAATGGGTGGCGATACAGCATGTCATACGGCAAGCCAAGTTCCAGACCAATTTTACGTACTTCGTCTTTAAAGAGTTCTCGCAGTGGTTCCACCAAGCCCAGTTTCATGTCGGCTGGCAAGCCGCCCACGTTGTGGTGCGATTTAATCACGTGCGCTTTGCCGGTTTTTGAACCCGCTGATTCAATCACGTCAGGATAAATAGTGCCCTGCGCCAGCCATCTTGAGTCTTCTATTTTGCTGGCTTGCTCGTCAAAAATTTCCACGAACACGCGCCCAATAATTTTGCGCTTGGCTTCCGGATCGGCTTCGCCGGCTAATGCATCTAGGAAACGATTTTCAGCGTCTACGTGAATAATGTTCAGCCCATAATGGTCGCCGAACATTTCCATTACCTGCTCTGCTTCGTTCAGTCGCAACAAGCCGTTATCCACAAATACGCAGGTAAGCTGGTCACCAATAGCGCGGTGTAACAACATAGCCGTTACTGACGAATCAACACCACCCGACAAGCCTAAAATAACTTTGTCCTGACCAACCTGCTCGCGCAACCGCTCTACCGCATCTTCAATAATTTGTGCTGGCGTCCAGTTACATTCGCACTTACAGATATCCACAATAAAGTGTTCCAGCATGCGCATGCCCTGACGGGTATGGGTTACTTCCGGGTGGAACTGCACTCCATAAAAATGGCGCTTTTCGTCGGCCATTGCTGCATGTGGGCAAGTGGCAGTGCGGGCAACCGTGGTGAAGCCCGCTGGAATTTCAATCACTTTGTCGCCGTGACTCATCCACACATCAAGCAGCGAGTTGCCATTGTCGGCGATGCTGTCTTCAATATTGGTAAATAACGGACATTCCGCTATACGTTCAATCTGCGCATAACCGAATTCACGTTCCAGTGACCCCTGCACCACGCCACCCAACTGCTCTGCCATGGTTTGCATGCCGTAGCACACGCCAAATACAGGTACACCAGCCTCAAATACATACTCAGGTGCACGCGGTGAGCCCGGTTCAGGAACCGACTCAGGGCCACCTGACAAAATAATACCGTTCGGATTAAAATTACGAATGTCTTCTTCCGCAACATCCCATGCCCAGAGTTCACAGTACACGCCCAGCTCACGAACCCGGCGGGCTACTAATTGAGTGTACTGCGAGCCAAAATCTAAAATCAGAATACGATGTGCATGAATATCTTGTGTCATCAGTAATTAACCCATCCGGTAGTTCGGTGCTTCTTTGGTGATTTGTACGTCATGTACATGCGACTCGCCCATACCGGCTGAAGTCACTTTGACGAATTGCGGTTTAGTGCGCATTTCTTTCATGTTGGCACAGCCAGTTAAACCCATAGCTGAGCGTAAGCCGCCCATTTGCTGATGGATAATATTGCCAATAGGACCTTTATAGGCAACCCGGCCTTCAATCCCTTCAGGTACCAATTTTTCGGCTTCATTGCTGGCCTGGAAGTAGCGATCTGATGAGCCTTCACGCTGACTCATAGCACCTAAGCTACCCATGCCACGGTAAGATTTGTAGTAGCGGCCCTGATAAAGTTCTACTTCACCAGGCGATTCTTCAGTACCGGCCAACATGCTACCAACCATGACGCAATCTGCGCCTGCCGCCAGAGCTTTGGCAATATCACCAGAAAAACGGATGCCGCCGTCAGCAATTACTGGAATGTCGGTGCCTTTTAGCGCATCAACAGCGTCGCTAATGGCGGTAATTTGCGGCACGCCACAACCGGTCACAATCCGGGTGGTACAAATGGAGCCAGGACCAATACCAACCTTCACGGCGTCGACACCGGCATCGGCCAGGGCTTTTGCACCAGCACCCGTGGCCACGTTACCAGCAATAATTTGTAACTTCGGATAGGCTTTACGCGTTTTTATAACCCGATCCAGCACGCCTTGTGAATGGCCATGCGAGGTATCAATCAACAGCACATCAACACCAGCTTCAACCAGCGCTTCAATGCGCTCGTCGGTACCAGGACCAACACCCACAGCGGCACCAACACGTAAACGACCTAACTCGTCTTTACAGGCGTTTGGTTTGTCTTCGGCTTTGGAGAAATCTTTCAGGGTAATCATGCCTTTCATATGGAAGGCATCGTCAACCACCAGAATTTTTTCAATGCGGTGTTTGTGCATTAAGCCAAGAATTTCTTCGCTTTGGGCATTTTCTTTTACCGTCACTAAGCGTTCTTTGCCGGTCATAATGCCAGATACTTGGGTTTTGGGGTCTTTTTCAAAACGTGTATCGCGGCCAGTAACAATACCGACTAACTCACCATTTTTTTCAATAACGGGAAAACCGTGAAAGCCATGTTCAGCTGTCAACGCGTTAATTTCACCAATGGTGGTAGAAGGATGCACAGTAACAGGGTCAGAAACCATGCCGCTTTCGTACTTTTTCACTTTGCGTACGTGCGCAGCTTGTTCCGCGATGGTCATGTTCTTGTGCACAAAACCCATGCCGCCTTCTTGCGCTAAAGCAATAGCTAAAGCCGCTTCAGTGACGGTATCCATAGCAGCGGAAACCATTGGAATATTGAGTTGAATGTCGCGTGTCAGGCGTGTTTTTAAGTCCGCGGTGTGCGGCAGGACAGTAGAGTGACCAGGAAGGAGTAAAACGTCATCAAAGGTCAGGGCTTCTTGAGCAATTCGTAGCATGGCAACATCTCTTAGGCTGTCTTAATGTTGCGGGCAGATTTTACTCGCAAAGCGCTTTTCAGTAAACTGATTTTTTTACTTTCTGCAAGAGTCACCATGGCATCGGCAACTGGCACCAACAAGGCAATCTTCTCGGTCTCGCGCTTAAACACTGAGGTGCGGCAATTACTGGAGCAAGGTTTTGGGCAAATTTGGCTGGTTGGCGAAATTTCGAACTTTGCCGCGCCAGCGTCCGGACACTGGTATTTCACTTTAAAAGACGAACGCGCCCAGGTGAAGGCCGCTATGTTCCGGGGTGCCAACCAACGCGCCCGAATTCGGCCACAAAACGGCATGCAGGTTATGGTTCGCGCCAAAATCACGCTGTATGAGCCACGCGGCGACTACCAACTTATTGCTGAGCATATAGAAGACGCCGGTGCCGGTTTACTGCAACAACAATTTGAGCAACTGAAAGCCGATTTAGCCGCGCGTGGATTATTTGCCCCCGAGCATAAGCTGCCATTACCTGAAAAAGTAACCCGGGTGGGTATTATCACCTCCCCGACTGGCGCTGCTGTACGTGACATTCTGGCGGTACTAAAACGTCGTGACCCGAGCCTGGAAGTTATCATTTACCCAAGCTCAGTTCAGGGTCAGGCCGCGACGCAAGAATTACAAAATATGTTGAAAACTGCGGTGCAGCGCAACGAAGTAGAGGTGCTGATTATTTCTCGTGGCGGTGGCTCACTGGAGGACTTATGGTGCTTCAATGACCCCGGCCTGGCGCAGCTCATTTACGACTGCCCGATTCCGATTATTAGTGCAGTCGGCCACGAAGTTGATTTTACTATTGCTGATTTTGTCGCCGATGTGCGCGCGCCAACACCATCCGCCGCAGCCGAAATGGTAAGCCGGGATCAAGCCCATCAATTGGTTCGGGCACAGCAACTGGAACAGCGGGCAACGCGCACCCTCACTATGTTGCTACAAGGGTTGCAACAGCAATCGACCCATCAACAACAGCGCTTGCAACACCAGCATCCACAACGGCGACTGCAGGATTACGCGCAGCGTGTCGATGAACTCAGTGAACGCCAATTGCGTGCGGTACAGGGCCGACTGCAACAAGCAAACACTCGCCTTGAGCACCTGCAGCAACGGTTGGATCAACAGCATCCGGCGCGCGCGCTAAAACAGCACCAACAAACACTTACCGACTTGCGCTGGCGTCAGGGCGAAGCCGTTCGCCGCCTGTTGCAACAACACCAGCAAAAGCTCAGTCAGTCGGCCCATGCTCTGCAACTGATCAGCCCACTAAATACCGTGGCGCGCGGCTATGCCTTGGTGCAAACCGAGCACGGTGAGTTAGTGCGCTCGGAAACCCAGCTGAAAACTGGCGAAACTTTTGCGGTGAAGGTGGCTAGCGGCGAGTTTAAAGCGCAAAAACTTTAAACGACTAGCCTTGTAGCCATTGCAGCAAGGCAAACCATAGCGGCAGCGTAACAAAACACAGGATAACGCCGTAGCCTATAATGGCTGCCGCTAACGTTGGCGCAAGGCCCGCCATAATGGCCAAAGCACCGGCGGATATCATCGACGGCATGGCCGCTTCCATTAAGCTTACCTGCACTACCAGCGAATCAAATCCAAACGGCCATAGCAACAGCAAGGCCACCGTCGGCATAACCACCAACTTAGCTACCAGCGCAAAGACCAGCGGCGACCGGTCGCCTTTCGGTAAGCGAAATTTCAGCTGAAAGCCAACCGCCACCATAATGACCGGCACTAAAGTTAACGCCAGTGAGTTGATAAAGTTATCGGCCAGTGGCGGGTAATCAAACGGCTTCAGGGCAAACGCAGCCACTAACGCAATAAAGGGCGGAAACAATAAAATACGCCGCATAATGTGCCAGGCAGATGGGCGTTGACCGCCGACTTCAGACTCATCGGCGGAATAGACTGCAGCAATAATAGTAGCAACCACAGCTAAGCCTAAGAATGAACCAAGCTGGTCATAAAGCACCGCAATAGGTAGGCCCGCGCTGCCAAAAAAGGCTTCTATCATGGGGAAGCCGATAAAGGATGTATTACCCAGTGGAATAATGATCAGTAAGGCGCCGGTGGTGCTGCGCGACCATTGCCAGCGCCGCGCGCAATACAGAATAACCGGCATAATCAAAGCCAGCAGCAGCCAGGGCAATAGCGCTGGAATTATGAGTGCAGAACTGAATTCCAGCCCTGGAACCTTTTGCAACACCAATGCCGGTAAGGCTACGTAAATAACATACGCATTCAGAACCTGACCCGTATTTTGCGGGAATGCGCTACTGCGTTGCAGCAGTAAGCCGATGACCAAGTAACCCGCAATGAGTACAAAATTTTCCATAAAAAAAGCCCACAATCCTATGATTATGGGCAGTTTACCGTGCGGCACCGGCAGGAACCAGCGCTACCGGTTATTTCATCGCTGATGCTATCACTTAGAAGTTGTGTTCAATGCCGACCGCAAAGTAGTTTTGGTCAACTTCATTGATACCTGCGGCCGATTGGCCATCAACTACAATAGTTTCCAATGAACGACCAGTGTACCAGGCAAAGGCTTTGGTTTGCGCGCCTAACTTATAATCAACGCCACCAGCAAATGACACACTATTGGTGTCTTGAAAATCAAGCGTTTGCACTTGTGCTTTCAGCGTAAATTTGTTTATTGGGTGTGCCGCACTCACGACAAAACCATTGGCATCATTACCACCAGCAACAGGCTCCTCATTTTGATACATCAAGCCTACAGTAGTGGTATTCAACTTCGTTGAACCGGAAAAACGCACCACATCATAACCATCTACTTCTGAATCTACTGCGGCTGCCAGATAAAAATCAGAGCTCTTTAAGCCAGCATCACCGTAGGTTAAAGATAGTGATACGCCATCATCAGCGGCGTCATCTTCACTTAAAATATAAGATAAGCCACCACGGAACTGACCGAATTTAGGAGTAAAGTAAGTCAGAGTGTCGCTGGTACGGTTTTCGCCTTCGAACAAGGCTTTAATATCACCGTCGTAGTCACTGAATACGTCGATTTTACCTTGTGAGCTTTTCAATACCGTATCACGGCGGCCAGCCATGATTTCACCGAAACCACCACGAATACCAACGTATTGGTTCCGTGATTTGATATTGTCGGAGCCGCCGATATCCGCAACGTCAACCTGCCACTCTAACAGGTAGAAGGCTTCCAAACCGTGGTCTAAGCTTACTTTGCCTTTTAGACCAAACCGGGAGTTATTACTTTCCAGTTCAGTTTCAGAGGTGTAACCATTGTCATTGTGCTGCAAGGACACGTTAATTTTACCGTAAACGTCAACGGCATCATCGTTCGCCATGGCTGCCGGAGCAACCAGCGCTGAGGCAATACAAAGTGAGATCAATGAGGTGTTTTTCATAATTAAAGCGCCTACAGTTTTTTTGGAAACACACGTATGTGTAGCACACACATAAAATTTAGGCGCTATAATATGTCACTTGTGTGACAGTTTTATGACTTTATGTCAGTTTATTTTCACTTTTTTGAATTTAATATTTCCTTTTCATGTCATTTTTAATGATTAATTATGACAATCAATAAGTTAGCTAAACCTTAAGCGGTTCATTTTTTTACCTAGGAATCTAATTCTGCCAATAATTCTGCCTGCTGCTTTTCGTTGGTGGCAAAACGTTCCCACTGCGCCGCCATTTTTCGCACATCATCAAATTTCTTCGCTGCTGCGAATGCCACCAAGGCATCGTTGTAATTCAGCAAATTCAGTTCCGCCATGCCGATAACTAAGTGCATAGTGCCAGGCGCATCCAATCCACCGCGTTGCAATGCAACTTCGGCAGCGGCAATCGCCTCTTGGTTCCGTTCGGCATTTAGTAACACTTGCGCACGTTGTGCATCTAATTGTCCGTCATCGCTTAGCTCTGCAGCTTTTGCCAGCGCGATCACGGCTTTGTCCGTTTCGCGCGCCGCAATCCAGCTTTGTGACAGCATTTTCAAGTTGCGTAAGTTGGCTTCAATGTTGCCATCCGCTAACCCTTTTTCAATCACTTGTCCGGCTTTAAAAGGTACTTCGTTAAAAAAGTACGCCTGCGCCAGATTCATTAAGTCTTTACCTTCGGTTAAAAAACCTTGCTGGTAAGCCGCTTCCAACATCGCCAGCTGCTTCTTGTCTTCACCCAGGTCTGCGTACACACCCGCCAACTGTAGCCAATATTCAGATTTATTAAAGGCACGAACCATAGTTTCCAATACAGTAGCAACCGCCTGGGTGTTACCCAGTTCAAATTGAATAGCGCGGACCAAAATATACCAGTTTTCGTCGGCGTAACCGCCTTTGGCTTCACGAGCATTAATAGCTGCGGTAATAGGTTCCAATGCCGCTTGGTACTTACCTTGCTGGTATAACGCCTGGGCTTTTAACACCTGCGCTTTCGAGGCATCGGCAGCAGGGCTGGCTTGCTGCCAACGGTCCAGATATTCCAACACTTCGGCATAGCGCTCCTGCGTTAACGCCAGTTGCGCCAGGCTAAATAAGGTATTTAATTCCAACGATTCAGGAATCGGGCTTTCATCAACCACTTTGGCGAAATATTTTATCGCGTTGTCGACATCGTCCTGCTCGTAATACATATAGCCGTAGAAGTTCCACATCATGGCGCGCTCGTAGCTATTCATGCTGTCGGCTTTACGTTCAACCTCAGCCAATGCCCGCAAGCCAGCCGGCACATCACCACCGTCGGCCAGTTCTTGCGCCATCGACAGTTGGTCATATACCTGCGCCCGCAACGCCGGCGTTCGTTTGCGCTCCTGCGCTTCAACACTGCCAAAAGATGCGGCTAGTATTGCAGCCGTGGTCATAGCTACTAGTAAATTGGTTCGCAACATAATGTGTTACCCGTCTATTTCAAAAGTGATTCGATTTTGCACGCCTTCCACTTCTACGGCGTCGCCATCAATAACTCGCGGTTTGTACTTAAACTTCAGCACTGCATCCATGGCCGCCTGGTCAAAAATATTTGCTGGCTCTGCTTCCACTACCCGTGGGTCTCTCACTGTTCCTTGTCGGGTAACGGTAAACTGCACCACCACATAACCTTCAATGCCGCGCTGCAACGCACGGCGTGGATAGCTGGCTTGTACTTTCACTATGGGTAAGTACTCACCATCGCTGGCGTCCAGCGCCATACCGCCGCTAAGGCCGGAATCACTTTGCACATTGGCTGAAAAATCATAGCCGCCGTCACTATCAACCACTTCGGAATTATCCATTTGCTGCTGCGGAGCTTCAGGCGGTGGTTGTTCCGGCTCGGGTGGACGCTCCGGCTTACGTTCTTTTTCCTGCACCGATTCGTCTTGCTTTACCCGAACGAAGTCCAGCACGCTACCGCGCGCCGGTTCGCTCATCGCGCCTTCACCACCGCTGATTAGTGACTGCATCAGATAGAATAATCCGAGCGTCACTACCACAGCTGTTATCAGAGCACCCAGTAACCTCAACATAATCACTCTTCTTGTGCGGCAATTGAAACATCGAAGACACCAGCCGAACGGGCTGCATCCATGACCTTGATCAGAGTTTCAGTAGTGGCCAGTTTGTCCGCCTGAATAACCACCGAACCTTGCGGGTTCTCGGCATACAAACGTTCAATGTTGGCCTGTACAGCACGGGCATCTACCTGGCGCTTATTAATCCAGATTTCACCGGTTGCACTAATAGCCACCAGAATATTGGCGCGGTCTTTTTGCACGGCAGTAGCGGCGTCCGGACGGTTCACATCAATACCAGCTTCCTTCACGAAGCTAGCAGTAACAATGAAGAAAATAAGCATGATAAAGACCACGTCTAACATCGGGGTCATATCAATCTGACTTTCTTCTTCGTCCATTAAATTGGCAAAATGTTGTTTCATATCAGTTCCAACTCCAATCGGTAAGCGGTTAGTGTTCCAGCAACAAGTGGTCTTTTAGCTTGCGCCGCTCACGGCGTGCTGTGCGCTGTAGCCAGGTTGCCGCGAACACTCCCGAGAGTGCGCCAACCATGCCTGCCATGGTTGGGATAGTGGCTTTCGATACACCCGCGGCCATTGACCGTGCGTTACCCGTTCCGGCCACTGCCATTACATCGAATACTTCGATCATACCGGTCACAGTTCCCATCAAACCCAGCAGCGGACATAACGCCACTAACGCCTGAATAATCGGAATATTGCCACCTAACCCCAAAGACACCCGGGAAATCATGGCCTGGCGAATTTGCTCCGCATTCCAGGAGCTTTTATCGCTGCGCGAATTCCAATCCCGCACCGCTTGTTTCATTTGCTGGCGGTGGCCTTTGAGGTAGTAAAAAATACGCTCGAGTATCATCAACCACATCACGAAAATTAAGATACCTATAACCACCAGTACCTGGCCGCCGGTCTCGATAAAATCCTGTATTGCGTGTAGAAACTCAGCTACGAATAACACGGTTACTGACCCCGCTCAGAGCGCTCTGCAATCACACCAGAGGCTTGTTCCTGCAGCACGTGCACCACATTTTTGCTGCGCGTGTTTAGGGTGGCGAACAACAGTGTCATTGGAATGGCAACTACCAAACCTAGCACCGTGGTTACCAGCGCTTGCGAAATACCACCAGCCATTAGTTTCGGGTCACCGGTACCAAACAGGGTAATAGCCTGGAAGGTGTTAATCATGCCGGTTACCGTACCTAACAGACCCATCAGCGGTGCCACTACTGAAATGATCTTGATAAAGGTCAGGTTGCGAGTCAGCTTAGGTATTTCCTGCAAAATCGCTTCGCTCAATTTCAGCTCAAGGGTTTCAGTGTCAGCTTGTGGAAACTTGTCGCGCACTGTCATGACCCGACCCAGCGGGTTATCCGTGCTTGACTCCGAGCGTTTCAGCTGACGCGATACTTTGTTGCCAACCAAGGTTAATGATACAAAGCGCTCTAATGCCAGCAGTAAGCCCACAGCACCTAACGCTAAAATAATGTAACCAACAGTGCCGCCCTGATGAATGCGTTCCATTAAGCCTGGAGCCTGAACCAGCAGACCCAGAATAGAACCACCGGTTGGATCCAGTCCGAAAGCAACCACTTGGTCACTGCTGGTTTGCAGCTCTTCAGCGGTATCCAGGTAGCGACTTGCTGGTTGGCGAACCAATTCCGCCACGTTGTCGGTACCCGGAATTAATTCCAGGTATTTGCCGTTTGAAACCAGATTAAAAGCACCTACTCGCACCACTTCCTGAGTTTGCTTTTCACCGCTGGCCTGAGTCACTTCGGTTTCAAAGCGAACCAGCTTGCCGGTTTCAGTCATTTCTTGTTGCAAGGTAAACCAAACTTGCTCAATTTCTTCAATGGAGGCTAACTTTGACGTTGAGCCCATTTTCTGCGCTAACGCGTCTAATTGCTCACTGCGACCAGGAAACTGTGCTGAAGTGAGTGAATTCTGCAAATTACCAGAGGTGTCACCAGCAACCTGCTGCAACACGCCAAAGAGTTCACGCAGCGAACCCATACGCTGGGTTAAGGCATCAGTTAAACCGGTTAACTCCATTTCGTTATTTTCAAACTGGGTTTCCAGTCGGTCGCTCAAGGCTTCCAAGCGTTCACGTTCAGCAATAGCTTCACGTAAAATGCGTTCTTGCTGTTGCGAACGCGCCGCAAACTCAGCTTCACGTTCCTGGTTTTGCTGGCTTTGTGCGAACTGCCCTTGTTGCAATTGGTTCAACAATTCGTCCAGGTTCACCGGCTCTTGTGCAGCACTGGTAAAGCTGGTTGTCAGAGCAACACTAGCGGCAACTAAGATAGTCAGAAATTTCATGGCTTATTCTCCTGCAGCACGCGTAGCTGAAACGATGCTGTCGGTAAACAGCGGTAACATAAGTAAATCTGGTGCCAGTTGCTTACGGGCAATACGCAGCGCTTCAGTCACACTATTGCGGTAGCTGTCGCTCAGCGGCTGCCAGGCTCCAGCGTCCTGATTCCACACGCCTAAGTTGGCGCCGTCACGGGTTTTGTAAACCAGCGCAACCCGGCCAATGCGCAGAAAATCAACGTCCTGCAGCTGACCTTCAACATCCATTTCACCGGTATAAGCTTCAATAGTACGGCCATACTCAGCTTCAATTTGATAGGCTTCCATAACCCGACGGAATTTCTCAGACACATCAACATCGGCCCGATCCATTAAGTCCTGCAAGGTAGCAACACGCTCTTCCCGCTCTTCTGGCAAGAAGGGCACATCCAGTTCGACAAAAGCATCTAAACCGTCAATCATGCGCAGCATCAATGGCGTGATTTGGCGTTCAACCACACTCACTTCATCAATCGAGCTGCTGAGCTCAGATTTTTCAGTATTTTGGTTCTCAATTTGCTTTTCTAACTGGCGGGTATAAACCCGTAAGCCGTCTATTTGCTTATTGATTTGTTTGTACTGCTGCATGCGCTCTTGCATGTTGTCAGCAATATTATCAATGGTTAGCTGGGATTTTTTTGCGGTCTGGTTAATGGCATCAGCAGCATCAACCACAGGTTCCAGTGATTCACTTTGTGCCTGTGCTGGTAAACCAAAACTGGCTGCCAACATAATTGCACTACCAAGAAAAAAGAGCTTCATATGAAATACCCTATTTGTTGCAACATTATTGCGAGAAAATTGCGGCGAAGAATTTATAGGGGGCACTTTAGTGAATTTTCATGACAGCTTAGTGACGTAAAGATGTCATTTTTATTGCACGCAATAAAAACGGGAGCCGAAGCTCCCGTTGGTAGGGTTTACACAGAAAAACTAAACCTTAGAAGGAGTAGCTATATTCCAATGTAATGTTGGTACCTACTGTTTGCGATTGAATTGTTTGACCGTTTTGCTCAATTTCAATGTCTTCGCCCAGTAAGTTCTGCAGCTTAAGTTTCACGTTAGAGTTGAAGTCAGGGTACCAAGTGTACACGGCATCCAAACTGTGGAACGGCTGCTCGTAAGCATCATCAATGCCCTGGCCACCGAACACTGAGCCTGCGAAGGCGATCCGCTCACCAAACACGTTGTAAACCAACGAGCCACTGTGTTCACCGTTCACCGAGTCATAACCTAACTGCAAGTTAACCACATACTCAGAGTGACCTGTCATACGGCGCTTGTTGTTGGTTAATTCCACACTACCGGTATTTGAAATGGTAATTTCAGAATCCGACAGGGTCAGGTTACCCGTTGTGAATAAGCCGCTGGTAACAAAACTCAAGTCTTTTAAGAACTCAAATTCCACACCATAAACTTCACCAGCATCACCGTTTAAGAAGGTAATAACCCGATCCGAATCCGTGGCTTTCGCTTCCACTGACTCAATTGGCTTATCTAAATCCTTATAGAATGCAGCCACTGATAGGTTATCGCCTGACGGCATATACCATTCCCAACGCACGTCAAAGTTTTGTACGTCAGAACTTGCCAGTTCCGGGTTACCTCGAACTTTGTCGCTGGTTAGCGGGTCGATGAAGATAACTTCAGTAATTTCACGCAAGTCTGGACGCACCGTGGTGCTACCGTAACCAAAACGTAACTGCATTTCATCGTTCAGGAAGTAAGTAAATGCCAGTGAATTAAACCAGTCGTCTTCGGTACGCGACGTGTTGGCAATATCACCGATAATGGTACTTTCAGCCAAATCAATTTGCGCTGAAACCTGACTATACTGCTCCCACCGGGCACCGGCATTTAAACGCCATTTGTCGGTAGTGTAATCAAACATACCGTAACCCGCTTCAATTTGCTGAGCAGCAAGATAGTTTGGATCGGTCAGCGTTGGTGCACCAAAGATTTGCAAGTTATTGTCCGGGTTATTTACACTGTCCGGACCAAACAAATCGCTGAACTCAACGTTGGTTAACTGATCAAAAGGCGTACCTTCAGTGCTGAAACCAAATCGACGGCCATAAGACTGGCGACCTTTCTTCATCACTTCACCACCACCGCTTAATACCAGCTCATCACCACCGAAATAAAGCGGAAGCTCTACATCAGCGCTATAGCTTTGTACTTCATCTTCCAGGTTCTGGAATTCCAAAATGGCGGCGTTACGTGAACGCTGGTAGTTCAAGTTTTCGGCTACTTCACCCAAGTCAGCATCAGCGCCCTGGCGGGTAAATACGTTGCCTGGTGCGTCACGACGTGCGGTAGCTTCGGTGTACTGCCAGTCTAGTGCAATATTCATGTACTCAGGGAACATGTGTGAGCCACGAATCTGGTTCGACAATAACTCACGTTCCTCGTAACGAATATCGGTATCGAAGAAGGCTAAATCCTGCTCGCCTATGGTATCGATTGTTTCAGTAATCCCCTGCTCGATACGATCCTGTGTGTCGCGCAAGAATAAGGTGGTGGTTTCCAACTTATGATTATTACCGTACTCAAGACCTAAGCTGAACATACCGCTTAGCTCAACCGAATGCGTGGTAATTTGTGATTCGCTCTGGAACTGGTTCACCAAACTGTCACCGGCGAAACCTAGCACCCGACGCTGCTCGTCAGAGTTGTCAGTGCTGCGGTCGTAATCAACGCCAGCTAAAAAGCCAACCGCCCAGTCACTACCAAACTCATAACGATCACCATAACTTACCGAGGCTTTCACTTCTGGCGCAATGCTGTCGGCGTAAACGTCGTAGTCGGTGTTTAAAGAATTCATCAGGTCACGATTAACTAAGCGTGCTTCATCCTGGCTAATTCCTTCGTAATCTGCGATGTCGTTGAAGTTCACTGCACCGTAAGTTGCCAGCGCCTCTAAAAAGTTCTGCGGCAAGGCACGAACGTCGTCGCTACCAGTCCAGTCGTTACCACCATCGTAAGTCAGGCCGTCAGACGAGTTTTCAGTATTCCAGCCAGTACCCAGCTGAATGTTGAATACTTCTTCAGCCGGAATAGAGGTAGTACGAATATCTACGTTACCACCACCGAAGTGAGCCGGCATATCCGCTGAATAAGACTTTTGTACCGATAAACTTTCAATGATGCTGGACGGGAACATGTCCAGTGGGATGACGTTACGAGTAGGATCCGGTGAAGGCACCTGAGCACCATTCAACTGGGTGCTTGAATAACGCTCGCCCAAACCGCGAATATAAATAAACTTACCGTCAACCAGGGTTAACCCAGTAACCCGTCGTAAAGCTGAAGCAGCGTCGCTGTCACCGGTACGAGAAATCTGCTCTGAACCCAGAATATCAGCAACGAAAGCTTGTGCTTTACGTTCTTCAACTACTGCAGCGGCAGAACCTTGCAACCGGGTTGCGGTGGTTACAACTTCTTCAATTGACTCATCGGCAGCTTGCTCCTGGGCCAAGGCTAGTTGGCTGGAGAGTGCCAGCGCAATGGCCAACCCCAATTTACTCTTGCTCATAAAAGGCGTTCTGTTCATGTGGAATGCTCCATAGATGAGGACAAAGCCGGGCACGTTTTAACTTGCTACGTGCAACTGATAAAAAGGCGCTAATGAGCGCCTTTTTGCACGTCCCTGTGCGACTCAGGCTTGATTCTTAGTTGTTCAAATCAAACGCCCAGCCAGCTGTCCAGTCGTCGTCTGCAGATACAGCGCCTACGAAATCTACATCATCAAAGAATGGGTTTACTGTGCTTAAGTCAGCTTTTGCAGTCACTGCAACTTCAGCACCAGCCGCATCAAGAATTGGTGATGCAGTGTACAAGCCGTTTTCTAACACGGTTGCAGCTTCAGTCAGCTCAACGTTGTTAGCGCCGCCTTCAAACCAATCTTGTGCCGTTTGGTCGGCAAAGTTTTCAGCACAGGCCACAACCGAACTTTCGATAACCAAGTTGCCATCAGCAATATGGTCAGCCGTTTCTGCATCGTCTAACTCTAAACACTCGCCAGTTAACTCAAGGCCAGTAATAACGAAGTTATAAAGCTCAGCCTGAGTACCACGGCGAAGCAACACACCTTCAGAATCACGGTCGGTAGTCGAGTAGTTAGAACCAACAATCGTCATGTTCGCGATTTGTGGTGAAGTGAAAGGCTCGGCCAGGAAGTTACCTGAGTTGTTATCGCCTTCAATACCGCGGTTTGCCAGAGATTCGTTGTGACGAACGTAAATATACTGACCTGCACCTTGCCAGCCGTCAGCCCAATCCAGTGAATCATCACCGTTGCCGGTTAACACTGCGTATTTGAAGTTGGCTGCGCCACCAAAGAATTCAATGCCGTCATCTACGTTGTTATGAACCTGAATGTGGTCAATTTGCGTTTCATCGCCGATTGCGTAGAAAGTAATACCGTTTAATTCGTTACCAACAGCAACTTCGAAACCTGCATACTTAACAACCACGTGGCTTAATACGCCAGAATCGTCGCTGTTGTTGCTGCCGCCGTACAAGCCAGCGCCGCCTTCAGCTTCCAGGCTACAGTTCTCTAAGTCAGCTTGATCACATTTGTTTGAAATACCGCGACCCAGCAGAATCACACCACCCCATAAACCACGGTCAGTGTCTTTGTTTACGTCGCCAGTTAAGTCTTCATCAGCGGTGAAAGTGATTGGTGCATCCGCTTCACCTTCAGCAATAATTTGTGAACCACGTGCGATTTGCACAAAGCCGTCAGCGTCTTGGAACGCTAAAGTAGCGCCAGCATCGATAGTCAGGGTTGGACCATTGTCAGGAATATTCGCTGGGTTGCTTTCCAGGCCGTTACCAATGTATAAGCCGTTCGGGAAAATGTGCGCGCCATCGTTTGGCAAATCAACGATGCGGATATCTGTACGAATTGGGTTGTTTGGAGTTGAGAAGTTTGAGCTGTATACACAGTTGTCGCCTTCAACAGAGCCGCGTACTGTAACGCCGTCATCAGTATAGCTTGCACAGTTATTGTCAGTGCTACCACCGCCACCTGGATTCGTCACAGAGTTGTCAGTTGAGTTGTCGACAGAAGTTGGCGTTAAGTTGATATCACCGCCACAACCGGCCAGCATTAAAGAAGCAGTTAGTGCGCTTAATGCAAAGAGTTTATTCGCTTTCATTGTTATCTCCGTTGGGATTGCGTCAATTTGTAAACTAGAACGATGTGCAATCTACGGAGGTTTTGTGACAAGGCCGTTACATGAAAGTGACGGCTTGGTGAATGCTTTGTGACGTTATCGTGAACGCCACAGTTTCAGCTTACTGCAGTCAGGTTTCAGTTGTTGCTGTTGGTTTGGTTACCGGCAACGCAAGTGCAAGTAACGCCGCCAGCGCAATAAATACCGCGGCTACCAGCAAACAAGGTAGCAAACCATAAGCTTGATACACCCAGCCCGAGAGTATGGTACCAATCAGTCGGCCCATAGCGTTGGCCATGTAGTAGAAGCCGACATCCAGCGACACCCCGTCGCGGCCGGCATAACTGACGATTAAATAGCTGTGCAGGGAAGAATTTACTGCAAATAAAGCACCAAAAATTAGTAAACCAATAACCAGCACCTGCTCAGCAGGCCACTGCAACCATAAACCCAGCGCCATTAGCAAAGTAACGCTAAGTAATGGCAACGCCCAGCCGAAGGCACTGCGCCCATCAGGTACTTGCCCGCTGCGCGCACCGGTTAATTTCGGCGCTATGGTTTGTATCACCCCATAGCCAATCACCCAGGCGGCCATAAAGGTACTTACCCCAATTGGATTCCAGCCTAACTGACTGGAGAAATACACCGGAATAGCCACCACAAACCAGACATCGCGGGCACCGAACAGGAACATACGGGCACCCGACAGCCAGTTAACTGCCGGACTTTTGGAAAATATATCCCGAAACTTGGGTTTACCCTTGGCCTTGCCCAAATCAGCTTTCAAGAATATCAGGCTCACTACCCACACAGCGGCAAGCGCCACTGCCATGGCAAGTACGGCGCCCTGAAACCCTAACCACGCCAGTAATGCGCCACCAACAAAGAAACCAACGCCTTTCAAGGTGTTTTTCGAACCGGTTAAAAACGCTACCCATTTGTATAAGGTTGCCTGAGCATCATCAGCTACCAGTAACTTAATAGCGCTTTTCGCACTCATTTTATTGAGATCTTTGGCAATCCCCGATAACGCCTGGGCGGCCATCACCCAAATCACACTAAGCATGGTTGAGGGCACTAACAGCATGCTAAGCGCCACCACTTGCAAGGCCAAACCTATATTCATGGTGCGATTAAGCCCTACCCGAGCCCCTAACCAGCCGCCTACCAGATTGGTCACCACGCCGAAAAACTCGTAAAACAAAAACAGCATGGCAATTTGCAGTGGGCTATAGCCCAACTGGTGGAAATGTAAAACCACCAGCATGCGCAGCGCACCGTCAGTAACAGTAAACGCCCAGTAGTTGCCCGTAACAATCAGATACTGACGAACTTCGGCAGAAAGCTTAGCCAGCATTGAGTTCGCTACCTACTTTAATAACCAGCTCAGCGGTACGGTTCGCGTAACCCCATTCATTGTCATACCAGGCATAAATTTTCACCTGAGTACCATTCACAACCATAGTCGACAGCGCATCAACAATGCTCGAACGCGGGTCGGTTTTGTAATCAATAGACACTAACGGCCGCGTCTCAAAGCCCATAATGCCTTTTAGCTCATTCTCTGCTGCTGCTTTCAAAAAGCCGTTTACCTCTTCAACCGTGGTTTCCCGGGCTACTTCAAACACCACATCAGTAAGCGACGCATTGGCCAGTGGTACCCGCACTGCGTGGCCGTTCAACTTACCTTTTAGGTCGGGAAAAATGTGAGTAATAGCCGTTGCTGAACCGGTGCTGGTTGGAATTAAGCTTTCACCGCAAGCACGGGCACGGCGCAAATCTTTATGCGGCGCATCCAGAATAGTTTGGGTGTTGGTAATGGAGTGAATGGTGGTCATAGAGCCGTGTTTAATACCCAGCTTTTCATGAATCACTTTTACCACTGGCGCCAAACAGTTGGTGGTGCAGGATGCGGCGGTAATAATGTCGTATTTGTCATCGCTGTACAGATGGTCATTCACACCCAGCACGCACTCAAGCACACCCTCTTCTTTCACCGGTGCCGTTACCACCACTTTTTTAACGCCTTGCTGCAGGTAGTTTTTTAGCAATTCCTGAGTTTTCATTTTACCCGATGCTTCAACCACAATGTCGCAGCCCGACCAGTCAGTTTCATCAATGGTTTTGTTCTGGGTTACTTCAACTTGCCGGCCATTCACGCGAAAGCCGGTTTCGTTGGCTTCGGCTTGCTGCTGCCAGCGGCCATGCACGGAATCAAAGTTCAACAAATGCGCCAGAGTTTCTGGTTTCCCAGCAGGATCGTTCACCTGCACTAAAGTTACCCCGGCGTGCTCAGCTAGCACGCGGAAAGTTAGCCGCCCCATGCGGCCAAAACCGTTAATACCTACTTTGATTGTCATTTTAACCACCTTCTTTAAACCCGGTTATTTAAACCAGTGTTGTGTGCGATTCGCAAATGCGACTAGAGATAACATAGCAGGAACTTCAATAAGTACACCGACAACCGTTGCCAACGCAGCGCCCGAGTGCAAACCAAATAGTGATATTGCCACCGCCACCGCCAATTCAAAAAAGTTTGAGGTGCCAATTAAACCCGCAGGGGCTGCCACGTTATAAGGCAACTTCAGCAGTTTCGCCGACCCGTAGGTCAGCATAAAAATAAAATAGGTTTGAATCAGTAACGGAATGGCAATAAGGCCAATCACAAAAGGATCCTGAACAATGGTTTCTGCCTGAAAACCAAATAGCAGCACCACGGTTAATAACAAACCCACAATAGACCAGGGCTTGAAGCTTTCGGTAAAGGCCGTAATACCGCCCTTAACCTTGCGGCTGTTCAACACATGACGCGTATAGGCTCCGGCCACTAGCGGCACCACCACATACAAGACTACCGATAACAGCAAGGTGTCCCAGGGCACGGTAATGTCAGTAATGCCCAGCAACAAAGCCGCTAATGGTGCAAAGGCAAAAATCATAATGATGTCGTTAATGGATACCTGCACCAGCGTGTAGTTAGGATTACCTTTGGTCAGTTGGCTCCAGACAAACACCATGGCGGTACATGGCGCCACGCCCAGCAAGATCATGCCGGCAATATATTCATTGGCCGACTCCGGATCCACCCAGTCAGCGAACAGCACCTTGAAGAACAACCAGCCCAGTAACGCCATAGTAAAAGGCTTCACCAGCCAGTTAACCACCAGAGTTAACACCAGGCCTTTGGGCTTTTTACCCACATCTTTTAATGCTGAAAAGTCTACTTGCACCATCACTGGGTAAATCATCAGCCAAATCAGCACACCGATAACCACATTTACCTGCGCCAGCTCCAGCTTTGCGATAGCGGCAAAAACCTCTGGCAGCAGCAAGCCAAGACCAATGCCAGCAAGTAACGCGGCGCCTACCCAAAGGCTCAGGTAACGTTCAAAAGTACCCATTAGCAGCAAGCTCCCCTTATTGGCCTGCCGGTCATGGCATCTAATGAGTGCAAAGACGCGTTTAGCTCTTGCTGGTTTGCCGCCAGGGTTTGCATCAGAATATCCCGCTGCCACTTTGGTAATGCCGAGTGCAAGCGGTAAAATACCCATTGCCCCTGCCGACGGTCGCTTAACAACTGACATTTACGCAATTGGGCTAAATGGCGGGATATTTTCGGCTGACTTTCATGCACGGCAGCAATCAGCTCGCACACGCAAAGCTCACCTTCCTGCGCAATTAATAATAAACATTTCAACCGGGTTTCATCGGTTAAACATTTAAAAAACTGATTCGCCTGCATGGTTTTATTCCGTTTTATTAGACACATCTGAAAATTCACATATATGATAAACCATATATCTTCAGATGCAACACGTTGCTGCCATGAACTGTTTGCGAATTCGCAACAGCTGTATTACCTTAGCCAAAAGCATGCAAGGGATACGCGCACATGGCAACGTCGAGTATTTCTCGTTCCCTGCTTACCAGTGTCCTGTCAGTTTATTTTATCCTGACCTTTGTTGTGACCTGCGTACAGATAGTGGGCGAGTACTTCGACACCAAACGGGTGTTAGTAGAAGAACTACAAAACCAGCAGTTAACCTTTAACGGTTCACTGACTCGTTCGCTGTGGGAATTCAACACCGGTCAGATTGAAGCCATTGCCGAGGGCTTGATTGGCATTCCTGCTATTTCCGGCGTGGTCATTCGCTCCGATGCTGGCGAAGTGCTTATTCAGCTTGGCGAAGGCGCCGATTTATCCATGCTGCCCGCAGAAGCCAGTGAAGGCATAGTATTACCTGAAAAGAACGGTATTTTTGGTTATTTTTCATCGTTAGTATTTGAATTTTCAGGGCATTCCACTCAGGTTGGTGATGTGACCTTGTTCACCACCCGCGACATCGCTATCGATCGCATTAAAGTAAGCTTATATTTTATTATTGGTAACGCCATAATAAAAAGTACCTTCCTACTGTTGTTATTCACGCTGGCATTCAGCCGCATGCTTAACCGTCCGTTACTGGATTTAACCGAACAAATTCGGAACTTCCGGCTGGACGACTTAGAACATTCACGTTTGCACTTGACCGACCAACGCAATGAAGAATTCGTTATGGTGGAACAGGCTTATAATCAGCTGCTGGACAACCTGGAAGAGTACCAGACAGATTTAAGCAAGGCGCAGCAACAATTAGTAAAAGCCAACCGCAAGCTGGATGAGCAAAATGCTATTTTAGAACAGGAAGTCGCACGCAAAACGTCCAGTTTAAGCCAGGCTATGCTGGATTTAGAGCAGCGTAAAAACGAGCTGGAAATGCGTCAGGACAAATTGTCGAAAGAAATCAGCCAGCGCCGTACGATTGAAACCAATCTATTGAAAACCAATAGTCGCCTGGAGCAATCATTAGATACCCTGCAACAAGCACAGGACCAACTGATTGAATCAGAAAAACTCGCCTCGTTGGGCGGTTTAGTGGCTGGTATTACGCATGACGTAAACACCCCTATTGGTATTGGTGTTACCGCAACGTCTTTCCTGCAGGAACGCTTAAATCAACTGGAACAATCGCTAGAGAAGAAAAATCTAACGCAAAGCCAGTTGCAGCAGTTTATTGCCGAAAGTAATGAAAGCCTGACTTTATTAGATAACAACTTAAAACGTGCCTCAGAGCTGATAGGCAGCTTTAAGCAAGTGGCGGTGGATCAAACCTCCGAAGCCATCCGCGAAATTAATCTGCGAGAATACCTCACTGAGGTGATTCAGTCATTGCATCCGAAACTTAAGAAAACAGCGCATAAAATCAATCTGGATTGCCCTTCGAATATGAACATTCGTTGCCCGGCGGGCGCGTTATCGCAAATCTTCACCAATCTGATTATGAATTCGCTGATTCACGGGTTTGAGAATATTTCTACGGGTGACATCGAAATTCATGCCGAGCGCC
Organism: Idiomarina sp.; assembly: GCA_040882145.1. GTDB lineage: Bacteria > Pseudomonadota > Gammaproteobacteria > Enterobacterales > Alteromonadaceae > Pseudidiomarina. The sequence continues at coordinate 28,110 of JBBEBU010000007.1, forward strand.
AAGGTACCAATTTGCACTTCCGCTACAGTGACAACGGTAAAGGCTTAACCGAAGAGCAAATGGAGAAGTTATTCGACCCCTTCTTCACCACTAAACGCCATTTAGGTGGTAGCGGTTTAGGCACCCACATTGTCTGGAATTTAATTACGCAAAGTCTGAAAGGCCGTATTGCCGCTACCAGCGAACCAGGTAAAGGTTTGCAATATGAGTTCTTTATCCCTGTCACTTTTCTGTGACAACGGGTAACATAAAGCGCTATTTAGCAGTCTGTGTGGAATTAATTTATGTGGTTTCGAAATCTTCGTTTTTACACCTTTTCTGATCGTTTTGAGCTTCCTGAAAACTTTGAACAATTACTTGCAGAGCACCCATTCCATTCGTGCAGCCGCCAGGAACTAGCAAGTTATGGTTGGTATTCGCCTTTTGGTGGCGACCATGAGGTACTCACCCACCGGGTAGGTAATAACGTTCTGCTGTGTGCCCGCAAAGAAGAAAAAGTGTTGCCCGCAAGTGCAGTGAATGCGCAGCTGGAGGACAAAGTAGCTACTATTAGTGCCGCCGAAGGCCGCCCAGTAAATCGCAAAGAAAAGCAAACGCTGAAAGAAGATTTAATTCACAGCATGCTGCCGCAGGCATTTAGTAAGTACCAACTAACCTGGGCCTACATTTCGCTGGATCAGCAAATGATTGCCATTGATGCCAGCAGTGCCAATCGTGCGGAAGAAATGCTGGCGTTATTGCGTGGTTCGCTGTCATCACTAGCGGTGAAACCTTTGTTAAGTGAGCAACCAGCAGAAGTGATTCTAACTCAGTGGCTAAAAGACCAAGCCTTGCCGAAGGATTTTGCTTTTGGCGATGAAGCTGAGCTACGTGACCCGGCAGCCGACGGTGCCATTCTGCGTTGCCGTCAACAAGAACTAACCACCCCGGAAATGCTCGGGCATTTGGAACATGACAAGCAAGTGACCAAGCTTGGCTTAGAATGGCAGGAACGCTTAACCTTTGTACTGGAAAGTGATTTGGCACTAAAACGACTGAAGCTAACCGACGTTGCCGAGAACGACCGGGATGATTTGGTAGACCCAACCCCAGAGCAGCGTATTGATAGCGACTTTGCGCTCTTAAGTAGCGAAGTAAATGCCCTGTTCCCAGCCTTACAAAAGGCTTTTAACAGCTAATTTCTGCAGCTATTACATTAATACGGCCAGCACTTCCTGATAACGTGTTTGGATAGCTGGCCAATTCCATAGCTCATCACTTTCCAATAAGCCTATTTGCTGGTATTCCGCCAAGGTCATTACATTCGTTGACACACAGTGACCGGTTAGTAACGCGGCCGCATGCACAACATCGGCATAGCCAATATCTTCTGCATGTTGCAAACGTTCTGAACGACCTTGTGACCACCAGACCGGAACTGGAATCAGCACCGTACTAAACTGCCAATGCTTCAATACTTCGGTACCAATGCGTGCCTGCAAATGGGCAATGGTAGGTGCAATGAAGGTTGGGTTGGCAAAACTATCGGCGTGTTCGTCTACCACACTCAGAATGGGCAGCGCGCCAATCGGCGCTATTAAGCCTGCTAGTAGGGCAATATCCGGATGCATACGTTTGCCAACTTTGCGCTCCATTAACTGTTCTACCAGCACCACACTGGCTGCCGCCAGCTCACGGCTGCGTTGCCAGGTTTCATCCAAATAGCCACGTACGATGGAATTTTTAGCGATATACAGTTGCTCGATTGCCAATGCCAGAGCCAGGTTACGGATGCGCCGCAAGCCAATACGAGTCAGTGCCTGCATTAAGGTTTCGGTTTTACTGCGGCCACCTAAATAAGCACTGTTAGCCAACCCAATTAAACGAGCTGTTAACGCCGGGTCGTGCTGAATAATGGTCACCAGATCCTGCAAATTGCAATTCGGATCCCCGGTCACCTGACGCACCTGTTCGGCGGTAGTGGGTAACCCCGGCAGTTGCAGGGAGTCTTCTTCGAGCTTGTCCGACACAATTAAGTACAAGGCTTTTTCAGCTGACATCTGGCGTTCCCGTTCACTAATACTGAGTCTTGGTTATATAACAAAAGTATCGCTCATGCTTGCAGCAAGCTAATACAAGCATTAGATTAACTAAGTTTCTCATAAAATTGTTAAAGGCGCGTTATGAATTTTCCGAAATCAAAGATTCTGTTAGCCATGCTTGCTGGCATCTCCCTATCACTTGCTGGATGCGGCAATCCAGACAGCACTGAAGCCAGTCTAACGGATACCGAAAACAACACGACTTCCTATCAATTGGTTGACGATGCCCACCAACGTTTGGACATTTACACACCGGTGGAACTTACCGCTCGGCTTGATCATTTGTCCCAGCAGCAGCAACAAATGATTCGTTTGCTGATTGATGCCTCGGAAATTATGGATCGCCTGTTTTGGCGACAAGCCTATACGGGCGATAAATCAGTACTACTGAACGCCATTGATGATCCGCAGGTACGTCGTTTTATTGAAATTAACTACGGCCCCTGGGACCGCCTGAATAACAATAAGCCATTTTTAACCGGCTTTGCCAACAAGCCGGCCGGTGCCAATTATTACCCCACCGACATGAGTAAGGCCGAATTTGAGGCCGCCGAATTTGACGGTAAAACCAGCTTATACACCATGGTGCGCCGCAACCAGCAAGGTCAGTTATATAGCGTGCCCTACAGTCTGCACTTTGCACCCGAGTTGGCCGTAGCCGCTGGATTACTCCGCGATGCCGCCGCACTGGCCGAAAGCGAGGCCTTCGCCACTTACTTAAAAATGCGCGCTGACGCCTTTGAAAGTAATAGTTATCAGGCCTCCGATATGGCCTGGATGGACATGACGGATAACCAAATAGACGTTGTTATTGGCCCTATTGAAACCTATGAAGACCAACTTTATGGTTATCGCGCCGGGTTTGAATCTTACGTGCTAATTAAAGACATGGTGTGGAGCGAAAAACTGGATAAATACTCCCAATACTTACCCATGCTGCAGGAAGAACTACCCGTAGCTGACGCCTACAAAGCCGAACGCCCGGGTTCTGGTGCTCAGTTGAATGCGTACGATGTGGTTTACTACGCTGGTCACTCTAACGCTGGCAGCAAAACCATTGCGATTAATTTGCCCAACGACGAACAGGTACAACTAGAAAAAGGCACCCGCCGCTTGCAGCTGAAAAACGCCATGCGAGCCAAGTTTGATAAAATTTTACTGCCAATTAGCGAACAGCTTATTGTGCCCGAACAGCGCCAACACATAACCTTTGATGCCTTTTTTGCCAACACCATGTTCCACGAAGTGGCGCACGGCTTAGGTATTAAAAATCTGGTAAACGGGAAAGGCACAGTACGTGAAGCACTGAAAGAGCATGCTTCGGCACTGGAAGAAGGCAAAGCCGATATTTTGGGTTTGTATATGATCACCCAGTTGCTGGAACTAGGCGCTATTGAAGAAGGTCAACTGGCGGATTATTACACCACTTTTTTAGCCGGTATTTTCCGCTCCGTGCGCTTTGGTGCTGCCAGCGCGCATGGCAAAGCCAACATGATACGCTTTAACTACTTTGCCGAAGCTGGCGCCTTTGCGCGTAATGACAACGGCCAGTACAGTGTTGATATGAGCCGCATGCGGGCCGCCATGAACAGTTTGTCAGAAAAAATCCTAACCTTGCAGGGTGACGGTGATTATCAGGGCGTGACCGAATTATTCGACACTATGGGTACTATGAGCCCCACGCTGCAAGCTGATTTAGACAAGCTCACCCAAGCCGATATTCCCGTGGATATTGTGTTTGAACAGGGCAAACAGCAACTGGGTTTGTAGTTTTCAGTGGCGGGTCACCAACCACGGCCCAAATAAAAATCACAAGTTAGTGCTTTAAAGGCGCTGGTGTAATGTGCACCAGCGCTTTTTTTGATCCCATTCGCAGTGGTTTCCCCGGTCGCTATGGTTAACTCTTGGTGAACACTGGTGACTTGCTGCTCGGTGAACACGAATTCGCACAGCATCAATTTGGCCGCAGCGTCCGGCACCGGTTTCACCAGACATAAGCGCTGCAGCGCAAACCCCTTTGCCTGCATTAAAGCCAGTAGTTGTTGCTGGCAACTAGCCGGTAACACCAGCGCAAATACGGCGTTCGGAGCTGCTAAAGCTGCGGCTGCGGTAACTAAGTTTGCCAACGTCAAACTACGCTGATGTCGTGCTAATTCCCGTTGTCTATTGGGGCTGGGAAAATCTCCGGCAAAATACGGTGGATTGCTAATCAGCACATCATAACTGCCAGGTGCCGACCACCTACGCCAATGCAGTACATCATCGTTCACAACACCAATACGGTCAGACCAGGCAGAGGCGTCGGCATTTTCTTGGGCCTGCCCGGCGGCAGCGGAGTCTAACTCCACGGCATCTATATGCACCGGCGATTCCGCCCCTGCCGTTCGTTGCGCCAGCATCAGTGCTAACACCCCGCAGCCACAGCCTATATCAAGTACTCGGTTAGCCCGTTGCAGCGCACCAGCATTCACCCAGGCACCCAGTAACAAACTATCAGTGCCAACTTTCATCGCACACTGGTCATCTTTCAGGTAAAATTGTTTGCATTGAAAGCCCATGACAGTTGTTTCCTCGGCATGTTTATGGCGCACCGCTTTATCTTACAGGAAAACAGCATGACACCGGACTGGGATACCCTGGAACTTGATGACACTTTAATTGAAGTGTTACACCAACAAAATTTAAATAAGCCTGCCAAGGTTCAGGAAATAGTGATTCCGCTGGCGTTGGAAGGGCGTGACCTGCTTGTTAACAGTCCTACGGGCACTGGTAAAACGCTGGCATTTTTGTTACCCGCGCTACAGCATTTGCTGGATTATCCGCGTCGCGACTCAGGTTCTGCCCGGGTTATGGTGCTGGCTCCAACGCGTGAACTGGCGCAACAAATTGCTGAACAGGCGCAGGCCTTTACGCCCGCTACTGGCATTAGCACTGTGTTGATTACCGGCGGCATTAACTATGGTACTCAGCACGACATGCTGGCCGCGTCGCACGATATTCTGGTGGCCACGCCGGGCCGCTTAATTGACCTGCTGAACGCTGAGCAATATGAGCTCGACAATATTGAGTGGCTGGTTATTGACGAAGCCGACCGTATGCTCGACATGGGCTTTGCCAGTAGCGTAAAGCAAATTGCCATGGCCGCGCATGCCCTGCGGCAAAAAATTCTCCTGTCCGCAACCTTGGACAGCACCGGCGTTACCCGCTTTGCCGACGAACTACTGAACGAACCAGAACATATTACGGTAGATCCGTCCAAGCGTGAGCGCGGTAAAATTCTGCAACGCATGTATCAGGCTGATACCACCACCCACAAGCTACAGTTGCTGGTGCGGGTGCTTATTGATAACCCAGGTCGTCGCGTAGTGTTTGTGCGTACGCGCGAGCGAGTAGCCGAGTTATCCGGCAAGCTGGAAAGTCAGGGCATTAAAACGCTGACGCTACGTGGTGATATGCCGCAGTCAGACCGCCAAAAAATTATTGCCCGCATGGAAAAGTTCAGCGATAGCGTGCTCATTGCCACCGACGTTGCGGCTCGCGGACTGGACATTGATGATATTGCGCTGGTGGTAAACTACGACTTACCGAAGCAAGCCGACGTTTACCTGCACCGTATTGGGCGTACCGCCCGTGCCGGTAAATCAGGCGTTGCCGTGGCCTTAGTAGAAGCCCACGATGCGCAGTTGTTAGGCCGTATTGAGCGGTATCAGAAAGAAAAATTAGAGCGTCGCGTATACGACGACTTACGCCCGCAATATAAATTTCCGGACACGCGTAAGTCGAAAGCGAAGAAGAAAAAGAAGAAAGCAGCCACAAAAGCTAAAGGCGTTGGCAAACGTAAAAGTTAAGTCGGCTTAGGTGCTAGCGGCGCTTATGCCGCTGGCGCCGCTGGCGCCAGTTTTGATACACCCAGTGCAGCAAATAATAACTCACTACACCGGCCGCATCAGCCACTAAGTCCATAACTTCAGCGCTGCGGTATGGCGTTAAGCTTTGCGCTACTTCAATGGCCACACCATACAACGTCAGCACCACAATACCGGCCCATAAGGGGATGGGGAAGGCACGATGAAACGTGAACGCCAGCACAAAGAACGCGCCAAAATGCACGAGCTTGTCAAAATATGGAATTCTTGAACCACTTACCGGTCCAAACTGCCACAAAAACAACACCGAGAGCGTAACCAGTACTACGACAAATAAAACTCTGGCCGTCATTCGGCTCTCCTTGTATCCCTTGTGTAAACCGCAACATTCTGATGCCCCAGTTCCTGTAAGTATAGCGCCTGAATCTTACTCATCACGCCTTTATCACAATACAGTAGATACTGCTGCTGCGGATCAAGTTCCGTAAATTTTTGCGCCAGTCGAAAAAATGGAATATGCAGCACCGGCACAGCCAGTTCCAGCGGTTGACGCTCCTGTTCCTCGCTGCTGCGAATATCAATAACGGTAGCCCCTGCGCCCACCTCAGCAGTGGTAGTGACTTCCGCAACCTGAGCCGCCGTTTCTTCGGCAATAGTCTGCATATCCAGAATACGGCACGACCTGACCACCTGATCCAATAGGTTAGGGTTAAGCTTAGCTTCTTCTTCGAGAATTTTTTCAGGAACCGCTTTCACCGTGGGCTTATTGGAAATAACGCCACAGTACTCAGGCATACTTTTGGCAATATCTTCGGTACCGATTTGCCGCGAAATATTAATAATGTCCTGCTTATCCATCGTAATCAACGGACGTAACACCAGCCGTTCAGTAGCTTGATCGATAACCTGTAAGTTGCTCAGAGTTTGACTGGAAACCTGCCCCATAGCTTCGCCGGTTACCAATGCACTGGCGCCAAGGTAAGCGGCAACATGATCGGCGGCGCGCAGCATTTGGCGCTTTAGAATAACGCCCATTTGACCGTTATCAACGTTCGTCAGAATATCTTCTACTACCGGGGCGAAATCAATGCTCACGAATTTCAGCGGATGCGAACGGCTGTACTGTTGCCATAAATAGTAGGCGGTTTGCCGCACACCGGTTTCATGCTGGGCGCCACCTAAATTGAAGAAGCAAAAATGGGTGCGGGCGCCGCGGCGAATCAACTGGTAGCTAGCCACACTTGAATCAAAACCACCGGAGAGCAGGCTCACGACAGTTTCCTGAGTTGGGATGGGGAACCCACCTAAGCCCGGTTGCTTATGGCCGAATACCCGCACTGTTGGCCCGTCAATTTCAATCCGAACCTCTTGTTGTGGCTGATTGAGTTTTACCCGCGCACTTGGCACCTGCTGCAAAATACCCGCCCCCAAAAAACGCTCTAAGTCACTGGAGCGGAATTCGTGCGTACCTTTGCGTTTTACCCGAACCGCAAAGCTTAAGTTAGCCAACTGGTGCTGCCATTCCTCAAGTACCGCCGCCAAAATAGCGTCAAAGTTGGTCAGGGGTTGTTCAATGGATTCGCTAAACCAGGCGATTCCGGGAATACGCTGCAATTCATCCACCACTTGGTCATGCAAAGCTTGTGAACGTAAACCTGCCGCAAAAGTAATCTCAATGCGGTCCCACAACCAGCGTACTTTCGGGGTTTCGGGTAAATCACGCAGTAGTAACTTCAGGTTATTCACCAGAACTTTGCCATGCCGCTTACGCACAGATTTACTTTTAATGGTAATTTCGGCGTGAAGGCGAATAATGAACTTCATAACTGCGGGGTTTCCTGCGCTTATCAAGCCATTCACCGGGTACCGGTTAATGGCTCTAAAAAAGGCGCATATTATACTCAGTTGGCAGCAACAGTGCCAGTTTAGTCGCTCGTATCAGTGACCTGATCGGTTGCCTGAATTGGCTGCGATTCTTTTGCTTTGCCTTGCATGATAGCAATTTCAACGCGGCGATTACGCTCGCGATTTTCACTGGAGTTGTTCGGCGCTAACGGCTTGGTATCGGCATAGCCGGTTACCATCATGCGGTCTTCCACAAAGCCCTCTACCTGCTGCATCTCTTCCGCCACAGCAACTGCACGGCGACTGGATAGGTCCCAGTTCGAACTGTACATTTCCGACGGCTCCCACTGATTATCGGTATGCCCGGAAACGGTAATTTCGCCCGGTATATTTTTCAAAACCTCGGCCACCTGCCGTATAATTGGGCGGAACTGCGGTTGTAAAAATGCCGAACCCGAAGGGAATGAGCCCTTTTCTTTCACCCGAATCAGAATTTGTTGACCCAGCTGTTCTAACTCCAGCGCACCATCTTCAACCTGATCCTGTAGCTGTTCACGAATGCGCTTCATTAGCTCGGAAATATCTTCCTGTTCCTCAGCCGACGAAGTGCTTTCGGTTTCTTCCATCACGTCGTCTTCTTCACTGCTGCTGGCGGCACCGCCACGCTCACTCATAGGCCCGCCGGCAAAGTCCGACTCGCCGTCCTGAAACTCCAGCATTTGCTGAGTCATATCCATGGTTTGCTGTTGGATTGTTTCAATTGGGGTAGGATCGGGTTTACCCGGCCGGAATTCCTGCGCAATAACGCTAGTTCCTTTGGGAATATCTTTGACTTCAATTTTGTTCTGCACACCCAAAGCAAATTTCATCGAACCCGCAATTTGCTTAAACTTGAGCACGTCCATTTCTGAGAACGACAGCAACAATACGAAAAAACACATGAGCAGTGTCATCAGGTCGGCAAAGGTCATTACCCAGGCCGGGAGACCCGGGGGTGGACATTTGCACTTTTCCTGTTGTTCGTTTGCAGCCATAGTGATGCTCTAGTTAAATAGGATCGGGTCGCTTAAGCCGCTTCCGGCTCAATACGCTTAGATTCAGACAGGTAGTTACGCAGAATCCCTTCAATAACCCGTGGGTTCTGGCCGTCCTGAATACCCAAAATAGCGTCCAGAATCAGCATTCGGTTCAGCTTTTCCTGTTCGGCACGCAAGGTGAGCTTATTCGCAATGGGAATACAAAATACGTTGGCAATGAAAGCACCGTACAAGGTTGTTAACAGTGCCACCGCCATGGCCGGGCCGATAGCTTTAGGATCGTCCATGTTAGACAACATAGCCACCAGACCAATCAGGGTACCCATCATACCCATAGCCGGCGCAACATCGCCCATGACTTTAAATAACCGGGCGCCTTCTTCGTGACGTTCGGTAGTCATGGTAATGTCTTTCTGCAGGGTTTGCCGCACCACATCGGCATCGTGACCATCAACCAGCATGTCGATGCCTTTACGGAAAAAGCTGTTGGTGATTTCTGCTTCTTCCAACGCCAGGAAGCCACCTTTACGGGCGGCATCGGCCATTTCTACCGCTTTATCAATTAATTCTTGCGGCTGTTCAATACGGAACATAAAGGCTTTTACAGCCACTTTGCCCGCACCCAGAAATTGTGCCAGAGTAAAGTTCGAGAGGGTAACGAATAAGGTACCGCCAAATACGATAAATGCGGATTGTATATCAACAAACAAACCGAGGTCGCCGCCAAGGATCATCGCGATCACCAGCGCCGCGACTGCTCCTATTATTCCCACCAGCGTTGCTATATCCACGAAACTCTCCTCTAATGGCTACCATCTGGGTAGCTGGGTCGCAAAACTGTACCCGGGTTATTCTCAACGATCACTGTGTGGCTGACAAGCCCGACAGGAATTTAAGCTTGAATCGTTAGTCAGTTCATCGGCATTAATGCAATAATCTTTACTCAGATCGCGATCAATTTGACCCTTTTGCGCAATCAGAGTAATTTGTGCGCCATCAAAACAAGCAGGTATAGGTATGAGCAAACAAGCTGCAACTGAACTCTCCTTCGAGCAAGCCATGCAGGAACTGGAAACCATTGTAAAGCAATTGGAGCAAGGTGAACTGCCCTTGGAACAGTCGCTGGAAAAATTTGAACAGGCCGTGCGCCTGTCACGCCTGAGCCAGCAGAAGCTGCAACAGGCTGAACAAAAAGTGAGTGTGTTGCTACAACAAAACGGCACTGCCGAGCTGGCCGACTTCGACGCCCCTGCGGCAAGCGAGGACTAGCATGGCGCTGGCGCTGTTGTTAAGCCCCTATCAACAACGTGTTGACCAATGTCTGCGTGAAGCACTAGTACGCTTGCCGGCAACGGATCATGAATTACAGCAAGCCATGGAATACGCCTTGCTACTCGGTGGTAAACGCGTTCGACCGGTACTTACCTATTTAACCGGTGAAGCTTGTGGTGCCGCTGCCACAGCACTGGATTCGGCGGCAACAGCCATCGAATGCATTCATGCCTATTCGCTGGTGCACGATGACTTGCCTGCCATGGACGACGATGCCCTGCGCCGCGGTAAACCAACTGTTCACATTGCCTTTACCGAAGCCACCGCCATACTGGCCGGCGATGCCATGCAAACCCTGGCGTTTCAGATTTTAGCTGAGCCACAGCCAGCACTTGCCCCCGCCCGACAATTGCAGCTGGTAGCAACACTAGCGCAGGCCAGCGGTGCTGCCGGTATGTGTGGCGGCCAAGCACTGGATTTAGCCGCTACGGGTAAGCAACAAACAGAAACCGAACTGGCCACTATGCATCGCCTGAAAACCGGCGCGCTAATTCAGGCGGCGATAAGCATGGGAGTGCTGTGCGGGAGCGACGAAGCGCAGCAGTATCAGGCTGATTTTGCTGAATTTGGCGCCCATTTGGGGCTGGCGTTTCAAGTACAGGACGACGTGCTGGACGTTATTGGCGATACCCAAGTGCTTGGTAAACCTCAGGGTTCGGACAGCGCAGCCGAAAAATCGACCTATGTACAACTGCTAGGTCTGGACGGCGCCCGAATGCAAATGCAACATTTACACGACAAAGCACTTCAAGCACTGGCCCGAATCCCTTACAATACGGATAAGTTATCCAAACTAGCCAACATTCTGTTGACTCGAGATCATTAATACCATGACGTCAAAGAATACGCAGGCAACTCAGTATCCGTTGCTTAGTAAAATAGACTCCCCCGCAGACTTACGCAAACTAAGTGCCCGCCAGCTGCAACAAGTGTGTGACGAAGTGCGGGAATTTCTGCTGACCTCGGTAAGCCGTAGCAGCGGCCATTTGGCGTCTGGGCTAGGCACAGTCGAGCTTACTGTGGCGCTACACTATATTTTTCAAACCCCGGTTGATCAGTTGGTGTGGGATGTTGGCCATCAGGCCTATCCGCACAAAATTCTGACCGGACGCAAAGACCAGTTGCATAGTATTCGCCAAAAAGATGGTTTGCATCCGTTCCCCTGGCGCGAAGAAAGTGACTATGACACTTTATCGGTTGGCCATTCCAGCACCTCTATTAGCGCCGCATTAGGCATGGCTATTGCCGCCGAGCGCGAAGGCCGCAGCGAGAAAGTAGTCGCCGTTATTGGTGACGGCGCTATTACGGCGGGTATGGCGTTCGAAGCACTGAATCATGCTGGCGATATTAAACCCAACATGCTGGTGATACTGAACGACAACGATATGTCGATTTCGGAAAATGTGGGCGCACTGAACAATCATTTTGCCCGCTTAATGTCCGGCAAAATGTATACCTCGCTGCGCGAAGGCAGCAAAAAGCTATTGCGTGGTATGCCCAGTATTCATCAACTCGCCAGCCGTGCCGAAGAGCATGTGAAAGGCATGGTTGCGCCGGGAACGATTTTTGAAGAACTTGGCTTTAACTATATTGGCCCTATTGATGGACACGATATTGAGGTGTTAGTTGATACCTTGCGCAACATGCGTGACTTAAAGGGTCCTCAGCTACTGCACATAGCTACCCGCAAAGGTAAGGGCTATGAACCAGCTGAAAAAGACCCCATTGGCTATCACGGTGTCCCGAAATTTGACCCGCTGCAAAGCCAGTTACCCGACCAACCGCCATCGTCAACGCAGTCTTATTCCGCGGTATTTGGCGACTGGTTGTGTGACATGGCCAGCATCGACAACAAGCTCATGGCGGTAACCCCGGCCATGCGCGAAGGCTCAGGTATGGTTGAGTTTTCCCAGCGCTATCCGAAGCAATACTTCGACGTAGCTATTGCGGAGCAACACGCAGTAACCTTTGCCGCCGGTTTAGCTATCGGCGGCCATCGTCCGGTGGTGGCTATTTATTCAACCTTCCTACAGCGTGCTTACGATCAGCTTATTCACGACGTGGCGTTACAAAACCTACCGGTGCTGTTTGCCATCGACCGCGCCGGTATTGTGGGCGCCGACGGCCCTACTCACCAAGGTGCTTTTGATCTAAGTTACCTGCGCTGCATTCCTAATCTGTTGGTAATGACGCCAAGCGACGAGAATGAATGCCGCAATATGCTCTATACCGGCTATCAGCATAATGGCCCGGCGGCGGTACGTTATCCGCGCGGCAACGGCGTTGGTTGTGGTTTCGATAAAGAAATGCAGGCATTAGCTATTGGTAAAGGGCGTATTTTGCAAGACGGCCACCCAAGCAACCTAGCCATTTTGAACTTTGGTACTTTATTACCAACAGCTCAGGCCGCTGCTGAGGCCTTAAATGCCACGCTGGTAGACATGCGCTTTGTGAAGCCACTAGACACTGAGTTATTAGATTCCTTGGCCCAGCAGCACACGCATTTCGTTACTCTTGAAGAAAATGTAATTGCCGGTGGTGCAGGCAGTGCGGTAAGCGAGTACTTACATCAGCAACAAGCTGGCACTAAGTTATTGCAGCTTGGCCTACCTGATAGCTTTATCAAGCACGGGTCGCAAACGGAAGTAAGGGAAGAGTTAGGCTTAGACGACGCCGGTGTGCTGAGTCGCATTCAGAGCTGGCTAAACTAGACAACGGGTGGCTTGCTCAAGCCACCAACCAATAACCTGCGTGAATCAGCACGCAGGCCGTAATACCGGCCAACACATCATCAGCCATAATACCAAGCCCACCATGCAGGTGTTTATCACACCAGCCTATAGGGCCGGGCTTTAAAATATCAAACAATCGAAACAGTACGAATGCTAAGGCCAAATTCAAGAAAGTTGGCGGTAATAGCGTCATCGCAATGGCATAGCCGGCAATTTCATCCCACACAATAGCCGGATGGTCATGCTCGCCCATCGCCTTCGCGGTGTAAGCACAAATCCAAATACCAACCACCGCAGCCACTACAGTTACGCTCAGGTATATAGCAAGAGGTAATTGGGCCAGCAACCACACCAGTGGAATTGCCACCAGAGTGCCCATGGTGCCGGGCGCCTTGGGGCTTAAGCCGCTGCCGAAACCAAGCGCCAACAAATGAATCGGATTAAGTAACGACAGCTGCTGTGCTTTGCTCATAGATTTTTGCTCATGCGTGTTTACTCAAACTAATCGGTGCCGAAATGATCAAAACCTGATTTCGCGGGTGCCTGCCATGGCTCGCCGTCAAGTAGCAATTGAACTTGCCCGGCCAGTGAGGTTAACCGACCAATACACACCGGCTTCACCGCGGTGTGGGCCAGTGCTGTTTCCAGCATTCCGCGGCGCTCATCGGGTACCGTAAAGCAAAGTTCATAGTCATCGCCACTGCTTAAGGCGTAATGCAGGGCTTGTTCGTATTCCAAGGTTTCAATCAGTGCCAGCGACAGTGGCATTTCGTTCAAATCCAGGCGTGCGCCAACTTTTGAAGCCTTGAGAACATGGCCAAGGTCGGCCAGTAAGCCGTCAGATATGTCTATTGCGGCGCTGGCAATGCCCCGTAACGCAATACCCAGGGCAACCTGCGGGGTCGGAAAGTGTAAGCGCTCTTGCACCCGCTGCTGATGATGCGCCGCCAGGCTAACCTTCTGCTGACTGGCCGCCAGCGCTAAACCCGCATCACCTAAAGCTCCGCTCACGTAAACCCAGTCGCCCGCCTTAGCACCGCTGCGGCGAATACTCAAACCAGCGGGTGCCTGACCTTGTGCGGTTACGGTTAAACTTAACGGGCCGCGGGTGGTGTCGCCACCAATCAGGGCACAACCGTAGTAGCTACAAATTTCGTGTAACCCGGCGGCAAACTCGTGCAGCCAGTCGGCATTCATTTCAGGCAGGGTAATAGCCAAGCTCAGCCAGGCGGGTTCGGCACCCATAGCAGCTAAATCACTTAAATTTACTGCCGCTATTTTGTGGCCAAGTGCACGGGCTGGTGTTTGGTCGTCGAAGTGAACGCCGGCCACCATGGTGTCTGTGGCGACCATTAACTCGCTGTTGGCCAGCGGTTGTACAATGGCGCAATCATCACCCACACCCAGCACTACGTCACGGCGAGTGCTGCCGAGCTTATTAAAGTAAGCATCGATGAGATTAAACTCGCCGCCGGACATAACTATTGGCGAGTTGGGCGGAGAGTGTCTATGGCCTTATCAAGCACGCCGTTGACGAAGCGATGGCTGTCGTCGGCACCAAATGATTTCGCCAGTTCAATGGCTTCATTAATAGCAACTTTGTACGGCACATCGGGGCGATCACGCAGCTCGTAGCTGGCTAAACGCAACACAGCGCGTTCAACATGATCCAAGTCTTTCGCCGGACGATCCAAAAATGGCTCAATAGCTGCGTCTAGTGATTTTGCCTGACTAGTGACGCCACGTACCAAATCCAGAAAATAATCAACGTCGATTTTACTCACGTCGTTATCGGTTAAAAATGTTGCTTCAATGTCCACCACACTGTTTTCAGACAGCTGCCATGAATAAATAGCTTGTATAGCAAGTTTTCGTGCTTTGCGTCGAGCCGCAGGTTTCATGCTCAGTCCTTTTTACAGCTGTTCAAAAACGTTAACCATTTCTAACGCGCTAAGCGCCGCTTCAGCGCCCTTGTTGCCCGCTTTGGTTCCGCTGCGTTCAATAGCTTGTTCAATGCTGTCGACGGTAATCACGCCAAACGCCACCGGAATACCGAATTCAAGCGCAACGCGGCCAAGGCCACTATTGGCTTCGCCAGCAACAAAATCAAAATGCGGTGTGCCACCGCGAATGACCGCACCTATGGC
Source organism: Idiomarina sp. (assembly GCA_040882145.1). Classification (GTDB taxonomy): domain Bacteria; phylum Pseudomonadota; class Gammaproteobacteria; order Enterobacterales; family Alteromonadaceae; genus Pseudidiomarina. The sequence goes on from JBBEBU010000007.1 coordinate 43,150, forward strand.
AATAATGGCGTCATATTTTTTTGACGCAGCCAGCTTCTGGGCGGTAACCGGAATTTCATAAGCTCCCGGTACTTTAACCACAGTAATGTCGTCAGCACTTACCTGACCATACTGCTTTAATGTTCCTACAGCGCCGTCCAGCAGGCTATCAACCACAAAGTGATTAAAGCGCGAGACCACGATAGCGAATTTTTTACCCTTAGCAGCAATGCCGCCTTCAATGACATTCATGACATTATCCTAATTGGGTTATCTAAACGTGCGCGATAATAGCACAAAATTATTTGAAAAACGCTAGTTGCTCAGCCGCAGCTGGTAAAACGCAACATTTTCATCGTTATCCGTAGCAATGGGGCTGAAGCCTGCATTTTCGAGCGCCAATAGCGCAGGCTTATTGGTTCTGGAAACCGGGATCAGCACACGTTGCCAGGGGCCTTCTTGCTGCAACCAGGCAAACAAACCTGTTAAAAAATGCTCGTAATGCGCCTGATCACGGGCAGCATCGGTTAACCACCAGCTCAGTTCAGCCTGAAATTGACTGGCCATTAAACCGGGTACACCCTGACGCTCGCGCAGAACAGGAACCAAATACACAGCGCCTACTAACCGCTTCACATCACGGCGGTCACGGCTGGCAATCAGATAGGTAAAGGCTTTATTCGCGTTATGCTGACTCTGGTGAAAGCGCACCAGCTCGGCATTTTGATCTTCATCAGGTATCACCGGAGGCCAGCCCCAGCCGAGACGATTTCGCAAGGCTTCAGGGTTACCCTGATAAGCACCAAAGAACTGCGTTGCATTGTCTTCCTGCAGGGGTTGGAAGTCGTAGTGCTCACCGTTGATGCCAGCCGGTGGCTGCCACCCAGACTGCCAAAAATCGGCCGCATTAGCCGTGCCAATAAACACACTGAGTGCTGTTGCTAAGGCGGTTGTAAACAGTCGCAATGCGGCCGCTGGTGATTTCATCAGGCATGCTCCGGATTACGACCAATAGCATGGGCTACCGCCGCTTTCACTCTTACTAGTTCAGCTTCTATATCGCTGGCAATCATCATAGGCTTGGCTATATCCACCGAACGCTTGGAGAAATCAAAGCAGACCGGAATAACCGGAACCTGAGTCTGATGGGCGATATGCAAAAACCCGCGTTTCCACTCTGTCACTTTCTTACGCGTACCTTCCGGGGCTAATGCTAGAACTAATTGGTTGCGGCTTCTAAATTGCTCAACCATTTGACCAACCACGCCCTGAGCCGCTGAGCGATCAATTGGAATACCACCCAAGCGACGGAGAATGCCATTTACTGGAAACCGGAAAATAGTATGTTTACCCAAAAAATTAAGACGCAAGCCCAAGGCAAACATAACGAATACGCCCACGAAGAAGTCCCAGTTGGACGTATGCGGCGCTACCGGAATAATGGCCTGGCGTAGCTCGGGAAGCTCGCCGTTTATTTTCCAGCCGCCCAACACACGCAACCCTAACCGACCAAACCAGCGGGTGAATGCGTTGCCCCGACGGGGCAACTCACCGTACAAATGCTCAGGTATTTTATCCATCTGCGCTGCTTGCCTCGGCTACAATTATTGATTCGCCAACGCCGCGCGCAACGCCCGCAGCTTTTCTTTCACTTGCGTCGCATTGGCGTAACCCATGCGCAGAAGTTGTTTTTGAATTGGCGGTAAAGCTTCTAACGACGGATCGGCATAGGTGTACATCACTTCATCGTCTTCCACCTGAATCATGCCTTCTACCAACGGTGTTGCCAGCACCACATCAATGGCTTCAATGAAAGCGTTGTCGATATCAGCATCGGGATAACCAATTTCACCGTAAGCATCACGTAATAATGGCTTGTAGCTCTGATAAATTTGCAGCAAGGCATCAACATCCAAACTTACCGCCCAATCTGCTACCGCGTTGTAACGATCATAGCTGCGCTCATCAATAAACAGCTTGTCATCCACCTCAATAACGCTAAACCGGCCATCAGGCGGGCTCACTAAGGCTTTGTCGTTTAACATTAAACCATTACGAGCATTGTCTACGAACACCACTAAATCAGTAATCACCGAGCGACTGGCAACCGGTTCCACGCTGACTTCCCGCTCGGTTAAATCAGACAGCAGTACATCGGTACTTTGATTCAACGGTGGCAACTCGGGTTCAGGCTCTGGCTCACGTTGTGTGGTTGGTGGTTCTACTTCTTCCACCGGCATTGGCTCAGGTTCCGGTTCGGGAACCGGCTCTGACTCAGGTTCTGGTTCAGGCTCAACTTGCGGCTGCTGAACTTGCTCGCGAACAGGTTCAGGTTCAGGCTCTGAGCTGGTTAACCACCACGCCAGACCAATAATAATCACTACCACAACCAGTCCACTTACAATTAAACCTGTTTTACGGGTTCCATTTTGGTCATCACTCATAGCCTATCTCCTTCAGTGAGTTCTGCTGCCTACTGATCTTTTTCTGCGCGCAAAAAAACCAATTGGTCACCACTAGATTCTTGTTCACTATAACGGTATCCCGACGCTTTAAAAGCTTTTAAATCAGACACCTGTTGCGGCCTTTCGTTCAGTACGAAGCGTGCCATCAAGCCCCGCGCTTTCTTCGCCCAAAAGCTAATCACTTTATACTGACCGTTTTTTTCGTCTTTAAATACTGGCGTTACAATGTCAGCTTGCAATCGCTTCTTCTGCACACTACCAAAGTATTCATTCGATGCCAGATTTATTAATACATCGCTCTTAATGGCCGCCAAATCATTATTTAAGGTGTCGGTAATAGTATCGCCCCAGAATTCGTACAAATTCTTGCCGCGCTCAGTGGCAAGCTTGGTGCCCATTTCCAGCCGGTAAGGTTGCATCAAATCTAACGGTCGCAGCACGCCATATAAACCAGACAAAATACGCAGGTGATCCTGACCATAAGAGAGCGCCTGGTCATCCAGTTTTTCGGCGGCAAGGCCGGCATAAACGTCGCCATCAAAAGCGTAAGCAGCCGGGCGCGCGTTGTCTGGCGTAAAAGGTTGCTCCCACTGAGCAAACCGAGCGGCATTCAAGCCGGCCAGCTTATCGCTAATACTCATCAGTGAGCCTAACTCGGCCGGTGATAGCTGCGCGCACACCTTAACGAGCTGCTGGGCATCGTCTAACAACCGTGGTACCGAGTACGTAGCCTTAGGTAACTCACTTTCGTAATCTAAATTTTTAGCTGGAGAGATAACTGCTAACATGCTGCTTTATACCTTCGCTTGAAACAGAGTTAAGCATACTTAATTTAGTGCCAGAAACAAAACAGGCTGGTCAACTAACCAGCCTGTTTATTTTCTTAGCATAGACCAAGTTGCTGGTTATGGCATTGGATCCAGATCTTCGCCTTCTTTTTCTACCGGTGGCGGCATCAAGTCTTCGCGGCTAACACCCAACATCATTGCGCCGGAACTGGCCACGTAAATAGATGAGTACGTACCTATCAACACACCAAATAACAGTGCCGTAGCGAAGCCATGAATAAGCTGTCCACCTAAGAAAAACAACGCCAATAACACTAAAATAGTGGTTAAAGACGTGATTAGCGTTCGACTCATGGTATCCGTTAAAGAAATATTAATGATTTCTTCTGAATCGCCTTTACGATACTTACGGAAATTCTCACGTATTCGGTCACACACCACCACGGTATCGTTAATGGAGTAACCTATAACTGCCAGTAATGCAGCTAACACGGTCAGGTCGAATTCCAAACCGAGCACCGAAAACAACCCTAAGGTGATAATCACATCGTGTGCCAAAGCACCAACAGCACCTAGTGCCAAACGCCACTCAAAACGGAATGCAACGTAAGCCAGGATACAAATAAGCGCGGTTAGCATAGCCAAGCCGCCTTGTTCGGTTAGCTCATCACCTACGTTCGGACCCACGAATTCGATACGGCGCATATCAACCTGGCCGTCAGCGTTGTCACGCAACAAACTCAGAATTTGGTTGCCAAGCTCTTCCGCTTTCACACCCTCACGCGGTTCTAACCGAATCAGCACGTCTTCCTGCGTACCAAAGTTCTGCACCACAGCGTCGCCATACCCGCTCGCGTCCATCGCCTGACGAATCTGGCTTAAGTTTGCGGGTTGATCATAGCCCACTTCAATCACAGTACCGCCGGTGAAGTCCAGGCCCCAATTCAATTGGTTAACCGCTAGTGACGCAATCGAAGCCACAATAAGTAGTGCACTTACAATCATGGTCACAAAGCGATACTTCATGAACGGAATGGTTTTCTCTGTTCTTAATATCTCACGCATGACAACTCCTAAATCGACAGCTTGCTAAGGCGTTTTCCACCCCAGACTGAGTTGACAATGGCACGGGTTCCGATAATAGCCGTAAACATTGAAGTGATAATACCTATCGCCAGAGTGACCGCGAAACCTTTCACCGGACCGGTACCTACTGAGAACAGAATAATAGCGGCAATTAAGGTGGTGACGTTGGCATCGGCAATGGTTGATAGCGCGCTATCATAACCATGATGAATCGCCTGCTGCGGGCTGCGTTTCGCCTTAATTTCTTCGCGTATACGCTCAAATATCAACACGTTCGCATCAACCGCCATACCAACAGTTAACACAATACCCGCCATACCTGGCAGCGTCAGGGTTGCGCCCGGAATCATCGACATCACGCCAATAATCAGAATCAGGTTCGTAGCCAGCGCTGTATTAGCAACAAGTCCGAATTTCTTGTAATAGAACACCATGAAGGCCAATACCAACACGAAGCCCCACATAATGGCTTGAATACCTTTATTAATGTTTTCCTGGCCCAGGCTTGGACCAACGGTGCGCTCTTCCACAATCTGAATGGGCGCAATCAGGGCACCAGCGCGCAGCAATACTGACAAGTTCTGTGCTTCTTGCTGGGAGCCAACGCCGGTAATGCGGAAGTTCTGGCCTAAACGACTTTGAATAGTCGCGGCACTGATAACTTCAGCGTTGCGCTCAAAGATAATTTTACCTTCTTCGTCGCGCTTACCTGTGGCTTTGTATTCAATAAATACCGTGGCCATTTGCTTGCCAACGCTATCGCGCGTTGCCAGAGACATTTTGTCACCACCGGCACCATCTAAGGAGATGTTTACCTGCGCCATGCCATTCTCATCAAAACCTGAGCTGGCATTCACAATATGATCGCCGGTTAAAATAACGCTTTGGCTTAACAGAATATTGCCGCCTTCACGGCGCGGGAATAGTTCACTGCCAAATGGCACTCGCCCGGCTTCGGCATCACGAATATCGTTTTCCGTGTCAACCAAACGGAATTCAAGGGTTGCCGTAGCACCCAAAATTTCTTTCGCCTGTGCGGTGTCCTGCACGCCGGGTAACTGCACCACAATACGGTCAGTACCCTGACGCTGAACCAGCGGCTCAGCAACACCAAGCTCATTGACCCGATTACGCAAAATAGTGACGTTCTGAGAAATCGCGTAGCTTTCCGTTTCTGTGAGCTTCTGATCCGTCATTTGCAGCGTAATGGTACGGGCGTCATTGTCGGTTGAGTCGGTGTAGCCTTCGTAGCGGTTGTTCATAAAGCTTTCGGCTTGCTCAAAGTCTTCCTGCGTGCGCAGTGTTACCACCACGTTATTACCTTCACGCTCAACCTGAGTGTAGCGAATACGCTCTTCACGTAAATCACCGCGAATAGAGTCAACTAATTGGTTTTGAATTTTGCGGATCGCTTCCTGCATATCCACTTCCATCAGGAAGTGCACACCTCCGCGTAAATCAAGCCCCAACTTCATTGGCGTCGCGCCAAGACTGTTAAGCCAATCCGGCGTGGCCGGAGCCAAGTTTAAGGCTACCGTATAATCAGTGCCGAGCTCGCTCAGAATAAGATCCCGGCCGCGCAGTTGATCGTTGTCAGAACTGAAACGAATCAGTACCTGATCATCAATCATAGCAACACTTTTAGGTTCAATTTCAGCTCGATCTAAAGCCTCACGAACGCGGTCAACCGTGGCCGTGGTTACTGTCGCGTTACGACTTGCGGAAACCTGCACTGCAGCATCTTCACCATAGAGGTTAGGCAGCGCGTAAAGCGCTGCCACCGCTATAATAAGAACCACCATCAGGTTTTTCCACAACGGGTATTTATTTAACACGTTGCGATCCTTCCATGTTTACAGTGACTTCATTGTGCCTTTTGGCAGCACGGCGGTAACCGCAGATTTTTGCACGGTAACTTCAATTTCTTCAGTCAATGCAATTGACATGAAATCTTTGTCTTCAGAGATTTTGCTGATACGACCAACCATACCGCCTTGCAGTAAGATTTCATCGCCTTTGGTCATACCGCCAACCAATTCTTTGTGCGCTTTAACGCGTTTGGCTTGTGGACGGTAAATCATGAAGTAGAAAATCAGACCGAACATAACCAGCATGAAAATTAGTTCCATACCGCCACCACCGGCTGCTTCCTGACCTTGTGCATAGGCATTGCTAATAAAAAAGTCCATTCATATTCCCCTTTCGAAATGCGCGACTTAGGCGCAAAAATTGTTGTAATACCTGATACAAGTGGGGGCTGATTTCATGGCTTACAAGCCCCCACCCCATAAATCCTGATTTTCGAACGCCACATTGTAACGAATAACCAGCCAAATAGGGAGTCTTGTTCATCGCGCCAACACTAGGCATCCATCGCGAACCATGCCACACTCTTACTCATGAAAAAATAGGCGACAGAGATTGCCATGGAAGCAATTTTTTACACCATTGATCATTTGGGCGTTGCGGTGTTCGCAATTTCCGGAACCCTGCTGGCCTTCCGTAAAAAAATGGACGGCTTTGGCGTAGTGGTATTGGCCTCGGTAACCGCCATTGGCGGCGGTACTACGCGCGATCTTATTTTAGATTTGCCGGTGTTCTGGGTGGCCGACCCCAACTACTTGTACACCGTATTAGCAGCGGCCGCTGCGACTATCATCTGGATGCGTTTTCGCGCCTTTATTCATACCACCACCTTACTGTTTGCCGATGCCGTTGGGCTGGCGTTTTTCACCATTATGGGTGCCCAAAAAGCACTGGAAAGTGGCTTCCCACCAATAATAGCCGTGGTTATGGGCACTATATCTGCGTGTTTTGGTGGTATGTTGCGCGACGTCCTGGCGCGCGATATTCCGTTGGTACTAAAAGGTGAGCTGTACGCTACCACCTGTTTAGCCGGTGCCAGCGCCTATGTATTAGCAGTTCAAATTGGTCCCCTATGGGCATTGGCCGCGGGCTTTGTCACCACCTTATTCTTGCGCCTTGCGGCGATTAAATGGCGTTTATCCTTACCAGTTTTTCCTGAGCATGGAGATCACTAACCATGCTTAGTGTTCCGGTAACGCTGCTGGTTGCCACCGCTTATCTGGTCGTGCTGTTCACCATCGCTTATCGCGGCGATCGTAAGCCACCGAATCAGGTTAAACCCTACCGCTACGCCTTAGCTCAAGGTGTGCATTGTACCTCTTGGGCGTTTTACGGCACTGTTACCCAATCCGCCCATTATGGGTGGTCCTTTGCACCCACCTACGTTGGCGCTATTCTGGTGTTTCTGTTTGCCCATCGGTTGCAGTTAAAATTACTGCATTTGTGTAAGCAGCAAAATATTACCTCGATTGCCGATTTAGTCGGCCACCGCTACGGCAAGTCGCCTATTTTAGGCGCCACCGTGGCTATAATCGCGCTGGTTGCCGTAGTGCCTTACATTTCGCTACAGCTACGTGCGGTAACCGCAAGCTTTGCCGCAGTAACCGGCGTTTCCGAGCGCCCCGAGTATTGGTTCGGCGACGTGTCCGCACTAGTGGCGCTGGCCATGATCGGTTTCGCCATTTTGTTCGGAACGCGGCGACTTAGTCTGGCCGAGCAACATGCCGGTTTAATGGACGCTATTGCGTTTGAGTCCGTAGTGAAGCTGCTGGCGTTTATGGCCATGGGTTTGTATTGCAGCTACGTGCTGTTTGACGGGCTGGGTGATTTGCTCATGCAAGCGGCGCAAGACCCGGTTGCGCAACAAACGCTAACCGGTAAGCCCAACGGCGGCTATATTTATGCCACCCATATTTTACTTGGGGCCGTGTCTATGTTCTGTTTGCCCCGCCAGTTCCATGTGGGTTATATCGAGAATACACACCCCGATGAACTGCGTGCCGCACGCTGGGCGTTTCCGCTCTATCTGTTTGCTATCAACTTCTTTATTTTACCTATTGCGCTGGCCGGTTTGCTGTTAACCCCTCAGGCTGCCAACAGTGACACCTTCATGTTAGCGCTACCAATATTGCACGAGCGTCCTGACATAGCCTTAATCGCTTTTGTTGGCGGCTTATCGGCCGCCACCAGTATGGTTATCATAGCCACCCTGGCCCTTAGTATTATGATGTCGAACGATGTGATTATGCCGTTATGGCTACGTATTACCCGCAAACGACTACGCCAGTTCAGCTTCAACCCGGGTCGTATTCTGGGCATTCGTCGCCTTACTGTGGTACTTATTATTGCCTTGTCTTACGGCTACCACCTGGTTACTCAGGCAACCATGCCGTTGGTAAACAGTGGTCTTATTGCCATCTCTTTGCTGGCTCAGCTCGCACCGTCCATGCTCGGTGGCCTGGTGTGGTCAAAAGCGAATAAAGCCGGCACCGCGGCAGGTTTACTAGCCGGTACTACCATTTGGTTTATCTATTTGCTGCTACCTACACTGCAAACCGACCGCGGCCTGTCTGACTTGGCCATTAGTCACGGTTTGCTATTAAGTTTGGGCGTTAATATTGCCCTGTTTATATTGGTGCCTATGGTACGCCCCGCTGGCGCTGCCGAGCGCCGCCAGCAACAAGCCTTCCTAAAACCCCATTTAATGACCACTGATGTTGGTGGGGCGCCAACGGTGAACTGGGGACGTTTAAGGGCCACTATTGCGCGCTTCTTTGATGCGGTGGAAACCGAAAAATTAGCCCAACGACTGGGTTTAAATTTAACCTCAGCACCCAATGAAGCATTAGTTCCAGCACCTATTTTAGGGCGCGTTGAACGCGAGTTTTCAGCGGTTATCGGCAGTGCCGCCAGTCGCCTGCTACTTGACGCCGTGGCACAGCAACCCAGCGTGCCAATTGCTCAGGTGGTGAACTGGGCCACCCAAGCCTCGCAGTTGTATCGCTTTAATCGTGAGCTGCTGCAGGCGTCGGTAGAAAATATTCCGCAAGGTATTAGTGTGATTGATCGTGACTTACGGTTAGTGGCCTGGAACCGCCGTTATCTTGAAGTATTTCAGTATCCGGAAGGTTTTGTGCAGGCTGGCATGCCAGTGGCCGAGCTGCTGCGCTACAATGCCGAGCGCGGCATGTTTGGTAACAGCAACCCTGACACGGAAGATCAGTTCGAGGGCGAAATCGACAAACGCCTGAACTACCTTAAGGCCGGCAGCAGTTATCGCTACCAGCGCCAGCAGGGCGAGCATGTGATTGAGCTACAAGGCAGCCCGATGCCCGGCGGCGGCTTTGTCACCACCTACACCGACATTACCGATTTATTTAACACCCAACGCCAATTGCAGCGCATGAATGCCGAACTGGAGCAACGGGTTGATGCCCGCACCCATGAGTTGCTGCAAGCCAAGCAAGCAGAGGAGCGCGCACACCAAAGCAAAACTCGGTTCTTTGCCGCCGTTAGCCACGATTTAATGCAGCCATTCAATGCCGCCACCCTGTTTTGTGAAATGCTAAGCCAACGGCTACAGGGCGATAACCGGCAACTGGCTGATCATATTCATCAGTCGCTGCATCACGCCGAAGAACTGCTGACCATGTTACTGGAAATGACGCGTCTGGAAGCCGGTAACTTACGCGTGAATCACCAGCAGGTGTCGTTGCACGATGTGCTACAGCCGTTAGTAGATAACACCCGAGTGCTGGCCCAGGATAAACAGGTAGCGCTTCGCTACGTTGCTTCTTCAGCAGTTATCCATACTGACCGCAAGCTGCTTGGCCGTATTGTTCAGAATTTGCTTTCTAATGCGGTTCGGTACACCGAACAAGGCCACATTTTAATTGGGTGCCGGCGTACCAGTGAAGGCGAGCAACAGCAGATAACACTGTGGATTGCTGACACTGGCGTTGGTATTCCGGATGATAAAAAAGACGAGATTTTCCGCGAGTTCCATCAGCTTGAAAGTAGCGGCGATAACCCGGGTTTAGGTTTAGGCCTGGCGATTGTTGAGCGCATGTGCCGACTACTCAATATACCGCTCACCTTTTCCTCGGAGTTAGGTCGCGGCACCTGCTTCAAGCTCACCCTGCCCGTGGTTGGCTGGCAACAGCCACAAACTGCCAAGCCCGTGCGAAGTGCGCTAACAGATAGGTTCCTGGAAGGAAAACAAATACTAGTCATTGATAACGATCAGGCAGTGTTAAACGCTATGCAGGGCTTACTGGGTGACTGGGGTGCGGCGGTGGATACGGCCAATAGCGTGCATAGTATTCGCTTCCCAACCTTGCAAAAACCAGACGTTATGATAGTAGATTACCACCTGGATCATGGCGAAACCGGGATTCACGTGTTGGACCATGTACGCAAGTACTTTCATACAGATATTCCGGCCATTATTAATTCTGCCGACCCTGATGATGGTATTCGCGAACAGGCAGTGGCGTCCCGTGCCAGCTTTATTCCGAAGCCAGTGAAGCCAGCGGCATTGAAGCGTTTGTTAAAACGGGTATTAGCGGGGTAAAACCAAGCTTAATCTAGCTATTAATCAGTTTCCGGTGTGCTCAGCATTTGGCGAAAAACCACGCCGGCCTGAGTTCGGTTAATCACTTCCAGCTTACGTAAAATAGCCGATACGTGTTGCTTAATAGTGGTTTCCTGCACATTCATATCATAAGCAATTTGCTTATTTAACATGCCATCCGCCAAACATTGCAGCACTTTAAATTGTTGCGGAGTTAACAATTCTAACCGGCGCGCAAAGTCATCGGTTTGCGGGGCACTATTGGCCGCAACCACATCACGTAAATCATCGGGTAACCAGGTATCACCAGCCAGCACTGCCTCAATGGCATGCTTTAGTTCTGGTAATGGCACCGATTTAGGAATGTAAGCGCTGGCACCAAACGCCATTGCCTGACGAATCACCTGCACCTGTTCATTAGCGGACACAATCACCACCAATACATTCGGAAACTGATTGCGTAACGAGGTGAGTCCGGTCAAACCTTTATTGCCCGGCATGGACAAGTCCAGTAACACCAACTCAATATGAGGAAGTTCCAACAACATAGTTTCTAACTGCTCAAAGCTGGCCGCTTCTTTGATATCGCTTTCTAGCGTTTCACTTAAAGCTTGCTTGAGGGCAGCACGAAATAAAGGATGGTCATCGGCAATGATAGCTCGCGTCATGGTATTACTTACATTAGTGAATGCATAGGAAGTCATGCTAACGCGTCCATCAGAAAAAGTCAGTTATTACCGAAAGCTGCAGCGTGAATGCCACAGCCCCGGTAATAACTGGGTAGGGTAGTTAGAACTTATACCCCACAGTCAGGGAGATAGTACGTGGGTCGCCGTAGTAACCCGTTAACGTGGTATCACCACCTAAACCTGGTTGATACAAGCTAACATCACGTGGGTTACTTGGATCTGGTGTTACGAACTGGTAGCCACCAACCAAATATTCTTCATCGGTCAGGTTTTTACCGTGTAAGCCCACAGTCCATTTACCACTGTTGCTATACCAAACCACACCAGCGTTAGCGATACCGTAGCCGTCCTGAGTTAGCAGGCTTGATTCTTCAAACAAGTCGTACTCACTGCGGTAGTAGTAGTTACCGTTAAACACTAAGGTGCCTGAGTTCAGGTTTACTTCATAGGTTGCACCTAAGTTAGCAGTCACTTCAGGCGTGTTTGATACGGTAAAGAGATCTGCCTTGTTAAAGGTTTCACCAGTTGCCGGGTCAGTATCAAGCACTTCGTCAAACTGCGAATCAATGTAACCAAAGGCTGCATCAAGCGTCAGGTTGTTGCTTGCAACATACTGCAGTTCCACTTCAACACCGGTTGAGCTTGATTTACCAATGTTACCTAAACGCTGGTTCAAATCGGCAGCCGTTTCGCCCGGTAAAATTGAAATGTATTGGCGGTCTTCAAAGTCCAGCGAGAACAAGGTGACGTTGGCACGTAATTTATTGCCCCAATCACTTTTCATACCCACTTCAAATGAATCAACCAGTTCCGGATCGGCAGCCGCTTCATTGGTTTCTGCACGCGGGTTAAAGGTACCTGACTTAAAGCCCTGCGCGAAGCTGGTAAAGAACATTACGTCACGGTTGTATTGATACTCAAGACCAACACGCGGCGTAAAGCGTGACCAGTCGGCTTTTTTAGGTGCATCTAACACACCATCGCCGTCACTATCGGTACCCAGCACCATAGGAGTGGCGGCAGCAATAGCAGCTTCATCACGAACAAAGCCGTCAACCCAGCCGTCTTCCGGATAGATATTGTCAAATACCAAGCCGTTCGTTACGTAGGCTTCTTTTTCATCTTTGGTCTGGCGCGCACCTAATGTCATAGACAGTTTGTCGGTAACATCGAACGAGCCCTGTACGTACGCAGACATACTGCTGGAGTTGCTGCAACCAGACACTTCACGCGTCAAACCAGGCGCTCCAAGCGAGTTACCGAGCACCGTCAGGATGGCGTCAAAGCGACCACAAGAGTCACCATCATCGGCATACAAACCACCAACTAAGTTATAGCCATTACCGGCATAGCTTAACTGCAATTCGTGTGACGACTGTTCGTCATCGTAAATTGCCGGAACGTCAAAGATTTGAATGGGTGTGCTGTCAAAATCAATGTTGGTTGGCGAGTAACTTTCACGCGCAGCACCCACATATTTCAAGGTCATAGCCGGATTAATCGTCCACTCAGCAGTCAGGCTGTAACCTTCCAGCTCAACTTTGTTCCAGGTTGGCATGCTGGTGTAAGAATCAAATGGGCTGTCTGGTATGTCGTTGTCATAAAGCAAGGATGGCAGTAAGCGGTAGCCGCCTTTTGAATTCGACTCGTCGTCAGTTTTGTCCCAGGCAAAGCGGAAGAACAAATCGTCGGTTGGCGTGAACTCGATGGTTGCGCGTGCCGCCAGAACGTCTTTGTTATAGTTTTCTAAATCCTGCCCCGGAATTGCTGATTCCAGATACTCGCCAAAACCGTCACGGCTTAAATCAGCGATACCGAAACCAACGTATAGAGTGTTGTCGATAACAGGTAATTGGCCCGTTACTTTAAAATCACGCTGACTGTAGCTACCGACTGCACCTTCTAGTTCCAGTTCAGCATCGCCAGTCATACGGCGAGTAATATATTTGACCGCACCACCTACGGTGTTTTTACCGTACAAGGTACCTTGTGGGCCACGCAGAACTTCGATGCGCTCAACATTTAGCAAATCAAGCACCGCACCTTGCGGACGCGCCATGTAAACGTCATCAATGTAAATACCAACGCCTGGCTCATAGCCCCACAGTGGATCCTGCTGGCCAACACCACGAATGAATGCAGTTAGTGTTGAGTTCGTACCACGGCTGTTCTGTAACGTGGTATTGGGCGAGAACTGCTGAATTTCAGTTAATACAGAAATACCTTTTTCTTGCAGTTCCATGGCACCAATTGAGGTCACAGCAACCGGAACCTGTTGAATGTTCTCTGCTGTTTTACGCGCGGTAACTTCAATGCGCTCTAACGTACGATCTTGTGCTGCTTCATTATCAGCTTCTTGCGCTAGTGCAGGTGCGCCTGCTAAAAGCGACGTGATAGCTACTGTTAACAATGAGCGGCGGAATTTGGGCTGACTCATGTCGTGCTCCCTGGATTATGGTTATGGTTTTACAGATTACAGCCGTGTTTTACGAATCTGATTTTTAAGGCCTAGTTAACTTAGACGAAAGTGGAACAATTTAAACCTGTACGTTAGTACTATGTTAAAACCACAAACCTTCGCGCAAACTGTGACGCATTCACTATGAACGAGGATTGTTATGTTAAGCATGATCGGATTAATTGGCGGGCTGGTCCTGCTTATCATCCTGACCCTACGGGGGATGAACTTGTTTATCAGCGCACCATTGTGTGCGTTATTAGTGGCTTTAAGTAGTCAGGTTCCTATTTTTCAGGGCGACATTAATTTCGTCAATGCCTATATGAATGGTTTCGCCAGTTTCGTGGCGTCCTGGTTCTTCATGTTCTTACTCGGTTCTATGTTTGGTAAGTTTATGGAAGACACTGGCGCTGCCGACAGCGTGTCACGCTGGATTATCGGCAAACTGGGCCAGCAGCAAGCGGTGCTGGCCGTGGTACTAGCCTGTGCCATCTTAACCTACGGCGGCGTTAGCGTATTCGTAGTGGCTTTCTCGGTATACCCAATGGCACTGAGCTTATTTAAAGACGCCAACTTACCGCGCCGCTTTATACCGGCAGCTTTGGCATTCGGCTCAGTCACCTTCACTATGACCTCTGCAGGCTCACCGGAAATTCAAAACTGGATTCCAATTCAATACCTGGGCACGTCGCCCTATGCTGCCTGGGAAGTAAGCTTAGTGGTGGCTGTGTTAATGGCGGCTATTGGTTACTGGTGGCTGAAAAAAATAATCACTCGTGCCATTAACAATGGCGAACGGTTCGAAAGCCGCCAAGGTGATCCTGAAGTTCCGGAGCGCGATTTACCGCACCCGCTAAGTGGTTTGTTCCCATTAATAGTGGTGTTAAGCCTGAGTTTTATGTTCCATCAGGACTTAAAACAAAACGCGCTTATTATTGCACTCTCAGGTGGTGTGCTGGCCATTGCCATTATTAACCGCAAGCACTTCCAGAACATTAGCCGCGCTATTAGTGAAGCCTCTACCGGTGCGCTAGTGGCTATTGGTAACACGGCCGCCGTGGTTGGCTTTGGTAGCATTGCAAAAGTAACGCCGGCCTTTCAGGAAGCCGTAGTTGCTATGACCAGCCTGCCGGGTAACGAACTGGTGGGCGCGGCTGTGGCCGTGAGTGTTATTGCCGGCCTGACCGGTTCAGCCTCCGGTGGTCAGGCTATTGCGCTGCCGGAAATCGGTCCGCACTACTTAGACGCTGGCGTGAACCCGGATCAATTACATCGCATTGTGGCCATTGCCTCGGGCGCCTTAGATTCGCTGCCCCATAACGGCTATGTGGTCACCACCATTCGCGCGATTTGTAATGAAACCCATCAGGCTGCTTATTGGTCGGTTGCCGCGGTAACTGTGGTGGTGCCATTGATTGGTTTAGCCACTGCTATTGGTTTGTTCATTTTCTGGTAAGCGTTAGTGGTTACCAAACCACTTACTGGTACTTGTTGAAACATGCAAAAGGAATCACACTGTGAATGCTGTAGTAGCTAAGCAAACACCTGAATTACCAGGCCTTGATGGTCAAATGATGCGTACGCCGCTGCTGATTAGTTCATTGCTGCAGCACGGCGCCAGCCGTTACCCAGATCAGCACATTGTCAGTCGCGCCCAGGAAGGTCATATTCACCGTTATAGCTACCTGGCTTGTGCCAAGCGCAGCGCGCAGCTAGCCAACGCCCTGCAGGCCAATGGCGTGGCCGCCGGCGACCGTATTGCCTCACTGGCCTGGAATACCTATCGGCATATGGAACTGTACTACGGAGTCAGTGGTATTGGTGCAGTGCTGCATACGGTAAACCCACGTTTGTTTGGCGAACAAATTCAGTGGATGCTGGAACATGCCGAAGATACCTGGATGTTTGTGGATTTGGACTTTGTTGAGCTATTAGAAGGCATTGCTGACGACTTAGCCAATATCAAAGGCTTTGTGGTGCTAACCGATGCGGCGCATATGCCTAAAACCAGCTTACCCAATGTGCACAATTACGAAGACTTTATTGGCGCACAGCAAAGCAGTATTGACTGGCCGTTAATTGACGAAAATGCTGGCGCTTTATTGTGCTACACCTCGGGCACTACGGGCAATCCCAAAGGCGTGCTGTCGTCACATCGGGCCATGGTACTGCATGCGCAGGCTACAGTGAGTGCCGAACTGCTGGACCTACGCCCCGATACCGTATTAATGCCCATGGTAGCCATGTATCACGCCGGCGCCTGGGGCGCTCCGTATGCGGCACCTTTAGCTGGTTGCAAACTGGTACTGCCGGGTAACGGTATGAGCGGTGCCGCTATGGCGGAGCTTATTGCCGACGAGAAAGTTACCGTTGGCTTAGGCGTACCTACGATTTGGTTAACCCTGCATACTTATTTGCGCGACCAGGCCCCGAAAGATTTATCCGTTGCTTCGCTAGAGCGTGTTTGTGTAGGTGGTGCCGCCTCGCCAATGGGCCTGGTGCAAATCTTTGCTGAACAATACAAGGTTTACTGGCAACCTATTTGGGGCATGACTGAAACGGGCCCCTTAGCGTGCTCAGCACCACCAACGCCACAATTAATGCAACGCCCCACGGCTGAGCGTTACGCCATCCAAACGACCGCAGGGCGCGCTTGTTTTGGCGTGCAAATGCAAATTGTTGACGCCGACGGCAATGCGCTACCACATGATGGCGAAACCAGCGGCGAGCTGCGTGTACGTGGCCCCTGGATTGCATCTTCTTATTATCGCCGTGACAACGACGACTGCTTTGCCGACGGCTGGTTAGCCACTGGCGACATTGCCGTCATTGATGCTGATGGCTATATGAAGGTAGTTGATCGGAAAAAAGACGTGATTAAAAGTGGCGGCGAATGGATAAGTTCGTTGGAAATTGAAAACCTGGTAAGCCAGCACAAAGCCGTAAACGAAAGCTGCGTGATTGGCGTGAAACATCCGAAATGGGACGAACGCCCGCTGTTGCTGGTGGTTCTAAACCAGGGTCAGCAACTAACAAAAGAAGCTATTTACGAATTTCTACAAGGTAAAATTGCCAAATGGTGGATGCCCGACGATGTCGTTTTTGTTGAGTCGCTGCCGCATACTGGCACAGGTAAGTTAGTGAAGAATGAACTGCGTCGCACCTATGAAAATCATTTGCTTGCGAACAATTAAACATGAACAAGGAAAACCTCATGAAGCCTATGTATCAGATTATGCTGTGCCTTAGCGCTGGTATTTTACTGGTTGCCAGTTTCGTAGCTACCGCTCAGGCGGATACCCTGCTGACTGAAAAACGAGTATTTACCTTACCTGAGTACACCACCGTTGGTGGCGAAACTATTACTGACGTACGCGTTGGCTGGGAAACCTATGGTGAGCTGAACGAAGCCCGCGACAACGCTATTTTAATTACCCACTTTTTCAGTGGCAACAGTCATGCGGCCGGTAAGTATCAGCAATCCGATGCGCAACCTGGCTACTGGGACAGCATTATTGGCCCTGGCAAAGCTATCGACACCAACAAGTATTTTGTGATCAGCTCAGATACCCTGGTAAATGCCAACCCCAATGACCCCAACGTAATTACCACCGGTCCCGCCAGCCTGAACCCAGCTACCAATAAGCCTTATGGACTGGATTTTCCGGTTGTCACTATTGGTGACTTTGTGCACGTGCAACATGCGCTGGTAACTAGCCTTGGCATTGAGAAATTGCATGCCGTAGTTGGTGCTTCCATGGGCTCACTGCAGGCGATTGAATGGGCAGCAACCTACCCAGACATGGTTGAACGTATGGTGTCGGTTATCGGCGCTGGTGCTATGGACTCTTGGACTATTATGGCGTTGGAGCAATGGGCACAACCCATTAAAAACGATCCGAACTGGAACAATGGTGACTACTACGAGGGTGAAGCACCGCTGGATGGCGTTACTCACACGCTGGCGTTAATTACTCAGCAAGCCATGCACCCAATGATTATTAATCAGTTAGCACCTAAGCAGGAAACCTTGCCAGCCAGTGCGCTGGAAAGCGTCACCAATAACTTGCCTGCAGTAGATTGGTTGTTTAACGCCAGCCGCGCTCGAGCCAGTGTGGCCGACGCTAACCACTTATTGTATTTGGTTCGTGCCAATCAGCTGTTTGTAGCAGGCCACAAAGAAACCCTAAAAGAAGGCTTGGCGCAAATTACCGCGAAAACGCTGTTTATGCCGGCAGCCAATGACTTATTGCTGCAGCCCTACCTTGCACAGACTGCGGTAGCCGAATTAAAAGAGTTAGGGAAAGCGCCACAGTACGAAGAAATTAGCGGCCCATGGGGCCACTTAGATGGTGTTTATACTATTCAAAGCAAGGCCGAAACTTTGCGCGAGTTCATTGAAAACTAACAACGAATAACGAACCCCTGACACAACGAAAGGCAACTTAAGGTGGCGCTTAGTCTGAACGACTAACCGCCACCTATTTTTTTCAGTAATCTGTCTTTCAGCTTATCTTTTAATTTGTCTTCTAACTGCGACTTCAACAAATCTTCCAGCTTCGCATCTTTACTAGACGCCAATCCTTCAAGATCAACCAAACCAGCCAGTTCTGGCGATTGATCAGCAATAACTGCATTTACTTGTGCGGTTAAGTCCTGTTGCAACGTAGCCAGCTTCGTTTGCGCCGCATCTGTTGCAGTAGAACGTAACGCATCACCCAACTGACGGTCTAAATCCGAATTCAAACTAAGCGTTGGCGCCGTCAATTCACCGCCAATTTCAGTGCGAATGTCTAACCGGTTTAACTTGCCCAACGCCTGGCTTAGCAGCTCCGCCCAACGGCTGTCACCGCTGGCGTTGATTTTAAGTTCCGCCAAACGTACTGAGGCGTCACCATCAAGTAAGCCGTTACGCACAGCTACTGAGCCTTCGCTATCTAGCAAAGTAGCCGCCATGGTAGCCATAAATTCAGCACGGTCACTCAAGCCAATGTCATTGAGCTTGGCACCTTTTAACTGCCACTGCTGACGCGCATCAAAGCCATTGTCCTTCAACGCCATTTCGCCGGTTAAATTAAAGGAGTCCCAGATAGCGGAATTATCAGCCCGCGCCTGAAAGGTTGTTGGCTGCCCCAATTGCGTATGCTGATGGGTAATATTTTGCCAGTTCACATCCAATATAGTTTCACCGAAGGCAAATTCGGTCACCGCATTGCGCACCAGAAACTCCGGCGGCGCATTGGCTTCCATAAAGGTAAACCACACACCTTCACCACGCAGCGGGCCTTGCTCGGTATTATCATCAGCGCGCTGCAGCATAGGCGCCAGCTGTTCATAGGCAAGCAACACATATTTACTCCAGCTCCGAATTTGCTCGCCAAAAATAAGTGCAGTAATGTTTTCAAGACCTGTGGCATCAAAGCTCATAAAGCTTTTAATTTTTTGCAGATCTTCCTCCGGCGCCTGTCTTAGTGCGCTAATATCGCTTTGCACAATTTCTTTTGCCGTTTCAACCTGCGTTTTGAATGCCTTCACACTGTCGCGATCGGCGCGGAACCTGGCTTTTAACGCTTCCAGTTGCTCACGGCGCGCGGCTAGCTCAGTGGCGCTTTCAATGTCACCGTCCAGTAATTCTTTTACCTTGGTTTCATACTCGGCCAACTGCTCACTGGAAGGTAAAGCGTCTCGGGTTTGCTTCAGCTTTTGCTTTTGCTCGTCCAAATTGGTCTTGGCGCGTTCAATAACAATGTCAGTTTGCAAGTCTACCTGCGCCATTACGTCATCCATCGACGGCAGCTCCATTTTGAGCGATGCCCAGCGCTCACTGGCAGCCTGACTTACCTCGTCTTTCGTCAGTTGAGTATATACCTCGCCAGGGCTTCGGCGCGGTTGATTGACGCGTATGCCAGTCACATTCAGCTGGTCAAAAATAACCCGGCCAACCAGTAACTCACCTAAATCCAAATCACCGCGCAACTCATTTACCACCACCCGGTTATTTTCAGGTTGCGCCGGGTCTGTCACCTGCACTCCGCTAACGGTAAGACTAAGTGGCACCCAGCCATGCGCAACCGACTCGATATTTACTTCGGCCCGGTTTAACGTGCCCAGCGAGCTTTCCAGCGTCCATTTAATAATGGTATCGAGTAACAAAAAGGAAAAGCCCACCAGTAACGCAATAATAATGAAGAATGCGCCAACGCCAGGCCAGCGAATCGTACTTTGACGTAACTGCTTGGTCATGTCGTTTACCCCCGCAAGTCTGAATAGATGGCCCAGAATTTATTAGCACGCAGTGCCTGCACTATTTTGAGCTTTAAGAACCATTTTTGAATACGTAGCCTATAGTTCACCACAATAAAGTAACTACCAACCGCCACAAAGGGCGCCAGTGCCAGTGATATCACTAGGCTACCCAGCGTAATTGAGTGATGGAACTGAGTGATGCGCCACCAGGGTGAGCTGTACATTCCTTCCCACACGCCGCGCCAGCTTTCGCTACTGAGCCAGGCCGAACCTACACTGTGAAATACCGGGTCCAATAAATAGGCAATACCGGTGCAAACTAAGAAAGATACGATAAAGGCCGACAAGTTAACCCGGAAGATTAAGGCGAACAGTAAAATCAGCACGTTGTGTACGCGCCAAAATGGCGTGAAACCAATCATCATGCCCAATACGAAAGCAAAGGCGAGTGCCCAGGCGCCGGTTTCCGAGTTCAGCGCTTTTAGCAATTTTGCCAATAACGTTAGCATATCCAGTGCTCCTTGCAGCTAGCCCGGTAGCGCTTCTAAAAGTCGCCGACTTGCGGGAATGCTGATGTTGATAAATACTTGAATAAAGAATAGCTTATTTCTATCAAAGGCTCTTGCGTTTTTTCGTAAAGCCAGTTAAATATGCGCACCGTTAATGCTCATCAAACCAGCACAACGGCCGCACACAATTTTATGTTCCTTTTGGAGTTTCAATGCAAAATTCAGCGCTCGTAATTCTTGACGATATTACTGACTGGCAACCCTACTATCCAACTCAGTCAACGGTCACGACCGATGAATATTTGTTGCAACAATCCAGCCGCACCCGCTCGCACATCTTAAATTTGTGTGGCGACTTAAGCTACTTGTCGACCGGTTATTATGTGAGTCTGCTGGCTGAAGCACGCGGCCAGCGCGTTATTCCGTCGGTTTCTACTATTAACGACTTAGCGAACTTCTCGCATTATCAGTTACTGCTGACTAATACGGATAAACAGCTGAGTAAGTTTTTAGCTGATAAGCCGCAGTCAGAATCTGTTCGGGTGCTGATTTGCTTTGGCATGGCTCAGCAGTCGCAGCTGTCCGGCTTTGCGCGCCAAATATTCGAACGCTACCCCTGCCCAATTTTGTGGGTAGAATTCTCGTATCAGGGGCGTTGGTTTATTAACAAACTACAATCCGGTGCCATGAATGAACTGAATGACGAGCAACAGACCTTTTTTGGTGAGTCACTGGACAACTTCAGCAAGCGCGTGTGGCGCAAGGCCCGTACCCGCAAAGAATACCGCTATGACTTGGCGATTTTGCATGACCCGGATGAGCCTATTCCTACCAGCGATAAAAAAGCCCTGGCCAAGTTTTTGAAAGCCGCCAAAGACGCTGACATTGAAGCTGAATTAATTACCTCAGCCGACTTCAACCGGTTGCTGGAGTTTGATGCACTGTTTATTCGTGAAACCACACGAATAAACCATTATACCTACCGTTTTTCGAAAAAAGCCGAAGCCAACGGCATGGTGGTCATTGACGCGCCGAATTCTATTTTGCAGTGCGCCAACAAAGTCTTTTTGAAAGAGCTGTTAGACAAGCACGAAATTCCAACGCCGCGCACTGAGCTGCTGTTAAGTCAGCAGAAAATTGACTATGCAGCTATTGGCGAACGCATGGGTTACCCAGTGGTACTGAAGATTCCAGATGGTTCATTTTCAATAGGTGTGGAGAAAGCCGAAAACGAGACCGAACTGCAGGAAGTGGCCGAAAAGCTTTTCAGTACCTCGACTATTTTGTTGGCGCAAGAATTTGTACCAACCGACTTTGACTGGCGTATCGGTATTTTAAATAATCGCCCTATTTACGCCTGTAAATATTTCATGGCCCGCAATCACTGGCAAATTTACAACCATGGCAGCGAAATCAGTCGTGCCAAAACCGGTGGGTTCGAAACCGTTGGTGTGCACCAGGTACCGAAAGACGTGGTGAAAACCGCACTGCAGGCGACCCGATTAATTGGTGATGGCTTATACGGTGTCGACATGAAAGTAACCGACAAAGGGCCGGTGATTATTGAAATTAACGACAATCCGTCCATTGATGCGGGCGTTGAGGACTTGCTGTTAGGTGACGAGCTGTACCGCATTATTATGAACGACTTCGCGCGCCGCCTTGATGAAAAGTAAGCAAGACTGGGACATTCGTCTGGGTTCGCCGGCTGACGCCGGCTTGCTCACCGAACTGGAAGCCAAATGTTTTGATTACAGCCGTATTGGCAAGCGCAGTTTCCAGCGCTTGCTGGCCAGCCAAAGCGCCCATATTCATTTGGTTACCAACCAACAAACACTGCTGGGCTACAGTTTATTGCTAACCCGTAGCAATAGCACCAACTGGCGGCTGTACTCCATAGCTATTGCGCCTGAAGCACGCGGCCAGGGTGTTGCTAAAGCACTAATGCAGCACATCATTGAGTATGCCCGCAAGCTGCAGGCACAATCGATGTCGTTGGAAGTGAAAAGTGATAATAGCGGAGCTATTGCGCTGTACGAGCAGCTGGATTTTGCGGTTGTTGATGTATTGGCGCAGTATTATGACGATGGCACTGATGGCTATCGTATGCGCCGCCCGTTAAGCCTACCTAAACCCGCTTAAAGATCCGGCGCGTCGGTAAAGTAACCATCAATACCCGCATCTAATAACCAGGTCCGCAGGGTTTCGTAGTCTGGGGCAAAATCCGGTAAGTCATCGGCTCGTAACGTATACACATGTACCTTCAGGCCGGCTTTGTGGGCATTTTTCACCAAGTCTGTATATTCTGGCTCACCTTGCTCGTTAACTCCCGAAATAACATGCGGCAGCCAAACCCCTATAGCATGCGCCTGATTTGCGGTAGCTTCTAAACCGGCTGAGGTGCGCATGCTGGAATAATCAACACTGGCTTCATTCCAGCTATTCTCACCAATCAGTTGCACCAGGGTGGCCCGGGTTCGGAACTCACGATGCCAGCGACGTAAATCTTCGGGATCAAAGCTTTGCAAGAAGATGCGGGTTGGCATGGGAGCATCATCGTAGCCATGACGTGCCAGCACGGTCATTACCTGCGCCATTAAATCGTAGCCTTGCTGCTGATGCCAACGGCTGGATTTCAGCTCAATGTAAACACCAATGTCTTTACCACGCGACTGATTCAGTCCGTGTATAAGCTCCAGTTGCTCGGCCAACGTCATAATACCAAAACGACCTTGCTGCAGGGGGAACCGCTGTGGGTATTTAGGCTCTGCCACTTTGTCGGCGTAGTAATGCTTGCGCTTTTTCGATTCGTCTGCGGCAACTTGCTCACCAGACTCATCTGCGGATTCAGCTGCTTCAGTCGTGGCGGCCGTTTCAGCAGATTCGGCTTCTTCCTCCTCAGCCTCCGGCTGCTCTGCTTCACGGTAAACAACCCGCTCGTTTAGCCGCAGCTTTCGTAACTCATCCAGGCTAAAGTCCATCACATAAAAGTGACCATCAGGGCGAATTTTTTTCGGAAATACTTTAGCGACATTGCTGACATGGTCCAGCCGAATGTCGTGCAACACCACCGGAATACTATCGCGGGTGAGCACCACATCTTGCTCAATGAAATCAACATTGAACGCATGGGCCATAGCCACACCTTCGGCGGTGTGTTCGGGAACGTAGGCCGGCGCGCCACGATGGGCTATTTTAATGGGTTTGGCAGCGGGGACAGGTGGCCCGAAAGGTTCACCTATAATGGTGTCGTCTTCAACCACCGCGGGCTCTTGCTCAGTTGCTTGTTCTGACGCTTGTTCGGAGTTGGTTTCAGATTCAAGCTCGGGTAATTGTTTTAATTCTGGCGTTGTTTGTTCCGGGGTCGGTTCGGACTCGCCTTCTTGTTCTTGCTTTTGTTCTTGTTCTTGTTCTTGCTCTTGTTCAGACGTTGATTCAGATTCTTGCGCGGATTTTTCTGCGGGCTTAGCGGTGCTGCTATCCGTATCACTTTGCTGCTTGAACGCAGTACCTGGCGGTGCTGACTCTACTTTAGACTCACTCTCAGCGCGCTCTTTCGCCTGACGTGCTACGTCATAGCCAAACTGAGCTTCTAGCGTTTGCGGCTCATCGCTGGTGGGCTGCTGCGCCAGAATTACTGGCGCCACCAACAATAAGCAAATACTCAGACTCTGCAACAAGCGATGCATTATCGCTGCCCCTTCAAGCGTAAATGTAAAGATTCAGTTTGCCACAGTGGTACATAGGTGCAAGCGTTCGGCGGTTACTTTACCGACCCTTAACGATTCCACCAAATGGTTTCGCCAGCGTCTTTGTAGCGCGCATATAGCTCGGTAATAGGTTCAAGATCCATACTCAAACCGCGATTACGCAGGTATTCAGGATTGTACAGTTTACTACTGGAGCGCTCGCCTAAATCACAGGCAAAAGTAACTATGGTTTTACCGGGACCAGATTGCGCGGCGGCACACAAAGCACCTGCCACATTCAACGCTGAACTACTACCCAACACTATGCCATCGCGGTCACGTACGTAGCGCGACAACGCCAATAAATCCTGATCGGGTAAATTCACCGCCGCATCCACTTTTGCCTGTTTGAAATTTTCAACCAGCCGCATAATACCAATACCTTCGGTCATGGAGCCGCCAGCTGCGGCAACAAATTCGCCGCTGCGCAAATAGCTATATAAACCAGAGCCGTCGGGGTCGGTTAACCACACCCGTAAAGCAGGTTTCTGTTGTTTTAAAAAGCGCGAGTTGCCCGCAATAGTGCCGCCGGTACCAGCTACCGACACTAAAATATCGATAGCACCTTGGGTTTGTTGCCAAATTTCCGGGCCGGTTTGCAGCTCGTGAGCACGTGCATTGCTGGTGTTTTCAAACTGATTTGCCCACCAATAGTCGCTGCGTTGTTCAGCCATTTTGCGGGCGGTATGGTAAAAGTGATTTTCATCGCGAAACGGCACTGGGTTTACTGTTTTAAGTTCAGCGCCATGCAAGGCGATCATGCGTTCTTTTTCAGGCGCCTGGTCGTTGGGCATTACTGCCAGCATATTAAAACCCAGTGACTTCGCCACCAAAGCCAGGCCGATACCGGTGTTGCCGGCGGTCCCCTCAACAATAGTCATGCCCGGTTCCAGTGCACCACTACTAACCGCGTCCTGCACCATTTGCAGCGCCGCGCGGTCTTTAATCGAACCACCAGGATTTTGAAATTCGCACTTTAAAAAGATATCGCAGCCGGTAAGCTGCGATAACGAGTTAATTCGTAATAGATCGGTTTGGCCAATCAAGTCAGTTGGACGCGAACCAGTGCGCATAGCCCCTACTCCTAAAAATCGGCGTTTTAAAACCAAATGTCGGGTTTATCCAATGGTGAGTTCGATGATTGCTGTTGTTTGCGTTGCTCTTCATCCACTAAATAACCAGTACCATCGCACTGAATTGCAGCATTGCACTGATTTAGTTCAACCGCCTGGCAGTGCGTCAGTACTACCGCATTACCACCGACGTTCAGAACATCTGCTTTTAAAGCCAGCAACGCACTGCGCTGTTCCGGGGCGTCATCGGTCCAGCCTTGCTGACAATCAATGCCGCGCGCCGGGCCTAACAGTTGTGCTGCAAAATCAGCATTATAAATTTCGTACGGCCGATAGAACTGCACTTGTTCCAGTAACACTTCATCCAAAGATGCGCGCTTGGGTTCTGTATCAGATACAAAAGGAATGTTCTGGCAACCTGCTAACAACAGCAGCATCAACCCGCCAGTAACTCGAAAAAGCCACCCTTTTTGCATTAGTTTACACACCCATTTTGTTCGTCTGTGAAGGCCCACAACGATAATTTTTTGTGCTGCAATTGTCCAGTAAAAAGGCGTTTAACCCCAGGGTTTCACGCACCAATTTGGTGCACCTATAAATCCATTGCTCAACAATGATGCAACAACTCACGCCCCCGCGCAGGCCGTTTCTATATAAATCATAGGGTTACCTGTTTGGCACGATTACTGAAGAGTTCACTCGTCATGCCACGGGCATGTTGCTTCACGAGTCAGGAGAAAAACCATGAAACTAATCACTGCACTCATCAAACCCTTTAAGTTAGATGACGTTCGTGAAGCCCTTGCAGAAATAGGTTGTCAGGGGCTAACGGTAACTGAAGTACGCGGCTTCGGCCGGCAGAAAGGACACACCGAGCTATATCGCGGGGCTGAGTATCGGGTTGATTTTTTACCTAAGGTGAAAATTGAAATCGCCACCAGCGATGCGCTGGTTGAGCGCGTGGTTGAAGCCATTACTGAAACCGCGCACACCGGCAATATTGGCGATGGCAAAATTTTTGTCACGGCACTGGAACACGTGGTCCGAATTCGCACCGGCGAAGTCGACGATGACGCAATTTAAGGAGTGTTAACATGGAAACAACGCAACTTAGTAGCACAGTAACGGAATTGCGCTTTGCTCTGGATACTTTCTATTTGCTGCTGTCGGGTGTGCTAGTTATGTGGATGGCGGCCGGCTTTTCCATGCTTGAAGCTGGTTTAGTACGCAGCAAAAACACCACCGAAATTCTCACCAAGAATATTACCTTGTACGCCATTGCCTGCACCCTGTTTCTGCTGGTGGGCTACGGCATTATGTACACCAACAATACCGCAGGTGGCTGGCTTCCGGGCTTTGCGCTGGGCTATGGTGAAACCGCTAGCGATGCTACTCATGCGCAGGCCGCCGACTTTTTTTTTCAGGTGGTGTTTGTTGCCACGGCTATGTCGATAGTTTCGGGCGCGGTTGCCGAACGCATGAAGCTGTTTAGCTTTTTAGTTTTTGCAGTGGTACTCACCGGCTTTATTTATCCGGTTGAAGGCTACTGGACCTGGGGCGGTGGTTTTCTTGCCGAAGCTGGCTTTGTCGATTTTGCTGGTTCGGGAATTGTGCATATGGCCGGTGCTGCAGCAGCCTTAGCTGGTGTATTGCTGTTGGGGCCGCGCTATGGCAAGTACTTTAAAGACGGTTCCATTCAGGCTATTCCGGGTGCCAACATGCCACTGGCCGCCTTAGGTACGCTGATTCTGTGGATGGGCTGGTTCGGTTTTAACGGCGGGTCGCAACTGCGGTTGTCGGACACTGAGAATGCTCTGGCTATAGCCGACGTTTTTGTGAACACCAATGCCGCAGCGGCTTGCGGCGCCATTAGCAGCCTTATATTAACGCACCGGATTTGGGGCAAAGCCGACCTGACCATGATTTTAAACGGCGCGCTGGCCGGTTTAGTAGCCATTACCGCAGACCCCGCGTCACCTTCACCATGGTTGGCCGCGTTCATTGGCCTTGCCGCTGGTTTGTTGGTTGTCGTTGCCATTATCACAATAGACCGCTTGCGCATTGATGATCCAGTCGGCGCGATTTCGGTGCATGGCGTGGCTGGTTTATTTGGTTTGTTGCTGGTTCCGCTTAGCAACCCAGAAGCTAACCTATTGACGCAGCTGTTTGGTGCTTTCTGTATCTTTATCTGGGTGTTCGGTGTCAGCCTGCTGGTTTGGTGGTTATTGCGTACAACCATAGGTATACGGGTTAGTGCACAAGCTGAGTACGAAGGCGCTGACATTTCTGAATGTGGCGTTACCGCCTATCCTGAGTTTGTCAGCGGTAAATCCAATAGCTAGTAGTAAGGATTATAGTGGGTGGTAACCGATGCGGAAGCCACCCCAATGCTTACCATTCACATGAATGGGCACCGACAAGTCATGCATCACTTCGCCGGTGTCACGTTTATAGGTTTGGAGCAGCAATTTCTGCGTGTGCGAACCACAACGGCTACCGGTTTTGTCATCAAACATACGCCGCGAACGGTTGCCCACCAGATCTTGTTGTTGATTCCCGGTCAGGGGTTTATTAAATGCATTGTTATGGCGCGCCACATAACCGTTAGGGTCAGTGGTAATAGCAAATACAACATGGGTATTTTGCTCTAACGCGGCTTCCTGAATAGCGGGCAGTTCGTGGTCAAAAAACTCGGTATAAGGCGTTTCGAATTTCTTTGGCTCTACTCCGGGTACCGTTTTGTAGTTCCGCGAAAATAGTTCCACTTCAGTTAGCTTGCCACTTTGTAAGGCGGCAGTTAACAGGGCCTCAACCTGATCAGCTGAGTGCCGGGCAATATCGTATATTTGGCGGTGCGGAGAGTTTTCATCAGACTCCACCAACAACGCCAGTAATTGCTCGGCCTGAGCTTCAAGCCCACTTGCCTGACTGGTCACTGTATCCATTTGTTGCTGCTGATTCAGTAATTCAGCTTCAACCTCGCTTAATAACTGGGCGTTCTCACCAAGATCTTGCTGATTGTCGCCAACGCTAGCGGCAATATTGTGCAATTGCGCTTCCATGGTTTCCGCCTGCCCAGCAATGTCGCCCAATTGAGTTGCCATAGTGCCAGTAGTGGCGGACTGTCGTTCCACCTGTTCCGACAGCAAGTCCATAATACTGGCGGCACTGGTAGTTTCCTGATGAATGGCTTCCACCAAATCGCCAACTTCAACCGTTGCTGTTGAGGTACGTGCAGCCAGCGAACGCACTTCATCAGCGACTACCGCAAAACCCCGCCCATGCTCACCGGCTCGCGCCGATTCAATGGCCGCATTGAGCGCCAATAAGTTGGTTTGATCAGCAATGGAACGAATAACGTCGGTAACCTTGCGAATTTGATCGGCTTTGTCGCGCAACCCTGCAACCGTAGTGGCCGCACGACGGCTTTCTTTGACCATTTCAGCAATTTCAGTGGTTAACTGTTGCACCTGTCGCTGGCCGGTAACACTAATTTGCAGGGTTTGCTCACCGGCGGCGGCCACTTCACTGCTGAATTGATGAATGTCCTGGGCACGTTCACTGACGGTATTGGAGTTGCGCACCGCATTACCTAAACGGGCGATAGAATTATGCAGAACTTTATTTAGGGAGGTAATAGTATGGCTTAATTCAGCTGTTGAAATGGCGTTACTACCGGAATTTTTCGCAACATCAGCTAAACGGCTGTTGGCTTCGGCTTCGCCAGCTGCACTGGCATTGGTTTGCAGCTGCGCAGTACTACCTTGGCGAGTTGTTCGCCATTGGTTCGACAGCACTGTTGCCACAATAATAATCAGGCTACACACTAGCTGTAGCCACAGCGTTTCCAGCAACCACAGCGTTAAGGCTTGCAGTGCTAGTGCAAGCCCAAGTGTAACGAATAAAAACCCAACTCTAGTATGCTTCATGGCAGTCCAACAATAGGTTACCGAAACTAAAACTTAACTTGGTTAGTCTCTATTGTTATCGGTCATTATTCCAGCACCTTAAGCTCATACTATAGTCGTAAACAAACTGAGGTTTAATCGCTGCCGGAACCGTCGTTATCGCGGTTGTCGGGGTCAGCGTTAAACTCACGCATAAAGATGTCCCAGGAAACAATAAATAACGCGGCAATTAGCGGGCCAATAACAAAACCGTTAATACCCATTAACGCTAGCCCACCAATGGTTGAGAACAACACAATATAGTCGGGCAGCTTGGTATCGCGACCAACTAGTAAAGGCCGCAATACGTTGTCGGCCAGGCCAATAATTATAGCGCCGTAAGCCACTAACACGGTGCCCTCCACCCAGTCGCCCAGCGCGTATAAATAAATGGCTACCGGTAACCATACCAGCGCGGCGCCCACGGCAGGAATAAGCGACAAGGCCGACATGACGACGCCCCACAGTAATGGTGCGGGAATATCCAGAATCCAGAAAATAATACCGCCCAAAGTACCCTGCACTATGGCCACTACTAAATTACCTTTCACCGTAGCGCGGGTAACTTCAGCAAACTTCGAAAACAATTTACGTTCACGCTCGTCGCCCAAGGGCAGTGCTTTCACCATCAGGTCGATCAGTCGGTTGCCGTCGCGTAACAGGAAAAATGCCAGATATAACATCAGCGACAAGGAGATAAAGAAGCTGGCCGTGCCGGTACCAAAGCTTAGGGTTTCGCTGGCCAGATACTTGCTTGCCTGGGTAGCTCCCTCATAAATACGAGTGCGTAAATCGCCGACTTCAATGCCCAGGCGTTCCAATAACGAAATGACCGTAGGAAAGGCTTCCTGCAGGCGGGTAATGATTTGCTTCGGATCGATGTCGCCGGAATCAATCGCCTTATACAGCTGCACGCCTTCATTAACAAAAGCTGAGGCAATCAACAACACAGGTATCACCACAATAACCATGCACAGCAATAAGGTGATTAATGCCACGGTATTGGGTTTATTTCCGATTTTTCGGTTCAGCCAGCTTTGTACCGGATAAAAAATAACGGCAATAGCACACGCCCAAAAAATAGCGCCCCAGTAGGGTTCCAGCACCAGCAAAAATAGCACGCTGACAATAATCAGCAATACCATAAAAGCCCTACGCTCCAGTTGCTCGCGCATAATTTTTCCCTCAATTTACTCGTGTGCGTGCATTGGTATTCATATTGACACCGCGGTCACAGCGTAGCAAGCTTGAATCAAGTAACGGTTTGTAAAGAACCGCCAGAACATTAAATGGAAAGCACCATGGCTCATAAAACAATTACCGATCATCTTGCCCAATACGCGGCATACCATCGTAACTTTAAGAATATTTTAACCCACTTGGTGGGGATTCCGATGATAGTGCTGGCCCTAATTACTCTGCTATCGCGACCTGATTTTGTTATTGGCGGACTGAGTATCTCACCGGCCAATATCGTTGTGATTGTGGCTGTTATTTTTTATGTGCGCCTGGATATTCCACTCGGCCTACTTATGGCCCTGTTATTGTGGATATGTCTGAACGTAGGCAGTGCCATTGCTCAGCAAACCACTGGCGAATGGTTAACATGGGGTATCGGCCTGTTTGTCGTAGGTTGGGTATTCCAATTCATTGGCCACTACTTTGAAGGCCGCAAACCTGCCTTTGTGGACGACATTATGGGGCTGGCTATTGGTCCGTTATTTGTGGTTGCCGAAGTGGTATTTATGCTGGGCTTGCGTAAGCCACTGAAACAAGAAATTGATCGACGCTGCGCTTAACTAAACTGACCAAATAAAAAGGAAAGTGTTCGGAACACTTTCCTTTCGCTTATCAACGTACAAACCAGCTATGGTTTATTGTGAACACCTTCTTCAACCAATACTCGTTTGCGCGGCTGGTTCACCCAGTAAACATCAACACGATGTACTGATTGGCGTGCCGCTCGTTCTACCTGTTCTACTTCGCCGTGGTCGATAACGTACTTGTACTTTTGCGTTGCCGCGTAGTTCGAGCCGTTAGAACATCCAACGAGTACCAAGGTTGCAATACAGACACCTAACAATCGCATGGTAACCTCCTTACGATCTACTTATGCCTAACATTAAGTATAGTTTGGAAGTTAACCAATTGGTTAATTTTTGTACTGTTTATTTCTTTATATTTTTTAATTAGTTATAAAAAATTGAAGAAATATCGGTGAATCAGCAGCGCCGAGCACACACTCCAAAGCCCCAAACTGAATAGCGGTAGCGCAATCATTACCCGTACCGTAACCGACTGCTTTATCGTATTTTGATCCAAGTAATGAGGAATTGACGGCATCATGCCGGCAATGGCGTCATCAAAGCGGCGCAGGTTCTTTTTATGATGGTTTAAAAAACCAAGCCCCGATTTCAGTTTCAGATAAAACATAATATTCACGACAAAGCCAAAAACCACCAATACACTGACAATCCAGTTGTTGGTGGTGTTGGCATCGCGCTCTAGCAAAAAGGCAAAGGCGGTAAGAATAGCGGTCATAAAGCTAACCAACATGCCCAACTTGGTCCAGTTTAAGTTGTCCTCGTGCATGTACAAACTGGCAGTGCCTTGTTCTTTTTCTATCAGGTGCTGTACCAGTTCATGGCGATTTACCTGTGCCATACGAGTTTGCGGGCGTTCATTTTTGCGCGAGTAGTACCAAATTGAACGGGCACGAGTAACGCCGTCATAATCTGCTGGTGGGTGCAAATCCCACAAATGTGAAAAACCAACTTTGCGATGATACTCAATAGATTTGGTATTTAATGGCTCATTTACCACAGCTGCCAAGGCCAAATCCGTATCCATTTCTTCAAACAACTTCGCATAAAGTGCTGATGCCGCGCCCCGTACCTGGCCGCTGCCGCAAATTTGCTTAATCAGTGTAAAAGGCTCAACCACTGCGTAGCGCAGGCACGAATTAATAACTTCTTCCGGCTTAATGGATTCACTTTTATACGCCAACAGAAAGCCACCAAGCTCACCTTCTTGTTCGGCTACCCAAAAATATTCCGCCGTATCAACGTAGTTCTTGTATACCTCGGGCGAAAAGTTAGAAATCAGGAAGCCGGTATTTTCAGGATCTTTTAAATTTTTCAGTAAAAAGCGTTCTGCCAAAGCATGCAAAGCAGGCACATCATCATAGGTTGCTCGCCGAATAGTTATCATTACTTGTTAGTCCTCGGGCTTATCAATTTTTTGTTTTTCTTGCTGTAACTCGTCCAGACGTTTTTCAAGGTTTTGCACTTTTACATAGGCAATCACACCAAACACACTTAATACAAAACTAAACAACAGGAATGCGAACATGGGTTTCTCCAGCGCAGTTATAGTTGGGAACACTTTGGGTAAATGCTACCACAGCTTGAGGGCATGGCAGAAAAACATCATTTATACGTAAGTTGTATAGATTATTAGCGCACTTTATTGCAGGATACACAGATTGCGATTCCGGCTAATTTTAACTGCAGTAACTGAGCATACCCATGAAAACACACTCGCTTTTAGCAGCCGCTTGTATAGCTACATCATTGAACGCTTGCACGGTTATTACCAGATCGAATGAAACCGCTCCGGCTCCAGTAGAATACCCATCGGTAGCAGCTCAGGTGCCCTATCAGGCGCTAACCCAACTACCGACGGCTAAACCCAACCAACGTATTAACTATGGCTCAGCGCCATCGCAATATGCTGAACTGTGGCTGCCCCAAGCGGCGAATGCCCCGGTAGTAGCATTTATTCATGGCGGCTGCTGGCTTAGTGCATACGATATAAAACACAGCTGGGCCTTTGCCACAGCGCTTCGGGACGAAGGTTTTGCGGTGTGGTCTATTGAGTATCGGCGCGCTGGCGAACCCGGCGGTGGCTGGCCTGGATCATTGCAAGATATTCAAGCTGCGCTTGGCGCATTAAGCCAGCAACCAAGTCTTAACTTAGATGATCTAACCTTAATGGGACATTCCGCCGGGGGCCACCTTGCTTTGCTCGCCGCACAGCAGTCGTCGGTAGATATTGATAAAGTTATCGGTTTGGCAGCAATTACTAATCTTGCCACCTATGCATCGGGCAATTCCGGCTGCGAGCAAGGTGCGCAGGCATTTATGGGCGGTACGCCAGTGCAACTAGAAGCCGCCTATCAACTGGCAAATCCGGCCAGTCAGCCCGAACCCAGCACCCCGACCTTGCTTATTCATGGCACAGCCGACAAAGTAGTACCATTGCAGCAAGCACAGCTGTTAGGAGCCACAACAGTGGCAATTAAAGACGCTGGCCATTTCGATATGATTCATCCGGGTGCCCCGGCATGGCGCCACATCATTACCGCGCTGCAGCAGAGTATACAAAGCTCGGCTGGTAGCCAGGAGAGTGCCAAATGATTACCAAACAAAACGTGCTAGAGCTTGATAGCAACGATCCCATAAGCTTTGCCCGGGACCGCTTTTATATCCCTGCGGGACAAGTATATCTGGATGGCAACTCGCTGGGCCTGATGAGTCATGACACGCACGCACGGGTGGCCGAAGTGACGAACCGGCAATGGGGAAAAGATGCCATTACCAGTTGGAATCGGCATAACTGGATTGGTTTGCCCCAGCGGGTTGGCAAAAAGATTGCTGCATTAATTGGCGCCGCACCGGGGCAAGTTATTTGCTGCGACTCTATTTCGGTGAACCTATTCAAAGCGCTAGCCGCTTCACTTACGCTGGTGCAAGCAAAGCAGCCACAGAAAAATCAGGTGTTGTCTACGTCCGACAACTTCCCAACCGACCTGTATATGGTGCAGGGCCTGCAACAATTCCTGGGCAACCAACGCTGCGAATTGGTATTGGCCGAAGAAGACCAACTGGCCGATGCCATAACAGCAAGCACCGCCGTACTATTAATTACCGAGGTAAACTTTCGCACTGGCCGGCGACTTGATGTTGCAGCATTAATAACCAAAGCTCATGCGGCGGGCGCTATGGTGATTGTTGATTTAGCGCATAGTGCTGGTGTATTACCCGTTGATTTAGACGCCTGGCAAGCTGACTTTGCGGTGGGTTGTACCTATAAATATTTAAATGGTGGCCCCGGTGCACCAGCCTTTATTTATGCGGCCGAGCGGCATCACGCCAAGCTGCAGCAACCCTTGGTGGGTTGGATGGGTCACCAAAACCCCTTTGAATTCACTGCTGACTACAGCCCGGCACCGGGGATCAGTCAGTTTCTAGCGGGCACGCCGCCGGTGCTTTCTATGAGCGCGGTAGATGCGGCACTGGATGCCTTTAAAGGCGTAAATATGGGGCAGTTAAGATTCAAATCGATGCAGCTTAGTGAGCTCTGTCACGACTTAGTAATGCAGTTCGGGCTAACCAGCGAACTAACTTTAATAGCGCCAAAAGATCCGAACCAACGGGGTAGTCAACTCAGTTACGAAAGCGAGCATGCATACGGTATTTGCCAGGCACTGATTGAGCGCGACGTGATTGCAGATTTCCGCTCACCCAATTACCTGCGCTTTGGCTTTGCGCCGCTATACAATAGCTTCCACGATGTTTACCTGGCCGTGCAGACGTTAGCCGATGTTATTGAATCGAAAGCGCATTTAAGCGAACGCTGGCAGCAGCGCAACGCGGTAACCTAGAACCGTTACTTAACCCGTTACTCCTAACCAAGATGCCGACGTTCATGCTCCAATAGCCACTGCTTGCGCTCTAAGCCACCGCCATAGCCGGTGAGGGTACCGTTTTTACCTATCACCCGATGGCAGGGAATAACAATGGCCACACGATTGCAGCCATTGGCCGAGGCCACGGCACGCACAGCTTTTGGATTGCCAATACTTTCTGCCTGAGCTTGGTAACTGCGCGTTTCGCCATAAGGAATGTCGTGCAATACCTGCCACACTTGCTGCTGAAATTCTGTACCCGGCGTATGCAGCGTTAGCGTAAATTCTTTGCGAGTACCGGCAAAGTATTCATGTAACTGCTGCTGGGCTTGGTTAGTATGCTCGTTTTCGCCGGTCACAATAGTCGCTTGTAAGCGCCGCTGCAGATCTTTAAATTCGGTTTCCAACATGCGCCGATCAACAAATTCCAGTAGGCATACGCCTTGCTCTGTGGCGCCAACAAACATGGGCCCAAGTGGTGTGGTAAAGCGGTTGATTACAATCACATTATCCTCTGTGCAATTCGTGGGCGAGCGCCCCATTACTTGTTTAAAGGTATAGCCAAAACCACTCAACGACTCGTAGCCGGTTTCGAAAGCTGTGGCTGTTGCGGTGCGTCCATCTTTTAGTTCTCTATACGCAATGTTAATACGGTACATTCGTTGAAATGCCTGAAACGTCATACCGTAATTTTGTTTAAACCAGCGACGCGTTTGCTCCGGACTTATGCCGCGTTGGTGCAATTCATAATCGGAGATTTTTTGCTTCGGGTTATTGCGCACCAATTCAATAGCCGCCGCCACCGGCGCAGGTGCTTCGTTTGCATTCTCGGTAGGCCGGCAAATTTTGCAAGGTCTGAAACCAGCATTCAGTGCATCTTTAAACGAACAGTAAAATTCGACATTTTCTGGCTTGGGTTTACGCGCGCGACACGACGAAATACAAAACACACCGGTAGTAACCACCCCGACATAAAAAATACCGACATAGGACTGGTCGCGATTGAGCAGCGCCTGATAGTAACGACTCACTTTTTCTGGGTTTTGAATACGCATAAACTAATCCGCTGCTACTAACTCATGGCAGCATACCGAGATGGTGCAAAAGGCGCCAACCGAAAAATTGGCAAGTATTTTTTATGCCTCAGTGGCAGGCTCAGACCATACTGCAAACTCATTACCATTAGGGTCGGCAAAGTGAAAGCGACGACCACCAGGAAACGAGAAAATATTATGTACGATAACCCCGCCTGCTGCTTTCACTCGATCCAGTGTGGTTTCCAGCTCACTGCTGTACAGCACCACCAGCACACTGCCATTACCAGTCACTGCGACCTTATCCGATTGAAAGAACCCGCCGTCCAGACCGGCTTTTTGAATGGCGACGTAGTCAGGGCCATAATCAATAAACTCCCAGCCGAAAGCTTGCGCAAAAAACTGCTTGGTGGCGGCAATGTCTCTGGCCGGCATTTCAACATAATTAATAGTTCCGGTTGCTGGCATAAGGTTCTCCCGGTTAACTTGCAACAACTATTGGTGTACCACACTTAAGTACAAATTAATTTATACCCAAGCCACGCGTTAAGCCAGAATATACATTTTATCGCTAGCCTGTTTATGAGAAAATATTGTGTGTATTTCCATCAACCTACAGGCACTGAACACTGGCATGCGCTTAATTGCTGATTTAATTCACCCATCATTGACCGATTTAACCGGTGAAAAGCTTTACCGGCAAGCTGTGCGTGGCATTGTCATGCGCGACGATGAAATTCTGCTGCTGTATACCGAACGCTATGACGATTTTAGCTTTCCAGGTGGCGGTGTCGATGAAGGCGAGCAACTTATTCCGGCGCTCAAGCGTGAATTGCGCGAAGAAGCTGGTGTTACCTTGGTGGGTGAACCTAAACCTTTTGGCATGGTGAGCGAATATCAACCGTACTGGAAGCCGCAATGGCCAATCATGTATCAGAAGTCTTACTGGTACCACTGCGACGTGGCTGCAGAAACCACGGCAACCAAAATGGAACATTACGAAATTGCCAATGGCATGCGTCCACAATGGGTAAAGTTAAAGCACGCGATTGAGCATAATCAACAAGTACTCACTTCTGCTCCAGCTAGCATGGGATTATCAATTCATCGCGAAACTCATGTACTGAAACAATTAGCCGAAGAGTTAGTCTGCGTTTAGGTTTTCATTGAAGGCGCAAACATAAGTTGTTAAAACAACCAGTGCTCACGTAATATCCAATTAATTGTTAATGTTATTCATTAACTTTACAGGGATAGAGTATGAGCAGGCTTCTTTTTCAAACGATGTTCGGCGTAGTGCGTCCGCAAAGGGTTATTGCCAGCGTCACGCTAGTTGTACTGATGTTACTGGTACTGGTTACCGATAGCTTTACCCAGTTGGGATTTGCCCACGGCTATTTGTATATTCCAATTATTCTACTAGCAAGCGCCATTGCCCGAATGCGCATGGTCGTTACCGTCACCTGCTGCGCGCTGATATTTAACTGGCTTGGCTTCTTTATTTCGCCTGAAACAAATGCCGAACTGGCGAAGTGGTATATATTAGCCAATCGAACTTTGGCCTTTATTATTATTGGTACAACCTATGTACTGCTACACCTTATTAGCCAAGCCCAAAACACTGCTGAATACAACCGCCGGGCGGTAGCGCAAAAGAACTACTTTCAAGATTTGTCAGACGCTTTGCCCGTTATGGTGTGGACCGCTAAACCAGACGGATCGCTTGCTTATGTCGGTTCACAGCTCATAGATACCACCGGCAGAAGCTCTGACTATATTCTCGATAACTGGACCTCGTTACTGCATCCTGACGATTTGGAACGTACCCTCAAAATCTGGGCTCAGTCCCTTGCTTCCGGCGAGTCATATGCAGTCGAATTTCGTATTCGGAATTATAAGGGTAACTATGTGTGGATGCTCACTCAGGCTAAACCAAAGCTGAATTCCGAGGGACAAATTGAAGCCTGGTACGGTTCATGTTCAGATATTACTGAGACCCGTCGCTTGCGCGACGAAGCCGGTCAATCCGCAAAACGCTTACACCAAACTTTGGAAAGTATTACGGATTCATTTTTCACCCTCGATCGTGACTTCCAGTTTACCTACGTAAATCGGCGCGCAACCACTGTGTTACAGCACTCAGCTTACGACATTCTGCAATCACGTTTAAGCAGCGAAAGTAGCTTTGGTTTCGATGAAGAGATTGTTGCGCGCCTGCAAGCGGTGATGCAGGAGCAACAGCCTGATTCGTTCCAGACCTTCTACCAACCACTACAAATATGGCTGGAAATTCGCTGCTACCCAAACACTGATACCCTGGCGGTATACGTGCGCGATATCACCAGCCAACGCAAAGAACAGGAACAATTAAAACTACTGCGTACCGCTGTATCGCGCTTAAACGATGTGATTATTATTACCGAAGCAGAACCTGTTCAGGAACCGGGTCCACGAGTGGTATTCGTAAACGAAGCTTTTGAGCGCAAAACCGGTTACACCGCCAACGAAATTCTGGGGAAAACACCGCGCATTTTACAAGGCCCGGGGACGCAGGGTTCTGAGCTGGATAAAATTCGAGCCGCGTTAAAAAAATGGCAATCAGTGCGCGCCAAGGTATTAAATTACACCAAAGATGGGCGCGAAATCTGGCTCGAGTTGGATATAGTGCCCATTGCCGATGACACCGGTTGGTACACTCACTGGGTTGCTGTTGAGCGTGACGTAACCCGCGAGCACCGCATGGAGCAACAATTGCAACAAGTACAGCGGTTAGAATCGATAAGTCATTTGACCGGCGGCATTGCACACGATTTCAATAACTTACTAACGGTGGTTTTGGGCAACGCCGATATGCTGTGCGAAACCTTAACCGACGACGCGCAGCGCCAGCTCGCGGAAACTATTGTAAAAGCGTC
Organism: Idiomarina sp.; assembly: GCA_040882145.1. Taxonomy (GTDB): domain Bacteria; phylum Pseudomonadota; class Gammaproteobacteria; order Enterobacterales; family Alteromonadaceae; genus Pseudidiomarina. The sequence goes on from JBBEBU010000007.1 coordinate 82,216, forward strand.
TGAGCGTGGTGCTACGCTAACCAATAGCCTGTTGGCTTTTGCCCGTCGACAAACCTTAAATCCTAAGCAGTTTGCTGTTGACACCATACTCAATGATCTCGCTCCGTTAATAAGAACCGCTATTGGTAGTGAAAACAAACTCTTTTTGAAGATACACTCGCAATTACCGAGTATTTTCATTGATCGTGCACAACTTGAAAATGCGTTGCTAAATTTAGCCACCAATTCAAAACAAGCGATGCCGGGCAACGGTGAGTTCACCATTGAGGCGCAAGTAACGGAACTTGATGAGGGTTATTTAGACTTACACCCAGACCTGCAACCCGGAAGCTATATGCTGTTAAAAGTTTCGGATAACGGCCATGGCATTCCAGCTAAAGATATTAAACACATATTCGAACCCTTCTTTTCACGCCGCGACGATAACTCCGGAACCGGCCTTGGCTTAAGCATGGTATTCGGTTTTGTGAAGCAATCTGGCGGGCATATTTCGGTATGCTCAGAAATCAATCAAGGTACAACATTCTGTCTGTATTTGCCGTTAACGGATTCCGTTCTTGCAGCAGAAGAGCCGGATAATTCAGTGCCGCTTGCTGCATCAACTCAACTGACCATATTGGTCGTAGAGGACGAAACGCCAATCCGTCAACTGGCGGTGAATTATTTAACCTCAGAAGGTTTTCAGGTACTGCAAGCCGAACATGCTGCGCAGGCGCTAGAAATATGTGATACCGAAGCAAACATTGATTTTTTGTTTAGCGACATATCCATGCCTGGCGAGCACTCGGGAATTGAATTGGCTGAGGTATTCGCCGAGCGCTATCCGCAGGCTGGCATTGTATTAACCAGTGGTTTTGCCGAGAAAGCCAATACCCATAAAAAAAACCAAGGCAATACACCTTACCCAGTGTTACCAAAGCCCTACCGCAAGGATCAGCTGATTCGTTACATTCACCAAGTATTAAGCGCAAACACGCCATAGCACCTTAACGAATACGAGCCCAGGGAATATCTTTCTTCGGTAGCGCTTTGCTTAAAATGGGGCCTTGTAACTCGTCAACACCGAGTTGCTTGAGCATGAGCAAGGCCTCACGATTTTGCACACCTTTGGCGATAGTGGTTAAACCTTTGGAACGAACCATTTTGATTAAGCTGTAAAGTTCGCGTTTTTTGTCGCTGTGATGGCCTGCTTTGGTAACCAAATTAGCAGTAAACTTAACCGCATCTACCGGCATCCGGAATAAGGTTTGGATGGTTGCTTTACCTTCGCCAAAATCGGAGGCAATAATGGATAACCCTTGGTGCTGAATATGAGTCAAATAATCCATACATTTTTTATCTGCGACAACTAACGCCGCCTCGGAAACTTCCAAGCTAAACAGGCCACTGGCCATAGTATGCGCCCGCACTTCACGCAGAATATAAGCCAGTACCCGCGAATCTAGTTTATCAGTTAGCGATATATTTAATGAGATACGAAATTTGTAGCCCTTCTTAAACCATGCTTCGGCATCCTGCAGGGCATGCTGAACCAGCCACATGGAAAAGTATTGCACCATAGATGCTTCTTCCAGAATCGGCATGGCTTCAGCGAAGGAAATCATACCGCGCCGCGGATGGTTCCAAAGCGGTATCACCTCTAGTGAGGTAAAGTAGCCATTAGCGGTATTTAAGCGAGGTTGATAATGTAAAACAAAATTCGTTGCGGGCCAGAGCCTCTTGCAACTGTCGTTTCACTGAAAAAGCACCAACCTCATCGAGTTCGTCGGCCGGGCTATCATTTATTGCCAATACTGTTTGCTTGGTGTCGACAGCCTTTTGTGTGGTTGCCGTTAGCTCTTGCATCAACTGGTCTACCGATTTATTCCGTTGCCCGGCATTACCTACTCTATATAGGCCTGCGGCAGCTTCAAGCTTACGTTCTTTACCTTGTATAGCCACGGTTTCACGCAGCATTGAATTAATTTCGTTTTGCATTTTCTCAAGCGCGTCAGTAGATTCTGACGCATGAATACCCGTTAGTTCATTACTTGAGGTTTGCGTAACATAGGCATCGGCACCCAGTCGCTTTTGCAGTTTATCTGCCAGCATAACCAAATACTCATCCGTTGCTTTGCGACCAAGTTCCTGGCGGAGTTTTTCAATATTGTCTAGGCGCAGATTGACTAGGTTCAGTTGCTTTTCGGGTTTGTTACTTGCCACTTTTAGCAGTTTATCAATATGCTCTACCGCCGCTGTTAAGTTAGGCAAATTGGTGCCACTCATGCGCCGTTCAGCTTCGTGTACCTTCTCATGTAAATGCAGAACCAAGCGCTTTAAGGTGCCCACACCAAGGCCTAGTAACGTCAGTACCACAACCCGCACCAACCAAAAATAATCATTAACTTGGGCAGTTACATTAACCGAGGTGTCCAGCAGCGGGCTTAGCATCATACCGACAATAAAACCGGCTAAACCACCAATCATAGGCCCATGAATAAAGGCACTAATGACAATCAAGAGTACCAGACCGTACTCTAATACATGCGGAACGCCGCCAGCCCCGGCAATCAGCTTAAAAGTAATGGCAATGCATGACGCCAGCAAAAGTCCAATCAACAGATGTATTTCAGAACTACACTTTTCAGTTGCTCTGATAAAAGCTCTAATGTTCTCCAGTTTTTGCTTCGAAGGCCACATACATTATCTTCTCAATGAACTTATTGATCTGGGTCAAGACTATCGTAATTTAGTTAGGTTGTCACTACTATCGCTAACACGAAAAATAAGATAGTTAAACATATGTTGAAAATCTAAGAAGGCATAACAAAAACATGAATGCACACAAGCTGTTAATTATTGATGACGACGAGCTGGTCGGCCAAACGCTCAAAAACATTGCTGAGCAATGTGGTTTCCATGTCATCTTTACTGACACAGCCTTGGCATTTTATGAACAGTTAACCTTGTTTGAGCCAGACTTAATCATGGTCGACTTGATCATGCCGGACACCGATGGCGTGGAGTTAATTAAACGTCTTGCAGATATCAATCATAAGGCCAAACTAATTATTGTTAGTGGTGCCGGAAAACGGATAGTCAATTCATCCGCGTTGTCGGCGCAAGAACATGGTTTAGAAATAGCCGGGTTACTTAATAAACCTTTTCGCGCTTCTGAGGTTCGTCAAATATTGACTGACTTTATTAAACACGACCGTCGTTCCAAACCCCTTTCCGGCGAAGAAACTCCAACGGAAAAAAACCAATGGTTTCCGTCAGCTGAGGATTTACAGCACGCCTTAGAAAATGACCTTATTAAAGTGCATTTCCAGCCCAAAATTAATACTCACAGTCAGTTACTGTTGGGCTTTGAGGTGCTCGCGCGTTGGCATGACGAAGTACACGGCCCGGTGCTACCTGATTATTTTATTCAATTAGCCGAGCGCTCGCACCAAATTGATTTACTGACCCAGCAAGTTTATGAACAGGCGCTAAGCTGGTTTTCCCAGCTTAATCAGGTGGTTACCCCGAATCAGTCAATGACCCTGACCATGGAGCCTGACAACCTAACCATGGCGATTAACCTTTCTGTTATTAACCTGCAAAATCGCCATTTACCTGATGAACTCGTAGATAGCTGCACCAAGCATGGTATTAAACCTAAACAAATTATTCTTGAGGTAACAGAAACCACCGCCATGGAAAACCCAACCGAGATGTTGGATATTCTGACCCAACTTCGTATTAAAGGGTTCGGGCTGGCTATTGACGACTTTGGCACCGGCTACTCCTCGCTGGCGCAACTGGCCCGCTTACCTTTTTCAGAACTTAAGGTAGACCGCTCTTTTATTACCACGGGCGATAAGTCAGCAGAATCTAAAGCTGTTATCAAAAGCGTTATCGACTTAGCCAAGAGTCTTGGCTTAACCTCAGTGGCAGAAGGCGTTGAAACCGCAACCATGCGTAATTACTTAAAAAGCATTGGTTGCGATATTCTGCAAGGGTTTGTGCTCGCCAAACCTATGTCCGGCGATGACTGTGAAGCCTGGATAAAAAAATACTACCAAAACATGGAAAAGCAACGCATAGATGCGCTTAACGCCTTAGCTATATTGGATACCCCGGAAGAATACCGGTTCGACCGTATAACCCGTTTAGCCCGCCGCTTGTTTCACGTACCGATTTCACTGATCTCTTTTGTTGACGTTGAGCGTCAATGGTTCAAATCACATCCAGAGTTCGATATACCAGAAACCCCACGTGAAGTGTCGTTTTGCGCTCATGCCTTAGGCTATCAAGATGTATTTGTGGTGAATGACGCCAGCAAACATCCTCGCTTTAAAGAAAACGCACTGGCTAGTGACCAGAAAAACCCGGTACTTTTTTATGCTGGCTGCCCATTACAACTGAAAAGCGGCGACCGCATTGGTACCTTATGTTTAATAGATAACAAAGCTCGCCACTTCAGTGATCAGGAAAAAATAGTCTTAAAACAGCTGGCCAAATTGGTGGAAGAAGAAATTGCAGCAAATGAGTACCAAGACATTGACCACTTAACCAAGCTCTTTAATCGCTCGGCTTTTGAACACCGCACCCGCAGCATGTTAAAAATAGCCAAGCGCAGTCAGCTCGGTATTTATTTGGTATTAATTGATATTGATAATTTCCGACATTTTAACGAGGTTTACGGTCATAACGCCGGTGATCAAGCCTTAGTTATTATCGCCGAAGTGTTACGCCGGTGTTTCCGCCAGTCCGATATTATTGGCCGCTTTGCTGGCGATGAATTCAGCATTTTAATGATTAATCGCCACGCTGAACATCCATTTGATTTATCCTCCATTATTGAACGCTTTCAACATGAGGTTGATAAAGCCATCAATGAAAGTATTGCCACACAAGCACTCAAATTGAAGGTGTCGGTCGGATTCGCCAGCGCGACTGACGGAGCAACCTTTGGGTATTCGAAGCTGCTATACGAAGCTGAGCATGCGTTGAACGAGCATAAATAGCAGGGTATTTCATTACGTGTGGTCTAGCACGGCACGTAATTTATCGGCCAGCTGGTAACGCCGATAAGGCTTACTTAGCAAGTGCACACCATCATTCAAACGGCCCTGGTGCATTAAGGTTTCCTGGGTATACCCTGAGGTGAAGATAACTTTCAAAGCTGGATACATTTCTTGCGCTGCAACGGCCAGCTCTGAACCGTTTAACTTGCCCGGCATAACGATATCTGTGAAGAGTAAGTCAACAGCCTCCAGCTCAGGTAAGCGTTGGATAGCTTCATCGCCAGAACTTGCCGAGGTAATACGGTAACCTAAACTTTCCAGTAATTTCACCACGTGATCACGTACTAAAGGGTCATCCTCAACCACTAAGATATGTTCATGACCACGCTGCGGCTGGGCCAACTGAACCGGTTCTGATGGCGTGTGCAGCGGTGTTTGTAGCGACGGTAAGAATAGCTTCACACAGGTACCCTGACCAAGCTCAGAATAAATGCGTATATGGCCACCGGACTGCTTCACGAAACCATAAACCATACTTAATCCTAAACCACTGCCCTTACCAACTTCCTTGGTGGTAAAAAATGGTTCGTAGGCTTGCGCCAGAGTTTCAGCGTTCATGCCGTAACCCGTATCAGAAATAGCAATCATAACGTAATCGCCAGATTCTACGTCAGGGAACAGTTGCGCATGCGCATCATCGAAAGTCACGTTGTCCGTTTCAACGATCAAACGTCCGCCAGTTGGCATCGCATCATGGGCATTAATAACCAGATTAAGCAGCGCTGATTCAAGCTGCACTTGATCGGCTTCTATGGCGGCTAGATCCGTTTGATGCTTTATCTCAATACTGACAGTTTCAGTTAGCGTGCGCTTCCATAGCCCTTTTAAGTCATTAAAAAGTTCGACTAAATTAATTGCTTTTGGATTGAGCGGCTGTTTGCGGGCAAATGCAAGCAGTCGATTGGTAAGTTCCGAGCCACGTTCTGCCGCCGCAATAATCATATTGCCGTAGTCACGAATACTAGAGTTCTGACTAAGTTGTTCGTTTATCAACTCCGCATTGCCCAAAATAACCGTCAGTAAATTATTAAAATCGTGCGCAATACCACCGGTTAAATGGCCCACAGCTTCCAGCTTTTGTGACTGCCGCAATTTTTCATCCAAACTGCGCTGCTCGGTCACATCCAGCATACTGCCTATCATGCGCAGCGCTTCACCTTGTTCGTTGCGCAACACATAGCCGCGATCAATCACTGTTGCGTAGTCACCATTGTGGTTTCTAAATCGGTACTCCAGCTCCCAGTTTAAGGCGGTGCTTTTGAGCACGCTGTGGATACTTGTTGATGCGTGTTCCACGTCATCCGGATGAATAAGGCTAAGCCAGTATTCTGAGTCACTCTCATTGTCATCAAGGTGATAGCCATAATTATTAGCAAGGCTATCATTCCACCATACTTTGTTGGTGATTATGTCCCAATCCCAAATCACGTCGCGGGAAGCTTTGGCAACCAAGTCAAAACGTTCTTTGCTAAGTTTCAGTGCTTCCTGGTTTTTGCGCTCGTCGGTGACATCGCGAAAATAAATGGCTAAGCCTTCTGAAACAGGATAAGCGCTAACTTGAAACCATTTATCCAACGGCGGGTAATGTTCGGTAAAACGTACCGTTTTATTGGTTTCAACAGCTTTATTATATTGCCGGTAGAAATCATTTTCTTTGGCTTCGGGGAATTCGTCCCAAATGTACTTACCGATTAGTTCTTTTGCACTTCGTTGTAATAATTTCTCGGCCTGCTGATTCAAAAATACCGTATGCCAGTTCGGGTCGAGTAAAAAGAATGCATCGTTGATGTTTTCGATGGTAGAGCGTAAGCGGGTATTCACATTTTCGGCATTCTTCAGCGCGGTAATATCATTAACATGGTTATTAATTGCCATGATATTTCCAGCTGCATCAAAAATGGGCACATTAGTGACCGTCCACCAACGCTCCTCAAAGCCACCGCCTAAGGAATCCGGACGTTCAATCGGATAACGTTGCGCTGGCAAGGTATGGGGTTGCTTGGTTTTTTCAACCATTTGCAAAGACTGCCGAATGGCGTAAGCGCCATCGGCTGCCGGATCATTTTCATCGTCGGGGAAGATATCAAACAGCAGCTTACCCATAATTTGCTCGTGGGTAGTCATGGTGGCCTGCAAGTACGCCTTGCTAACACCGACAATTCGATACTCACCAGGCGATAGCACCAGATTCTTTCCGGAGCCTTGTTCAAATATTCGTAAGTAATCCAGCTGTGACATAGGCTCCAAATAATAATTATTAACCGTTCCTTATCTTAACTTAACTTTAGGTAATAAATGTCATTCTGTGAAATCTTTCCGGTCAGGCTTGCAAATAAGAATAGTTCGCATTAACATTGCCTGCACTTGGAGTTAACCCCTTCAAGTTTAGGTAGTGCAGGTCTTTGCCTTCCGTCTCCCTGGAAGCGCAATTGTTGCTCCCGGCCCAAGCCGGGAGCCTTTTTAACAACAAGCAGCCGAGGTTAAAATGTTACGCAGCTATGTTTCACTCATGGTACTGGCTAGTTTGAGTGCCAGCTCCAGTGCTTTCGCTCAAGTCGAAGAAGAAACAACCAATAACCGTAAGAACGAGTATATTGAAACGATTGAAGTGTTGGGAAAGCAATTAGGCTACCATGAGCGCAACGCCTCTACTGCGCTACGTCAGAATATTCCGCTGTTAGAAACGCCACAGTCAATTTTCGTTATTAACGACGCCTTAATTAAAGATCAGCAATCGTTTCGTATTGACCAAATTCTGCAAAATGATTCCAGTGTGCAAAAAGCGAATAACTTTTTAGGGGCATACTCGTCATTTCAAATTCGTGGTTTCCAATTAAATAATGCCACCAACTATTTACGCAATGGACGCCCATTCTTTAATTTGGCCAGTCCACCTGTTGAAACTCTTAACCGCGTTGAAGTGCTAAAAGGCCCCTCTTCCGTGCTGTATGGCACCATGGCACCGGGTGGTATTGTCAATATGGCGGCTAAGCGCGCCTCTTTTACCGAAACCACAGGTTTTATTAAAGCGACTGTAGGTTCAGATAACCTGCGTCATATTCACCTGGATACAGCAGGCGCGCTCAACGATGACGGCACTGTACGTTACCGTTTGAATCTGGTGAAAGAAGACAGCGAAAACTATCGCGAATTCTTTAACGGCGACGCCTTCGAAGTGGAACGCCAAATTGGTGCGCTGGCACTGGAATGGGATCTTAGTGATGATACCCGTATCACCTTCGATTTTGATGATACCAACGACGACCGCCCGCAAGATTCAGGCCTTATAGCCAGCCCGCAAGGTCTGCTTGATACACCAAAGCAAATTATTTTTACTCAGCCGTGGTCGCACTACAATTCCGATGTCCGTAATTACACCTTAGTGGGTGAGCACTACTTTAATAGCCAATGGTCAATAAAAGCTGGCTTCAGCTATCAGGATTACGAACGGGATCGTTACGACCAACAATATCGCGGGCTTGATTTCGATACTGGTGACTTAGAAGTTCGCACCCGTCGCCGTATTAACCGTTGGGATTTCGCTAACGCCTTTGTGGATGTGTCAGGCGAAGTAAACGCCTTTGGTTTCAAACACCAATTACTAGTTGGTACCGAACAAACGCAAGTAGAAACCGACAACAACGAAACTGAGCGCAACGAGTTTTACACAACCAATATTTTTGATCCGGTATTTGTTCCTAACCCGAACTTAGATACCCGCGCACAAAAAAACCTTGCCGACGAAAAGCGCAAAGCTGTATTTGCCCAGGACTTAATTCATTTAGCTGACCAATGGCGCTTATTAGTTGGTTTCCGCTATGACGATGTGGACTATGAATTTTATACCGAGGGCGGTCCAGTTACTTTCGCTCAGGCGGCAACCAACCTCACCCCACGGGTTGGACTACTTTATCTGCCAAACCCAAATTCATCAGTTTACGCCACCTACAGTGAGAGCTTTGAGCCCAATGGTGCAGTGGGCTCGGGTTACGATAACGAGGGTGAAAAACTCGACCCAACCATGGGCGAAATGACCGAAATTGGCTACAAGTGGGAAAGTTTAGACGGTGACTTTTTATTCACTACCGCCGCTTTCCAAATTGAGCGGACCGGTTCACCTATGGAAAACGAATTGGGTAACCTGATTGTGCAGCGCGGTACCCAGCGCCATAAAGGTGCCGAAGCCGCGGCAACAGGTTTGGTTGGCAACTGGTCGTTAACCGCCTCAGTAATGTATTTAGATGCCGAGTTTATTGAAGACCAGAATCCGGCGCTTATCGGTAATACCCCTGTTAGCGTACCCGAACTTACGGCAAACCTGTGGGCAGAATACCAGTTCACAGACATACCGTTTTCACTGCAAGCTGGCTGGAGCTATGAGTCCGATCGACCGGTCGACAACGCCAATAGCTTCGATTTGGACTCCTACCACAAAGTGGATATTGGCGCGAAATATGAGCAACCACTAAATGCCGACAATGGCCTGGTGTATCGTTTAACCATATCGAACTTGTTTGACGAAACTTATTACAAGTCCAGCGGCCTGTCGGACATCAATTGGGAGTCACCACGGCAAATTCGTGCGTCAATTGAGTATCGCTTTTAAGGTTGATTGATGAACAAGAAGCAACTGATTGCGCTGCACAGTCTGGTTGGTTTAAAACTATCAGTTCTCATGTTTATTGTTTCCCTAACAGGAACACTGGCAGTACTAAGTTACGAGCTGGATTGGCTGCTTGATTCAGACATGCGGGTAAGCTCGCAAGCTACGGATATCAACTGGGACGGTATGGTTGAATCCGTGCATGCGGCCTACCCGGAGCGCCAGTTGCTGTTTATTGCGGCCCCGCTTTACAGCAATTTCGCCTCGGTTGCTTTCACTCTTGATCCTGAGTTGGGTGCGCGACGCACCCTGCTCAACCCCTACAGCGGCGAGCTGATTTCCGATAGCGACTGGTATGCCAGTGCACAACGCGTGCTGCGCGACCTGCATCGCTACTTACTAAGCCCTGTGGGCGGCATTTATCTGGTAGGTCCCCTTGCCATTATCCTACTTGTTTCCGTTATCACTGCCTTATTGTTCTATCGCAAGTGGTGGCGCGGTTTCTTCAAGCTACGACTCAATAATGGCGCGCGGGCATTTTGGGGCAGCTTTCACAAAGTGTCCGGGCTTTGGTCACTGTGGTTTGTGCTGTTGATGGCCATTACCGGTGTCTGGTACTTAGCGGAAGCCATAGTGGCAGACCTGGGTATAGATATTCAGTTCGATCGCCCAAGGGTTAGCGAACAACAGCTAAACCACTATGATTTCATGGAAACCCCGCTAACGGCATCTGCGGCGGTTGCCATTGCCAAGCAGCAGATTGACGGCTTAGAGGTTAAGTCCATCAGCTTACCGCGTAATCAACAAGCGCCCTATTATATTGTTGGGCAAACCGACGCGCTGCTGGTTAGAAACCGCTCCAATCATGTCTTTATTGACCCGGTAACTGGCGACGTTCTGCGCAAACAGGAAACTCATGAGAAAACCGCTTTTCAGCGCTGGATTGATATGGCCGACCCTTTGCATTTTGGCAATTTTGGCGGCCTTAGTGTGAAATTCATTTGGTTTGGTTTTGGAGTACTTATTTGCGGCCTAACAGCCACCGGTATTGTTATTTTTGTCAAACGCATTAAAAACCGCAGTGACGCGGGTTTAGTACACGCCGTTTTGGGTAATTTCAAATACATTACCGCGCTGATTCTACTGATTCCAATTACCATGGCCACCATCAAGGTGCTGGACAACTATGGTCTGCTAGAGCGGGTTACTGCCAACTCGGCGCAGGTTTATCAGGGCGATGGCTTCCAGGTGCGTTTGTCCTTTGCACCGCAGCCCGATGAGAATGCTGTGTTTGTGCGTTACAGTCTGCTTTGTCAGGCCTGTTTGCCCAATGCGCATCAAGCCCAGCTGGTGCTTTCCAGCGGCGAGGTTCTGCCATTTAAACAGCATGAAAATGGCTTTCGTTCAACCAGTGAAGTCAGTGTTACGCACGCACAAATAAACCAGATTGCAGCCATTCAATTTGAGCTGCTAAACGGCAAGACTGTGGTGGTGCCGGCAGTTCAGTAAAAGACACCTGAAGCGCAATGGGTTTTGCCGATGAATACTTTGGCGCACTAATGTATAGAAACACGTATAATGGCTGAATAGATAACGCCCAATACATTGACCGAAGCGGTACCCCTTGCATGGAAATCAAAGTTAATTTTTTAGAGAACCTCCGGCTTGAAGCCAAGTTTGACGACTTCACCGTGGTTACCGACCAGCCAATTCGCTACAAAGGCGACGGCTCTGCACCCAGCCCTTTTGACTACTTTTTAGCGTCGTCAGCACTGTGTGCCGCTTACTTTGTGCGGGTGTACTGTTTGTCGCGTGATATTTCCACCGACAATATTCGCTTGTCGCAAAACAATATTGTTGATCCTGAAAACCGCTACAACCAGATTTTTAAAATTCAGGTAGAACTGCCCGAAGACATTTCTGAAAAAGACCGCGAAGGTATTTTAAGGTCCATTGAGCGCTGTACCGTGAAGAAAGTGGTGCAAACCGGGCCAGAATTCCAAATCGAGACCGTTGAGAATATTGACGAAGACGCCCAGGCGCTGCTGATGGGTAGTCCGGATGCGCACTCGCGCACCTTTATTGAAGGCAAAGACCTGCCGTTAGAAGAAACCATTGCCAATATGTCGGGCATGCTGGCCGCATTGGGCATGAAAATAGAAATCGCATCCTGGCGTAATATAGTGCCGCATGTATGGTCGCTGCATATTCGCGATGCCGCCTCGCCCATGTGTTTCACCAACGGCAAGGGTGCCACCAAAGAAAGTGCGCTGGCATCGGCACTGGGCGAGTTTATTGAACGCTTAAGCTGCAACTTCTTTTACAACGACCAGTTTTTTGGTGAAGAAATAGCCAACAGCGAATTTGTTCATTACCCGAATGAAAAATGGTTTGCGCTTACCGACAACGACAGCCTGCCTGAAGGCCTGCTGGACGAGCACTGCCTTGGCGTTTACGACCCTGAAGGTGAGCTGTGCGGCTCACATTTAATTGACACCAATTCGGGCCGCGTTGACCGCGGAATTTGCGCACTGCCCTTTACCCGTATCAGTGACGACGAAACTATTTACTTTCCGTCAAACTTAATTGAAAACCTATACCTAAGTAACGGCATGAGCGCTGGCAATACCCTGGCCGAAGCCCAGGTGCAGTGCTTGTCTGAAATTTTTGAACGGGCGGTAAAACGCGAGATCCTGGAAGGCGAAATTGCCCTGCCAGACGTACCTGCCGAGGTTCTGGCCAAGTACCCCGGCTTGGTTGAAGGTATTGAAGCATTAGAAGCCCAAGGCTTTCCAGTGTTGGTGAAAGACGCCTCCTTAGGCGGACAATTCCCAGTAGCCTGTGTAACGCTAATGAACCCGAAAACCGGCGGCGTGTTCGCTTCTTTTGGTGCGCATCCGAGTTTTGAAATCGCGCTGGAACGCAGCTTAACCGAGTTACTACAAGGTCGCAGCTTTGAAGGCTTAAACGACTTTCAGCCACCAACTTTTAATTCCATGGCCGTTACCGAACCCAATAACTTTGTTGAGCACTTTATTGATTCTTCGGGGCTGGTGTCGTGGCGTTTTTTCAGTTCGCGCAGCGACTATGAATTCAATGAGTGGGACTACACCAACCTGGGTCGCCATACTAATGCAGAGGAAGCAGCAAGCTTGTTTGCCATTTTAGCCGACATGGGGAAACAGGTTTACATGGCCGTGCATGAAGACCTTGGCGCCCCAGTGTGCCGTATTCTGGTACCTGGTTATTCCGAGATTTACCCGGTGGAAGATCTGGTTTGGGATAATACTAACCAGGCCCTTGAATACCGCGAAGACGTTCTAAACCTGCACCGTTTAACCAATGAGCAACTGACCGATTTGGTAGAGCGTTTAGAAGAAAGCCAGCTTGATAACTACACCGACATTATTACCCTAATTGGCATTGAGTTTGACGAAAATACCGTATGGGGTCAGCTCACTATTTTAGAGCTGAAAATTCTGATTTATTTGGCGTTACAGCAACATGAACAAGCCTACGAACTAGTAGAAGCTTTTCTGCAGTACAACGACAACACCGTTGAACGCGGCTTATTCTATCGCGCCGTAAGTGCCGTGCTGGAAATTGCCTTAGACGACGAGCTGAAGCTGGAAGACTACCTGCCGAACCTGCAACGCATGTTCGGCACCGACACCATGCTGGCCGTGGTTGGCTCGGTAAACGGCACCGAGCGTTTTCACGGCCTAACCCCAACCAACATGCAGTTGGAGGGCTTAGACAAGCACCTGCGCTTAATCGAAAGCTACAAGAAGTTGCATGCGGCACGGGCGGCTCATGCCGCAAACTGAAATGACAACGCTGTTACTATGACGGGCGATGGGAGGATAATTTTTAATGCTAGTATTCAATGGCTAAACCCGGTAACCATGTATGTTTTCTGCAGATTTAGTAACTAGCGTTTAGTAGCAACTTGACGATTCACTACTTCGTTCTGAGAGGCAATAGCTTTTTCTATAACGTGTATGTAAACACGTTTTTTCTGACGCGAGCTTGCAGTACGAACGAACTCTGACAATTTAGAGTTCTCTTCTGTTTTTGCTCTAAATAATTGAGCTAGCATGAATACTCCTAAGTTCTTTCACAAGGTACCAGCCTAAAAGGTTGCTTATAATATCAACGATTCCAGCTCTTTTCGAGTATATTTTCGAGAAAGATGGTTTTCGACTGCTGCGATATTATCGTGATACGAACGTGCTGCCCCTTTGTTAGCTTTAATCAGTAAATCAACTCTAATTCGATCGCCGAATTCCTTCTTAAGCTCCCGTACAACAGCCTGAGACCCTAGAAACTGCTCGATAAAAGTTTCAGGAAGAATTCTGCGTCCTTCTTCTTTTTCTCGGGCTTGCACGAATTCCCAAGCTAACTCTGGAGGTTGATATACAAATAAGATAAGCACATCTCGTTGTTTTCGCAATGCTCGACTAATATTTTTCCGCGCAACATCAAGACTCGAAAGCGTTCCATCCAGTAGAAATGACTGTCGGTTACCAAAAGCTCTATCTAGCGTTCTTTCTATAATTAACGAAACCGCTGACTGAAAAAGGTATGAATTATCACCAGTATAGTCAGGGAAATATTGTCTCAATTCATCTGGGTCTAATCGCAGCACACCCGTGGCTCCAATTTTTTCGAGAAAAGCTTTCGATGCTTCCGTTTTTCCCGCCCCGGGGGAACCACTCATAAATACCGCCACCGGTTTTTTGTCAGGAGGGAATTGCTCTTTACAAGTCAATTCACGAGCTATTCGTGTTCGATTAGCTTTTGCAAATGAGTTCGCTTGTTCACTGAGTTTTCGGTCATGGTCAGTCATCTATTTTCCAGCATGTTATAGCGTAAAACGCGCATATTCACCGCCCTTGAGATTTTTTTCAATACCCGACAATACAGTCAAGTGGCGCTTGTTCCATCCGGCCGCAGAAAAGTCAGCGAATAAATTCAGCCATAGCTAGGTTATTTGCTTCACCGGTATCTTCAAGGCCGGTTTTTACCGTTACCCGGTTGTGCTCGGGTTGGTTCTGGCTTGCTTTGAGCTTACCGGTCAAACTTTCAATTTCTATTTCGATACCAACAATTGCCTGCATCAGGCGATCCGTATAATCGGCTGGCGCATCGTCTACCGACCAAGGTTGTTTCATCGCTGCTTCATGTTGGTTCGTTAGTTGATGAAGGTGCTGTTTTAACCAATTTGCGTCTTCAATAATTCGGGCATTCCCTTGCACATGAATGGCCAGATAATTCCATGTCGGCACCACGCGACCGGTTTCTGCCTTAGTTGCGTACCAGCCAGGTGAAACATAGGCATCCGGCCCCTGAAATATTGCCAACACCTGCGCTCCACTGGCTAAACGCTGCCATATCGGGTTACTTCGTGCCACATGGCCCTGCAACAGGCCATAAGATTCAACTCCACCAGTACTAAGATGAAAGGGAATATGATTCGCCTCAATTCCCTGGGCATCCGCGACAACCAAAACCCCAAAACCGTAATCACGAATATACTGCTGAAGCTTTTGCTTGTCGTCTTCCTTGAACTGTTTAGGAACGTGCATCCTTTACTACCCCTTTGTGTTTAAGGTGCGTTTCTTTGTGACGGATCGCGTTTAAAATCCTTAATCATTTCCCGCGGGTCAACCTGTTCCCGATAGTCACTCGTGGCGTGGGCCCACCAAACAAGCTGGCTAAAGGTACGACCGAAATAGTCAAACCATGACTGCTTATCAACGCCTTCCTGAGGCGACCCGTCGTCTTGAAAAACCTCCTGAGCTTTAGGCACATGAACCATGGCCGATACTGGCAGGCAACCTAACTCCGATAAAAAGCTTCTGATGCCAACAGCAGCCCTTACTCCGCCCCATTGACCAGCCGAGTAAGTGACAATTGCACTAGGCTTGTAGGAAAACAATGAACTGCCAAAGTGATTCAACAGATTGGCCAGCGCCGGACTCATGGAATGATTGTACTCAGGGCTAATCATAATAAAGCCATCGGCGGACTCAATTTTTTCAGCTAATTCCCGCAAATTGTCCGGTGCTTCGTTTTTTGGGTACGCAAAATGCGGTTTAAAAACGGTTTCCAGTGGATAGTCCAGCGCATCTATCAGCTCTATTTCACAGTCTTCATAGCGACTATTCAGGCAATCCAGACAAGCCTTCGCAACCCGCTCGCCCAAACGAGCCGGTTTCGGTGGCGTGCTGTCTCTGACGGTACCCAGAAAAACTAAAAATTTCATTCAAATAACTCCTACACGAGAAAAATTTCTGGTTGCAGTGTATATCCGATTGAGATTATTCGGCTTAATTTACCAGTTCCATACGCTTGTCTGTGAACACGCAAATCACACCGGCATTGTTATACATAACTTCATAGTTAAAATCACAATAGGCTCCGGCAACGCTTAACGGCAGTTGTTCGTTGCCCCAACGGTTGGGCTTGTACCACGCCATTTCGCCGGTTTTGCACTGCTTCGCTTCTTCGTCATTGCTATAAATACAGAGATTTGACTGGTCTACATGTGGCTGCTGATTACAGCCTGCCAGGGCAAACGCTGCCACCGCAATTAGTACCGCTTTTTTCATTGTTCTTTGAGGTAAACACAACGCTGTTGCCGCGCCAATAGACCGAATAAAATTCATTATTTCCATTCTCCGTGGTATCAATTTTGTAGCTAGTTAGATTACTTATCTTGTTGAAGTTACTAGAGTTTACTTGGCTCGGCAAGAATGAATACAAGTATCTATGCAATTCACCCTTTTTGCCGTAGTGCTTTTGTTTTTAACAGCAGCTTGCGGCTGGGCACATGAACAACTAACGTCTACTAACCATTAGGGAAAACGCATGACTCAGTAACGTGTTAAAGTAACTCATAAGCTGAACGTTCAATGCGACTCAGCAAGCGAATTTAGGTAACAAAACTATGCGAACCTTTTCATGTCAGTGCGGTAATACCCTGCATTTCTCTAACACACGCTGTGTTAGTTGTGGGCTTATGCTGGGTTTTATGCCGGATGAAAAAAAGCTGAGTGCCTTTACCAAGCATGAACAGGGCGTATGGCGTTCCGCAACCAATGGCAAACTTTATCGTCAGTGTAAGAATTATTCGGTGCAGGACGTATGCAACTGGATGATTCCGGTTGAGCAGGAAGTTGAATTATGTGCTTCTTGTGAGTTAACCCGAACGATTCCCAATCTGGATCAACCCGGAAACAGGCTACTTTGGTTTCGTATGGAGCAAGCCAAACGGCGTTTACTTTACACTCTTTATAAACTCGATCTACCGGTCGTATCGCGCTATCAAGACCCGCAACATGGGCTTGGTTTTGAGTTTATGGAAGATGAAGTTGAAGACGAATTCGGCAATGAACTGACGGTTAAGAACTTCGTTTCTACCGGTCATAGTGCGGGAATTATTACGCTGAACCTGAAAGAAGCTGAACCCAGTTCACGGGTAAAAATGCGGGAAGAAATGAACGAGCAGTATCGCACGCTGCTGGGGCATTTTCGCCATGAGTCGGGTCATTACTACTGGGACAGACTGGTACGCAATAGCCCTTGGCTGGAAGAGTTTCGCGAGCTATTTGGCGACGAGCGCCTGGACTACACCTATGCCCTGCAAAATTATTATGACCATGGTCCGGCGGCCGATTGGCATAAAGTGTGGGTTAGTGCCTATGCCAGCATGCACCCCTGGGAAGACTGGGCGGAAACCTGGGCGCACTACTTGCACATGGTAGATACCTTGGAAACCGCCAGTAACTTCGACTTCAGTGTGTCGTCGCATCAGGTGGTTAATCCCTTGCACCAACTACCGCAAAGTGATGAAGCTAAAAGTGAGTCGCATTTTAACCAGCTGTACAACGATTGGTGTCGGCTAACGGCGGTATTAAACGCGCTGAATCGCAGCATGGGCCTGGACGATGCCTATCCCTTTGTCATCTCCAATACCGCCACCAATAAGCTGCGCTTTATTCACAAGGTTATCTGCGCCGCTTATAACAGCTAGATTTAACCCTCTTTTTCCCAGTCAAATCTTGGTAGGCCTGAAAAGGCCTGCCGTAGCCCTTCATTCCATTGCTTTTGCATCGACTTATACATGGGGCTGAAGGCGCTGTATTTGTTGTGCCAAGGCTCTTCCATACTGTCGCCCGTGTAAATAGCCAGCTCAATGGGCAAGCCCACACTGATATTACTTCGCACCGTGGAATCAAGCGATACCATGGCACAACGCGCGGCGTCTTCCAGCGAGGTGGTGCTCATAATAATGCGGTCTAAAATAGGTTTACCGTATTTGTTTTCGCCTATTTGCAAGTACGGCGTGTCTTCCGACGCGCTAATGTAATTGCCCTGCGGATAAATCATATAAATCTCACAGGTTTTACCGGCAATTTGTCCGCCAAGAATGAAACTGGCTTCTCCGTTAAATTTACTTTTTTCCAATGCAGGCGCGTGCTGTTGCTGCTCTTTCTGACTCAAACTGCCAATGTAACTGGCGACATCGTACAGATGCTTCCCCTTGCGCAAATTGAAGGGTGCCTCGGGGTTTTCCAGATCAGAGTTGATGGCGTTAACCACTGCCTGGGAGGTCGCCAAACTGCCTGCCGACAGCAGCACCAGAGAACGCTCACCGGGCCAGGCAAACCTATACATCTTGCTGTAAGTGGCCACATAATCCACCCCGGCATTGGTACGCGAATCAGACGCAAACACCAAGCCTTTGTTAACACGAATTGCCAAACAATAAGTCACAAAACACTCCATAACTGGTAGCTGAAGCTCAGCTTAAATTCATCGTATTCTGTCTGTAACTATGCGTAAAAAGCAAACAGTTTTGTAATTTAGACCGAACTATGGCTATGCTTATAGAGGAAAATAAACCTACAAAGAGGACTCGCATGACCATTCGTTGGGGAAGCTATAAAGTTACCAATTTGTACGATGAGTTATTACGAGCGTCCGGCAAACCACGCGCCGCCGCAGAAATCATATGCAGCTATTTGCGCAGCCTAACCGATGAGGACATTGAAGAAGTTAAACTTGCTGCGGACTCCGCTATTCACGTTATGGGTATTAGTTTTCGGGTTTATCATGAAGACGAAGGGTCGATTGACAGAGACTGGCCGTTTGACATTATCCCCCGAATTATCGATAAGCAGGAATGGGTACGAATAGAAGAAGGGCTGAAACAACGCGTTAAAGCTCTGAATATGTTTATTGATGATCTATACAACGATCAAAAAATTATCAAAGACGGCATATTTCCCGCCGAGCTGCTGAAGAAGTCGAAGAACTTTTTGCCTGAATGCAAAGGCGTGCATCCGCCGCTGGGAATATGGGCCCACATTTGCGGCTCTGATTTGGTCAGAGACAACGACGGCACCGTTTACGTGCTTGAGGATAACCTAAGGGTTCCTTCGGGCGTGTCTTACATGCTGGAAAACCGCAAAGTGATGAAGCGTGTGTTTCCGGAAATGTTTGAGCAGTACAACATTTTACCGGTAGACGACTACCCTTCCGAACTTTATGACATGTTATGTCAGCTGTCGCCCCGCGACATCGAGCAACCGGAAATCGTGCTGCTAACACCGGGTATTTATAATTCAGCTTACTTCGAGCATGCGTATTTGGCCCAGCAAATGGGCGCCGAGGTGGTTGAAGGTCGTGATTTGTTCGTGGATGACGACGATATTGTGTATATGCGTACTATTGAGGGGCCAGCGCGGGTTGATGTGATTTATCGCCGCGTTGATGATCACTTTATTGACCCCGAGGTATTCAACCCTGACTCTATGCTTGGCGTGCCCGGTTTAATGCGCGCCTGGCAGAACGGCAAAGTGGCATTAGCCAATGCCCCTGGCTCCGGTGTTGCCGATGACAAAGTGGTGTACGCCTTTGTACCTGACATTATTAAATACTATCTGAATGAAGAAGCCATTATTCCGAACGTTCCTACTTATAAGTGTATTAATAAGGAAGAACGTGACTATGTGATTGAAAACATTCATGACCTGGTGGTTAAACCGGCTAATGAATCCGGTGGTGCCGGTATGCTTATTGGTCCTCATGCCACCAAGGCGGAATGTGAAAAGTTTAAGCGCCTGGTGCGCCGGGACCCCCGCAACTATGTAGCCCAGCCAATGCTGATGTTGTCGACAGCGCCAACCCTCATTGAGAATAAAGCAGAACCCCGACACCTGGATTTACGCCCCTTTGTATTAAGTGGCAAAGAAATCAAGGTGACTACGGGCGGACTCACTCGAGTCGCCTTGCGCAAAGGGTCTATTGTGGTCAACTCGTCTCAGGGTGGCGGCAGTAAGGACACTTGGATTGTGGATATGGAGGCTTAATCATGTTGTCACGGGTAGCAAGTAATATGTTCTGGATGGCCAGATACCTGGAGCGGGCCGAAAACACAGCCAGAGTAATAAATGTAAATTCGCACCTGCTAATGGATTTACCGAAAACGGTGAAACTTGGCTGGGAGCCCATTATAGATATTCTGTCGGCGCGCGACGATTTCTACGAGCACTACGAGCAGGCCGACGAGCACAGTGTGGTCAAATATATGGTCACCGATAAAAACAACCCGAGCTCGATTATCAATTCGCTTACCGAAGCCAGAGAAAACGCCCGTACCATTCGGGAAATTCTGCCTACCGAGTGCTGGGAGCAAATTAACACCTTATACCTGTCGGCCATGCAGAACCGTCAGTCTATGCTGGGGCGTCGGCATCGCTACGAAGCTCTAAATGGTGTTATACACTTCAATCAAACCATTACTGGCATGTTATCGGGCACTATGACTCATGATGAAGGCTACGCGTTCTTGCGCCTGGGCCGCAATATTGAGCGCGGCGATATGACCACGCGGATTATTGATGTGCGCTCAGCCACGCTGCTACCTGAGCTGGATCATGAGCAATCAGCGTTTGATAATATTCAGTGGATGGGTGTGCTTAAGTCGATGTCGGCGTATCAAATGTACCGACGCGAAATGCGCCTGCGTATTAATCGACTCGATGTGCTGAAATTCCTGCTGTTGGAATCACGTTTTCCGCGGTCGCTGCGGCACTCGCTGGAACAAGCTAAGGCAGTGTTACAAGAACTGCCGCGCCACGATAAAGCTGTTGTGCCCATTGATAAGCTGAAAGCGAAGCTACTACAAGCCGAGCCACAATCTTTGAAGCAGGAAAGCCTGCACAAGTTTATTGATGAAATGCAAACAGGCTTGATTACCATTACCGAAGAAATCAGCGAAACCTACTTTTAAAGGTACGTAGAACGGCTTTTGCTACCATCTGCCAGATCTGTTCTGGCAGATGATCAGCGCCGTTTTTGCGATAGTTTCTCTGTACCTTCGCTACTAATAGCTCCATATGCAGCTAACCCAAGTAAACGACGAAACTTCGGACATTCCATGTGGCTTGGGGCAGAACAAACTGCAGCATGGCGAAGGCCGTCGCGCATTGATATCAACTTTTGGATGGTTCTATCCAGCTCGTCTGCTTTGCTAACCAACAACGCTCGGTCAATATTTGGATTACCTTTAGAACCAAGCATACCGGCTATTTCATCCAGCGCAAAGCCAGCCGCCCGCCCTAGCGCAATAAGCGCCAGCCGCTCCAATATGTTGTCATTAAAAACACGACGTAATCCTTGCCTGCCAATAGAACTGACTAACCCCTTTTCCTCATAATAGCGCAAGGTCGAGGCCGGCACCCCGGAACGTTTCGCGACTTCAGCAATATCCATACATACCTCTTGACCTCAAGTCGACTTTAAGTTGTACGCTAGCACCTGTTCGAAATATAAACAAGTGAGGGGCAATTATGAACAATCTACTTTTTACGCTATTCATTGGTATTGGAGCCACTGCAGTAATGGACTTGTGGGGCATTGCCCGCAAGTCGCTACTCGGAGTTCCGTGCCCAAATTATGGAATGGTAGGGCGTTGGCTAGCTCACATGACTCATGGGCAGTTTCGTCATGACTCTATTGCAGCATCTGCTCCCGTACGCGCAGAACACCTGGTTGGATGGACAGCTCATTACCTGATAGGTATTGCCTTCGCTGCTATATTAACTGGTATTTGGGGAGTAACATGGATTCAAAACCCAACGATAGGACCAGCGCTGGCCGTTGGCATAGGCACGGTTATAGCGCCGTTTTTCATCATGCAGCCAGGTATGGGAGCTGGTATTGCCGCTTCTAACACAAAGCATCCAACCTCTGCCCGACTGCAGAGCCTGATAACGCATACATTTTTTGGTCTCGGCTTATATATATCGGGCTGGATCTTGCAGATTCTTAGTTCGATATAAAATTCAGACTTAAACAGCCTAGTTACCGCTAGGCTTTTGGCATTTCACCATGCCAGCACTCCAGCGCAACAGTCATTTGTTGATCGCCGTCACTGATGTACAGCTGGCCGTCGCTAATCATTACGCCCCAATGTGTTGAGCGTTGTAGTTTAGCGGCAATGTCAGCTAATTCGTCTTGCGGTAAAACAAACACATTCACGTTGGTTAAGTGAGCAAACTGCGGAAGCACTTTTTCTCGCCACAAGCGCGCATTGCCATACACCACCACCGACATACGCGGTGCTCGCCTGCTGGCTTTAATAACCCGCGCCGCATCAGGTAGGCCCACGTCAATCCAATGCTGTATTTCACCAGTCAGATCCATTTCCCAAAGAGCCGCTTCGTCGCTATCAGATAAACCGCGACCAAACGCCAGTTGCGGGTGATAGAACATAGCATAGGCCAATACTCGAGAGGCTAAGCGCAGCTCGGTTTCCGACGGATGCCTTGCCACGGTAAATTTCACACTCTCGTACACCCCGCGATCCGTATCCGAAATATCCAGGGAGATTTTATAAGGGGTTGCTTGCAATGCCATTTCGGTACCTAAGTGAGTGTGGGGTGGCGCTATTGCCGCTGACAGTATCCAGTTATCAATAACGAAAGGATAGTATCACTTACAGACGAGACAACCACAGTTAACGCCAGCGATTAGTTGTATCTGTCATTCCCTGTCTCTTTGTACGATTCTTATTTGATTGCCTTCTACAGCAAATATTCCGGCGTCAGTGCCAACATAAATTGGCGTCTGATAAAGCAAACTTGAAAAGACATGGGTTTCTAATGGTTCTGCGGTTAACAAATGGGTTATGGTTAAAGCTGTAGCGTTTCGCGAGGGTTCAAGATTAAGACATGATTTGGAAAGGGGATTGCTTTCAATAATCTTTTCGCCATCGGCAGAAATAGTAATTTTATGATGCCCACCCAGAACGATAACATTCGGCTCTGTAGTTGCGGCTAAAAGATAAACTATCAACGCTGGGTCTTCATCATTACTGCGTGGTAAGACAACGGTGTTATAGCTTGTTGAACATGCTCTAAAGTCAGAGGCAAGGGCTAGCTGGCGAGCCTTCCATAAACTGAGTTGTTCATCTGAGATTGTTTCAGGCTTTTCAAGCTCTACTAAATTTGCAGAATTCTGTTCCAGATTGAAAGTGACATCAAATACCGAACAGACACCCCCATCACATGTTTTTAAGAACCTTACGACCCAATTATCCCCATCGCCAATAGTTATCCAACCACTAACATTTGCACTTTGTAATTTTCCAACTGTCACTAGGTCTGTTGCGGAGGCCGCAAGCGCATCACGAATATATATTTCCATGCCTCGGCTTTCTGCCATTCGCAAATTATCGTCATTAATAGTCGGTTGTGCAGATACACTAGCGGCAAATAAAAGAATGCTTGAGCATAGAATTGATATTGAATGTTTCATTATTACACCTAACGTCGCCATGAATGTGAGTATTAGAACTGTTAGTACTCACTTACACCACTGCCTCTCACATGGAACGCCGTCATGATTCCCGTCCATTTTTGTATTGGGACAATGCTTCACAAAGTAGGTCGCTTCTTCACAAGATGTCATCTGCGAACAATAAGTCCTTCCGTCACACCGGAATCGCTTATCCGACACATAAGGATCAGAGAGGCTGGAACTTACAGGTTCGGAAAACCTTAAGTTAGTGAAGTCTGGAGCCGCAGTTGTGACAGACGATAAGCCGCCGTTCATGTAAGCAAAAATCGCGATAACTAAAATGCCGAAAATTTGTATCTTGAACGGGCCTTTCGCGTCTTGCCAATGGACAATTACATAAACAATCGCTAGTGGCGGAATAAGTAAGATTGCAAGTACCCAAAAAACACTAACCCTAAATGCCGAAATTAGCAGGCCAATTCCGCCAATAATAAATATTCCAAGACCAACGTAGAAAATTCCCTCGCTCACTTTGCTTTCCCTATTTAAATTCTAACTAATAGTGGTCATTCGCTGATTGGAAGCTTTATGAGTTTATTCTGAGAGTTCAAAAGTGACGCCACCAGTAAACTTTGCAACCTGGTTATAGAGCCACGCAAAGAGTGCCGTAAACACATACCCCATAACGAAATACACAATAGGCATGGTCAGCATCATAATACCCAATGGGAATGCAACATTCTCACCATTGAGTCCTATCCCAGGAATGAAGCTAAACATGGCTGCCGTCGAAATTAGGAAAATAAGTGACGCAATTGCGAATAAAATAGCCACCGTTAATGCCGTTTTATGTGGAGCAAAGTATTTAAACGATTTCATATTATTAGAGTTCCCTTTCAAAACTATAAAGCCTTATAACATTGTTTTAACTATCTAGCTGAAGCTAAGGCATATTAATCGATGATGCAAGGGAAAAACGCGCGAGACAATTTGAGGAGTGAGCACGAAGCTCACCGGAGCCTCGCGCTTTTGCATGGTTAATCAGTTGTTCCAGTTTGGGTTTGAATAAACTGGCGGGTGTCTTCAAGTAAGGCCTTTCGTGCTGGTTCATGCACGTACATCATGTGGCCACCATGGTAGTAGTGATAAATGATGTCGTCACTGGCAATGCCGTGGCGATTAAGCGTGTACTCCGCATCAAAAAACGGCGTAACCAGGTCGTAATAACCCGAGCTCACCATGACTTTCAACGTAGGATTGCTACGCAGTACCGAGGCCAAATCTGGCGCTGTATTCACATACTTGGGTTCCCAAGTGCGCCCCTCTGGCAAAGGGTTCCAACGCCAGTTACCAGAAAGCTCCGGGTCAGCAGGATTGAAGTAGCTGCGGTTCCAGTCAATGCCTAAGTCATTACGCATATAATGCATCAGTGAGGCTTTGTAGGCTGGTGAAATGGCACGTGCAGCATCAGCGCGAGGGTTAGCTGCAACATCATCGCGTTCATCTTCAGTGTAACGGCTATCCAGCAGGCCCACGGCAATACCGTCGTCACGGCGCAGCTCTTTCGCAAAACGAAATGCATTGATGCGTAAATCAACACGCTCAATATATTCTTTGCTTAAGCCCGTAAAACGCTGCAGTTGGCTAACCAATTCGGCGCGCTTGTTCTCGCTTAGCAGATTCCCCTCAAACAACGCAGGTAACAGCTCTTGTGTTGCGAATTCACGACTTGCCTGAATGAAAGCTTCAAAATCGCCCGAATTATCTACTTTGCCGTGATACCAGGCCGTAGCAGCCATGGTCGGAATATAGGTAATGTAAGAAATGATATTGTCGTCAACGTACGGGCTGGAGCCCTGATAATCAAGCGCCTGCGACACAAACACAATGCCGTTCACGTTGATTACGTAATCGTCCAGCAGCACCTTAGCAACCGCAGCGGCGCGGGTGGTACCGAAGCTTTCACCCAACAAAAACACCGGCGAGTTCCAGCGGTTATTCTTGGTTAGCCACTGGGCAATAAAGGCAGCCATAGAGTTCGCGTCTTGGGTTAGCCCCCAAAAATCTTTCTTTTCACCCTTACCAATAGCGCGTGAAAAACCAGTACCAACCGGGTCTACAAACACCATGTCGGTCACATCAAGAATGGTTTCAGGTGCATCTTTGATGGTGTAAGGCGCGGCGCCTGGATGCTCTGCATCACTTGGCACAACAATTCGCTTAGGGCCATAACCGCCCATATGCAGCCAGTTTGACGACGAACCCGGTCCACCGTTCCAAATAAAAGTAACAGGACGCCCCTGCTGCTTGTCTACCACATAATCAAACGAGAAAATTGACGCTGTAGGTTCACCTTCAGTATCACGAATATAGGTTTCGCCGGCATCTACTGTGTAACTGAGCCTTGTATCATTAAAGATACCTTTGTGATGTGAGGTGAAATTGGTTGGTTCGGGAACTGGTTGTTCTTTGTCTGACGCCGTGGCGTCATCTTGTGCCAAAACGCTGGTAGGTAGTGACACCAGCACAAACAGAGATAAAAAAGCTAAATAGTTGGTCAATGATTTCACTGTTTTTCTTCCTATTAGGGCAATTTCATCAGGTTACCACAAATAGAAAAAACAAAGCCATGCATGGTTGGCCTGAGGTTTTAGTTCAACTGAATTAAATCCCATTTGGTACCGTAAAGGTCTTTAAATACAACCACGGTGCCGTAGTCTTCAACCCGTGGCTGTTCGGTAAATTCTACGCCCTGGCTTTTCATAAACTCATAATCGCGCCGAATATCATTTGTTTGCAAAAACAGGAATACGCGGCCACCGGTCTGATTGCCCACCGATTTCCGCTGCTCTTCATTGCTGGCTTTTGCTAACAATAAGTTAGTACCAGTGGAATTTGGAGGCGACACCACTACCCAGCGCTTACCACCACCCATGTCAGTGTCTTCAATCAGTTCGAATCTTAGCTTTTTAGTGTAGAAAGCAATGGCATCATCGTAGTCTTCAACAACCAGCGCCACTGTTCCAATTTTTTGTTCTATTTTCATAGTTATAAGTCCTGAAGGGGGGGGTAATCGTAACTTCCGTTTTAACTAGCGCTCAAATTAAGCCATTGATACTTAACTTTTTACTACCATTAGAAGTCATTAACAGTATTAGTGTTCTGCGTCATCAACTTCATTAGGCGTTGATTCACAAAAAGTTTTTCCTTGCCTGAAGCCGTTTCTTGCAGAACACCAATATCGACCAGATGTTTTAAATAAACCGAGGCAGTTTGTCGTTTAGCAATATCACGTTCCACCAGATTACTTATCCGGCAATAAGGCTGTTCAAAGATAAGCTGAACCAATTCATAACTATATATTTTAGGAAGTTGCGCCCTTATATACTCCGTACTGCTCTCCATTAACGCTTTAATCGCGGCAATTTTTTCGCAGGTCCATCTTGCTGTTTGTTCGACACCCTTCAGCATAAATAGCAGCCAAGCTTCCCAATGCTGTTCCCTGGTAACATTATTGAGCAGGCGATAGTAATCTTGTTTGTTATGAACAATAAAACGGCTCAAATAAAGAATGGGTAATGTGAGCAAATCCTGCTCAATGAGATACAAAACGTTCAGGATGCGACCGGTTCGTCCATTCCCATCATAAAAAGGGTGGATAGCTTCAAACTGGTAATGACTAATCGCCATCTTAATCAGTGGGTCAAGCTCATCTTCATCATGAAGAAAGCGTTCCCAGTTGGTTAGGAAATCGCGAATAACATCTTCCCCTGCTGGAGGCGTATAGATAACTTCTCTCGTGGATTGGTTAGCGATAATGGTGCCCGGAACTTTGCGGACACTCATTTCAGTATTGTTAAGTGTACTGCAAACTTGTATCGCTGTTGCCGTACACAAAGGCCTTTCACTTAATTGTTTAAATCCTTGGTATAAAGCCGTGCGATAGCGCAATGCCTCCTTTGTTGCATGATCAGCTCCCTTATCTTCCTGAGCATATTGAAACAGCTGATCGGTCGTGGTGACGATGTTCTCAATTTCAGAGCTATCTTTTGCTTCAAGTAACGGTAGCAAATTAATCAGCATGCTTTGGTTAGGTATCAGTTCTCCAGCCTTCTTTAGCTCTGCCAATGAAGCACGGGCGATGATACAGGCTTTCAGCACAGCACGTGTCTCGACAATATCGTGAGCCGGAGACAGTAAGGGTAATTGGTTGTAAGGCTGATCAGCGTTCCAATTCATATTTAAATTTCCAGAAATTATCGACATGAATCCTGTTTAAATGCAGTTTATGTCGTTCAAATCGACATGACAACAGTAAATGTCGATATTTTCTTATTTATTAGACATGAAATACGAATATGTCGATAGCGCCGACGCATGACAACATAGGGTTAAGGTTTGTAAATATGGTGGCCCCTCCCAGATTTGAACTGGGGACCAACCGATTATGAGGCACTAAATAGCGGTTTACGAGCGATTACTTTTTTTATTCGCTAATTACTAAATAAACTATTTATTTCAGTCACTTATTGCCATTAACACTACCTCTGATGCATAAAACACCATGCAAATCAGAACACTAGATTTTGTGTTCAAAGTAGCACAGAGGTAGCACCCAATGACAAAGAACAGATTTCGATTCACGGAAACATCAATAGCAAAACTAACACCGAGCAAGTCTCGCACTCGGTATTTTGACACGCAACTGCACGGTCTAATTCTCGATGTCACACCCAGCGGAAAAAAATCGTTCCGTGTCTATAAAAAAATACCAAGTAGGCAGTCCCCTGTCTCTGTCACTATTGGCAGTTCGCCCAGTATCAGTCTTGATAAAGCCAGGAAAATGGCAAAGCGTGCATTGGCTGATATTGCCGAGGGTATTAACCCCAACGATACCAAACGACAGTTCCGAGCAGCATCCGTAACCTTGCTAGAGGTATTTGAGGCGTTTAAAGCGAACCGCCAGCTGAAACAGACAACACTTACGGGATACAACCAAGTTGTGAATTGCTATTTAAAAGCCTGGCATAACAAGCGTATGGCCGACATAAACGAAACGATGGTTCTGAAACGTCATTACGAGCTATCTGAAAACAGCCAAGCACAAGCTGACCTTACCATGAGAACATTACGGGCGTTATTTAACTTCGCACGTGCTGAGTATAAATCTTCGGAAGGCAGGAGTTTGTTCCCGTTTAACCCCGTTAACGTCATTTCAGAAAAGCGCGCCTGGAATAATGTGAAGAGGAAGCAGACACGTTTACGCCAATCCGAACTAAAGCCTTTCAAGCAAGCAATTGATTCAGTACGAGATGAAGCCGTTGCTTATCGAATGGATAGCGTTGCAACCATTTGCGACTATGTAGAGTTCATGATGTTCACTGGCTTACGAAAAACCGAATTGCTGGAGCTCAAGTGGTGCGACGTTTATATGAACGACAAGCTGTTTTGGTTAGGCGACACAAAAAACGGCGACGGAGTTGAACTGCCTATTACACAACCACTGGAGACAATATTTGCACGCCGGAAGCGCAATAAGATTTCGGGGTTTGTCTTTGGTTCTGATAACCAAAAAGGACGAATTGTCGAACCTAAAAAGACGGTCAATAAGATCCTTAAAGAAGCGGACCTCGAGATTACATTGCATGACTTACGCCGCACGTACATTTCAATTGCCGAGAGCCTTGGAGTTGGCAGCTATACACTGAAACGTCTTCTTAACCACAGAACGTCCCGAGATGATGTAACCGGTGGCTATACGATTTTGACAGCAGAAGAACTGAGAGAACCTGCTGAGCGAGTTGCAAGAAAGCTGATGGAATGTGCGGGGATGATTGAGTCGCGTAGCGAAACAGCGGTACTTGATTTGATCAAAGGGTCGTTGGGTGAGTTATCGAAGGCTGAGAAGTTGGAGTTGGTCAAAGCTTTGCTTTGATCAGTCCTGACAAAAATATCTGCTTTGTGCCAGGAGCGGACATTAACGCCTCGGCTCACTGATATTTAGAGCTATACAATGGCCCACAAAACATTGCTCATCCACAGACGGATCTAGCTCCCCTCGCAGCAATTTGGATTCGTAAAGCTGTTCGCAGACTGCTACCTTGTTTATAACAAGCTCACCAAAACCAAAGATGACGTAGGAGTTAGCCCAAGAAGAAGACACCAAGACTATGATAGTCACCCCAGCAGCAATTTTTGTCGTGTAATGATTAGCAATGTATCGCCAGAGTGGTTTAACAAGCAAGCGCCAGATTAACCAAAAAGCGAATAAAGCAAGTCCACCACCTAACCATAAATCCAATTGACTTGTAGCCGCTTGTGGATCACCTGTTTTCAAAACTCGATTCATTCCCATCCAAAATAGAACAACCACTACTAAGTTCAGGACTGCATAGGCCTGAATTGTTTGGTGGACAATCAAGTGGTGAAAGGTTGTTTTTTTGGGTAAAAGTGAAATAGAGCTTATAACCCCAAGAATAAGTGAAAATACGATCGCTTGAACAGCCAAAAGCATAGTCAGATAGAGTGGATTTATTAGCTGATCAAGATCAATTTCAAATAGTTGAGGAAGCAAATATTGAACGAAGGCGACGACCGCAGTCACAAGGTACAATGACGCTATGAAATTCTGACCGGAATAGCGTAGCGATGAATCCTCTAGACTCTCTCCATTGATCTCTGGCCTACGAACGAAATGCCAGATTTTTTCAGCAAAACCATGAAAGGGCATTGCCTCAAACGCCAATCGTATCCAGGATTTATTCGACACAGTAAGTCCTTTCTACTTTTCTGCCATAACGCCCAAAGTAGCGGTGCGCGATAGCGCGTCCAGCCCGCAAGCCGGTGCTGCCTTTGTTTTTATGCACATGATGTGAACACCACGTTTAAAAACCCTGCATACGCCCAAATTAGAGTTCCTAGAACGGTAAATATGATATAGGTGGAAATATTCTCAAACTTTCTGAGCACGCCATCTATATTCGATTGCTTAATTCGATCTATGCTTTCTGTATCTGTTACAAGTTCCGCCATCGGTGAGCCACCAACTGAATACTGCTCTCCTTCTTCTGTAGGTTCTAAATCTGGTAAGGCCTGATTTTTCTAGACACCTTTTACCTGCTTAAAATACTCACGCT
>JBBEBU010000008.1:0-24401 GCA_040882145.1 Idiomarina sp.
ATATTGGCACATTGCGATGCCGTAGGTGGGAGGGGACCATCTCATCAGGCTACATTCAACGTCAGGTGAGATACACCCGCGTGCGCAACGTACATTATCGGAGAAAAGCAGATCGCACCTGACGTGGAACCTCAGGTTACATTTTACGGCGGTAAATAATGCCAGGGTTGCAGCGCAGCATTTCAAAATCGTCGGTCAGTCCCGAGATAGACTCAGAAGCCCCCAGGAATAAGTATCCTTTCGGGTTTAGCGACTGACGGAATTGCGAAACAATTTTTTTCTTCAGTTCAGGAGCAAAATAAATCAGCACGTTGCGACAAAAAATAATGTCGAACTTACCTAATAAAGAGTAACTATCTAATAAATTCAGGTGGCGGAACTGCACCAGTTTACGCACTTCATCTTTTAGCTGCGCCTGGCCGTTCTCGGCATTCACAAAGAATTTCTGGCGGCGCTCTACCGACAAGCCACGGGCTAACGACAGTTTGTCGTAGCAGGCTTGTTTGGATTGCTCCAAAACTTTATTAGAAATATCAGTGCCGGTAATTTGAATGCCACCCGGAAAGGCTCCCGGATTTCGGGCCTTAAACTCTAGGTACATCATAGCAATAGAGTACGGCTCTTGACCGCTGGAACTAGCCGACGACCAAATTTTGAGTGGCGTACGCTGGTTTTTTAACTCAGGAAAAATACGGTTATAAAGTAACTCGAAAGGGTAACCATCACGAAACCACAAGGTTTCATTGGTCGTCATCGCGTCGATGACAGCCGAACGAATAGCACGCTCGCTGATCTGCATGGACTTATTCACCAGCTCCGTTAAGGTGCTGATGCTAAATTTATTCATTAGCGGACTTAGCCGACTTTTCACCAGATACATTTTACTGTCACCCAGAACAATCCCGCACTGGCGCTCCAGAAACTCGCGAAACTCGTTGTAGGCTTTTATATCCAGATCTTTATCAGACACAGTGATACTGCTACTTCCTTTTAATTAAAAAATACTGCGTTATTCAACATTCAGCCATTTCTTGACCGCGCCTGCAAGCTCATCAGGATGAAATTTTGCAATAAAATCATCGGCGCCAACCTTTTTCACCATTGCCTGATTAAACACACCACTTAAAGAGGTGTGCAAAATCACATGCATTTTGGCTAAATCCGGATCGGCTTTTACTTCTGCCGTGAGTGTGTAGCCGTCCATTACCGGCATTTCAACATCGGAAACCATCAGCGGCACGTACCGGTGAATATCACCACCCACCTGCTCTTTCTTGGCTTTTAACCAGTCCAGCGCTTCGCGACCGTCGCGCATAATTTCCATATTTATTTCAAGCGGCTCTAGCGCGCGCTTAATTTGATTCCGTGCTACCGCAGAGTCGTCGGCAATCACAATACTGATTTCTTCACGATTTACATTCAGCGGCGCATTACGTACTTCTTCACTCAATTCAGTGTTCAGCGGCGTAATGTCTGACAAGATGCGTTCAACGTCAATAATCTCAACCAGCTCGTCGTCTACCTTAGTGACCGCCGTTAAATAACTTTGGCGGCCCATGCCCCGCGGCGGCGGCTTAATGTCTTCCCAGTTAATGTTGATAATGCGTTCAACACCACCAACCAGAAAGCCCTGCACCGAGCGATTGTATTCCGCAATAATAATGAAGCGGGTTTCAATTTTATCAATCGCAGGACCACCGGTGGCCAGACTTAAGTCAATAATGGAAATGGCTTGGCCGCGAATGTGCGCAATCCCACGCACCAGCGAACTGCGCCTTGGAATGGCGGTTAACTTTGGACACTGCAACACTTCGCGAACTTTAAATACGTTAATACCAAAGCGCTGCCGCCCGGATAACTTAAATAGCAGCAGTTCTAGCCGATTCTGTCCGACTAACTGGGTGCGCTGGTTGACTGAGTCTAGTATTCCGGCCATGAAAATTCTCCAGTTATTTCTGTTTGTTTGCTATCGGCACAGGCTTTGCATAGCTTTAATACGTTTAGGCAAACAGTCGGTGTTTTGACGCTGTCTGTTAGTTATAACTTTTTTTCCGGCGCAAGCCTAGAAAACAAGTACTAGTGAAACAACATAAATGCAAAAACCAAAGGTATCAGGTGTAACCATGATAGCGAACAACTGGCTTCAGCAACGGCTGACAAAAAACCGACTGCTCACTACCTTAGTAATGAGCCTTAGTGTGCTGCCATTATACGCCAGCGCAGCCGCTGAGAATATAGCTAGCGCAAATACCGCAGCAGAGACTGCAGCAACCACTAACAGCACGGCAATGAGTTACGACTATCATCGCCTACGCGACCTTGCTGAAAGCTATGTGCTGGAGCGAGTTACCGCACCTGCCGGCGGCAAAGTAACAGTAGAAGCCGGTGGCTTAGATGCTCGTATGGCACCACGCCAATGTGCAGAGCCTGCACGCATACAACTTGCGAATAACGCTAATATGGATCGCTTTAGCACCGTTGAAATTAGCTGCGAAGCCGGTGCACCCTGGCGCAGCTACGTACCTGTTCGCATTTACATGATGGCACCGGTAGTAACCGCCAAACGACCTTTGTCGCCAGGTACACTGTTAACCGAAGACGATCTTGAAATTAGTTTAGTAGATACGCAAATGATTCGCAGCGGTTTATACAACTCTGTCGAAAAATTATTAGGTTCGCGGGTAAAACGTCGCATCAACGCCAGTGACCCTATTATTGAACGCAACACCTGCCTTGTGTGCGAAGGTGAAAAGGTTACAATAGTAGCTGCATTAGACGGTATGCGCGTAAGTGCCACGGGCATTGCATTGAATGATGGTTTGCTCGGTGAGTCCGTGTCGGTACGAAATCAAGCTTCCAATCGTGAAGTTAGTGCTGTTGTAGCGGCTTTGAATGAAGTAAAAGTAAATCTATAACATTGAAAATTAAAGTGTTTTTATTTGGTTTTGCGGTACCGCCAACAGCGGTACAAAAAAGCGGCAAGATGTTGCCACTTTTTTATAAAAAACCCTAAAGCCTGTGCAGTTGCGGCCGATATACTTCACAGGAAACACATTTAAAGGGGCAAATTATCATGGCAATTAACAACATTAATAACGCTGGCAAGCCGACTACCGTTGATGCAAAGCAAACTGCGCAGCAACAACAACAGGTTTCACAGCAACAAAGCCAGGCCAAGTCTGCGGCAACACCAGCAGCTCGTCAGGACGCGGTTTCTATTACTCCGCAAGCGCAGCAGTTGGGTCAGTTAACCCGTAAAGCGAGCAGCGAATCTGGTATTGACCAGCAAAAAGTAGACAAAGTTAAGCAAGCGCTAACTGATGGCTCTTATAAAGTTGACGTTGAGCGTCTGGCAGCTAAGTTAGCTGAATTTGAGAGCGACTTATACGGCCGTTAAACGCTGAATGTAGCCGCTAAATGAAGGAAGCCCCTCTTCATGGCATCACCAAATAGTTCGAACCGCACTACCGAAACACTTGAACAGCTACTAGATAAGCTCCGGCAGAACCTGCAGGAGCTTGCTAGGTTACAGCAACAAGAATTAGCCGCCGTAGTTGAACACCAACACGACGTGGTTGCGCAAAGCACGGCTGCCAAGCAGCAACTGTTGCACGCTATTGAGCAGCTAGACGCACGCTTAGCGAAACACCCCGATGTTGAACGCCTGAAGAATGAGCCTGAACTTACCGAACAAATGGCAGGCCTGAAACAGCAGCTGGCGGATTGCCAGCAACAGAACCAGGTGAACGATCAGGTGGTAAAA
Organism: Idiomarina sp.; assembly: GCA_040882145.1. Taxonomy (GTDB): domain Bacteria; phylum Pseudomonadota; class Gammaproteobacteria; order Enterobacterales; family Alteromonadaceae; genus Pseudidiomarina. The sequence goes on from JBBEBU010000008.1 coordinate 3,764, forward strand.
GTTACCTTAAGCCGCATTGAGCAATTACGCGACACCCTAATTCGAGCGCATAATCGTGACTCAGTAACCTATGACGACAAAGGCCGCATTCGATAGCGGCCTTTTTTATTACAACAGCGGTAGTTAGTTATTAGTAGTAAACCACGCGCTTCAATTCCTGCGGACGACTGACACTGGTGTATAACCGATGCACCTGCTGAAAGTCTAACTTCAATTCAGTCACATAATAATCACCAGCGGCATAGCTGCGCACAACTTCAGCCCCACGAATCACACCATCAACTGATGCCTGATAGCGATCATCCTGCACCATCCAATCGGCTACTGCGGTGCTGCCGCTAATACGCTGGCCATAAACCTGTTCTGCCAGTTCGCGATACGCATCTAATTTCGAAGCCCGCATGGCTGCCAGTTTCTTCCCAGCGGCGTCCATATTCTGCTGCTTCTGCAACGGCGCATAGCCAACCGCAGTTAACACCGGAAACTGGTCAGGTGTTTTGGTTTCCCATTCCACGTACTGTTGGTCATAAACCAGGCTGCAACCGGATAAAACCAGGCCCAGCACACATGTAGTTACAGCTTTCAATAAGGGCTGCATAGCGAACTCCTCAAGCAATATTCCTGTAAGCTGTAACGGCCTGACTGGAAAAAACTTGAGCACACATTGAAACAATACTTGGCTTAATTATTGCTTTGTTTTTGGCATCATTACGCCTTTACAAGAGTTTGACGCCATGCACTTGTGTTATCGATATCTCAGTTGCCTGCTGCTGGCCCTGTTGGTCAGCCTTCCCGCGCATGCGCGTTGGATAGAGGCGCAGGGCGACGCCATTATTATCGACAACGACGTTGCCGGCGCCCGCGCGCAAGCACTAGAAGTAGCCATTCAACAAGCGTTAATGGTTTCCGGCGGCAGTGTGAGTAGCGTGCAACAGGTTGTAGATGGCGTATTGCAAGCCAGCGAAACCCAATGGCGCGGCAAGGGAAGCGTTGATCAGGTTGATATAGTGCGCGAAGAAGTACGCAACGGCCGCATTTATTTAACTGTGCGGGCCGACATTTGGAACCGCGATGGCTCCTGCCCCGGCACTGAATACAAAAAATCCGTTACCATAACCCCATTTGAAATCGCTGAACGCAGCCAGGCTGTCTACGGTCAGGTATACCGCATTGGCGAAGTAAGTGCCGAACGCTTTAGCCGCCAGCTTGGTTCGCGCGGGCAGAACCTAACCGTAAAACATACCCTGGGCCGCGATGTTGGCCTAAACAAAGCACTACAACAACGTGACCTGCAGCAATTGGGTAGGCTGGCACGGGTGATCGGCCAGGACAACGATAGCCAGTATGTGGTATTTGGCGTGTACAACGACCTGTCAGTATTCAAAAACGGCAGTGGTGTATTCGGCCCGTTAGTCAGTGCCCGCTATCAGCGCAACTACTCGTTAACCCTATATATGATGGACGCCTACAGCGGTGAAATTATTACCCGGGCGAATGTCAGCGATTCCGCGCGTTGGGACTTTGATGACCAACCCGAAGTTGATATTGCGGCCAACTATTTTTGGACTTCGTCTTTTGGTTCGTCGTTACAACAAGGCTTAAACGAGCTGGCACAAGGCATTGACAGTAAGCTTCGCTGTGAAGCCGCGCGTGGTCGTATTGTGCGAGTGGAAGGTCAGGAGCTACAAATTAATTTAGGCGAAGTGAACGGCATAAAACCCGGCGACATGTTGCGCGTGGTGCACGAAGCCAACTTTATTGATAGCAACGACAACTACCGCCAAAAATGGGAAGTGAGCGAATTTATGGTGGAAGTAACCCAGGTGAACCAGACCTCGTCTATTGCCCGGCTTGACGACGACAACTTCCTAAGTAACGTACAAATTAATGACTGGGTGGTACCCGCCGGTGCTGCGCAATAGGTAAGTCAACAAGTTTAAAACAAGCTACACTTCAGTAACATTCCGTGATAACTTTAGCTGTAAATATTGCAGCTTTAGTTGTCAGCATGAGCAGTCCAAACGAGTTATTTCAACGTGCCGTAGCCGCATTTCAGCAACAGCAATTCGCTGTCGCTGAACAGTCCTGCCTGCAACTTTTGAAAACCACTCAAGGCCACCCCGACATATTTCATTTGCTGGCATTATGCGCCAAGCAACGTGGTGACTCGCCTCAGGCTGAAACTTACTTTCAACGCTGCTTAGCGCTGGCACCCGAGCACCCGTCTGCGCTGCGCAATTATGCCGCTTTCTTAATGGCTACCGAAAAGTTCGCCGCCGCTATTACTATATATCAACAACTAGCTAGTACGAATCAGGCTGACGCCGGTACCATGCACAATCATATTGTGGCGTTGTTCCGCAGTGGTCGATTTAACGAAGCCGTGGAACTGTGTCAGGCAATTCTTCAGCAGCAGCCACAAAATTTTGGCGTGCAGCTAACCCTGGGGAAAGTTTTTCGCCAAATGGGCAAACCGGAACAAGCGCTGCAACATGTTGAAATTGCCCATAAAGGCATGAGCGAACCCACCGCTGAGGTTACATACTTACTGGCTTGCCTGTACTACGATGTAGACAACTACGAGCAAGCAGAAAACTTGCTGCGCGAGCTCATTAAACAGCAGCCGGAATTTATTGATGCGCACAAAGCACTGAATCAGCTGTATTGGGAACATGGTCGGCACGACGACTTTATGCAGTCGTTCGACGACGCCTTACAGCAACTCCCCCATTCGCTGCCGCTACGTCATGAACAAGCCATTCACCATATTCTGGCGCACAACTATGCCGAAGCGATTGAGGTGTTACAGCGTAGTATTGACGAAGCTGGCGAAATTCCCGTGTTTATTCATACCCAGGGCTCCGCTTATTCCCGGCTGGGTAACTATGAACAAGCTTTAAAAAACTACCAACGCGCCGTGAAACTAGAGCCAAACAATATGCGCTTCCAGTTGGATTTAGCTATTAGTTTGCTGCGCAACAATCAGCTTGAACTGGCCATGGAACATTTGGAAGAAGCCAATGCCCTTGCACCACTGAATCAGGAAGTGCTGGCCTATCAGGGGTTGTGTTGGCGACTCATGGGCAACCCCAAAGCTAACTGGTTAAATAACACCGACAGCTTTGTGCAATCGATTGCGCTGGAACATCCGCCCGAATATGAAAGCCTGCAAGACTTTATGCAACAGTTGGCCGATACCTTAAGTGGCTTGCACAAAACCCAGCGCCAGCCGTTGGATCAGAGTGTGCGTAACGGCACCCAAACCGTGGGTAATTTATTTGGCCAGCCGGCGAAGATTATTCAGCAGTATAAAAACGCGTTGGAAAAAGCGGCGCAGCAGTATATTGATTCTCTGCCACAAGACGCCACCCATCCGTTCTTGTCGCGCAAGCAAGAGAGCTTCCGTTTTACCGGCGCCTGGTCGGTAAAACTAGCCGAAACCGGCTTTCACGCCAATCATGTGCATCCGGAAGGCTGGCTGTCGTGCTGCACCTACGTGCACTTACCAAAAGAAATTCAGCCACAGGACGAACAACGGCAAGGCTGGATAAAGTTTGGTGAAACCTCGTTAGGGCTGGAAGATCGTGAACAGGTAAGTCGTTTTGTGTGCCCACAGGTAGGTCATTGCGTGTTCTTTCCCAGTTACTTCTGGCATGGCACTGTGCCCTTTGAGTCGGACGATGTACGAGTTACCGTACCCTGTGACATAGCCCCGGCAGAAGTAACACCTTAAGCGCGTCTTCGCGTCTTAAGATCGACCCTTAACTCTCACCAAAGCGTTGCTTTACCGATGTCGGCAATTGCCCGCGATAATTTTTCCAACGCCCGGAAGACGAGCTATACAAAGGTTGGCGTACTTGCCACACGCTGGCAGTTTTCACCTGATTGCGTAGCTTATGAAAAGCTAGGCAATTCTCATCCCAGGGTAAGTCTAAAAACGCTAATAAATCCCGTACCGACGTTTCAGTGTCGGCAATCAAATCGTCGTAATGCAGGGTGAACATGGCGTCACCAAACAGTTCCTGCCAGTGCGCCATGAGCTGATTTTGCTGGGCCAGATACTCCGCCGTATGCTCAATATCATTGGCATAGCCCATTAGTTTACCCAGCCGGGTAAAGTATACCGACAAGCAGTTATCCAGTGGATTACGCGTGGTATGAATAATTTTCGCGTGGGGAAACACGGCTTTAATGAAACCTAACAACAAGAAATTGTCGGGGCGTTTATCGGTTAAGTAAATCGGCTGTTGTTGCTGCTGCACCACCCGGCTGCCAAAACGCTCACTCACAAACCGCTGGTAGTTATTGGCTAAGTCAGCGGTATGCTCCGGCGTAAAACTTTCTAGCACGTCACTGACTGAACGGCTTTGCGCTAACACTGACTGCCACTGCCTGGCAAAAAAGTCCAACTCGCCGCCGGCGGTTACCTGCGGATGCGCCGCCAGAATCTGCTCAGCCAGCGTCGAGCCCGAGCGGAACATGCCACACACAAACACCGGCGCAAAATCGGCATGGCTCTGATGAGTGGCTAACCATTCGGGCGTAAGCTGTTGCTTAAGCTGTGTCACCAACTCGGCAAAACCTGCGGCATTCCAGGCCGGCACCAGTTGTTTATTGAGTTCGTTAGCCTGCTGGTAAGCCTGCCAGGCCTCATCATAGGCACCACAGCCGTTTAACAGCTTACCCAGCCCATAACAAACATCGGCGCGGGTATTAGTGTCTAGCTTCGGGGCTTGCGCAAAGCGCTGCAACGCGGCAACTAAAGGGTCGTCGCTACTGGCAACAGTGCACACGTCTGCTAACCGCGCGTGCGCCCCGGCATGAGCTGGATCACGTTGAATCACTTCGCGGAAATACCATTCGGCTTGTTGCTTGTTGCCCGCCTCTTCATGCCAGTGCGCCATATTATGCAGCGCTGGTAAATAATTCGGGTTTAGCTTTAAAGCCTGTTCCAGAGCGGCTAATGCTTGCTCAGGTTGTAATAAATGATCGCCGTAAATAACGGCAATATTATTGGCTACTTCTTCCGGCTCACTAATGCCCATAGCCAAGGCTTGCTGGTAGCTTTCAATAGCTTGCGCATACCAGCCCGCTAAGCGGGCATGATAGGCAAAGTTGTAATGCAGGTTAGTGTTGTCCGGCCAATGCTTTAGCGCATCAGCATATAATTGCGCGGCTTTATCGTATTGCTGCAACTGCCGGGCTTTAGCGGCAGCTGCATCAATACGTTGTAACTCATTCACCGGCCGGCACCACTGTTATTTGTCAGACAGTTCGGCAAGTTCTTTCTGCAGTTGCGCCTGCATAGGCTCTAAGTGGGCCTTAAACTTCTTCCATTTGTCGACAGAAGAGGTATACACCGGCAAACGTATTTGCGCGGCACTGGCAGTAGTCGAAGGCGTTTTCTTATTGTAAAACTGCATCACTTCCGGTTCCCAGTCAATGCCACAGTATTCAAACACCGCCTGAGCTGAGCTTTCGGTTTCTTTTACTAAGTCTTCATAACGCACGGCTATCAGGCGTTTACCCATCAGCTTATGCCAGTGCTGCATCAGGCGCTGGTAAGCACCGTAGTAGCGGGCCAACTCTTGCTGATCGTACGAGTAAGCGTACACCTGGTTGAAGAAGGTTTTGTAAATCGCAAAACAAGTATCCATAGCATCACGTTGTACATGAATAATCTTCGCGTGCGGCAGTGCTTTTTGAATTAAACCGCAGTACAGAAAGTTAAATGGCAGTTTATCAACTACGTAGTCATGGCCGTCGGCCAATTCCTGCACAGACTTCATGTAACGCTCGCCCAGCGCTTTAAAGTCAAGGTTCTGAGCAGCAACTGTGCGCGGCAGGTTATCACCGGCAGCGGCAACTTCGGCATCAATGGCGTCGGCTAAGAAGCGTGGAAAGTCAGGTAACTCACCCATAGACTTCACTTTCGAGTGACTGGACAGCAGGTTTTCCAGCAAGGTAGTACCGGTACGCGGCATACCTACAATAAATACTGGCGTGGCTTCACCTTTTTTGGCAGCTTTTTTGGCGCCAATTTTTAAGTCTTTACTGCTATCTACTAACGACTGCAGTGCGCTTAACTCAGCTTTCTCGTCGTACTGAATTTTGCTGCGTTTGAGTTTATTGCCGGCTTCTAACGCTTTAAAAGATTCATCAAATTCGCCTAAATCTTCATATTCTTTAGCTAGCGCAAACCATACTGGCACGTCTTTAATGTCGTCCGACTTAGTGCGCTCAGTTAAAAACTCGATGTGATTGTTTTTCTTGGTTTGTTTGCGCAAAGCAGAACGCACGTGAATGGCCGCCGGAGCGCCTTCAGGGTTCGCTGCAATAACCTTATCCAGGTTTTTCTCTGCCGCTTTAGTGTCGTTCAAGAAGAACTGACACAAAGCTAAATCATAACGGAAGTCGGTTTCATCAGGATTGTTTTTAACCAACTCTTCTAGCACTGGAAGCGCTTTCGCAGGCATGTCCAGTTGCGTATAAATTTTGCTGATTGCGTGTTGATACTTCGCATTATCAGTGAGTAATGTGCTAGCCCTTTCAGTCAGCTCTAGCACCTCTTCACGCCGCTTTAAGCGCAATAGAGTTTGTATTTTATTTAATAAAAATACCGGTTGATCGGGCGCTTTCGTTAAGGCGCGATCGACGTAATTTAGCGCTAAATCCAATCTATTCAATCGGGCTGTCAATTGGAACGCGGTGTGTAGCATAGCTACCGACTCTACGTTTTCATGAACTACAGCTTGCACCAACTGCAACGCTTTCTCGTACTCGCCAGCATTTGCATACTTCTTCACCTGCATGGTGAGCTCTTCAGCGGGGTTTAAATTGGTATTCACGCTCATAAAAGTTGCCTACTTAATACAATGTATATGTCTTAGATATAAAAACGGCGGCCGAAGCCGCCGTTTTCTTCAACCATTTCTACTACTTAGAAACGGAAAGTTACGCTAGCGTGTAGGTAACGACCTAATGTGTCGTAGAAACCAGCAACGGTGTTAGCGTTAGTAGCTAAGCTACTACCTACCATTGGAGCTTCTTTGTCTAGCACGTTGTTAACACCAATCAGGAATGAAACGTTTTCAGTTACGTCAAACGCACCATTCAAGTCGATGTAGCTTTGTGAACCTAAGCCGTCAGCTACTAATGTATCAGTAGATCCGTCATAGTCCACGCCGCCGAAGTAACGCCATTTCACGTTTGCAGTCCAGTCAGCATCACTTGCATAGCTAACTGTTAAGCTGTGACGCCAATCTGGTTGTGGGAAACAGTCTACGCTGATCAAACCAGAACAATCGTATACTGCAGACTCAACACCTGGAATTGGGTTGTATTCTTTTTCCAGGCTGTAGCTACCAATCATCTTAGCGTTAACAGTACCGCCAAGTACGTCGTCGATTTGGTAGTTAGCGCTAACGTCAACACCACTTACGGTACGAGTTGCTAAGTTGATGTTAGTCGCGGTTACGCGGTTCTCATCACCTTGCCACAAGTTACCAGTAGCTGAACGCTGGATGTTGTCACAGAATACTGCCAGACCGGTTTCACCACACTGAGTGATAGTTAACTCAGGAGAGATAGTACCGATAACTTCTTCCAGCTCGATATTAAAGTAATCAACACTGAAGTTCAGGTTTTCAATTGGGTTACCAACAACACCGAAAGTGAAGGTGTCAGCAATCTCTGGTTGCAGATCTGGGTTACCACCGAAGAAACCGTTGTACTGAGAAGCTGGGCTGGTAGATACGTTACCGTATTGAGCCGCAGATACACCAGTATTAGCACACTGTGCTTGAGTCAGTTCTGGATCAGAACCGGCACAAGGGTCAGTACCTTGCCACAAACCTAAGCTCTGTTGTGCGAACAGTTCAGCAATGTTTGGTGCACGCACCGCACGGTTGAAGCTGGCACGAACTTTCCAGTCTGCAGTTGGGTTATAGTCGATAGCTACTTTGTATGCATTCTCGCCGCCTGAAGTGTTGTAGTCAGAATAACGACCACCCAGTTCAAGAGTTAAGCTATCAACACCAGGAGCGTTGTCTAGTAATGGAACACTTAATTCACCGAATACTTCGCGAACGTTGTAACCACCAGTCAGACTTGGAGTTGGTCCACCTTGACCAGCCAACAGGCCTTGGGCGAATACTTCATCAGAAGTACGTTCGAAGTCTACTTCACGGTTTTCAACACCGATTACCGCAGCAATTGGGTAAGATGAAGAAGGAACTGAGTAGTCAAATTCACCAGTAGCGAATGCGTTGAATACGCGCTGAGTAGTTACACCATTCAGGATACCAGTACCCTTGATTGGATCAGCTTGCTCAGCAGTAACGCCGTTAAAGGTAAATACTTCATACGGGATACAAGGGTCTACACACTCTCGCGGATTGCCTGAAGCATCCAAAGAACCAATTGCTTCACCGATACGCGGAGTGAAGAAGTCATTCAGGTATACAGAAGATGAAGAAGTAGAGCCATACTGGAATGATACGTCGTATGACCATGCATCACCTAAGTAACCTTCAGCACCTGCTACTAAGCGGTATGAGCTGTGCTCAAGTGAAGATGCACGAGCACCACCTTCTACGTTACGCTTACCAATGTATGCAGAAACTTCTTCAGTACCAGCACCGAACTGATCACGGAACTGTTGACGTTGTGAGTCGCTGAACAGTGGGTTGTCGATGTCGAACGAGAAGAAGTTGTAGAAGATACCAGACTCAGCGATTTGCGCTGTAGTACGGTTATGCATGTAGCTAACTTCCATGTACGGACGGAAGTTTTCGTTTACTTCGTAGTCTACAAAAGCACCTAAAGTGTAACGCTCATCCGGACGCATGAAGTGGTTGATTGGCGCGTAGTTATATACGTTGCCTTCACTTGGAATGAAGTTGCTGTTTGGATCTAAAGTCCAGAATACTTGTTGTGAGTAGTCTGGAGTACCATCTACTGAAGGATAGAAGTAGAAGTTAGGGTTTGGAGCTGTACCAGAACCACCACAAGCAGTACCTGCAGCGTTCAGAGCACATGATGAATAGTCACGTGATTCTTGACGTAATTCATCAATGGTACGCCATGTAGCGTATGCAGTTGCGTGACCTTTGCCATCAGCAAAATCGCCACCCATAGTTAAATCGATATTGAACGCTTTACCGTCGATACCAGAGTTACCTGAAGGGTATACGAAGTCTACATCATCCATTAAACCTTGGATGTAGTCGTTGTCGTTGTCGTGCTGGTAACCTGAACCACCAACTACAAGCTCAAGGCCTGAGAAGTCTTCGTCCATTACAAAGTTAACAACACCAGCAACAGCGTCAGCACCGTAAGTTGCAGAACCACCACCAGTCAGCACTTCAACGCGCTTAACAAGAGCAGATGGAATCTGGTTTACGTCAGGTGCTTGTGAATAAACACCACCTGGCTGCAGACGACGGCCGTTCATCAGTACTAAGGTACGGTTAGCACCCATACCACGTAAGTCAAGGTTAGCAACACCAGATGCGCCGTTAGCGATGAACGAAGTTTGTGATGCTTCAACCTGTGGCAGGCTGTTCATCAAATCTTCGATACGGGTGTAACCTGACAGTTTAATTTCTTCAGCAGACGTAATTTGTACCGGGCTAGAAGACTCATAATCAGTACGGCTGATACGAGAACCTGTTACCTGGATACGTTCTTGAGCAGCTTCTTCGCCGGTGCTCTCTTCCTGCGCGTTCGCAGTACTTGAAAGAGCAACCGAAGCGCCACCGAACATCAGCGCTAAGCGGATAGACTTAGCAAGTTTGTTATTAGTATACATATTGACTCCCTGGATCACTTAATAGTGATTTACTCGGTTTTTAACTGGCACGGAAAGGCAGTTCGTGCTCGTTTTTGACCAACAAAAAATATGCTTTAGCGCACTAATTTTAGCCGATCGTATATTGATAGTAATGAATTATATTGAATGCAGCAACCTACAAAGCAACTTAAAATCAATATTTTTCATTCTTTCGGGAACTTTTCTTCAAACAGCTGAAATACTGTTATCATCTAGCCTCCGACACCTGATGTTATAAATTCTGTGTCAAAATTTGTCAACCCCACTAACGATTAGTTAACGAGACTATGATCTGAGATCATAATGCTTTGCTTTACAGAAGGTGGTTTTTTACTGCGGAATTATAGTAAAGTGCACCGCCGCGTCCCCGTGGCACAGCTGGATAGCGCAGCCCCCTCCTAAGGGGCAGGTCGCAGGTTCGAATCCTGCCGGGGACGCCAGCCTAGCTGGCGCGGGCGTTACGGAACTGGGTTATTTCAACACTCTGGCCGTCGGGAAACTTGGCGTGCAGTTGCAATTCACCGCCTAACGCCGCAATGTACTCTCCTAAGGTGCTGAGCAGCGCATCAGGCCGTGACTCCATTTGTGAAATATTAGATTGCGCAATATTTAGCTTCTTTGCTACTTCCACCTGATTCAAGCCTCGGGCCTTACGCGTTTCAGCTAGTGTCATTTCTGCAATAATACCTACCGCTTGCGCTCGCGCAGCAGCTTGCACTTCAGGTTTTATCTTCTTTCTATGTTCATTTAATGGCTTGGCCATAGTATTCACCTTAACCTGCTACAGGTATCGGCCTGCGGTCTACCTAAATTCGGGCCTTTGATTTCCAACACATCTACCATAGCCAGCACATCTATCTGCTCGGCATCGGTAAGCGCCAGAAACCACTGTTCATACTCATCGGAAACGAGAATTGTCCATTTCATCGGGCACCCTTCAAAATATACGCTCCAACTTATATATAGTCAAACGTATATTTTGAGCGTTAAAAGCGGGAACCGTCAACACGACTGGTCGTCAGTTTATGTAGGAAATAGCCAGCTTAACTGGCTACTTTTGCAAGAAAGCTAGTAAATAAGAGAAACTTTACTCAGAGCCAGCGCGGAGCAGGCCGCCCTGACTGGCACGCAGGTCTTGCGCTACTGCAGCTGGAATAAATACCTGGCCGGAGCTGACCACAGTATTAGATTGCGCATGCACCACGCGGGCGTTCACAATAAAACCTTCGTTATGTTCGGCCATAGTACCTACCAGCATATGCGTGACCGGCGATATTTCATCTAACTCCATATAGTCACGGCTTAAGGCAAAGTCACCTTGCGGGGTTACGCGAATATAATTCGTGGTTTTGTAATCCACTAACTGCAGCTGTTGTTGATGCAGCGCATAAATCAGGTTTTCACTGAATAATTGGCTAAGCGGTGTGGCGTTATCGTACTGGCTGGTTACATCCACCAAATCGGTAATACCTAAGCGCAACTCGGCCGCATCGTTTTGCAGCGGCTGCGCCAATTGCTTAGCCAGTTCCTGCGCCAGAGTGCTGCTAAGCATAGCTTCATTAGCACTGTAACCCGCAGCCTGGCTGTGCGGCTTAGCTACCACGGTCATAGGTTTAGACTGTGAAGTGCAACCCGCCAGACCAACACTTACTACTGCAGTTATTACTAAGGCAAGGTATTTCATTGTCCAATTCCTCCGTTGGCCGTGGTGCGTTCCGGCATACCATCAATTATTTCTACCTGCCGTTGATTCCAGTACAAACGCTTCGCCAAGTATTCACTGGCACTGGCAACAACCTGTTGATCGCGCAGCGTTAAAATACGCGTGTGCACCATCACGCCATGGTCGCGGCGGGCCATGGTCGCTACTAACACCAAATCGGCACGAATACGCGGGTTTAACTCAGCTAACTCACGACTCAGGTTTAATTCCGCGTGCGGACTCATTTCAATGTAGTTGCGGCCACGTACGTCAATCAAGTTTACCTGACGCTGACCTAACTCGGTATACATAGCTTCGGTAAGTTGCTGGCCTACTGGCGCCAGCGAATCCGTTGCAGGGAATAAGGTTAAGCTGTGCGCATCAACCATGCTGGTGAGCGCCAAGCCATGTTCAGCATAAGCGGAATTTTGTAGTTGTGCGGCCAAAGTAGTGCTGAGCTTGGCCGCCGCCGACTGAAAGCCTTCTACCTGCGCCTGGGCGGTGCCCGGTAAGCTGAATAGCACCAGCAGAGCCGCTGGCAAACAAAAGCTCAGGCGGCTAGCAAAGGAGCTGCGCAGAGCAATGCTGGAGACAAACTTACGTAGTGCTGTCATGACCTGACCTCGCCGATTTTGCAATTCTGTAGCTATTTCTACAGGTGTTCATGCAAAATTTATCGGCCAAGGGGGAATAAACTTAACCCCTTCACACTACCGCCGAGCTATTTTTATATTATTTGTGGATTATTTTGCTGGCTTTTATAGGTTCATTGCCACAGTACTGATACACCTGCGCCAGAAACAACTCACCACAACCCAACGCGTCAGAAAACGCATGATGATTGCCGTACACTGGCAAATTGTATTTGGCACGGCAGGCACTCAAGGTTAATTCGCCGGGTTTCGGCTGGTCGTTTTGTTGTTGCATGCGACGACGTTCAAACTGCAGGGTGTCAAAAAACGCCAGTGGTTTCAGGGTCACGTTATAGCGCTTCGCCGCGGCTTGCAAAAACTGCCAGTCCAGCGACACATGGTGGCACACCAATACCGCATCATTTAACACCCGGCTGAGCACTCGCAGAGTTTGCTGTGGCTCGGAGCTTTGCAAAAAGTCACGCTCCAGCAAGCCGTGTATAACCGGGCTTTGTTTTAAATCGCGTTTCAAGTCACGCCCTTTGCGGCCCATCACGTGATATTGCGCCGAACCATAATCCATTAACGGCGGTTGAATATTCAACCAGGCCATGGCCAGCAAGGCGTCCTGCTGAGCGTCCAGCCCGGTGGTTTCTAAATCCAGGGCCACGTAGCGCAGTTGTCGCCAGGGCTGCGCCAGGGTCGCGCGGCGCTCCAGCCAATTCGCCAGGGCATTCAGCTTTAAGTTAAAGGCCATGCTTAATAACCCTGCCGGCCAAACTTCAGGCCAACGCCCTGCTGCGCTTCTTTAATAATACGAAACGCTGACTTCAGTTGCCGCCGCGTAAGCGTGCTGAGCTGATCGGGGTTTAATTTATTCTTCGGCGCGTCGGTGCCCCACACTTCCAGCTGATGGTTCAAGCGTAGCTGTGCCAAAAACTGCCAGACTTCCTGTAACGACTGGTTATCGCGTCTATTTAATAACCTACTGCCACGTAGCTGTTGCAAGCGTTTGGTGGTTTGTGGTGCTTCTAAGCCCGCTTGCAGCGCATATAAGCGTGCTACGTCGTTAATAATCGCCAGCCCGTAGCGTTTTATGTCAATCAGGTCGTCGTCGGCTTTTAAACTATTAAACAGCCCCAAGGGCACATTAATTTGGTTCACCAAAATAGCCAGATTGGCAATAAACACATCGGTTTTACCCAGCTTAATCACTTGCTCACGAAACTTATGATACAAGCCGCTGTTACCTTCAATTAGCCGACAATCGAAGAATATTTGGCAATACATCAGAGCTTTCGGGGTCGGGCTTTGGGTCCATTTTTCAAACCGCTCAATCCAGCCGTTTAAACTACGCCGGCAATCCGGGTTACTGGCCATAATATCGCCCGGACACAGCGGAATACCGCATTCGTACAGGCCCTGGCACACGTATTCGCCTAACCCTTTAAACCACTCTTTTTTCGCATCGTTTAAGTCATTGCTAAGCAGCAGGCCGTTGTCCTGATCTGAGCTTAAGGTTTGGTCCTCGCGCCCCTGCGAACCAAACGCCAGCCAGGCATAAGGCGCCGGAGCCACCCCGTGCTCGCGCTCGTACATGTGAATAAGCTGACGGGTCATGCCATCGGTTAATGAGGCTAGCAAACGCCCCAACACCGAAGTGTCGCGCACCCGCCCGGCAAAGGTTTGCATATATTCGGGAATATTCTTGGCCTCGGCCACCAGCTCTTCTTTGGTGCGCGCCTTGTAAATAGCACTAATTAAAAACACCGGTTCACTGCGCTGCTGCCGCATCAAATCGGTGTTAGTGACCATACCCAACAGGTTGTCGTCGTCGTCCAGCACCGGCAGATGGTGAATATTGCTTTGCGTCATCAAGGTTAGGGCATCCACTAATGATTGGCGCCCATACACGGTGGCTGGGGTTTGCGTCATGACCGCGCTCACGGCCACGTCATAGGAAAGACCGCGGGCGACGACCCGGTTGCGAATATCACGATCCGTTAAAATACCAACCAGATGCTCTTTGTCGCGGTCATCCTGCTTAATAGAGTCAATAATCAGTACTGACGAAATTTTATGTTCCGCCATTACTTTCGCGGCTTCCTGAATAGGCGTGTGACTGGGCAGGCTCACCGGTTTCATACTCACCACGCTGCTTACCAGCTTGTCACTCCAGTCACTGCCACCGCGGTCCTGCTCTTCGGTTAACAAACGCTGACCATGCGCCTTAATAAAGTATTGCTCAAACGGCTTACAACTACTGCGCAGTTCATCAAAAGCCGCTTGCGGTAAAATGTATACCACGCCGTCCTGAATGGTTTTCAGGCGATTGGTAATAGGCCTCCCACTTAACATTGAGGGGTAGCCAAATAAGTCGGCCTGCTCCAGCCGGTCAATCAGCCGGTCATCGGCCGCGCGCAAATCGTACACTCCCGAGCGCACAATAAATAATGCCGGGCGCGATTCTTTCACAATGTCGTTGGCATTGTGTTCATTTACATAAGCTGCCTGCATTTGACGAATCGCCCACTGGCGTAGCTCAGTATCAAGCTGATCAAAGGGCGGGCAATCCGCTAAGAAATTTTCAACTTCGGCAAAATCTGGTTTCATAAAAAAAGCCCGGCACTTACGCACCGGGCTCCTCATCCTTTTCAGGTATAACCTTCAGGTATACATCACAATGTTAGTGATGAGTAGAAGCTCCGGCACCACGAGGGTAACGAATAGACTCTACCAGATCCTGAATGTCTTTCGGTGCATCACCCGTTGCTTTGTGAACAATATAAGCCGCCACAAAGTTAAAGATCATGCCAAGCGTACCAATACCTTCTGGTGAAATACTAAACCACCAGTTTTCCGGGTTATTTGCCGCAGGGTTCACGAACTTAAAGTAAATAATGTAGGCCAGGGTGAAGGTAATACCAACCACCATACCTGCAATGGCACCTTTGCTGTTCATCCGCTTGTAGAAAATACCCATAATAATAGCTGGGAAGAAGCTGGATGCAGCCAGACCGAACGCGAAGGCAACCACCTGTGCCACAAATCCCGGAGGATTAATGCCGAAGTAGGTTGAAATAGCCACGGCAACACCAGCCGCAACCCGCGCATACATAAGCTCTTGTCGGTCGGTAATATCCGGGGCCAGCGTTCGCTTCATTAAGTCGTGCGAAACCGAGGTTGAAATTACCAGCAGCAAACCTGCCGAAGTTGATAACGCCGCAGCAACACCACCAGCAGCTACCAGAGCCACTACCCATGCAGGTAAGTCAGCAATTTCTGGGTTCGCCAGTACCATAATGTCACGGTCAACCGTCATTTCGTTGCGCTCATCACCAGAGTAGAACATACGGCCATCGCCGTTTTTGTCTTCCCAGGCAATCAGGCCGGTTTTTTCCCAGTTGGTTACCCAGCTTGGTGCTTGTTCATATTCCACACCTTGCAAATCAGGTCCGTTGATAGTGTTAATCAAGTTCACTTTGGCAAAGCCTGCAATAGAAGGAGCAGTCAGATATACCACTGAAATGAATACCAGTGCCCAACCCGCAGACAAACGCGCGTCAGAAACTTTAGGTACGGTGAAGAAACGTACAATAACGTGCGGCAAACCAGCCGTACCTACCATTAATGCGCAGGTAATAAAGAACACGTCAACTTTACTACGTGAACCTTCGGTGTAAGCCGCTAAGCCAAGTTGCTCCGACAGCCCGTCGAGCCGTTGCAGCAAGTATTCCCCGGAACCCGGTTGCCCCTCTGCAATAGTGGCACCAAAGCCGGTTTGTGGAAGAATGTGACCCGTCATGTATAAAGAGATGAACACCGCTGGTACTAAATACGCAAAGGCCAGTACGCAGTACTGAGCTACCTGAGTATAAGTAATACCTTTCATGCCACCTAACACAGTATAGAAGAATACAATCACCGCACCGATAAATACGCCGGTAGCAATATCAACTTCTAAGAACCGTGAGAACACCACCCCAACACCGCGCATTTGGCCGGCAATGTAGGTGAATGAAATAATGATGGCACAAATAACCGCAATGGTACGTGCGGTTTGTGAGTAATAACGGTCACCAATAAAGTCCGGTACCGTAAACTTACCGAATTTACGCAGGTAAGGTGCTAAACACAGGGCTAATAATACATAACCACCGGTCCAACCCATTAAGTACACGCTGCCGTCGTAACCGGCGAAAGCGATAATACCTGCCATGGAGATAAATGACGCTGCAGACATCCAGTCCGCTGCAGTTGCCATACCGTTTAAGACCGGGTGCACACCACCGCTGGCCACGTAAAAGTCTTGTGTCGAACCTGCCCGGGACCAAACTGCGATACCGATATATAACGCGAAGGTCAGGCCGACAATAATAAACGTAAGTGTTTGAATATCCATTGTTCGCCCCTACTCTTCGTGTACGTCGTATTTGTTATCGAGAGCTGTCATTCTGTTCACGTAAATGAAAATCAGAATAACAAAGGTAATGATGGAACCTTGCTGCGCAAACCAGAATCCCAGCTTAAAGCCGAAAAACGTGATTTCGTTCAGCACGTCCACCAAAATAATGCCGAAGCCATAAGACACGACAAACCACACCGCCAACAGCTTTAAAACCAGGCTAATGTTGTCGCGCCAATAGGCTACTGCGAGTTCTTCGCTTTTGAACGCCATAAAACGCCCCTCCAAGTTGTTCGATTATTATTGTTTGGGTCACTACGCAATCTAGTCCTGTGTGGTCAATACAGAAATTGGACTTTGGTCTAAGGGTGCGTATTCTCTTGTTGAATATCTGGTTATACTCGGCCCTATTGGCGACAACACGGGAATTACAATGACCTGGCTGCTGGTTTTTGCTTCATTAGCGTACATAGCACTGCTGTTTATGGTGGCTCACTGGGGCGATAAATCACGCTCCTGGGCGAACCGTGCCAGCTACCACCCGCTGGTGTATGCCCTGTCTTTAGCCATTTACTGCACCTCGTGGACTTACTACGGCATGATTGGCAGTGCCAACACCGACGGCTGGGCGTTCTTCCCGATTTTGCTTGGCCCGATGTTGCTGTTCCTGTTCGGCTTGCCGATGGTCGAAAAGCTGGTGTCCGTTAGTAAGCAACAGAACATTACCTCGGTAGCCGACTTTATTGCCTCGCGTTATGGCAAGCGCCAGCGCCTGGCACTGTTTGTTACTTTAATTGCGGCGCTAGCCACCATTCCCTACATTGCTTTGCAGCTAAAAGCCGTGGGTAGCAGCTTTGTGGTGCTTACTTCCAGTAGTTCAGCGCTGGCCGAGTTTTCCATTAATGAAATGGCGGCAGCGTTAATTATGGCGGTGTTCGCCATGCTGTTCGGCACCCGTCATATTGAAGTCACCGAATACCGCAACGGCATGATTCTGGCTATTGCTTTTGAGTCGCTGGTGAAGCTGCTGGCGCTGGTTATGGCAGCAGTGTTTGCCTGGTGGTTTTTTAATGGTCATTTTGAGCAGTCCATGACCTCGGAAGTGTTGCTTTCAGGTCGCCCGGAATGGTCGCTGTCGGCGTTTTATGAATTTGATTTTATTGTACAAACCTTAATGGCCGCCGGGGTTATTTTGTGCTTGCCGCGGCAATTTCACGTGGCCGTGGTAGATAACGTAGACGTTAGCCATTTAAAAACCGCCCGCTGGGTATTCCCCGGTTACCTGCTCATTATTGCACTGGCTATTGTGCCCATTACTATTACCGGTGGCATTTTCTTCCCTGACGACGCCGACGGCTCCACCTTCTCGCTGCGCTTGCCCATGCTGGCCGAGCAAACCTGGCTGGCGGTGATTATATTTATTGGCGGTATTTCAGCGGCTACCGCCATGGTTATTATTGCCTCGGTAACCTTAAGCACCATGCTTACCAACGACGTGATTATGCCGCTGCTACTGCAACGCGAATCACGCCTGCCGGTTAATCAGCGCCGCCGCAGTTACGAGCGCAGCCTACTGATTATGCGCCGGGTGGCCATTGCGGTAATCATGCTGCTGTCGTACTTATGCTATTACTTCTGGGCCTCGAATACCGGCTTGGTGAGCATTGGTTTGCTGGCATTTTCGTTAATGTTGCAGGTGTTACCGTCCATGATTGGTGGCTTGTACTGGCGTCGCGGTCATGCTCGCGGGGTATATGCAGGTTTATTTGCCGGGTTAGTAGGCTGGATACTCAGCGTGGCGCTGCCTATGTATTTACCGCATGAACTGAGTGATACCTCCATTATTACTCAGGGCACTATCATTAGTTTAATTCTGAATACCTTTGCCTATGTTTTATTCTCTGTTATTGCCGTACCACGCCTGGTGGATCGTATTCAGGCAACCGCCTTTGTGAAACCTCGCGCTGCGTTGCCGGAACATTCGTCTAACCGCCATCATCAGGCTACCAACTCCGACATGTTGCTGTTGCTGCGAACCTTTTTAGGTAACGACCGCACAGAGCAGATCATGGCGTTTTTTAAGCACGAAACCGACATGGCCAATCTGCCGCCGGAAGACATTGCCAGCAAAGACCTAATTAAATATGTAGAGCGCTCACTGGCCGGGGTGCTGGGTGCCGCCACTTCCCGCTCATTAATTGAGGCGGCATTGCGTGATAGGCAGTTGAACTTAGAAGAAGTGGTGCACTTTTTTGATGACACCACTCAGGCGCTGCAAACCCAACAATCGATATTGTTCAGCTCGCTGGAAAACCTGGCCCAAGGCATTAGCGTGGTGGACCAAGAATTACGCCTGGTGGCCTGGAACAAGCGCTATTTAGACTTATTTGAATACCCCGAAGGCATGGTGAAACCCGGCCAGCCTATTGCCACGTTGATTCGCTACAACGCCGAGCGCGGCGAGTGTGGTCCGGGCGAAATTGACGACTTAGTTAGTAAGCGCTTACGTTACATGCAAATGGGTTCACCGCACCGCTTTATTCGCCGCCGGGGCGACGGTCGGGTGATTGAAATGGTGGGTAACCCACTACCGAATGGCGGCTTTGTAACCAGTTTTACCGACATTACCGAGCACGTGGAAACCCAGCAGGCGTTGGAAGAAGCCAATATAGACTTGGAGCAACGCATTCATGTGCGTTCGCAAAAAATTC
This sequence comes from Idiomarina sp., assembly GCA_040882145.1. Classification (GTDB taxonomy): domain Bacteria; phylum Pseudomonadota; class Gammaproteobacteria; order Enterobacterales; family Alteromonadaceae; genus Pseudidiomarina. Next base: position 23,046 of record JBBEBU010000008.1, read on the forward strand.
GCGAAATTAATAACGAGCTAACCGAAGAGATTGACCGCCGCCGGCGGGTTGAAGTAGCCCTGAAAAAAGCCAAAGCCGAGGCCGAACATGCCAACGCTTCCAAAACCCGCTTTCTGGCACTGGCCAGTCATGACATTCTGCAGCCATTAAATGCAGCGCGCCTGTACTTGTCGGCGGTGGACGAACGCGACATGGGTGAAGCCAATACGCTGTTACTGGACAAACTGGATACGGCGCTGGCTTCTACCGAGCACTTGTTATCAACCCTGCTGGCCATTGCCAAAATGGAACAAGGCGCCTTGCAGCCGCAGTTCCGGCATGTGTACCTGGACAGCATTTTGCAACCGCTGGTGGGCGAATACGCGGTATTGGCCGAGCAACGCCAGTTAGAATTCCGGGCGCATTTTAAAGACGCGGTTATTTATACCGACCCCACCTATTTGCGCCGTATTGTGCAGAACTTTTTGTCCAACGCTATTAAGTACACCCAGCGCGGCAAAGTGCTGCTGGGCGTACGTAAGCGCGGTGACTACTTGCTTATTGCCGTATGGGACACCGGCCCGGGCATTCCGCCACAGCAGCGTACGCGTATATTTGACGCCTTTTACCGGGTGCAGAATTCGTCGGTGGAAGGGGTTGGCTTAGGTTTAAGCGTGGCCCAGCGCATGAGTGAACAGCTGGGTTGTCAGCTTACCTTGCATTCTGAAGAAGGCCGCGGCTCCTGCTTTTCAGTGCGAGTGCCACTGGGCAGTGCCGGTCAGGTCAGCCTGAAACCAACGCGGGAAAACGACGAATCACCCACCGAGAACTTATGCATTGTTTGCGTAGACGACGATCAGGAAAACCTGACCGCCATGAGCGCCCTGCTGCATAAGTGGGGTTGTGAAGCGCTAACCTTCCAGCGGGTGGAAGACGTGCTGGAACATGCTCGCTCCACCGTCGACAAACAGCCCGACGCCATGCTAATTGATTACCAGTTGGGTGAATACGCCGGCGCAAACGGCATTGAGCTGGCTCGCCAGTTACGGGAGATTTGGGACGAAGACATGCCAGCGGCGCTGGTAACCGCCATGCGCGACGACCAGGTGAAAAAGCAGGCCCGCCAGGAACGTATGCATTTCCTCGCCAAGCCGGTAAAACCCGCCGCCCTAAAAGCCCTGCTGAAATACATCCAACAACACCGCTAAACGCCTGATCGTATGGGATGACCACGGATTATGTAGCCTGACGTTTTACGTCAGGTGCGATCTACCCTTACCCACCCAAGCACATCCTGCAACCGGTGCATCCGCATGATGTAGCCTGACGTGGAACGTCATATATGGTCCCCTCCCGTTTTGCAACGTTCACTTCGTG
>JBBEBU010000009.1:0-23634 GCA_040882145.1 Idiomarina sp.
CCCGTCAAGCGCCTTTTGCAGGTTTTTAGGTGTTTTTTTACTGCTTGGTTAGTTTTTAAACCAGCTGACTATTTTCCGTTCTAAGTTGTTATAACAAAGCAACATATCCACGTTTGCTAAAGGTATCCAGACTAGTTATACCTAGCCGAAAACAGCAAGGTTATTCTTATAGAACTAGACATTCAGTTATCAGGCTCTACAATTTGCCACCTTGAACTCAGCAAGAGGTTGCCATGACACACAAACGGATTCATCCAGAACACTACCCAGATCAGTTAGCACAAAAAGAACTGCGCCTAACCGAACTGTTGGCACCTTATTACCAGCAACCTCTGGCGGTATTCCCGTCGCCTGCTACGCATTATCGTATGCGCGCTGAGTTTAGAGTCTGGCATGAAGAAGACGACCTGTACTACATCATGTTCGATCCAGAAACCAAGGAACGTATTCGTATTGATGAATTTGTTCCCGGCAGCGAGTTGATGAATAAACTCATGCCGAATCTTCTTTCCCTAATAAAGGACAACCCGGCATTGCGGCGTAAGTTATTTCAGGTCGACTTTTTAACGACGACTTCGAATCAGGCTGTCATTAGTATGCTGTACCACCGACAACTGGAAGATAACTGGCAGGAGCAAGCCACCACCTTAGCTGAGCAACTAAAACAAGCTACCGGTGCCAGTATTGTGAATATCATTGGCCGTGCTAAAAAGCAGAAAGTATCGATTGGCGACGAGTTTGTGACCGAAACCCTAACCATTCATGAACATGACTATTACTTTGAACAAGTTGAGAATAGTTTTACCCAACCCAACGCGGCCATTAACAAAGCTATGGTGGAGTGGGCATTAGCGGCTACCGAAGCAAGTAACCATGATTTACTGGAGCTGTATTGCGGTAACGGCAACTTCAGCTTACCTATGGCGCAAAACTTCCGAAAGGTTTTGGCAACGGAAATAAGCAAAGTATCAGTCGCTTCGGCACAAAAGAACATTGCGTTAAACAACATAGATAATGTGACTATGTTGCGTATGTCGGCGGAAGATTTCAGCGCCGTCATGGAAGGCCAGAAAGAGTCAAGACGCGCCAACGAAGCGCAGGTTAGCGAGTTTAACTGTGAAACCGTGCTGGTGGATCCGCCGCGAGCCGGCCTGGATGAAGGTACGCTGGCATTAGTGCAGCGCTATCAGAAAATTATCTATATTTCCTGTAACCCAAATACCTTGGTTGAAAACATTGCCGCACTGGCAGACACACATCGCGTGACGAAAGCAGCGCTATTTGATCAGTTTCCGTATACGGAACATATGGAAGCAGGGGTAGTGCTGGAAAGGTTTAACTAAGCCGGGCGCGTAATAAACGTAAATTAACCCAATGCGCCAGAATAATCAGCGACGCACCGGCTAAAATGATAACAGGTTCACCCAATTCGCCCATACTGTCTTTTTGCGAGTAGATAAGACCACCCACTAACAATAAAACAATGGGATACCAACGCGAATGTTGGCGGGTACCTAAACTAAGCGCGATAGCGCCAACCAGTATGCTGGTACCTAAGATAGTTTTTTCTAAGGTTTCGGCGCCAATAAACGACAAGCCGATTAACGACAGCATTGGCAGTATAACAGGCAGCAACAAGCAATGGAGCGCGCAAACGGCGGTCACCCACATACCTGTTTTGTCTAACGATTTAACGCTGCTCATACTTTATAGAATCCGCTAGCTGCTGAAGTCTTGTTATATTATAACATATCTTTTTTAACAGCAAGGGGGTGCTGAAAAATCTCCTCGCATCAGGCCCGATGCAATGGAAAGGCAAGAACCTCATCAATGTGCGTGGCGCCAGCCTTCAACATCAGCAACCGGTCAATACCTAAAGCAACACCGGCACACTCCGGCAGCCCAGCTTCTAAAGCGGCCAGAAAACGTTCATCACTAGCTACTTCGGTTAAGCCCAGTTCCCGCCGCCGATTATTGTCCTGTTCAAAACGCTTCCGCTGAATAGATGCCTCAGTTAACTCGGCAAATCCATTGGCTAATTCCACCCCTTTAAAATACAGCTCAAAGCGTTTTGCCACTTTTGGATTGTTAGTATCAAGCTTGGCTAATGCCGCCTGAGAGGCCGGGAAATCGTAAACGAATATCGGTTCCCGTTGACTGAAATAAGGCTCAATAATAGTGGCCATGGCTAATTGTAGTAGGGTGTCTAACTGAGTTTCATGTTTCACCAAATCAGCAATTTCAGGGTGCACTAATAAAACGTCCTGTAAGTCCGCAAAGGCATCCACGCTGAGTGGATCAATTTCAAGTTCTTCCAAAAATAACTGCTGATAGCTAATTCGACGAGCTGGTGGGCTACCAAGTACTTGCTGCATCAAACTGTCAATTTCATCCATTAACTGCACATCATCAAAGCCTACCCGATACCACTCTAATAACGTAAATTCCGGATTGTGAAAACGCCCTTGTTCGTCATCACGAAACACTTTCGCCAACTGGTAAATCGACCCGCAACCAGCAGCAAGTAAGCGCTTCATGGCATATTCTGGAGATGTGTGTAAAAACAAGGGTGGAAAATTGGAGTTCGCTGAACGAACCGTCAAATTTTGTAGGTGTACATCGCTCACGCCAAAGGCACTTAGTGCCGGTGTTTCCACTTCAAGTACCTTCCGCTCGAAAAAAAATTCGCGAATTTGCCGCAGCAACTGGGCGCGTTGTTCAAGCATGGTAAGGGTTGCGGTAGGTCGCCAGTCGCTCATTTAGGTATGCTTACTACTCAAGTTGTTCAACACGATCTTGCTGTTGGGATGTTAAGGGCTGTTGCAGTTTTTCCAGTAACGCAAAAGTTGCCGCAGGACTTTCCATCATGTGCCGCACCGACCGACGCGGAATGGCTGCCATCATTTGGTTTAACATGTAAGTTTGCAGGTGAGGCAAGGACACAATATTAATGCTGTGCGCCAGCTGGTTTTGCTCACACCACAGCATTAATTCGTGTAGCGGTGGAATAACTTCCGGCCCGCCAAGTTGCCAGCCACGAATGTCATTAACCCGAATCCAGGGCTGGCCAATAATAGGAGTAGCCGCAGCGCGTACTGCATCGCGATAACGCTGGGCAAAATCTCTGTCGATACCGCCTTGAACAATAATCCAAAGCACTTGCCCGAACTGTTCAATGACGAACCGACTTGCTGCTGTTGCCATCACCTACTCCACTAAAATAGTCCTACAAGACTAGACTATTTTTGGACGCGTGATACATATTCTCCAGAACGGGTATCAACTTTTATCACTTCACCAATTTGCACAAACAGTGGAACTTTCACCACAGCGCCAGTTGATAAGGTTGCCGGTTTGCCGCCAGTACCTGCTGTATCGCCTTTCAGGCCAGGGTCGGTTTCCGTAATTTCCAATTCCACAAAGTTCGGTGGCGCCACAGCTATAGGATTACCGTTCCACAGTGTAATGGTACAAACGTCTTGCTCAACCAGCCACTTCACGCTGTCGCCAACGGCTTTCTCGTCCGCTGCAACTTGCTCAAAGGTTTCGTTATTCATGAAGTGCCAGAACTCGCCATCGTTATATAAATAGGCCAGTTCCACATCAAGTACGTCAGCGCCTTCTACGCTATCGCCCGACTTAAATGTTTTTTCTACCACTTTGCCGCTGATTAACTTACGAATTTTCACTCGGCTAAAAGCCTGCCCCTTGCCTGGTTTAACCATTTCGTTTTCCAGAATGTTACAAGGTTCGCCATCCTGCATAATTTTCAGGCCAGCTTTAAACTCATTGGTGCCGTAATTTGCCATACATTCCTCAGATAAGTTTCAATGCACTGATTTCAGCGCTAATAATAAACCAAAAAGTTATGCTTTTCAGGTAAAATAAATGTGTTTTGAAATCAGCAAAAAAAGGCATGGTTCGGATTGAGTCAAATCGCTATTAGTGAAGTTCGTCCCCAGTGGCAGCAGGAGCTTGCGCAAGCTTGCTCTGATCCGGTTGAACTTGGGCAACTATTACAATTACCGGAACACTTTATTCAACAGAATCTGGCCGCGCGCCAGCTGTTTCCCATGCGCGTGCCCCATCACTTTATCAGCTTAATGCACAAGGGCGACATTGCCGACCCGTTATTACGCCAAGTGCTGCCGCTTGCCGATGAATTCGTACAAAAGCCAGGTTTTACCGAAGACCCGCTGCTCGAGCAAGACTCGGAATTACCAGGCCTGTTGCACAAGTATAAATCCCGGGTGCTGGTGGTATTTCGCGGCGGCTGCGCCATCAACTGTCGTTACTGCTTTCGACGCCATTTTCCGTACCAACAACATAGCTTTGGTCGTGAACAGCAACAACAGGCGTTGGACTATATAAGCCAGCACACTGAGCTGAATGAGGTGATTCTCAGTGGTGGCGACCCGCTCATGGCCAGCGACAAGCATATTCTGGCCTTTGCCAAGGCTTGTGCCGACGTTCCTCATATTAAGCGATTGCGTATTCACTCTCGTTTGCCGGTAGTTATTCCTAGTCGCTTACAAAGCGCATTAGCCGCGCAACTGGTGCAAACTGGTCTGAAGATTATTCTGGTGATTCACGCCAATCATCCGGCTGAAATTTCACCAGCATTGGCGGTGGGTTTAAACAGTTGGAGAGAAGCAGGCGTTACCTTACTCAATCAAAGCGTACTATTGGCTGGTGTGAATGATTCTGCAGCAACGCTGATAGAACTTAGTGAAGCTTTGTTCAGTGCACATACCTTGCCTTATTACCTGCATCAGTTAGACGCTGTGGCCGGTGCCAGCCATTTTGCCGTAAGCGACACCAACGCTTTGCAACTGGTAACCCAGCTTAGAAACGAACTGCCCGGTTTCTTAGTGCCGAAATTGGTGCGAGAATGTGCGGGTGAAGCCAGTAAAACACCATTACTTTGAGCTCGTCTTAAAACACTTCGAATAGAACGGAAATCAGCATGGATCAAATAGAAGAAAAGCTTCAGCAACAACTGCAAGATGTGTATCGGCAAGTCGTAGATGCCGATCAGTATTTAGATGATATTCGTAAGCAAGGTGGTGCGAAGTTCAGCGATGTGTTCGCCAGCGATAGCATTTTCACAACCTCAAGCAATAAGTTTCAACCCTATTTAGCCGAGACTGTGCAGCACTTTGAAAGCTGGCAAGCCGACCGTGACAACGAAGAAAAGCTGCAAGCGGTGGTGCTGCGCCTGCAGCTTATGTTAGAAACACTAGCTACCTTGAAAGTGGTTCGTCGCGCGAACTAGCTAGCGGCTTTCGGACCTTCACCACTGCGAAACCAGTCGCGAATCATTTTCTTTTCAAAAAAGAGTCTCTCGTTGTTTGAACGCGAGGCTCTGGCAACACCATCTAAGAAGCGCATATCTTTTATTTCAACACTACGCTGCTCTACCACGGTACCGCTGGCATCAATCAACTCTGATTCGAAATTAATACGGGGATACTCAATGTCATCCACGGTACGAACTTGTTTGGTTCTGTTACCTACCTCAGCAAAATCCAGTCGCCCAGCTAAATCCAGATCTGTTACCGCAACCTTCCAGACATACCCTTCAGGTAGCGTGGTAGCCAGCTCCTGAAAATGAGCCGTTAATTCATTTACCAGTCGCTCCTGATAGCCCGGCCGCTCATTCGCTGCCGCGCGAACATCGTGGAACTCGTCAACATCGCCCCAAGTAACTTCCGCCGTACCCGCATGCGCTGCTGACATGGCCATGGCATATAAACTCAATCCTAATAATGTACGTTTCATAGCAGTTCCTCCTTCGGAAATGCAAAATTCTGCATAAGCATTTTGCTTTATGTAGCTATTAGTATAGACAGTACATACGCAATTAAATTCCATTGCACCAATTTAACTCCAAGGCAACACGAAGCTCTTGCCAAAACAGCCAGAAAGAAATTAAAAATAAATCATTGACCGATCGGTACAAGAATGAATATTATAAATCATCGCTCTTAATACACATAGGTTCAGCATGGCCCGCGGCCCGAATAAACAGTTTGATGTCGATGAGGTTTTGGAGAAAGCCATTAACGTATTTGCGCGCCGTGGATACGAAGCCGCAACTATGTCTGAGCTACTAACAGAAATGGGTATTGGAAAAAAAAGCTTATACGATACTTTTGGCAATAAAGAGTCGTTATTTTTTAAGGCAACGGGCCGCTATGCCCGACTAACTTACAACGATATTAGCGAGCGTCTTAATAAGCCCGGATCGCCCCTGCAAAATATCAGAGCCTTGTTTACTCACTGGAAAGAAGTAAACGGTAAACCTGGTAGCTGCGGTTGTTTATTAGGAACCAGTATTGCCGATTTTAATACCGATGACACAGATGTGGCCTTACTAATGAGAGGGCACCTGCAACGGGTTGAAGATCTTTACGTACAAACACTGAAGCGTGCTCAGGACCAGGGCGAAATTGCCGAAAACGCAGACGTAATCAGTATTGCCCGAATGTTGCTTTGTGCCTCGCAGGGCATGTCTCTGCTGGGCCGGGTAATGGAGAATGGTGAGATGTTGTCAGGTGTAGTCGATGGCATTTTCACCTTGTTAGACAAGGAGTAAATTTTTTTATCTATACATTGACCGATCGTTCTAATTAATTAGGAGAAAGTTATGTCCTTCGATATACAAAACAAAACTGTTCTGGTTACCGGTGCTAACCGCGGCATCGGCAAGGCGCTGGTAATAGCCTTTCTAGATCATGGTGCCAACAAGGTTTATGCGGCTGTGCGCCAACTTAAAAACGCAGCCGATCTAGTCGAGCAATTTGGCGACCGAGTGGTCCCGGTTGAACTGGATCTGGTTAACCCTGCTTCCATTAAAAAAGCAGCAAGCCTGGCTCAGGATGTTGATATGGTAGTGAATAATGCTGGGGTGTTTGTCGGTGCCGGCACGCTTGACGAAAATGCTATTTCAACGTTGGACTACCAAATGAAAGTGAATGTGCACGGACTCATTCATATAGCCCAGGCTTTTGCACCTGTGTTAAAAGCCAACGGTGGTGGTGTTTTTGTACAGCTGAATTCGGTAGTGTCTTTGAAGGCTTTCCAGGATTTCATGAGTTATTCTGCTTCAAAAGCAGCCGCGTACTCGGTTACTCAGGAACTTCGTGACCAACTTAAAGCACAGGGCACTCGAGTATTAAGTGTGCATCCGGGACCTATTGCCACAGATATGGGTGATGAGGCAGGACTAACCGATATTGCAGAGCCACCTACCGTCGTTTCCGAAGCACTTCTGGAAGCTCTGAAAACGGACCAATTTCACGTATTTCCGGGGAGCATGGCCCAGCAATTTGGTGCTGCCTATCAAGGTTTTGCAAAAGCAATTATTGAAGCTGAACCGGCTTAACCTACCTTTCTGAATCTAAATAGTTTAGCCATAAAAAAACCCGGCACCAGGCCGGGTTTTCAACAGAAGCTAAGCTTCTAATGGGCGCTACATCATGCCGCCCATGCCACCCATACCGCCCATATCCGGGGCTGCTGGTTCATCTTTTGGCAGTTCTGCGATCATCGCTTCGGTGGTGATCATCAGAGAGGCAATAGATGACGCAAACTGCAGGGCTGAACGAGTTACTTTGGTTGGATCCAGAATACCCATTTCCAGCATGTCGCCGTAGGTATCGTTACCAGCATTGTAACCATAGTTACCTTCGCCGTTTTTAACTTCGTTGGTAACTACTGATGCTTCAGCGCCAGCGTTGGTAGCGATTTGACGCAGTGGTGCTTCCATAGCAGTCAGTGCCAGTTTAATACCAACGTTCTGGTCTTCGTTGTCGCCACGCAGGTCAGCTAACTTGCTTGCTGCACGTACCAGCGCCACACCGCCGCCAGGTACTACGCCTTCTTCCACCGCAGCACGAGTTGCATGCAGAGCATCTTCAACGCGCGCTTTCTTCTCTTTCATTTCTACTTCAGTTGCGGCACCAACTTTGATTACTGCAACGCCACCGGCTAGTTTAGCCAGACGTTCCTGCAGTTTTTCACGGTCGTAATCAGACGAGGTTTCTTCAATTTGGCCACGAATTTGGGCCACACGGCCTTCAATCGTTGCTTCATCGCCGTTACCGTCAACAATAGTGGTGTTGTCTTTATTAATCACAACGCGCTTGGCTGTACCTAAGTCTTCCAGCTGAGCTTTTTCCAGCTCCATACCGATTTCTTCAGAAATCACGGTACCACCGGTTAACACAGCAATGTCTTGCAGCATAGCTTTACGACGGTCGCCGAAACCTGGTGCTTTTACTGCAGCCACTTTCACAATACCGCGCATGTTGTTCACAACCAGAGTTGCCAGCGCTTCGCCTTCAACGTCTTCAGCAATCAGCATCAGTGGTTTGCCGGATTTGGCAACGCCTTCCAGTACTGGCAGCAGCTCACGGATGTTAGAGATTTTCTTGTCTACTAACAGAATGTAAGGGCTGTCTAATTCAACAGTGCCGTTTTCCTGATTGTTGATGAAGTAAGGAGACAGGTAACCGCGGTCAAACTGCATACCTTCAACAACATCAAGCTCGTCTTGCAGCGCCTGACCTTCTTCAACGGTAATAACGCCTTCCTGACCTACTTTTTCCATTGCTTTGGCAATGATTTCACCAATAGTAGTGTCGGAGTTTGCCGAGATAGTACCTACCTGAGCAATGGCTTTATTGTTGTCACAAGGCTGAGAGATTTTTTTCAGCTCTTCAACGGCTGCGATCACGGCTTTATCAATACCGCGTTTCAGATCCATTGGGTTCATACCAGCCGCAACTGACTTCAAGCCGCCGGCTACAATAGCCTGCGCCAGAACTGTTGCAGTCGTAGTACCGTCACCAGCTTCGTCGTTCGCTTTTGACGCTACTTCTTTAACCATTTGTGCGCCCATATTCTCGAACTTGTCTTCCAGCTCGATTTCTTTCGCGACAGAAACACCGTCTTTGGTGATAACTGGAGAGCCATACGACTTATCCAGAACTACGTTACGGCCTTTCGGGCCCAAAGTTACTTTTACTGCGTCGGCCAGGATGTTGACACCTTTCAACATTCTCTGACGTGCGCTGTTACCAAAAATCACTTCTTTAGAAGCCATAATCTTTTTCCTCTTAATAATTCAGCTTAATTTCAGCAAATAGGGTTGGTGGTTTTATTGGCTTGCAAAAACTAGCCTTCAACAACAGCCAAAATGTCCGATTCGCTCATGATTAAATATTCTTCACCGTCAATTTTTTCAGTTTTGACGCCATAGCCTTCGCTGAATAAAACTTTATCGCCTACTTTCACATCCAAAGCCTGAACGTTACCGTTCTCAAGGATACGACCGTTGCCCACAGCAACAATTTCGCCACGGGTAGATTTTTCTGCTGCCGAGCCGGTTAGCACGATGCCGCCAGCTGACTTTGATTCTGCTTCTGAACGTTTAATGATCACGCGATCATGTAAAGGACGAAGTTTCATAGTTGATAACTCCTAAACCAAGTTTTGGGGTTGATAACAAAGCTCTTCTAGCAAGAGCCGTTAAAAGATTTGTGCAACATAAGTGGGGCTGAATTTTAGCAACACAAGGCTTGAGGCTAATTTTTTTTATCAATTTAGGTATACTGGGCAACCGATTCGAGTCAGGAGCCAAGCCACCATGAGCCAAGGTTATCAAGTGGTATTTACCAGTTGCCCAACCCAGCAATGTGCGGAACAAATTGCAGGTACCTTAGTTACGCAAAAACTGGCCGCTTGTGTCACTATGTTGCCGCAGGCGCTATCCGTTTACGAATGGGAAGGTGAAGTGGTTACCGACCACGAAGTGCTGTTGCTGATTAAAACAACTACGGCCGCTATAGACGCGCTGTTTACCACTATTAAAGCCGCTCATCCCTATGTGACTCCGGAACTAATTGGCGTCAGTATTAGTCAAGGTTCTGATGACTATTTGCAATGGCTGGATCAAATAACCAAAGGAAGTACGCATTCATGACCGCAGCAGTTCCGATTCGATGGTTTGCGATTTGTTTGGTGTTGCTGCTTGGCAGCTTCAGTTGGTCAGCAAACGCGTTACAAACCGACTTCCTTAATCAGCAAGACCAACAGGAACAGCGGTTTTTACCCGTTGATCAGGCCTTTGAATTCGACTTCCGCCAGCGCGGCCAGGAACTGGAAATTCGCTGGAACGTAGAGCCTGGTTATTACCTGTATCAGCATCGCTTTCAATTTGAACCGGCCGGCATGCTGGCCGAAACCGCTACGTTTCCTGAGGGCGAAGCGCACAGCGATGAGTTTTTTGGCGAGAGTATTATTTATCGCGATGAAGTGCGTTTGGTCGTGCAACTTAGCGACGTTGCCGCCGATCAGCCATTCACTATTGGTTATCAGGGCTGCGCCGATGCCGGACTATGCTACCCGCCCACCGAAAAAGTTATTTACTTACAGGCTGCTGGTAATCCAACCAACGCCGCAAGCGCTTTATCCAGCCGGGTAGAACAAGTTGCCGCCGATAGTCAGTCAGCTTCGGGTTTTGCCGGTCAACTTACTGAACAACCCTTGCCGCTGGCTTTGTTAGCCTTCTTTATATTAGGTATTGGGTTAGCATTCACGCCATGCGTGTTGCCAATGTACCCAATTATATCCAGCATCATTTTAGGGCAGCAGCGCGCCAACAATAATCAACTCAGCACGGGTCGCGCGCTCAGTTTATCGCTTTCCTATGTATTGGGCATGGCGGTTACTTACACCGGACTTGGTATATTGGTGGCTCTGGCAGGCATGCGTTATCAGGCAGCGCTGCAACATCCGGCTATTTTAAGTGCTATTGCTATCTTGTTCGTGGTGTTGGCGTTAAGCCTGTTCGGTCTTTATAACCTGCAAATGCCAGCCGGGTTACAACAACGCATTAATCAGCTTAGTAATAAGCAGCGCGGCGGCGCCTTCACCAGCGTATTTATTATGGGGGCGCTGTCTGGTTTGGTCGTGTCGCCTTGCACTACCGCACCATTGTCAGGAATATTATTGTTTGTGGCGCAATCCGGCGATGCCATGATTGGCGCCACCGCACTGTTTTCACTCAGCCTGGGAATGGGTGTACCGCTGTTAGCCGTTGGTGCCTCGGGCGGTAAGTTGTTACCCAAAGCGGGTGCCTGGATGGAATCCGTTAAACGGTTCTTCGGAGTGCTACTGATTGGCGTTGCCATTATTATGATAGAGCGTCTGTTACCACTGGTTGTTGGGCAGTGGTTGTGGGTAGCCTTCTTCTTCCTAAGTGGCATATACATGCTGCATCAAGTGCTTGGTCATGCGCGCGGTTGGCGCGCAACCTTAGTAGCTGCCTTTATTGCAGTTGCCAGCGGTAGCGGCATCTTCTGGCAATTACCAAGCACTTCAACAAGCGCTAACCATTTAGCCTTCACCCAAGTCAGCAACCTCAGTGAACTAAATCAGCAGTTGGAGCTAGCCCGTGAGCGGCAACAGCCTGTAATGCTAGATTTGTATGCGGACTGGTGTGTGGCGTGCAAGGAATTCGAGCGTTACACCTTTAGTGACCAGCAAGTGCAGCAGCAATTAAATGAGTTTGTGGTATTGCAGGCTGACGTGACGGCTAATAATGAAGCTAATAACGCATTGCTTGAGCACTATCAGGTATTCGGACTGCCAACTATTTTGTTCTTCGATGCAAGCGCAAGTGAACTGCCAGAACAACGCGTTACCGGATTTATGAACGCTGAAGACTTTTTAGAGCATTTGCGACAGGTTGATTCAACCCAGCAATAGCAAAGTCTGTCGCATATTGCAGCGAAATGCTCTGATAAGACCAGTATTTTGCTGCTAATTGATTATTTTTCTCTATAATGACAATCACTAAGCCTGATTACGGGCACTACATTCAATAAATACACGTTCGCAGCTTATAGCGACAAAATGACAGCAAGATGACAACAAACAAACAAGAAAGTCCAAAAATACTACTCATTAACGGCCCAAATCTGAATTTATTGGGTCAGCGCGAGCCGCATATTTACGGCTCCGATACCTTAGTTGCTATTGAAAATAGGCTGCAGCAACAAGCTAGTGAGTTAGGTATAAGCCTGCAATGTAAACAGTCCAATGCCGAGCACCAGCTCATTGAATGGGTGCAGCAGGCCGCCAGTGATGAAATCGACTTTATTGTCATTAACCCAGCAGCTTATACACATACTAGCATTGCCTTGCGCGATGCCCTTGCTGGGGTTGCGATTCCGTTTATTGAAGTGCATTTGTCGAATATTCACGCCCGTGAGGCGTTTCGTAAACATTCCTATTTATCAGATATCGCCGTTGGCGTTATTTGTGGCTGTGGCGCAGACGGATACACCTATGCGTTGCAGGCAGCAGTTAAGAAATTACAACTGACAGCATAGTCAGCACACTCACTTTAGTTATTGGGGTAAGTCAAAGTCATGGATATTCGTAAAATTAAGAAGCTCATCGAATTGGTGGAAGAATCGGGTATTGCCGAATTAGAAATTACCGAAGGCGAAGAGTCCGTTCGAATCCACCGCGGCGGCAGTGCTTCCAGCATGCCGATGCAATACCAACAGCCCATGCATTATCAACAGCCCATGCAAATGCAAGCGCCTGCACCAGAGCAAGCTGCAGCACCAACTGCCGCACCGGCACCTGAAGCCGAGCCAGAAATTACTGGCCACGTAGTGAAGTCACCAATGGTTGGTACTTTCTACGGCGCACCAGCTCCTAGCGCAAAAGACTTTGTTGCTGTTGGTCAGCGCGTTAATGCCGGCGATACCTTGTGTATTGTTGAAGCGATGAAAATGATGAACCAAATTGAAGCGGATAAAGGCGGTGTTGTTAAACAAATTCTAGTTGAGAACGGTGAACCCGTAGAATTTGACCAGCCTTTATTTATTATCGAATAAACACCCGTAAGCAGGAAATTATCATGTTAGATAAGGTCGTTATTGCTAACCGGGGTGAAATTGCCCTGCGTGTGCTGCGCGCATGCAAAGAGTTAGGTATTAAAACGGTTGCGGTGCACTCCACTGTTGATCGCAATTTGAAGCACGTGCTGTTGGCGGATGAGTCCATTTGTATTGGTAATGCACCAGCAACGGACAGCTACTTGAACATTCCACGCATTATTAGTGCGGCGGAAATTACCGATGCGACAGCCATTCACCCAGGCTATGGTTTTTTAGCTGAGAACGCCGATTTTGCTGAGCAAGTAGAACAGTCTGGCTTTATTTTTGTTGGCCCAACCGCCGACGTGATTCGTTTAATGGGTGACAAAGTATCAGCTATTAAAGCGATGAAAGAAGCTGGTGTTCCATGTGTGCCGGGTTCTGATGGACCACTGGGTGACAATGACCAAACCAACTTGGAAATTGCCCGCCGCATTGGTTACCCCATTATTGTGAAAGCAGCTGGTGGTGGTGGCGGTCGCGGTATGCGTGTTGTACGTCAGGAAAGCGAAATGCTGCAGGCCATTAGTACCACTCAGGCGGAAGCCGGTGCTGCGTTTGGTAACCCTGTGGTTTACATGGAAAAATTCCTGGAAAACCCACGCCATGTGGAAGTTCAGGTACTAGCTGACGGTCAGGGTAACGCCATTCATTTGGGTGAACGCGATTGCTCGATGCAACGCCGCCATCAAAAAGTAGTGGAAGAAGCACCAGCACCAGGCATTACCCCGGAATTACGGAAGTTCATTGGTGAACGCTGTTCACAAGCTTGTATTGATATTGGCTATCGCGGTGCAGGTACGTTTGAGTTCTTGTTTGAAAACGGCGAGTTCTTCTTTATTGAAATGAACACCCGTATTCAGGTTGAGCACCCGGTGACTGAAATGATTACCGGCGTTGACTTAATTAAAGAACAATTGCGCATTGCCGCTGGTATGCCGCTTACCCTGAAACAGGAAGATGTGATCGTACGCGGGCATGCGGTTGAATGCCGTATCAACGCGGAAGACCCTGATACCTTTATGCCGTCACCGGGTACTATTACCCGTTTCCACCCGCCAGGTGGTTTAGGCGTGCGTTGGGACTCTCATGTGTATGCCGATTACCGCGTGCCACCGAACTATGATTCCATGATAGGTAAGCTGATTACCTACGGCGAAACCCGCGAAGTCGCTATTGCGCGCATGCAAAATGCGTTGAGCGAAATCATTATGGAAGGCATTAAAACCAACGTACCTTTGCAAAAAGACATTATGGCGGACAAAAACTTCCAGGCTGGTGGCACCAATATCCATTACCTGGAGAAGAAACTTGGTATGGGCGGTCACTAACAGCTTATGCCATGGATTCAGTTAACGGTTGCAGCTTCCGAGCTGCACGCGCCGCAGGTCGGCACTATGCTTCAAGCCAACGGCGCGCAGGCCGTAACTTATCGGGATGCGCAGGATAACCCAATATTTGAACCGCCATTGGGTGAAGTATTGTATTGGCAGGAAACGCTGGTTACCGGCCTGTTTCCTGCCGAAACGAATTTGCAACCGGTGCTGCAAAAGCTAAAACAGTCGGCTATTTTCCGCGACAACTTCAGCTACAAAACAGATCCGCTGGAAGACAAAGACTGGGAACGTGAATGGATGGATAACTTCCATCCTATTCAATGCGGTGACCGGTTATGGATTTGTCCCTCGTGGCGCGACGTGCCAAATCCAGACGCTGTGAATGTGATGTTAGACCCTGGTATGGCCTTTGGTACTGGCACTCACCCCACTACCGCACAATGCTTAACCTGGCTTGATGGCCAAGATCTCACCGGTAAAACCGTGGTGGACTTTGGTTGTGGCTCGGGCATTTTAGGTATTGCCGCACTGAAGCTTGGCGCTGGGCAAGTGATTGGCATTGATATTGACCAGCAAGCACTGATTGCTACCCGCGAGAATGCCGAGCGCAATGGCGTAGCCGAGGGGATGCAGGTTTATTTGCCGTCGCAGCAACCAACACTTGAGGCAGATATTGTACTGGCGAATGTGCTTGCCGGACCTTTGCAGGAACTGGCCGATATTATAAGTGCCTATGTAAAGCCTGAAGGTGACTTAGTGATGTCCGGTATTCTGGAACGTCAGATTGGCGCTGTACAGAGTGCTTATGAACCTTTATTTCGCTTTACACCCCCACAAATACAAGACGATTGGGTGATGCTTACCGCGCGCCGTTGTCAATAGTAATTTTTGCAAAAAAACCTTGTTTTGAACAATAAATAGCCTTTCCTTTATGGGGTAAATTACCTAAAATTTCCGACCCTTGAGTTGGACAGTTTTTAACCGATGCGGATTGGACCTTATTCTCTCGATAATCCAGTAATACTAGCCCCTATGGCTGGTGTCACTGATCAGCCGTTTCGACAGCTGTGTCACGAGTTAGGTGCCGGGCTTACCGTTTCGGAAATGCTGTCGAGCAACCCACGGGTGTGGGATTCAGCAAAATCACGGCAACGCATGCTACATGGCAATGAGCCTGGCATTCGGGCCGTACAAATTGCTGGTTCTGAACCCGAACTTATGGCCGCTGCGGCACGCCATAATGAGGCACACGGCGCCCAAATTGTTGATATCAACATGGGATGTCCGGCGAAAAAAGTAAATAAAAAGCTGGCAGGCTCGGCGTTACTGCAACACCCCGCGTTGGTAAAAGAAATTCTTCGCGCTGTGGTTGCTGCTGTTGAGGTTCCTGTCAGCCTGAAAATAAGAACTGGTTGGGATCCTGATAACCGCAATGGCGTTGCGATAGCGCAACTGGCAGAGCAAGAGGGAATTCAATCACTGGCGGTACATGGGCGCACCCGTGCATGCATGTACAAAGGCCAGGCTGAATACGACACCATTAAAGCCATTAAACAGGCGGTGTCGATACCTGTGGTAGCTAATGGCGATATAGATTCGCCGCAAAAGGCCAAACAGGTTTTAGAGTATACCGGTGCCGATGCCATTATGATTGGCCGCGGTGCCCAGGGAAATCCATGGTTGTTCCGCGAAGTTGCGCATTACCTGGCAACCGGTGAACAGCTTAGTAGCCCGCCTATCACTGAAGTTGCGGAAGTGGTGCAGCGCCATGTTGGCAATTTGCATCAGTTCTACGGTGAGTTTACGGGGGTTCGGATGGCCCGAAAACATATTGGCTGGTACTTGCAAAAGCAAGCATCCGCCGTTGACTTTCGCCGTAACTTTAATGCCATTGAGCACGCTTGCGAGCAGCTTGATGCGCTGGCGAATTATTTTGAAACTGTAGAGAAGAGATAGAGCGCACCTATGTTTGATCAAAACGTAAATCGTGACCAGGTATCCCCATTAACAACTATTGGTAACAACGCCCAGCCAAAACCACTACGTGATTCGGTAAAGCAAGCAATCCGGTCTTTTTTGCAAGCTCTGGAAGGACAAGATCCGGAAGAGTTTTACGAGTTGGTTTTAGCCGAAGTTGAGGCACCATTGCTGGAAGAGGTCATGACTTACACTCGCGGCAATCAAACCCGCGCAGCAACCATGCTTGGCATCAACCGCGGTACGCTACGCAAAAAACTGAAAAAATACGGCATGAACTAAGTTTTGCCGCCCCAAAAAAGAGCGCCTTATGTGCTCTTTTTTCTTTTTTATTTCAGAGGTTAATGAATCATGCAAGCTCGCCCTATTCAACGCGCCCTGTTAAGTGTGTCTGACAAAACCGGTATTGTAGAATTTGCCAAAGCTTTGGCCGAACGCAATATTGAACTGCTTTCCACTGGCGGCACCGCCAGCCTTTTGCGCCAACACGGCCTTACCGTTACCGACGTATCAACGCATACGGGTCACCCGGAAATTATGGATGGCCGTGTTAAAACACTCCATCCAAAAGTACACGGCGGCATACTCGGGCGTCGTGAGCAGGATGAAGCGGTAATGAGCGAGCACGATATCGCCCCAATCGACATGGTGGTGGTGAACTTGTACCCATTTGCAGCCACAGTAGCAGATCCAAACTGTAGCCACGAAGACGCGGTAGAGAACATCGACATTGGTGGCCCGACTATGGTTCGTGCCGCGGCAAAGAATCATCGCGACGTGACTATTATTGTAAACGCCGCTGATTATGACCGGGTGCTGGCAGAAATGGATGCGCAGCAAGGTTCGTTAAGCATGGCAACCCGCTTTGATTTAGCCATCAAAGCATTTGAGCACACCGCACAATATGACGGCATGATTGCCAATTACTTCGGCGCACGTTTACCGGAGCAGGAAGACAGCTTCCCGCGCACCTTTAATACCCAACTGCAGAAAAAACAAAGCCTGCGCTACGGTGAAAACAGCCACCAGCAAGCCGCTTTTTATGTTGAAAGCCAGCCAGCCGAAGCCTCAGTGGCCACGGCAACTCAGTTGCAGGGCAAGGCCTTGTCGTTCAATAACATTGCCGACACCGATGCTGCATTGGAATGTGTGAAGTCATTTGCTGAACCGGCCTGCGTTATTGTGAAGCATGCCAACCCCTGTGGCGTTGCCATCGGTGAAACTATTGCTGATGCTTATGCGCGTGCGTTTAAAACCGACCCAACTTCAGCTTTCGGCGGCATTATTGCCTTTAACCGTGAACTCGACCAAGCCACCGCCGAAGCCATAGTGGAACAGCAGTTCGTGGAAGTTATTATTGCCCCTGTGGTCAGTGCCGGAGCTCGTGAAGCCGTAGCCAGCAAAACCAATGTACGTTTACTTGAATGTGGTCAATGGCCAGCCGAGCGCAGCCCAGCTTACGATTACAAGCGTGTGAATGGCGGTCTGTTGGTGCAAGACGCGGACCACGGTCAAATTGGTGCGGCTGACTTAAAAGTAGTCACCAAAGTAGCACCTACTGACGAGCAGATTCGTGACTTATTGTTCTGCTGGAAAGTGGCCAAATTTGTTAAATCCAACGCTATTGTTTATGCCAAAAATGCCATGACTATTGGCGTTGGCGCAGGCCAGATGAGCCGTGTATACAGCGCAAAAATTGCCGGCATTAAAGCGGCTGATGAAAATCTGGAAGTGGCAGGTTCGGTAATGGCCTCAGATGCTTTCTTTCCGTTCCGCGACGGTATTGATGCGGCGGCCGAAGCTGGCATTAAAGCCATTATTCAGCCCGGCGGTTCTATTCGTGATGACGAAATTATTGCAGCCGCCAACGAACATGGTATAGCCATGGTATTTACGGGCATGCGTCATTTCCGTCACTAAGCAAGTAGTACCGGCGTCATCAGCTAAAAATGATCGAGCAAGCATTCGTTGTTCGTACTAGACTAGTGGAAACTGTTGATTCATTAGAAACTTTCGTTACAAACAAAAGGATTATGCAATGACAGCCTTAACTAAGTTTTATACGACAGCCTTGGTAGCAGCGCTTAGCTTTGCGGTATCAGGTTCAGCTTTAGCCGGTCATCACGGTGATCACTCGACACTGCTAGAAGCAGTGAATAGCGATGTGCGCAGTGATAAAAACAAGGCTCGGGATGAATTCCGTAATCCGGCAGACACCCTGGCCTTTTTCGGTATTCAACCGGACATGACCGTGGTCGAAATTTCTCCGGGTGGCGGCTGGTATACCGAAATTCTTGCGCCTTACCTGAAAGCAAACGGCAAATTTTATGCGGCGCATTTTCCGGCCTCTACGGAGCGCGAGTATTACCAGCGTTCACGCGCTAACTTTGTTGAGCGTGTTGAAAACGAATCGGCGTTCAGCGAAGTGATTGTTACTGAATTCGCACCCGACAAAGAATACGAAGTAGCGCCTGCTGGCAGTGCGGATATGGTACTCACCTTCCGCAACTTGCATAACTGGTACATGCAAGGTGGTGAAGATGGCGTGAAAAATGCCTTTACCTCGTTCTACAAAGCCTTGAAGCCAGGCGGTGTACTTGGGGTTGTTGATCACCGTTTACCAGAAACCAGCGCTGATGAAGCCGCTGAAAAAAGTGGCTATATGAAAGAAAGCTGGGCGGTTCAATACGCCGAAGCAGCAGGCTTTGAGCTGGTCGGCTCCAGTGACGTGAATGCGAATCCAAATGATACGGCTGATTATCCGCGTGGTGTGTGGTCGTTACCACCAACACTGGCGCTGGGTGAAGAAGACCGTGACAAATATCTGGCTATTGGTGAGAGCGATCGCTTCACCTTGAAATTTGTAAAACCAGAACTTCCGTAACCTTTAACAAGAGAGCTATAACGGCACATGAAAGTATTGGTAATTGGCGGTGGTGGCCGTGAGCACGCGCTGGCTTGGAAAGCAGCGCAAGCACCACAGGTTGAACAGGTATTTGTGGCTCCGGGTAATGCCGGCACGGCGTTGGAGCCGTCCATTTCAAATGTTGCTATTGCAGCGGATGATATTGACGCACTGCTGACCTTTGCCAAAAATGAAGCTATCGGCCTTACCATTGTAGGGCCGGAAGCGCCGTTGGTAGCTGGTGTTGTGGATCGCTTTCGTGAGGCCGGACTGAAAATATTCGGTCCCACTCAAGCGGCAGCGCAGTTAGAAGGCTCTAAAGCCTTCAGCAAAGACTTTCTGGCTCGCCACAATATACCGACTGCGGCCTACGCTACTTTCACTGCTGTTGCTGACGCCAAAGCTTACGTGCGTGATCAGGGTACGCCTATCGTTATTAAGGCGGACGGTTTAGCGGCAGGCAAAGGCGTGATTATTGCTGAGTCCGAGCAACAAGCGAACGACGCTATTGACGACATGCTTGCTGGCAACAAGTTTGGTGATGCCGGTAGCCGTGTGGTTATTGAAGAATTCCTGGTTGGTGAAGAAGCCAGCTTTATTGTGATGGTTGATGGGAAAACCGCGCTACCCTTTGCCTCTTCACAAGATCATAAAGCCCGCGACAACGGTGATAAAGGTCCGAATACCGGTGGTATGGGCGCCTATTCACCCGCACCTGTAGTGACCGCCGAGGTGCACGACTGGGTGATGCAACATGTGATTCAACCAACGGTTGAAGGTATGGCCGCGGAAGGCAACACTTATACTGGCTTTTTATATGCTGGTTTAATGGTAGCGCCCGATGGCACGTCAAAAGTGCTGGAGTTTAACTGTCGCTTTGGCGACCCTGAAACCCAGCCAATTATGATGCGGTTACAATCTGATTTAGCTGAGCTATGCCTGAAGGCCGTTGATGGAAGGCTTGCCAACACCAGCATTGAGTTTGATGAACGTGCGGCACTGGGCGTTGTACTAGCTGCCGGTGGTTATCCAGAGTCTTATAAAAAAGGCGATGTGATTCACGGTTTAGACACTATGCAAGGCGAAGACATTAAAGTGTTTCACGCCGGTACCAGTGAGCAAAACGGTGATGTGGTAACAAGCGGTGGCCGGGTATTATGCGCCACAGCTTTAGGAGCCACAGTAACCGCCGCGCAACAGCGGGCTTACGAACTTACCCACAGCATTAGCTGGGATCAGGTTTATTTCCGTACCGATATTGGTCATCAGGCGATACGTCGGGAAACTAAGTAATAAGCAAGCAGGCGCTGCCGACAGGACGGCGCCTGCTGTCATAAAAAAGTCATCCAAACTGCGTAGACTAGTCAAATAAGCCCTTAGCAGTTTGCGTGGAATTTTATGACTCTAGCAGTGTCAGCCAATGACAGCCGCGAAGCAGAAAGCCTGCGTGGCTTATTGCGGCAGCGTCAGTTGCATCCGATATTCCAGCCAATTATTGATACCCTGTCAGGGCAAATTATTGGGCACGAAGCCCTTATTCGTGGCCCGGCTGGCCACCCGCTGGAATACCCCAACGATATTTTCCGCGTCGCGCAACAGCATCAGTTGCTGTCCGAACTTGAAATTAGCTGCCGTGAAGCTGCCTTTCATCGTTTTCATCAAAGCGGAATGTCGGACTACCTGTTTCTGAACATTAATCCGAATGTTTTACGTGAGCATGGTCATCCGCAGGGCTGTACGCTGGCCATGGCAAAACAACTTGGGATTTCGGCTAAACGCGTGGTAATTGAGTTATCCGAAAAATACCCCGTTGATGACCCCGGTATTCTGAAAGTTGCCATACAAAGATATCGTGATGCCGGATTTCTCATTGCCATTGATGATTTAGGCGCTGGTTACTCAGGATTGCAGCTGTGGTCTGAACTGCGCCCCGACTACGTTAAAATTGACCGGTATTTCATTGCCAATATCCATCGCGACGCGGTTAAACGAGAGTTCGTACAAAGCATTCTGGGGCTGGCTCGTGCCATGCACGCCAAGGTTATTGCTGAGGGTATAGAGAGTATTGAAGAGCTGCGTCAACTGCAGCAGCTTGGTATTCATATTTGTCAGGGGTTTCTGCTCGGGCGTCCGCAACCTGAGCCACTGCAAGGCTTGCCTGCTGAAAAATTATCACAGCTGCGTTCGCGCGCTAATTCGCAAACCGAAACCATTGGTTTGCTGCAAGAAGTAGTACCCACAGTAAGCCCGCCTACTCCCGCCCTTGCCGTACTGGACATGTTTGTGCAGGAACCTGAATTGCTGTCATTGCCAGTAGTAGATGGCCAGCGCGCGGTTGGTCTGGTGCGTCGCGAACGCCTAATGGAATTATTTTCCGGTTCCTATGGCCGGGCACTTTATGCGAATAAATCAGTGACCCGGGTCATGGACCACAATCCGTTGATTGTTGAATTTGATACCCCCCTTGACCATGTTAGTCAGCTGATTACCGAAGACCACCAAATTGACGTATCCCGCCAACTACTGATTACCAAAGATGGTTGCTACCAGGGAGTTGCTTCGGTACGTAACTTACTGCGTAAAATTACCGATTTACGGATTCAGAATGCGCGTTATGCGAACCCATTAACGCTGCTACCGGGCAATGTACCTATTTATCGGGAAATTGATAAATGGCTGGGCAGTGGTGAAGCCTTCCGCGTGGCCTACTTTGATTTGAATAACTTCAAACCCTACAACGACGTATACGGCTATGGTAACGGTGACAAACTGTTGCAATGGGTTGGTAGTATTCTGCGCGAGGAAATTTTGGCCGAGGGGCACTTTGTCGGCCATATAGGTGGTGACGACTTTGTGGCTATTTTTGCCGAGAACAGTAAATGGCGACAGCACTGCGACAACGTGATTGGCCGCTTTGAAAACCAGATTCCACAGTTTTACACCCAAAAGGATGCACTGCGCGGTGGTATTGTGGCCAATACACGCACCAAAGGCACAGCCTTTTATGCGTTATTGGGTATAGCCATTGGTGTGGTAAAACCGGATGCCAAGCACTGCTTGTCACATCATGACGTTGCAGTGTTGGCTTCAGAAGCCAAAAAACAGGCGAAACAAGCGGGCAAAAGTATTTGTTTTGTCAGTCGGCGCCGCCGCCCGGCAGCCCAACTGCCTGACCACGCCGATCAGGGCGCCGCTATGTAATGACTACCATGGTCACTAGCTAGCCGCGCCAGCACTGTTTAACGGACTTAATCTTCAACAACTATATCGTCGTCCAAATCAGGCACGCTTTCAAAGGCGTCGTCGGTATAGCGGCTGCGGCCATACATACTGCCAACCTTCGGCCGGTTAATGCGCGACTGATATTTGCTCCAGGTTTTCTCAATCGGTGACTCGGCAGCTTTTTCGCCGCGAGCAACCTGCAGCAACGATTGTTCTTCGTTGTTCTGCGGTTCAAGTTCACCACTCATTAAGGCGCTGATCAGGCTTCCATGCTTGGCCAACAAGTCGCTTTCACGAATTGAGAAATCGCCAGAACGGGCGAATCCGTATGGATAATTTTTAAAGTCATTAAATGACTTTCTCATGACTAACTCTCGATTTACCGTTGCCATAGTGAGCCCTTCCTCATAACCAACCACAACATGCGAAAACTGCTATCGCATTTCATGTCAGACGATATAGAGTGGTAATTAAATCTTGTCAATCTTTTTTTCACTTGATAACCAAATCAGGCGTTGTAAGAAAGTCGACAAGCACGCCAAAAGCGGCTAATTTGGCTATTCATAAACCAACAGAGCAAACCCCATGCGAGTATCGATCAAGCTATTACTAACACTAACTTTGCTTGGCTTAACAACCCTGCCCGCAGTGTCGGCCAGCGCGAAAGAAGAAGTAGCAGGCATCGGTGGATTCTTCTTCAAAGCGAAAAATCCAGCTGAACTGGCGCAGTGGTACGAACAACATCTGGGGGTTAAGAAAACTCCAACTACCTATGAAGAACAACCCTGGCAACAACAAGCTGGTGCTACGGTATTCGGTGTCTTCAATGATAAAACCAACTACTTTGGCCGTGACGAACAACGCTGGATGATTAACTTTCGGGTAAAGGATTTAGACGCCATGATTGCGCAGCTTGAAGCTGCTGACATTGAAGTGACTCTCGACCCTGAGACCTATCCGAATGGTCGTTTTGCGCGCCTCAAAGACCCTGAAGGCAACCCAATTCAACTATGGGAACCCATTGAGTAATTTAGTGTGAGAGAAATTTCAAATTGGAGCGGGAAACGAGATTCGAACTCGCGACCCCAACCTTGGCAAGGTTGTGCTCTACCACTGAGCTATTCCCGCTTAGATATAACTTGAGGACGTTGTCGCTATGACCATGTGAAGGCGGTCACGATTTGGAGCGGGAAACGAGATTCGAACTCGCGACCCCAACCTTGGCAAGGTTGTG
>JBBEBU010000010.1:0-99494 GCA_040882145.1 Idiomarina sp.
TCAGGCCTTACCATAATACTCCCAATTAAAATTGGGTGCTTGTACTACATTCAAAGACGCTATTTACTTCCTGTGACAAGCAGCACAACAATAAGCGCAGCCGTCAACGTTACTATAAATTTTCGCAGCCGCTTGAACCGCTGTGAAACAGTTCTGATGCGATCCTAGAGATGTCTTGCTTTTAATCTTATTTAGCCAACCACAACCAAACTCATGAACCTCATGCTCACCTGAAGATTGAGGATTATCATTTACATAGAAAAATGCCATGATTATTTACCTTTTGACCAATATATTATCATTTATAATTGATTGTTTTTTATACAAAGTCAAACTAGGTAATAGATTGGAAGCGGGAGGGGATGGAAAAGCATCCATATTTTACGCCGATATTTGCAAGCGATTGAGGTCAAGAATTCAGGCTTCTCTCAAGTGATTCAGGCTATTCCTAAGTTCCAGAAACACAAAAGCCACCTTAATTTAGGTGGCTTATTGGTGCCGCTAGCATGACATTTCAGCTCTAATTGCTTGGTGTGAGAGGTTAGCGACAATCTAATAGTAACAACTTTTTTGATTAAAGTGGTCTGACCAGTTATTGTTATGGCCCCCACAGGTGTAATCCTTCTTTTTTCCACTTGACTTCAGGATTTGGACCTTCCTTACCGTACATAGACGCAACAACATTACAAATGCGTTTACGAGCCATTTCTCGACTAGGTTGAACAGGAATTATAATAGGAAGCTCTTTCCTGTGCAATTCCAATGTAACCACTATAACACTCGAAGAGTCTCTATGAGCTGACCTATATAGAGACTTCGGGTTAGCTATAATTTCCGGTAAACGCTTTAAAACAGATGTTGGTATACCATGGTCAAAGCACGCCTTCGAAATTACTTTACCCGTCACAACGAGATCGAGAGATTCGAACTGCGCTTCATTTATCAAATAATCAGGCGTAGGGCCTAACTCGAGTAAAGGCTCGTGTTTTGGCTTCCCTTCCATCTCTGCTTTTATAAGCAACTCTACCGCTTGCGCAAAATTCGACATTCGAGTTCTTTATATTCCTTTATAGAGTCAGCTCACCATATCATATTTACATGAACAGTAGTCTTCTCTAAAATTTAACAGCTTTAATGTCTCATTTAACATCTTTAATGTTTTTAAAGAACTTTAATGTGCGCCGACAATCAACCAACCAAATAACGGCGGATTACTCCACCGTTACTGATTTAGCCAGGTTGCGTGGCTGGTCTACGTCGGTGCCTTTAATAATGGCAACAAAGTACGACAGCAGCTGTAGGGGCAGGGTGTAAACCACTGGAGCAATAATAGGGTCGCAGTGGGTTACGTTAATAACGCGCATGGTGTCGTCGCCTTTAAAGTGGGCGTCTTTGTCGGCAAACACATACATAATGCCGCCGCGTGCGCGCACTTCTTCCACGTTCGATTTCAGCTTCTCCAACAGCTCGTTATTTGGTGCTACCACTATGACCGGCATTTCTGCATCAATTAACGCAAGCGGGCCGTGTTTAAGCTCACCTGCAGCATAGGCTTCGGCGTGAATATAAGAAATCTCTTTCAGCTTCAGCGCGCCTTCCATTGCAATGGGGTACTGCGAGCCACGACCTAAGAACAAGCTGTGGTTTTTATCGGCAAATTCAGGTGCCAGTGCTTCAATCTCATCACTTAGCAGCAAGGCTTCTTCTAGGCGAGCTGGCAGTGATTTAAGCGCGCTAACCACGGCTTTACGTTGTGATTCTTCCATGCCGCGGCGCTCGCCAATAGCCAGCACCAGCATTAACAAACCAACTAGTTGGGTGGTGAAGGCTTTAGTTGAAGCCACACCGATTTCGGTACCTGCTCGGGTCATAAAGGCCAGATCCGATTCACGCACCATAGACGAGGTAGCCACGTTACAAATGGTTAAGCTGCCACGGTAGCCCAGCTCTTTCGACAAGCGTAAAGCCGCCAGAGTGTCTGCCGTTTCACCAGACTGGGAAATAGTTACCAGCAGGCTGTTTGGGTGCACGTAAGATTTGCGATAACGGAACTCGGAAGCAATTTCCACATTACAGGAAACACCGGCCAATGATTCCAGCCAGTAACGCGCCACCATGCCGGAATGATAGCTAGTACCGCAAGCCACAATTTGCACGTGCTCAATACCCGCCAAAAGCTCATCAGAGCCAGCGCCGAAAGCTTTTGAGCTTACCCCTTCACTGGTTAAACGGTCTTCTAATGCGTTACGTACAGCGGTTGGCTGCTCGTGAATTTCTTTCAGCATAAAGTGGCGATAGTCGCCTTTACCGCCAGCATCGTAATTACCGTCAGACTCCACCACTTTGCGCTCGACCAAGGCACCTGTGCGGTCATAAATTTTTACGCTGGTGCGGGTAATGTCGGCCACATCACCTTCTTCCAGATACATAAACTTACGGGTAACTGGCAACAAGGCAAGTTGATCGGAAGCCACAAAGTTTTCGCCAATACCTAAACCAATCACCAACGGGCTACCTGAACGCGCCACAATTAAACGGCCCGGCTCGTTGGTATCCATTACCACGGTGCCATAGGCACCATCTAACTGACTGGCAGCAGACTGCACGGCCTTTAAAAGGTCCTGATGCTTACGTTGTTCAGCATGAATCAAATGACAAATAACTTCGGTATCAGTTTGAGAATTGAATTCATAACCCTCGCCACGCAGCTCTTCACGCAGCGGATCATGGTTTTCAATAATACCGTTGTGCACTACGGCAATGGTGCCGGAGGAAATATGTGGGTGCGCATTGGCCTCGGTGACGCCGCCATGGGTCGCCCAGCGGGTGTGCGCAATACCGCTTTTGCCGTTTAACGGGGTTTCGTCCAGCGCATCTTGCAAGGCTTGCACTTTACCAGTGCGGCGCAGGCTCATAAATTCGTTGCTCTCGTTCATGACTGCCAAACCGGCAGAGTCGTAGCCGCGATATTCAAGGCGCTTTAAGCCTTCCATTAAAATACCGCTGATGCGTCGCTCAGACGTTGCTCCAACAATTCCACACATAGTTATTCTTGTCCTTTTTTCTGTGGCCGCTGCCAACCACTGATATTGCGTTGCTTACCGCGAGCAACTCCTAATTCTTCGTCTTCAACATTTTTGGCAATGGTTGAACCTGCGCCAACCGTTGCGTTTTTTCCAATTCGTACCGGTGCTACCAGCGAGGTGTTGGAGCCAATAAAGGCGCCGTCGCCAATTTCAGTAAGGTGTTTGTTCACGCCATCGTAATTGCAGGTGATAGTGCCAGCGCCAATGTTTACGCCCGCGCCAATTTCGGCATCTCCAATGTAACTCAAATGACTGGCTTTACTGCCCACCCCTAACCGAGACTTCTTAATTTCAACAAAGTTGCCTACCTGGGCTTCATTATTTAACTCAGCACCCGGGCGCAAACGCACAAACGGGCCTACCTGACAGTTTTCGCCAAGGCTTGCCTGCTCAATTACCGAGTTCGCTTTTACGCGGGAATGCGCGCCAATTTTGCAGTTACGCAGAATGCAGTTGGGTTCAATAACCACACCGTCGCCAAGTTCAACCTCACCTTCGAATACCACGTTCACATCAATGGTCACTTCTTCACCGCAGTGAACTTTGCCGCGTACATCAATGCGAGTAGGGTCCATTAGCGTGGCACCATTTAACATCAGGGTTTCGGCCTGGCGTAACTGGTAAGCGCGTTCTAATGCGGACAGTTGAACGCGATTGTTAGCGCCTTCCACTTCGCTTACCTGCAGCGGCTGCGCCGACCGAATGTCGACACCTTCATCGGCGGCCATCGCTACGATGTCAGTTAAGTAGTACTCGCCTTGCACGTTGTCATTCGATAGCTGGCTCAGCCAGCGTTTTAACGCGCCACCGCTAGCGACTAGCATGCCGGTGTTCACTTCGGTAATACGGTGCTGCTCAGGCGTTGCGTCTTTGTGCTCAACAATGCCGGTAACAATGCCGTTTGAATCACGAATAATACGGCCGTAACCAGTCGGGTCGCCCAGGGTTACGGTAAGTAACGCTAAATCGGTTTTAGCGGCTTCCGCCAGCAGGTTTTGTAAGGTTTCAACGCGAGTAAGTGGCACGTCGCCATACAGAATCAGCACTTTGTCCTGATTTTCTAAAAACTCGCTAACTTGTTGCACGGCGTGGCCGGTACCCAGTTGCTCGCGTTGTTCCACCCAGTGCAGAGCGGGGTCTTGCAGGCGCTGCTGCAATAACTCACCACCATGGCCGTAAATTAAATGCACGGCTTTCGGGTTTAACTCGGCTGCTGTATCCAGCACGTGCTGCACCATAGGTTTATGGGCAACCGGGTGCAATACTTTTGGCAGAGCAGAACGCATGCGGGTGCCTTTTCCTGCTGCCAGAACCACTACTCGTAATGTCATGAATCCGTCCATTGCATTGTTGGCGGCAGGAAGCCCTGCATGCGCCACCACTAATATAAGTGAATGGGGCTATTCTAGCGCCTTATTGACCTATTTTCAGGCAAAATTTAAAGCAAAAAAAGACCTGCCGAACGAATTCAGGCAGGTCTTTTCAGTATTTTACGATTACGTGCGCTTATTTCCGCAGTTTGCGAATAACCTGTAATTGCGCCATTGCCCGTGCCAGTTCGGCTGCGGCTTCGGCGTAACTCAGATCCGAGCTGGAATCGCTAATGGCTTGTTCCGCACGTTGTTGTGCAGCAACTGCCTGTTGCTCATCCAGTTCGTCACCACGTACTGCAACATCTGCAAGCACCGTGACGTTATTCGGCTGCACTTCCAGCACACCACCGGCTACGTAGATGATGTCTTCACCACCTTCCGCTTTCACCAACCGCACCATACCTGGTTTTAGCTGGGTTAACAGCGGTGCGTGACCTGGGTAAATACCCAGTTCACCTTCGCTGCCGGTTACTTGCACGGTTTCAACGGCACCCGAGAAAATTTTCTCTTCGGCGCTGACCACGTCAAGCTGTACAGTTTTTGCCGCCATCTAAACCTCCCGGTTCTTACATGTTCTTCGCTTTTTCAGCGGCTTCTTCGATGCTACCAACCATGTAGAACGCTTGTTCTGGCAGGCTATCGTAGTCACCGTCCAAGATTCCTTTAAAGCCACTAATAGTGTCTTTCAAAGAAACGTATTTACCAGGTGCACCGGTGAATACTTCGGCTACGAAGAATGGCTGCGATAAGAAACGCTGAATTTTACGAGCCCGGGCTACAGAGCGTTTGTCTTCTTCTGACAACTCGTCCATACCCAAGATAGCAATAATGTCTTTCAGCTCTTTATAACGCTGCAATACAGACTGAACACCACGCGCTACGTCATAATGCTCTTTCCCAATAACTTGCGGGTCAAGCTGGCGTGAGGTTGAATCTAACGGGTCAACCGCTGGGTAAATACCCAAAGAAGCGATATCACGTGACAATACAACAGTCGCATCCAAGTGAGCGAAGGTTGTTGCTGGTGATGGATCCGTTAAATCATCCGCAGGTACGTATACGGCCTGAATTGACGTGATTGAACCGGTTTTGGTTGAGGTGATACGTTCTTGCAGAACACCCATCTCTTCCGCCAGGGTTGGCTGATAACCTACCGCTGAAGGCATACGGCCTAACAGTGCAGATACTTCGGTACCGGCTAGTGTATAACGGTAAATGTTATCCACGAAGAACAGTACGTCACGGCCTTCATCACGGAATTTCTCCGCCATGGTCAAGCCGGTTAAGGCTACGCGCAAACGGTTACCCGGAGGCTCGTTCATCTGACCATATACCAGCGCAACTTTGTCCAATACGTTGGAATCGTTCATTTCGTGATAGAAATCGTTACCTTCACGAGTACGCTCACCAACACCGGCGAATACTGAATAGCCGCTGTGTTCGATGGCGATGTTACGAATCAATTCCATCATGTTTACGGTTTTACCAACACCGGCACCACCGAACAAACCAACTTTACCACCTTTGGCGAACGGGCAAATCAGGTCGATAACCTTGATACCAGTTTCCAGTAGTTCAGTTGCGTTTGACTGCTCTTCATACGAAGGGGCAGTACGGTGAATTGACATAGTTTCTTCCGCACCAACAGGTCCGGCTTCGTCAATTGGCTCACCAAGTACGTTCATAATCCGGCCCAGCGTTTTCTTGCCGACCGGTACCATGATTGGCTCACCAGTGTTTTTTACCTCTGTACTGCGACGCAGGCCGTCAGTAGTACCCATTGCGATTGTACGCACGATACCGCCACCCAGCTGCTGCTGCACTTCAAGGGTTAACCCTTTGAGGCCACCGTCGGTCACCTGCAGCGCGTCGTATACCTTTGGCACTGCGTCTTGTGGAAATTCGATATCCACAACCGCGCCAATTATTTGCACGACCTTACCTTGACTCATGACATTTCCTCTAACTTTCAAAATCTGTGAAGCTTCGCCTTATACCGCTTCGGCGCCGGAAACAATTTCCGAAATTTCCTGTGTAATCGCTGCCTGACGTGCTTTGTTATACACCAGTTGCAGCTGATCAATAAGGTCCTCAGCATTGTCGGTTGCAGATTTCATCGCAAC
The DNA here is from genome assembly GCA_040882145.1 of Idiomarina sp. GTDB lineage: Bacteria > Pseudomonadota > Gammaproteobacteria > Enterobacterales > Alteromonadaceae > Pseudidiomarina. The sequence goes on from JBBEBU010000010.1 coordinate 6,583, forward strand.
CATGCGTGCTGCCTGTTCGCTCGCAATGTTATCAACCACACCCTGGTATACCTGTGCTTCAACGAAGCGACGTATTAACGTATCCAAAATGGGTTGCGGATTCGGTTCGTACAAGTAGTCCCAGCTACCTGTTTGAACTTCATCACTTTCATCGGCTTTCGGCAACGGTAACAACTGACTAATAGTTGGCTCTTGCTTCATGGTGTTCACAAACTTGTTGTACACCACGAACAAGCGGTCAATTTTGCCTTCATCGAAGGCATCCAACATCACTTGAACCGTACCTAAAACATCGTTGATACCTGGCTTATCGCCAATACCTGATGTTTGTGCCAGCAAACGGCCGCCAAAGCGTTTAAAGAAACCGGTTGCCTTGTTGCCAATGGCTGCAAAGTCAACTTCTTTACCTTCATCACGCAATTTCTTCGCGTGCATAACCACAGCTTTAAATTCGTTGGTGTTCAAGCCACCACACAAGCCGCGGTCGGTAGAAACGACAATGTAACCAACGCGCTTAACTTCACGTTCATCCATATAAGGATGACGATATTCCAAGTTACCGCGTGCAACATGGCCAATCACATTGCGAATGCTATCGGCATACGGACGCGTCGCCGCCATCCGTTCCTGCGCCTTTTTCATTTTGGACGCAGCAACCATTTCCATTGCGCTGGTGATCTTCTGAGTATTATTAATACTCCCGATCTTGGTTTTTATCTCTTTACCGCCGGCCATGACTAATCTCCTGTTAACTCAACGACAAATGGTCACCCATAGGGGCGACCACCTTACTTACCATGACTGAGTTTTCTTAAACTTGGTCAACGCTTCTTTCAGCGTGGCATCGATGTCGTCGTTATAGTTGCCAGTTTTATTAATATCAGCCACAAGCTCAGCGTATTCGCTCTTCATAAAGGCAATTAATGCAGCTTCGAAGTCTAGAATTTTGCTTTGCTCAACGTCTTTCAGAAAGCCTTTTTCTACCGCGTAGATAGAAACAGCCATATCTGCAACGCTCATTGGCTCATACTGGTTTTGTTTCATCAGCTCGGTTACACGTTGACCGTGCTCAAGCTGTGAGCGAGTTGCTTCATCAAGGTCAGAGGCGAACTGTGCGAATGCTGCAAGTTCACGGTACTGAGCCAGGGCAAGACGAATACCGCCACCCAGCTTCTTGATGATTTTCGTTTGTGCGGCACCACCTACACGAGATACCGATACACCGGCGTTAACGGCTGGGCGAATACCCGCGTTAAACAAGTCAGTTTCTAAGAAGATCTGACCATCGGTGATTGAAATCACGTTCGTTGGTACGAATGCAGAAACGTCACCAGCCTGGGTTTCAATGATTGGCAGGGCGGTTAAAGAACCGGTTTTGCCTTTCACTTCACCATTGGTGAATTTTTCAACGTAATCAGCATTTACACGAGCTGCACGTTCCAGCAACCGCGAATGTAGATAGAACACGTCACCAGGGTAGGCTTCACGGCCCGGCGGACGACGTAACAGCAATGAAATTTGACGGTAAGCAACGGCTTGCTTCGACAAATCATCATAAACGATTAGTGCGTCTTCACCGCGGTCACGGAAGTATTCACCCATGGTACAACCGGAATAGGCTGCCAAATACTGCAGTGCTGCAGATTCAGAAGCAGAAGCGGCCACGATGATGGTGTTTTCCAGCGCGCCGTGCTCTTCAAGTTTGCGTACTACCGAAGAGATAGTCGATGCTTTCTGACCAATCGCTACATACACACACTTAATACCAGAGTCTTTCTGGTTAATGATGGCATCAACAGCCAGTGCAGTTTTACCTGTCTGACGGTCACCGATCACCAACTCACGCTGGCCACGGCCGATTGGAATCATCGCATCAATTGATTTGTAACCAGTTTGTACTGGCTGATCAACCGATTGACGTTCAATAACGCCCGGTGCAATTTTTTCTACTGGCTCAAAGCCATCAGCGTCAATTGGACCTTTACCGTCAATTGGTGCACCCAGGGTGTTAACAACACGACCCAACAGGTTACGACCAACAGGTACTTCCAAAATACGGCCTGTAGATTTAACTTTCACGCCTTCTTGCAGGTCCTGGTAAGGACCCATAACTACCGCACCTACTGAGTCGCGCTCAAGGTTCAATGCGATGGCGTAACGATTACCAGGAAGCTCAATCATCTCACCCTGCATACAGTCGGCAAGACCGTTAACGCGGATGATTCCGTCGATGACAGATACAATAGTACCTTCGTTCCGAGCTTCACTGACCACTTCGAACTGGTCTATACGTTTCTTGATCAGTTCTGCGATTTCATTTGAATTCAGTTGCATGCTCAAGTCCCCAATTAGGATTGCAGTGCGTGGGCAAGGCGATTCAACTTGCCGCGCACAGTACCGTCAATTACGGTGTCACCGGCTTTGATCATCAATCCACTGACGATGCCGGCGTCAACACTGCAATTCAGCTTAACTTTGCGTGAAAAACGTTGTTCTAACGTTTTTGCCAGATTGTCCTGCTGTTTCTTCGTCAATTTGGTTGCTGAAGTTACCTCCACAACAACTTCTTTTTCGTGCTCAGAGCGAAGTTCGCTGTAGAGCTTTTCAACGGCAGGCAAAGCTTTCAAGCGGCCATTTTCAGCCATCAGGCGAACAAGATTCTGGCCTTTCTCATCCAGTTGTTCACCACAAACACTTATGAAAACTTCGGTTTTCTTATCCAGCGTTTCAGCGCTATTTAAAAACGCACCCATGCTGGCGTCCTCTGCTACTGCAGCGGCAAACACCAGCATTTCGTGCCATTTTTCGACGGCGCCATGTTCTAATGCAAAATCAAAAGCTGCTTTTGCATAGGGGCGAGCAACCGTAGTCAATTCTGACATTTGCACAAACCCCTTTCGTTAAAGTTCAGCGACCAGTTTTTCAACGATGTCGCTATGGGCGTCTTTATCAATCTCACGCCCAATAATTTTTTCTGCACCAGCGACTGCAAGAACAGCAACCTGCTTACGCAGTTCTTCACGAACGCGATTACGCTCTGCTTCGATTTCAGTGTGACCAGAAGCAACGACTTTTTCACGTTCTTCATGGCCACGCTGAGTTTCTTCCTCAACGATTTTCGCAGCGCGTTTTTTCGCCTGCTCGATGAGTTCAGCAGCTTCAGCTTTCGCTTCGTTCAGCTCTTCGGCAATTTTCGACTGAGCAAGTTCAAGGTCTTTCTCGGCGCGTTCGCCAGCCGCCAGGCCATCAGCAATTTTCTGCTGACGCTCTTCGATCACTCGAATTAGCGGTGGCCATACGAACTTCATGCAAAACAGCACGAAGACGATAAACGCAATCGTTTGACCTATTAGGGTAGCGTTGATACTCACAACGGACCTCCTTTACGTTGGTGACCGTGGTATCTCGATTAACCTGCTAACTGACCAATGAACGGGTTTGCAAAAGTAAAGAACAATGCAATACCAACACCGATCATCGCGATAGCATCAATAAGACCCGCTACGATGAACATTTTAACTTGCAGCTGAGGCGCTAGTTCTGGCTGACGCGCTGCGGCTTCAAGGAACTTACCACCTAACATACCGAAACCCAGTGCCGTACCTAATGCACCCAGACCGATCATGATTGCTACAGCAATAGCAGTAAAAGCAACTACAGTTTCCATTGATATCTCCAGTTTTCGTTAAAGTAAAAAATAAAAAGTAAAATTAAAAAAATTAATGTTTCTCTGAGGCCATGCTCAGGTAAACGATAGTCAGCATCATAAAGATGAAGGCTTGCAGCACAATAACCAGAATATGGAATACCGCCCAGATAAAGTGCAACGGCAACTGCGCCAATCCAACCAATGCAATCAGTATGAATATTAGCTCGCCAGCATACAGGTTACCGAACAGACGTAAAGCCAATGACGCCGGTTTTGCTAGCAGCGTAACGGTTTCCAATATCAGGTTGAACGGGATCATTGACCAGTGATTGAACGGGTTCATGGTCATTTCTTTAGTAAAGCCGCCAATTCCTTTGCTCTTAATCGAGTAGAAAATGATTAAGAAGAATACGCCCAAACCTAATGCAAAGGTGGTGTTCAAGTCAGTGGTTGGTACCACTTTCATGTACACATCGTGCGGGTTATCTACCCAACCTAAAGCATAAGAACCGTACATGGCAATGGAAGGTATCCAGTCAACTGGCACCAAATCCATTAAGTTCATTAAGAACACCCAGACAAATATAGTCAGTGCCAATGGCGCTATGACTTTGCTGGTGCCATGGAAGGAGTCTTTAACACTGTTGTTGACGAAATCAATAATCATTTCGACAAAACACTGCCACTTACCAGGCACGCCAGTTGTTGCTTTGCGTGCGGCTTTGCGGAAAGACCAAATAAATATGATACCCAGGAAGAGTGACCAACCTATGGTATCGATGTGCCATGTCCAAAAGCCTGCTTCACTACACGCGTAATTAAAACCGACACCGTCGTCGGTCATACATGCACGTGCGTTCGTCAGGTGATGGATAATATATTCTGTCGAGGTTTGTTCGCCACCTGCAGCCATGTTCCACCTAATTTACGTTGATTTTAAAAATAAAACCGGTGCTAGCCATTGTACCGCCAGCGCCACAATAAACCCGGCGAACACGGCTCCGTTAGGAAGCCCGCTCAAGCCAAGAATTGCGGCCAGAATAAGTGTCATTAGCACCATTTTTAGTGCTTCGCCCGCAAAAAAGCTTTTCACTATTTGCTGAGCTGAGCGCGCGCCGCTATAAGCGAAAGCGCGCCATGCGAATACTGCCGTGGGTATGATGATTGCCAGCCCACCCGCAATAACGCCTAATCCATGTAGCAAGGATAACCCCAAACTAACCCCTACAGCCACCAGCACTACTATGCTGGTTTGAGTTAGTAACAGGCGTTTGGCCAGCGTTTTACCTGTTGAATTCAGTGCTGTAACCAAGCCAGAAATACCCCCGCAAAAAACTCGCGTAAGTATAAAGATCTATGTTGAAATTGCAACCATAATTGACTTGCAGGCTACGATCTATAAGCGCTCAACAATTGATTAACAGTGCTTAACTACTGACACCAAAGGGCTTTCACCTAATCTTTGATGTGCGCCAGAATGCCGTCTAGTTCGTCCAGACTACTGTAGCTAATGACCAGTTTACCCTGACCTTTACGACCATGATTAATGGCAACAGCAGCACCCAAACGTTCGGTTAAATCTTTTTCCAGGCGCTCAATATCGGCGTCGGGTTTTTGTGCCGGCGTTTTCTTACTCGGCTCTAGCACACGACGCACTAATTTTTCAGCTTCGCGAACGGTCATGCCCTTGGCCGCAATAATGCGTCCGGCATCGCTTTGTGCATCACCCTGCAAAGCCAGTAGCAACTTCGCGTGGCCCAGTTCAATGTCACCGCGCTCAAGCAGTGTTTTAACTTCCGCTTCAAGATTGTTCAGGCGCAGTAAGTTAGTAATAGTAGCGCGTGATTTGCCCACGGCTTCCGCCACTTCCTGATGGGTCAGCTGGAACTCGTCCAGCAACCGCTGCAGGGCATTGGCTTCTTCCATGGAATTTAAATCTTCGCGCTGAATGTTCTCAATTAGCGCAATAGCAACGGCCGCTTCATCAGGCACGTCTTTAATCAGGCAGGGAACCATTTCCAGTCGCGCCATTTGGGCTGCGCGCCAGCGCCTTTCACCGGCAATAATTTCAAAACTGTCAGGGCCTACCGGACGCACCACTATGGGCTGAATAATACCTTGCGATTTAATCGACGAGGCTAAGTCTTCCAGTGCTTCCGGCGACATGTCTTTGCGCGGCTGGTATTTACCCGGACGCAACCATTCAATGGGTAATTTTTGCAGCTCGCCTTTACTGCTTTCCTGCTGAGCAACTTCATCCGCTACATTGGTGCGGCTTTGCGCGTTGTTACTGTTGGTTAGTAACGCGTCCAGGCCGCGTCCAAGTCCTCGTTTTTTTGCCGACATAAGCGCTTGGTTCCTTGTTTGCTCAGTTTTTTTCTAGTTAAGCTTCAGTTGCTTCGCTGTCTTTTTGTAATTGTTCAGCGCGGCGAATCAATTCACCGGCCAGGGCCAAATAGGCCTTAGCACCTGTGGATGTTTTATCGTAATACATGGCTGGGGCGCCAAAACTTGGCGCTTCCGCCAGCCGCACATTGCGTGGAATAACAGTGCGATACACTTTGTCGCCAAAATGCGCTTTCAACTGCTCGGAAACGTCATTGGCGAGACGGTTCCGTGGGTCGTACATAGTGCGCAAAATACCTTCAATACTTAAACTTGGGTTTACCACGTCGGCTAACCGGTTAATGGTGTCCATTAACGCCGTTAAACCTTCCAGCGCGTAGTATTCGCACTGCATGGGTACCAGAATAGAGTCAGCGGCAGCCATGGCATTCACGGTTAACATGTTCAATGACGGCGGGCAGTCGATAAAAATAAAGTCATAATTATCGGCAACTGGTTTCAGTGCATTGCGCAGCCGCAGTTCGCGCGCAAACACTTCCATTAGTTTTATTTCAGCGGCAGTAACATCGGCATTGGCTGCAATTAAGTGATACTTACCATTGGTGTCAGTCACTATCACTTCTTTGGCTGGCGTTTCGTCTACCAGCAGCTCGTATACGGTGTTTTCAACTTCGTATTTGTCCACACCGCTACCCATAGTGGCGTTGCCCTGTGGGTCTAAATCAATCAACAAGACTTTTCTGCGCGTTGCTGCCATGGAAGCTGCAAGGTTAACCGCGGTGGTGGTTTTGCCCACGCCGCCTTTTTGGTTCGCAATTGCAATTATTTTTGCCACGGTTATTAACCTCTTGTTGTAATTATTACCAGGTGACGTTCACCTTCAACACCCGCAACCTGCAATTTATGAACACTTTCAAGCTCTGCAAAATCAGGAAGCTCAGCCAGTTCAGCGGTGGGATGTACACCTTTCAACGCTAAAAATTTACCATGCGCGGCAGGTAAATGCGCGCACCAACTGAGCATATCACTAAGCGACGCAAAGGCTCTACTAATGACACCATCAAATTGCTGCTCCGGTTGGTAATCTTCCACCCGGGCCTGTACCGCCGTGACATTGGTGATTTTCAGTTGATGACAAACCTGACGAATAAAGCGAATGCGTTTACCTAAACTATCCAGCAATACAAATTCTTTGTCGGGTTCAACAATGGCCAACGGCAACCCCGGTAAACCCGGCCCGGTGCCCACATCAATAAAGCGTTTACCCTGTAAATGCGGGCGTATCACCAGGCTATCGATTAAATGTTTACTGAGCATTTGTTCAGGTACACGAACCGAAGTCAGGTTATAGGCTTTGTTCCATTTGTCGAGCAAACTTACTAATGTTAGTAATTGCTCACTTTGCTTGTCAGTAATTCTGATATTGGCTTGTTGTAGCAACGAAGGCCATTTTTTTGCCCAGCTACTTGCTGATATATTTGCTGCCGTATTAATAGAAGTCACAACTTTTCCTAAGCGCTTTTGCGCAACAGTCCTTGTTTTTTCAGGTGTACCAGCAGCATGGAAATAGCCGCTGGAGTAATACCTGAAATTCGCGCCGCTTTACCAACAGTTTCTGGTTGATGCTGATTTAATTTGGCAATAACTTCATTCGATAAACCGTTAATAGACGCATAGTCGAAGGTTGCCGGCAATAAGGTGTTCTCATGGCGCAACTGTCTGGCTATTTCTTCATGCTGACGGGTAATGTAACCCGCATATTTGGTTTGTATTTCAACCTGTTCAGCGGCTTGTGCGTCGTCCAGGCCCGGGCCTATTTCGTCAATAGCGACCAGATCTTTGTAGGTAATTTCCGGACGGCGCAATAATTCTTCCGCGTTTACTTCGCGTGAAATTGGTTTTTTAACCAACTTGTTAATGGCATCGGCTGCAGCATGGTTCGGATACAACCAGGTTCCGCGCAAACGTTTTTGTTCGGTTTCAATGGCTTCCATTTTTGCCTGAAAACGTGCCCAGCGAGCATCATCAACCAGACCTAATTTACGGCCTTGCTCGGTTAAGCGAATGTCCGCGTTGTCTTCACGCAATAACAAACGGTATTCGGCGCGCGAAGTAAACATGCGGTAGGGCTCTTTGGTACCTAGCGTGGACAGATCGTCAATTAACACACCCATGTAGGCTTGATCTCGTCGCGGTGCCCATGATTCCTTGCCTTGAACCTGCAACGCAGCGTTTAAACCAGCTACCAGACCCTGGGCACCGGCTTCTTCATAGCCGGTGGTACCGTTGATTTGGCCGGCAAAGAACAAGCCGTGAATATATTTGCTTTCTAATGACTGTTTTAAATCACGTGGATCAAAAAAGTCATATTCAATGGCGTAACCCGGACGTGTGATATGCGCATTCTCAAAGCCCTTGATAGAACGCACTAACTCAACTTGCACATCAAATGGCAAACTAGTGGAAATACCGTTTGGATAAACCTCGTGAGTGGTTAAGCCTTCTGGCTCGACAAAAATCTGATGTGAATTTTTGTCGGCAAAACGAACTACTTTGTCTTCAATTGACGGGCAATAGCGTGGCCCAACGCCTTCAATAATGCCTGAATACATAGGCGAGCGATCTAAGCCGCTTTTAATAATGTCATGCGTGCGTTCGTTGGTATGGGTGATATAGCAAGGCACCTGACGTGGATGATCACTGCCGTCCCCCATAAATGAAAATATTGGGGTTGGCCGGTCGCCTGGTTGTTCCTGCATCACGCTGAAATCTATGGTTTTTGCATCAACGCGTGGCGGGGTACCGGTTTTTAACCGATCTACCCGCAGTGGCAGTTCACGTAAACGTTTTGCTAGGTTATTGGCTGGAGGATCGCCAGCTCGACCACCTTGATAGTTTTCTAAACCAATGTGAATTTGTCCACCAAGGAAGGTACCCACGGTTAGTACCACGGTTTTGGCAGAGAACTTAAGCCCCATTTGGGTAACTACACCAACCACGCGATCTTGTTCAACAATAAGATCGTCACAAGCTTGTTGAAACAAACTTAAATTCGGTTGGTTTTCCAAAGTTTCACGAATAGCCGCGCGATAAAGTTGGCGATCGGCTTGAGCGCGGGTTGCACGTACAGCTGGCCCTTTCGACGAATTAAGTGTCCGAAATTGAATACCAGAGCGGTCAGCAGCAATAGCCATAGCGCCGCCAAGCGCATCAATTTCTTTTACTAAATGACCTTTACCAATACCACCAATAGCAGGGTTACAGGACATTTGGCCCAAGGTTTCAATATTGTGCGTTAGCAATAACGTAGAACTACCCATACGGGCAGCTGCTAAGGCTGCTTCTGTGCCTGCATGACCACCACCTATAACGATAACGTTAAAATGTTGATGGTAGGTGTTGTTGCCTGTACTGCTGGACATAAATTGAATACCTGTTGTTTCTAATTACGCGTAGTTACGCATAGTAATGCGTAGGCGCGAAGGGCTAGTTCGGGTGCGATTCTTGAACCGGTTATTTTAACGCGAATTCACTGAAAGAAAAATGGTTAAATTTTAAACGGGGTGTAAAACTTCCCTGAGAAGATCTTAAAAGTATTTAAATGATCTTGTTTTGATCTTTTACTATGCCTACTACTATGATCGAGCTTCCTGTTGATAAGCGATCAAAGCTGTTCATTTTAAAGGATCTTTTCGATCATGAAAGCTGTGATCAGATGACGATCTTAACTGCTTACATCATGTGGGTAACCATAGTACTTATCCACAACCATGGTTATCAACAGACTTATTTGGTGTATATAAACAGGTCTTAAGTAGGCTTATACTTCTTTTATACACAAATATTGATGAATTTTTGTACCCATATTGGTGTTAATTGCTCCGGGTCGTCTTCCATCATGTCTATTTCCAGACGATCCAGTAGTCGCATAGCAGCTGCATCATTCAGTCGTTGGTCCAGGTCTCGCCCGGCAGCACAGTAAGTATCGTAACATGACTCGCCAATAGCTATTACCGCATACTTTAAGCCCGCTAGCTGCGGTGGGCGATGTTCCAGTTGTTCGGCAAAATCCAGCATGCTGTCACCGTAATCACCAGCACCATGGCTGGCTACCAGGCATAACCAAATGCGCTCAGGTCCTGCTTGTTCAGTCAGCGCATCAAAGTCAGGTTCGTAATGCATTTCGGTAGTTAGGCCGGCTTGTTGCAATTGTTCCTGCACTTGATCGGCTAAATACTCGGTATTCCCTGAGGTAGTGCCAACTAATATGTCGATGCGACTCATAGTGTTTCTTTCCTAAGTTCGGTTCGTGCTTTTTAACGAATAACGGCCAAAGTTTGATATTCGTCAATGGCAAATTGGTCCGTCATACCGCTGATAAAATCTTGTATTAAACGACAGCGGTAATATAACTCGTGATGGTCATCGTTTTTCGGTTGTTGCAGATAGGCGGCGATATGCTTTGCTGGAAGCCGTTTCGCTAAACGCTTTGGCAAAATCAGATGTGTTGCAGAGCCGTCTAATACAGAGGCAAAATCAGAGCTGGTTAGTTTCAGTAATGGTGCGTAAAAATTAAGTAAGCCGTGAATAATCTGATAGCCCTGCAGTTCCAGAGTTTCTACTTCTGGGTGATTAAATACGTGGTCAAAAGCAACGTCTTTCAGGGTAGTAATAACGCGTTGATATACGCTACCGTCTTCTAATAAGGCTCTATCTAAACTGCCGTGAAATACCGCTTCCATATTCTCAGCGCACTGGTTTGCGGCATGTTCAACTAACGGGTGAATAAGCGCAACCCGCAGTGCTATAAAATACTGTCCAACAGGGTCAACAGGTTCACGCTCGGCCGCCTTGTTGGCTTGATCCATCAAACTTGCAAAAGTCACCTGGTTGCCGCTATTGGTGCTAATGGTATTGACTGCAGATGGCGATAAATTCGCGCTGATCTGCTCAAACTGTTGTTTCAATAGCTGCGTTAGTTGGGAAAGATCCAGAATGTTTTTTTCTACCGCATCTTCAATATCGGCCAGGCAGTAAGAAATATCATCGGCGGCCTCCATAATATACGCTAGCGGATGTCGGCAACCGGGTTGTATATCCAGTGCTTGCTGTAAATCAGTTATTAGCTGTTGTTCCGAGTAATAATAGCCAGGCTTTTTTGCCCGGTAACAATTAGCTGGTTTTGCTTCATAAGCCGGGCGCGTATATTTCATTAACCCGGCTGTTTGGCTGTAGGTAAGGTTCAGGCGCAACAGAGTAGCGGTAAGGCGGATGGCTTGAGCGTTGCCTTCAAAGTGAATTAAATCCTGCTGCAGTAAGTCATGATGGTTGTAGCTGTCATCAAGATGACTGAATAGTCCGTTACTATTCTGCGCAAACCAGTTCTGAATTGCGGCTTCGCCAAAGTGACCAAAGGGTGGATTGCCAATGTCGTGCATTAAACAGGACATTTCTACCAGGGTTTCAAGAGCTTGTTCGTAAGGTGGCTCCAGGCCGAGTTTGGCAACATTCGGGCCTAGTTTTTGAATCAGGGTACGGACAATAAAACGCCCGGTTTGTTGCACTTCCAGTGAATGGGTTAAGCGGCTGCGCACAGCAGCGTTTCGTTCCAGCGGAAACACCTGAGTTTTTTGTTGCAGGCGGCGTACGGCAGCAGACTGAATAATACGGCCACGGTCACTTTCAAAGGCGCGTAAAATAGCATCCGCCGTTTCGGTTGGTGCCGCAGAGCCCGACGGGCGTTGAGTGGTAATCTTATGTTTAAAATTAATAGTCATACGCGGCCTTGTGAATACTTGATGGATATCAACCAAGCTTTCTGAAGTTACATTGTAAGTGAAGTAAACCATAAACAAAGCAGTGGCGGCTATTATGGTATTAATTAACGACTAACGGAGTTATTTTTACGGCCAGCGAAGCTAGCCCTGTGTGGGCCATGCTGATACCCTAGTAACATAATAAAAACTATTTAATCATCGTTTAAGGCCCTCACATGATCCAGATAAAGAACTCTGGCTTAACTGCCAGCCTGATTCTATTGGTAAGTTTGACCTTGCCGGTAAGCGCGGCAATTAAGCAAACTAAGGTAGATTTTGAAGACAAATTCCGCCAATTAGATGAAGTGTTGCCAACGCCGAATGTGTACCGCAATGCAGCGGGCGAACCTGGCACCCAATACTGGCAGCAACAGGCCGATTACGATATTAAAGTGCGCTTAGACGAAGACCAGCGCCGTATTGAAGCTTCGCAAACCATTACTTACACCAATAACTCGCCTTATACCCTGCGCTACCTTTGGGTGCAGCTGGACCAAAACATTTTTCGTAGCGATTCCATGGCTGAAATGACGTCCACCTTTGAGTCGTCGCAGGAAACCAATTTAGGCGGTATTGATAAGCCAGCGCGCTTAAGTTTGAATCAGTTACGTCGCCAGCAGTTTATGCAGGACAACGAACTGGGTTACGACATTAGCCGGTTAGAGGCTACTAACGGCCAAGAGTTGAAGTTCACCGTAGTTGGCACCAACTTGCGCATTGATTTGCCACAGCCATTAGAAGCTGGCGAGCAAATGACATTTGCCATTGATTTTGCTTTTAACATGGTTGAAGAAGACGCCATGGGCGCCCGTAATGGTTATGAGCATTTCCCGGATGACGCTCGCGAAGGCGGTAATGATATTTTCTTGCTGGCGCAGTGGTTCCCGCGCATGGTGTCGTACAGCGACTATGAAGCCTGGCATAACAAAGAATTCTTAGGCCGCGGTGAGTTCGCACTGGAATTTGGCGATTACAGTGTCGAAATTAATGTACCAGCGGATCATATCGTGTCCTCTACCGGTGTTTTGTATAACCCGGATGAAGTGTTAACTAATACCCAGCGGAAACGTTTGGAAGAGTCCGAAACTGCCGACCGTCCAGTATTTGTGGTAACGCCGGAAGAAGCCCTGGAAAACGAGAAAGCAGGTACTTCTGAGCGTAAAACCTGGCACTTTAAAGCCGAGAACGTTCGTGACTTTGCCTGGGCATCATCGCGTAAGTTTATCTGGGACGCGAAAGGCTATCAGCAAGGCGGTTCTGTACAACCGTTGGTTATGGCCATGTCGTTCTACCCGAAAGAAGGCGGTGAGCTGTGGGAAAAGTACTCCACGGAATCTGTGATTCATACCATGGACGTGTACTCGCGCTTCTCGTTTGATTATCCGTACCCTACTGCACAGTCAGTGAATGGCCCGGTGGGTGGTATGGAATACCCAATGATTACCTTCAATGGCCCTCGGACTGAATTGCAGGACGATGGCAGCAGAACCTATTCGTTAGCGGAAAAACGCTTCTTGATTGGTGTAGTGATTCATGAAATTGGTCACATTTACTTTCCTATGATTGTGAATTCTGACGAGCGTCAATGGACCTGGATGGACGAAGGCTTAAACAGCTTTTTGGACGGCGTTGCCGGCCGCGAATGGGATCCGAATATTCCGTGGGGCGTAGAAGCGCGCCACATTGTTGACTACATGAAGTCACAGCAACAAGTGCCAATTATGACGCAGTCAGACAGCGTGTTGCGGTTAGGTCCGAATGCTTACACCAAACCTGCTGCTGCATTGAATATTCTGCGCGAAGTGATTCTTGGCCGTGACTTGTTTGATTTTGCATTCAAAGAGTATGCCCGCCGCTGGATGTTTAAACGACCTACGCCGTCAGACTTTTTCCGTACTATGGAAGAAGCTTCCGGGGTTGATTTAGATTGGTTCTGGCGTGGCTGGTTCTACAGTACTGACCACGTTGATATTGCCGTTGACCGGGTTTATGAATTACAGCTTGATACCAAAGATCCGGACATTGACTGGGAACGTCGTCGTCAGGAGCAAGCCGATAAGCCGGTGTCTTACCATGTACGCCGGAACGAGCAGGAAGGCCGTAAAACCTGGGTTGAGCTAAATCCGGATGTGACGGACTTTCACGACGAAAATGACCGTTTCACGGTAACTAATAAGCAACGTAACGAGTATCAGAGCTTCCTGGATAAGTTAGAGCCATGGGAACGGCGGGTATTTGAGCGTGCGGTTGAAGAAGACAAGAACTACTACGTGTTAGATTTCAGCAACAAAGGCGGTTTAGTAATGCCAATATTGCTGCAATTAACATACGCCGACGGTACTACGGAAGACATGTACATTGCTGCCGAGATTTGGCGTCGTAACGCCAAGCAGGTGAGCAAGCTGGTTGTTACCGATAAGCAGGTGGTAAGCGTTGCGGTGGATCCGAACTGGGAGACTGCTGACGTAGACACGGCCAATAACTACTATCCGCGTAAGATTATCCGCTCTCGTATTGAAGCTTATAAATACAAGCGCGATCTTGACCACGTGTCGCGTGATGTGATGCAAGACGCGAAAGCTGAGCTTAAAACTAACGAAGAGAATAACGATTAATGCGCCTAGTTGTTAGTTTGGTAGCGCTGTTGATGCTGTCGTTGCTGGTGAACGGCAGCGCGGCAGCGCATCAATTAAAAACTGCTATTACCACCGTATTGTTTAATGAGCGCACCGAAAACATTGAAGTGATGCATAGGTTTTACTTGCACGATGCTGAGCATGCGCTTGCGCAAGTGGTTGAAGGTGGTGCCGATTTACATGCCAGTGAAGCCTCGCAACAAGCTTTTAGCAACTATGTGTTAAAGCACTTTGCAATGACTGATCTGGATGAGCAACCGCTGGCGTTAACCACGGTTGGCTATCAAATTGATGGGCCGCATTTTTGGGTTTACCAGGAAACGCCAATTCCGGCGCAACTGAAAGGCTTAAGCATGCGCCATAGCGCGCTGCAGGAAGTGTGGGCGGATCAGGAAAATATGGTGAATATAGAAGGTAAGGGTGCTATCCAAACCTTATTATTTACTAGTGATGATACTTGGTTAACGGTGTATTTTGACGACAAACAGCCCTAATCGGGGCTGTTACCTCCACAATTCCAGCATATTTCGTAACTTCCCGGCTGGGTTTCACCGCAATTTTGGCAATACCACTCCCGTTCGGCATTCTGTTCGTAATTCTGAATCACGCTGCGCGCTTGTTTATCGTGTTGGGGAGCAACCGCAATAGCGGTTTCCAACGCATCAGCAGCTAGTTCGCCAATGGCACCAGTAGACGAATTGTTTTTGACCCCCGCCGAGAGGCCCTGACTTCGCAGTAAGCCAGCCACAAGTTCCGCCTCTACCGGGTTGGCAGCATGGTAAACGGTAATCCAGTCGGGTGCTGGCTGCATAAGTAACTCCGGGTGTTGTAGAACTATGGCTAGTTGGCTTCGGCTGAGCAGATTCGATTGCGGCCGGTTTCCTTTGCCTGATACAGTGCTTTATCGGCGCGGTCGAAGCAACCTTCAATGGGTTCTCCTAGGTGAACTTGGGCAATACCAAAGCTGCAAGTAAGGCGTGGTTGGTAGGAGAAGGAGTACCCTTCCAACGCCTCATTGATACGCTCACACAAACGGGTTGCATCATTAGCATTGGAGTGCGCGCACACAATCACAAACTCCTCGCCACCCCAGCGCGCAAGAATATCCGATTCGCGGGTTTGCCCCTGCAGCAATTGTGCAAATTCGATGAGTACTTTGTCACCGGCGCTATGGCCGAAGGTGTCGTTAATACGCTTGAAAAGGTCGATATCTACAATAATTAGGCTGGTGTCGTGCTCATGGGCATGTTCGCGCTGGTCTTTATTATGCCGCAGCATGACTTGTTGCAGGAACGAGCGGTTGTGTAACGTGGTTAAGGGGTCGTGCTGAGACAAAAACTCTAGTTTATCAACGGTTTGTTCGAGCTTTTCACGCAACTGTTCAAGCTGGCCATTACTGGCGCTGAGCTTGCAGTTGTAGCGGTAGCTCATAAACGACCACCAAATTAGTAGAATAATCACAACAATAGCGGCAACACTTACCTGCCAAATGAGTTCGTGGTTGGTGTCGTCAATGACTGAAATATTATTCCAGCGCTGGAATATTTCCAGGTGCTGGTTTTCATCAATTTGTGCCAAGGCTGCGTTAATGGCTGGGAGCAAATGTTCGCTGCCTTTACTAACCCCCATACGAAGCTCGTCCTCTGGGCGCATCCAGCCAGAAATCTTGAGGTTATTCAGTTTCTGCCGCTGAATGTAAGCATTCACCGAATACAGTGAGCCAATAAATAGATCCGCATCGCCTTCGGCAACTGCGCTAAGGCCCTCGCGCTCATTTCGCACCGGCATCACACTGGTATTCGGATAGAAATCGCGCACATATTCCATTAACCGATATTCGGTGGGAATGGCGACAGTGCGTTGGCCAATATTTTCGAAGCCCTGCAAAAACGGCTGCTCGCGCGTTGATACCAAGACATTGGGTGAACGAAAATAGATAGTACTGAAGGTTAGATATTTTTCCCGCTTGTCAGTCTTATTTAACATTGGGGTGAACTGGCAACGGCGTTTCTCGAGGTACTGCAACGACTGTTGCCAGGATTTGGTGGGTACCAGTTCAAACTGCAGCCCGCTGTACGAACTTATTAACTCCAGATAGTCAGCCGAAAGGCCGGTGTGTTTGCCGTCACGAATAGCTTCATAGGGCATCCAGTCGGGGTCTACACAGTACTTAATGGTTTCCGGTGTGATGCCCGGCATTGCGGGTTGCGGCTGAGCTTGAAGCGGATTTAACCCAGCCCAGACGATGCAGCTAACTGCCAGCAGCAGTGGGTTTAATAAGTTCCATAGGCTTGGCTTTAGCGCGTTCATAACCGACTCACTCACACTTGTATGAATTCAGAATAGGTGAGCCAACGCCTAATGAAAAGAAATTTATGAGCAAAATCAGAGCACTTGTATTGCCTGTTGGGTGTTCGTTGCTACACTCTGTGAGTACGACAGGCGACTATTTTAAGTTTGCCTGAATGCACGTGGAGAAAAATAATGAAAAAACACGCATTTGAAATTCGCTGGGGCATCATTTTTACCGTGGCATCCATGCTATGGATGTTGCTGGAGCGCTTAGTAGGCCTGCACACCATTTATATTGATGAGCACATGGTTTACACCAACTTCTTTGCCATAGTAGCCGTAGCTATTTACGTATTTGCGCTGCGCGCCAAGCGCGATCATCAGCTCAGTGGCATTATGAATTTTCAAGAAGGGTTTATTTGTGGTGTGAAAATTACAGTGGTGGTTGCGGTTTTATCGCCGCTCACGCAATGGGTAACGCACACCATTATTACGCCGGACTACTTTGCCAATGCCGCGGCCTTAGCTGTGCAAACCGAGAACATGACTCAAGCTCAGGCAGAGGCTTATTTTTCGCTCTCAAGCTATTACATGCAGGCATTTATAGGGGCTGTGGTGATGGGGGTTATTACCTCGGCAGTGGTGGCCTTTTTTGTGAAAAAGCCACCGACGGTGGAAGAAGATACCGAAGAATAAATACTTTAAGTTTGCATCCAAACGCGCAGTTTGATCGAACCTGAATATACCTATAACCCAAAGGAATTCTGATTATGGCTACACCAAAGAGTCTCGAGCGCGATTTGCAGTACATTGCGCTCGGCGACACCGCTGCGTTTCGCCGCCTGTATGAAGCAACATCGGCAAAACTGTATTCGGTTAGTCTGACTATTGTTCGTCGCAGTGATTGGGCTGAAGAGACGTTGCAAGATGCGTTTATCAAAGTTTGGCATTGCGCAGGAGACTACACTGTCACTAAGGGCTCGGTCATGAGTTGGCTCATCAGTATTGTGAGGTATCGGTCGATTGATTTACTGCGTAAACGCGCCAATCAGGAGCTGTCATCAACGGATTTTGATGATCTTCCGGCACCTGAAGTGCTGGATGCATCATTAGACAAACTCACCCAGTCGCGGCAGTTGCAGGGTTGTATGGACGAACTTCAGCCAACCACCCGACAATGCATTCAACTGGCGTTTGTGTTCGGCTTAAGTCATCAGGAAGTAAGTGAGCATTTAAGTGAAGCCCTGGGTTCAGTGAAAAGCTGGATTCGCCGTGGACTAGACAGCTTGAAGAGGTGCTTACAACGATGAATTACCAAGCAACGGAACTACAACACCAACTTGCTGCGCGTTATGTGGTGGGAAGTATGAGAGGTTCGGCGCGTAAACGTTTTCAGCGTCTGCTAATGGATTTTCCGAAGTTACGTGAAGAAGTGGCGTTTTGGGAAGAGCATTTGTACGAATTGACCGATATCATTCCGCCGCAACAGCCGAGCAACGGGGTTTGGCAGCGCATTGAAGAACGTCTTGGCTTTGTGCGCGCCAAACAAAAATCGGTGAAGTGGCCCTGGCTGATTGGCGCTTTTGCCAGTTTATTGTTGCTGGTGAATGTGGTGCTGCTGACTTCAACGGACAGCGTTGTGCCCACCACAGTTGATCGGGTAGCGGTAATTCAAAATGCCGAAGCACGTACCTTATGGCTTATTGAGCAACGCGAACAGACCTTTGAAGTGGCCGCAATTGGCGCTATTGAGCAAGTGCCTGATCAAGACTATCAGCTATGGATGTTACCTACTGATGGAACGGCACCGATATCCCTGGGCTTATTGCCACAACAAGGGGAAGTTAGCTTGCCGATTAGTTCGCGCATTGACTTAACGCAGGTTGCGGCACTTGCTGTAAGCCGCGAGCCATTGGGCGGCTCGCCAGAGCCAACGCCTACGGGGCCAGTCCTCTATACAACTGATTTGATTATTTTGTAAAAAAGTTGCATCTAGTATGCCCTCGAGATCGTTACTCGGTCAGACCCGCTAAGAGTTGTCGGGTTTGAACGTTAACTAAAAACGATCAAGAGGGCTTTTTAATGAACAAAATTCTATTCTCTACAACAGCACTTGTTGCTGCTATGGCTTGTGCAAGCACAGCTTTTGCCTCCAGTCACCGTGAGGCGCCAAATGTTGCGCGCTTTCCAACGGTAGATTCAACCGACTTCTACGTATTTAATAGCTACGAATCTGGTCGGGAAGACTACGTCACTATTATCGCCAATTATATTCCATTGCAGGATAGTTACGGTGGACCTAACTATTTCGCAATGGACCCAGCGGCGGTGTATGCGCTGCATATAGATTCAGACGGCGATGCCGTGGAAGACATTACCTTTGAATTCCGCTTTGACAACGAACTACCAAACGGCGGCATTAAACTGCCAGTGGGTCCGGATGGTGTTGAAGTGAGTGTGCCTCTGAAGCACGTAGGTGCTATTAGTGCAGGTAACAATGACGCCTTGAACTTCAGCGAAACCTATTCGATTGAGATGGTTTCCGGGCCGCAATCTTCTGGTTCGCGAACCGCGGTAACCGGCGCTGGTGGTGAATCTGAGTTCGTTAAACCTTACGCTTATGTTGGTGAGAAAACTTTCGGTTCAACCGCCGACTACGAAGCCTATGCACAGCAATATGAATACGACGTGTCGATTCCAAACTGTAGTGCCATGGGTCGTGTATTTGTAGGGCAACGCAAAGACTCGTTCACGGTAAACCTGGGCGAAACCTTTGACTTGGTTAATTACGTGCCAGTTGAAGGCGACAGCGCACCTGGTGCTGGTGATGGCGGCGGTTTCCCCGGCGGTATTACCCAATCAACAGAAAATGACGACTTAAACGACAAGAACGTGAATACCATTGCGTTGGAAGTTCCGAAATCCTGCTTAACTGGTAATGGTAACGGTGTTATTGGTGCCTGGACCACAGCCAGCTTGCCGCAAGCGCGCATTCTGAATCCGAATGCAACCTTAGCGAAGCCAGAAGTAAATGGCGGCGCTTTAGTGCAAGTTTCCCGCTTAGGTTCGCCGTTGGTGAACGAATTGGTTATTGGTATTGATGACAAAGACCGGTTTTCTTCGGCACACCCTTCTGACGATGGTCAGTTTGCAACATACGTCACGAATCCAACGTTACCGATCATTTTGGACCTGCTGTTCAAAGATGCGGTTAACGCCACCTTAGGAACGGATTTTGACACTATTGCACCAACTAACTACCCGCGGAACGACTTGGTAGCTGCCTTTCTAACCGGCTTTGCTGGCGTGAATCAGCAACAAATGGTGACGCCGTCGGAAATGCTGCGATTGAACACCAACATTCCTGCCACGGCAGCTGACTTGCAATCTTCGTTCGGCGTTGCCGGCAATGATTTAGCTGGTTTCCCAAATGGGCGTCGTCCTGGTGATGATGTGGTTGATATTGCACTGCGTGTTGTTATGGGTGCCTTATGTCACGATATTCCTGTGAACGGCGAACCAACTAACTTGGGATTATGTTCTCCGGAAGACGCCAATGTTGGTACTGCACCTTTCACTGATGGCGCGCCATTGGACGCAAGCTTTGTGAATGACAGCTTTCCGTTCTTAGCTGCGCCTTTATCCGGTTCACCACAGTAAGGAGTACCAATTATGTTTAGCTACATACAGAAGTTAGCTATCGTGCTTAGTGTTACCTTCGCGGTCAGTGCTTGTGATTGGTCAGGAGATAAAGAGCCAACCCCGAATACGGCTCCAGAAGCGCTATCTGATAGCGTTTCAACCTCGGCTGATACGGTATTGATGGGGCAGTTAGCAGGGTCAGATGGCGAGGGCGACGAGCTTGTATTTAGTCTTGCCGCTGAGCCGGTAAATGGCTCTGTTAACGTTGATGCCGATGGTGCTTACACCTACACGCCGAATGCGGAGTTTGTTGGCGACGACAGCTTCAGCTTCTCGGTGTCAGACGGCGAGTTAAGTGCCGAAGGCACCATAAGCATTCGTGTTGAAGTTCTGCAGGTGTCGTTTCGCGACTCGGTTCGTGACGCTTATTCACAGAGCGCGCAAGCAACACCACTGGCAGTTAATGGTCGGAATTACGAGCAAGACGTGATGAATACGGCTGAGTTCGATGACCTGGTTGCGGCCGGGGAGGTTTCCGGCAATGACTAAAAACGGACTCAGAATTCTGGTCCTTTTAGTGTTCACCCCCTTGGGTTGCGGCGTTGCCGCAGCCCCTTTTTCTGAGGCCGAGCGCTATGCCGCTTATGTGACAGCGGGAAAGGACGAAACCCAACACGAATTACATGACCAGGCGGCCGACTTATGGCAACAGGTGCAGCCGCAACTGGCTACTTTGCCGAGCAAAGAAAAAGCTCGCTGGTGGTTAGCTCAGGCTGATTTACTGCAGTTTGAGCACCGTTTTGACAACGCTTTAAAGGCCTTGGATAAGGTTCTGAAAGAGCAAGAATTTCAAGAAAACGCCTACTTGATGCAGGCACGAATTGCGTTAACACGCCATGATTTAGCAGCAGCAAACACCGCCTGTCAGCAATTGGTTGACCATGCACCTATGGATGTTGTGGCCACCTGTATGCTGGAAGTGCAGGGGCGAGCAGGCGAGTTAGCAACTAGTTATCCAGCGTTACAACGGTTACACGCGCGTAATCAAAACCCAGAGTCATCGCTTACTCAATGGCGTAAACAAATTTTGGCCGAGCAAGCGCAACTACTGGAGCGTTATGACGAAGCTTTGCAGTGGCTCGGTTATCCAAATTATGAACAGCAGCCCGTAGTTACCCAGAAGCAACTATTAGATGTACTACTGGCCATGGGCCAAGCGGCCGCAATCTTTGAGATAATTACTAGTTGCCCCAGGGTAAACCAGTTGCCCGTAGACAGCTTGTTAGTTCGAATTGCACACGCAGAAAGAATTCAGAATAAACAAAGCTGTTGGCGTGAGGTGGCACAGCAACGAATAGAGTTGCGAAAGTTGCGTGCGGATAAATTACATACCTCCGATTTAGCATATTATTTCACCTACGTTGAACCAGATGCCCAGCAAGCTTTGCATTGGGCTAAATTAAACTTTGCGGTTGCACGAGAACCTTTTGACCGTCAATTGCTGTCCGCAGCTTCGGAGATATAACCATGAATAAAATTATTATTGGACTCATTATGGCGTTCGCAATGGTCGCTAACTCAGCCCATGCACACCGTTTTAGTACAAGCTTTTTGGATATCGACACCGGCCACGATCATCCGCAAGAGTTTGATTGGAGCTGGCGCTTGGTTGAACACGATTTAGCCGTGGTGGCACCATTCTTAGTTGGCGCAGATAAAAAACTACTACCGCTGGGGCAGTTGGAAGCAAAGCAACAGGAATTTTCGGAGCTTATCAGCAGTGCGCTTTCATTTAATCAGGAATGCCCGATTGAAGTTCTGTCGGCTATTCATATAAGCCGGGAAGTGTATGCGGGTCAGGATTTTATCGAGATATATGGTCACGGCGGCTGCCCGCTGGACACGCTGAATCAAATCAAAGTGACCAAGCTGTTCGAAGCTATTAGTGATCATAAGGTCATTGTTGAGATTAACGGCATGGAAGAACGCAATGTGCTGAGCCCATCGCAGCCACAATGGCAAAAAAATTAAGTTAGGGCGGTTTTATTTGCCGATACAGAAGGAGCCGAAAATTTTGCCCAGCAGGTCGTCAGAGGTAAATTCGCCGGTGATTTCGTTGAGGTGTTGCTGAGTAATGCGCAGTTCTTCCGCTAAAAGTTCGCCAGCTAAGTTGTATTCCAGGTGTTCCTGGCCCGTAAGCAGGTGCTGGCGAGCTTTTTCCAGTGCATCTAAGTGACGGCGGCGGGCCATGAAATGGCCTTCACCAGTGGCTTGATAGCCAACACAATGCTTCAGGTGGTCGCGCAGCAATTCAATACCGTGACCGGTTTTGGCGGAAAGGTGAATAACCGGAATGCCTTGTATGTGGTCAATGGCAATAGGTTCGGCCGTTAGGTCCGACTTATTGCGAATAACAGTCACAGGTAGCGCGTCCGGTAGTTGCTCAAAAAACTCCGGCCAAATGTCTTCCGGATGCGTGGCATTAGTCTCGCTGGCATCCACCATAAAGAGCACGCGGTCGGCCTGACGAATTTCGTCCCAGGCGCGCTGTATACCTATCTGTTCAACTTCGTCGGGGCTTTCCCGCAATCCTGCCGTATCAATAATATGTAGCGGCATGCCGTCAATTTGAATGTGTTCACGCAATACGTCGCGGGTGGTACCGGCAATAGCGGTAACAATGGCAGATTCGCGTCCGGCCAGAGCGTTCAGCAGGCTTGATTTACCAGCGTTAGGGCGGCCAGCAATAACTACCTGCATACCTTCGCGCAATAAACTGCCTTGTTTCGCCTGCACATGAATGTCGTGCAATCGATCAATAACCGACTCTAAGTCACCGGCAACTTTCCCGTCACTTAGAAAATCGATTTCTTCATCAGGAAAATCAATGGCCGCTTCAACATACATACGCAGCTGAATAACCGCATCTACCAGTTGATCAACACGGTGCGAAAACTCGCCTTTTAAGCTTTGCAGTGCAGCTTTGGCGGCCTGTTCTGAGGTGGTGTCGATTAAGTCGGCAATGGCCTCGGCCTGAGTCAGGTCAAGTTTGTCGTTTAAGAAAGCACGTTCACTGAATTCACCCGGGCGAGCCGGACGAATACCAGGAATATCCAGTACCGAGCGCACAATCATATCAATGAGTACAGGGCCGCCATGGCCTTGCAGCTCAAGCACGTCTTCACCGGTAAAGGAATTTGGACCCGGAAAATAAAGCGCGATGCCTTCGTCAAGCAGCGCGCCTTGTTGGTCCTTAAAGGGAAGGTATTCAGCTTTGCGAGGCACTGGGCAGTGCCCGAGCAGTTGTTCGGCAACCTGCACGGCGGCAGGCCCGCTAACCCGAACAATACCAACGCCACCCCGACCTGGCGGGGTCGCCTGTGCCACAATGGTGTCGTTGGTAAACTCAGTGCTCATGTTCGGCCTTTCGGTTAGGCTTTTTTGCCCTTGCGGGCCATTAAACCTTTCTTCTCCAGGCCACGGTAAATAATTAGCATTTGTGCAATGGTAATTAAGTTACTCACCAACCAGTAAAGTACCAGGCCGGACGGGAACCACAGGAAGAACACGGTGAAAATAACCGGCATGTACTGCAGCAGTTTTTGTTGCATCGGATCTGTTGCCGGTGAAGGCTGCAGCTTCTGCATCAAGAACATGCTGGCGCCCATTAGCAGGGGCAGAATGTAGTACGGGTCTTTTGCCGATAAATCTTCAATCCACAGGAATAGCGGCGCGTGGCGCAATTCAACGCTTTCCAGCAGTACCCAATATAACGCCAGGAAGATAGGTAATTGCAGCAGCATTGGTAAACAGCCACCCAGAGGATTTACTTTCTCCTCTTTGTACAGCTTCATCATGGCTTGCGACATTTTCTGACGGTCGCCGCCCAAGCGCTCTTTCATGGCTGCCATTTTCGGCTGAATCAGGCGCATTTTCGCCATCGACACATATTGCGCTTTGGTTAGCGGGTACAACAAGGCTTTAATAACCACTGTGGTGGCAATAATGGCCAGGCCCCAGTTGATTAAGAAGCCTTGTAGGAATTGCAACAACTTAAAGATTGGTTGTGCCAGCCACCACAGGAAGCCGTAATCAACAGTTAAGTCTAAGTCTTCAGCCACAGCAGCCATAGCGTCCTGATCTTTAGGACCCACGAATATAGTGGCGCTGATGGTTTCAGTAGCACCTGGCTGAATGCGCGTTGTTGGATACATCATGCCCATAATGGCGGTGTTGCCGCCGACTACTCGCGAGAACATTTGAGTTTGTGACTGCTCACGTGGAATCCACGCCGACACAAAGTAATGTTCAAGCATGGCAACCCAACCACTTTCAGTAGAAATACTTAGCGGCTTGTCGCGCATGTCATCAAAGTCGTACTTTTCATAACGGTCTTCGTCCCACGAGTACGCGCCACCGCGGTAGGTAGGCATCATCATGTTGCCTGAACCTTCGGTAATCAGTTGCTTTAACTGGGAGTAAAACTGAAGTGACTTGGTTGTGTCGGTGGCGTTAGTAATTTCATAGCGCACATCAATGTCATAGCCACCTTTATTAAAGGTGAATATTTTACGAATTTCGGTACCGTCTTCAGCAGTAAAGTACAGTGGTACTTCCAAGGTGTCGCCGGTCATTTCAAATGACGTTTGTTCCACGCGGAACATTGGCCGGCCATTGGCCGAGTCAGTACCGTTTTCGCCAACTAAACCTGACTGTGCGATATAAAGCTTGGCGGGGTCGGCGTGTAATAACTCAAAGCGCGCTTCGGAATTTTGCGTACGTGCGAATTGTGTCAGTTCTGCAGCAACGATGTCACCACCACGTGCATTAATGCGAATGTCCAGCACGTCGGTAGTCACGCGAATGCGTTGGCCACTAGTGGCACTGTTGGTTGCTGCCGGCATGTCGCTGCTTGCCTGCTGACCTTGATTCGATGCACTTGGCACCGCGTCATTGTCGGTCATAGCTTGCGGAACAGAGCTATCCTGATTGGATGAGCGCTGTGCGTTTTGCTGTTGGGCTTGCTGTTGCTGCACACCCGGGGCGGTGTCTATCACCCAATTTTGGTAGAGATAGAAAGTCACAACCAAAAACGCGATAAACAAAATAGTACGTGGCGAATTCATAATTACTTCGTCTCTGTCGTTTGCGTTGATTCGTTAGTTTCCGTTTCCTGAGTGGTACCAGGAACTGGATCGAAACCGCCCGGATGACCGGGATGGCATTTTAAAATTCGTTTACTGGCAAGCCAGCAGCCCCGCAGCATACCATGATTTTTTATCGCTTCGATGGCATATTGCGAGCAAGTTGGCGAAAAACGGCAACGAGGCCCTAGCAGCGGACTAATTAGCCACTGGTAGAGTCGGATGATGCCGATTGGTATTGCGCGCAGCGCTTGCTGATAGTTCGCCATAAATAGTCTAGTCGTAACCGCATTGTCTCGTTGTCCAGCGCAGTAATGCCTGGCTTGGCGATAATGACAATATCAAAAGCTGGTATTTTATGCTGTTTCAAGCGAAAGGTCTCGCGGATTTGGCGTTTAATTCGATTGCGATCGACCGCACGCTTTGCGCGTTTCTTACTCACTGTAACGCCAATACGAGCGTGCCCAAGAGTATTTGGGGATGCCAACATGGTTAGTTCAGCGGTAACAGCTTTGACAGGGGGTTGCGAGAATACGCTTTGAAAATCTGCGGGAGTTAACAGACGCAACTCCCGCACATAAGAGAGGTGTCTCATTCAGTGACCTTAGTAACCACTGAATGGATCACTTACGCAGACAGGACTTTACGGCCCTTCGCGCGGCGGCGAGCCAGAACCTGACGGCCATTTTTTGTTGCCATACGAGCACGGAAGCCGTGGCTGCGCTTGCGTTTTAGTACGCTTGGTTGAAATGTTCTTTTCATGACGTCGTATCCGTAGTCAGTTGGTGTTTAATAGGTATAAAACACGAGCTAAAAATAAGAGCGCGGATAATACCGATTAAAAGGATCAAAGTCAACGGTTAAAGCTATCCACAGTGTCGTTGGTGATAGTCGCGTAACTGTGGATAAGCTGCTAGGCTTGAAGTTGCAGGGACGCCCCTAGTTGCTTACGTTTTTTTGCTATAAGCAGGCCGGTATTTAAGCCAAATTATTCCTCTTTAAGCCAGAAAAAGTATAGAGATCCTATGGTGCATCCAGTACAATTCTAAGTCTTATATAACAATAATAGATAATAAAGTGTAAGGGAGACTGGGTGTGAATAATTCGCTTTGGCAACAATGTTCTGAACGCTTGCAGGGCGAGTTGTCGACGCAACATTTTAATACCTGGATCAGACCTTTACAGGCCGAATCAAGCGCCGATGCCATCACGCTATTTGCGCCGAATAATTATGTTGTCGACTGGGTAAAAGACAAGTACCTGGCTACGATCAACGAATTCCTTACTGAGCTTTGCGAACAGCAGGGCAATAAAGTACCCCGGGTTTCCTTCGAAGTTGGTGGTTTAAATGGATCCGAAAGTCGTTCGACAGGATCAAACTCTCCGCGCCAATCTCGCCCTACTGCTCCAGCTTCAAAAAGCGGTATCCAAACTGGCATTCGCACTAATACCAATGGTGCGTCACGCAACAGCTGGAATGGCAAGACGGAAGAACCTGCAATTGCATTTGAAAGCAATATTCATCCTGAGTACACCTTTGATAACTTCGTTGAAGGTAAGTCGAATCAATTAGCCCGAGCGGCGGCTACCCAGGTGGCTGAGAATCCCGGCGGCGTGTATAACCCGTTATTTGTTTATGGCGGCACCGGGCTTGGTAAAACGCACCTGCTGCACGCGGTAGGTAATGGCATTCTTGCGCACAAGAAAGATGCCAAGGTGTTTTACATGCGTGCTGAACGTTTTGTGCAGGATATGGTGAACGCGCTTAAAAACGGCACCATAAACGAGTACAAAATGTATTATCGGTCGGTAGACGCATTATTGATTGATGATATTCATTTCTTCGCCGGAAAAAAGGGTACGCAAGAAGAATTCTTCCATACATTCAATGCGTTACTTGAAGGTAATCAGCAAATCATTATGACCAGTGATTTGTACCCAAAAGAAATTGAGGGTGTTGAAGACAGGCTTAAGTCGCGTTTTGGTTGGGGCTTAACCATAGCTATTGAGCCGCCTGAGTTTGAAACTCGCGTGGCTATTTTGATACGCAAAGCGCAAGAACGGGGTATAAATTTACCCCATGAAGTGGCGTTTTTCATTGCCAAACGATTGCGCTCGAACGTGCGTGAATTAGAAGGCGCACTAAACCGGGTAGCGGCAAACGTGAATTTAACCGGCCGCCAGGTAACGATAGATTTTGTTCGTGAAGCGCTGCGCGATTTAATCGCAGCTCAGGAAAAGCTGGTTACTATTGATAACATTCAAAAAACCGTGGCTGAGTATTACAATATAAAGATGGCAGATTTGCTTTCTAAGCGTCGTAGTCGCTCTGTTGCGCGACCTCGGCAACTGGCCATGGCTTTGTCGAAAGAGCTAACAAACCATAGTTTGCCGGAAATCGGTGATGCCTTTGGTGGGCGTGACCACACAACAGTGCTTCACGCGTGCCGAAAAATACAAGAATTAAAAGAAGCGCAGCACGACATAAAAGAAGATTATCGTAATTTAATCAGAACCTTATCAGCTTAACTTCAAAGTTCGTTGCGGCTATGCGATGTGGAGCGCGGCAACACAACAGGGGAACGTGGGTATGAAATTTACAATCAGCCGTGATGATTTTTTAAAGCCACTTCAGGTTGTTAGTGGTGCGGTAGAACGCCGCCACACTTTGCCTATTCTTGCGAATGTATTGGTGCAAGCGAGTGCCGACGAATTGCGCTTAACTGGTACCGATCTTGAGGTTGAGCTCGTTTCTACGAGCGCGCTGTCTGGCGCCGATGAGGGGCAAATTACTGTGCCCGCAAAAAAGTTGCTGGATATTATTCGCAGCTTTTCCGATGGCGCTCAAATAGAATTCAAGGCCAGCGAAGATAAGGTCACCATACGCTCTGGCCGCAGCCGCTTTACGTTAAGCACATTACCAGCTGAAGACTATCCAAATATAGACGACTGGAGCAGCGACATTCAATTGGTTACCAGTCAGCAGTTACTGAAAGACTTAATGGAAAAAACACATTTTTCCATGGCTAACCAGGACGTTCGTTATTACCTAAACGGTATGTTGTTTGAAACCGACGGTGGTGTATTAAGAACCGTTGCTACCGACGGGCATCGTTTGGCCATGAGTAGTTGCAACCTGGGTCAGTCGGGCTTACCGGCACGTCAGGTTATAGTGCCGCGCAAAGGCGTTATGGAATTACTGCGTTTGCTAGACGACGTTGAAGACGAAGTGAAAGTGGCTATTGGTAACAATCATATTCGAGTAGAAGCGAAAGGCGTTTGTTTTACCAGTAAGCTGGTGGATGGTCGTTTCCCTGATTATCGTCGCGTGCTGCCTAGTGGTGGCGACAAAATCATTGTGGCCGATCGCGAAAGTTTAAAGCAGTCGTTCTCGCGCGCTTCCATTCTGTCGAATGAGAAGTTTCGTGGTGTGCGCCTTAATTTGTCGGCAGGCGAGTTATGCATTACGGCGAATAACCCAGAACAAGAACAAGCGGAAGAGATTATGGAAGTTGATTACCAGGGCGAGTCTTTGGAAATCGGCTTTAACGTAAGTTACATCATTGACGTACTGAATACTCTGTCGGGTAAAAAAGTGAAGTTTACTTTAGCTGGCTCTGACAACAGTGGCTTAATGGAAGACAGCGAAGACGAATCCGCGGTATATGTTGTTATGCCGATGCGGTTGTAGTTTAAGGGTCTTATGCTGATAACAGAGCTTGCGCTTGACCAGTTTCGAAATTTTGAACAGGCGCGAATTTCGCCGGGACACTCGGTTAACTTACTTTGCGGCGATAATGGCAGCGGTAAGACTAGTTTATTAGAAAGCATTTATTGTTTAGGCTTTGGGCGTTCGTTTCGGCCCGGTTCATTTCGACAACTGATACGGAATGAAGAAGCCGCTTATACAATTTTTGCGCGAGTTTGCGAAGAGCAGCAAGCGCAGGACCAAGAAAATAGCGACGAGCATCAGGTTGGATTTCGGCGTGATACTCAAGGAAATGTCGAACTTAGAATTGATCGACAAAATGAAAAACGCTTTGCTGCGTTGGCCCGAATGGTCCCGGTTCAATTAATGACACCGGAAAGTATTGAGTTGGTATTGGGCGGTCCAAAAGTCAGGCGCCAGTTCGTAGACTGGGGAGTGTTCCACGTGGAACATCAGTTCTACCAAGACTGGGTCACGTTCTCCCGAATACTCAAACAGCGCAATAGTTTGCTTAAGAAGCGAAGTAAAAGCGAAGAGATGAGTTATTGGAATTCGCAGTTCGCGGAGCTGGGTGAGAAGATACAGCGGTACCGACAAGATTACTTAGAAGGTTTTCTTGAGAGTTTGGCGTCACGATGTCGCTTTTTTCTGCCGCAATATGAGTTTAAATTTGAATTGCGTAGTGGTTGGGAAAGCGGGGTAAGTCTTCAGGATGCCCTGTTGAAGCATCAAGAACAGGACTACCGGTATGGCCATACCACGGTCGGGCCACACAAAGCTGACTTGAAAATGTATGCGAACAGTGAAGACGTTCGTGTGTTACTCTCAAGGGGTCAGTTAAAGCTTTTAGTTGCAGCGTTGAAGTTAGTTCAAGGTGAATATCTTGAAGAGAAAACGAGTAGACGCTGCATATATTTAGTCGATGATATTACGGCTGAATTAGATTCAGAAAGTCAGAAGAAGTTTTGTGATGCACTTAGTGCATCGAATTCACAGGTTTTCGTAACTGCGATAGATCCGAAGTCGGTAAATACCGCTTTCGTTCACCAGACTACGAAAATGTTCCACGTGGAACATGGAACCATCAAGGAACTACAGAGAAACTAGTTATGTCAGAAAATGATTACGGTTCATCCAGTATAAAAGTACTAAAAGGCCTAGACGCAGTAAGAAAGCGCCCTGGAATGTACATTGGCGATACCGATGATGGTTCAGGCCTTCATCACATGGTATTTGAGGTCGTCGATAACTCAATAGATGAAGCTTTAGCCGGGCATTGTAACGATATTCTCGTCACTATCCATTCAGATGGTTCCGTATCCGTATGTGATGATGGCCGTGGCATTCCTGTTGATATGCACGAAGAAGAGGGCGTGTCAGCGGCTGAGGTTATTATGACCGTACTGCATGCCGGCGGTAAATTCGATGATAACTCATACAAAGTTTCCGGTGGTTTGCACGGTGTTGGTATCTCTGTTGTAAACGCACTATCAGATACGCTGAAGCTGACCATTCGTCGTCAAGGGCACGTGTACGAACAAGAATATAAAATGGGTGTTCCTGTTGCCGACTTAGCCTGCGTTGGCGATACCACCAAACGTGGTACCGAATTGCGTTTCTGGCCAAGCCCTAAAGTATTCGCCGACGTTGAATACCACTACGATATTCTTGCCAAGCGCTTACGTGAATTGTCGTTCTTGAACTCTGGTGTATCTATACGCTTGATGGATGAGCGCGATGATAGAAACGATCATTTTAAATATGAAGGCGGTATTGCAGCCTTCATTGAGTACTTGAATAAGAACAAAAATCCGATTCACCAGAACGTATTCCATTTTTCTCAAGAGCGAGAAGATGGCATTACGGTTGAAGTGTCTATGCAGTGGAATGATTCGTTCCAGGAAAATATTTTCTGTTTCACGAATAATATTCCGCAGCGCGATGGTGGTGCTCACCTTGCCGGCTTCCGTGCAGCGTTAACCCGCACCTTGAATACTTACATGGAAAAAGAAGGCTTTCACAAGAAGCACAAAACCTCTGCTACCGGGGATGATGCTCGTGAAGGTTTAACCGCTGTTGTATCGGTGAAAGTACCGGATCCTAAGTTCTCTTCTCAGACGAAAGACAAGCTGGTTTCTTCAGAAGTGAAAACGGCTGTTGAACAAGCGATGAATGAGCGCTTAAACGATTACCTGTTAGAGCAGCCATCAGATGCCAAAATTATTGTTGGCAAAATCATTGATGCAGCCCGCGCACGTGAAGCCGCGCGTAAAGCGCGTGAAATGACGCGACGTAAAGGCGCACTGGATTTAGCTGGCTTGCCAGGTAAGCTTGCGGATTGTCAGGAAAAAGACCCGGCATTATCTGAACTCTATATAGTGGAGGGTGATTCTGCGGGTGGTTCTGCGAAGCAGGGCCGTAACCGTAAGAACCAAGCTATTTTGCCATTGAAAGGTAAAATTCTGAACGTTGAGAAAGCGCGCTTTGATAAAATGCTTTCTTCACAAGAAGTAGCAACGCTTATTACCGCGTTAGGTTGTGGTATTGGTCGCGACGAATACAACCCGGATAAGACACGCTATCACCGTATTATTATCATGACGGATGCTGACGTGGATGGCTCGCATATTCGAACGCTGCTACTTACGTTCTTCTACCGTCAAATGCCAGAGCTGATAGAACGTGGTTACATGTACATTGCTCAGCCGCCTTTGTATAAGGTGAAAAAGGGTAAGCAAGAGTCTTACATTAAAGACGACCCAGCGTTGATTGCCTATTTAACCAGCCTTGCCTTAGATAGTGCGTCATTGCATGTGAATG
The DNA here is from genome assembly GCA_040882145.1 of Idiomarina sp. Taxonomy (GTDB): domain Bacteria; phylum Pseudomonadota; class Gammaproteobacteria; order Enterobacterales; family Alteromonadaceae; genus Pseudidiomarina. Next base: position 38,637 of record JBBEBU010000010.1, read on the forward strand.
CCGACGCACCAGGCATTTCAGGTGAGCACTTAGAGACTTTGGTAAACGACTATCAATTGGCGCAAAACACCATTAAACGCTTAATGCGTCGTATGCCGGAAGACTTTTTACAACGCATGGTATACGCACCACGCTTAACGGCCGCTGCGTTAAAAGACGAGGCTGCGGTAAACGCCTGGGTGAATGAGCTTGAAAAAGACCTAACCTTACGTGAAACCAAATCGGCAACCTACAAAGTTTCCGTGCGCAAGGACGAAGAACGGAGCATATTCTTACCAGTAATGACGGTAAGACAGCATGGTATAGACACCGATTATCCGCTGAACTACGAGTTCATTATGTCGCGTGATTACGATCAACTGGTTTCTATCGGCGAGAAAATTAACGGCCTGGTTGAAGAAGGCGGTTTTGTACGTCGCGGCGATAAACAGAAGCAAGTAGACGATTTCGTTGAGGCTGTTGAATGGCTTATCAGCGAATCTAAGCGCGGTATTTATGTGCAGCGTTACAAAGGTCTTGGTGAAATGAACCCAGAGCAGTTATGGGAAACCACCATGGATCCAGAAAGCCGCCGCATGCTGCAGGTTACCATTGAAGACGCCATTGGCGCTGATCAGTTGTTCACCACATTAATGGGTGACGATGTTGAGCCTCGCCGTAACTTCATTGAAACCAATGCGCTGAAAGTGGCTAACCTAGACGTTTAGGTTCTAGCTTTCAACAGCTAAGTAATTGAAAATAAATAAAAAAGGAGCCGTTTGGCTCCTTTTTTTATGCGTGTTTAAACTGAGTTATTAATTCAGAACAGATATATCGGCGATATCTAAGAAGAGTTCACGTAACTGCTGTAATAAAGCCAGACGATTGTTGCGTATCTCCGCATCGTCCGCATTTACCATCACATTCTCAAAGAAGGCATCTACCGGCTCTTGTAGGCTTGCGAACTCAGCAAGTGCGGCAGCGTAGTCATGAGTTGCTAATGCGGCTGCTGAGGCTTTCTGAGCTTCCTTCAGCGCTTTAAACAACACAACTTCGCTCTGTTCTTTCAACTTAGTCTCGTCAATGGTGCTTGGGATGCTGGTTTCTACCTTGGCCAAAATGTTACTCACGCGTTTATTCGCAGCGGTTAGCGCTTCAGCTTCCGGCAGTTCCCGGAACTTATTCACGGCGCGAACGCGTGCGTCAAAGTCTACTGGTTCGGTAGGGCGACGAACCAGAACCGCGCTAACTACCTCGTTGGCAATTCCGTCTTCCTGATAGAAAGCGCGAAAACGTGCAAGCAAGAAGTCGACAACATCAAGGCTAACCGTTTTCGAGGTCAGGCGCGTTTTGAAGCCTGCCGCCGCGGTTTCAACCAAATCAACCAAGTCTAACTTCAGTTGTTTCTCAACCAGAATACGCAACAGGCCTATCGCGGCACGACGCAGAGCGAATGGGTCGCGGTCACCTTTAGGCGTTTGACCAATACCGAAAATACCTACCAAAGTGTCCAGCTTATCGGCAATAGCAACAGCACAGCCTTCTGCAGAAGAGGGCAGAATGTCACCGGCAAAGCGTGGCAGGTAGTGCTCAAAAATAGCCTGAGCTACGGCGTCTTTCTCGCCGTCGTTACGAGCGTAGTGCATACCCATTACGCCTTGGGTTTCCGGGAACTCAGAAACCATGTGTGTGGCTAAATCGGCTTTACTAAGCAAACCGGCGCGTTCAGCAACGTGGCTGTCGGCCTTAATGCGATCCGATATTTCCGCCGCTAGGCGTGCGATACGTTCACTTTTATCTTTGATTGAGCCAAGCTGCTTTTGAAACAGCACTTGCTCTAGCGCATCCAACCGTGATTCCAGCGTTGTCTTTTTATCGCTTTCAAAGAAGAAGCGCGCATCGGCAAGACGTGGGCGAACCACTTTTTCGTTACCGGAAATAATTTGCTGCGGATCTTTGCTTTCAATATTGGTAATGAAAATGAAGGCAGGCATTAAATTGCCTTGCGCGTCCTCTAATGGGAAGTAGCGCTGGTCGTCCTTCATGGTCACAATTAATGGCTCTTTTGGAACCTCAAGGAAGCTCTTATCAAAGCTGGCGGTAAGGGCCACTGGCCATTCTACCAACGCCGTAACCTCGTCAAGCAATGCCGGGTCAGCTACAACCTTGCCACCTAGTGCAGCAGCTTTTTCTGCTATAGCCATTTCTATGAATTTGCGACGCTCTTCAAAATCAACCACTACGTGTGCGGCTCGCATAGTTTCTATGTAGTCGTTGGCGTGGCTTATTTGTGTGCCTTCAGGGCAGTGGAATCGGTGGCCCTGAAGCTGGGTTCCGCTGGCAACGCCAAGTACTTCGCCAGCAATAAGTTGGTTGCCGAATAACAGGGTAATAGTATGCACCGGACGAATGAATTGCACATCGCTGCTGCCCCAACGCATGGGCTTAGGAATAGGTAAGCGCTTCAGTGCCTGCTCCGTCATACTGGCAACTAAATCACTAACCGGCTGGCCGGTTACCGCGTCTTTGTACAGCAGCCAGGTGCCTTTGTCGGTCTCCAGGCGCTCCGCTTCGGCTACCGTAATGCCATTCGAACGCGCCCAGCCTTCGGCGGCCTTGGTTGCATTACCTTCAGCATCAAAAGCTACGTCTATCGACGGGCCTCTTTTCTCAACAACTTTATCAGCTTGCTTGGCTTCTAAACCATGTACCAACAGCGCCAAGCGACGCGCAGAGGCAAGCGGTTGCACCCGCTCAAAACCTAGTTCATGGTCGTTCAGTTGTTGAGTAAAGCCATCGGCAAACGCCATGCTTAGTTGCTTTAGCGCTTTTGGTGGTAATTCTTCAGTACCAATTTCAACAAGTAAAGTTTCTGTTTGCACGCTTATGCTCCTGCCTTGGAAGGTTGCGATGATGACGCGTCAGTGTTTGCCAACGGAAAGCCCAGGGCTTCACGGGCCGCATAGTAGGCTTCGGCGCAGCCTTTCGCCATAGCACGAACACGCAGAATATAACGTTGCCGCTCAGTCACTGAAATGGCATGGCGCGCATCTAACAAGTTAAACGCGTGGGAGGCGCGCATGACCTGCTCATAGGCCGGTAAGGGCAGGTTGGCCGCCAGCAGGTGCTCACATTCTTTTTCGCAGCTGTCAAAACGGTTGAATAGTACCGCAACATCGGCGTGTTCAAAGTTGTAGGTAGATTGCTCCACCTCATTTTGGTGAAACACATCGCCATAGAGTATTTTGCCGCGCGGGCCATCGGCCCATACCAAGTCGTAAATGCTGTCAACGCCCTGAATGTACATTGCCAAACGCTCAAGGCCGTAGGTGATTTCACCAGCCACCGGGCGACATTCTAAACCGCCAACTTGCTGGAAGTAGGTAAACTGAGTGACTTCCATGCCGTTAAGCCACACTTCCCAGCCCAAGCCCCAGGCACCAAGCGTAGGTGATTCCCAGTTGTCTTCAACAAACCGAATATCGTGCACCAATGGATCGAAGCCCAGTAGCTCAAGCGAACCCAAATAAAGCTCTTGGATATTCTTCGGTGACGGCTTCAGCATCACCTGAAACTGATAATAGTGCTGCAGTCGGTTGGGGTTTTCACCGTAGCGTCCGTCAGTAGGGCGGCGGCAGGGCTGCACGTAGGCAAAACTCGCGGGTTCCGGGCCAATGGCGCGCAAAAACGTCATTGGGTGAAAGGTGCCTGCACCTACTTCCATATCCAGCGGCTGTATTACGGCGCAGCCTTGCTGAGCCCAGTAATCCTGGAGCGCTAGAATTAAACCTTGAAAGGTTTTCACATCATACTTGGCCATGTATTATCTCTCGATATTCTATTGCGTCGAATACAGTCGATTATAACCTGTGTTCCCCGCAGGTTATAGGGCTTACTATGGACACAAACTCAAAACGCTGCCGTTGGTGTGGCACTGATGCCGATTACGTGGCTTATCATGACCAGGTTTGGGGGCGTCCGGTGGCCGATAGCCGTGAGTTGTTTGAAAAATTATGTTTGGACGGACAACAAGCTGGGCTTAGCTGGATAACTATTCTACGTAAGCAAAAGAACTATCAGGACGCGTTTTGTGACTTCCAGCCGGAAGCTATTCTGGCCATGCCAACTGAACAACGCGAAAAACTAATGTTCAATGCTGGTATTGTGCGGAATAAGTTAAAAATTGCGTCGATTTTCAAGAATGCTGAAGCTTACCTTCGAATTAACGAGCGAGAAGCGTCGTTCGCCGAATATCTATGGCAGTTTGTAGGTGGAAAGCCGATTATAAACGCTTGGCGAGTGGGCGATGACTTCCCGACCCGCAGTGCAGAGTCTGACGCCATGGCAAAAGCCTTGAAAAAAGAGGGCTTTAGCTTTGTCGGCACCACGATTTGTTACGCTTTTATGCAGGCAGTAGGCATGGTGAACGACCATGTTGTTACTTGCCCTTGTTATGAACCGGTTTGTGCAGAAATGCGCGCCTTTAACCTATGAGTTGTTATGATTGAAATTACCCTAGCTGATTATCAAAATCCGAAACACCGCCAGGCAGTTATCTCGATGCTGAACGATTATGCGAACGATCCTATGGGTGGTGGTGAGCCAATTTCAGACGATGTGAAAGCGCGTTTGATTGATGAAATGGCAAAACGTGACCATGTGTTCTCGTTGCTAGCCTTTGACGATGAGCAAGCTGTTGGCATTGCTAACTGTGTGGAAGGCTTTTCTACCTTCGCGGCGCAACCGGTTATGAATATTCATGATATTGCCGTTACCGCCAGCCATCGCGGGCAGGGTATTTCTCGTCGGTTATTGCAGGAAGTTGCCACACTAGCTGAATTTCGCGGCTGTTGTAAGCTGACCTTGGAAGTTCTGGAAGGCAACACGCCAGCGAAGCACGCATACAAAAATTTTGGTTTTAAACCTTACGAGTTAGGCGAAACTTTGGGTAAAGCTGAGTTCTGGCAGTATAGCCTTGGCCATGGCGAGCACGACGGCCAGCCGGTAAGTTAAAGCCTTAGCTGCCTTGCGAGTCCTGTTTGCGAATGTAATAGCGATAGGGTGTATTGGTGGTTTCAGCTATCACCAACTCGTGGTCCATAAAGCGGCAAAAACTTGGAATGTCACGCGTGGTCGCCGGGTCATCGGCGATCACTTCTAACACTTCGCCAACCGCCATTCGCCGGATTTGTGCTCGTACCAACATAACTGGTTCCGGACATTTCAAACCCAGGGTGTCCAAACTCTTATCCGCACTACTCATTGACACACTCTCTTGTGGTTGGCCTTACACTCAGAAAAAGCCGCTTAAAAGACATAAAAAACCGCTCCACTGACATCTCAGCAGAGCGGCTTTTAGTTTACCCGTTTTTACCGCAGGTACAAAGCGGTAGGCGTTAGCGCTTAGACACGCTCGTAAACGGTAGCAATACCTTGGCCTAAACCGATACACATGGTGGCAACGCCTAAGGTAGCGCCTTTTTCTTCCATCAGGTTAATCAGGGTGGTGGAGATACGTGCGCCTGAACAACCCAGCGGGTGACCCAGTGCAATAGCGCCGCCGTTCAAGTTCACTTTGTCTTCCATTTGGTCTAACAAGCCAAGACCTTTCAGTACTGGCAGTGACTGCGCAGCAAAGGCTTCGTTCAGCTCGAATAAATCAATGTCCTTGATGCTCAGGCCAGCGCGTTTCAGCGCTTTTTCTGTTGCCGGAACCGGGCCGTAACCCATGATGGACGGATCGCAACCAGCAACAGCCATGGCGCGAATGCGAACGCGTGGCGTTAAGCCCAGCTGTTTCGCTTTGTCGGCCGACATAATCAAGCAAGCGGCAGCACCGTCAGACAGCGCAGAGGAAGTTCCTGCGGTAACCGTACCGTTGGCTGGATCAAACACCGGACGAAGTTGCCCAAGGCCTTCAGCCGTGGTTTCCGGACGAATCACTTCGTCGTTTTTCACCAAGTGCAGCGTACCGTCGGCATCGTGGCCTTCTATCGGCAGAATTTCTTTGGCAAAGCGACCTTCAACCGTGGCTTTATGAGCCAACTGGTGTGAACGGGCGCCAAAGGCGTCCTGCATAGCCCGGGAAATATCGAATTTACGTGCCAATAACTCGGCCGTCATGCCCATCATACCCGCAGCGCGAGCCACAGATTTGTTCAGGCCCGGGTGAAAATCAATCCCGTGGTCCATAGGCACATGGCCCATGTGCTCCACGCCGCCGGCAATAAAAATGTCGCCGTCGCCGTGCATAATAGCGCGGCTGGCGTCGTGAATAGCCTGCATGGACGAGCCACACAAACGGTTTACCGTAACACCAGCTACCTGATGCGGAATACCGGCTAGCAAGGATGCATTGCGGGCAATGTTAAAGCCTTGCTCAAGGGTTTGTTGAACACAGCCCCAGTAGATGTCTTCTAATTCATTGACATCAACATTCGGGTTGCGCGTTAACAAACCTTTCATCAGGTGTGCTGATAAATCTTCTGCACGTACATTGCGGAATACACCGCCTTTCGAGCGCCCCATTGGGGTACGAATACAATCAACTATCACTACGTCTTTCATAAAATCCTCCTGTAATGGCGCGCTTAAGACTGTGCAAAGTATGATTTGCCGGATTTCGCCATTTCGCGTAATCCATCAGTTACCTGGTAAATTTCACCCAGATCTGCGTAACGGTCAGCCATTTCAATAAACTTGTTCAGTCCAACAGTTTCCAGGTAACGGAAAGGTCCGCCGCGGAAAGGAGGGAAGCCAATGCCGTATAACATGGCAATATCTGCTTCCGCTGCCGAGCTCACGATACCTTCTTCCAGGCAGCGTACGCATTCGTTCACCATAGGTACCATGCACCGCGCAATAATTTCTTCGGCGGATTTTTCGGTACCAGTAATGTTCAGCATTTTGTAAACCGCTTCGTCTTTTTGTTTCTGTGGACGGCCTTTTTTATCAACGCCGTACTCATAGAAACCTTTACCGTTCTTTTGACCGTAGCGATCTGCTGCTGCCAATTTCGCAATAGCATTGTTTTCATCACGCGGCATCCGCGTTGGGAAACCGTCGGCCATGACTTTGGTGCAATGGTCAGCAGTATCAATACCAACCACGTCGGTTAAGTACGCCGGACCCATAGGCCAGCCAAACTGACGCTCCATCACTTTATCGATGCCGGCAAAATCGACGCCTTCATCAATTAAACCGGCAAAACCTGCCAGGTAAGGGAACAACACGCGGTTTACTAAGAAGCCAGGGCAATCGTTTACCACAATGGCAGTTTTGCCCATACGGCTGGCGTACGCTACTACAGCGGCAACGGTTTCATCTGAGGTTTTCTCACCACGAATCACTTCTACCAACGGCATTTTGTGCACCGGGTTGAAGAAGTGCATACCACAGAAGCGCGATGGATCTTTTAAGTTCTTGGCTAAGCGGTCAATTGAAATCGTTGAGGTATTGGACACCAAAATGGCATCGTCACTCACCCGGCTTTCTACATCGGCCAGTACTTTGCCTTTCACATCCGGGTTCTCAACCACAGCTTCTACCACAATGTCGACACCCTTCACCGCATCATCCAATAAGGTAGGGGTGATAGAAGACAGCACCTGGGCCATTTTCTTGGTGTCCATTTTGCCGCGTTGCACTGCTTTATCCAGCAGTTTGCCAGCTTCTTTCATACCTAAATCAAGCGCGTCTTGGTTGATGTCTTTCATAACCACCGGAACGCCTTTGTAGGCTGACTGGTAGGCAATGCCACCACCCATAATGCCGGCGCCAAGTACGGCGGCGGTTTTAATGTCTTTGGTTGCGGTTTTCGCTGCTTTCTTCGCTTTACCTTTAACCAGCTGGTCGGCCATGAAAATACCAACCTGTGCCTGGCAGGCGTCGGTTTGCGTAAGGCCAACAAAGGCTTCGTTTTCCGCATTTAGCGCTTCTTCACGACCACTGCGTGCACCATTTTCAATTGCTTTCACAGCAGCATGCGGCGCTGGGTAATGTTTGCCCGCTTTCGCAGCAATCATGGCCTTGGCGGTAACCAGAGTCATGGTTAGCTCAGTGTCATTGGCTTTTAACGGCTCTAGCTTAGGCGCGCGCTTGGCTTGCCAGTTCAGGTCGCCGCTTAATGCGCTACGTACCATGCTTAGTGCGGCATCACGCAGTTTTTCCGGAGCAACTACAGCATCAATCAAGCCATCGCGCTGGGCGCTGGCGGCGCTGTTGTTCTTGCCTGTGGTAATCCACTCGAGTGCATTATCTGGACCAATAATGCGCGGTAAGCGCATGGTGCCACCAAAACCAGGAATCAAACCTAGTTTCACTTCCGGCAGGCCAATAGTTGCGGTGGTATCGGCTACCCGATAGTCACAGGCCAGCAGTGCTTCACAGCCGCCACCTAAGGCAAAACCAGTGACGGCACCAACAGTTGGAACTGGAAGGTCTTCCAGCTGGTCAAATACCCGCGAGGCTTTTGCAACCCAGGTTTTCGTTTGCGCTAAATCGGCAAATAAAGTTTGGAATTCGGTAATGTCAGCACCAACAATAAAGGTTGATTTGCTGCTGGTTACAATAAGGCCTTTCAAGTCTTTGGTGTCGGCGAGCGCGGTTAACGCATCACTGAATTCGCCCAAAGTTTTCTGGTCAAACTTGTTTACGGAGCCAGCTGCATTAAATTGCAGATCGGCAATTCCGTCTTCAACAAATTGAACCTGAATGCTGTCACCTTGGTAAATCATTTTCGGTCTCCCTCACATTCCAGCATATATAGTGCTGGAGTTTACTGATTCTCGGATGGCTTTCGGTTAGAGTAGGGAGAGTTTGGCCCGAATACTTCGATATTTCAATGATTATTTAAACGTGCGTTTGAAAACATGCTGAAACTATTATTTACAGCTCGATTATTTGTTGCGCTAAGCGTCGCATCCAGCAGCGTTTTGCTGGCACCAGAGAGTGTGGCCGGCCCTCAGGCCGCTGCGTCAGCAGCTAACAGTGAACAACGGGAACAACAGCGTGAGTTGTTCCGTAAGGCAGAGTATGCGGCACGCCGCGGGCGCTTGAATGAATACCGATTGTTGTTAAGCCAACTGGGCGATTATCCGCTAACACCTTATTTAGAATTAGAACGCCTGCAACAGGTAGGTTATTTAGCGAACGAAGACCGCGTATTAGAATTTCTAGAGGCTTATAACGGCACGCCGCTTGACTGGCAACTGCGTCAACCCTGGCTGGATTATCTGGCTCGTAACAATGAGCAAGCGCGTTTCTTACGTGATTTTAAGCCGCCGGGAACCACGGAACACCATTGTTATAATCTGCAATTTCAGTTTCAGCAGCAGCTGATGCCGGGCGATGCGTTTCACCGGGCGGTAGGGCAACTGTGGCTTACCGGCGAATCATTACCTAGTGCCTGCGATAAAATTCTAAATTGGTGGACCGAAGCTGGGCAGCGTACGCCGAACAAGGTTTGGGATCGCGTGAAGCTGGCGGCCGAAGGCGGTAATCATACCTTACTGCCTTATCTGGCCGACTTGCTACCACCAGAGAAAACTTATCTGGCGCACGTTTACCACATGATGCGCCGTGACCCCAGCAAGGTTATCCGGTTGTCGTTGTTTCAAGCCGGTCAAGACACTGCCGAGCAAGCGGCTATTGCCACTTATGCTTATGGTCGGTTGATTTGGCGTGATCCCGACTTAGCCTTGCAAAACTGGCCTGCCGCTGAGGAATTTTTTAAATTCTCGGCCGAGCAACTGGATGAAGTGACACAAAAATTCGCGCTGGCGCTGAGTAATAAGAACCATCCGGAGTCTAGCGTGTGGCAGACGAAAGTGCCGTTGCACAATGCCAGTGACGCGGTGCTGCAGTGGCGGCTTGCCGATTTATTGCGGCAACAGGATTTCAGTACGCTGTCACAACTCATTAATCAGCTTCCGGCAACCGTGGCGCAGGGCAATCAGTGGCGTTACTGGCAAGCGCGGGCATTGCTGGAACAAGGGGATGAATTAGCGGCACAAGCGCTGCTACAGGAATTAGCTCAGGAACGCCATTACTATGGCTTTATGGCCGCGGCCCATTTGCAATTGCCCGCCTCATTGGAGGCAAAGAATATAGAGTATAGTCCGCTGCAACTGGATATTGTCAGACAGCATCCGGCGGCTATTCGCGCCTACGAATTTCTACAAATGGGGCGGGGCTTAGATGCACGCCGGGAATGGAATTACTTACTGTCGCAGTTAACCACTGAGCAGCAACAGCATGCGGCCGTGTTAGCCAATGAATGGGAATGGCATGATCAGGCTATTTTCGGTTTAGCGGCTATTGGTCATTTTGATGCCGTACAGTTGCGCTTTCCGCTGGCGTACTATGACGTGCTTAGCAGCTTTTCTAAGAACGCTGGCATTGATGAATCCTGGGCTTTGGCTATTACCCGCCGGGAAAGCGCTTTTCGTGCCGATGCCTTTTCATCTGCGGGCGCCCGCGGCTTAATGCAGATTTTGCCGTCCACGGCTAAATATTTGCATAAGCAGGATGTAAGCCGTACCGAGTTACACTCACCTAACTTCAACGTGCGTTTGGGTACCCGTTATTTGGGTGAACTACAAACGCGCATGCAGGACAACTGGGTGCTTGCCACAGCTTCCTATAATGCGGGCATTTACCGGGTGCGGGAATGGTTGCCGGAAACCGCCATGCCAGTGGATATTTGGATTGAGACTATTCCCTACAAAGAAACCCGCGAGTACGTAAAAAACGTCTTGGCTTATCAGCAGATCTACAGCATGCTGTTGGGTGATAATCGTAATCTTTTCAATGAACTGGTTGATATGAATATTCGTCGTTAGGGAGCGAACCATGAATCTGGCGAGTTTATTACCGCGCTTTGAGGCCCATGTTGCCACACAGCTGCAACGCGCTGAGCAAGTACTGGAACGTGAAAATCTGGAACTACTGGCAATTCACTCCGGGCAAATCAAGCGTCAGTTCCTGGATGACATGGATTATCCTTTCAAGGCGAATCCCTTATTTAAAGCCTGGTGCCCGTTAGACGATTTACCCCATTGCTGGTTGCTGATTAGTCGTGAGCAACGCCCGCGTCTGGTTATTCTGCAGCCCGATGACTTTTGGCATTATCAGCCGCCCATTATGCGGGCCGACTGGTTACATGTATTTGATGTGGTGACTATTAAGTCGCCCGAAGCTATTGAGCAAGTACTGCCTTACGACAAAGTTCGCAGCGCTTATTTGGGCGAGCATGTCGAAGTTGCGAAGGCGCTGGGATTTGAGCATATCAACCCGGATCCGGTGCTGAACTTTTTACACTATCATCGCTTATATAAAACCGACTATGAGCTGGAGTGCATGCGCCAGGCCAATCAAATTGCAGTGCGTGGTCATCATGCGGCGCGCCAGAGCTTCCTTGATGGTGGTTCTGAATTCGACTGTTTACTGGCGTACATGCAGGCTACCGGCCAAGGCGAAAACGATGCCCCTTACGGCCACATTATCGGTCAGAACGAACATGCAGCGGTGTTGCATTATATGGTGCAGTCACGGCAGCGTCTGACACCGGGTCAGCGGCACTCCATGCTGATTGACGCTGGCGCGAATTATCAGGGCTATGCCGCCGATATTACCCGCACCTACAGCGCCCGCGAAGACGAATTCGGCGAGTTGGTAGCGGCGCTTGACCAGGTTACGCTGGCACTAATCGATTTATTAAAACCAGGTACCCGGTTTGGTGATTTACATGCGCTGGCGCATGAGCAAATTGCCAAGCTGTTGTATGCCTATGGTTTCGTGAAGTTGTCACCGGAAGCTATTGTGGCGCAGAAAATCTCACAGGTATTTTTGCCGCACGGGCTGGGCCACAGCTTAGGTCTGCAGGTACATGACGTGGGTGGCACTATGTTGGATGAGCGCGGCACGAATATACCGCCGCCAGAAGAGTTCCCTACCTTGCGTACCACCAGAACCGTGGAGCCTCGCCAGGTATATACCATTGAACCTGGTTTGTACTTTATTGATAGTTTGCTCGCTAAACTAAAAGCTTCGCCACAAGCGAAGCATGTGGACTGGCAGCGGGTTGATGCCTTCCGCCGTTACGGTGGTGTGCGTATTGAAGATAATATTATTGTGCATCGTGAACGCAACGAGAACATGACCCGAGCCAATGGCTTAAATTAAGCCGTGGCCGGTTATCGAATCCCACAAACAACCATAGCGCATGAGTTGCTGGAGACCACTCTGAAAGTACTGCGCAATCACTATATTTTGTGTTTCGATTATGCGCATCAGGCCGCTGTAGATTATGCTATGGGGCAATTTGACGCCAAGCTGGGTACTGCAGAGTACCAGCAACAGGTAAAGTTAGCGCTGGAACTGGAACCTGAAAAGGTTGATGCATTTAATCAGGTGTTGCACGGGCAAACGCAAGGTCGTGTCACCTTACAACCGCAAGAGGACTAACCGTGCGTTATCGCGGCATCTTACGAATTCTGGGTTTATTGATTTGTTTGTTTAGTTTAACCCTGCTGCCACCGGCAGTGGTTGCTGTTATCTACGAAGATGGCGGCGGTTTGGCGTTCCTGTTCAGTTTTATCTTAAGTTTAGCGGTAGGCTTTATGGTGTGGTACCCGCAACGCAGTTATCGCGCCGATTTAAAAGCCCGCGATGGCTTTTTGCTGACCGTACTGTTTTGGACGGTGCTCGGCGCGGTTGGTATGTTGCCGCTGATTTTCACCCAGGAAATTCCGCTGTCGATTACCGATGCCGCCTTTGAGTCGTTCTCAGGCTTAACCACTACCGGCGCTACCATACTTACGCAAATTGAAGGCTTGCCGCACAGTATTTTGTTTTATCGGCAACAACTGCAGTGGCTGGGCGGTATGGGTATTATCGTCTTAGCGGTAGCGATTCTGCCGATGCTGGGCATCGGTGGTATGCAGTTGTACCGCGCCGAAATTCCGGGGCCATTGAAAGACTCCAAAATGACCCCCCGTATTGCCGATACCGCCAAGCACCTTTGGTATATTTATGCCTTTCTGACCGTAGCCTGTGCGGTGGCCTATAAGCTTGCGGGAATGAACTGGTTCGATGCTATCGGGCATTCATTTTCAACCGTCGCCATTGGCGGTTTCTCCACTTACGATGCCAGTATCGGCGCTTTTGATAGCGCGGTAATTAACGGTATTTGCGTAGTTTTCTTACTGATTTCCGGGGTTAACTTTGCGGTGCACTATGCAGCGGTAACCGGACGCAGTTTACTAAGTTATATGCGTGACCCGGAATGTCGGGCGTTTTTCACCTTACAAGCTGCGCTCATACTTATTGTATTTCTAACGGTGCTTGGGCATGGCTTGTACGACGACGTTGGCACCGCCTTTGATCAAGCCTTATTTCAGGCCGTATCTATCAGTACCACCGCCGGTTTTGCCACCGCTGACTTCTCCACCTGGCCGTTGTTTCTGCCTATTTTGCTGCTATTCGCGAGCTTTGTTGGGGGGAGCGCCGGTTCTACCGCCGGTGGTTTAAAAGTCGTGCGAGTCGTGCTGCTGTTCCGCCAGGGTGTGCGCGAACTAAACCGGCTGGTACACCCCAGAGCCGTGTATTCGGTGAAACTGGGCGACAGAGCCTTATCCAGCCGTGTGGTTGAAGCTGTGTGGGGCTTCTTCTCGGCTTATGCGCTGGTATTTATTGTGATTATGCTGGGCTTGCTGGCAACTGGACTCGACGATTTAACGGCGTTTTCGGCTACCGCAGCTTGCTTAAATAACCTTGGTCCGGGGCTTGGCGCCGTGGCAGAAAACTACGCCAGTATTTCCGATACCGCAAAATGGTTGCTTGTTTTAGCCATGTTATTTGGCCGCTTGGAAGTATTTACTTTGCTGGTGCTATTAACTCCCGCATTCTGGCGTTCTTAACTGTTACTTAGAATACGGGTGTTTTTTTAGAAGAATATAGCGCTGGGCTCGAACAGGCGTTCCACTTCACGAATATACTTTTTATCAACTAAGAATAGAATCACATGGTCGTCTGATTGCAGCATGGTGTCATCATGGGCTATCAGCACCTCGCTGCCGCGCACGATAGCGCCAATAGTGGTACCCGGCGGCAGTTTGATTTCACCCACCGCTTTGCCAACCACCTTGGATGTGTTTTCATCACCGTGCGCAATAGCCTCAATGGCTTCAGCGGCACCTTTACGCAGTGAGTACACATTCACAATGTCGCCGCGACGAACGTGGGTTAACAAGGCTGAAATGGTTGCCCGTTGTGGTGAAATAGCGATATCAATTTCACCTCCTTGCACCAAATCAACATAGGCGCTGCGTTGAATCAGCACCATGGTTTTCTTTGCGCCCATTCGCTTGGCCAGCATGGCCGACATAATGTTGGCTTCGTCGTCGTTGGTCACCGCAATAAATACATCGGTGTCTTCCACGTGCTCTTCCAGCAGCAGTTTCTGATCCGATGCATCGCCGTTAAATACCAGCGTATGGCTCAGCCGTTGCGAGAGCATTTCAGCACGTTCTAGCGACTGTTCAATTAGCTTCACCCGGTGGGTGTCTTCCAACTGGCTAGCTAAACCTTCACCAATATTGCCGCCACCTACAATCATAATGCGGCGGTATTGATTCTCCAGCTTCTGCAGTTCTTCCATGACGGTGCGAATGTGACGCGTGTCGGCAATAAAGAACACTTCGTCATCGGCTTCAATAATAGTCGTACCCATAGGCTTAATCGGCTGCCCCTGGCGGAAAATAGCCGCCACGCGGGTATCTATATTCGGAATATGCTGTTTCAAATGCGAAATCGCATGACCAACCAGCTTACCGCCGTAATAAGCGCGAACCGCAACTAGGCTGGCACGTCCGCCGGCAAACTCCATCACCTGCAGTGCGCCCGGGTAGTCTACTAAGCGTTTGATATAACTAGTAACCAATTGCTCCGGAGAAATAATATGATCAACCGGAATGTCCTGGTTGTGGAACAAACGGTCTTTATAGGCAATGAAGGCTTCAGAGCGAATTCGGGCAATTTTGGTTGGTGTATTAAACATCGTGTAGGCAATTTGGCACGCCAGCATGTTGGTTTCATCGCTGGGGGTTACCGCAATCAGCAAATCGGCATCTTCGGCGCCAGCACGCTCAAGCACCGCAGGGTGCGAGCCGTGACCTTCCACTACGCGCAGATCATATTTGTCGGCAAGTTCCTGTAGCAGGCGCTTGTCGGTATCAACAATAGTAATGTCGTTCTTTTCGCCAACCAGGTTTTCTGCCAGTGTGCCACCAACCTGACCGCCGCCTAGAATAATGATCTTCATTTACGTTTTTCCAGTTTCGCGTAGTAGAAGCCGTCGCCACCTGCCTGCCCGGGAATAAACTGCAAGTCGCGCTGCGGACCTTCAATAAGTGAACACCATATCGCATCCTCGTGGTTTTCGACAAAGGATTTGATTTGTTTATGGTTTTCCTCAGGCAGTATAGAACAGGTTGCATACAGCAGGGTGCCACCAGGGGCCAGCACCGACCACATGCTGTGCAGAATATCCGCCTGAATAGCCACTAAGGTATCAATGTCACTGGCGCGGCGTAACCACTTAATGTCGGGATGGCGGCGAATAACGCCGGTGGCCGAGCAGGGTGCATCCAGCAGAATGCGTTCAAACGGCTTGCCGTCCCACCAGGTTTTGGGTTCGCTGGCGTCGGCACAAAGCACTTTGGCGGACAATTGCAGGCGGGTCAGGTTCTCGCTCACGCGGGTTAGCCGTTGGGCATCGCTGTCCAGCGCAATGACCTCGGCCAGGTCATGGTTGGTTTCCAGAATATGCGCGGTTTTTCCGCCGGGAGCAGCGCAGCAGTCCAGCACCCGGTCGCCACTTTGCGCACCCAGCAATAAAGCGGCGCGTTGCGCGGCAACGTCCTGTACCGACACCTGACCTTGCTCAAAACCTGGCAGGTGGCTTACGTCTACGGGTTGCGCTAAGCGAATTGCGGTTGGAACTTCGCTGGATAGCTCGGCAGCAATATCGGCATGACGTAACCTGGCCAAGTAGGCTGGAGCCTCTACTTTGGCCGTATTTACCCGCAACCACATGGGCGCTTGCTCATTATTGGCTGCAACAACGTCCCGCCACTGCTGTGGATACGCTTCCTGAATACGTTCTAACAACCAGCGTGGATGCGCGTGGGCCAGCTCTTTACGTGCTGCCGCCTTAGTTAACAATTCTTCCTGCTGGCGCAACAAATTACGCAGTACGCCATTAACCAGGCCTTTTTGTCGGCTTCGACCCAGTAACATAGCGGCATCAACAGTTGCCGCAACGGCGGCATGGGGCGACGTAGAAAGCGCTAATATTTGGCAGGTACCAACCAGCAGCAGGTAATGCAGTATTTTAAGCTGCCCTTTGAGTGGTTTTTCCAGCAGCTCCGCCAACACAAAGTTAAATAGCGGTAGCTGGCGCATCACTGCGTAGCAAATGCTCTGCACCAAGGCGCGGTCGCGGCCGCTTAACTTTTCCGTTGCCTCTGGAATAGCCTGGCTGAGTGAACGGCCATGCTCCAGCACGTCCATAATGGCTTTGGCGGCAGCGGCGCGACTAGCGGCGCCCGATGTTTGGGTAGGGTGCATAATTAAGAATCCGTTGGCGTGGGTAACGCCAATACCTGGCCGGGCGTAAACCAACTTGCTCTGCCATTTAAAAAGGCTGCGGCAGGCATAGATTTTTTACCCGGTGGTTGCAGCTCGGTAATGCGCAGCGCCTGCTTACTGGTTTGAATAACAATACCTGCTTTATCAACTTGCAAAACGGTACCCACAGTAGCATTGGTGCCAGCTTGAACTTCGGCTTGCCACACTTTTACCACCCCTTCTGGCAACGCCAGCCAGCTTACCGGCCAAGGGTTAAAGGCACGAATATGACGCTCTAGCAGTTCGGCAGGCAGGTTCCAGTTGAGCTCAGCTTCGGCTTTATCTAATTTATGGGCATAAGTGGCCTGGCTGTCATCTTGCGGTTGCAACTGTTGTTGCAGGGCCGACAGGTTAGCCAGGGTTTCTAATAACGCCGGTGGGCCAAAGTTGGCCATTTTTTCATACAGACTGGCCGAGGTTTCGTTGGCCGCCAGCGCCATTTCTTTTTGTAGCAGCACCGGCCCGGTATCAAGCCCGGCCGCCATTTGCATGATGGCGATACCCGATTGCTGGTCGCCGTTCCAGATAGCGCGTTGAATAGGTGCCGCACCACGCCAGCGAGGTAGCAAGGACCCGTGCACGTTAATGCACCCATGGGTAGGCATGTCCAGCACCGCTTGCGGCAGTATTAAGCCATAGGCCACCACAATCATCACGTCGGCGTTATAATTGGCCAATTGCTGTTGCGCGCTGGTGTCTTTCAATGACTGGGGCTGTTCAACGGGTAGGTTGTACGTCAGGGCTAGTTGCTTTACGGCACTGGCTTGAGGCTTTTTGCCGCGCCCCGCAGCACGATCAGGTTGGGTGTAAACCGCAACAATATCGTGCCCGGCGCCAACTAACGCAGCTAAATGCTGTGCCGCGAAAGGGGGCGTTCCAGCGAAAATAATGCGCATAGTTACTCAGCCGTTTGTTGCAAGCGAGCTTCTTTTTCCAACTTCTTGCGAATACGGTCGCGTTTTAGCTTAGATAAGTAATCAACAAACAGCTTGCCGTTTAAATGGTCAATTTCGTGTTGAATACAAATAGCTAATAAACCTTCAGCCGTTTTGGTGAATTCTTGTCCGTTTTTGTCCAACGCTTTGACGGTTACGGTGCCGGCGCGGTCAACTTTGGCGTACACGCCCGGGAAGGACAAACAGCCTTCTTCATTGGTAAACTCGCCATCGCGTTCCACAATTTCAGGGTTCACAAATACCAGTGGCTCATTTTGATCTTCGCTGCAGTCGGCAACAAACAAGCGTTTGTGCACGTCTACCTGGGTGGCCGCTAAGCCTACACCCTGACATTCGTACATGGTTTCAAACATGTCATCAATGGTAGCGCGCAGGGCGTCATCCACTTCCGCAACAGGCTCGGCGAGGGTGCGTAAGCGTTCATCTGGGTAAGTTAATATTGTCAGTAGGCTCATATCGTTTAATCTAGTTAATTCAGCTATAGTCAGTTTAACTTAAACTGGGGTGTAAAAGACAGTTTTACAAGGAGCGCAGCCGCTTGAACTATGTCACGAAGCAAATAGCCGCATGGTTAATCAGTATGTGTGTTGGTTTAGTCACTTTTACCGCGCACGCCGACGTACTACGAATGCGTGAAGATGCGCCGCAGGAATATGTGGTGAAACCAGGCGATACCCTGTGGGATATATCGGCACTTTTCCTTGCAGACCCCTGGCGGTGGCCGGAATTGTGGCAACACAATGAAGAAGTTGCTAATCCGCACCTGATTTATCCGGGCGACAAACTGTACCTAAGCTGGCGCGATGGGCGGCCGGTGCTCACGCGCAAACAAATGCGTGAACTAACGCCGAGCGGCGATATCGTGCGTAAATCACAACAGCCATTAAATATGTTTTCGCACAGTATGCTGGAACCTTTTTTAACCTATCATCAGCTGCTGAGCACTGAAGTTGCTGAGTCGGCCGCCCAAATCATCGGTAACAATACAGCGGCACAGCGTTTATCAGGCCACGCGCCGGTATTTGTTGAGGGCGGTGAATTGGAAGCTCGTCGTTATGGCATTTTTACGGTGGTGAATGAGTTAGAGCAGGGCGTGTTAGTTCGCCATATTGCTGATGTAAAGCTACAAGGCCAGCAACAAGGGTTATGGCAAGGTGAACTAAGCCGGTTGCAGCGGGAAGTTCGGCGTGGTGATTTAGTGTTGCCGTTAAGCGATGCCAGCTATCCATTAAATTACCGTACCAAGAGCGGTATCAATGGGCTTTCTGGTCAACTGGTAGCCAGTTTGAATAGTCAGCTGCAACAGGGCAAGTATGACGTCGTGGTGCTGGACAAAGGCCGCCGCGACGGCATTGAAGTAGGTCAGCTTTATCAGGCGGTGCGCCCGGGTATTGAGTTACTTATGGATTATGACCGGCCGGTGGTGAAAGCAGACGCCGATAAATGGCAACAGCTGGTTGCCGGAACTGGCCGGCAAGTGCAATTACCGGAAGCCGCAAGCGCTGAAATGATGGTGGTAGATACCGCTGAAACCGCAAGCTTTGCCATTATTCTGCGCAGCCACGACTGGCTCAGAATTGGTGACCGGTTTATTGCCTTGCGTAGTGAAGCTAGTGGCCAGGAGGCTACGGAAGGGCGTTAAGCCGTTTGCTATTTTGCTAACCACAGGACGTACAGCATGGATGCTGACCACCTTAACGGCGCTTTGCAATTGGCACTGGCGCCGGGCCGTCAACAACGGTTATTACGCCATGCCAGCAGTTTTGCCCGCGCTTGTGCGCAATTACCTGAACCCGACCCAGGGCTGGTTGCGCGCACGCTGAGCTGGCTTGATCTTGAAAACACCCACATTGTGCACTGGTTTCACCCGGCCTACCCGGATCACTTGCGAGCTATCCATAAGCCGCCGCTGGCGCTGTTTTGTCATGGCAATAGTGAGCTGTTGAACGCCTTTCAGATTGCCTTTGTTGGCAGCCGCAAAGCGTCGCCTGGCGGTCTGCATACCGCGTCCTATTTAGCTGAAAAGCTGTGTGAACGCGGCGCCGTTATTACCAGCGGTCTGGCTTTAGGTATAGACGCCGCGGCCCACCGCGCGGCATTGGCCGTTGGCACTAGCGTGGCGGTTATTGGCACCGGCGCTGACCGTTATTACCCACCGCGTAATCGCCAATTACAGCAACAACTGGCCAGCTCGGGATTAGTGGTGAGCGAGTTTCCACCGGGTTGGCCAGCGAAAGCCGATCACTTTCCCCGGCGTAACCGCATTATTGCCGGCTTAAGTCAGGGGGTAGTGGTGGTAGAAGCGGTTGAAAACAGTGGTTCGCTGATTACTGCGCGGCTTGCGTTAGAGCAGGGTCGCGAGGTATTCGCGGTGCCACATTCCATGTGGGAACCCGCCGGTTTTGGTTGTAACCGATTGATCCAGCAGGGGGCCAAGCTGGTATTGACTGAAGAAGATATCTTTAATGAGTTCCCAAGCTGGCTAAACGGGCCGACAACGCCCGCCAAGTGTACCGAAAATAAATGTTTAGAAGGCTTGGCAAACGCCCCGTTGTTGGCTAATGTGGGAAATGAAGTAACGAGCATAGATGTCCTGGTTGCACGCAGTGGCTTGTCTGTTGCCGTAGTAACCGAGCAACTGGTTTTATTAGAATTAGAGGGCCTCGTAGCTTCAGTACCTGGCGGTTTTATAAGAATGGGGAGGCGCTAACGATGTTTGATATCCTCATGTACTTGTTCGAGAACTATATCCACTCCGAAATGGAAGTGGTGGTTGATCACGATGAACTAACCGACGAGTTAACCCGCGCGGGTTTTCACCGCCAAGAAATTAGCAAAGCTTTGGCGTGGTTGGAGCGTTTGGCTGACTTGCAGGACAGCCAGGATAAACCATATTTAAACCGTTCTCCGAGCAGTGCAACACGGGTTTATACTGCCGAAGAGGTAGCGCGTCTGGATTGCTCCAGTCGTGGTTTCTTAATTTATCTGGAAACTCTGGGCGTATTAGATTTCGCAACTCGCGAAATGGTAATCGACCGGGTGATGGAACTAGATACACCACAGTTTACGCTGGACGATTTGAAGTGGGTGGTGCTGATGGTGCTGTTTAACGTACCAGGGCAGGAAGACGCTTACGATCAAATGGAAGGCTTACTGTTTGAGGAACCGGATGGTCCGTTGCATTAAATGACCAACGATGCCTTTATTGAGCCACAGCCACTGGGCGTACCTTGCCCTCAGTGCGGGCAAGAACTCCTCCTAAAAAAAGGACGCTACGGCCTGTTTGTTGGTTGCGGCGCCTATCCTGATTGCGAATACATGACCTCCGCGGATTTCGACCCAGGCACCGGTGTGCCTTGCCCCGAGTGTAAAAGCGGTACTTTGGTACAAAAAACCAGTCGCTTCGGTAACTCGTTTTACGCCTGTGACGCTTACCCCAAGTGCAAATTTTCAGTAAACTTACCACCTGTGGCCCAGGCTTGCCCAAGCTGTGACTATGCGCTGCTGTTACGAAAGAAATCGGCAGCCGGGGAACGTTTGGTTTGCGCCCGCAAAGAGTGCGGTTATAAATCCGACTTAAGCTAACGCATTACCATCTTTTTAACTGCGACTAAAATGAAACCATGATGACAACAGAATCAGCAACACCTGACTGGCAGAGCGCCCGTGACGCGTTTAGCAGCGGAGAACTTCTGGCTTACGCAACCGAAGCGGTATTTGGATTGGGCTGCGACCCCACTAATGAGCAAGCGGTGCAACGTTTGCTTGATCTAAAACAACGGCCGGTGCATAAAGGCCTGATTTTGCTTGCTGCGAATTACAGTCAGTTGTTACCCTTCGTAGATGATAAAGCCATAGGTCAGGACAAACGCTTCAGCGTGTTTTCGCACTGGCCTGGCGCGGTGACGTTGCTGTTGCCAGCGCGCGCCGATTGCCCGCAGTGGTTACGTGGTGAGCACATGACTATTGCGACCCGGGTAACAGCCTTTGAACCGGCGCGGCAGTTGTGTAAGGCGCTTGGCTCAGCCATTGTTTCCACCAGTGCGAACTTGAGTCAACAACCAGCGTTAACCAGCGCGGCGGAGGTTGAGCAAAGCTTCGGTGATCGCCTGGGTTGGATTTATCAGCATCCGGTTGGCGGCGCGCAAACGCCGTCCAAAATTATTAATCCTTTAACGGGCGAAGTGGTACGTAACGGGCTATGAGCACACATCAACTTGAACAAGTAAAAACCTACCTACTGAACTTACAGGACGAAATTTGTGCCGGGCTTACGGCTGCCGACGGTGGTGGTGAGTTTGCCGAAGACAGCTGGCAGCGGCCAGGTGGCGGCGGTGGCCGTTCGCGGGTGCTGAAGCAGGGTGGTGTATTTGAGCAGGGCGGGGTTGGTTTTTCGCATGTGCATGGTGATCAGATGCCGGCGTCCGCAACGGCGCACCGACCCGAATTAGCGGGCCGCGATTTTAACGCCTGCGGCGTGTCCTTGGTCATGCATCCGCATAATCCCTATGTGCCTACCAGCCATGCGAATGTGCGCTTTTTTATTGCCGAAAAACCCGATGCTGATCCGGTTTGGTGGTTTGGTGGCGGGTTCGATTTAACCCCGTTTTATCCTTTCGATGACGACATTAAGCATTGGCATCAGGTGGCACAGGATGCACTGAAGCCATTTGGTGACGAGCTGTATCCCAAATTTAAAAAGTGGTGCGACGACTACTTCTGGTTGAAGCATCGAGAAGAAACCCGCGGCGTGGGCGGCTTATTCTTTGATGACTTGAATGATCGCGAGTTCGAAGAAAGCTTCGCTATTATGCGGGCCGTGGGTGATGCCTATTTAACCGCTTACTTACCTATTATTGAGCGTCGTAAAGCCATGCCCTTTGGTGAGCGCGAACGTGAGTTTCAGCTGTATCGACGCGGCCGCTATGTGGAGTTTAATCTGGTGTGGGACAGAGGCACCTTGTTCGGACTGCAAACTGGCGGACGTACCGAATCCATTCTGATGTCCATGCCACCGCTGGCGCGCTGGGAGTATGGTTATGAAGCCGAACCCGGTAGTGCCGAAGCACGCTTAACCAGCGACTATTTGCACCCGCGCGACTGGCTGAGCGAACTTTAACTATCGGCGCTGTTAATCATGTGGTGAGCCAGCGCGGTAAACTGGCTGCGTAACTGCATTTTTAACAGCGGATCCGTGACTTGCTCGTCCAGCGCCTGATACATACACAGCAGCCATTGATCGCGTAGCTTGGTATCAATGCGAAAGGGCAGATGCCTGGCGCGCAGGCGCGGGTGACCGTATTTCTGCTCAAACAACGCCGGGCCACCTAACCAACCACTTAAAAACTCAAAGAATTTCTGCCGAATCCCCGTTAGCGGCTGGGCGTGTATCGCCAGCAGCTCCGCAGCAGCAGGGTCGCTCTCCATAATGTCGTAGAAACGGTTCGCCAGTTGGCGCACACCGGCCTGGCCACCTAATTGCTGATACGATGTTAAAGGTGTGTTAGTTTGTTGCTTTCTCATCAGCTTACGAAAGAATTTCCACATGGCTCTATTTACGGTATTTGGTAGCCCAATTGCACATAGCTTGTCGCCACAAATTCAGCTGGAATTTGCGGACCAATTTGGCCTGGTGAACGAATATCGCCGTAGTTTATCATCGCCGGGTCGTTTTGCCGCTGACGTTGCGTATTTTTTTCGCCATGGTGGTAGCGGTGCCAATGTGACTGTTCCTTTCAAGCAACAAGCCTATCAATTAGTTACTCATACCACCTTAAGGGCACGCCAAGCTGGCGCGGTGAATACGCTGATGGGGCTT
This sequence comes from Idiomarina sp., assembly GCA_040882145.1. Lineage (GTDB taxonomy): Bacteria > Pseudomonadota > Gammaproteobacteria > Enterobacterales > Alteromonadaceae > Pseudidiomarina. Next base: position 62,079 of record JBBEBU010000010.1, read on the forward strand.
GGCGCCGGGCAAGTGCTGGGTGACAACACGGACGGGTTAGGTTTAGTGGCGGATTTGCGCTGGCAGTTAGCCCAGGCACAAGCCGGTGACTTACGTGGTAAAACGGTGCTGCTGCTGGGTGCCGGTGGGGCTGCTCGGGGTGTGGTCGGGCCCTTGCTTGATGCCGGGGTGGCCAGCTTAACGGTAGCTAACCGCACCGAAGCACGAGCCGCTGAGCTGGTACAGCGTTTTGCCGATAGTAGGCTGGCTTATTGCAGTATGACTGCGCTTCCGGCCGCCGATATTATTATTCAGGCCACTAGCGTTGCCTTGCAGCAGCAAACGCTAGCGTTGCCCGAGAATCTAGCGGCACAGGCATTGTTGTGCTATGACATGAGTTACGGTGCAAGCGCCACCGAATTCTTGCAGTGGGCAGCAGCGCATGGCTGTAAAAATTGCCATGATGGGCTTGGTATGTTGGTGGAGCAAGCAGCACTTAGTTTTGCTTTGTGGCACGACGGATTGTTACCTGATAGTCGTGCGGTTATAGCTAAGTTGCTGGAAAGAAACACCAACGAATAGGGTTCAGCTTAACTTGAGGAAAGTAACTATGGCGGAAACAAATGCTCTGACAGCGGCGGACTCGGCTCCGAAAATGCAGCGCGCCCGTCAGCCCAAACAAAAAGAACAACGCCGTGATGCTATTTTACAGGCCGCGTTGTCGCTTTATTTGCAAGGTAATGGGCAGTTACCCAAAATGGATGCGGTGGCCAAGCAGGTGCAACTGGCGAAAGGCACAGCGTATATTTATTTCAGCAGTAAAGAAGAAATTTATCAGGCGTTATTAGAGCAACAGTTAACCAGTTGGTTAGCCGCCATACAAAAAGCACTGAAACGACCGCAGCCAGATCCTCTGCCGCAGTTAGTACAAGCGTTGCAATGCTGGGAGCATCAACAACCGCATTTGTGGACTTTGGCGGCGCTGAATCAGACGGTGCTGGAGCCGGCCATTGATACCAAGAAGCTGCTGGCATTTCGCACCCGCATGGCGCAACAGTTCCGGCAAACCGCTGAACGCATTCAAACCTTCTTGCAAATGCCTGCCGGGCAGTCAGCACTGCCGGTATTGCTGCAAACCTATGCCAGCATGGTTGGCTTATGGCAATTCAGTAAAGCGCCGGCGGCGTTGTCCCGCCTTATGCAAAACTCCGCTGGCGGAAATCTTCAAATTAATTTCCGGCAGAGCACCACGCACTTGTGTACTTTAATGTGGCAGGATTATCAGCAGCAGTCACAGCCGCAGAAAAAAGGGGCAAGTTTAGGAGGGTGGTTCTCGCGTCCGCGTTAAACTCTCGGGGCAGGGCGACGGTCGCGTAGTTGCAAATCCGGGGTTAAGTTCACGTCACCATTTTTATCAACCGTGGCCAACTCGGCATCACGTTTGACGACGGCAATAGGGCCATCTTCTTGATTGCGAATAAAAGCCAGTTCGTAACCAAATTTTTGCAGCTGATACACCCCAAACTTTTGCTCCATAGACAGACGTTCCCACCACTGATGCGTCGTGAGTTCAACCCGGCGCCGCTCGAACTGCTGCAGCTGCGCTTGTTCTTTCTCTGTTAATGGCATAGGAGCGCTCAGGATCTGTTTAGGCTATGGTGCTAGCATAATGGCTATCATCAAAAACTACCAGTTTTCGTCTTTGCATTTGAATTCAAGCGGTTAGCATTGGTCAATTCCAAACGAATCTAAACAAATGAAAATACCAGAGGAAATTAGTCTAAAAAAGGACGATCCAATGCTGGATCTAAGATCCTTTTGTGGTAATCTAACTTCCCTGCCGAAACACGGCAGATTGTAGTTCCCCGGGTTAATCGTTGTCCTCGGTAAAATCAGTTTCCACAACTGACAAAAAATATAAAAATAAGCTGTCAGGGTAACGCCATAAGTCAAAATCCCTGTTATACCAAAGACTTACGTCTATTTAGATACTAGTGAAAATATACTTTTCCCTGGTAGCGTAGATCGTTGCTCACAGACATATCCACTGGTTATCCACAACACCACAGAACCCTCGCACTGGCTTGATTTAGCTGCTTGTGGCATGCTTGCAGCATTCCGATACGCCACGAGATCGAAAGCACTTTATGAACAAAAAAATCCCTGAAAATCCATTCATTTTAGTTGATGGTTCTTCGTATTTATTTCGCGCTTTTCATGCGCCGCCGCATTTAACCAATTCCGCCGGCGAACCCACCGGTGCTATTTACGGCGTGGTCAATATGCTCCGCAGTTTGGTGAAACGCTACAAACCGTCGCACATGGCGGTGATTTTTGATGCCAAAGGGCCAACCTTTCGCAACGAAATGTATTCAGAATACAAAGCCAATCGTCCACCCATGCCGGATGACTTGCGCTCGCAAATAGAGCCACTGCATAAAATAGTGCAGGCCATGGGTTTGCCGTTACTTTGCGTAGAGGGCGTCGAAGCCGATGATGTGATTGGAACCCTGGCACAACAGGCCGGTGACAAAGGGCGTTTCACGCTGATTAGCACCGGCGATAAAGACATGGCGCAGTTGGTTAATGAACACGTGTACCTCATCAATACCATGAGTGGCGATATTTCCGATGCCGAAGCGGTAACAGAGAAGTTTGGGGTGCGGCCGGATCAAATTATTGATTATCTGGCGTTAATGGGCGATAGCTCCGATAACATTCCTGGGTTGCCAAAAGCTGGGCAGAAAACAGCTCAGGCGTTGTTGCAGGGGCTGGAAAGTATTGATGCGATTTATGCAAACACCGCGGCTGTTACCGAGCTGTCATTCCGTGGCGCCAAAACCATGCCCGACAAGCTGGCTGAACACAAAGACCAGGTATATATGTCGCGCGATTTGGCCACTATAAAGTGTGACGTGCCATTGGATTTTAACCCCGACGAGCTGACTATTTCATCAGCCGATACCGAGGCGTTAAAAGAGTTGTATGGCCGTTGTGAATTCCGTCAGTGGCTAGGTGAATTGCTGGCGCAGGGTGCGGTAACGGATCTGGCCCGGCAAAATGACCTAAGCACTGGCTCGTCAGCAAGTACAGAAGCAACGGCTGATACGGGTTCCGACAGTGCGCTTACCGCCAATCAGTTTGACGATTGTGATTATTCCGCTATTACCGATATGGCCGAGTTTGAAAACTGGCTTCAGAAACTTGCCAAAGCTGACTATTTTGCTTTCGATACCGAAACCACCAGCCTGAACTATATGGAAGCTGAGTTAGTGGGAGTGTCGCTGGCGATTAAGCCGGGTGAAGCGGTTTATATACCGGTTGGGCACAACTATCCGGGCGCACCGGATCAGCTTTCCCGTGATGAGGTGTTGGCGAAGCTCAAACCCTTGCTGGAAGCAGAAACACCGAAAAAAATTGGCCAGAACCTGAAGTACGACGCCCACATTCTGCGGCGTTACGACATTCGCCTAAACGGCATACTCAGTGACACCATGCTGGCCTCTTATGTGTATAACAGCGTTGGCTCGCGGCATGATATGGACACCTTAAGCTTGCAGTATTTGCAGCATAAAACCATTAGCTACACCGATGTAGCTGGCAAAGGTGCTAAGCAAATTACTTTTAATGACGTAGCACTTGAGCAGGCTATTCCCTATGCCTCGGAAGACGCCGATGTGACTTTGCGCTTGCATGAGCACCTATGGGGCACGCTCAGCGGCGAAGGCAAACTGAAGCAAGTGCTGACCGACATGGAAGTGCCGCTCATTCCTATTTTGTGCGACATGGAACAGCGCGGCGTGCAAATTGACGCCCAGTTGCTGGCCAAACAAAGTCACGAACTGGCCATGAAGTTACAGAACTTAGAAGAACGAGCCTACGAAATTGCTGGCGAAACCTTTAACTTAGGTTCACCTAAGCAGCTCCAGCGCATTTTGTTTGAAGAGCTGAAGCTACCCATTTTAAAGAAAACACCAAAAGGTGCGCCGTCTACGGCCGAGGAAACCTTGCAGGAACTGGCTTTAGATTACCCGTTGCCAGCGGTTATTATGGAGCATCGGGGCTTAGCTAAACTGAAGTCTACCTATACCGACAAACTACCGAAAATGGTAAACCATCGCACCCAGCGTATTCATACGTCCTATCATCAGGCGGTTACCGCTACCGGGCGTTTGTCGTCAAGCGATCCGAACTTGCAGAATATTCCGATTCGTACCGAAGAAGGGCGGCGGGTACGCCAGGCCTTTACTGCGCCTGAAGGTTATGTGGTGCTGGCTATCGACTACAGCCAAATTGAACTGCGCATTATGGCGCATTTGTCGCAGGACAAAAACTTGTTGCAGGCATTCGCGCGGGCCCAGGACATTCATAAAGCAACTGCTGCAGAAGTGTTTGGGGTAAGCCTGGAAGACGTAACGAATGAGCAGCGGCGCAGTGCTAAAGCGGTTAACTTCGGGTTGATTTATGGCATGTCTGCGTTTGGTTTGGCGCGCCAGTTAGATATTCCACGCCATGAAGCGCAGCACTATATGGACAAGTATTTCGAGCGCTTCCCGGGCGTGCTTGAATACATGGAAACCACGCGCGAAAAAGCCAAACAACAGGGCTACGTTGAAACCATTTACGGTAGACGTTTGCACTTGCCGGAAATCAACGCGCAGCACGGGGGCCGCCGTAAAGCTGCCGAGCGTGCCGCCATTAACGCGCCGATGCAGGGCACCGCCGCCGACATTATTAAACGGGCCATGATTAAAGTGGCGGATTGGATAGAACAGAATACCAGTCGTGGTGATGTATGGATGATCATGCAGGTACACGATGAGCTGGTGTTTGAAGTAAAAACGGAGCAGCTGGAAAGGCTGCAGGCCGAACTAGTGAAAGTCATGGAAAGTGCTGCACAGCTGGACGTGCCGTTAATTGCTGAAGCAGGGTCGGGCAATAACTGGGACGAGGCGCATTAATTCGTTTTAAGGTATTAGCAGACTAAGCTATTGAAATAAAAGGAGGATCAAAATTATTTTGATTTTTCTGAACTTTAGCCAGGGTGTCCAGTCTGAATATATGAAGGGTGCAATAACTCTTCTGAGATGTTCTCTCCCTGGATTGTTAGATTTTATACCCGGCCTCTTGGCCGGGTTTTTTTTGCTTGCGATTGGCGAACCAAACGCCCACTAAAATGCCCGTAAAGCCAAGGCCTTGTTGCAACCAAAACGGTTCGCCGTCCAGAATACCCAAAATGACCGCAACCACCGGAATCAAATAAGTAACCGAACTGGTGAATACCGTATTGGTCATTTGCACCAGGGTATTGAAAATAACCAGTGCTGCTGCGGTGCCTATAATTCCCAAAATTAAGATAGCGGTAAGCGCAAACCAAGCGTCAGGCTGCTGCATGGTTTGTTCTATTGGCGTACCTAAGAATAAATAAAGGACCGCTGGTGGCGCCACTAAAAATAGCGAAACACCGGTGATGGTCAGCGGACGCAAATCAGCAATATGGTATTTAATGAGGTTTAGGTTCAGGCCATAGCAAATCGTGGCGGCAATAACCAACAGGGCGAAACTATTGAATTGCAGTTCGCCGTTGGCGCTGGCGGTAATCAATAGCATCGTACCAATCATGCCAATAATAACGCCCAGCCACTGCTGCATTAGCGCTTCACGTTTAAATACCAAAGTTCCCAACAACAGGGTCGCTAGCGGGGTAAAGGTATTCAGTACGCCGGTAACGCCGCTGGTGAGCTGGGTTTGGGCAAAGGCGAATAAGAAGGCGGGAATAAAACTGCCTACCAGACCTACGCAAATAAGCTTTAGCCAGTGACGCCGGGAAATAGCGCGAAAGCGCTTCCAGATAAAGGGGAGTAATACAAAACCGGCGGAGCCAATACGAATAGCAGCGAGTTGATCCGGGCTAAATGCCAGCAAGCCTTTTTTAATCAGTAAAAAAGAACTACCCCAAATTAGCGCCAGTAACAGTAACAGCAGCCAGGCGCTGCGTGGAATGTCATTCATCGTCTGCCGTAACCGGGTTCGGATCGTTAAACCATTCGGTTAATTTGGCCTCAACTTTATCCAGACCAAGCTTACTGAGCGACGAGAACGCCTCAACGGTAACGTCGCCACCGAATACCAGTGCAGCTTCGCGGGCTTTTAATAAGGTTGAGTTGCGAACGCCTGGTTTGAGCTTATCGGCTTTGGTTAGCAACACCAGCACCCGAATTTTACTGTCGGTAGCCCAGTGTAAAAGTTCCTGGTCTACTTCGCGGTAAGGATGACGAATGTCCATGAGCAATACCAGCCCGCGCAAAGATTTGCGCAATTGCAGGTATTCACTTAAGGCTAATTGCCATTTTTCTTTTACTTCTAAAGGTACTTTCGCGAAACCATAGCCGGGTAAATCCACCAGGCGTTGATCAGGTTTCACTTCAAATACGTTAATAAGCTGAGTACGACCCGGGGTTTTACTGGTTCGTGCCAGCGCTTTCTGTCGGGTTAAGGTGTTCAGGGCGCTGGACTTGCCCGCGTTAGAGCGACCCGCGAATGCGACTTCAATGCCTTCGTCCGCTGGTAATTTGCTGATTTCTGGGGCGCTGGTAATAAAACGCGTAGGCTGGAAATTGATAACACTCACCGGAACATAACCTTTATCTGACAGAGGGATGACATGCGTTTCGTTTTGAAACTATTGTTATTGCGCATAGTATCACCGATGCTGCTATTTCCGCCAATGATCGTTATTGTTACAAATACACCTACGAACTATGGTGGTTTTAACGATTAGCCATTTAATCCTTACTCGTTTTGTGTAAAATAGCGTCTGTTGAATTTTTTGTCTGTGCGTACACGGGCGCAGAGCGCCACCCAATACAGAGATATCAAGCATGAAAAAAATTGCAGTGTTATTCGGACTGTACGTTGCTGTCAGCGGTTATGCGTTGGCCAACGGTGATGTAGAAGCTGGCCAGGAGAAAGCGCAGGTATGTGCTGCTTGTCATGGTCCGCAGGGTAATACAGCGGTAGACATGTACCCAAAATTAGCGGGTCAGCATGCATCTTACATTGCCAAGCAGTTGCATGATTACAAATTAGCTGCCGAAACCAATGGTGAAGAAGGTCGTGAGAACGCGATCATGCAAGGTCAGGTACAAGGCTTGAGCGATGAAGATATCGCCGACTTGTCAGCTTACTTTGCAGCGCAGGAGCCTGAAGTTGGCACCGCACCAGAAGATGTTGTTGCAAGCGCAGAGCGTTTATACCGAGCTGGTGACATGGAGCGCGGCATTGCAGCTTGTGCGGCGTGTCACGGCCCACGTGGCGATGGCATGGGTTTGGCGAAGTTCCCTGATGTATCAGGCAACCATGCAACTTATGTGAAGCAGCAATTAGAAATGTTTCGTAGCGGTGAACGCGCCAATGACCCGAATGGCATGATGCGCGATATTGCAAGCAAACTGACCGATGAAGATATTGATTTACTGTCAAAATATTTGGGTGGTTTGTACTAACGAAAACAGATAGTTAATTTTTAGTTATAAAAAAGTATTTTTTTAGATCATAAAAATCATTGAATTAATATCTGGTTCACGTACTCTAACAGCACGTTTGATAAGGCCCTAACGGCCTTTGACCAGAAAAAGTTAGTAAAGTTTAAAATCCAGGGAATAAAAAAAAGGCCAGGAGGCCAACTTTAAATTAGACATAAAAACAACAACAAAGTCTGATTTATGCGCTAGAAAAAATAATAATAATAATAAATATTACGGACGATACACATAATAACACGGAAGAATTGTGACAACCGTTCTCGAATATCACACGTGCGCTGTGTGGATGAGAATAAATCAGGCGATGGCAACATCGCCTTTTTTATTGCCTGAAGCATGCAGAATTCTATAAATCAGTTAAACTACTCCTCATAACCTTCTTCTGTTCCTGCACTCCCTGTGCAAAACACTCGAAAATACTAGCGTAATTGAACACACATAAAAGGTTGTTATGACTCGCATCAAAAAAACACGTAAATCGGGCCCTCTGGCGCCGAGCAAATCCACTCAGGCGAAAACTAAAAGTGAGTCGAAAGACTCGGTAAAGCGCGGTAAAGGCCATAAACCTGGTAGCCGCCATTCGTCTGCGGAAGTAACCCAGGCTGGCAATAATAAAGGCGGCAGTAAGACAGACCCACGTCACGGCAGTAAGAAGCCAGTGCAATTAGTGCAGCCAGGTGCAGTAAGCACCGGTGTGGCTAAAACGGCCACCACAGCGCCACCTACTACCGAGCAGTTGCAGAAACAATTGCGGCAACTGGAAAACGATACTCGCTTACAAGATCTGCTAGAGCGTATGGAAGCCGGGGAAGACTTGAACGATTCCGACACTGCGTACGTAGATGATTGTACAGAACGTTTTCAGCAGTTGGCTGAGGCCCTAGGGCTTGATGTTGACGATGAGGACGACGACGAAGATTACTAAAGGGCAAGAGGTATGACAATGAACGTCTGGTGGATTAGCGCGATAGTTATTGGTGTGGCTATTATTGTTGGCTTAGCGTTCTACGCGGGTAGCCTGTTGGGTCGCTTAAAGCGTCAACAACAACGTCAACAGAAAGCCATAGAAGCCCGCAATGAACGCCTTATTGAAAGCATTGTGACTATTGCTCGCTCCATGGATCAAGACCAGTGTTCCTACTCTGAAGGCGCGTTACGCCTAACGGTGTTATTAGACTTGATGGTGTTAGAGCCAAAACCGAATTTTGTTGAAGAATATCCGGGCTTACATGACATGTACGAGCGCATTAAGCATATGCCAACGCATGAAGCTCGTAAAACTTATCCTAAGCTTGAAATTCGTAAAATGGATGCAGAGCGGGAAGGCTATGAAGTGGAGCTTGCAGATGCCATTAAAACGGACATCCGCAAGCTGCTGGAACGTTTTTAGTCAGAACTGTTAGTTCGAACGGTAAACCTGGCCGGCTTTCATCACAAAGTTAACGTCGGCCATGGCTTCAATGCGCTCTAACGGATTACCCGAAACAGCCACAATATCGGCCATTTTGCCTGGTGCAATAGTACCAATCTGCGTATCACCCAGCAGGTCTGCGGCATCATGTGTTGCTGCCTTAATGGCCTCAAGCGCCGGCATACCGGCTTCTACCATGTAACCAAACTCGCGGTAGTTCTCGCCGTGGTCATAAACACCAGCATCGGTACCAAACGCAATTTTCACACCCGCTTTATAGGCATTGGCAAAGGTTGCTTGAATTTTAGGACCAATGGCTGCCGCTTTCGGCCGTACGATTTCCGGGAAAAACCCGTCAATTTTAGAGCGTTCGGCAACAGATTTACCGGCCGTAATGGTTGGCACGTAGTAAACACCATGCTCTTTCATCAGGTCCATAACTTCTTTATCCATGTAGGTACCGTGTTCGATTGAATGAACACCAGCCTTAATGGCGCGAATCATGCCTTCTTTGCCGTGCGCATGAACGGTTACTTTCATCTCATAATCACGGGCGGTATCTACGACAGCCTTAAGTTCGTCAATCATGAACTGCGGGTTCTGACCACTTTTTGCAACACTTAAAACACCGCCTGTGGCGGTAAGCTTAATAAGATCTGAACCATCCTTGTAGCGCGCACGTACGGCTTCGCGAGCTTCCAGCGGACCATTTACAACGCCATCGTACGGAGAAGGCTCATCTACTAAGCCGTCACGATGACCGTTAGTCGGATCTGCATGACCACCAGTAGTAGCAATAGATTTACCTGCGGTATAAATGCGTGGGCCTACCACTTTGCCTTGCGCTATCGCTTTACGCAGCGAGATGCTGGCTTTAAATGAATCACCAAGATCACGCACTGTGGTAAAACCAGCCATTAAGGTTTTTTCGGCAAAATTTGCTGCTGTTAAAGCAACGTCGGCAGCGTTATCGGTGTAACGCACCATATAAGAGCCCGGGCCAAGTTGTGAGGTTAAATGCGTGTGCATATCAATAAAGCCAGGCATTACTGTGGCGTTGCGGCGATCAATAACGGTATCGCCTTCGCCCGCTTCCCGGTAGCCATTCTCGATAGCAGCTATACGGTCATTATTTACTACAACTGTGACTTGTTTTCTGGGTTGAGCACCAGTACCGTCAATTAAAGTACCAGCATGAATAAGAGTGTCGGCGTATGCGTGCCCACTAAGTGCAGTCAGGGCAAGCGCCAAAGTTAATTTACGCACCACGAGCTCCTTGGTTATTAGATTTATGAGGATTCATCTTCACATTAAACAGCGCCGTGGTGCCTGGTCAAGCTTTGTACCGGGTTTCGCGCCAGTTTCGCGGTGGGTATCTGCTATTTGGCGATGAAATTCGTTATACTTGTCACTCTTTCGTTTTTTGCCCAAAGCCTGAGTTGGAATGCCCGATGTTTAAAACCATACGAGAAGATATTCGCAGTGTATTCAAACGTGACCCTGCAGCGCGTAATACCTTCGAGGTTCTGACCACTTATCCTGGCTTGCATGCCATTTGGTTTCATCGCCTAAGTCACCGGCTATGGAAGCTGCGGTTGTATTGGCTTGGACGCTTTATTTCAACGCTCGCACGTTGGTTTACCGGCGTTGAAATACACCCTGGTGCCAAAATTGGCCGGCGCTTTTTTATCGATCACGGTATGGGTGTGGTAATTGGCGAAACCGCCGAAATTGGCGACGACGTTACCCTGTATCACGGTGTAACCTTAGGTGGCACCAGCTGGAACGGCGGTAAACGCCATCCAACGCTTGGTAACGGCGTTGTTATTGGTGCCGGAGCCAAAGTATTGGGCCCGCTTACCATAGGTGAACTGGCGCGTATTGGCAGCAATGCTGTGGTGGTGAAAGACGTACCACCGAATACCACTGTTATGGGTATTCCTGCCCGTGTGGCCAGTTCCGGCACCGACAAAGAAAAAGCTCGCAAGCGTGAAGAAATAGCGAAAGAATATGGCTTTGATGCCTACGCTATTTCAGCCGATAACCCTGATCCTGTGGCCACAGCTATGGGCCGTATGCTTGACCATGTGCATGTATTGGATCAGAAAGTAAGTGACTTATGTCGCGCGGTGAACACCTTAGGTGGTGACGTATGCGACAAAATTCCGGAAGTAGAACTGGACGACGTGGACTTCATTGACGCGAGTCATCAAGCAGAGCGGCAGCGGGCCTCAGCAAAGTCACCAACCGCGAAAAAGCGCGCGACTAAAGCGAAAACAGCAGCGCCAGTAAAGCCTAAAGAAGAAAAAGACGACTAATCAGTCGTCTTTTTTTGCGTTAACTTTTCCAGAATTCCCATCGCGAAGGCCGAGCCAACAAAGGTCATGTGTATAATCACGTACCATTTGATGTTGCTTTGCGCGATGTTTTCCAGATTCATAAACACTTTCAATAAGTGAATAGAAGAAATAGCTACAATAGCTGCAGCCACCTTATTCTTCAAACCACCCGAGTCTATTTTACCTAACCAGCCAAGTTTTTCGGTATCAGCCCCAATGTTTAGCTGGGATACGAAGTTCTCGTAACCTGACAGCATGACCATAACCAGCAAACCACCAACCAGTGCTATGTCGATAAGGGTTAGGGTTAATAGTATAAGGTCAACTTCTGAAGTGGTGAACAGGTAAGGTATTACATGCGCCAGCTCCTGGAAAAATTTCAATCCCAATAGCAGCACGGCAATGCTTAATCCAAAATAAATTGGCGCCAGCAACCAGCGCGAACCATACATGGATTTTTCGATAAAGCGCTCTATCATAAGCTTCCTTGTGGGCATTAGTAGGCGTACAAGGCTTCATTGTACCCGACCCTAAGGCCGGGTAAAGTTTTCATTTAAACTAGTTGGTATGGCTTGAAAAGCGGGCTACCAGAGAGCGTAACGTTTGTACTGTCTCGTGCAGCTCGGCACTGGAGTGGTCGGTTGCGCGCGCATTTTCCAGGGTGTCCTGAGCCAGCGATGAAATTTGAGTGATTTGCTCGCTAATATGCTCAGCAACACCACTTTGTTCTTCCACTGCCGAGGCCATTTGTACCGACATATCCGAAATTTGCTGAATCGCTTCATCAATTTCTTGCAGTGCTTCATCCGCTTTTTGTACTTTGGCAACACCGTCAGCGGCGGCTTCTTCGCCTTGCTTAGACACAGTGACTGCTTCTTTTGCTCGTTCGCGTAAGTTATCAATTACTGTGTGAATGCCTTCGGTGGAGTCACGCGTGCGGCCCGCTAACGAGCGAACTTCATCGGCTACAACCGCAAAGCCACGGCCATGTTCACCGGCTCGGGCAGCCTCAATAGCCGCATTTAATGCCAACAGATTAGTCTGTTCGGCAATGGACGAAATGAGGTCAGCCGCAGCACCAATTTCACCGGTGGATTCATCGAGCGCTTTCACGGTATTGGCAATTTGCTCAACCGCCCGGTGCAGGCCACGAATGACTTCGCTGGCTTCGCGCGCCAAGGTCACACTAGAGCGTACGTTAACGGCCGCACTTTCCGCGTACTCGGCGTTTTTCTCAACCGTATCTGCAACTTCCTGAATTGAAGCAGCCATTTGATTCATGGCGGTAGCGGTTTGCTCGGTCGCGGAGGTTTGTTGCTGCACTTTGCCGGAACTGGAGCTGGCTTGTTCGCGGGTATCTGTGGCTATCGCTATTAAATTACCCACAGCGTCATCAATGCGGGCTAGCGCGGTGCGATTGCGGGCACCTTCACTCATTAATAATAAGCCTAATCTGGCTTCGCGCCCCTGGTGGCCGGTGTAGGTCATACCCACGAGTTCAGAAGAAAACGCGTCGGGTCGAATATCAAGAAAATTTTGCATCATTTTACTGATGTACCAGCCATACAAAAAGATGGCCACCAGGCCTCCCACCGCGGCTATTGCCGCAGCCAGCCAACCGTGGGTGAAGAACAAAACAATAGCCGCTATGAAAGTTGGTGCCGCGACTGGTAACAAATCCCGCGCTGTTAATGCCAACCTTGCCGAGAAGGTAAGCGCATGCTTGCCAGCGTTCATGCGGCTATACATTCCGCCAGCACGTTCCTTTTCTGTTTTACTGGCGGCAACCCGAACCGATTCATAACCAATAACTTTACTGTTCTCTTTAATGGGGGTGACATAGGCACTCACCCAATAATAGTCACCGTTCTTACAGCGGTTTTTAACCAGGCCCATCCATGGCTTACCACTTTTTATGGTATCCCACATGTGCTTGAACACGGAAGCCGGCATATCAGGATGGCGTAAAATATTGTGTGGAGCGCCAATAATCTCTTCGCGTGAGTAGCCACTGACTTCTACAAATTCCTTGTTGCAGTGCTGAATAACGCCTCTCGCATCGGTTGACGAAATCAAACGATATCCTTGCGGGAATGTACGTTCTTTTTGCGTAACCGGTTGATTATTTCGCATAGGAAAACAATCCTTTGTTTAAGTTGTATAAATAAATTGGCATGAAATAAGTGTAGAACCAAGGTAAAAATATATCGACCAGAGTGCCTGTTTTCTCAAGCATTATTTTAGAAATAGCTGATTTGACGGGGGTTTTGATTTACTAGCAGGTATAAATAACAGGTATAAATCAGGAGCATAAAAAAACGCCGCTAAGAAGCGGCGTTTTTAACTAATTCTTTTCGTGAATCACGAATTATAAAGGCTGTACGTTCTCAGCTTGAGGACCTTTAGGACCTTGAGCGATAGTGAACTGTACTTGTTGGCCTTCAGCTAAGGTTTTGAAACCGTCAGACTGAATTGCGCTGAAATGTACGAATACATCTGCGCCTTGCTCTTGTTCGATGAAACCGAAGCCTTTAGCTTCGTTAAAGAATTTTACTTTACCAGTTACTGTAGACATGCTGTGATTCCTCGTAGTGCATGTGAATTTCTAGGGTATTGCTAAAAACGTAGGTATTACTTGGGACTTACAAAACGAGGTACAGCAAAACGACTTCGTAACAGGCCGCAATAAAATAGCCGAACTTTTCTAGCGGGGTTAAGTATACACCGATCCATTTGGCTGTCAAATAATGTTATTAAATGACAACCGCTTAGTGGGTATTCGTTTAACCGCGGATCCAATTCTTGGTGATATGGCGGAATTGATCGGTACCCGATCGATGCATCCACTCATAAGCAGCCATCTCGGAAGTAATCACTATGATGCCTTGCTGGCGCAGTCGGCTAAGTGCCGCTTGCTTGTCGCTGTCGCGGCGCGAACCTACTGCATCTTCAACTACGTAAACCGAATAGCCTTGCTGCGCCAGGTCTATAGCGGTTTGTAAAATACAAACGTGGGCTTCAATGCCCATTAGAATAATCTGGCGACGGCTTTGCTGTTTTAGCGTATCGGCAAACTCTTCTTCCTGCATGGCGCTAAAGTGCATTTTTTCAATCACCTGCGCTTGCTCAATAACCCCAGACAGCTCATTCACGCTGTAACCCAGCCCTTTCGGATACTGCTCAGTTACCAGTGTTGGCACATTTAACTCCTGGGCTATTTCTCCCAGCCAGCGCATGCGCGTAATTAATTGGTCGCGTTGATGAACCACCGGAGCGAGTTTCTCCTGAACGTCTATAATCACCAAAACACTTTGTTCAACTTGAAGTAGCATGGGTTGCCTCAGCTGCTTTATTTACAATAAAAGTTAACAATAAATGAAACTAATTATGTGCAAATTGTGCCTGAACAATAATCAGGATGCTATGAGGCGATAGTCGGATAGTCGCCAGTTGTATAAATTTCGACCAAATAAAACTAAGGCAACGATTAGATATGGTCCGATGAAAACCCCGGCCTGGGTCATTTATTCCCTGCGCATCGGCGTATACTGAAGCTACACGGATCTGAAAGGAGTTTCCCATGCTCGACAGCTTTGATGCGTTGTCGCTGGCGCGTTTCCAATTTGCGTTTACAGTGGCTTTTCACATTATTTTTCCTGCCTTTACTATAGGTTTAGCAAGTTTTCTGGCGGTGTTAGAAGCGCTTTACCTGAAAACCCGCAAGCCGGTATATCAGCAACTCTTTCAATTTTGGGTGAAAATATTCGCCGTTGCCTTCGGTATGGGGGTGGTGTCCGGTATTGTCATGAGCTATCAGTTTGGAACGAACTGGTCGGTATTTTCGGATCAGGCGGGTCCGGTTATCGGGCCGCTAATGGGTTATGAAGTGCTCACCGCGTTTTTCCTGGAAGCCGGCTTCTTAGGCGTCATGCTGTTTGGTATGAACCGGGTAGGCGAGCGTCTGCACTTTTTCGCCACTTTAATGGTTGCCATAGGCACCGCCATTTCAGCGTTCTGGATACTGTCGGTAAATAGCTGGATGCAAACCCCCGCTGGCTACGGCATCAACGAAGTTGGTCAGTTTGTCGCTGAAGACTGGTTCGCGGTGGTGTTCAACCCGTCATTTCCGTATCGCTTAGTACATATGTTACTAGCGGCCTATTTAACCACGGCCTTTGTGGTTGGTGGTGTTGGTGCCTGGCATTTGCTGAAAGACAAAACCAGCGCTGCGGCCCGTAAAATGTTCTCCATGGCCATGTGGATGGCGCTGTTAGTAGCGCCGCTACAAGTTGTGGTGGGTGACTTTCACGGGCTCAACACGCAGGAGCATCAGCCTGCCAAGGTGGCCGCTATGGAAGGGCATTTCGAAACCCAAACACAAGCACCGCTGTATTTGTTTGGCCTGCCGAACATGGAAGAAGCGCGAATCGATTACGGGCTGGCTATTCCAGGTCTTGGCAGTCTTATTTTGAAGCATGACGTGAATGCCGAGGTCATGGGCTTAGACGCTTTCCCACGAGATGAATGGCCAAACGTACCCATTGTATTCTGGGCCTTCCGCATTATGGTGGGAATTGGCATGTTAATGGTTCTGGCCGGGTTGTGGTCTGGTTTGCAGCGGTTGCGAGGGCGCTTGTATGAAGGTCGAACGCTGCAACGATTTGCACTATTCATGGCGCCGCTTGGATTCGTGGCGGTGGTGTCTGGCTGGGTAGTGACTGAAGTAGGGCGGCAACCCTGGGTTATTTATGGTCTGCTGCGCACCGCCGACGCCGCTTCGCCAATTGCAAAGGAAGGTGTGGCAGGCAGTTTAATCGCCTTTATTGTGGTGTATTTCCTGGTGTTTGGGGCAGGTACTTTCTATATCTTGCGAAAAATGGCGGGTAACGCTGATGCCATTGAGGTTACTAAAACCAGCAAGAAAAAACCTGGCCTGGCGGCCGAACGCTTAGTTAGCGAGGAGGACTAGACCATGGATTATGCATTAATTTGGGCTATTTTAATTGCAGTATCGGTGTTCGCTTACGTTGCGCTGGACGGCTTTGACCTTGGCGTTGCCTTGCTGTTTCCATGGTTCAAGCGCGAGGAAGATCGCGACATTATGATGAACACCGTAGCGCCGGTATGGGACGGCAACGAAACCTGGCTAGTGTTGGGTGGCGGCGGGCTGCTGGCGGTATTCCCGTTGGCGTACGCGGTGTTAATGCCAGCTTTATATATGCCGGTTATTGCCATGCTACTGGGGCTTATTTTCCGCGGTGTAGCGTTTGAATACCGGTTTAAAACCAAGCGCGCAAAACCTATTTGGGACCTGTCCTTTATCGTCGGCTCGCTGATTGCGGCCTTAAGTCAGGGCATCATGCTGGGCGCCATGTTGCAGGGTATTAAGGTAACCGGACGCGCTTACGCCGGCGGCTGGTTTGACTGGCTCACCCCATTCACCTTGTTCTGCGGACTAGCGGTGGTTATTGGTTATATGCTGTTGGGTTCAACCTGGCTGATCATGAAAACCCGTGGCGACCTGCAACTGCGAAGCTATCGTTTTGCGCGCTACTTTGCCCTGGGGTTAGTGGCCTGCATTGCCTTTGTGAGTGCTTACTTACCTTGGCGCTTCGATTACATAGCCGATCGTTGGTTTAGCTTTCCGGCATCATTGTGGTTATGGGTACTGCCACTAGTGCTGGCTTTTGTCACTTTCAGCTTGTTGTGGTCGCTGCAAAAAGCACAGCAGGTACGTCCCTATTTGTGGGGGTTGGCACTATTTTTGGTTTCCTTCGCCGGGTTTGCGGTTAGTATATTCCCATACTTAGTACCGCGTAGCATTACCTTGTGGGAGGCCGCCGCGCCAGACAATAGCCTGATATTTCTGCTGGTGGGCGCGGTGGTACTGTTGCCAATAATTTTTGCTTACACTGGCTATACCTATTGGGTGTTTCGTGGCAAAGTTGACGCTGATTCTGGATACCACGACTAATGCGCAAACAAACCTGGAAACAACTACTGTGGTTTATTGCGCTGTGGTGCGCCGGCGTGCTGTGTATTAGTATAATAGGGTTGGCAATCCGCGCAGTACTGATGCCCGAAGCAGCTTAAACAACGTACAAACGGAACCTATGACGTCTTATGTAGCGCCTGATACAAAACGTGACTCGCCGGATTCTGCCTTACGTAGGTTTCGGCAGAAAGTGGTGCGCAATATATACTGGGGCGCCACCGTTGGCGGTGTGGTTTTAGCGTCCGTGCAAGGCTGGATAGGACACTATGGCCTGGCTATTATGCTGGGCGCGGCTTCTATTCTTTTTGTGTGGGCTGCGCTGCAGTCTCGGCATAGATTACTACCGCAAAAATACCATACGGTTTTCGTTATTGTTACCTGCATTGCTGTTAATTATTCGATTATAGAAAACGGAATAAAAGGCCTTTACTGGGCTTATCCGGTAATGGTCGCCTTGTTTTTCTTATTCAATCGCCGTCTTACTGTCATTATCATTCCTATCATATACAGCTCTTTCGTTGTCAGTAGCTGGTTTGCACTTTCCTTTACGCATAGTTGGCGTTTTGCCGTTTCACAGGCCATGATTTTGGTGCTCGGTGGTACCTTCGTGGTGCTGCTTCAGCGCCTGCAAAAGAGCATGACCGAGCTGGTGATAACCGATCCTTTAACGGGGATTTATAACCGCAACCGGGTTACCCACACCTTGATTGAAAATATTCAGCTGAAAGAGCGCTATAAGCGTCCGGCCAGTTTAATCATGATTGATCTGGACCATTTTAAAAGCCTTAACGACGAGCACGGGCATTTATTTGGTGACCAGATGCTGAAGCAAACGGCCAAGCGCTTACTTGGAGCAATACGCGCCACCGATACGGTTTTCCGGGTCGGTGGCGAAGAGTTTCTGGTGGTGCTTCCTAGCACCACCAGTCATGACGCCAATGTTGCCGCTGAAAAACTCATTACCGTCATTGGCAGCCGGCCGTTTGCAGGCAAGGGCGCAACCGTTTCCATTACCGCCAGCGCTGGTGTTGCCGAACTCCAAAGCGGACAATCCTGGTCGCAATGGCTAAGCCGTGCTGATCGCGCGCTATTTGAAGCAAAAAATAACGGCCGTAATAAAGTCGTGCTGCAATCAGATACCAGCAATCCCACTCATAAAGACGATTAAATTTGCACCACTGCTTAGGTCTGGCTACAATTCGTGCCTTTCTTTTTTAGGTCGGTGAGGAATAACTAATGGCACCAGTTCTA
Organism: Idiomarina sp.; assembly: GCA_040882145.1. GTDB lineage: Bacteria > Pseudomonadota > Gammaproteobacteria > Enterobacterales > Alteromonadaceae > Pseudidiomarina. The sequence continues at coordinate 80,598 of JBBEBU010000010.1, forward strand.
ATATTAATGGGATCGCAATCCGATTGGCCGGTAATGCAAGAAGCCGCAAAAATGCTGAAAGAGCTGCAGGTTCCCTGGCGCGCCCAGGTTGTATCCGCTCACCGAACCCCCGATTTGCTCGCCTCAACCATGCAACAAGCCGAAGCTGATGGCGTACCTGTGGTTATTGCTGGCGCTGGCGGTGCTGCTCATTTGCCGGGCATGTTGGCTGCGTTTACGGCTATTCCGGTGCTAGGTGTTCCGGTTCCGAGCAAACAATTGAAAGGCTTAGATAGCCTGCTTTCTATTGTGCAAATGCCAAAAGGTGTGGCAGTGGGTACTTTAGCCGTTGGCCCTGCCGGCGCTGCGAACGCCGGTTTACTGGCGGCTCAGATTGTTGGTGTCAGTGATAAACAAGTACGTCAACGCGTGAATGAGTTCCGTGACGCTCAGCGTGCCAAGGTTCTATCTGGCCCTGACTTGGAGCTGGACGAATGAAAGTTCTGCTGATTGGTGACGGGCAGCTTGGCCACATGCTTGGCCGCAGTGCAATTCAGCAGGGGCATTATTGCTTATTATATTCCACCCGCACGCAGCAGGTGATGCCGCTGGCCAGTACCGAGCCGCTGGCGTTAAGCTTAGCCGAGGCGGTTGACTGGGCTGACGTAGTGAGCTGGGAACATGAAGACGTTCCAGCCGACATCATTGAGCTGGCGCGTAGCAAGTTTTTAATGGATCCGGAAAAAATTACGGCGTTAACCGACCGTCGCTCCGAGAAGCAGTTGTTTGACGATTGTCAGGTGCCAACGTCTCCCTGGCAGGCATACGAAACTGAAACCGAGCTGGCGGCAATACTGGAGAAATCTACCCGGGCATTGGTGCTAAAAGCCGCTCGCGGTGGTTACGACGGCAAAGGCCAATGGCGCTGGCAGCCGCAAGACAGCGTGGAACCTTTGCTGGCAAGCGCGGGGAAACAGGCGGGCATTGCCGAGAATTTAATTCCGTTTGAGTATGAAGTATCACTGGTTGGTGCACGCGACAAGCAAGGCACTATTCGCTGTTACCCGCTGATTACGAATGTTCATGACCGCGGCATTCTAAGTTACAGCATTGCCGGTGAAGGCTGGGTAAGTGAGTACTTACAAAAGCAGGCAGAGAGCTATTTTGAAAGCATTACCAAAGCGCTGGATTACGTTGGGGTGCTGGCGATTGAGTTCTTTGTGGTAACTGAGGGCAATAAACACTATTTGTTGGTAAATGAAATAGCGCCACGAGTGCATAACTCCGGGCATTGGAGCATGAGCGGTTCGAATTGCGATCAATTCGGTCTGCATATGCGTTGTTTAACCGGATTGCCGTTGCCCGATTTGCTTTGTGCGCCCACCTTAATGGTGAATGTTATTGGCGTGGAAACAATTCCTTATGAGCTATGGCAGGCAGCTGCGGCGGACTGCCACTGGTATAACAAAGAAGCGCGTCCGGGTCGTAAACTAGGGCACGTAAACTTTATTATTGATACGCCTGAGCGCGGCCGCAAACTGGCTGAATTCTGGGCACCCCGGCTGCAACAACTCGCCGACTAAAAAGTTAAGACTATAGGAACTTATTAAGCCGTTAAGTTCGTGTAGATGAGTTCGCACGAATAAAGGATTTAGCATAACGCGATGAACAAACGCTATGCACTGCAGTTTCTGACATTAGCGCTGCTCTATTTTTTGAGTGGCGCACTGGGGCTGTTTTACACCCAAGAGAATGTGTTTGTTACCCTAATCTGGCCTCCGGCAGGTATCGCGCTTGGCTTGCTGTTGCGTTGGCGACTGGATTTATGGCCGGCTATATTGCTGGCTGAGTTGTGCATTGCTTTTTTCATTTCTGATCTGCCGTTTCCGCTTGGTAGCGGTATTGGCCTCACCAATACTCTGATCCCCGTATTTACAGCGCATTTACTACAACGCCAAAAATTTAGCAGCATGTTCGAGCGCTCCCGCGATTTGTTCTTATTCCTGCTCGTTGGAGCGGGTTTAACGTCAGTGCTCAGTGCTAGCGCCGGAACCCTGCAGCTTTACCTGTTAGATAAAATAGCGCTACCGGCTTTGCCACGCGACTGGCTCATGTGGTGGTTGGGTGATGCCGCCGGTATTTTACTCTTTGCACTACCTATACTTGCTATTGCCCGCTCAACAGTGCGGCCGTTAACTCGCGGTTATAGTGGCTTGGCCACGGCGTTGCTGCTGATTCTGGCGGTAGAAATATTTATTCTGGATTACTTCAACTTTGCCGATGGGTTATTGGTGCTGCCAATGTTATTGGTGGTATGGATAGCCATGACCACCAATTTACAGGTGTCGTCGCTGGCCATTTTGTTATTCACTATGATTGCGTCGGTCGGCACCTTGAGTGGACACGGCGTGTTCATTGATTTGAAGTACACCCAGCAAGCGCATTGGGTTTACATTACCTCACTGGCTATTGCCTCGGCGGTTATCGCTTCTATTTCTATTGAAACCCGGCGCAATTTGGATCAAAAGCACTATGCGCTGCGCGCGGCCGGCATCGGTACCTGGGACTTACGGCTGCCCAGCCATCATGTGTATTTCAATAACACTTGGGCGGCTATGTTAGGGCGCAAAGTGCGGCAGCTTGACGAGAGTATGAGTACCTTTCGCGAGTTGGTGCACCCCGACGATTACCTACACATGATAGGTGCCTTAACCGCTTATATAAAAGGCGATGCAGACGTTTACTACGCGACCTTCCGTATGCGCCACGCTAATGGTGAATGGCGTTGGATTGAAGCTCACGGCGAGATAACTGATCGTAATTTTAGTGGGCACCCCACTCGAATTTGCGGCACCCATCAGGACATTACCGAGCGTAAAGTGCTGGAAGATGATTTGGCGGTAAACCTTATTCGCTTGAATCAGGCTCAGGAAATTGCGCAATTGGGCCATTGGACCTCAAATATGGCGACCGGTGAGCTATGGTGGTCACCCATTATTTATCAGATGTTTGGTTTAGACCCCGACAAAGTTACCCCCAGCGTCAAGTTGTTCAATCAACTGATTCACCGTGACGATTTCGAGAGTGTGTTAAGCAGCGAAGCGAAAGCCATAGAATCGGGTGAGCATGACGTTGAGCATCGTATTGTGCGACCCGATGGTTCGGTTCGTTGGGTGCACGAGCTGGCGTCATTGGAGCGCGACGAAGACGGTCAGCCGTTCCGTATGGTTGGCACCGTACAGGACATTACCGATTATAAAGAGTTGGAGCTGAAGCTACGCCGGCAAGCCTTGATAGATGAGCTAACCCAGGTTCCAAATCGTCGCTACATGATGCAGCGTCTGGCGCATGAGTGGACGCGCTATCAGCGTTACCCGGAACAGGTAAGTAGCTTTGTGATGGTAGATATAGACTTCTTCAAGCAACTAAACGACACCTATGGTCATGGTTTTGGCGATGACGTACTGCAAGCCGTAGCCGGCAGACTATCTGGCATGCTGCGAGATGTTGACGTGTTTGCTCGCATGGGTGGTGAAGAATTTGCCTTGTTGTTACCGCAAACTGGTGCGCAAGACGCCATGCTGGTAGCCGAAAAATTACGTGCTGCCATTTCCTCGCTTGATTTGCTAGCTCCGGGTGCGGCTCAGCCTGACGTAGAGGTTACGGCTAGCTTTGGTGTTGCCGAGTTTAGTACTCATTTCGACAATGAAGATGACGTGATGGTAGCCGCTGATAATGCCCTTTATAAAGCCAAAGAAAGTGGGCGTAATCGCGTTGAGCAATATACGCCACCTGTCGATGAAGACTAACCGTTTAAACGCTCGTGTAACCAGCTAGCGATGTGTTGGATTTGCTCCGGTACTACCTGATGCTGCATTTCGTAGTGTTGATACTGAACCGGATACCCCATTTCTTGTAACGCCTGATAGGCTTGTTGACCTAATGATTCGGGTACTACGGGATCTTGAGTGCCATGCTGAACCATAATGGGCAATTGTTGTTGGGCGTCGTGACGAACCAAGGTTTCACGCGTGGCGAAATAGCTCGACAGCACCAGCAACCCAGCAAGGGTTTTCGGAAAGCTTAACGCCGCTTCATAGGCAACCGCACCACCTTGTGAAAACCCAGCGACGATAATTTTATCAGCCGGCACGCCCCGTTCAATTTCACGTTCAATCAGCGCTTTGGTAGCGGCAGCAGAAGCTTCCAATTGCGGGGTGTCGACTTTGCGGGCAATACTCATTTCCAGAATATCGTACCAGGCCGGCATCACCATGCCGCCATTAATGGTTACCGGTATCCGGGGCGCATGCGGGAATATAAAACGGGTGTTATCAGAAAGCCCCAAATGTGGCACTAAGGGCGCGAAATCGTTGCCGTCGGCCCCAAGTCCGTGTAACCAGATAACGCTGCTGGTGGCCGTGTTTTTGGGGTCAATTTCAACCGCTGGCAAGTATGCCATGACTACTCCTTTGATTTATTTTTAGTATTTGAATCAGCTGGTTCGGTGCGCTGACCTTTGCCTAAACCACCGCTAATCACCAGTTGCATGGCATCGGAAGGGCTCATATCCAGGTTAGTGGTGCAGTTGCGCGGCACCATAACCATGTAACCGCCAACCATGTAACTCATGGGTAAATACACGGCGATTTGGTCGTCATCTAAACATTCGGAAATCATATCGCCTTTCACGCCGCTTTTTTTGGTGACTATGCCAATAAGCTGCATATTCGAGTTCGGTAGGGTCACTAATACTACCGATTCTTCAGTAAAGTTTTTGCCCGACATTAATTCAAAAATATCGTTAATGGTTGCATATAACTGACGCATCACCGGGAGCTTTTCCATCACGCGGCCGGGAATCATCCAAACGCCATAAAACAAGCGCCAGCGCGAACTGAACCCCATAATGATGGCAATAATAAGAAAACTAATAAACGCTAGCCCCGGGAAGTAATAGAATTCTGGCAGCACCATTAACCATAATGGCTTTAACCAGGTTTCCATCGTGACTAATAACCAACGAACTAACGCTATGGTGAGAATAATTGGCAGTAGTATTGCCAATCCTTTAACTAACGACTGCAGCACTCTTTTCATTGTAGTCATCCTTGTTTCGCACTAGGCTTGAGTGGATTCAGAAATTTTACCATATTCCAAAATGAGGTGTGGCTATGAAGCTTTATGGAAGTTATACATCGCCATTCGTGCGCCATTGTCGTGTTGCACTGGCACAAACGGGGCAAAACTATACCTTTGCAGAAGCCGATCAAGCGATTAGCGGTAAGCTAAGCCCAACTAAACGGGTACCCTTCGCTGAAGTTGACGGGCTGGTACTGCATGATTCCGCGGCTATTCTAAAATACATTCGCGAACAGGCGGGTCAGGAATTTTTTAGTTCAGTTCAGGATTATGACCTATTTTGCCTGGCAAATACCTTACTCGATACCAGTATTAACTTATTTTTACTTAGTAAAGACGGCTTAACACCGGAGCAAAGTAGCTATTTAACGCGCCAGCAAGAACGGGTTGATGCCTCGTTGGCTGCGCTGGAAAAGCGTGATTGGGGGCAGGTGGGTGCCGACGTTAGTGACGGCGAGTTGCGCTTAGCCTGTTACTTAAGCTGGGCCATTTTCCGCAAGCTTATTACGATTACCGACTGGCCGAACTTACAAGCCATGTTGGCGCGGGTGGATCAGCATCCAAGCTTTGCCAATACCCACCCGGCGTTGGGATAGCAGTTAGTCGCGAAAGTTTTCAAATTGTAGCGGCAGCTCAATATCTGATTTCTTCAATACCGCGATGGCTTCTTGCAGGTCATCGCGTTTTTTTCCGGTCACGCGAACTTTATCACCCTGAATAGCGGCCTGAACCTTCAGTTTATTGTCTTTCAACAGCTTGATCATTTTCTTGGCAATTGGCTGTTCAATACCCTGCTTAAAGCCAATGTTAAAGCTATAACTTTTTCCTGAGTGTACTGGCTCATCTTCGCAATCTACACCCGCGGTACTAATGCCACGCTTGGCGCAGCTACTGTAAAAAATGTCACGCAGTTGCAGCAGTTGGAAATCCGATTCGGTTTTCAGGGTGACGGTAAATTCTTTTTGGTCAATGCTGGCCTCCACGCCGCGAAAATCAAAGCGCGTGGAAAGCTCTCGGCGGGCATTATCAACCGCATTACGTAATTCGACTTCGTCGACTTCAGACACCACATCAAAAGACGGCATAGGGTATTTCCTCCATTAAAATAGCCAATGTATGATACCAAGCACGGCGGCGTAGCGCGCGCCTTTTCCGATCATCGTAAGTAAGAAAAACAGCCCGAAGTTAACTCGCATAACACCGGCTATAAAGGTTAGTGCATCGCCGCCAATTGGCGCCCAGGCTAACAGCAAAGTCCACACCCCATATTTTTGGAACCAAGCCTGGGTTTTCGCCAGTTTGTCTTTCTTAAACGGAAACCAGCGGCGGTCCTGAAAGTGTAGGCAATACCGACCAAGTAGCCAGTTCACCGCCGAACCAAGCGTATTGCCAAGTGTTGCCCAAAACCATAACCAGACTACCGGATAGCCATCGTTCTGCAGTTTTATCAACAGGATCTCTGAGTACGCCGGCAAAATGGTCGCGGCTAAAAAGGCCATGCCAAATAAACTCAGATAAGCCATGATTACAACTGTGACTCCAATGGTAGTTGTTGTGCCAACCATGCTAACAGGCGTCGCCACCAACGGCTATCGGGTTCGCGCATGTAGCAACGGTGAGTGTCTTGCCAGACGATGCGCTGGTTAATATAACGCAGCCGGTAGCAAATTTCGCTGCGAGTGCTTTCGGTAAAAATCTTGCTAATGCGACTAGCCATGTCTTTATTATCAATGAAAATACCTAACTCTGTATTGATTAGCGCCGAACGAGCGCCCAAGTTGAACGAACCCACAAAAACTTCCTGCTGGTCAATTAGCAAGGCTTTGCTGTGCAAGCTCGCTTTGGCAGTACTTAAACGTAAGCGAGATTTTTGCTCGGCTTTCATTTCAAACAGTTTCACCCCGGCAGCTAACAGGCTGCGGCGGCGTTTGGCATACCCACTGTGCGCAAACAGAACATCGTTGCTGGCCAGCGAATTGGTCAGTACTTTCACCTCCACGCCCTTGGCAACTAGTGACGCCAGCATAGCAACGCCAGCTTCGCCGGGGGTGAAATAGGGCGAGATAATACATATCTGTTGTTTGGCCCGGGCTAAGCGAAACAAAATGGCTTGCAGCACGCCAGCAGACTGTTGGCTGGTGCGTTGTACTTTATTGGCATTGTCCGCGATAAATTGGGCGTTAGCATGCCATTGATAATGATTTGGTGACAACCATGGGCTATGGTCACTGAGTTGGGGTGGGGTTTTGGTGATGGCATTTGCCATTTCAGGAAGCTGCTTTAGCTTTAACCATAGCGGGTGTTTTTCCCAAATACGGGCGGCTTTGCGTAATCGTTTCAGCCGATAAATTGGAATAGCTAACGGATGCTCCCAGTAATTCCAGAACGACGCCTCGGCGGCGGCTGCTTCACTGCCAACTACGGCCATATCCAAATCAATAAAATTGGTGTCCTGGCTGCGGTCAAAATAGGCATCGCCAATGTTACGCCCTCCAATGACGGCGAACAGGCCGTCAACCAGCCAGGCTTTATTGTGCATACGATGGTTTAATTCGCTGCCACGAAAAATAAGTTCGACTAACGCATGCACCGGTGAAAAGCGAAAGCGGAACGGATTAAACAACCGAATATGAATGTTAGGGTGCTGATCGAGCAGGGCGAGCGCATAGTCGTTGCCGCGCACGTCCATATCATCCAGTAGCAGATATATTTGCAGCCCGCGTTTGGCAGCGGTTAACAACTCAGCCATCAGCAGCCGGCCGGTATCGTCGTCTTCCCAAATATAGGTTTGCACACAAATCCGGCTGTGCGCGTAGCGACTACTGACCTGGCGCGCCGCCAAGGCGTCAGCGCCGTTGCTTAACAGGCGGTAGCCACTGCTGACACTGGCGGCGGCATGCTGATTAACAAACTCAGTCCAGCGGCCCTTATTAATAACTGGGTTAGCAAGCACTGGTAGGCCGCCTAACGGCAATATATTGCGACAAACAAATGGCAGTCATCACCGAATTGAATAGTCCTTTAGGGTAAAAACATGTTACTAATTTAGCATGCTTTATTTTAAACAACAGGAACCTTGATGAACCTCTATCGTATCTTTGCTTTAGGTACTGCTTTGCTGCTGAGCGCTTGTGCGCAGCAACCAGCGCCCGACACCGAAACTCATGCGGTTACTCAGGTACAAGCTGATTCCGATAGCGAATACCGAGCTATTGTGAATGTGAATGTGTTACCCATGGTAACTAGCGCCAATCAGGTTATTCGTAATCAGCAAGTGCTGATAAAGCGTGATCGAATTATTGCGCTTGGGCCGAATCTGGATATTCCGGCAGATGCTATGGTTATTGATGCGAACCAAGCCTATTTAATACCTGGCCTAGCGGAAATGCATGGCCATGTGCCGCCAGCTAACTCCTTTGAAGGTATTCCGCCACGGTACTTAAACGATGTGTTGTATTTGTATTTAACTGGCGGCGTAACGACAGTGCGCGGCATGTTGGGACACTCACATCAACTGCAGCTAAAATCCGACATTCGCTCAGGCGAGCGGGTAGGACCGACACTTTATTTGGCCGGACCAAGCTTCAGTGGCAATTCGGTGCGCTCTACCGAGCAGGCCTTAATACGGGTACGTGATCAGGTTGAAGAAGGTTGGGACTTACTTAAAATTCACCCCGGCTTAACGTTGGAAGAGTATCGCGAAATAACCTCGCTGGCGCGTATTCTGGGCATTGATTTTGCGGGCCATGTGCCAAGTTCCGTTGGCTTAGGGCGTGCGTTAATGGCGGGGCAACGTACCATTGATCACCTGGACGGTTACCTGGAATACCTGAATGCACTAACCACACCTATTACTGATGCACAGCTGCATCAGGCGGTAGCACTTACTCGCGAGTACGGCGGTGCGGTAGTGCCGACGCAGGCGTTATGGGAAACCCTTATTGGCGCGGCCGACAGCTCGGAACTGATGCGTTACGAGGAGTTGCAATACGTACCAGCGCAAGTGCGCGATCGCTGGGTGGGCTTTTTATCCGAGCGTGACAACCCTTATTTGAATACCACCACCGCTGAAGTGCAGGCAGCCAATCGTGACCGCTTATTGAAAGCCTTGCACGATGGTGGTGTGCCGGTGTTGTTTGGTACCGATGCGCCACAATTGTTTAGTGTGCCGGGCTTCTCCGTTCGCCATGAAATGGTGAAAATGTCGGAAGCGGGCATCTCCAATGGCGACATTCTGTGGTCAGCAACGCGGTTAGTGGGTGATTACTTTGCCAAGAACGACCGTTTTGGGTCGGTAGCCGTTGGGCACCGTGCCGATTTAGTGCTGGTTGCTGAGAACCCGTTGAACGACTTAGCTACAGTTGCTGAACCGCTGGGCGTTATGGCGCAAGGGCATTGGCACAGTCGCGCCGAAATGGATAAAAAATTGAAGGAAATAAGCGCGGCTTACGCCGAGTAGCTTTAAATAGAAAAGTGAAACGGCTCCTGCAGCTTACGTAGCAGGGGCCGAAACACAAACTCAGCAATAATTACCGTATAAAACAAACTCACCAGATTCACCGCATAAACGTAGCTGTAGTCCGGCGTCATCGTGGCTTTACTGGCGTAAAAGTGAATCGAAATAGCACCAATACCAAAAGCTACCACCCCAGCTGAATAAGTAGCCCAGAGCTGCCGACGGTACAGGCGTAATAGGTTTTGCGAAATGGTGGTAGACATGTGCGCTCCAGCCTGCAGTAGTTTCGCACCGCGAACCGTGGCGCTAAGCCCTTTCACCCCACCGGTTAATACGGTTCCTGAAATCACATAGAAGAGTATAAAAAACACCGGGAAGGGATTTAAAAACACCGACCAGTTGCCTGCTGATCCAAGCAGAACCAAAGTTCCAATAACAAGCAGCAGCAACCAGCGAGTGTATTTCATGTTTTATTTCCGGTATTGGGCGAACCAGGCCAGCGTGTGCTCAATTTTAGCAATAACCCGCGACGGCTTGGCGGTTACGCCGTGATAAGCATCAGGTACGCGTACCATAGCAGTATCTACCTGCAATAACTGCAGGGCCTGATAAAATTGTTCCGTTTCCGATATTGGCGTCCGACGGTCTTTTTCACCGGTGAATAGCAGCGTTGGGGTTTTTACATTACCAACCACCGACAGCGGTGAACGCTTCCAGTAATGGTCTAACTCTTCCCATGGCATGCCTGGAAATTGGTTAGCAATTTGTCCCATAGAGCTGTCAGCCGTTAGGGTTTTGCTCACCCAGTTAATCACCGGATTGGTGGCGGCGGCGGCATTAAAGCGATCGGTTAAGCCAACCGCATAGGCAGTTGCAATACCACCAGCAGAACCACCGGCAATATAAAGATTGTCGGCATCGGCCACACCTTTTTCAATCAACACATCAATGCCTGACATGTGGTCGGCAAAGTCGCGCTCTGACGAATAGAAACCGTCCAGCAATAAGGCGAAGTCTTCACCATAGGAGGTACTGCCACGATAGTTGTTGTAGAACACCACATAGCCCTCAGCGGCATAACGCTGATGCTCAGCGGCGAAGAAAGGACCGTAGGCCAAATGCGGGCCACCGTGAATTTCAACAATCAGCGGGTATTTTTTCGACGGGTCGTAGTCGGGCGGGGTAATGTACCAGCCCTGAATTTCAGTACCATCGAAGCTGGATTCATAGTTAATTTCATGCACTTCACCAAGCTTACGCTGGCCAAGCACGTCTTCATTCAACTGCGTAAATACCTGCTTTTGTTTGCCTTTGGTTTTGCTGCTGTCAAACACAGCAACGTCGGCTAAGCGGTATTCAGTGCCGCGGGTATAAGCAATAGCACCAGTGCCCGCAGACGCTGAATACATACCGCTTAAGTACGGACGGCTTACGTACACACCGCCAAGGTCATTAACTAAATCACTACGGCGACTGTTCAAGTCAACTTCGGCTACTTTATTGCGGCCTTTGTCGGCGTATTGGAACGCCAGCTTGGTATTGTTCAGCCAGCTTGGGCTTTCTACCGACCGGTCAAAATCGGCCAGCAGTGCGGTGGTTTGTTTGGACTGCCAGTCCATCACGTGCAGCTTGGTATTTTTGTAAGCAACTGGCTCGTTGGAGCGATGCAGGAACGCAAGTTTACGACCATTTGGAGACAGTGTGGCCGAGTACTCTGCACCCGGAATATCGGTCAACTGAGTCAACTCTTCAGACGCTAGGTTTAGCTGCCACAAGTTACTTTCTGAACCTTGGTACTCCCAGTTTTCATTGCGGTTGGCAGAAAATACCAGGGTATTGTTATCCGGTAGCCAGGTTAATGGGCCATTGTGATTGTAAGGCCCTTCGGTTAACTGGCGTGCGCTGCCGCCTGAGGCAGGAACCACAAAAATCTGACTATATTCGGAGGCCATAACACCGCGGCCGTCACGTTGGTAATAAGTCCGCTCCACCACAATTGGCGTTGCGCCCCATTTTGCGTCTTTTGGCTTCTTCGGTTGATATACGCTACGCGCAAAGTCGGTTGCAGCAGCCGGCTCGCTCATCATAAAGGCTAAGTGTTCACCGTTAGGTGACCAGCTTAGCTGTGACGGCGACTGTTGCACTTCGGTAATTTGCGCCGTGCGCTGCTCTTGCAGCCAATGCACATGAATTTGATTGCGACCCTGACGGTTCGAGGTGAAAGCTAAACGATTGCTGTCGGGTGCCCAGCTCGGGTTGCCATAACTGTGTTGGTCAGCAAATAAAGGTGTGTGTTTGCCAGTGGCAACGTCAATTAACCACAGGCTGCGGCTGGTATTGTCAGCCATCACATCAAAACTGCTGCGAACATAAACCACGTACTTACCGTCGGGAGAAATTTGCACGTTATTGGCATGCTCAAGCTCGAAAATGTCTTCCGGCGCTAAATGTGGCTTGTCAGTAGTGGCCAGAGCCGGATTCATTCCGCCCATAGCCACTACCAGTAATGCGGGTACAACTGTTTTCAGAAGGTTCATAGCAATTTCCTGCGTCAACAAATAGTGGTCTAGCTAAGCAAAGCTTACGTAAGCATGCAATGCTTAATAGACCAAAGCTGCCGCATTACCGATAAACGGTTTGTGGCTTAACAAAAAATTAGCTTATCATTTAGCTATCGTAACTAGGTTGCAGGTTAACTATGGTGCATTTGCCCACCCTGATCATTATTGCCATTACGGTCAACTTTCTACTTGCCGCACTAATGTTGGTGGTTTATCAGATTCATCGTCGCCTGGGCTGCTTTATTTACTGGTCGGCTTCCTGTTTTGTGTTTGCGATTGCCGCTATTGTGGCCAGCGCCAGAACTGTTATTGATTTTCCAATACTCACCATACTGGTTGCCGATTTTCTATTTATTGTCGGGCCGCTGTTAGCGCTGCTGGGTATTCGGTCTTATTTGGGCAAAAGTATCAGCCGCCGCTTTAAATTATCGCTGCTCATTGGTGCTGCGCTGATTATTCTGGCTTTGGCGATGCTGTATTCTGTACCTGTGTGGGCGCAACTGTTTACCAGCATGGTTATTGCGCTGATATTTTTCTACGCCGTGGTTTTACTGCGTGGCATTAACAGCAGACCGCCGCTACCTAAGCACTTATTGACCATACTCTTTGGTATTCATGCGGTAGCCATGCTGGCGCAGGCCCTTCTGTTGGGTACGTCATTGTACTTTGCCAAGTCGGGTCAGGTGGCGCTGTTACTGGAAACCCTACTGATTAGCCACATTTTGCTTACCGTATGCACTGCCATGGTGTTTCCGCTATTGGTATTTGTTACCAGCGAACAACGCCTGACCAATCTGGCCAATATTGATGATTTAACCAAGCTGTTAAATCGGCGCGCGTTTTTTGAACGAGCTGAGCTGCGTGAAAGCGACCTTCCGGCACGTATTGGCGGCGAAGAATTTGCTATTGTTTTACCCGGCGCCAACTGTGCTCAGGCCGAACGCGTTAGTAAACGTGTGTGCGCGCAAATAGCCAGTCATCCGTGCCCCGTAGACGATAAATTGATTAGCCTTACGGTAAGTATTGGCGTGGTTTATCGCGTGCAAAAGCATGATCATTTGCAGGAGCTATTAGCCGAAGCCGATGCTGCGCTATATGAGGCAAAAGAGCGTGGGCGCAATCAGGTTGTTGTTAGTCATTAACAACGCTCATCGCGCTTGGGTAGCTGCCAAGTAGCACCAGCCGGCTTTGGCGGCGAATAGCCGCAACTGCCTGCATTAAACCCTGGCTTTCACTATGCCCGTCGCAGTCTAAAAAGAAGTGATAATTGCCAAATTTAGTGCCGGTTGGGCGTGACACAATAGAGGTCAGGTTCACCTGATGGCGTGCAAATAGCTGCAAGTTGTCGGCCAGCAAACCCGGATGGTCGTCGTCATCTATTAACAACACGCTGGTTTTATAAGCCACGCCCGGCTCTGGCGCTAGCCGCTGTTGCTTGCTTTGCAACGCAATAAAACGCGTTTCATTGTGCGGGTAGTCGGCTACTTCATGGGTAACCTGCAGCGTTGCAGCGCTGCGCTTGTCGGCATAAAGTTCTGCCACGCAATGGGTAGGCACTATGGCCCCGCTATTTGGGGTGCTTAGCAATACTTCTAAGGCTTCGGTATTGCTGCCGGTGGTAACCAACTGAGTGGCATGCGAACTGGCGGCGAAGGTACTGGCTAAAAACTCACCGCACTGGCCCTGGGCCACAAACTGCGCGTAGATTTTAGTAGGCGCGTGACTATTACTTACATAACTAAAATGCACAGGTACCCGCAGTTCAGCGACTATTTGTAGCGGTGTGCGCAACAGGTAATCCACTACCGGCGACACAAAACCTTCAGCAATATTCTCAATAGGCACCACGGCGACATCGCAATCGTCGTTCAGCCGTGCCAGGGTGCGTTGCAAACTTGATTCAAAGCAGAGCTCAGGACTCGTCGCCAGTTGAGCAGCATAGCGGCGGGCAGCAATTTCCGAAAATGTCCCGGCCGGGCCCAGCGTAACCAACTTCATGTCCCTTTTCCTTGCGCCTGTTTGAGTGAACCTCCAGTGTGCCTAAAGTCGTGGGTTGCCGCTAGTGTTTATGACGCTTTCGCCATGTCATTGTGGTGCTGCTCAAGATAACGCTGACGCTTGGCTGGTTTCAGTTTGTGCAAATCCACAATCACCAAACCATCCACACTATTGTTAAAGTCAGGATCAACGCTAAAGGCCGCAAATTGCACGCCACCAGCGTCACATAGCTCGCTGTATTGCTTAAACAGCGGCGGCAGCGCGCAATTCAATAGTTTCAGCTGAGCCTTTAGCTCGCGAAACACAAAGGCTTTTTGTGCGTCAACCTCACTGCTATCTGCTGCAGCGGCTGCCAGCATGTGCTGAAATTGCTGCATGCTAGCCGCGCTGATTTCAAAGGGCCGGTTCGCTTCCGCTAACGGAGCTGAGGCCGGATAAAAGTGCTGATAATAAGCCACGATTAAGTCTTTCGCGGGCGCCGGGAAATCACCACTTAAACTTACCGGACCAAACAAGAAGCGTTGCTGCGGATACTTACGCAGGAATACGCCGATACCCAGCCATAGGTAGTCCAGGCTGTAGCGGTCACGGTAGGCCTCGCAGACAAAACTGCGGCCCAGCTCAATACCGTTGCGAATGTAGCGAGAGAACGCCTGGCGCAGGTTAAACAGTGATGCCGTATAAACACCACCTTGGCCGAATTGCTGAAAGTTAGCAGTGGCAACGCCAAGTCGGTAACCACCGGCAATTTTCATATGCTGCGGGTGCCATAAAATCAGGTGCGCAAAGCTTTGATCATAGGTGTCGACATCGCAGCGCTTCGACGTGCCCTCGCCAATGGCGCGAAATACCTGCTCACGTACGCGCCCCAACTCACGCAGCACCGGGCAGTCAGGCTGTGCGTAGTAAAGGTAAAGTTGTAAGCCATTTGGCATTTCCAGCAATAACTCCTGCTGTGCCAGGGCATCGCGAACCGCCAGCGGCGACTCGGCATAAGCAATAGCGCGCGGGGCCTTGGCAGCAGGCGTCGCTTTACGTTTGGCAATTTTAGCCAGACTATATAACTGTTTGCGCAGATGGCGTGCGGCGTCGCGGGAACTCATATTAGCAACGCCCGGCTGATGGGCCTGACCCACAGTAAAACGCACCTGACCGCCACGCTGCCGGAACATTTCTTTAATCAGCAGTAGCGTACCCAGGGTTTTATGCACCATGGATGAGCCGTAAAACGACCAGGAATTACGCCCCTGTACATGAATAGGCAGCATAGGCGTATTGGTTTTACGGGCAATTTTTACGAAGCCCGATTGCCAGTGCGTGTCGCGCACACCCTGCGGACGCAGGCGTGAAACCTCACCCGAAGGAAATATAATGACCGCGCCTTCGTTGGCCAGAAACTCGTGAATACGTTGCAATTGCAGCTTGCCGGCACGACCGCCAATATTGGTAACCGGCAGCAGCATAGGGCGCAGCTGCGTTAAGCCCCATAGTAGTTGATTGGCAACAATACGCACGTCGGGGCGCACCTGCCGCACCATGTGCAGCAGCGCAATGCCGTCCAGCGAACCAATAGGGTGGTTGGCATAAATAACCACCCGGCCTTGCTGGGGAATATTTTCGATTGCCCGTGGCGACACTAAGTAATCAAATTCGAAAAAATCCAGAATGTCGCCCACGAAGTCACTACCAATGCGGTGGTTATGCGTGCTTAAAAAGCTTTCGAAGTCCTGCTCGTGACATAAACTTTTCAGAGCTTTGCGAACCGGACGCTCAAGCCAGGGCTGGCGAGCAATAGCGGGTAAACGAGCGAATATCTGTTCTTCAATACTTAAATTCGGACGAGCCTGGTGCATGGTCAATCTCCCAATATGGGTTTGACCTATCCTGTGCTGTTTAAGTGAGATTCTGTTGACAGTTCAGTGAAGGTTTCGTGACAGCGAGGGCGCAGTAACCGAAAAGAAGTTGTAAAAAACCTCGATCTTAACCGAACTTTTACGCTAAACCCGCCGCAAACCCTTGTAATACCTGACGTTCGGGGCCAATCTTAGGCTCAGTTCTTCAATGGAGATTAGTTACATGAACGTAAACACACTTTTTATTCCAACGGCTATTTCTGCGGCTCTTTGTTTAGGTTTGGTTGCGCCCTCAGCGCAAGCACAAACTCAGGAACGCGGGCCTTCTTTTAGCTACATTGGCGCAAGCTATATTGAGCAGGATGAAGCTGACACCACCTTTGACGGTTACGGAGCCGAAATTTCCAGCCAGCTAGGCGAGCGCTGGTTTTTATCAGCAAGCTACGCTCAGCTTTCGGGCGACTGGACTGGCGGCGAAGAACTGGACTTAGATGTCGGTTATGCGCGCCTTGGTTTTATTTTAGGTAACGCTGAAAACGCAGCATTTTACCTTGGTCCACAGGCTCAATATTTGAAAGCTGACTTCGGTTTTGGCTCTGATGGCCAGTTCGATGTGGCGTCAGAAAGTGAAACCGACTACGGTGCCTTCGGTGGCGTAAAAGTTATGCTGGGTGACGCCTTTGAGCTAAACGGTGAAGCAAGCTGGGTCGACATGGAAGACGAGAGCTTTACCTCGTACTCGGCGGGCGTGAAGTTTTTCATTACGCAAAACTTTGCCGCAACCGGTAAAGCCCAGTTTGGTGATTTAGATGGCTTCCAGGTGGGTATTAGCTACCACTTCTAAAGCTGCAAGTTAGACTAAAAGCGGGACACTTCAGTGAAGTGTCCCGTTTTTGTTTGTATGCTTTGCGGTCCAGCGAGCCTACGGGGTGATTGGCATATACCTATCCTGAGCCGCTAAGGTGAGATCCCGTTGACACTTTGGTGAAGGTTTGTGACAACTGGCGCAATGCTGTTGAAATGCTTTATTATCTTACAAAGCGGTGCGCTATTCGCGCACAATAGAAGCGGGTAAGGTATGACCGATAAAACCATTCAGTACTATTCACAAAACTCGAGGGCCTTGCTGCAGCAATACGACAGCCTGGCTTTCGAGAGCGTGCATGCAGATTGGTTACAACGCCTACCCGGCGAAGGCACAGCGCTGGACATTGGCGCTGGCTCCGGTCGTGATGCGAGATTTTTAGCTACGCATGGCTTATCGGTAGTAGCAGTAGAGCCGGCAGAGAATCTTTTACATGAAGCGCAGGTGAATTCTGCTGAGCATGGCATTCATTGGCTAAACGACACTTTGCCCGAGCTGCGCCAAGTATTTGCGCTGCAAATGAAGTTCGACATCATTTTGCTAAGCGCGGTATGGATGCATATTCTGCCTTCACAGCGTGAACGCAGCTTCCGCAAATTGAGTTCGCTGTTAAAGCCCAACGGTAAGTTAGTGATTTCCCTGCGTCACGGTGCTTGCCATGATGAACGCAAAATGTATCCGGTTAGCGCCGATGAGCTGAAAAAATTGGCCACCCAGTTTGGCCTTACCTACACGCTACTTTCAAGTGAGCAGCAAAACGACCAGTTAGGACGTGACGACGTTTACTGGCAAACCGTGCTGCTTACCTTGCCGGACGATGGCACCGGCGCCTTTCCGTTAATACGCAATATAGTGGTGAATGATCGCAAAGCGTCAACCTACAAAGTGGCTCTGTTGCGCACGTTACTGCGAATAGCCGAAGGGCACCCGGGTGCAGTAATGGAACAAACCGACGGCCACGTTGCATTGCCTATGGGTTTAGTGGCGCTGTATTGGTTGAAGCTTTATAAACCTTTGCTAGACCAGCACGGTATGCAGCAACTGAACGGGTCAGGAAGCAAACCGGGATTCGTGAAAGCTTCCGGCTGGGAAAAACTGCGTTCCTATGTGGCCAGTGATTTTTATTTAGGCGCGAGGTATCGGAACACGGAAGTAGCAGCGGCACTGCATAATACTTTGCGTCACATAGCCGCACTGATAAAACAGATGCCCGCGCATTACACAACCTTGCCGGGTTCAAGTGATCCAGTGTTTACCGTAGAGCTGTCAAAATCGCGAATAAGTAGTGCTGAATTATGTTTGGACTACAACTTTCTGGCATCGCTCGGAACCTTTTATGTTCCGCTCCGACTGTGGGAGTCGTTTACCCGCTTTAGCCTGTGGATAGAACCCGCCATTATCAATGAGTGGGTGGGGCTAATGATGGGCTACCAGCCTAAACTAGAAACTAAATTTACCAAGCTGGACTTCATGGTAGCTCTACAATGGGAAGACCCCGTGCGAGCTACCGCAGCGGTTCGACAGCGAGTTCAAGAGTTACTCAGCACTGAAAAGTTACCCTGTAGCTGGAGTGGAAACTCCCTGAAAAAAGATTACGTAGTAGACCATGCGTTTCCGTTTGCGCGTTGGCCCAACAACGATTTGTGGAATCTGCTGCCAGCCAATGGCAAAGTGAACTCAGAGAAGTCAGATAAACTGCCAAGTCGTCAGCGTTTAATCGAGTCGCGTGAACGCATTACCTGGTGGTGGCAAAATGCTTGGGGGCAGGGCAGCGACGAGTTTTTTACTCAGGCGAACTTCGCGCTTCCGAACCTTGGCGCTTACAACCGAAACTTTGACGACGTATTTGAAGCCTTCACTTTGCAACGTGACCGCATTAAAGACTTCCAGCAACTGCAGGATTGGTAATCAAGCCAAGGTTTTGTCTGGACAATCGGGCTTAATTTCCCTAGAATTCCCGCCTGCTTATCAACAGCACCCTGCGTTATGCGCCCGTAGCTCAGCTGGATAGAGCGCTGCCCTCCGGAGGCAGAGGTCAGAGGT
>JBBEBU010000011.1:0-97379 GCA_040882145.1 Idiomarina sp.
GTGACAGCGGCGGCGAATTATAAGGATCGTAACGGCCAACGCAAGATCTTTTTAGCCGTTAGAATTTGTTTGGATATAAATTGAGCGAATCGCTCTATTTTTCGTCTTCTTTACTCTTTTTCGCTGCTTCGGACTCTTTCTTCTTCGCAGAGTCGGTTGCAGAATTATCGGTGCCATCGAAGTCGGCATCATCGTCAGTATCACCAATCACATGCTCTAACTTCAATTTACTTACACTGCGGATAGTAAATACCGGGCCTGATAATGCGTATAAGAAAAAGATAGCAAACAGAACTAACGAAGGTTCAGTCGCAACCACCACGAATACCAGTACCACCAACAAAATAACCAGGAAGGATACTTTGCCGCGCCAGTCTACATCTTTAAACGAGTGATAACGGAAATTACTAACCATGAGCAAGCCTGAGCAGATCGTAATTAGCGCCACTACGTAGTTCACAATATTCGGACCTTCGGCAACCGTTGGAGTAATATCATATTTACTACCAACCCAAACCAGGCCGCTAACAACAGCAGCAGCACTTGGAATAGCCAAGCCCTGGAAGAAGCGTTTATCCGAGGTAGCCAGATTGGTATTAAAGCGCGCCAAACGTAAAGCACCACCTGCGACAAATATAAATGCAGCCAGCCACCCCAGCTTGCCAAGATCAGATAGTGCCCAGTTATAGGCAACTAACGCCGGTGCCATACCAAAGGAAACGATATCGGCCATACTGTCGTACTCAGCGCCGAAGTCACTCTCGGTATTTGTCATTCGGGCAACCCGGCCATCAAGACCGTCAAACACCATAGCTACGAATATTGCGATTGCAGCTATTTCAAAATTACCCTGCATAGACTCAACAATAGCGAAAAAGCCAGAAAAGAGTCCTGCTGTTGTCAGTAGGTTTGGGAGTAGGTAAATCCCTTTCTTTTTACTCGCTGCTTCTTTTTGGTTTTGCTGAGTCATTTCATGTTTCCTGTTGTTTAAGGTTCAATGGCAGACGATGCCTATAGTCCCGCAAGAGTATCACAGGCTCGTCTCACCATAAAATTGCTATTTTTGTGTGATGGTTAACTGCTCATCAGCGACATCAATAACAATAGTATGACCTGCTACCAACTTGCCAGCCAAAATCTGATGCGCTAATGGATTTTCAAGTTCCTGCTGAATCGCGCGTTTCAGTGGACGCGCCCCATACACAGGATCAAAGCCAACCGCAGCTAGATGCTCCAGCGCACTATCAGACAATTCAAATCCGTAGTCTTTTTCAGCCAAACGCTGACGCAGTAACTGCAGCTGAATTCCAGCAATGTTCTTAATTTGCTCACGGCCAAGCGGATGGAATACCACGGTTTCATCAACCCGGTTTAAAAACTCAGGGCGGAAATGATTTGAAAGTATCCCCATAACCATAGACTTCATTTCAGCATAGCTGTGCTCGGCGGCATGTTCTTGGATCACATCAGAACCAAGATTCGAGGTCATTATAATTACCGTGTTCTTAAAGTCGACGGTACGTCCCTGACCATCGGTTAAGCGGCCATCATCCAGCACTTGCAGCAAAATATTGAAAACATCCGGGTGCGCTTTTTCAATTTCGTCCAGCAACAGCACTGAATAAGGCTTGCGTCGCACCGCTTCCGTTAAATAGCCACCTTCTTCATAGCCCACGTAACCCGGAGGCGCACCTACCAGCCGCGAGACCGAATGCTTCTCCATAAACTCAGACATATCAATGCGCACCATGGCTTCATCGGTATCAAACAAGAAACTTGCCAGCGCTTTACAAAGTTCTGTTTTACCAACACCGGTTGGGCCAAGGAATAAGAACGAACCAATAGGCCGGTTCGGATCGCTTAAACCTGCACGCGAACGCCGAATGGCGTTAGCAACCGAAGTCACAGCTTCGGCCTGACCTACTACTCGATGATGCAGGTTTTCTTCCATTTTTAGGAGTTTGTCGCGCTCACCCTCGAGCATTTTTGACACCGGAATACCTGTCCAACGCGACAGAACTTCAGCAATTTCTTCTTCAGTAACGTTATTCTTCAACAACGTCATGCCTTGCATTTCAGCTTGCAAAGCTAAATCCAACTTGCGTTCGAACTCAGGAATACGGCCATATTGCAGCTCCGACATGCGATTTAAATCGCCGGCTCGACGCGCGATTTCAAGATCCGTTCGCGCCTGTTCCAACTGGGCTTTGATATGCTGCGTACCCTGCACAGCGGCTTTTTCAGAACTCCAGATTTCATCCAGCTCCTGGTACTTACCATCTAATTCAGCAAGTTCTTCATCAATTAAGTCCAGTCGTTTCTTGCTGGCATCATCCTTCTCTTTTTGTAGCGCTTGTTGCTCTAGTTTCAATTGAATAATACGACGCTCCAGACGATCAAGGTCTTCCGGTTTGGAGTCGATTTGCATACGAATACTGGAAGCCGCTTCATCAATTAAATCAATGGCCTTATCAGGCAACTGGCGGTCCGCAATATAACGATGCGACAACGACGCTGCAGCAACAATGGCCGGGTCAGTAATTTCTACTGAGTGATGCAGCTCATAGCGCTCTTTCAAACCACGCAGAATGGCAATGGTGTCTTCCACATTAGGCTCTTCCACCAGTACTTTCTGGAAGCGCCGTTCTAACGCAGCGTCTTTCTCTATATATTGGCGGTATTCGTCTAAGGTTGTGGCGCCGACGCAGTGGAGCTCACCCCGAGCCAGAGCTGGCTTGAGCATATTACCAGCATCCATGGCGCCGTCGGCTTTACCGGCACCAACTACAGTGTGTAACTCGTCAATAAACAGAATAACCTGGCCTTCTTCTTTGGCTAGCTCATTTAAGACCGCTTTCAGACGTTCTTCAAATTCACCACGATACTTGGCACCGGCTAACAAAGAACCTAAATCCAGCGACAACACGCGCTTACGTTTTAGGCCTTCAGGCACCTCGCCGTTGACTATGCGTTGAGCAAGCCCTTCGACAATGGCTGTTTTACCCACACCAGGCTCACCAATAAGCACCGGGTTGTTCTTGGTGCGGCGTTGCAATACCTGAATAGTTCGGCGAATTTCTTCGTCCCGGCCAATCACCGGATCCAGTTTGCCCTGCTCCGCCCGCTCGGTTAAATCTACCGTGTACTTATCCAGCGCCTGGCGTTGATCTTCAGCGTTCTGGTCATTCACACTCTGACCCGCACGAATATCTTCAATAGCCTTTTCAACGCGCTCTTTTGTTACACCCGACTGCTTTAGAATTTCACCGAGTTTACTTTTGTCTTCAGTGGCCGCCAGTACAAATAATTCGGATGAAATGAACTTGTCTTTGCGTTTTTGCGCATACTTGTCGCACAGGTTGAGCAACGTCACTGTATTTTGCGAAAGCTGGACATCGCCGCCGGTACCTTCTACCTGAGAAAGGTTCTCTAGAGCTTTGGATAATTGCGCGCGGAGCGTGGCTAAATCAGCACCGATCAAGGTCATCAAGGGGCGCAGTGAGCCACCATCCTGATCAAGCAGAGCCTGCATTAAATGAATAGGTTCAATAAACTGATGA
Source organism: Idiomarina sp. (assembly GCA_040882145.1). Taxonomy (GTDB): domain Bacteria; phylum Pseudomonadota; class Gammaproteobacteria; order Enterobacterales; family Alteromonadaceae; genus Pseudidiomarina. The sequence continues at coordinate 3,561 of JBBEBU010000011.1, forward strand.
TCACGGCCAAGCGCCAGTGATTGGGCATCAGAAATAGCTAATTGGAATTTGCTGGTAAACCGGTCTAGTCGCATTGCATACCTCACTAAACAAACCGTTATGTCCTGACAGTTAATGTGGGTACTTTGCAGCTGAACTTCAAGTCTGAGTGGTCAAAAAGAAACCGCAGTTAGTGGTGGCGCCAAATAAGAGAGGCCATTCGCCCGCAGGCGGGTTGACGCCGGTAGGAGTACCAGCGTTGTGAATCCGCAAAGCTACACCAACCACTTTGAACCACTTTCCCCACACCAGCTGAAATTAATACCGCACCGGCTAGCGCGGGTAAATCACAAAGCCAACGCGGCTCACTGGAGTTTTGTTGCTGATGGTCGGCGATAAAGAAATCAGTAAATGCTGGATTCGCGGCAACAAACGCACGGCGAACTTCGTCACCTACCTGAAAGTGAGCTTGGCTAATAGCCGGACCTATCCAGGCAATTAGCTGACCAGCGGGAACCGGTAATGCTGCAACCGTGGTTTGTAACACGCCCGCAAGTAGTCCGCGCCAACCTGCATGAGCGGCTGCCACCTGGCTACCATTTTGCGAAGCAAATAATACCGGCAAACAATCAGCGGTTAAGACCGCACAACTGGTCGCTAAATCAGAGGTCCAGCAGGCATCAGCAATGCGCTGCTGGCGAGTCAGCGGCTCTGTTGTATGCTCAATCACCTGGGTACCATGAACTTGCTGTAACCATTGCGGGGATTTGTTCAGATTAAGCTGACATTGCAGTTGACGGCGGCGCAACACTACCGAAGCTGGGTCATCACCAACATGGGCGGCTAAATTGCCAGCCCCATCCGCGGTAGTAACCACCGCTTGAATAGAGTCTGGAAATACACCGGTAATCTTAATCATCGCGCAAATGTTGCTGACGATCGGCTCGAAGAATGGCTAACAGCTCAACCATATCAGGTGGCGTTGGTGCTTCCCAGGTCATGTACTCACCGCTAATCGGGTGATGCAAAGACAACCGAGTAGCATGCAACGCCTGGCGCACAAAGCCGCGCAAACCAGCAAGCATTTCGGCACTGGCTTGCTTCGGTGGACGTGGCCGCCCACCATAAGTTGAATCACCAATCAGTGGATGCCTTACATGCGCCATGTGAACGCGAATCTGGTGCGTACGTCCGGTTTCCAAACGTAGACGTAAGTAGGTGTGGGCACGGAATCGTTCAACCACGCGGTAGTGTGTTACTGCAGGTTTGCCGCCGGCAACAACGGCCATATGAGTACGTTTAGTTGGATGGCGCGAAATGGGTTCATCGACCATACCACCGGCTGTCATCAGGCCATTACAAACAGCTTCGTATTCGCGCGTAATTTCGCGTTCTTGCATGGCAGCCACCAGATGCGTTTGTGCTGGCACCGTTTTCGCTACCACCATTAAGCCGGTGGTGTCTTTGTCAAGGCGATGAATAATCCCCGCCCGTGGCACTTGATCGATTGCCGGAAAATGGTGCAACAACGCATTTAGTAGCGTTCCATCAGGCTTACCTGCACCGGGATGAACCACTAAGCCAGCAGGCTTATTAATCACTAAAATATCATCGTCTTCGTACAAGATATCCAGCTCAATAGCTTCGCCCTTATGCCGTTCTTCGGCTTCCAGGGTAGCCTCAACCACAATGTTCATTCCGGTTAAAACTTTTTCACGGGGGCGTTCAACGACCTCGCCGTCAATACGGACACAAGCACCAGTAATCCATTCTTTTAAACGGGACCGGGAAAAATCCGGGAACAACTCAGCCAAGGCTTTGTCCAAACGCTGACCGTTCAACTCGGCTGGTACTGTGGCAGTAATAGATATTGCTTCATTCATAAAGTAAGGTTCGACTGTGAAAGCAGGTTAGGCTGCGTTAGAATGCGTTAACTACATAGTGTACCTGTTTTGGTGCCCGGCACCAAAGACCTAAATATAAGGGATAAATGCAGAAATGATGAATTATCGACTCGCGCTGACTTTCGCAGCGGCACTTGCAGTAGCAAGCTGTTCAAGTAGCCCGGATGAATCACGGGTACCTTTAACTGAAGCTGAAGCTATGTATCAACAAGCTCAGGAACAAATGGCGAGCGGTAGTTTAACCTCAGCCCGAGTCACGTTAGAAGACTTTCTAACGCGCTACCCTTTCGGCCCCTATGCCGAGCAGGTTCAACTGGATCTTATTTATCTGACATACAAGCTGGATGATATTCAGAAGGCTCTGGCAAATATCGACAGATTCTTGCGGTTAAATCCTAATCATCGCGATATTGACTATGTCATGTACATGCGCGGTATGGTTAACCAGCGCGCTGAGTACAGTGCAATTCAGGAAATGGTGGGTGTGGACCGCAGTGACCGCGATCCAAGCTTTGCCAAGCAAGCCTTTGAAGATTTCTCGAACTTACTACGTGAGTTTCCAGAGAGTAAATATGCCGCAGACGCCAAACAGCGTATGGTTTGGCTGAAAAGCCGCTTGGCTCAGTATGAATTAGCCGTAGCGCAGTATTACATGAAACGTGAAGCCTATCTGGCTGCCGCTAACCGTGGTCGTTATGTGCTGGAATACTTCTCTAATACGCCAGAAGTAGAAGCCGCACTGGCCATTATGGTTGAGAGCTATGACCAAATGGGCTTAGATGACCTGCGCGAACAAGCACGTGCCACGCTGCGTAAAAACTACCCGAATAATAGTTTGGCTAACGCCAATAACTAGTACTTTTCAAGTTTGGAGACGCAGTTAAACTGCGTCTTCACCTTCTTCCGCCGTTCGAATACGAATCACGCGTTCTATTGATTGCACAAAAATTTTACCATCACCAATTTTACCGGTTTGTGCAGTTTCTATAATGGCTTCAATGCAACGCTCTACTTGATCGTCAGCAACCACAATTTCCAATTTTACCTTAGGTAGGAAGTCCACCATGTATTCGGCGCCACGATAGAGTTCGGTGTGGCCCTTCTGACGTCCAAAGCCTTTCACTTCAGACACTGTCATACCGGCAATGCCCACTTCTGAAAGGGCTTCGCGCACATCATCCAGCTTGAACGGCTTAATAATGGCTTCAATTTTCTTCATGACAACTCCTTTGTGCATGCGCCATGCTAACGTTCGTTACGGATTTTCTGATAACGAAAATGATTGGTGATCGGGTAGCGTCGGTCGCGACTTAAACTGCGTCCCGTAACTTTTGGCCCTACCGCCGATTGCGCACGTTTGTATTCGTTTAAATCAACCATCGCCAGAATTCGTTTTACCGTGTCAGCATCAAATCCGGCGGCAACAATTTCTGCGTAAGACCAATCTTGTTCTACGTACAAGCTTAGCACTTTGTCCAGCTCCGCATAAGGCATTAAGGATTCTTCGTCGGTTTGATCCGGCGCCAGCTCTGCGGTCGGTGGGCGGGTAATAACCCGCTGCGGAATAATCTCCTGCTCGCGGTTACAGTACTTTGCCAAGGCATACACCAACATTTTGGGTAAGTCTTTTAACGGCGCAAAACCACCGCACATGTCGCCATACAAGGTTGCGTAGCCAACTGACATTTCACTCTTATTGCCAGTTGGCAGTACTAGCTTGCCGGTTTTGTTCGACAGCGCCATCAGTAACACGCCACGACACCGGGCTTGCAGGTTTTCAACGGTAGTGTCGGCACCAGTGCCAATGTCCAACTCACTAAAAACAGGGTCTAACTGAGCATTAAACTGGTTTACCAGATTTTCAATTGGAATCACATTATAGGTAACACCAAGGGTACTGGCCTGCTGCTCAGCATCTTCCAGGCTCATGCTGGAAGTATAGGTGTATGGCATCATCACCGCCTGCACTTTGTCAGCGCCCAAAGCCGTGGTTGCTAATGCCAATGTCAAAGCGGAATCAATACCGCCGGACAAGCCCAATAACACGCCTTTAAAACCATTCTTCTGCACGTAATCCCGAATCGCTAACACTAAAATATCGTGAACCTTTGCCACCATGTCCGGGTTCGCCAGGGCAGTATCGCTGAGCTGAAAATCTTGCCCACGCACGGTTAAGGTTGCACACAGCGGCTGAGCTACCGGTAATTCACCAATCAACTCACCCGCTTTGTTCATGACCAGCGAATGCCCGTCAAAAACAAGTTCATCCTGCCCGCCACAGTTATTTAAATACACAATGGGCAGCCCTGATTCAGCCACACGTTGACGCATAATGGCAAGACGCTGCTGATATTTGTCAACTTCAAAAGGCGAGGCATTCACCGTAAGAACCCAGTCAATATCGCGGTTTTCCAGTTGTTTTATTGGATCCGGATGCCACAAATCTTCACAAATTAGCAGGCCAATACGTTGCCCACGGAATTCCAGTACACCGGCTTCATTCGCCGGAATAAAGTAACGCTGCTCGTCAAATACCCCGTAATTGGGCAGTCGCTGCTTTGCGTAACGCACCAGGCAATCACCCTGAAAATAAACCGAGACGACATTGAAGATTTGATCGCCAACGCGATGTGGGTGCCCGACTACGATAGCCGAATGTTCAGCCGCCTGTGCCAATTGCTTCAGCGCTGAGTCTACCGCTTGCTCAAAATCTTCGCGAAACAGCAAGTCTTCAGGAGGATATCCAGTTACTGCCAGCTCCGGAAATACAATAAGGTCATGATCCTGGTGTGCGGCCATAGTCGCTAGCATGCGGTCCACATTCTTCTGAATGGCACCCACGGTGAAGTCTAACTGTGCCAAACACACTCTGAACTCGTTCATGAACGATATACTACCTTGTTAACTGGAAATGCTGCGGATCATATAGCACCGCTGAAATGGGAGCAAATATAGCGGTCATCTGAATGCGAAATGCTAGTGCTTAAGATCATCCGGAATGGGGAGATCATCGGCCGGTTTACGTGGTCGTTTCGCTTTGCCGCGGTTATATTCTTTGAGCTGATAAACGTAAGCCAAAATTTGCGCCACAGCGATAAACAGACCCTGGGGAATTTCCTGCTCTAAATCAGTGGTGTGATAAATAGAGCGTGCCAGCGTGGGTGATGCCACTAAAGGCACGTCATATTCCAGCGCAATTTCACGAATTTTGGCAGCTATTTCATCGGCACCTTTAGCCACTACCGTTGGTGCGCGCGCACCAAATTGATCGTACTTCAATGCCACCGCAAAGTGCGTTGGGTTGGTAACCACCACGTCGGCTGTCGGCACTTCCGTCATCATACGCCGCATGGCCATTTCCATTTGCAAGCGACGAATACGGCCTTTTACTTCCGGGTTACCCTCGGTGTCTTTGTGTTCATCTTTTACTTCCTGTTTGGTCATACGCAGATCTTTAGTGTGTTTCCAAAGCTGGAATGGTGCATCAATCACAACAATAAAAAATATGGAGCAGCACATCAGCAGAAACATTAATAAGAATATTTCCAGAGCATCGCTAATCATCATGGGCATCTGACTGCGCGAAATCTGCATGATGTTGTCGAACTGCCACACCAGTAGCAGCCAGGCAGAAATAGCAACCACAGCGAACTTGGCTATACCTTTGGTTAGCTCGACCAGCGCCTGCACACCAAACATGCGCTTTAAGCCTTTAATGGGGCTCATTTTTGAGGCTTTGAACCCTGCCGCCTGCCAGCTAAAGTTCATGCCACCTAACCAGATATTACCAATAAAGGTAGCCACTAAAATCAGCGAAAATAGCCAAACCATAGGCCAAAGCAATTCATCAAAGACGCCCTCAAATACTCGCAACATTTTGCTGGTATCAAAAATTTGCTGGCGGTCGAGGGTAAACTGATTGGTCATGATATTGCCCATGGCCGAACCCAAATCACCACCGAAAATAATCAGTCCAATAGCGCCACTGACCAACACAAAGGCAGTACCCATCTCTTTTGAGCGGGGCACCTGGCCTTTCTCGCGAGCTTTCTCAAGCCTTCGCGATGTGGGGTCTTCTGTGCGTTCCTGATCCGTTTCAGCCATAAATAATCAATCAGACTCAGTTATTAACATTGTCGCTCGATGATTTCACACATCAGTGTGACACCACGCGCCCATTGCAACTCAAAATGCGTGAGGAAACCGCCTACGGTTAACCATAAAATGATTAGGCCACCGACCATGGTAATAGGGAAGCCAATCGAGAAAATATTTAACTGCGGGGATGCCCGGGTCATAACCCCGAAGGCAAAGTTAACCAACAGTAAGGCAATAATGGCCGACAACATGGTAGTTAACGCCGCAGCGTACATAATGCTGCCCCAGTTGACGATTCGCCACATGGCGTCGGTACTTAACCCGCTGGTGCCAATTGGAATAGCAGTAAAGCTTTCCATTACAAACCGGAACATCAGCAAATGCCCGTCAACCGCTAAAAATAATAGCGTGGCCAGCATGAGAAAGAACTGCGATACCACAGGTACGGTTTGGCCATTGGTTGGATCCACCATTGACGCGAAGCCTAAACCGATTTGCATCGCAATGGCCTGACCCGCCAGTACAAAGGTTTGCAATACCATCAGCGAGGCAAAGCCCAGCGCAACACCAATGAGGATTTGCTGCGCCGTAATCAGCATGCTTTCAGGCGAAATGGGATCGTATTCAGCGGTAACTGCAGGTAAAGCCGGTGACACCGCAAAGATAATGGCAACAGCTAATAGTATTTTGATACGTGGGGTAATAGTGGTCCCCGAGAGTACCGCCATGCTTAGCAACATAGACGACACTCGTGTAAGTGGCCACATGTGCTGGGCCAACCAATCCATGACTGTCGCCAGGGCAAGATCCATTAGCCAACCACTTCGGGAATCCGGTTAAACATACCAATAGTGAAGGACATCAGCATTTCAACGAACCAGTGTCCGCCCAAGCCTATGGTTGCCAAAGTAACCAGCAAGCGCGGCAAGAAGCTTAAGGTTTGTTCGTTAATGGAGGTAGCAGCCTGAAACACCGACACAATCAGACCCACAATCAGGCTTGGTACGATAATGGCGGATACCAGAATAACGATGAGCCCCAACGCATCTTGGAAAATATCGAGGAATACTTCTGGTGACATAAGCTTTACCTCTGGTTAACTCGTTGGCTAAACGCCAAAGCTGCCGGCTAAGGTACTCATGGTCAGGCTCCAGCCGTCCACCAGTACAAATAGCATAAGTTTAAAGGGTAGTGACACTATGAGCGGTGACAACATCATCATACCCATAGCCATCAACACACTGGCCACAACTAAATCTATAATCAGAAAAGGTATAAACAGCATAAACCCGATCTGGAACGCGGTTTTCAGCTCACTGGTAATAAACGACGGAATTAAAATGCTCATTGGCACTTCCTCAGGCGAGGTAATTCCTTCAGTACCAGAAATATCAATAAAGGTTTCTAAATCAGTTACCCGGGTTTGCGCCAGCATAAAGGCTTTAATCGGTGCTTTGGCGCGCTCAACCGCTTCCATCGACATAATTTCTTCGTTTAAGTAAGGCTGTAACGCGTTGTCATTAATTTCTTCCAGTACCGGCGTCATAATGAAGAAGGTTAAAAACAGCGTAATACCAATCAGAATTTGTCCGGAAGGTTGTGATTGCAAACCAGTGGCCTGACGCAAAATCGCCAATACGATAATAATTCGGGTAAAGGACGTCATCATAATGACCATGGCTGGAATAAAGGTCAGCGCGGTCATGATGGCTAAAATTTGGAGTGTTACTGAATACTCTTGCGACCCATCCGGGTTGGTGGTGACAGTAACCGCAGTGAGATCTTGTTGTGCGTAGGCAAATTCGGGGACGAAAGCGCTAATTAATAGCAAAGAAAAAAGCAATAATTTACTCATTGCGACGCCGTATTTGTTGTTTTAGATGTTGGCTGAAACTGCCGAATAGCGACCCTTGGGACGAGCCCGGCGCCGAGGTTCCCACCGCAAAATCATCGGGAAGCTCTTTCAACAGTTGAATACTTTGTGCTGTAACGCCTAATAGTAACTTACTTTCACCAACTTGCACTACCAATAAGCGCTCTTTGGGGCCTAACGCGGTGTTACTAATAACCCGCATATTACTGCCGTGCCCCTGCATTTTAATATTCATGCGCTTCATTAACGCTGCCAGAATAAAAATAACGGCCAGCACCACTAACAGCGACAGCAGTAACGCCAGTATGTTGTCGCCGCCAAGCGGACTTTGGCCAGCCTGGCTGGTGGTTTGTAACGCCGACTTCGTGGTTTCGTTTATCATTAGCGCAGTTTGCGTATCCGTTCAATTTGGCTGATTACATCGGTTAATCGAATACCGAACTTATCGTTTACCACAACCACTTCGCCATGCGCAATCAAAGTGCCGTTAACCAGAACATCCAGCGGTTCACCGGCTACTCGCTCTAACTCAACCACAGAGCCCTGGTTTAGTTGCAGCAAGTTACGAATACTAATTTGACTACGCCCTACTTCCATCGAAATGGTTACGGGAATGTCGAGAATAGCATCCAACTTACGCTTTTCACCACTTGTTATTTCGCGATTTTCGTCGTCTACCAGCTCTTCCAGTTCAGCTGCTTGTACCGCTGCACCTTCATCGCCGTCGTCGTCGCCTTCGCTTTGCGCCTGTTCCGCTAATGCCGCTTCCCAGTCGTCCATTGATTTATCATCACCACTCATAATCGCTTCACCTACTCGGCTAATAAACTTTAAATATCGATATCTTCTTCAAGCTCTTGCAGCTCAGCGTCACCACCGATTCTGCGACCACCACGTGTCAACATGTGAATATCTGACTTCACGGTTTCCGGTCGTTTTATCTTGTCGCTAATCTTCAATGCGACATTTTCTCGTGAACGTCCCAATTTGGCATGGAACGTTGGTAAGTCTTCAATAAATACGGTTAAGTCTTCCGGCATATCCAGCGGAATAATGTCACCCACTTCTAAGTCCATCACTTCACGTAAAGACAAGTTGGTGTCGCCAAGCTTCGCCAGCAATTCCACCGGAACATCCATAATTTCGTCACGCAGCGCCTTACTCCAGCGCATGTCGGTGTCTTCTTTGTCTGACTGCACACCGGCATCCAATAATTCGCGAATGGGTTCCAGCATGGAGTACGGCAATGCTATATGGAAATCACCACCACCACCGTCCAGCTCAATATGAAAAGAGCTAATAACGATAACTTCGGTTGGGCTCACAATGTTCGCCATGGCCGGGTTTACTTCCGAGTCTAAGTATTCAAAGCCAACATCCATAACCGGTGCCCAGGCTTCTTTGTAGTCCTCGAATACCAGCTTCAACAGCATTTGAATAATTCGACGCTCGGTGGGCGTAAATTCACGGCCTTCAATTTTGGCGTGATAACGGCCATCACCACCAAAGAAATTATCTACCAAAATAAATACCAGACGCGCTTCCATGGTAATAAGCGCGGTGCCTTTTAGTGGGCGAAACCGCACCATATTCAAACTGGTTGGCACGAATAGCGTATGCACGTATTCGCCAAATTTAATCATTTGCACGCCATTAATGGATACTTCAGCAGTGCGCCGCATCATGTTAAACAAGCTCACGCGCATGTGCCGCGCAAACCGCTCGTTAACAATCTCCAGGGTCGGCATGCGGCCCCGAACAATGCGATCTTGTGACGAAAAGTCGTAGTCCAGCGCATCGGCAGCAACTTCAGAAGAATCTCCATCTTCCTCATCGACCTCGTCTACGCCATGCAACAACGCATCAATTTCGTCCTGTGATAATAAGTCACTTACAGCCATAGTCGTTCACTTATTGGAGTACAAAACCGTTAAACAAAACCTCGTCTACCACTGAACTACCGGTAACTTCGCGTAAAACCTCGCGTACTTGCTCTAACCCAAGCTCGCGAATTTTATCTTTACCTTCAGCTGTTTGCAGTTCATCTGCCGTCATAGATGAAAACACCTGCAACAAGGTTCCTTCGATAAGCGGAATGTGCCGCTTGGCAATATCTTCATTGTCGGTGCCACGCACCAGCAACTGCACTTTAATCTGTACCAGACGATCACGTTCATCACCCGGTACGTTGAATACAAATGGCCGTGGCATGCCAACATAAATGGCGTCACCAGCTTCCGGACCGGAGCCATCTTCTACGGCTCTGGAAATAGCGCCGGGGTCGGCTATATCGCTTGGGGTTGCCGGTGTGTCGCGACTATCCCCCAGAAATATATAGGCGGCGATAGCCACAATGGCGACGAACAGAACGCCCGCAACTGCCATAATCAGGCGTTTTTTACCTGACTTGGGTTCCCCGGTTTCAACTACATCAATCTCTTCATCGGCCATTTTCAAAATACCTTTGGTAACGCTGCGATCAGCTTGACGTCATTATCACACAGTCAGAATAGCGAACAAGCAATACTAACCAACTAATGAATTACGCGAAGAAGTCCACTCTACCCGGAACCAGCGGACCACCGTCAATTAAGCTCAATTCACCTTGCCACTGCAGTTCGTCTTCATCCTGTTCACTTCCAGCTGCGGCAGTTTGACCAGCTTGCGACTCAGAATCATTCTTCTGTTGCTGGCTCACTTCACTATCGGCCAATTGCATGCCTTGCTGTTCCATCAGTTCGCGTAGACGCGGCATGGCTTGTTCTAACATCTCGCGGGCTTGCGGGCTTTGTACCTGGAAGTTTACCTGTGCTTGTTCATTTTGCACCGTCACTCGTACTGTCATACTGCCCAGATCAGGCGGATCCAAGCGGATTTCCGCCCGCTGTATACCATTGTTCATCATGAACATCATGCGCTCGCGCAGTTGCTGCGAGGCTTGTTGCTGATTCATATCCAACGGTTGCTGAGCTTGTCGCATAGCCTCCGCAAAACTAGTTGGCGCGGCTTTGGCCTGCACCTGTGCATCACGTGCTGCTTGCTGAAGCTGGTTTATCGACCGATTTTCACTCGCGACTAGTTTACTGGCGTCGGCGCCTACATCCTTCACATTGGCGGCTTCCGGCACGGCTCGCTCAGTAATTTTACCCTCGGCAGCTTGTTTCAATGCGGCCAGGTTTTCTTCTTTCGTCGCATTGGTCACATTTTTTTCCGTCGCCAGCACACGCTCATCAATAGGCTTACTAACCATGGTGGGCTGGGTAGCTTTATCAATGTGCTTATCAATTTGGCCGGTTAGGGTTTTCGCATCACTAAGTTCAGTTTGAGCATTCTTACCGGTCAATAAATCAGCTTGTACCGGCAAACCCTTGCCCGTTTCGAAAGTTCGAACCACCGGCTCTCCAGTCATAACAGGTGTCGTATTCTTGTCACCAGCACGAATAAGCTGACGAAGTTCCTGCAACTGCGCAGCTATTTGCGCTTGTTGTTGAGCCCCGTCTTTCGCTGGCTCCATGGCTAATGACAATTGCGGGTTAGTCACCTGCTCGCGATTCTGCTGCTGCAGCATCACGCCAAGTGCGGCCAGTGCCGACTTAAATTGGTCAGCGGATAAATTCAATGATTGCTGTAGCTTTTCTACGTCAATTTTTTCGCCAGCCTGCAAACTCTGAATAACCTCAGCGAATGCAGCAGCTAACTCATCGGCATCCACTTCGGCAAAAAGTTGCCGTAAGTCTTGTTGCTCTGCTTCCGGCAGTTCAGCAATAAGATCCTGCATGACTTTTAAGTCATCGGAAGGCGCTTCAGCATTAGGCTTGTCCTGCAGTTGTTGTTGCATGGCAGCCACTAGCTCGAACCAATCGCCGGCTTCTGCCCCAGCGTCCGTTTCTGTTACAGAATCCGTATTCTTGGCGGCAGCTTGCGCAGCTGCTTCGGTAACCGCTTTCGCAGCAGCAGAATCCTCAGCCTTAGCCGATTTCTCGCTGGTGTTCTCATTTACAGCATGCTTATCGACAGCTTTGGCTGACTTATCAGCGCCGTCTTGTTCCCCGGCTTTCGCTGCTTGTGCGGCATCGTCAGCCGAGGCTTTTGCCGCCGTAGCGTTCTTCTGCTTGGCAGCTGAATCGGCTTGCCGCTTTTCATCAGCATGCCGACCTGCCAAATTATTGGCGTGCTGCTGCTGTTCTTCGCGCAAAAACTGGGAAAACTGTGCCTGACCATCCTCGCGCCCAGTACCGGCTTCACGCAGGAATGACTCGCGACTATGAAGTCGTTCTGAAGTGTCTGTTGCGCCTAGTGATAAAGGTAATGCCGTTTGTGATTGTGCCATCGCTGTTCTCAGTCGTTGTCGTTGCTGACTAGAAGAAAGCAATATCCGTTCCAACTTTTTGACTAACGCGTTTGGGCTCGTAGTCGGCGGGTACTCGCAAACTCATCAAGCTGACGTTGCTCGCGTCTGTCTGCCAGTTTTTGCGCGCGCTCGGCGCGTTGCTCTAATAAATGTGCAATAGCGTCTTTTTTCCGACGTTGTGCTAACCAGCGTTGGCGACGTTGCTCAACCGCGTTGCGCACACCCACCAAACTGGTATGAAGCTGCTGAATACCTTGATCCAGTTTGCCCACGAAACCGTGGTAATGACCGTATTGTAAGGAATGAATACCTTCCTGACCGCGGTTTTGTAACTGTCGTAAATAATCCATACGGTACTGCTCAAGGCCAGCAAGTTTTTGTTCTTGCTGCCGCAGTTGCGCCTGGGCCTGAGCGAACTCCTGCACCAATTTGTCTTCGCGTTGCTGCTCAAGATTCAGCAACATGTGCAACGAATTATCGGCCGCCATTATTCATTCCTGCCCGGGTTGCAACCTGTTGCAATTGTTGTAAGCACTCATCGTAAGGAATCACGTCGGTCATGCCCTGTTGCACAAAATTCTCAATGATTGGGCGCATGCTAATGGCCTGATCAATACGTTGATCACTGCCTTTACTGTAAGCACCTATAGAAATTAAATCACGATTGCGCTGATAAGTTGAAAACAGTTGCCGCACTTTCATCGCTTGTTGCATGTGTTCTGCTGATACCACTTGCGGCATGACCCGACTAATAGAAGCCTCTATATCAACCGCCGGGTAATGCCCTGATTCAGCCAACTCACGGCTTAGTACTATGTGACCGTCAAGTATGGCCCGCGACGCATCCGCAATAGGATCCTGCAAGTCATCGCCCTCGGTAAGTACGGTATAAAAAGCAGTAATAGAACCTTGTCCGTCGCCACCGTTACCGGCGCGCTCTACCAGCGCCGGCAGCTTGGCGAACACTGATGGCGGATAGCCTTTCGTAGCCGGTGGCTCACCAATGGCTAAGGCAATTTCACGTTGCGCCATGGCATAACGCGTTAGTGAATCCATTAACAGCAATACGTTCAAACCTTGATCACGAAAATATTCCGCAATTTGGGCAGCAGCTTCACAACCACGCAACCGAATCAACGGCGATTGGTCGGCCGGAGCGGCCACTACTACCGAGCGTTCACGGCCCTCGTCACCAAGTATATCTTCAATGAATTCTTTAACTTCTCGGCCACGCTCACCGATTAAGCCAACCACAATCACGTCAGCCGTGGTGCCCCGGGTCATCATGCCCAGCAACACGCTTTTACCCACGCCACTACCGGCAAACAAACCCATGCGCTGACCCTGGCCAACGGTTAATAATGCATTAATAGATTTCACGCCAACATCCAGCGGCCGATTAACCGGTCGCCGCGCCAGCGGATTTATAATTTGTCGCTGCGCAGTTACCCGCTCGCCAGACTTAATAGCACCTTTGCCGTCCAGCGGCTTGCCGTTGGCATCAATCACCCGACCAAGCAGGCCCATGCCCATAGGAATACCGTGTTCTTGTTGCAATGGCAGTACGCGGGCACCAGGCAGAACGCCGTGAGCATCTTCGGTGGGCATTAAATAAATAACTTCGCCGGAAAAACCAACGACCTCGGCGGTAATGTCACCATTGGCCGCTTCAACCGCGCATAAACTTCCAATAGGTGCGCGGCAACCCACAGCTTCAAAGGTTAAGCCTACCACTCGGGTTAAATAGCCCGATACCGCGGGACGCGGCGTTTGGATACGTTTTTGATAGGCTTGTAAGCGGGTTTTAAGCGCTGGTTTGGCTGGATTTGTCATCGCCGTTACCGATCGTCATCGTCGTTCATGGTCAACTCGTCGGCGTTTTTGGCGTCTAAGTCCGAGCCAAGTACTCGCTGAAATACGTCTTTCATCCGCTTGCGCAAAGACACATCCACAGTAGAACTTGACGTGGTAATTTCACAACCGCCCGGCTCCATATGTTCGTCTTTACTAAACACCCAGCCTTCCTGTTCAATGGTTTCGGAACCAAAGGCTTCGCGCACGCGCTCAATATCATCGGGATTGAGTTTAATCATCACTTTGCGTTCGGTAATCGGTAACGCCTGAATACCGCGCTGTACCGCCTGGCGAATACTTTCCGCACTTTGCGTCACTTCATGCAAACAAATGGCACGCGACAGCTCCAGTACCATTTGCACCAGTTGCTGTTCTACTTCATCGTCAATCACACTCAGCGGCGCATAGGTTTGCTCAATAAGTTCCTGCCACTGCTTGGTTAATTCGTTGATATGCGCTTCGCCGGCCTCTTTACCGCTTGCGAACCCTTCCGCGTGACCCGCTTCACGGCCTTCGGTAAAACCAGCTTCGAGGCCTTCTTTATGACCAGCTTCAATACCTTCCTGTTTGCCCTCAGCAAAGCCTTCGTCGCGGGCAGCTTGACGAATCTCTTCGAGTTGTTCAGCGGTAAGGGGTTGCGGCTCATCCGACTCGTCGTCATCAGCCTCAGGAGGTTCGTACTGCCACTTCAGTGGCTTATTAAATACGTTGGTGCGGGTGTCTTCCGCCGCATTGGGATCACTTAAATCGGGGTAATTCCAACGCGTGGTTTTTTCATCCGCCAATTCATCATCAGCCAGTTCGTTATCAGTCTCTTCGACAGATTGCGTGTCCTGCTCTTCATTTTCAGCTACATCTTTAGACATGACATCCTGCCTTCATTCTTAAACAAATTCTTCGCCGCCACCGCCGCCCAGCATAATTTCACCGGAGTCAGCTAAACGTCGGGCTACCGTCAGGATTTCTTTTTGGGCTGCTTCTACATCGCTGATGCGAACCGGGCCCATGGCTTCCAGGTCATCCTGCAACATTTCTGCCGCACGTTTAGACATATTCTTGAATACTTTGTCTTTCAGTGGCTGCTCGGCACCTTTCAGTGCTTTCTGCAGCACTTCACCCTGAATTTCACGTAACAAGGTTTGAATACCACGGTCATCCACATCAACCAGGTTATCAAACACAAACATCAGATCCTGAATTTGCTGACTCATGTCTTCGTCTTGCTCACGGATAGAATCCATCAGCTGACCTTCAATGTTGTTGTCCAGGTAGTTCATGATATCTGCCGCAGCTTTCAGGCCGCCCATTTTCGCAGCTTGCGCGCCAGCCTGACCAGCAAACTGTTTCTCCATAATTTCGTTCAATTCTTGCAATGCCGCCGGTTGCACTTCTTCTAAGTTCGCAATCCGCATCATCAGATCCAAACGAACTTTCTCCGGGAACTGCGCCATAATTTCAGCCGACTGCTCAGGATCAAGGTATGACAATACAATGGTTTGAATTTGCGGGTGCTCGTTACGGATAATAGTAGCTACCTGCTTGGAGTCCATCCACTTCAGTGAATCCAGACCTTTGGCACCGCTACCCATCACAATTTGTTCAATCAGGTTGCCGGCTTTGTCTTCACCTAAAGCAGCAGTCAGCGCTTTGCGCACAAACTCTTCACTGCGGAAGCCAATACTGGTGAACTTCTGAATTTCTTCCAGGAACAAGTTATGCACCGCATTCACTTTTTCCTGACTGAAGTCGTCCAGCGCCGCCATTGCCATACCCACCTTTTGCACTTGCTTGGGTTCAAGGTGCTTCAAAATTTGCGCGGCGTCTTCTTCCGACAAGCTCAGCAGCAAAATAGCGGCTTTTTCCACGCCTTCCAGTTTGTCGACGTCGAAGCTGGATTCGCCACGCTTAGTTTTTGTAGGTGTATTAGGCATCTTCATTCAACCATGATTTAACGACTTGTGAGGACAACTCCGGTTCATTGGCAACCAGTGCCCGAACCGCTTTCAACAAGTCTTCATCTTTATGTAAGTCCGGCAGTTGCAGGCGTCCGTCAGCGGCAAACCCAACCGCATCCTGATCAAATTCAGCTGACAACATATCAATAGTTTCGTCACCCAAGTCGTCATCCCGGGCAAGCATATCATCCAGGCCATCAGAATCACCGCTGGCAGGGTCAATCAGACGTTTCAGCATGGGCCGTACTACCGTAAGAATTAGCACGATAATAACCAGGCCGCCAATCACCAGACGCACGCCACGCCAGAACCAAGGGTCTTCCCAAATGGCTGGTTCAGATACCGTTATTTCAGGTAGCTCAGCAAATGGCACCGTAATAACTTCTACGGTATCACCGCGATTAATATTAAAGCCAACCCCACCTTGCAGCAGACGACGAATGTTCGCAAGCTCTTCAGCGCTGCGCGGCGTAAGTTCACGCTCACCTTCGGCGTTCACACCTTCTTTATAATCTACCGCAACAGACACGCTCAAACGTTTAATAGTGCCGGTTTGCTGACGCGTATAACTGGTCGTGCTGTCGAGTTCATAGTTGCGGGTAGTTTCAGAAGAATTACTACCAGAGGCTTGCCCGGTGGCAGCACCAGTACCCACAGCTTGCTCAGGAATATTCGCATCCAACGGCGGTTGGTTGGTTAGCGCGCCAGGAATACCGGCCACAGTGCCGCCGGAACTGTTATTTTCAATCAGCATTTCGCTGCGCACCGCCGGCATATCCGGATTAAAGGTGCGCTGGGTTTGTTCCTGAGTAGAGAAATCCATCGCTACATCAACTTGCGCCGTGTAGTTATCATAACCCAGCACAGGAATAAGAATGCCATCAATTTTATTCAGATATTCTTCTTCACGACGACGCTCGAGTTTGTACTCGCGGCTACTACGGCTGGAAAGCTCGGTTTGTGAACCAGAATTCAGCAACCGACCATTTTGGTCGGTCACTGTGACTTGATTAGGCGCCAGACCGGTTACAGCTGACGCAACCATATCAACAATAGACGCAATTTCTTCTTCTCTCAACGCATTAGCACTACGTACGTTTAGCATAACCGAAGCACTGGGTTCTTTTTCCCGCCGCGCAAATACATTTTCTTTTGGCAGGGCTAGCAATACGCGCGCAGAGCGAACGGCTTCCATTTGCGCAATAGCACTGCCAAGCTGTTGCTCACGCGCCAGCATTAAACGTTGCTGTTCAAGCCGCTGGCTAACACCGAACCCCTGCTCCATGAGCAAAAGTTCAGACCCGTCCGCTTCACGACCGTAGTCAATGCCGCTGCGAGTCATTTCCAATTTAATCGAATCGTATTCGTGCTCGGTCACAAAAACCGTGTTGCCTTCAACTTTGTAGTCAATTGAGTTGGCATCTAAATAATCCAGCGTGGAGATCAGCTGCTCGGTGTCCATTTTAGCTAACGGCCGGTAGGTTGGCTCCTGCGCCCACAACATGACAAACACAGCAATGGCGATACAAATGGCAAGTGCCAATACCAGAATGACCTGACGCAGAACATCAAAATCACCGAACGAGCTCATCAGGCCGGACTTTTTCTCATCGCCAAGGCCGCTCTCGTAAGCGTCATTGTCGTTATCTTTGTCTGCGACCATTAAATCGGTTGATTCAGCCACGCTATATCTCCACTAATTCTTGCTAAATGCTTGTCGAACAGCTGGTTATGCTTAAACCGGCATCGCCATAATTTCTTTATAAGCTTCCACCATTTTGTTGCGTACCTGAATGGTGGCCTCAAAAGCGATGCCTGACTTTTGACTGGCAATCATGGTTTGTTCCAAAGTCACTGACGGATCACCAAGCTCCATGCGCTCGCGCAAATCGCCGGTGGTTTGCGCCAAGGCATTGACGTTATCAATGGCACCTTTCAGCAGGCCGGAAAAGTCAGACTGCGACGTATTCCCAACCTGATTTAAGGAACTTACGTCAAGCCCTTGCTCAGCGGGGGGACGAACTTGCTGAGCCATACTTTGTAGTTCAGCGAACATAGCAGATGATTTAATATCCATAACAGCCTCGGCGTCAAAATTTTGCGGTTCTTAACCCCTAAGCAGGGGCTCTTTGTTAAGACTATGCAAAGGTAGTGCCAGCATTTACCGGCCCGGCAAAACCATGCCGTCTTCGCGCATTTTGGCTAGCTTGTAGCGCAGCGTTCGTGGGCTAATGCCAAGGTGTTCAGCCACTGGCTTACGCTTGCCTTTAAAACGCTGCAGGGTTTCCAGAATAATTTGACGCTCTTGTTGCCACAGCTCGGCACCTAAAGCTTCGCTTTGGGCTACCTGCTCAGGCAACACGTGATCAGAAGGGGTATCAGATGCCAGCTTATTGGCGGTATCCAGCATTAATGCTTCAGCGGTAATAGTGTCACCTTGCTGCAGAATTAACGCGCGTTGAATCACGTTCTCCAGTTCGCGCACATTGCCCGGCCAGCTGTGTTGCAGCAGCATTTCATGCGCACAAGGGCTGAATTTCACTGCGGCCACGCCGGAGCGCTCACAATGACGAGTCAGCAGATGATCCGCTAAAGGTAAAATGTCACCTTTACGCTCTACCAGTGGCACCCAGGCTAGTGGGAACACGTTTAAACGATAGAATAAATCTTCGCGGAACTCACCGGTTTTAACCGCTTCCTGTAGATCGCGGTTGCTGGTTGCAATAATGCGAACATCCAGTTGAATAAGTTTACGGCTACCAATACGTTCTACCTGACGCTCTTGCAACACGCGTAGCAGCTTGGCTTGCAGGCCTAAATCCATTTCGGTAATTTCGTCTAGTAACAAGGTTCCGCCCTGCGCCAGCTCAAATTTACCCGGACAAGCTTGCACAGCGCCGGTAAAGGCACCTTTTTCGTACCCAAATAAAGTAGCTTCCAACATATTCTCAGGAATAGCGGCACAGTTGATAGCCACAAAAGGTGCATTACTGCGCGGCGACTGGCGGTGAATAAACTGCGCCAGCACTTCTTTACCAGAACCACTTGGCCCGGAAATCATAACCGTTGCCTGAGTTTGCGCCACGCGTTGTGCCAACCGCAGTAAATCCCGACTGCGTGAATCGCCAACCACAGGATCATTGGTGCTGTTGGCACTGGCTGGTAAGTAGCGCTCCACTAATAATTGCAGGCTTTCGGTTGAAAAAGGTTTGCTGAGGTAATCAATAGCCCCTTCCCGCATGGCCACTACCGCATCGTCAACTTTGGCGTAAGCGGTCATCATAATAGTTGGAATATCAATGTTCTGGTGACGCATACTGCGCAACAGTTGCAACCCGTCCAGACCAGGCATTTGCACATCACTAATAACCAGCTCTACCGGTTGCTGTTTCAGCATTACCAGTGCCGCTTCACCACTGTCAGCTTCCAGACACTGATACCCAGATAAGCTTAGGGTATCAATAATTGCTTCGCGCAGAGCGGCATCATCTTCAACAACAAGTAAGGTGCGCTGAGTCGATTGCATGGCTTCAGACATAAGAGAATTCCTTCTGCAGGGTCGTGGTTTCCTGACGGGTAAAAGTTGGCATGGTTGCTATAGGTAGCACCATGGTAAAGGTCGTTCCTTCTCCCACTGTACTTGCTACCTGAATGCTTCCCTGATGCGATTTAGTTACCGCCTGAACAACCGCCAGGCCCAGGCCGGTGCCGTGCGTTTTGGTGGTAACAAAGGGAGTGAATACATTTTTCTGCTGCTGCGCGTCCATGCCGCAACCGTAATCGCTTACTTCAATGGTCAACGCGTTGTCGCAGGTGGTCGCGTCAACATCAATAGTAGCGCCGGCTGAGCTTGCCTGAATACCATTCATAACCAGATTCTGCAGCGCGCCAACCAACGAGTTCAGGTTTCCGCGCAGCATAGTTTGCGGGTGTTGCATATGAATATTCAAATGCGCACGTTGCTGCTGTAAGTAGGCTTCGGTTTGTTGCTCTAACTGCTGCATAAGCTCAGCTAACGAGAAGGTTTGCAGTACTTGCTGGTCGCCACTTTTGGCAAACAACAACATGTCGTTGACCTGATGCTCCAGGGTTTGCAGCCTGGAACTCAATTTTTCCAAAAAGGGTAAGCGCTGACCTTCCGGTAAGCGTGGGCTTTTAAGATTATCGGTATATAGCATGGCGGCAGATAACGGGGTGCGCACCTGGTGGGCCAATGCCGCAACCATTCGGCCCATGGCGGACAGCCGTTGCATTTGACCAACACGCGCTTGTAAGGCTCGGGTTTCAGTTAAGTCGGTAAGCACAATAAGCTGGCCCGGCTCTGGCGCCAGAGTGGAAATATCAATGCGAACCCGGCGCCCGCTTCGCAGCGACACTTCATGGCCGTCGTCGGCCCGAGGTGCAAAGAAATCGCCAACAACATCACGCCACAAGCGGCCTTCAAGCGTGTCATTTAACAGATTAATGGCCGCCGCATTGGCGTGCTCAATCACACCCGCTGAATTCAGCGTAATAATGGCGTGTGGCATCGCTTCTAAAATAGCATCAACATGAGATTGTGCTGCGGCTGATGCGGCCGATTGTGCAATTACATTTTGCATGGACAAAAACCCGTTAGTTATTTCAACTTAACGGATTCTTTGCAATTGGTGTGCCATTTTTATTCTTTAAAAATCAATGGGTTATTTTTAAATTTTGTCAGATCATGCGCCAATTTTCTGGCGCATCGATGGTTTTCGGGCGGGTTAATCGCGGACTAACTGAAACTTCTTCATTTTTTCAACCAAGGTGGTACGGCGCATACCCAGCAATTCGGCTGCTCTTGCTACCACCCAGTCTTGCTGTTCAAGCGCCTGGCGAATCAAATCAACTTCCAATTCGCTTAGCATTTCTTTTAGATTCACACCTTCGTCGGGCAATTGCGACGATACGCCAAGGCCGTGTCCATTCGCGGCCAGCTCAGCTTCAGCCTGCACCTTTTCATCGCTGAACATAGCCGATAGCGCTTCGCGCTCCAGCAGCTCTTCCGGATACTCAGGAACAATAGTAGGCACATCTAGATGACGGTATTTAACTGGTAAATCGCCAACATCGACAATGCCGTTCGGATACATAATGGCCATACGTTCGACCAGATTTGAAAGTTCCCGTACGTTACCTTGCCAACGATGCAACTGCAGTGATTCCAGCGCCGTGTCGGTAAAGCGAACCGAAACCTTGGTTTCGGCTTTAACCCGTGCCACCAGTTCGTGAATCAATAACATCACATCTTCCTGGCGCTCGCGCAGGGCTGGCATTTCAATTGGAAATACATTGAGTCGGTAATAAAGATCTTCGCGGAACTTACCGTCCAGAATCATCTGCTCAAGCTCGCGGTGCGTTGCCGCCACCACGCGAATATCCGCCTGAATGGTTTTGTTCCCACCCACCCGCTCAAAGGTGCGTTCTTGCAAAACCCGCAGCAACTTTACCTGCATTGGCAGTGGCATATCACCAATTTCATCCAAAAACAGAGTGCCGCCTTCGGCTAGCTCGAAACGCCCTTTACGGGCGCTGACCGCACCGGTAAAGGCACCTTTTTCATGACCAAAAAGTTCACTTTCCAGCAAATCCGGGGGTATAGCGCCACAGTTTACCGGAACGAACGGACCCTTTTGCCGTGAGGACAGAAAATGAATGTTGCGGGCAACCACTTCTTTACCTGTACCTGATTCACCTAACACAATAACGTTGGCTTCGGTATCGGCTACCTGTTCAATCAGCTTACGTACATGCTGAATGGCGCGGCTGCGGCCAACCAAGCTGCGGAATAAATAAGAGTCGGTATCTGCTGCACGAGTACCCGGGCGATGCCGATGATATTCCTGACAGTAATGAAGTAACTGGGTTAATGCGGTGTAACTTATTTGCTGAGGCAGCTTGCCTACCACATTCATCAGCGCCAAGGCTTCTTCCTGGACTTCGTCAGCAACAATAAATGGCAGCGCAGGCAGCTTTTGCGCTATTTCTGCCAGCGGTTGGTCACTTGAACCCATCACCACACACTGAGGTAAGGAGTCTTCGCAAAGGCCAATCACCTCCGCCGCTGAGGTTGCGACCACAGTTTCACCAAGAAAGCTCAATACCGTCTCTAACTGACGGAAACGCTCGGGCGAGTTCTCGATAATGTAAATTGTTTTTGATTTCTGCATCGACCCTACAGCTAGTTCAAATCGGCACTGATTGTGTGCCATTTTATCCAAGGACGTTTCAGACGCAAGGTGAACCTGCGTCAGTTATAAACTATTCTACTTTTCCTAGCTTAAAGCTTTTTCCCGCACTCGTCAGCGTTAATTGACCGTTTGCATCCAACTGAAGTGCTTGTTCAAAAAGGGATTCGACCCATTGATAATATACGTTGCGGTGCACTCGTGCCAATAAATGTCGGCCAACATCCACGTAAGGAACGCCGTTTTTAACCACTAACGGGTGTTGCTCAGATAAGGGGAATTCGTCGCCCATATTGGTTGTAAGCTGCATCACCGGGGGCTTGGCGTCCCCATGCCAGCGCCACTGGGTAATTAAAAATGGCGCGTCGGCAACGGTTATCTGCATTTTTTCGACAGGAGTAACTAAAAAGTAGTCGTCACCTTCTTTCACCAGTACCGAAGCCAGTAAACGAACTAACTTTTCACGGCGAATGGGCGAGTTTTGATAAGACCATTCCCCACGTTCGTTAATATGAATAGGCACTTCGCCGCAATCGGGTGGATCCCATAACTCGGTGGGAGCATGCTTAACCTGTTCCAGCGACGCTAACAGTTTGTCTAACTGCATGGCTTAATTAACCAACTTTTTCTGCCGCAAGAGGTACCACAATGTTGCTTCCGTTCTATTTGATACTTTAATGGCTTTGAAAATTGCCGACAAATGAACCCGAATCGTACCCTCGGTAATGCCCAGAATGTTTGCAATTTCCTTGTTAGACAAACCTTGCGCTAACAACTGCATAATCTCCAACTGCCGTGGCGACAGGAAATTCTCGGCACTACCCTGCGAAGGTTTTACTTCACTTAAGCTAGAGTCTTCGGGTAAGTAACGGTCGTTGTTCAACAGCGCCTTCACGGCCAGCTTAGCCTCTTCGGCCGAGGCATCTTTGGGTAAATAGCTACGCACACCGGCAGCTAGTGCCTGACGAACATCCGTTAAGGGTTTGCGCCAGGTAAATAACACCACATGGGCGTTCGGAGAGTAGCGTTTTAAACGCTGCAGAGCCGGACGTATCTCTGAATCCGGAAGCTCCATTTCCAGAAACACCAAATTAAAATCAGGCTCGCTGGCCAAATAATCTTCCGCCACCGAAAAGCTTGATGCTTCATAAATTGCTACATTTGACGTGTAACTGGTCAACAGTTGAATAAGCCCTGCGCGGACAAAGAACTGGGAGTCAATAATTAGTATTTTCATGCGCGATATCGATTTTCCTGCAGGCTGTAAGTATTATTGGCACCCATAAGCAATAGACCTTTCCAGATTCATTTGCCAGTTTTGCCTTGAAAACGAATCTGTTTTAACACCTAGACATATGTTAATTAAAGATTCAAATTAGACCGATAGTGTAACAAAACACTAAATCATTTATTAAGTTTTTACACATTTTCTTAAGCCGCGTGCAAAAAACAGTTAGAGTAGCGACTTGTCTTTCTTGCTAAAAAAGAGAAATTAATATGAATTGCATACGTTTAACTGCCATTTTGTGCAGTATTTTTATCACTTGTCCAACCCTCGCAGCAACCCAGCTTTACTTCAACACCAATGGTTATACCTTAACGGGTCAGCCGGGTGCTGATGCTCAGTTGCAAGAATTCTCCGTGTTGGTGGTAGCTGATGGCCGAGTCGTTGCCGTTGGTGGTGATGAATTGAAACAACGTTATGCAGATGCTGAGCAAAAAGTGGACCTAAACGGCAAAACCGTTTTACCGGGAATCACAGATGCCCACGGCCACGTGCTTGGCCTTGGTGACTACTTGTTACAAGCCGACCTGCGTGAAGCAACATCAGCGCAAGACGCGGTGGCAAAAGTGTCCGCTTATGCCACTGAAAATAGCAATCAACCCTGGATTATTGGCCGTGGCTGGAATCAGGAAAACTGGCCAGACCGAGCCTTCCCAACGGCTTCGATGTTGGATGAAGCCATTCAACAACGTCCGGTATGGCTTACTCGCGTTGATGCTCACGCTGGTTGGGCCAATAGCAAAGCCTTAGAGTTAGCCGGTATTACCGCCGATACCATGGACCCGGACGGCGGTGAAATTGTACGTGATGCCGACGGCAACCCAACTGGGGTGTTGATTGATAACGCCATGAACCTGGTTGATCGCATCCGTCCTATTCCCAGTGCAGAGCAACTGGGCGCCTCATTTGAACGTGCCTTTGAACACTTACTGGCACGCGGTGTGACTGGCGTGCACGATGCCGGCATTAGCGCGGCTGAGCTAAGTGTGTATAAACAGCTTGCCGCAGATAAGCAATTACCAGTGCGGGTTTATGGCATGCTGGCAGCAACTGAACCGCGCTTGCCAGAATTACTGGCTGAAGGTCCGGTTACCACGCCTGACGAGAGCTTCACCGTTGCCAGTGTAAAAATTTACGCCGATGGTGCGCTGGGATCGCGCGGCGCCGCCTTATTGGAACCATACTCCGATGCGGACGATCAAGTTGGACTTATGGTGACGTCTGAGCAAGGTATCGAAGATCTGTATGACTTAGTTATACCTGCCGGATTCCAGATCAACATTCACGCTATTGGCGATCGCGCTAACCGAATTGCGCTCGACCAGTTTGAACGCGCCTACCAAACTATGGGTGGCCGCAACCTTCGCCATCGTATTGAACATGCGCAAGTGGTGCATCCGGACGACCTGAAGCGCTTTAAAAGCCTGAACGTGATTGCATCCATGCAACCAACCCATGCCACCAGCGACAAAAACATGGCTGAAGATCGCTTAGGCAAAGCCCGTATGGAAGGAGCTTACGCCTGGCAAACCCTGTTGGAGCAAGGCACTATTATTGCCGCTGGCTCGGATTTCCCGGTTGAGCTAGCCAACCCGTTTTTTGGTTTACATGCTGCGGTGACTCGTCAGGATCGCGACAATAATCCAGCCGGCGGTTGGTACGCCCATGAAAAAATGACACTAGCACAAGCACTGCGCGCTTTTACTCTGGATGCGGCCTATGCCAGCGGCCAGGAGCAAACACTTGGATCATTAGAGCCGGGTAAATGGGCTGACTTTATTGTGTTGGATCAAAACCCGTTTTCAGTAAACTCAACTATACTTTGGCAAACCGACGTTCTGGCCACCTATGTTGCTGGCGAAAAACGTTATAGCCGCTCTAATAGTGATAACAATGAATGAGTGACGAATTCTTATTTGCCGAAGACGAACCCGAACCAAAACCCGAGGTAGAACTTGAGCCCTACCATATCCTGATCGTTGATGACGATCAGGAAATCCATACCATTACCCGCATGGCATTGGGTGACTTTAAGCTTGACGGTCACCCAGTGGATTTCACCTCAGCCTATTCCGGCGCTGAAGCACGTGAAATGTTGAAGTATCGCCATGACTTCGCGCTGGTACTGCTAGACGTGGTTATGGAAACCGACCATGCGGGTTTGGATACGGCGCACTGGATTCGTGAAGAGCAAAAGAATCACTTAATTCGCATTGTATTGCGTACCGGCCAACCTGGTCAGGCACCGGAAGAAGAAATCATCGCCAAGTACGACATTGATGATTACAAAGAAAAAACCGAGCTAACCTACCGCAAGCTGGTTACCCTAATTTACTCCTGCTTACGCGCTTACCGCGACTTGTGCTCAATAGAGCGCAATAAACTAGGGCTTGAGAAAGTGATTGAAGCGTCAGCTGAAGTATTTTCAGCGCGCTCACTTAATCAGCTTTGTCAGGGTATTTTAGAACAAATTGTTGCCCTACTGACTCGTTCAGATGATGCCGCTTATTGCCGTGTAAATGGCTTAACAGCCTCGTCTTCTGACCATGAACCCTTTGAAATTATTAGCGGCACTGGTGACTACACGGCCACTATTGGGCATACCATAAATAGAGATGTCGACCTGAGCGTGGTAAACCGCATGCAGGCACTACCAAGTTCATCCTCCGAACTAGTTGGCGGCCACTATTACGGGTTGTACACTACTAGTGCAGGCAATCAGTATTTGCTATTTATCAGAAATATCAAAGAATTGAGTGAACTAGACACCAAATTACTCCGTTTATTTATGAACAATACCGCCATTGCTATCGAGAACCTAAGTCAGGTTCAAGCGCAATGGGTTGATAGCAGTAGAGGTGAGTGATGGATTTGCATTCCGTGCGACGCGATTACGAGCGCGCTACCCTAAGCCGTAACGATATCGTTCAAAACCCGTTTGACCAATTCGAAACCTGGCTAGCCGCTGCACATAAGTCCGGCGCACTGAGCGACCCAACCGCCATGACTATTGCAACCGTGAACGCTTCGGGTAGCCCACGTCAGCGCACCGTGTTGCTGAAACAAAATGATGAACGCGGCCTGGTGTTTTTCACTAATTTAAACAGCGCCAAAGCACAAGACTTAGCAACTAACCCGGCTATTTCAGCGCATTTTTCGTGGTTAGCACTTGAGCAGCAAGTGAGTGTTGAAGGGCGTATTGAACTGTTGTCGCGCAAGGACGTTGAAACTTATTTTCACAGCCGTCCACGTGAAAGTCAGCTGGGTGCCTGGGCATCGCAACAAAGCCAACCCATTGACTCCCGCGCCAGTATGGAAATTGCGTATCAGGAGCTGACTGAAACATATGCAACGGGCGACATTCCGGTACCTGAACATTGGGGCGGCTATCGAATAGTGCCGCACCGCTTTGAATTCTGGCAAGGTGGTAAATTCAGACTACACGACAGATTTGAATATGTACTCACTGGCAATGACTGGCATATTCAGCGGTTACAGCCCTAAACAGGGCTGCTCGCCAGTGTGTTGTTATTCAGGCTTCGTCATAACCGCTGGTAATTCGATGCCACATATAGCGGCACACTTTTCCAACTGCCGCCACACCGCTGGCGTGTAGCTAACCCCCTCGGCTAACTGCTGTTGTTTTAACGCCAAAGCATTGCTCCCCGGCACCCGAACCGGCTGTTCAGCATCAATTGGCGTTGCCGCCAAAATAGCATCCAGCTGCGCCTGACTTTCGGCTAAAAACTCTTCCTGATCGCCAAAAGCTGACGGGTCTAACACCTGCAACCAAACCGTATTGGCGTCGCCGTCCTTACTGCCCTGGCTACGCCCATAGTTGCTAAGCGCCATAGTCCATAATTCACTGAATAAGGTTAACCCTGAGCCTTTATAACCCAGTTCTTTGCCACCTAAGCTAGCCAGTACACTGGGCGGATCGGCCAGAAAAGTCGTGGCGTCATTGGTGTACTCGCCACTTGGTGTAATTAAGCCAGCAAATGGCAGCGGGCGGTCTTCAGCAATAGCTTGACGAACTTTGCCTGCCGCGGTCATAGACAAACTAATATCCAGCAAAATAGGTTGGGTTTGGGTAGGAACGCCAATGGCAAAAGGATTCGGTGAGAACACCGCTTGTTTGCTGCCATACGGAGCTACGGCGCGTTGCCCTGGCGTGCTGGCAAACATGGAAATTAGCAAGCCCCGTTCGGTGGCCAGGCTTAAATAGGCCGCCAGCGACGCCACATGCTGCGCGCGGCGAATCACAATAGTTCCGGTGCCACAGGACTTTGCTTTATCACAGGCTGCATCAATAACCTTTGGCAGCACATACAAACCGGGCAACAACTGCGCATCCCAACTGGCTACGGCTTTGCGATCTTTCAGCACCAAAGGCTCACCAGAGGCCCGGCTGCGACCATCGCGCAAACATTCCAGGTTGTAGCGCAAGCGCAATAGCCCATGAGTGCGAAAACCCAACAAGTCACCTTCTAACAAATAGGTTGCTACGTGCTCCGCTACCCCAGCATCAGCACCCGCACTTTGCGCACAGGCGCGCGCCCATTCGTGGATGTCGGCGGCAGCAACATAAATACGCTTTGTATCGGATATATTCGTCATCTGGGGTTGGCTCACTTGTCAAAGTTGATAAGTTAGATAAGCTTACCAGACATAAACAAGAAGGAGTATGTGCCGTGTCTGCACACGAGATAAAAAAAATAGCGGTATTAACCAGTGGCGGCGATGCCCCGGGAATGAACGCGGCACTGCGCGCAGTGGTGCTGGCGGCGGAACATTATGGTTTGCAGGTATTGGCGTTTCGTCACGGCTATAAGGGATTACTTGAAAACGACTCCGTGCCACTAGTGGCCGAAGACGTACTACATATTTTGCAATACTCAGGCACCATTATTAAAAGTGCTCGTTGCCCGGAATTTAAAACCGATGAAGCCGCGAAAAAGGCGGCCGAGAATCTGCAAAGTAATGACATTGATGCCTTAATAGTTATTGGTGGGGACGGTTCTTTCCGCGGGGCGGAACATTTATCTCACCATTGGCAGGGACAAATTATTGGCGTACCCGGCACTATAGATAATGACCTTTATGGCACCGATGCCACCATTGGTTTTGCCACCGCGGTTTCTATTGCCATGGACGCCCTGGATAAAATTCGCGATACCGCCGAAGCCATGGATCGGGTATTTATTGTGGAAGTAATGGGTCGCGAGGCTGGCTTTATTGGCCTAAGCAGCACTATGGCAAGCGGTGCCGAACGCATGATTTTGCCGGAGCTACAACGTGAAAAGCCGCTGACTATAGCGGCGCTGGTTAAGCACATTGAACGCGTAAAACAAGTTCGCGGTGAAAGCAGCTATGTGATGGTGTTAAGCGAACATCAATGGCCGGGTGGTGCCGTGGCACTGGCCGAGCAATTAGAAGCGGAATATCACTTACCTTGTCGGCCCTGTTTACTTGGCCACATTCAGCGCGGCGGTTCACCAGCGGCGGCCGATCGTATTCTGGCCGCACAGCTAGGGGTTTATGCGATTGAGCTTGCGCTGCAAGGTGAAACTCTGGTGATGTCGGGTATTCAAGGCAATAAAGCCGTAGCCACACCGCTGCCGGATACCTGGCAAATAGACAAACCTTTGGATCCGAACCTGGTTCACATTCAGCACCGGGTATTTAATCCAGTGAAGAAAAACGGCGATGCTGAACTCAGTGCAAAAAATTCCGTCACAAACGTGGCCTGAAGATGGTAAATGTTCGTATTTAGGCCGATAATGCGGCCTTTGTTTTACGCGAGCAAAGCTCGTGTACAAAATTGTTTTACTAAAATTCCCGCTGGAGGTGAATAAGCTTGACTAAAGTTGCAAAATTGCCGGTTTCAACACAAGTACCGGTACGTCCTTTTTTTGGTGCCGAAGACGAGCGTGCCCTGCATGCCAACCGCACCCACATCATTGGCTTTGGTTTTGATGGTACCGCCTGTTTCCGCAAAGGCACCAAGGACGGCCCTGATGGCTTACGTTCAGTGTCTGAAGATATTGAATCCTATTCGCCATATTTAGATGCCGATTTACACGATCAGCCATTCTATGACCTGGGTAACTTGCAACTAGGTGATAGCGCCGACGTTGAACAGCAATGGCAACGGGCAACAGACGACTTTGAGCGAATTTTTGCCGATAGCGACATTGCTAAAAATAAAATTCGGGTGCTTACCTTAGGTGGTGAGCACTCTATTTCCTATGCACCAATCAAAACCTATTTGGCTGAGTATCCAGACATGGTGTTGTTGCATCTGGATGCGCACGCCGATTTGCGTGATGGTTTCTTAGGCTATCACTTCTCGCATGCGTCTATTATTCGTCGCGTGGTTGATCATTTCGGACCAAATCATCAACTGATCCAGTACGGCATTCGCTCAGGTACTCGCGAAGAGTATCAGTGGATGAAAGCAAACGGCACCGTGCGCACCTCGCGCAAAGACTTCCTGGAAAGTGTGGCGGCCATTGCCGATGACCGCCCGATATATATGACCTTAGATTTGGACTATTTTGACCCGGCGTTTTTACCTGGCACCGGAACTCCGGAACCCGGTGGTGAAGATTTCCATTCCTACGTCAGCTTATTAAAAATTCTACGCCACAAAAATCTGGTGGGCGCCGACGTAGTAGAACTATCACCAAAAATTGACCCTACGGGTAACTCGGATGTTTTCGCTGCCAAAATTGTGCGCGAACTACTGATAATCATGAATGAAAAAGGATCTCGCTAATGGCTGACAACTGGACGATTGACGACGCTGAAGAACTATACGGCGTCAACCGTTGGGGCGCTGGTTACTTCTCAATAGGTAACAATGGCAGCATTCAAATTGCGCCAAATCACCGCTTGCCGGAAGTCACCATAGACATGAAAGAAGTGATTGATGAAATTATTTCCGAAGGCATTCAATTCCCTGCGGTTATTCGCTTTCACGATATTTTACGCTCGCAAGTTGAAATTCTGAATGAAACCTTTCAGAACACTATTCAAGACGCCCGTTACGAAGGTAAATACGTTGGTGTATTCCCCATTAAAGTGAACCAAATGCGGGAAGTGGTTGAAGAAATCATGGACGCCGGCGAGCCCTATAACTATGGCTTAGAAGCGGGTTCCAAACCCGAACTGATGGCCGTTATGGCGTACAACGAAAATCCGAACGCACTGACTATTTTAAACGGTTACAAAGACGAAGATTATCTGACTCTGGCGCTATTAGGCCGCCACCTGAAGCGCAAGATGATTATTGTTATCGAGAAAGTCAGTGAACTTGAAATGCTCATTCCGCTGGCTAAAAAGCTGAATGTAGAGCCTTTAATTGGCTTGCGCAGCAAAATGATGGTGCGCAGCTCAGGCAAATGGGCTGGCTCCAGTGGCGACCGCGCTAAGTTTGGTTTAAGCATTACCGAAATTCTGAACATTATTGAAATGCTTAAACAAGAAGACATGCTGCACTGCGCCAAACTGCTGCACTTCCACATTGGTAGTCAGTTGTCAGACATTCGCAAAGTAAAAGAAGCGGTGTCTGAAGGCGCCCGTTTGTACGCCAAGTTAATGCAAATGGGTGTGCCGCTGGAATATCTGGATATTGGTGGCGGTTTAGGCATTGATTATGATGGCACCAGTTCGGCCACAGATTCGTCGCGCAACTACTCAACCGAAGAGTACGTAGCCGATGTGGTTTATGGCGTGAAACAGGTGTGTGACTTAGAAGAAGTTCCACATCCCAACTTAGTTAGCGAAAGTGGCCGCGCCATTACCGCCCACCATAGCTGCGTAGTCACTAATATTGTTGGTGAAATTCGCAACACCGGCAATAAGTTTGATATATCCCCGGCCGAAGACGAGCACATTCTGGTTAGCAACATGCGCGAGCTGATTAACGCCAGCGACCTGCACCCACAGGAGTGTTACAACGACGCGGCTTCGTTTAAAGCCAGCGCTTATGAAGCCTTTAAGCTGGGTATTTTGTCGCTGCCGGAAATGGCCAAAATAGACACCATGTACTGGCAAATTCTAAGCGACATTCACCAGTCATTAGACCGTGAAAGCTTTGTATTTCAGGAACTGGAAGAACTAGAAGACATGCTGGCCAGCCAGTACCTGTGTAACTTCTCAATTTTCCAGTCAGCAGCAGACACCTGGGCCATCAATCAGGTGCTTCCTATAGTGCCGCTAACGCGCTTAAACGAAAAACCTGAAGTACGCTGTACCATAGTAGATATAACCTGTGACAGCGACGGTAAGCTAAGCAAGTACATTGAAGGCACCGAAATCAGTGACAACATTCCCATGCATAAGCTCAAAAAAGACGAGCAATACCATGTGGGCATGTTCCTGACCGGCGCTTACCAGGACGTGATGGGCGACATGCATAACTTGTTTGGGCGCTTAACCGAAGTGCACATTTATTGTCACGACGACGAGCCAGGCGACTTCTACATTGAAGAAGTTGTACCTGGTACCTCAGCTGAAAAAGTGCTGGCAACCATGCAGTACAATACTGAGTATATGGCTCAGGCCGTGAAGAAATGCATTGATAAAGAGGTTCGCAAGGGCTTATTGGCTCCTCGTGAAGGCGTTCGCTGGACAGATTTCTATGAAAAATGTTTAGCCGGAAGTACCTATTTAAAGGTGTAAAAACGCTCAACATGGGCAATAACTGACCAAACGGCCCATTTCAGCCACTTTCCACGTAAAAAGCGGTTGACTTGGATCCGAAAAACTCGTTAAATACGCCCCACGCCCGGATAGCTCAGTCGGTAGAGCAGAGGATTGAAAATCCTCGTGTCGGTGGTTCGATTCCGCCTCCGGGCACCATATCTGGTGAAGCCTCGCAAGAAATTGCGGGGCTTTTCTATTTCTAGCTTTGTACCAATCCCCCTTTGTTAACACAAACAAACCTTTCAGTTTTCATGATAGATAAATTACGAGCAGGTTGACCTTAGTTGCTATACTGAGCAATGATTAGTGCAAGCGACACTTTGGGTGTTTAACAACCGAGTGCGCACGCATAGGGGGGTAGTTTTATGATGGCATTAAAAAAATTAGAAGATGAAGCGCTTCACCTTTCTTCTGAAGACCGGGCGAAGTTGATTCATCGGTTAGTTCAAAGCCTAGATGAGCCTTCAAACGAAGAGCTTAATACGCAATGGCTCAATGAGGCAAAGCGCAGAGCTGATGAGCTTGATGACGGTAATGTTCAAACGAAATCAATTGCTGAGGTGTTGGCTAAAGCGCGAGCGCTCGTTAAATAATGCTTCGCGTTCATCCCGCAGCGGAAGCGGAATTTTTAGACGCAGTGATTTATTACGAATCGCGAGTCACTGAATTAGGCGCCCGATTAATAGATGAATTTGAAAGACTCACAGACCTTATCGCCAGTAATCCAAAAGCATGGCAAGTAATCGGACTGTAAAAGAACTGTAGTGGTCAATAAAAATTGGCCGCCGGTTTATAGTTAATCCAGTATTTTTGCTCTACCATATTCGGACTCATACCACCGTTATGCTGGTGCGGTCGAAGCTGACTGTAATACCCGATTAAATAGTTCACGATGTGATGCTGCGCTTGCATGAACGAGCGATACCCATAGGTTGGCATCCATTCAACCTTTAAGTTTCTAAAGAACCGCTCCATTGGCGCATTATCCCAGCAGTTCCCACGCCGACTTAAACTTTGCTTTATTTGACACTTCCACAGCGTTTGACGAAATTTACCACTCGTATAATGACTGCCCTGGTCGCTATGGAACATCAAACCTTTAGGACGTCTACGGCTCTCATAAGCCATTTTCAGTGCGTTACTAGTCAGTTCGCTATCCGGTGATAACGGGGTAGAACCCAAAAAATTTGATTAACCACATAGAGCAGTTATTTACTTGGTCTGGAGTAACTCAATAAAGGTTTCGGCCAATAGCTGATCTGAAAACGGGTTTTGACCTGTGACTAACTCTCTATCAACAACCACTTTTGGCTTCCAGTTTTCTGCATATTCCATAGCTGCGCCTGCCACTTCCATAGCATTAGCCGGGTAATAGGTCAGCTTGCGACCATCTAACGTGCTTTCAAAAACCTCTTCTTCGGCAGAAGAAAAGATTGTCATTTGGTAATCTTCATACACCCAACCGGCTGCCGCGCGTGGCTTATCGTCTTTCACTGATTGCACAAAACCTTGCGGGTTTATCTGTGCCGCCAACAACGCAATTGGGCCATGACAAATGGCCGCTGTTGGTTTGCCGTGACGATTAAAGTGATACAGAATCTCACCTAGGTTATCGTTGGATGCCAAATCGATAATGGGCGCATGTCCACCAGGAATAAATAAGCCTTTATAGCTGTCTAATCCGGCTTTTAGCACTTCTTCTAGCGACAACACTTGCTGCTGCTCGATCAATGTTTGCACAAAGGTCTGCACCCGTTGTAACCAAGCCTCGTCACTCTGGAAGTAATCCTTACTAATAGACCTCTTATCGACAACGGGCTTATTACCTGCGGGGGTTGCTAGTACCAAGTCATACCCGGCTTGCTGAATTTCCATTGCTGGCACACCGAGTTCATTCAAATAAAAGCCAGTTTTTATTGTACTACCGTCGGCCAAGGTCATGCTGTCACCGCTTGAAAGCACCACTAAGATTTTACCTTTGCTTGCCGCTGCTGCGGTATTCGGTTGCGCGCTTACCGCTACCAACACCAATGTTATTAGTAATAGTTTAAATAATTTCATTTAAGTATTTCCTTGTATGCCAGCTTTACTTTCTCAAATAAATTCTTCATATCGATTCGTTAACTCTATTGATAGGGTCGCATTTAAATGCAGACGCCCTCCTATGCTGGTTGTTTGCTATCAAGCCGTCCGGATACCCTTGTTAATGCTAAAGCTAATAAAACAATGACAGCACCTATCCATGCGGTGTCCATTAACGACATTCCGGCAACAACGCGTCCACCCAACCATGCACCAATAGCAATGCCTACGTTAAATGCCGCGATATTTAAACCCGAAGCAACATCCACCGCATTTGGCGTGTGTTTCTCAGCCAACTGAACAACATAAACCTGTAAGCCAGGAACATTACCAAAGGCAAAACCGCCCCAGATTAAAATAGTAATCAGTGCCGTCCAGGACGAATGAGCGGTGAAATAAAATGAACCTAAAATAAGAGCGAGCCCGCCAAATATCAGTGTTAACGCTTTTACAGGGCCTACCTTATCAGCAAGCTTACCGCCGTAGATATTGCCAACAGCAACAGATGCTCCATAGGCAAGGATCAATAGACTCACAGTTCCCGCATCAAACCCAGAAACGTCCTCCAGAATAGGAGCCAAATATGTAAAAGTAGTAAATGTACCGCCATAACCCAGCGCGGTGATAACGTAAACTAACAGCAAACGTGGGTGCGTTAGCACGCGCACTTGCTCGGAAATTTTTGCAGGTTTTGCTTGCTTAAGATTTTTCGGAATCAGCGCTGCACTACCAAGCCAGGCAATAACCCCTAACAAACTAACCACCAAAAAAGTTGCTCGCCAGCCGAATGTCTGGCCAATCCAGATACCTAACGGCACACCGGTAACAAGAGCCACCGTAAGACCAGTAAACATGATGGCAATGGCACTAGCCTCTTTTTCTTTAGGTACCAGACTTGTTGCTATAGTAGAGCCAATTGAAAAGAACACGCCATGAGCCAGTCCCGTTAGTAGTCGTGCTGTGATTAAGCTTTCGTAGGATGGCGCCTGCCAGGCAAGTAAGTTCCCCCCGATAAACAACGCCATCAGCCACAACAGCACAGATTTCCGATTAAGCTTGCCTGTTAATGCGGTCAACACCGGGGCGCCAACGGCAACACCCACGGCGTATAGACTAACTAATAAACCTGCTGACGGAAGCGAAACGCCCAGACTCTCAGCTATTGTTGGTACCAGGCCAACAATCACGAATTCCGTTGTGCCCACGGCAAAGGCACTTAATGTTAAAGCAAGTAATGCAATTGGCATCGGTTTTCTCCTCGACTTTTGATTTAGGCTATTCTGAGGCTTGCTTTAAAATGTAAAAACAGCAATAGTTGAAAATAACTTTTGTAGATAATGCAAAGAAGAGTGCTGTGCGAGCAAAGTCAGGTGATATTGAAATTTTTCTTGCGGTAGCTGATGCGGGGAGCTTCAGCGAAGCCGCTCGGCTATTAGATGAAGAAGTTGCTAAATGCTCCCGGGCAGTCAAACGACTGGAAAATAGTCTTGGTGAAAGTCTTTTTACTCGAACGACCCGAAAAATTGAACTGACTAACGAAGGTAGCGCCTACTTAAAGCAAGTCCGCCCCGCCTTAGAGCAACTGGAATACGCCGAACAAACACTTATTGAGGGAAAAAATAAACCCCAGGGGAGGCTTCGAGTCGATGCCGCGACTCCTTTCCTGATCCATCAAGTTGCGCCCCATGTATGCGAGTTTCGGCAATTGTACCCGGATATAAAGTTAGAGCTAGCAGCTTCGGAAGGGTTTATTGATCTCATTGAGCGTAAAGTGGATATCGCCATTCGCATCGGTGCGCTCGAAAACTCTTCTCTGCACGCCACACCCTTGGGTAAATCCAAGCTACACATGTTAGCGAGTCCGGCTTACTTAAAAAAGAACGGCTTCCCCCAAAGCACCAATGAGCTCAGCTCACATACAAAAATTGGCTTTATGCATAACGAGAAACTTAATATATGGCCTGTGAATGGTGGTACATTTTTCCCACCCGACATCGCCGTGAGTAGCGGGGAGCTAATGCGCCAACTGGCGCTAAATGGAAATGGGCTTGCCTGCCTATCGAATTTCATGGTGGCTGAGGACATAAAAAAAGGAAATTTAGTGAAGGTACTAGAGCACGAGCAACAACCTGACAATCCAAGAGAAAGGGTCAATGCTGTCTATTATCGAAACACAGCGTTGTCTTCCAGAATCACCGCCTTCCTTGATTACTTCAAAGGTAGGTTTACGCTTTGAGAGTGGCGCTAGCAACCTATAAACGCAGTACTAACCAAACTCATCCGTGCCTCCCCCGCCCTATTATCGAAAACCACTTATTTATTCTACACTTAGTAATCAACGCAAATAAACACAACCAATAGGTGCTTTTATGGCTATTGAAAAATGTCCGAAGTGTGAAGATCAGGTTCTGGATAATAAGCACGGCTGCCCCGGCTGTGGCTATGTGAAATCCTCTGATTCGGAGCAAAGTGCCGAGCCAGGCAACCAACCCGGCGGAAACAACATTACCACCGAAAACACGGCCAAAAACTTACAAGTACAAGGGCTGTTATCCGTACTGCTGTTTGTGGCAGGCCTTATTTGGTTTTTTCTTACCTCAGAGGACTACCAGCAGCGCGACGAAATTAACGTGATTCCATTGATCATGTTTATTGTTGGTTTTGTTTGGTACGTGGTTACCCGCTTTCGAATTTGGAGCCAGAATAAATAAACCTGCAGTTCTAATCGCGCACTGTTGCTTTTGACCTTTCCAGGTACAAAGAGTAGATTCTTTACAACCTGTTTTATCACAATAACTTACGCATTGGCTGTGAGGCATTATGAAAATTTATGAAATGGCAAAAGCGCCGAACCCGCGCCGGGTTCGCATGTTTCTGGAAGAAAAAGGCCTGCTCAATAAGGTGGAGTTTGTCGAGATGGACTTGACCAAGGGCGATAACTTAACGCCTGAATTCAGGGCCCTGAACCCGATGAAAAAAGTACCAGTACTGGAGCTTGATGACGGCACCAGCATTGCTGAAACTATGGCTATTTGCCGCTATTTTGAAGAAAGCTTTGCCGACACCCCCACTTTGCTTGGCGACACGCCCTTAGAGAAAGCCCAAGTGGAACAATGGTTACGCTGGTTGGAGTTCTATTTCTTTATGCCCACCGGTATGTGCTTTCAACATTCAACGGGTTATTTCAAAGACCGTATGACACCCATTCCAGAATGGGGCTCGGTTTGCCGTGAAACCGTACTGAAATTTGTCAGCTTTTTGGAAAAGCATTTAGCCGACAAAGATTATTTGTGTTTAGAGCGCTTCACCGCAGCTGATATCAACGCGTTCTGCACTATCGAATTTGCCCGCGTGGTCGATATTCGCATTGGCGATGAACATCCTAATCTTAAAGCTTGGTTGGGTCGTATTAAGCAACGTAAATCCGCCAGTGTTTAAGGACCTATTATGATTGATCTGTACACAGCCCCTACCCCAAATGGCCATAAAGTAACGGTGACATTAGATGAAATGGGGCTGGACTATAATTTAATTCCGGTCGATTTAAGTAAAAACGAACAGAAAACGCCTGAATTTTTAGGCCGCAATCCGAATGGCCGAATTCCGGTTATTGTTGACCGTGCGAACGACGATTTTGTGGTGTTCGAGTCGGGCGCCATTATGCTTTATTTGGCCGAAACCTACGGCAAGCTGTATCCCAAAGACGCAAAAGAGCGCTCACGCATGGTGCAGTGGCTGATGTTTCAAATGGGTGGTGTGGGCCCAATGATGGGTCAGGCAAACGTGTTCTATCGTTATTTTCCAGAGAAAATCGAGCCGGCTATTGCGCGCTATCAGAACGAATGCCGACGTTTGTTTGAAGTGCTGGACAAGCAACTTAGCCAAACCACCTATTTGGCCGGTGAAAACTTCTCGCTGGCTGACATTGCCAACTGGTGCTGGGTGCGCACTTACAAATGGTCGGGCGTGAGTGTAGAGGGTCTACCCCATTTAAATCGTTGGTTAGAATTAGTTGGCGCCCGCCCGGCGTGTCAAAGCGGTATTACCAAGCCGGAACGCTTAAAAGACCCCGATGAACTGGTTAAACATGCAAGGACTATGGTTCAAAGGTAAAAGGTTCAAAGGTAAGGGTTCAAAGGTAAAGAGCTCAAAGGTAAATGGTTTAAAGCGCTAACCAGAGTGATCCATTTAGCCTCAACTATTCTATAATTGGGTAACTTTTTAGAGCAACAGAAGGTAATAACCATGGAAATGATTCGATTTGGTTCAGATGATATCGAAAACACCTTAGCGAAAATGCAAGACAGCCAGTTAAACGACGTGGCTTTCGGTGCCATTCAGCTAGATGCTGGCGGAAAAATCATTAAATACAACGCTGCTGAAGGTGATATCACTGGCCGTAAGCCAGAGGAAGTAATTGGTAAGAATTTTTTCCGCGACGTTGCGCCATGCACCAACAGCAAAGAATTCAAAGGTCGCTTTGACGAAGGCGTGAAGTCAGGCAATCTGAATACCATGTTTGAATACGTATTCGATTATCAAATGAAGCCAACCAGTGTAAAAGTTCACATGAAAAAAGCACTGACCGGCGACAGCTACTGGGTATTCGTGAAGCGTCTGTAGTATGTCGAAGATAACTCTGTCCGCAGCACTGGTGCTGGATGTTATAAAAGCGCTAGTGGCGGACGAGCTAAAAGCAATTCGGCAAGTAGGAAATCACCAGCTATCGCCCGATAGCTGGACTGCCGAAACGCAAATTTCACCCACCGAACAAACGTCAACACAAGACGCGTCTAATACACTAGCGGTGGACTCGTTAGAGTGGCTGGCTATGGCAAGTCGGGTGATGCAGTTTTTTCAGTTGAACGACAGCGGTTATGAAGACTATCTGCTTAGGTACAAAACCTTGGGCGGCTGGGCTGAGTTGGTGCAAACTGCGCGCAAAGAACATAGTAGCGATATCACTCTGCAAACTTCAGGTAGCACCGGTTCTGCGCAAGCCGTTACTCATAGCTTCGAGGCGTTAGCTACCGAAGCGCATACATTTTTCCAATACTTTGAGCTGCGACTTGGGCAACAACCCGAGCGAATTATTGCGCTAACCCCTTGCCACCACATTTACGGTTTTATTTTCACCGTGTTGCTTGCCGGGTTATTGCCGGCAAATAAACAGCAGGTTGTGCGAGGGCTTAAAGCCTTTAGTACAGTGCAGAGCGGCAAGCTTAAGCCAGGCGATATCGTTATTGGTGTGCCGCATATTTGGCAGCAACTACAGCGTTCAGGCGTGCAGTTTCCAGCCGATGTGTGCGCTGTCACCTCTACCGGACCTTGTCCGGCCGAAATAGCTGCTGGTTTGCAGCAACAAGGGTTAAAGCACTTTATTGAAATTTACGGCTCCACTGAAACCGCCGGAATCGGCATGCGCGCTACCCATACGGAACCATTCGAGCTGTTACCACGCTGGAATCGCGAGCCCGACGCAGCGGATCAAGACACCCTGGTTGATGTAACTACTAATGCTAAGGTTACTTTGGGCGACCACCTGCAGTGGCTAAATCAACGTCAGTTTTTACCCCAAGGGCGCAAAGATAAAGCTGTGCAAGTAGCAGGCACCAATGTGTACCCGACTCAGGTTGAACAGCATTTATGCCAACACCCTGAGGTGGCCAAGGCTAGTGTGCGCTTAATGAGCGCCAACGAAGGTAACCGCTTGAAGGCTTTTATTGTGCCTAAGCAACAATCATCAGGCGCAGCTGGTGAACATGACCAACTGCTTGCGAAGTTACAAAACTGGTGCCAAACCCTGAGCGCTGCAGCGCAGCCTAAGCACTTTACCTTTGGAAACCAACTACCCATGAATAGCATGGGCAAAGCAACCGACTGGCCTATTAGCGCAGCTACCGAGGACGTTTCAGAATGACAAGGCCAGTTCAACTTTCAGCGGATGAAGATTTAAGCCCAGCTCAGCTGGAAGCCGTTGCCAATGGCGCGGAACTGCAATTAAGCCAGCAGCATTGGCAAGCTGTACAGCAATGCTATGAACAAGTGCAACAACTGCTGCAACAACGCGCCCGCATTTACGGTTTAACCACAGGTTATGGCCCCCTAGCAGATACCTATATTGACCCCGCTGACTCGGCCAGCCTGCAACGGAATTTAATTTATCACTTAAGCAGTGGCACAGGCCCAATGCTAGCCACACAGCAAGTGCGCGCCATTATGGCAGCTCGCGTTGCCACGCTTGCCCGTGGCCACTCAGGCGTGCACCCCAATTGTTTGAAGCTATTACTCGCCTGTTTAAACCAGGATTTAATTCCCGTGGTACCGGCGCTTGGTACTGTTGGCGCCAGTGGTGATTTAACCCCACTGGCGCACATTGCTCGCGGACTGCTGGGTGAGGGGAATATGCAGGTGCAAGGCCAGCTGGTTACTGCAACTGAAGCCTTACAGCAAGCTAAGCTAGAGCCGCTAGCGCCAACGGGTAAAGACGCCCTGGCCTTAGTCAACGGCACTTCAGCAATGACCGCCATTGCTGGTTTAAACCAGCAACTCAGTGAACGCTTGCTGAGCTTATCGGTGAAGCACACGGTACTTTATGGTGAGGTGTTGTCCGGTAGTACCGAAGCCTTACAGCCCGGCCTTGGCCAGTTGCGGCCGCATGTGGGTCAATGCTGGGCGCACGACCAGCTACTTAAGCAGGCTGAGGGTAGCGAACGTTTACAAGCCTATGCTCCGCCACCAAAGCTGAACGATCAGGTGCAACAGCAGCAAGCCATGTTTGCGCAAGCTATGCCGCAGGACGCTTACAGCTTTCGCTGTGCCCCACAGCATTTGGGCGCGGTTTACGACACCCTGAAATTTCACCAGCAAACAGTCACCACTGAACTGGCTTCGGTTACCGATAACCCGGTATTTTTAAATCAGCCCGACGGCTCCGTGCAGGTACTGCATGGTGGCAACTTCTTTGGGCAGCATATTGCGCTGGCAGCCGATGCACTGAACAATGCCTTACTCACTCTGGCTATTCATAGTGAACGGCGTATTGCCCGGGTTACCGACGACAAGCTAAATCAGGGTTTGCCGCCTTTTGTACGTGGCAACAACAACGGTCTGCATAGTGGCTTTATGGGCGCTCAGGTTACCGCTTCTGCGTTAGTTGCCGAGTTACGCACGCATGCGCAGCCGGCCAGCATTCAGTCTATTCCCACCAATGCCAACAATCAGGACGTGGTTACCATGGGAACTATTGCCGCCCGGCGCTGTGCCGAAACCTTGCAACGCTTAAGTGAGTTATTGGCGATTGAAGCCATGATACTGGCTCAGGCGGCCGAGCTTAGAGATGCGTCGGTGACGTCATTTAGCCCTGCCAGCCAGGCCTTTATCGGTGAAGTACGCAAGCAGGTGCAGCCGTTGGGCGATGACCGATCACTGGCCGATGATATTCAGCGATTGGCTCAACACCTGCAGCAACCGGAGTTAAATGCGCAGTTAGCCTGACGCTGCTTGCTGTTTGCGCTGCTGTTGCTGCTCGAGTGCGCGCATAATGTCGCGCCAACTCAAAATACCAACGGGTTTTCTGCTCGCATCTACGATGGGAATACAGGAAACCCGTTCGCGGTTAAACAGCCGCACCGCGTCGTAAATACCTGCGCTTGGCGGTAAGGTTCGCAGCTCTCGCTGCATCACCTGATGCACTTTTTTATTCAAGGTAGCCAAATCACGCATGGTTTCCGCCGCAGTGCCTAAGTTGGGGCTCAGCGCTTTGAGTAAGTCACGGTCCGATACCACACCAACCAATTGCGTGCCGTCTACCACCAGCACATGGTGAAACTTATTTCGGCTAAAAATATGCTGCAAGGTTTCCAGCGTCTCGTCCATACCAATGGTAGTTACCTGACGCGTCATAATATTCAGCAAACTCATGGGCTATTCCTTGTCTGCAGCTGTGGTTATTATTCCGCCGTTGCGCGGATAACATGCAATTCAGTCTGACGTCCATTTAAGTAATCAATTTCACCGTTCCAGAAAATAGCATCTTCTTCCAGCATGATCATCAGGTCCTGACCCCATTCCGTGCCGGCAACTGTGGTATTCAACTCAATGGAATACGCGGTTTGGTCGTATAGTGGGTACTCACCTGCACCTTCAATAGCGGCTTGTTTGTCCCACATACCAATAGTAGGGCCTGAACCATGCCCGTAGTAACCAATAGGGTGAGTATAAATACTAGGTTGCAGCCCCTGTTCGTGAGCTTCTGCCAAGGCACTCAGTAAAATTTCATTGCCCGTGCGCCCAGCTTTGAACTGGTCCGTTAGTATATTCTGCACCTGATTCCCGGCCGCCAGGGCCTGGCTTAAATACGCAGGAACGTCAGTTTCATTTGGCCGCAACACATAGGCCTGTTGCTGGGTATCCGTATTCAACCGTAAATAAGTGATACCAAAATCCACATGCAATAAATCACCCGGCAAAATAGCATCTACCTGAGCGCGTGGATTACCGGCTAAATCCCCCTGACGTTGTACTGT
Source organism: Idiomarina sp. (assembly GCA_040882145.1). GTDB lineage: Bacteria > Pseudomonadota > Gammaproteobacteria > Enterobacterales > Alteromonadaceae > Pseudidiomarina. Next base: position 46,388 of record JBBEBU010000011.1, read on the forward strand.
CACCGACGGGTGAAACCAAACATCCAAATTCAGTGCTGCGGCCTGTTCGCGCAACCACCATTCCACTTCAGCCGTTGAGGTTTTACCCGGTTCCACCACTTGATTTGAAAAGGCTTCCGCAATGAGTTCATGGGCAATTTTTACTGCGTGGCGATAATAAGGCAGCTCCGCTTCAATGCGGGTTTCCAGCCAACCCACAGCCAGCGGCTCGGCGCTCACAATGCGGCTGCGATAGGTTTCATCCAGCGCGGCCAGTAACTCTTCTTTGTCGGTGGCAACTAACCCATCGGCCTGGGCAAAATCAGCGGATTGATTCACCCCAATACGCTCGGGGTTATGCTCGCGAACTAACTCAGCTAAACGTGCCCATTGGTCGGGTTGCTGCTCGGGATTCCAGGCCTTTTTGAATACATCACCGACGTCATAGCGGGCCACCGCCAGGGCTTCAACACCCCGATCTATACCGTCATGTATACCCCGATCAGAGAGCACTAAAATGGTGCGCCTGCGAGCCGAAATCCAACTACTTGGCAGCATGGTTCGCAGCACTGGGTCTTCATTGTATTCGCGACTTACCAGTATCCACATATCAATATTGTGCTTGCGCATCAATTGCGGAGCCAGTGTTTCAAGACGCTGTTGCAGCAAGGTATCAATCACTTGTCCGCGTTGTTGCAGCGGCAACGGTTTATCAACTGCTTCGGGTAGGGCCTGAGCCGGCGACGCCAGCAGCAAACCGCCGATAAGTAACAATGGGTAAAGGTATGGCATAGCGCACCTGTTGTTTTTGATGAATTGTTCGGAACCTGCAACCACTTTCAGCTTACCAGTATTTTACCAAAAACCTAATTTTCAACGTTACTGAAACAGGCATATCCCTTTTTCTGTCTGGGGCCAAAACACCATTCACAAAATAAATGGCCATAATCAAAAGGATAAATTAGTTTAATTTTAGGTGCGGCGCTAGTCTTGCTTCATTAACACGCAACCAACAAATGAGCTAAAAATGACCACAAATAACTCTCAAAACCTGCGCGTTCTTGCTGACCCAGTTAGCGGTCAGGACGACATTCTTACTCCAGAAGCCGTTAGCTTTCTAACCGACCTGGTACGTGAATTCCAGCCACGCTTGCGGCAGTTGCTGAGCCAGCGCAAAGTTCGCCAACAACAAATAGACGCCGGCGCACTGCCCAATTTTGATGCCAACACGGCACCCATTCGTAACGGCAACTGGAAAATAGCGGAGTTACCAGCTGACTTGCAAAAGCGTCGACTGGAAATTACTGGTCCGGTTGACCGCAAAATGGTTATTAATGCCTTAAATGCCAATGTGGATTGTTACATGGCTGACTTCGAAGATTCGCAGTCGCCTACCTGGCAAGGTGTGGTTGACGGTCAGCTTAACCTGCGTGACGCGAACCGTGGTGAAATTTCTCACACCGACCCTAACAGCGGTAAACATTATCAGCTCAATGACAATCCGGCACTGTTAATTGCCCGGGTGCGTGGCCTGCACTTACCTGAAAAACATCTTGAAGTGGACGGTCAGGCAATTCCCGGCGCGCTGATGGATTTCGCCTTATATTTTTTGCACAACTATCAAGTGCGCCAGCAAAACGGCAGCGGTGTTTATTACTATTTACCAAAGTTGGAACACAGCACAGAAGCTAAGTGGTGGAGCGATGTGTTCGCCTTTACCGAAGCACGTTTCAAACTGCCCGCCAGCACCATTCGCGCCACCATATTGATTGAAACCCTGCCTGCCGTGTTTCAAATGGACGAGATTCTGCACGAACTGAAAGATCATATTGCGGCACTGAACTGTGGCCGCTGGGATTACATTTTCAGCTATATAAAAACCCTGAAAAATCATCCGGATCGGGTACTGCCTGATCGCCAGGTCGTGACCATGAATCAGCCCTTCCTGAATGCTTATTCACGCTTATTAGTGAAAACCTGTCACCGCCGCGGCGCCTTGGCTATGGGTGGCATGGCAGCCTTTATTCCAAGTAAAGATGCCGCCGAGAACGAAAAAATTCTGGCTAAGGTAAAAGCCGATAAAGAGCTCGAACGCGACAACGGCCACGACGGCACCTGGATAGCCCACCCAGGTTTAGCAGACACGGTTCGTTCAGTGTTTGTAGACGGTATTAGTGGCATCAACCAATTGCATGTAAGCCGTAGCGAAGACGACGAAATTACCCAGCAGCAACTGCTGGAACCCTGCCCGGGCGAGCGCACTGAAGCTGGCATGCGCACCAATATACGGGTGGCGTTGCAGTATTTAGCCGCGTGGATTTCAGGCGTGGGTTGCGTGCCTATTTACGGCCTGATGGAAGACGCTGCCACCGCCGAAATATCGCGCACCTCGATTTGGCAATGGATTAAACATCAGAAGTCACTGGATAACGGCGAAGTAGTGAGCAAAGACCTGTTCCGCAACTACCTGCAACAGGAAGCTCAGCAAGTGCGCCAGGAAGTAGGCGATGAGCGTTGGCAGCAAGGCAATTTTGCACCGGCGTTACGCTTACTTGAAGACATTACCACCAGCGATGACTTAGTCGATTTTCTTACCTTACCGGGCTACGACCTGCTGTCGTGAGCCGGAAAAAATAATACCTAATAATTAAATAACCTTTACAGGACAAACACTATGACAACCTCAACTTCATTAACGCAAGCGGAAGCGGCAAAAGAACTTCAACAGCAATGGGACACCGACCCACGCTGGAAAAATGTTGAACGTACCTATACCGCACAGGATGTGATTCGCTTACGTGGCTCGCTTAAAGTAGAGCACACCTACGCCAAACACGGCGCCGAGAAACTCTGGCGGCTGGTCAATGGTGCCGCTCAACAGAAGTTCGGCAAAGACTATGTGAATGCACTAGGCGCACTGACCGGTGGTCAGGCGGTACAGCAAGTAAAAGCTGGCTTGCAAGCCATTTACCTAAGCGGCTGGCAAGTGGCGGCTGACAACAATAGCTCGTGCAGCATGTATCCGGATCAGTCGTTATACCCCGTCGACTCCGTGCCTACCGTGGTGAAGCGGATTAACAGTTCGTTTTCCCGTGCTGACCAAATTCAGTGGTCGAAAGGTATAACCCCAGAGCAGGAAGGCTACATTGACTACTTCGCGCCTATTATTGCCGACGCCGAAGCAGGTTTTGGTGGTGTTCTGAACGCCTACGAACTCATGAGTGCAATGATTAATGCCGGTGCCGCTGGTGTGCATTTTGAAGACCAACTGGCGTCAGTGAAAAAATGTGGGCACATGGGCGGTAAAGTATTGGTTCCAACTCAGGAAGCCGTGCAAAAACTCATTGCTGCACGTTTGGCAGCCGATGTTGCCGGTGTACCTACCTTGCTGTTAGCGCGTACCGATGCCAACGCCGCCGACTTACTGACCTCTGACTTTGACGCGAACGACTTGCCCTTCTGTACTGGCGAGCGCACCGCAGAAGGCTTTTACCGGGTTCGCGCCGGCATTGATCAGGCTATTTCCCGTGGTTTGGCTTACGCGCCATACGCCGACTTACTGTGGTGTGAAACTGCCAAGCCAGACTTAGATGAAGCGCGTAAATTTGCCGAGGCTATTCATGCCAAGTTCCCCGGTAAACTATTGGCTTACAACTGCTCACCGTCGTTTAACTGGCGTAAGAACCTGGACGACGCCACCATTGCCAAATTCCAACGTGAGTTAGCGGCTATGGGTTATAAATTCCAGTTTATTACCTTAGCTGGCGTGCATAACATGTGGTACCACATGTTCGAACTGGCGCACGATTATGCCCGTAATGACATGTCTGCCTATGTGAAATTACAGCAACAGGAATTTGCTGCAGCCGACAAAGGCTACACCTTCGTAGCCCACCAACAGGAAGTAGGTACCGGTTACTTTGATGAGGTCACCAACGTTATTCAGGGTGGCAAGTCGTCGGTTACGGCCTTAACGGGCTCGACCGAAGAAGATCAGTTTAAACACTCCGCTTAAACTGCATGCTGGTTGAGTAAGGAAAAACATCCGTAACCACCCCGTTGCGGATGTTTTTTTGTTGCTCACGCCAGAACTTTGCCTGAATTAATTCCGGGTGCTCGCTAAGCAAAATATCGCGCCAGGGCTGTTTAGGTAGCGCAAAAGTGGCGAGTTGTTCAGGGAATACATCGTTGGGCGCAATAGCATACCAGGGCTCGGCGGATAACTGATCAACCGGGTTGTCAGCCACAGGTATTTCCCGGAAGTTCATGTCGGTTAAGTACTGAACCTCGTCGTAATCGTAAAACACCACCCGTTGATGGCGGGTTACCCCAAAGTTCTTCAGCAACATGTCGCCGGGAAATATATTGGCGGCAATCATTTCTTTTAAGGCGTAACCATAATCAATAATAGCCGCGCGCGTTTCCTGCTCGGAAGCGTATTCCAAAAATAGGTTCAGCGGAATCATACGACGTTCTACAAACAGCTGCTTAATAACCAGGGTGTCGCCTTCAATGCGCAGTGAATCAGCCACGGTAGTTTGCAATTCTTCCAGTAAATCGGCCGCAACCCGATTAAGCGGTATGGCCACATTTACGTACTCCAAGGTATCGGCCATACGCCCGGCGCGATCATGGCGTTTCACCAGTCGATAGCGCTGAATAACAGTGTCGCGGTCAATATGCTTACCTGGCCCGAAGCGGTCTTTAATAACCTTAAAAACATAAGGAAACGACGGCAGGGTAAACACCGTCATCACCATGCCTTTCACCCCGGCAGCGGCCACTAACTGGTCGTCACTTTGGTGTAAGTGGTGCAGAAAATCGCGATAGAACTCGGTTTTACTTTGCTTATGCAAGCCAATAGCAGAGTACAGCTCGGCCAGTGTCTTCTGCGGCATCAGGCTTTTTAGAAAACGCACCAGCGCCGATGGCGCCCGGGTTTGCACCATAAAATACGAACGGGCAAAGCCGAATATAACCGCCATGGCATCAGCCTGAGTGATGAGGGCATCCAGATAAATACCACCCTGGTCGGCTCTGAGTACCGGAACAATAAAGGGGTAAGTGGCCGAGCTAGTCACAATACGCCCTACCACATAGGCGGCTTTGTTGCGGTAAAAGGGGGCGCGCATCACATCAATACGCATTTGATAAGAAGCTAAATCAGCTTCAATAGCCTGAGCTTTAAAGGCTTGTCGCAACAAGCGAATGTCGCCCTCAAGATCAACAAAAGGCGCACCAAAATCAATGTCGGCAATCACCCGTTGCAGGGTTCGCCGCATGCCCTGTACTACCGGAAAATAAGAACGAAACTCGGTTTCCAGTGGTACCGGAATACTGTCGCTAAGGGTTGTTTCCACAAAAATATAGGCGTTATTAAAGTAACGCCGGTGGAACAGATTACAGAACACCGAGTTATAAAAGGTTTCGGCCAGTTCAGCCTGCGGGTGAAATGCCAAAAAAGCGTGATAAACCTGCCGGGTTTGCTGCCAAAGTTCGGCTTGCCAGTTCTCGTCAGTTAGCTCACGCAGCAGTTTGGTCGTTTCCGACACCCGTTGGTCATACAACGAAATGCGCTCACTAGCTGCCTGCTGACCACCCAGCCAGTCGCCTTGAGTAAACCGCTCACTAGCACCTGCAGTGACTTCCTGAAACACCTCATAGTGCTTATGGAAGCCCTGCAAAATACGCCGGGCGTATAACTCGGCTTGCTGTTGTTGTTCACTCATTTGGCAACGGCTATCTGGTTGTTTGTCGATAACCGCATTGTTACACGCTGTTACACTCGCGCAACTTTATTTTTCCTACCCAGTAAACCTTTTGTAAGTTTCCAGCGACTCTCTAGTTATACCTCTACTTGCAAAAAGGATTCAGCCGTGGCGATAAAGATTGCCGATACCAGTGGACAGGACGTGGTCAGAGAGCCTGTGAATAACAACCATCGCCGCTGGCGCTATGGCTTGTTGGCCTTAGCTATAGTGGCATTGATAGTGATGGCCGTGCCGATAATATCCCAATGGGCCAAAGCTGAGGCTTCGGTTCCCCGTGAGCGCCTGCGCTTAGCTACTGTCAGTACCACTGACTTTGTTCGTGATATTTCTATTCAGGGGCGGGTTATTGCCGCTGTTAGCCCCACCTTGTACAGCCCTGCGCAGGGCACAGTGACCTACCATGTTGATGCCGGCGATCAGGTTGAGCAAGGTCAACTGCTCGCCAGTGTGGAGAGTCCGGAACTAGAAAGCCGCTTACAGCAGGAACGCGCATCGCTAGAGAGCGTTATTGTGGCCTTGCAACGTCAGGAAATCACCACCCGCAAAGCCGAACTGGAAGCCCAGAAGCAAGTGGATATGGCGCGCGTAACTCTAACTGCCGCTGAACGCGAAAAGCGCCGCGCCGACGAAGCCTGGAAAACCAAAACCATTAGCCAAATTGACTATGAAAAAGCCCAGGACGATTTAGAAAACGCACAACTGGTCTATCAACATGCGGTCGCAGACGCTCAGCTTAATTCCGACTCGCTGGCGTTTGAACTACAAACCAGGCAGTTAGAAGTAAATCGCCAGCAATCATTAGTAAATGACTTAGATCGACAGGTACTGGCTTTAAATATTCTATCGCCGGTAAATGGTTTGGTGGGCAATCGCGAAGTAGACCAAAAAAACCAGGTTGCGAAAAACCAGGCCGTGCTGAGCGTGGTTGACCTAACCGCCTTCGAAGTTGAAATAGCTATTCCGGAAAGCTACGCCGATGACTTAGCCATTGGTATGGCAGCTGAGATTAACTACAACGGCACTATTCACCCGGCAACTTTGGTGTCTATTTCACCGGAAATTCGCAACAACCAGGTGATGGGCAATGTGCGTTTTGCCGACACCATGCCGGACGCCCTGCGTCAGAATCAACGCCTAACGACCCGCATTCTGCTTGAACAAAAACCTAATGTATTAGCGGTACAACGCGGCCAGTTTTTAGAAAGTGGCGGCGGCCGTATTGCCTATTTAGTTAATGACGGCGTAGCCACCCGCACCACCATCAATGTAGGTGCCACCAGCATGAGTTCGGTTGAAATTCTGGCTGGCCTGCAGGAAGGCGATGAAATTATTGTGTCCAGTATTGAAGCCTTTGGCGAAGCCAACACAGTGCGAATCACTGACTAATGTAAACGCTTAGTTTTAACGATTACGTGAAATTTAAAAGGAAATTATCAGCATGTTAAAAATGACCAATATAAAAAAGGTGTTTCGCACTGAAGTTGTGGAAACCCATGCATTACGAGATTTCAGCCTGCACGTGAAAGAAGGTGACTTCGTTGCAGTAACCGGCCCTTCAGGCTCAGGTAAAACGACCTTCCTGAACGTGGCTGGTTTATTGGAAACCTTCGACGAAGGTGACTATTTATTAGATGGCCAGAGCGTGAAAGGCATGTCCGACAACCAGCTGGCACGCATGCGCAACGAAAAAATTGGCTTTATTTTCCAAAGCTTCAATTTGCTGCCCGACTTAAACCTGTTCGACAACGTGGATGTACCCCTGCGATATCGCGGCTTTAACGCCAAAGAACGTAAAGAACGTATTGTGCAGGCGCTGGAAACCGTTGGTTTAGGTAGCCGTATGAAACACTTGCCCGCGCAACTTTCTGGTGGTCAGCAACAACGGGTAGCTATTGCCCGGGCGCTGGCAGGCGAACCCCGCTTTCTGCTGGCCGATGAGCCTACCGGTAACCTGGATTCAGCCATGGCGCAAAGCGTGCTGGAGCTACTGGAAGACATCAATAAAGCCGGTACCACCATTATTATGGTTACCCACGACCCGATTCTGGCAAAACGCGCGGGGCGCAATGTATTTGTGCGCGACGGTCAGGTAACCGAGGTTACCAAAGCCACCGAGCTTGACGAGTTGGTTCAGAAAACTGCCCAGGTTGTCGGCTAACGGAGCGCACTATGATTGCCTATTATTTTAAACTTGCGCTGCTAAGCCTGCGTCGTAACCTGCTGTTAACCGCGTTAATGATTGCGGCTATTGGCCTTGGCATTGGTGCCGCCATGACCACAATTACCGTGAATTACCTGATGTCGGCCAATCCGATACCGCATAAAAGTGATCAATTGTTTTATGTGCAGGTAGACAGCTGGGATCCAAACCAACCTTACACCGAGCCGAACGAACCACCGGATCAGGTAACCTGGACAGAGGCGACTAACTTAACTGCCGCGAAACAGGCAAAGCGCCAGTCAGCCATAGCAACATCTTTTGCTGTCATTGAACCTGAACGCGCCGAACAGAAGCCATTTATTGCCAGTATTCGACTGGCCTACAGTGACTTTTTCCCGATGTTTGATGTGCCATTTTTATATGGCTCCGGCTGGCAGGAATCAGCCGACCAGGATTTACGCCGGGTGGTGGTGCTTAGCAAGAAAATGAACGACGAAATTTTTGGTGGTGAAGACTCTGTGGGTCGTAATCTGATCATGGCCGGCACCAGCTTTCAAGTAGTCGGTGTGCTAGATAACTGGGAGTTAAAACCCAAGTTTTTTGATGTCACCACGGGTGCCTTTGATGAAATGGAAGACGTTTATGTTCCGTTTTTATTAAAGCAGGCGATGGAATTACCCAGTAGCGGCAACAATAACTGCTGGAAACCCTATGAAGAAGGTGGCTTTAGCGCTTATCTGAGCTCTGAGTGTATTAACTACCAGATGTGGGTAGAACTGGACAGCGACGCCGCAAAAGCGGATTACCAGTCGTTTCTGCACAGCTATGTGGAAGAGCAAAAACGTTTAGGTCGCTTCCCACGGGAACAGAATAATCGCCTTTCCGACGTTATGCAGTGGATGGAAAATCAGGAAGTAGTGGCAGAAGACGCACGTATGATGATGTACATGGCGCTCATGTTCCTGGTGGTCTGTTTGCTCAATACCGTGGCCTTATTGCTGGCTAAGTTTATTGGTCGGACGCCGGAAATAGCGCTACGCCGGGCGGTGGGCGCCAGCAAGCGCACCTTGTTCCTGCAGCACATTATTGAGTCCGCCATGTTAGGTGTGGCCGGCGGTATTCTGGGCTTAGCTATTGCCTGGTTGGGCTTGCAAGGGGTTTCCGGTTTGTATGGCGAAGACACCAAAGGGTTAGCCGAACTGGATTTAACCATGGCCGCACTTGCCGTTGTTCTGGCTATTGTTAGCACCGTTTTAGCTGGTATTTATCCAAACTGGCGTACCTGCAGCGTAGCTCCTGCCGGTCAGCTTAAAACCCAGTAGCAACACTATTAAGGATTAGAACAATGAGCGAACTTGGACCTATTTTTCGCGCGCTACTGCGCAACAAGGTTGGTGCTTTGTTACTGGCACTGCAAATAGCAGTCACTATGACCATTATGGTGAACGCTATTCACATGATTGAGAACCGCAGTTCATTAATGGCGCGCCCTTCCGGGCTGGATGAAGCAAACCAGTTTTACCTGTCCAGTACCGGCTATGCGCAAGACTTTAATGAGCAACTCGTAGTAGAAGAGGATTTACGCTTAATTCGCCAGTTACCAGGCATTGTGGATGCCACTCAGATTAATGCGATTCCACTTAGCAACGGTGGTTGGTCCATGGGTCTTTCGGTTGAGCCCGGAGAAGAAGCACGCGGCTCCGGCATTGCCGTGTACTTTGTTGACGACAACGGTATTAACACGCTGGACGTGGAATTGATTGCGGGGCGTAATTTCAGCGCCGCGGAAATTGGTTATCGCGAAGCCAACGACACCCAGTGGCCGCAAAATATTATTATTACTGAAGCGGCCGCGAAGGAGCTATTCCCCGACTTAAATCTAAACGAGACTGTGGGTAAAACCGTTTATATCAACAACGATGAGCCAATGACCATTATTGGTATTATTGACCAGTTGCAAGCGCCTTGGGTAGGCTGGAGTGCCGTGGAACGAGTGATGCTGGTGCCACAGCGCACCTTGTTCGGCTCGTCGCGTTACTTTATTCGCACTGAGCCTGGCCAACGTGATGCCATGATTAAAGCTACCGAGCAACTCTTGCTGGATCGTGATGTTGGCCGTTTAATTCGCAATGTACGCACTATGGAAGAAACCCGGGCCGACAGCTACCGCGGCCATCAGGCCCTGCAAACCATTTTGTGGGTGATAGTTACGGTGCTTACTATTATCACCGCATTAGGTATTGTCGGCATGGTCACTTTCAGCGTGAACCGTCGACGCAAGCAAATTGGCACGCGCCGGGCATTAGGTGCTACCCGCTGGCAAATTATCCGTCACTTTTTAGTGGAAAACGCGTTGGTTACCAGTTGTGGTCTGATTTTAGGCGTGGGTTCAAGTATTGCGCTAAATATCTGGCTGGTAGATTTGTTTAGCTTGCCTCGGGTTGGCTGGCACTACCTGCCAATAGCTATGGCAGTACTGCTGGTAGTAGGTCAGTTGGCGGTGCTTGGCCCGGCGCGCCGGGCCGCAGCCATTTCACCGGCATTGGCAACGCGCAGCGCCTAAGCCTGAACTTACTCTGCGGCAGCCGTTGTGGCCACCAGTTGGCGAAACCAACGATGACCCGCATCGTGCTGCAGCAGCGGGCTCCAGATCATGGTGAGTGCCAACGCAGGAATCGCGAATGGCGGTGGCATCATCATCAGTTCAGCATCGTTTTGGTACAGCGAAGCGGCGCGGGTTGGTAGGGTAGCAATTAAGCCCTGCCGCGCTAAATACATAGCCACGTGATAATTCCGGGTGAATACCCGGATTTCGCGCTTATGGCCAATTTTACCTAAAGCTTCATCAACCCAGCCGAGTTTTTGCACATCGTGCGGGTCCATGCCCACGCCAACACCAAAGCCGGTTTTGCTTACCCACACGTGCTCCGCTTTTAAATAATTATCCAGCGTAAAGTTTTCCAATAAAGGGTGGTCACGGCGAATCAAACAGGAAAAATCGTCTTCCCAAATAGATTTCTGATGAAATGACTGAGGTAACTTGTCAAAGCGGTTAATGGCAATGTCCACTTTACCGTTTTCAACATCATGAAAGCTAATGTCGCTGGGCGTCATAATGTCTAGGGTAACCTGTGGTGCTTGTTGTTTTAGTGCCGTTAATAGCCGCGGCATTAAGGTGGAAGCGGCATAATCAGAAGCCATGATGCGGAACACCCGATCACTGCTCTGGGATTCAAACTCCCGCGCTGGTTGCACCATTTCTTCCACCGAATACAGAATGTGGCGCACCTGCTCCTGCATAGCCAGCGCCCATTCGGTCGGAATCATACCTTCGCTGGTACGTACCAAAATAGGGTCGTTTAATAGCGTTCGTAAGCGTTTTAAGCCGTTACTCATGGCCGGCTGGGTAATGTTCAACTGTGCTGCGGCTTTGGTCACGTTGCGTTCGCGCAGCAACACGTCCAGATACACCAGCAAGTTTAAATCGATGTCTTTTATGTTATTCATGAAAAAAATAAATCCCGCTATACGAATATAGCGGGATTATAACTGTCTTTTCCCAAAGCTGCATCAGACGTTGGTCTGATTACTCCCAGAAAAAGGGTTCGCGGTTTTGTTGCTCAGGATGTAACAGATTCATGGTAGCCGCATCATACAAGCGGCCATTGACCATGGTATGAGTTACTTTGTCGGTTACCCGAATGTCTTCCAGCGGGTTGCCGTCAATTACAATAATGTCGGCCAGTTTACCCTGTGTCAGCGTACCCAGTTGATGGTCCATACCGAACTCTTTGGCCGGGTTAATGGTACTGGTGGCTAAAGCTTCAAGTGGTGTCATACCCCCTTGCTCCATCATCCAGATTTCCCAATGCTGGGCTAAACCTTCACGCTGGCCATGCGCGCCCGCGGTTACATTCACACCCAAGTCATTTAACTGCTTGGCCACGTGGGCATTGTTAAAGTGGTTGTAATGATTATGCGGCGCTTTTTCCCGGCGCATCGACGCTGGCGCTAAAATATCTGGCGGCACGAAGCTGCTTAGACGCGGGTGTTGCCATACGTCCGTTTCGGCATACCAGTAGTTTTCACCCCAGATACCACCGTAAGCCACACCCAGTGTTGGCGTGTAGTCGGTTTCGCTCTGGCTCCAGAACTGCTCAATATCCTGATACATGTTTGCCACCGGAATCGAGTGTTCGACCGTGGTGTGGCCATCGGCAATCATACTCAGGTTGTGTTGCAGCAATGAGCCACCCTCAGGCACTACCATCATTTCCAGCTCGCGCGCCGCCGCAATAATTTGCTGACGTTGATTACGACGTGGCTGGTTGTAGCTCTTCACCGAAAACGCACCCACTTTCTTCAGACGCTCTAAGTGAAACTTAGCGTCGTCCAGGGTATCCACGTGAGCGGTATAGCCAGGGCCATTGGCACCATACAAAATCGTCCCGGTTGAGAAAATCCGTGGGGCGGCAATTTTGCCGGCTTTTTGCATTTCACTGGCAGCAAAAATTTCCGTGGTGTCATTTGACGGATCATGAATCGAGGTCACACCGAATGCCAGGGTGGCGTACATTTTCCAGTTTTGCTGCGGAATGATTTCGTTATCACCCTGCGGCCCGTGTGCGTGCCCGTCGAACAGACCCGGCATTACGGTTTTGCCAGAGGTATCTATAATTTTCGCGCCAGCGGGCACATCAACACTACCTGACTCGCCCACCGCTACTATTTTGTTACCCGTAACAACCACGGTGCCGTTTTCAATCACTTTGGCGCCTTCCATGGTAATCACGCGGCCACCAACAAAAGCAACGCTGCCGTCAGGTATGGCGGCATCCGCCGTGAAAGAAATATTCACACCGTTTTCAACGCTGGCTAATGCCGCATCATCGGCGTTCTTGGTTTGCGCAAACACGCCGCTTACGTCGGCATGATAAAGCTCAGGCCCAAGCGACCAATACAGTTGCTTACCGTCCGCCGTCCAGGAAATATTCTCACCCGCACGCACGGATAACTGCTCAACCGGGAATTGTTTGTCGGTTGGGCTAATACTAATGGCCTTGCCACGTTCTACGAACGGCGTTACGAACACTTTAAAGCGCTCGGCAAAAGCTAGTTGCTCACCATCTGGTGACACTCTGAATTCGGTGGCGTGCTCTGAGGTATAAAGCGTACGCTCTTCACCAGTTACCATGTCCACACTACGCAGTTCCGGACCTTCACCGTACCCGAGCAAATAAACACGGTCACTACGGCTGCCGAACTGCGGTTGACTGCCACCTTCACTCACCAGTTTGGCTTCACCGGAACCGTTTGCCGGTACTTGGTAAACGCCAGGATTCAAGCCGTACGAGGTTGACGTAATGTAGCCACCGCTGATTTTGCGATACACCACAGTTTTGCCATCAGGCGTAAAGGTAGGTTCAACAAACTTACCACCGCCGGTCGCCAGCACCTGCTCTTTACCAGAACTTAGATTGCGAACAATCAGTTGGCCCTGCTGCTGGTCGTCCCAGGTTGAATACACCAGTGATTTACCGTCACGAGAAAACTGCGGATACAACTCAAACCGCTCATTTTGGTTGGTTAGTCGTTGTGGTTCGCCATTTGGTAGTGCGCGGGTATACAAATGCCCCATCGCCTCGTACACCACTTGTTTTCCGTTAGGAGACACCTGCACCATACGTAGCATTTTTACCGGGAACTGATCCTGGTCAATATTCTGCTGATAGCGCACGGCGGTTTGCACTTTCTTGGTGGTTTCAACACTGAAAGGCACCACGCGGGCAGAACGACTTTCCACGTCTAAGCGCATAATTTTACCGCCAGCCCAGAACACCAGTTCTTCGCTATCCGGGGTCCAGTCCATAGTCGGGTAAACACCATGAATAGCCCAGGTTTCCTGCATGTCACGGTCCAACCCGTCATACAAACGCGTTTTCTCACCAGTTTTCAGGTTGTAGGTATAAAGCACACTTTTAAAATCTTCGCGGCGAATATAGGCCAGGTAGTTGCCATCCGGCGAAGGTGTCGGCCGAATGGCGCCACCGGTTCCACTTAACAGAACTTCAATTTCACCAGTTTCACGGTCGTATTGCTTGATGGTGTAAATACCATCTATAGAGTCTTTGCTGTAATGGAATGTTTTCCCCGGGGTGTCGTCCTGAGAAAAATAAATGTAACGCCCGTCGGCTGAAAATGCCGGTTCGCCCAGGTCTTTCTGATCGTTGGGTCGCACCGTTAATTGCACCCCAGAGCCACCGTTAACGTGGTACATCCACACTTCACCCGCACCCAATGAGCGACGCGCGGTATAGTGTTTACGGGCTACTATGTAGTTACTGTCTGGGCTCCAGGCCGGGCTGTTTAACAGCCGAAAGGTTTCGTCGGTTACCGCACGGGCATTACTACCATCGGCATCCATTACCCAAATATTGTCGCCACCACTCTCGTCGGTGGTAAACGCAATAGACTTACCATCTGGCGAGTACACCGGCTGCATTTGCCAACCAATGCCACCGCGCAACAACTTAGCGTCGCCGCCCTTGGCTGGCATCTGGTAAATGTCACCCAGCAAGTCAAACACCATGGTTTTGCCATCAGGGCTTAAATCAACGTTCATCCAGGTACCTTCGGATACCTTAATTGAAACGTCTTTAAACTCCCCCGACGGGTCATTCACGTTCCACTCAGCAGGTTGTTCCTGCGCAGTCACTGTGAAAGGGGCGGTAAATGCGGCCAAACTTGTGGCTAAAGCAAGCGCAATTGGCGTTAGCTTTTTCATAATTGTTCCTTGGATTTATTATTCGTGTAGCCCTGTTCTAACGTTGTTGAATGAGTTTGTCCAGCATGCTCCCGATGAATACGCCGCAAGACAGGTTCAATGACTGTCAACTGATGCTAGCATCTTGTTGAATTCTTGCTTATTCTTAAAATTCAACATTTTGGCTTAAAGGTCAGCATGCGAAAGGGTCTTGAGAATATCCTTTTAGAGGTTTCCAAATCACCCGTTATTGATAGCGGCGAGTTGCAAGCCGCCATTGAGGTTATTCTAACAGCGGTGCTTGAAGGACTGCAGGTTGATCGTGCCAGCGTGTGGGTACTCAGTAACGACAGCATGGCTATTACCTGTGAACTATTAATAGACAAACGCACCGGCAAAAGCAGCTCCGGCTTAGTCATTACCCAACGCGAATTCCCCAATTATTTTGAAGCCCTGCTGGGCGACCGGGCCATTGTTGCACACGACGTTTACAGTCACCCCGATACTGCTGAATTTGGCGAGCCCTACTGCAGACCCTTAAATATACAAGCCATGTTGGACGCACCGCTTCGACATCGCGGCGATATGGTCGGTATTTTATGCTGCGAACACGTTGGTAATAACCGCCTGTGGCAAACCGATGAAGTGACTTTTGCCTGCGCGATGGCGGACTTGTATGGTCGCGTTCTCAGTGCCACCGAACGTGCCCGCTTTCAACACCAACTGCAACAGCAAAATGACAAACTGGAACAACTAGTAGCGGAACGCACTGAGTCACTGGAAAAAGCACTGGCAAACTTCGAATACGCCCAGGAGCGTTTGATAGAAACCGAGAAGATGGCTGCTTTAGGTAAGCTAGTGGCTGGTGTTGCGCATGAGGTAAATACGCCGCTCGGCATTGCGGTGACAGCTATTAGTCATAGCCAGCATCAGTTAAACAAGCTAAAAGCACGCCTGGACGCCGGTAGCCTGTCACGCAAAGGTATGGCTTCTTTTATGAATGAAACCCAGCAAGCCTACGACTTACTGAATTCAAATATTGAGCGCGCCGCGTTACTGATTCAAAACTTTAAACGCACCGCCGTAGACCAATCCAGTTTTGAGTTGGTTGATTGCTATATTTGTGACTATCTGAAAACACTGATGTTTAGTTTGCGCCCGCTCATTAAAGAGCAGCAAGTAAACGTGGTTATTGACTGCAACGAAGACATTTTTATAAAAACCTATCAGGGGGCGATAGCCCAAATAATAACTAACCTGCTTAGTAATAGCTGTACCCACGCCTTTACCGACCCCGAAGCTAGTAACACTATTACGATAACGGGTACCGAAACGGATACCGGTATTATGCTGACCTTTGCTGACAATGGTTCGGGCATGGACAGAATCACCCGTAAGCAAATATTTGACCCGTTTTACACCACCGCGCGGCATAACGGCGGCTCCGGTTTGGGCCTGTATATTGTATACAACCTAGTGACGCAAAAGCTTAAAGGAAGCATTAGCGTAACCACAGCACCCCAGCAAGGAACTGAGTTCACCCTGCATTTACCCGACTTAAATCAACATTTGTAAAAAATTAAGATTACTTTTACAAAATCTTAACTATAATTCAAAAGTCTGGGTTGCTGTTTTTTTGCTCAGACCTCTTTCAAATAATAATAGTCAACAAGACAGGGTCATCTCTATGACGTTTCTCAAGCCCATAATTGCCAGTGTTCTGGTCGCCTTCCTGGCTGGCTGTAGCTCTCAAGCTGCGCTAGTTTCCATGCCAAGTCTGCCAGCTCCTGAATCAGATAAAACAACCTTTAAAGTATCCCGCTCTAACTCAGCGGAACTTGAAAATAACGTAGTTCAATCCCGTGCCTACCCCATTCCAATTGGCAGCTCGGTGGTTATTTCAGTACCTGACGTATACAACCAGTATCGCGCAAATCCGCAACGTACTGACAGCGAGTATCGCTCACTTGGCTACTTTAATATTGCTGAACAGCAAATTGAAAAAGAACTGCTACGTGCCGGCTTTCAAGTAAAAGACCGCTCTAAGTTTGAAGCTATTTTGCGTGACTTACGTGACCAAAGTGCCTGTAATATCAACAGCTGGCGCGAATGTCGCGAAATTGATCCGCAAGCCAGTAAAATTCTGGAACAGCTCGAAACACAAATGAAGAATGGTGACATTTCGATTGCTGATTATTCCAGCCGGGTGAAAGAAGTTCAATCCGAGTTTAAAATCGGTTCGGCAGGGAATTCACGTGAAGCCGGTGCACAGGAATTAACGGATATTTCAGAAGTTATTCGTGCTGCCAGCGCCAGCGATATTCAAGCTGATTACATACTGCAAATAAACGAGTTTGTAACCGACGACATTAAAACTGAAAACATTAACCTGATGCAGGTAGATGAAGTGCGCGCCTTTATGGTGAAACACCCAAGCGTACGTTCAGCCGTAAATGAAAAGCAGTGGTTCCAGTGCGAAACTCTGGTTGCCGCGTTAAATGCCAAACTTATTAACGTAAAAACCGGTGATGTGGTCTGGATTGGTAACCACAGTGCCAGCGAATTCCATGGTGCTGACTCACAGCTTGAGTTAGCTCTGGAATATCGTCGCTACGTTGCCAACATTCGCGACATTCAACAAGCGGTGAATTATCAGAATCAGCCACATGTGCGCGAATACCGTTCAGACAACCCGCCTTTACCACAGCCACGCTTTGCAAATGAACTGGTTGGCCCGATGAATGTGGGTGGCGCCAGCTGTGACGCGGAAGAACGGACCGCAACTCAGCAAGACCAAATCCGTAACGTACTAGCTCGCAATGTGGCTCAAGAACTTATTGCTACCATTCGAACCGGTGACTGGTAAGCTGTGGTTCACAACACTGCAGCGAAAGTAACAAAGGGCACAGCAGGTGCCCTTTGTGTTTTCTGACTATCCAGAATTAATGTTATTAGGGTGATACGTGACCTACCAACTCAAACATAGCGCTATTGTGGGCGGAAGCATTGCCATTTCCCTGTATGGAAACCCCAAGCTACCTAAACTTTTGCTGCTGGGCGGCATTAGTGGCACCCGGCATGCCATAACGCCCACCGGTGATGGTTGGTGGCAAGGGCTGGAGCAAGCCATACCCCTTGCCGACTACTGCATCGTGGGAGTGGATTATGTCGGCGGTATTGGCGAGTCCGAACTGCAACAAAACAACCCGGTAGCCGACCTTAACCAGCATGCCAAATTAATTGCCGAGGCACTGATAGCGGCTGATATAAACACTGTGGCTACAGTTATTGGTGGCTCCTTTGGCGGCACTGTGGCTTTGGCGCTGGCTCAACAAGGAACCATAACCATTGGGCAACTGGTGATAGTAGCGGCCGCGCACAGGCCCCATGCCAGCGCCGTGATTCTGCGCAACTTTCAACGCGACCTGTTGCAGTTAGCGCAAACCGCTGGCAATCCCGAGCTAGGAGCTGAACTCGCCCGGGCTTTAGCCATGTTCAGTTATCGCAGTTCTGACGCACTGGATCATTATCATCCCCAGCCCAAACAAGCTTATGACTACCTGCGTTCACGGGCAGCTCAGCTGGTAGCTAACAACCCACGCCGCACCGCCCAGTTATTTGAGCAATTCGGTCCGGCGCTGGACAACTTCAGGCTTGACCCACAAGGCATTGTTCAGCCAACCTTAGTTATTGGTTTCACTAGCGACCAGTTAGCACCACCGCAGTTAATGACCGAGTTTGCTGAACAACTCAGTAACTGCGCAGGAATGCATTTGTTTGAATCCAGCTATGGTCACGATGGCTTTATTAAAGACACCGCAAACTATGCATCGCTGGTGCGTGATTTTTTAATCCTTGGTAACAACACCTAACGGGAGCCTGCTTTGCAGCAAACTAATTTGGCAATAATTGTGGTTGGTGCCGGTAACGTTGGCGGTTACTGGCTGGATAACTTTGCACCCAAGCTACCTGCAAATGCTGAAGTCATTGCCATAGTGCGCTCCAGGCGCTACCTAACTGACGGCTTAGAGCCTATCAACAACTGGCGCCAAGCCTTTAGCAAGACCACAGAACACAGCCCTGTGGACGCGCGGGCAATGATTTTAAAACAGCTTGAAGCTTGCAGCCACCCGCACAAGGTGGTGCTGGACTTAACTGCCGATGAACAGATCCGTCATCAGTACGGCGACTGGATTGCGGCCGGCGCGCACATTATTAGTGCGAACAAATATGCCGGTGCCAGCAGTAATCAGGACTATCAGAAGCTTCGCAAGGCGTTACACCACCACCAGCGCCAGTGGCTGGCAAATACCACTGTGGGTGCCGGTTTGCCTATACAGGCGGCCATTCAGGAACGGCTGCGCGGCAATGACACGATTCATAAAATTTCAGGACTATGCTCTGGTTCACTGTCGTGGATACTGCGGCAGTTTCAAGCCAGCGATAAGCCATTTTCGTACTGGGTAAAACAAGCGTCTGAGCTTGGCTACACCGAGCCAGATCCAAGACAAGATTTAGGCGGTCACGACGTCGCCCGTAAGTTAACTATTTTAGCCCGCGAAGCGGGTTGGACTATAGAGCCTGCATCTATTCAACTGCAATCATTGGTACCACAGCAATTACGCGAGGTTCAACTCGAGCAATTCTGGCAGCAGTTGGACGAAATCGACGCATATCTGAAGCCTTGGTTGGAAACCGATGCATCCAAGCCAATGGATTACCTGGGGACAGTTGCCCTAGTAAACGGACAGTTAACCGCCACTGCAGAGCTTACCAGCTTTGCTGTTGACAGCTTGTTCGCCACAGTGCGTACCGGCGATAGTGCGTTTCAAATTTTTAGTGACCATTACTCAGAAGGACCACTTACCGTGCAAGGACCTGGCGTCGGTGCGGCATTAACGGCTTCGGGTGTACACAGCGATGTGCTGACTTTGGTTAAGCAACTAATGAGTTGATGCAAGGTAGTGAATATGGGAGGCAGCTTCGCGGGAGTTGTTCATAAGCCGGATATGAAAATGGCATTCCTGCCTACTCAAATGAGTATTTCAGAATGCCATTCACAAACTTCTTTTTACAGGAACCTAAAAACAATTAGTAGTTGTCTTTACGAACCTTGATATCATTTTCGATATCTTTCACGCCTTCAACAGTTTGCGCTAGGTTCTCAGCAGTGTCGATATCGGCTGAGTCTTCAACAAAGCCTGATAATTGAACAACTCCATTGCTCGTTTCGACATTAATATCCATGCTGCTCAGATTGTCGTCTTCGAAAATAATGGCTTTAACTTTGGTGGTAATGACAGCGTCATCAATATATTCACCAGCGTCTTCAGCTTTGTTCTCAGCGTAGTTCCCTGCTTCCTCAGCTTTATTTTCGGTTTGTTGCGCCGCATTTTCAGCTTCGTACTCCGCTCGTTCGGTTTCTGCTTCACTGCAACCCGAAACGGTAAGCATTGAAAGTGCGATTAAACTTGTTGGTAATGCCATTTTAAAATTCTTCATGGGGTAACCTCCTGTTATTGAAATATCATTCCCACAATCACTATAGCGCCATTTTTGTAAGTGTATCGTCATCTTTACAGATGTTTTGCAAAGCTGCTAGCAGTTTGCGCTCCTGCGATTACTCTTAGTACTTTGACCACTAAATTTGTGCGGGATCCTTCAGTACCGGCGGCCTTCTTCCGTTTGGGCCTATCCGTCATTTTTCCGACTAAAAATCCTGTTCCAGCGGCACAGCAAAGAGCTGTTGGTGACGACAAATTCTTCTGCGTTATTGACACAACCTTTTGTGAATGAAACCTCACAGCTAATTTATGCAGCTTAAGGTTTTCCTCCAGTTGGGTTATTTGATGATCCAAACGTGATGGCATAAACCCTCCGCTACAAATTACTGCTGGTTATCGCAAACATCAGATTGCGACTGCGCCGTTTGATGTCTCTTACAATGTAAAAAGCAACAGCCAAGTGCACAACTGCAACAATAATCAGCGCTAAAGTAAGCGACAAATAGCCGCCGCTTACCACAGCAACAACACCTGCTGTAACGAATAACGCCCATGCCGTAAGTGTTAAACAAGCGGCAATAATACTCAGAGCAATCATTCGAACAAAGCTCTCGCCGGCTCGACGGGCTTCCATGCCCGCTAGTTCGAGCTGCGCTTTCACAACATCACGAACTTCACTTCCCAGTACCTGAACTTGCTTCAGCAAGTTTTCGGTTTCGTCCGTGTTCATTTGCTTATGAACGGCCACTGAACACCCGGCTTAACAAATAGCCACCAGCAGCTGCAATTCCTAACGCTTTTACCGGATTCGCTTTCACATAATCGGAAGCTGATGCCAGCCATTTTTCCTGAGTTTCTTTCAGGTCATGGCCTTTTTCGCCTAAATTGTCAGACGCCTGTTTAGCTGCATCTGCAACTTTATCGATAGTGTCGTGTGCTTTGTTTGCTGATTTGTTTACTGCTTCTTCAGTTCTTGCTTGATTGGTATTCATAATCATATCCTCGGTTTTGGTTTAAATGTACTATCAAGCAAAGTCGCTGGCGGGTATTTAAGCAAAGTTATTTACACAGATTTACTGTGCTGTAGATAGAATGAGGAATGAGTACAGGCAAAAAAAACGGCCCCTTAAGGGACCGTTTTTATTACAAAACTTAATTAAGCATTAGGCTTTGATGTTAAAGCTACCAGTCATAATGTTCCAGTGACCAGGGAACGAACAGAAGAATACATAATCTTCATCCGCATCAAGGTCAGCTACTGAAAAAGTAATGCTAGTAGACTCACCGCCACCAATCACGTCAGTTGCAGCAATCACTTGGTCGCTGTCAGGCACATAGTGGTTGTCCATACCTGCTGCTACCGCAGCGCCAGTAATGGCGTTTTTGTCACTGGCTTTGCTCAGCACCCAGTTGTGGCCCATAACTTTGGCCGCTAACTTACCGCTGTGCTCCAGCTTCAAAGTCACTTCTTCACAGCTAGCTGGTACTGACAGTTCTTTTTTGTCGAACTGCATAGCGTCGTTACCAGATATTGTCAGTTCGCACTCGTTTGCCTGCGCTGACGCTGAACTAAATAACAATGCTATACCTGCTAATGATATCGATAATAATCGCATAAAAATCTCCTTGTAAAAGAATAAAACTGTTTTTTCCTACGCCTTAATATACGTACAAACCACCTGAAAAGTTTAGGTTGCTTGTCAGGTAGTTTAGCGGCGTGCAATTATCCAAACCGCATGAACAACACCCGGAATGTAACCTAGTAAAGTCAGTAATATATTGAGCCAAAAGTGGCCGCCAAAACCAACTTGTAAAAACACGCCAACAGGTGGCAGTAGAATCGATAGTATTATACGTAGTAAGTCCATTTTAGTTCCTTGATTTAAGACAACGCTGAGTCGCATTGAAAAACTTCTGTAAAGGCCATAAAAAAGGTCGCCAGTTGCGACACTGACGACCTTTTTCAAGCTAACTAAAGCGACTTAGTCGCGGTTAGTATTTAGCTGGTTCGCCAGCAGCTGGCAGACTCTTTTGAATGAACTCGCGCAGGTCCTCATTGGACTGGCGCAGATCATCGCGACGTAAATACATCATATGGCCACTCATATAACCCTTAAAGTTTAGTCGATCTTTCATCTTGCCGCTTGGGTCCAACTGCCACATGTTGTATTTGGCATCGAAATAGTTGGTAGCACCGTCAAAATAGCCCGACTGAGTCAACACGTTCAGGTAAGGGTTTTGTGCCATCGCCTGACGTAAGTTTTCACCGGTATTATTGTTGCTGCGATCCCACGGATGCACCGGACCAAACATGTTGTATTTGATGTCCGTTTCGAAGTTCAATTCTTCACGCAGGTAGTAATTAATTGCCGGCGTAAATGAATGCAACCACGAGGTTAACTCCGAGTTGAAATCAGGGCGCGAACCAACATCGTTTTTATCGATACCTAAGTAACGTGAATCCAAACGGCCAATAGTTTGACCACGGTCACGCAACAGCTCTTTCCAGAAGAACCAGGTGTCTACATCCAGGTTCGAACGCATCACCACTTCTTTGGAAAGGCCGGAATAACGGGCTACTTGTTCCGCAATGCGGTTTTTGTCTTCTGCGCTAATAGAATTACCTTTTGCCAATGCAGGCAGGTATTCATTCATAGTGAAGGCTTCAACTTCCGGCAGAATGTCTAACAGTTCCTGACTTTGTAAATCACTACCTAAAGCGTCGTGATACCAGGCGGCAGCGGTAAAGTAAGGCAGGCGGTTCGCCGCTTTTACTGGACCGTTACGATCTATTCCTAAGTCGGTAGGAGACACCAGAATCACGCCATTTAAGTACATCCACTGGCGGTTCTGTAGTTCCAGTGCCAGGCCAGATACCCGGGTAGTACCGTAGCTTTCACCAATTAAGAACTTCGGTGAACGCCAGCGCTCTTTGCGGCTTACAAAAGTGTTTAACCACTCAGCCAAATACTGCACGTCGGCATTAACGCCAAAGAACATCTCTTTTTGCTTATCGCGTGACGGCAGTTCGCCATCGGCGTTTGGTAACACCCGTGAATAACCGGTGTTTACCGGGTTTACGAATACGATGTCGGCAACATCAAGCACTGAAAACGGGTTGTCTTTTACGCCGTAAGGTTGAATAGGAAAGCCTTCATCATCAACCCGCAATGACTTAGGTCCGGTGTAAGCAATATGCATCCATACCGATGCAGAGCCAGGACCACCGTTGAATGAAATAAGCAGCGGACGACTGGCGCGGTCTTTCACACCCTGACGTTCATAATAGGTGTACTGCAGGGTTGCCGTAGCATCACCAGCTTCATTGTATACGGGCTGCGTACCGGCGGTGGCGTTGTAACGTACACGCTCCCCTTTAATAGTAACCTGATGCTCGGTCACTACCGCAGAATCAATAGGTATAGTGCGTTTATGGTCGGCCACGTCGTCGTATGCTAGGGCACTTTGACTCAGACCAACGCTAAGCAGCAAAGCTGCCGTTGCTAGTTTTAAGGTTGTCATATAGAACTCTCTTATTGTTTTATTCGTAATGCTATTTAAAAGAAGATTACCACGAAGCTCAAGGTGATTGAGATAACTAACCAGAGAAACCGTTGAATGGTATGATTGTGAACCATTTCAGACGAATACTGCGCTAACCTGCGGACTTTATTACTATGGCAAGCGAACCCCTGATTCGATTATCGGCTTTTTTAGCAGTACTGCTGCTGATGTTGCTGTGGGAGTGGCGCCAACCCTTTCGGCAAACCACGCTGGGGCGTAAACAGCGGTGGCCGGCCAACCTAAGTATTGTGGTGCTAAATACCCTGCTCGTACGACTCCTGATACCCGCCGGAGCCGTGGGTGCTGCTATCTGGGCTAGCCAACAGCAGTGGGGCTTGTTTGCCCAGCTTCAGCTACCCTGGTGGTTAGTCACTGTGCTGGCCGTGGTGGTTCTGGATATTGCCATTTACTGGCAGCATCGCATTTTTCATCAGGTGCCGTGGTTATGGCGCCTGCACCGGGTTCATCATGTGGATCAAGATCTTGATGTAACCACCGGCTTGCGCTTTCATCCGCTGGAAATTCTGCTCAGCATGCTGATAAAAATTGGCGTGGTGGTGGCGTTAGGAGCGCCAGCGGAAGCGGTTATTCTATTTGAAATTATACTAAGTGCTACCTCGATATTTAATCACGCCAACGTGACCTTACCCAAAGGCTTAGAGCGCCCCGTGCGGGCTGTTATTGTTACCCCCGCCATGCACCGCATTCACCATAGCCAGCGGCCGGAAGAAACCAACAGCAACTACGGTTTTAACCTGTCGTGCTGGGACCACATGTTTGGCAGCTACACAGAAAACGCCAAAGGTGGTGAAGCGAACTTAAAAATAGGCATTAAGGAATTCCGCGAATGCACTCAAACCAATGGGTTGCGCGGCATGCTGTGGTTACCCTTCGCCAAAGCTGTTGCGTCGAAACAGCACGATTAGGCTCGGCGTTTAAGCGTTTGATACCCCGCCCATAAACGACTGCAGGCCGTAATCCAACATAG
The DNA here is from genome assembly GCA_040882145.1 of Idiomarina sp. Lineage (GTDB taxonomy): Bacteria > Pseudomonadota > Gammaproteobacteria > Enterobacterales > Alteromonadaceae > Pseudidiomarina. The sequence goes on from JBBEBU010000011.1 coordinate 71,118, forward strand.
CACCGAAAATAGTAACGCCAGCACCACAAAATGCTGAGGCCACAGGCAAAACAACACGAATGCCAGAATGGTTTCGAAACCCTCGGTAATACCGCCCATATAGTGCAGCGACTTATTCGGGTACTCGGGGTTATCAATGCCGTGTTTCACCGCCAGCGTTGAAAAGGCCAAAAAGGTGGAGCCGGTACCCATAAAAGTAACCAGCAACAGCCCTGCCGCAATGGCATTTTGTTCCGGGTTAGCCAGTAAAAAACCGAACACTACTGAACTGTAGAAAATAAAATCGAAGGTAATATCTAAATAACCACCAGCGTCTGTGGTGTGCGTTAAGCGCGCCACGGCACCGTCTAAGCCATCGGCAATTCGATTAATGGCAATCATGACTAGCGCCCACGAATAAGCTTCAACGGCCAGTAACGGCAGCGCCAGCATACCAATTAAAAAGCCCACCACGGTAACCTGATTGGCACTAACACCGGCCTTTACCAGCAGCTGTGCCACTTTTTTTAATACTGGCCTAAGTATGCTGTTCAGTCTGGGATCAAACATAAATCACCTGTTGCGCCGACTCGCTGTCGGCAATGTCATGACTAACCACCAACGCCGGCACTTGCCATTCTTGCAGCAACTTGTAAGTCCAACTGCGAATGCTATCGCGCAAGGCCATGTCCAGTGCCGAAAAAGGTTCATCCAACAGCAGTGCCGCCGGTTCATTCATTAATGCCCGTGCCAGGCCAATACGAGCCTGTTGGCCACCACTTAAAGTTTCCGGGTACACCTCACCAAAGTCCGCCATTTCCATAGATGCCAACATGGCCTGCACATGCTCGCGTTTTTCTTCCGGCTTGGCTTTGCGCAATCGTTTGGGTAGCGCAAACGCCAGATTTTCAGCCACGGTCATGTGTGGAAACAACAGTACGTTCTGAAATAACAGCCCGATATCACGATCCTGAGTAGTAAACTCGGTAATGTCCGTGTCGTTCAGCAGCACCTGGCCACTGATGTCAAAGTCCGGCTGCGACTCCCCAATCAGCCAACGCAGCGCAGTGGATTTGCCGCTACCACTGGCCCCCATGAGCACCGCTACTTCGCCTTTCTTCACGCAAACTTCGGGCAGGGTTAACAGGGCCTGTTCGGCATCTTGCAACCGAATTGTCAGATTGTTAATTACCAGCATTCGCATTCACTCCCCGGGTTCGGCCGGCAACCAGCACCGCGCTAAAAATAAGTAAGGGTAACAGCGCCTGCAGCAATGAGTAGAGCGCAATCAAGGCGCGGTCACCACCACTGGCGAGGGCCACTGTTTCGGTGGTCAGGGTGGTAATGCGACCATTGCCCAATAATAAGGTGGGCACGTACTGCGCAATACTAACCGCAAAGGCCATAGCCGCACTGAACAACAATGGCGCACGCAACAGCGGCCACTGAATATGCCACCACGCCTGCCAGCGGCTATAACCTAAAGTAGCAGCAACACTCATATAGCGCTGATTGAAATTCCGGTAATGGCTGGCCAGCACTAAATAACTGTAGGGCAGCGCAAAAATAATGTGTCCGATAATAACGGCCAGGTAACTGGACCATACTCGGGGCGTAATACCCAACATACTTTGCAGGCTTACCCAGCCTAACACCAGGCTTACTTGCGGCACCAGCAAGGGCAGCAACACAATCCAGTCGGGCCATTGCTGATTGCGCTTACGTTGATGTTCCAGCAGTAACACACTCAAGCTTAAGGCGATAACAGCGGTAATTAGTGCCAAGCTAAGCGAGTGTAGTAACGGCTGTTGCAAAAATGGCCACTCCTGCACCCACAAATTCACTTGCCAGGAATCAGGACGCAAAGCGGGATAGTACCAACCAAAACTAAAGGACCAACTGATCAGCACCGCCAATGAGCCAATAACCAACACCACCGCCAGCGGTTGCCACAAGCGCCCTAAGCCGATAGCTAACACGCCCCAGGGCCGGCGCATAAACCACCACTGTTGCCGGGCACCTTTAAATACCCAGCCTTCATGCCAATGCACCAGTGCATACATAAATGCCGCCGCCACCAGCAGAATAAAACTACCAAAGGCCGCAAAACTTTGATCCACCGGCACAAAACTACGCTGCCAGTTCACCACTTCTACCGCCAAAGGTGCCGGCGTATTCGGCCCAACCAAAGCGGCAATATCGACCACCGCCAGGCTATACACTACCACCGCAAAAAACGGCAGTTTCAGTTGGCGCACCAACAATGGCCGCATGATTTTCCACCAGCTTACGTAGCTGCCATAGCCCATAGTTGCCGCCAGCCGCTGCCATTGCTGCTGGGGAAACTGCTGCGCACTGGCGGCAATCATAAAGAGTAGGAAAGGGATTTCTTTTAGCACCAGCACCAGAATCATCAGGCTCAGGCTTTTTTCCTGTGGCCACCAGTTAACTGGCGGTTGTGGAAACAACGAGAACAACTCTTGTAGCAGGCGCACCAACCAGCCACTTGGACTTAGCAAGAACAATAAACCAACCGCAAAAGCCACGTGCGGCATTGACAGCAAAGGTGCCAGCCACTGCCGGGTGCGACGCCAGGCGCCGGTATGTTGCGCACAAGCGCTAATAAGTAAGGCCGAATAAAGCGCCAGTAGCGGCGCAATTATAGCCACCAGCAGACTGTAGCCGATGCTTTTGAACAATCCAGGCTGCTGATAGAAAGCGACCCAGTCAGTAAGCCGCCACAGCCCATTCAGGCCTAGCACAATACCGATAGCTACTGGCACAACTAACACCAGTAACCAGGGCCAGGTTAGTGTTGATAACGCTCGAGCCATGCGCGCTCCAGATAATCCTGCCAGCTGCTATGTAGTTCTGCAGTGGCCGGAAACAATTGCTGTTGTTGCAGCATATCACGACGCACCGAAGGATCACCCCAGCCTGACAATTGTGCCTTTTGCTGCTGTGCTGCACGGGACACTAAAAACTGAATCACCACTTCCGCAGCCGCAGGCGCTTGCGCACTTACCGGAATAGCCAAGTAATGGCTGTTGGTAATGGCCTCAGCGCCCAAAGTGGCACGCTTTAAATTTGCCGGTAAGCGGCCCGCTTGCGCAGCCACCTCAAGTTCATTGGGGTTAAAGCTGAACGCAATATCCAGCACACCGTCGGCCAGCAAGCGTTGCTGCTCGCTAACGCTTTGGGCAAACACCTCGCCTTGTCGCCACAACAGCGGATGCAGTTTATCCAAATAGCCCCACAACAACGGCAATAACTCGGTTGCGGCCGCCTCAGTAACAGGTTCATACAACCGTGAATCCTGCTCACTCAGCGCCACCAGCAGCGACTTCAAGAAGGTAGTACCGTGAAACTCAGGGGGAGCCGGATAGGTAAATCGGTTGGGGTTTTCTTGCGCAAACTGAACTAATTGTGCGGGGCTTAGCTGTTCGCCAGAAAAGCTATCAGCGCGCGCCAGCAGGTGAAACTGGCCAATGCCCCAGGGCACTTCAAAGCCTTCAACCGGCTCACCAAAATCGCTGTTTAGCGGCAGTTTATCAAACGCTAGCTCGCTCACATTTGGAATAGTTACGTCTAATTTGCCGCGCAATAAACCAGCTTGTTTCAGGGTGCGAAAGTTCTCGCCATTAATCCACATTAAATCCACTGCACCAGCGCCTTCAGCCTGGCTCATCACCACCGTTACGGCAGTGGCAATATCGTCGACCTTCACATGCTCTAAACGAATACCGTACTGCTGACGCAGCTCACGGCCGGCCCAGCGCAGGTAATTATTTACCCCTTGCGAGCCGCCCCAGGCGTAAAAATAAACGGTTTTGCCCTGTGCTGCGGCAACTTGCTGCTGCCAGGCCTTGCTATTCGTACTAGCAGAGCTGTCAGCCCCGGCCATAAGCGGCACACAAGCCAGCAGCAGGGCAAGCCAACAACGGCGCATTAGTTCCGCCGCCAATGGTGGAAGCGCTCTACCCATTGCAGTAGTTTCTCCGGCGCATTCGCCCGTTTCCAGTTACCGGCTAGGTATTTATTGGCTTCCGCCATCGTCGGATAAATATGTATGGTGCCTAAAATTTTGTTCAGGCCAATAGTGTGTTTCATAGCCAGCACAAATTCGGCAATTAACTCACCCGCCTGAGCGCCCACAATAGTGGCCCCAAGAATTTTGTCTTTGCCGGGCACCGTGAGCACTTTCACCATCCCAAAGGCCTGATCTTCGGTTAAAGCCCGATCCAGCTCGCCAATATCATACCGGGTAACTTCATATTCAATGCCCTGTTCGGTGGCTGTCGCTTCCGTTAAACCTACGGTAGCCACTTCCGGATCGGTAAAGGTAGCCCAGGGAATAACCCGATAGTCGGCTTTAAAGGTTTTGAATGGACTAAATAACGCATTCACCGCCGCATACCAGGCCTGATGGCTGGCGGTGTGGGTAAACTGATACGGCCCGGCAACATCACCAGCCGCGTAAATATTCGGGAAGTTGGTTTGCAGCAGCTCGTTGGTTACTATGGTGCGGTCGGTTTTAACACCAATATTCTCCAGCCCATAACCGGTTAAATTGGCTTTACGGCCTACGGCTACCAACAGTTGGTCAAATTCAACCTGCTCGCGCTTACCATTACGTTCAACTTCAAGGTATTTGCGCGTACCCTCGCTACCCACGGCTACCGCTTTGTGATTGGTTAGCAAGGTAATATTTTCGGCTTCGAAACGCTGCTGCACTAAACTGGCAACGTCGCTGTCTTCTTTGATCAGTAAACGCTCGCTTTGCTCAACAATAGTGACCTCACTGCCCAAGCGTGAGAACGCTTGTGCCAGTTCACAGCCAATAGGGCCACCACCCATAACCACCAACCGCTTGGGTAACTCACGCAGTTGCCAAAGGTTTTCAGCGGTTAAATAGCCACTGTCAGACAACCCCGGTAAATCCGGCACAAAAGGACCGGCACCCGCTGCAACAATAATGTTCTTCGCAGTCACTTCGCGTTCGCCGTTCTCGTCAGTAACCTTGACCCGCCAGGGCGAAATAATCTCGGCACTGGCAATAGCCACCTCAACCCCAAGCTTAGTGTAACGCTCTACCGAGTCATGCGGCTCAATGCTTTGAATAACGCTCTGCACGCGCTGCATAACTTTGGCAAAATCAATCTGTGGCTGGTTACTGGTAATGCCAATACGGTGCGCGGTACGTTGCTGCTGCGCCACTTTGCCGGCATGCAACAGCGCTTTGGAAGGTACACAACCAGTATTTAAGCAGTCACCACCCATTTTGTGCTTCTCTACCAGCAGTACTTTGGCTTTTACAGCCGCCGCTATGTAAGCACTCACTAGCCCTGCCGAGCCGGCGCCAATAACCACCAAATTGTAGTCAAACTGCTTCGGCTTGTTATAGCCTTCATAAACTTTACGACGGCGCAGGTAGCCCACAATAAACTTCGCGATTAACGGGAAAATACCTAACAGGGCAAAGGAAAGCACCAGCTCGAACGAGAATATACCGCCTAACGAATCCAGCTGTGACAACTGGGTACCGGCATTAATGTACACCGCCGTGCCCAGCACCATGCCCACCTGACTGACCCAGTAAAAGGTCCGGGCTTTAATGGAGGTTAAACCCATGGCTAAATTGATCACGAAAAACGGAAACAATGGTACCAAGCGCAGGCTTAACAGGTAAAACGCGCCGTCACGTTCCATCCCTTTGTTAATCGCTGTTAAACGTTTGGAGAATTTACTGTGCACCCAGTCGCGTAAAATAAAGCGGGCACTTAAAAAGGCTAAGGTTGCACCTAAGGTAGAAGCGAAAGACGCCAGCAATAACCCCCAGCCCAGCCCGAATAAAGCTCCGGCGCCAAGGGTTAGCATCACGGCACCAGGCAGCGACAGTGCCGTTGCGACCACGTAAATAACGAAGTAGGCCACAAACACCGCCAACCAGTTTTCCTGCTGGAAGTTCTGCAACTGCTGCTGTTGTTCCTGAAACCAGGACAGGGTTAAGTACTGCCCCAGGTCAAAGGCAAAAAAGATCACCAGAGCCACAATAAAAAGGCCTGCCAGAGCTAGCTTTCGAACATCCAAAGTTGTTCTCCCCACGCTTAAAATGTGTGCTTAAAGGTTAACTCAAGGTATCGCGGCAACGACGGAAAGGCTAGCGTTGAGCCAAAATAGCCACCTTCAAAAACCGGTGACCAGTTGTCCTGATCGGTCAGGTTGAATACGTCTAAACGCAAGGTGCTGCGTTGGTTGGTAAAGCGATATTGCACATTCGCATTTAACGTATGCTGATCGCGAATACGCACGGTATCAAGGTAGTCTAATTTATAGTCACCGGTGTAAATAGCATCCAGGCCAAGGGCCCACTGCTGGCTCAACTCATAACCAACGGCGAATGACGCGCTATGGTCAGGTAAGCCCTGTACCCGCGCTGTGGAAGGCGCAAAACCGGCAAAGTTTGGTGCACCCACGCCAGTGCCTTCAATAATGTCGGGGCGTGAGTTATCAAAGGCGTCTGCTACCTGACGCGAATCCTGAAAACTGGCGCTATTGTCGTAGCGAGCATCCAGATAACTATAGCCGGCACTTACCCACCAGCCATCTAAACCGTCATAAACAACCTGAGTTTCGAAGCCACGGGTTTTAATACCACTGTTGCTACCGTCACGGTTACGCAGGCTACGGGTTTGATTAAATACAGCGGCATCGGCATACCAAGGGCTGGTTGCCGGCGCATATTTAATACCGAATTCAAGCAGTTCATTTTCGGTAGCAAAGTTCAACTCACTGATTTGGTTGTTGGCACCCAGCACGTTACCACCGCCCATGCTATTTGAGGTGGATTCCAGGTAGCTGACCGTACCGTACAACAGCACCGAGTCCTGCAACCGGTAATTCAAGCTTGCCGCAGCGCTGCCCAGTACTTCGCTAATGCTGTCTTCGGCGGCGGCGGCAAAGCCAGCCGGAGGTAGCGCATCACGTGCGGTCACATCGTAATAATCCAGTCGCCCACCCAGGGTAAGTAACAAACGTTCGGTTAACTGGCTTTCTTGCTGCCAGAACACCCCAAGCTGCAAACTTTCTGAATCGGTGGTGTCCGACAAACTATAATCGCCAACACCGTCGCCATTATTGTCGTACTGTGCACCCGGTGATACATACACCCCTGGGCGTAGTTCGACCAAACGCGCCTGTTGCTCGGCGGTAAGTGGAATACGGCGGTTGCTTAAGGGGCCGGTTAAGTCCGTTGGTAAATCCGCTTCGGTAGAAAACTGGCTGTAACCTAGCACGTCGTTATAACGCAGGTTAAAACCAAAGGTGCTTTGCTGCGTATCACTCCAGAACTTTTGCAGTTCCAGCCGGTTTTCAAAGGTTGAGGCACCGTCAATAATTTCGACAAAACTGTTGGTAGCTACTTCGTCGCGCTGCAAATGCTGGAAATAAGTGCGATTCGTTAACGCCAGGGAATCATTCAGCTCCAGTTGATACACACTGTGCACTAAATAGGTTTGCGCATTATTGGTGGTTAACGGGTCGGTTAGCACTTGCGAGCGTGGTATTTCTACTTCACCGGTTGGGCTAACTACGCTAAACGGGCCTGGCACGGTTGAACCGTTCGGCTGCACGCCCTGGCCGGTGATATATAAATTATGGTCAATGAGGTTCTGCGTTGGGCGGTTAATACCGGCGTTGTCGGTATAGTCCACATCAAAAAATTCAAAATTTAGACGCCATTCGCTCTTGTTGTTAGGTCGCAGGCGGTAAGCCAGCATCAGGTTTTCGCTATCAAAATGCGCGTAGTCATAAAAGCTACCCTGGCGGCGTACTTCCGCGCTTACCCGAACGCCCTGCTTACCCTCTGCCAGCGCCGTACCTGCGTCTACCTGCGCCGTGTAGCTGTCCCAGCGTCCGGCACTTACTTTCATGCTAGCTTCAGAGCCGGTTAACGGGGCTTGCTTGGGCTGCAAATTCACAAAGCCGCCTACCCGCTGGGTACTTCCCAAAATCACCGAAGGTACGCCTTTTACCACATCAATTTGTTCCACGCCGTTAAACGACAGCGGAATACCAAAACCGTTATTACCAGCCTGGCGGCGCATGCCCGCTTCAAACAGCTCGCCTAACTGGCCGCGAATAGTCGGCAGGCTTGGCGCACCAAAGCCGCTAGCAGCATAAGTGTTTGGCGCTAACTTCAAAATATCGTGCAAATCATCAATGGCGTTGTCTTCCATCATGGCTGAGGTAATGGGGGTTACCGCACGTGGAATTTCAAAAATACTTTTATCACCGCCAAACAACCCGCTTAGCTGAGCATCTTTAGGTGAGGTTAATGCACGTTTGCGATCACCGAAAACCCGAATCACTTCCACCTCATCTGACGTTGCGGAACTAGCTTGCTCGTTTGCCGGGTTCGACTGAGCCATAACCACAGCAGGCGTTGCCAGCAGCAGAAGCGTATTTATTTTGAGGTAGCTAAGAAGTGCAACTCGCGGTTGACGTTGACGTGACATTAATTTTTCCTATCTATTATCGTTTTATGTGAGCAGTATACTGATTTTACGGTCAATTCGTTCAGTCAGAAGGCAAACTTTGTTGTTATTTCTTATTCAACTAACAACTAAACAAATACAAAAGTTGCGTTTTTACGTACTCATGCTTAGCTAGTAAAGCAAACACAGGGCATTCAACAAGAAAACTGCCCTTTTTATGATTCAAAAGGACTAACAACAATGAAAAAAATTATCGGCTGGATACTAATCTTTGCGGGTTTACTGGCGTTATTGGCACTGGCATTAGCCGGGCCAGCCTACAAATATAATGTCGCTGAACTGTCGGCAGCATTTTTGGCAATGCGTTATGCCGCTTATGTTGGTGCTGGCGCTGCGGTGCTTATCATACTGTATTTTATTTTTGCCCGCCCGCGCGCCGGTATGTCGGTACTTTTAATACTGGCCCTGGTAGCCGGTGGTATTAGTTTTTATCTGCCCTACGCACAATTACAAACGGCGCGCAGTGTACCGCCGATTCACGACATTAGTACTGACACCCAGAATCCTCCTGAGTTTGTGGCCATTGCACCACTTCGTGCTGATGCCTCAAACCCGGTTGAATACGCAGGTCCTGAAACCGCCGCTCAGCAACAACAGGCATATCCGGATATTGAAACGGTACGCCACGACTTGCCAGCCAACGAAATTTTTGAAGAAGCACTAATGGTGGTTCAGGAAATGGGTTGGGAGCTGGTTGATAGCGACATCGTTTCTGGTCGTATTGAAGCCACCGACACCACCCGTTGGTTTGGTTTTAAAGACGACGTGGTGATTCGCATTAGCCAGGAAGCCACCGGCTCTGTTATTGACGTACGCAGCAAATCCCGTGTAGGCCGCAGCGACGTTGGTGTAAACGCTAAGCGCATTGATGCCTTCCTGGATCGCTTACAAACACGTTTAAAACAGAGTTAACAGCTTGAGCCAGGCGTTTGCCAGCTCAATTAAAAACCAGAGGTAGCCTTATGAAAATACAGTCTCTTGCGTTGGTTATGCGCTCAGCGCGAACCGCTTTACTTGCCGCGGCACTAAGCATGCTTAGCATAGGTTCTGCGGCGGCTCAGAGTGACGATGAGGCTGTCGCTACCTTTGCCGGCGGCTGCTTCTGGTGTGTCGAAAAAGCCTTCGAAGAAGTACCAGGGGTGGCCCGTGTTATCTCGGGCTACAGCGGTGGTACCGAAGAAAATCCGACCTATGAGCAAGTAGCCTCGGGCCGTACCGGTCATACTGAAGCCGTGCAGGTTTATTACGACCCTGACGTAGTCGAGTACGCCGGTTTATTGCAAGCGCTGTGGCACATGATGGACCCAACTGACAACGATGGTCAGTTTGTTGACCGTGGCAAGCAGTACCGCCCGGCGATTTTCTATCATAACGCGCAACAGCAGCAGATTGCTGAAGCCGCCGTTGCTGAGCTGAACGCTGCCAACACCTATTCTGATCCGGTCGTGATTCCGGTAGAGCCATTTAAAACCTTCTACAAAGCGGAATCCTACCATCAGGATTACTACCGAAAGAATCCAATTCGCTATCGCGTTTATACCTTTAACTCAGGACGTTTTCAGTTTGTTGAGTCCGTGTGGGGCGATACCAGCGATGTTGACTACACTTCATTTTCAAACGCGACCTATCTGAACAGTGACGCTGATTCCGCAGTATCCAACCAGGAGAACAGCATGAGCAATGCCGACCCGTACGCCAATTTCACCAAGCCATCGGATGCCGAGTTACAAGAAATGCTGACCGACGTGCAATACCGCGTGACGCAGAAAGACGCAACCGAGCGCGCCTTTAATAACCCTTACTGGGACGAAGAACGTGACGGTATTTATGTCGATATTATAAGTGGTGAACCGCTGTTTTCATCTGCTGATAAATTCGAGTCAGGCACCGGCTGGCCAAGCTTTACCAAGCCGATTACTGAGTCTGCGGTAGTCACAAAAACTGACCGTTCCTGGTTTATGAAACGCATTGAAGCGCGTAGCACGCATGCCGACTCGCACTTAGGCCATGTGTTTGAGGATGGCCCGAAACCTACCGGCTTACGCTATTGCATGAACTCGGCTGCAATGCGTTTTATTCCGCTGGAAGACATGGCAGCAGAAGGTTACCAAGACTATATTCCGCTGGTGAAGGACTAATTACTTCATACCAATTTTTTGTTGGTTTTTTGTGGAAATTTCGAACAAAAGCGTGTCTACTACGTGTTTATTAAAATTCAAACACAAAAAAGTATATGCGCTACCTTCTATCAGCCCTTAGTCTGCTAAGTTTATTGCTTTGGCAAATCCCACCCGCCAACGCTGCCACCCCAGTTACAGTGCAATTGCGCTGGCTACACCAGTTCCAGTTTGCCGGTTACTATCAGGCCGTTGAACAAGGTTACTTTGCCGAAGCCGGGCTGGACGTTACTTTGCTGGAAGGCGGCCCCGACGCGCTTGAACCTACCGATAAGCTATTGCGTGGCAAGATTGATTTTGCTGTTACCGCCTCGGGCGTGGTGATGCGTCGATTAGAGGGCAAGCCAGTAGTTGCCGTTGCAGCGCTGATGCAAACCTCGCCGCTGGTATGGATTACCTTAAAAGAATCGAATATTACCACCCCGCAGGACTTAATGGGCAAGCGACTGATGATGATGCCAGCACCGGAAAGTGCCGAGCTGGTAACCATTTTGCGCAAGGAAGGTTTGCCGGTTGATACCGTGCAACTAGTGCCAAACACCTATCGGCTGGATGACTTAATTTCCGGCAAAGTAGATGCTTACGATGGCTATATCTCCAACGAACCTTATATGCTGAATCAACGCGGTGTTGAGTACAACCTGATTAATCCGCGTGACTATGGGGTTAATTTTTACAGCGACGTACTGGTGACCACCGAAGCCTTAGCAACCTCAAATCCTGAACTGGTTAGCGCCGTAAAACAAGCCGTAGAACGCGGCTGGGACTACGCGTTTAAGAATATCGACAGCACCATTGATTTAATCCAGGCGCAATATGCCCCGCAAAAATCGCGCGCTCATTTGCGCTACGAAGCCGAGAAAATACGCCAACTGGTGATGCCCGAATTAGTGCAGCTTGGTCACATGAATCCGGGCCGCTGGCAAATGATTGCCAAAAGTTATCAAGATTTAACTATGACTCGCGGCAACGCGTCGCTTGATGGTTTTATTTTTACCCCACCAGAGCGCACGGATTACAGCTACATCATTTATAGCCTTATAGGCGCGCTTATTTTACTGGCCATTGTGATGTTTATACTGTGCCGGTTTATTTACCTGTCACGCTTGCTGGGCAAAGAGATTACACAACGAAAAGAAACCGAGCACGAGCTGCAAGAAGCAAATAAAGCACTGCAAACCCTTTCCATTACCGATCCACTAACCAACCTATTTAACCGCCGCGGTTTTACCGAGTTGGTAAATAAAGCCATGAGCCGCGCTGCCCGCGAGCGCAGCGAATTAGCTATTCTGGCGCTGGACTTAGACCACTTTAAGACCATTAATGACAAGCATGGACACTTAGTAGGCGATCAGGTACTGATACGCTTTGCTGAGTTGTTAACCACAGTGGCACGCCCCTACGATACGGTTGCCCGGGTTGGCGGTGAAGAGTTTTCCATTTTGATTGAGCGGGTAGACATTGATACTGCCACTAAAATTGCCAATCGAATTAGAAAAGACACCGAGGCGCTGCGTATTATGCACCCCGATGTAGACGAACCTATTCAAATTACCGTGAGTATTGGCTTAACCTTAAACACCACCAGCGTTATAGATATTTGGCGCGGTGCCGACGAGGCCCTGTATCAGGCCAAAAATAATGGTCGTAACCGCGTGGTGGTTATTTAAGGCTCACTATTAGCTAAGTAAGGTTATAAACGCCAGTACTAATAACGCCAGATTTGCTATCCAGCCCAGCATAAAGAAATAGCTGCGCGGGCTTGGGTTTTGCTCAGTGGCAATCGCATAGTACAGCACCATGTGAATAATTCTGGATAGCGCCATAATGGCAATTAACAGTGTTGTCCAACCCGCATCAACGCCCACTAAAATGGCTAAAAAGCTGGCACCAAGCATAGTGCTAAGGTTCTCAACTGAGTTCTGATGGGTACGCCAGGCACGGAACACAAAATCGTGATGACTTAAGTCAGTAGGCGGCTTGCCCGGAATGGCCCCATTTTGTTTTGCTTTACGACCGCTGGCAATCAGCCACTGAATGAAAACGGTGGCAATAATCACGGCTATCCATAGAAAGGCGCCCTGATAAATGTTGGCAATATTCATAGCTTACTCCTGAATTTATTATTCTTGGTTTTGCTCGCCCGGACGGTAAATAGTGCAACGGTTACCGCCCGCTGCGCGCGCTTGTTTTAACGCCGTTTCAGCTCGCACAATAGCTTCCTGCTGAGAAATAAACTTACCACCTGCGGTAACCTCAGTAAGCCCTGCAGTAAAGGTATGTTTAATAAAGAGCCCGCGATACTGAGTAGGCGTTTGTTCAAAGTTCTCTCGAATCTGTTCAATCAATTCATAAGCTGCCCGCATAGAAGGCGCTTGCAGTAACAATACAAATTCCTCGCCAGCGTATCGAACACTGACGTCTTCGTCACGACTTAAACCACGTAAGGTTGCACCTATGTCCTTTAATACTCTATCTGCGGCTTCATGACCATGCTGCTCCAGTAGGTCGTCAAAGCGATCAACCGCCAGCAACGCAAGGAACTCTGGTGAGCCCTCGCCGGTAAAACGCTTACGCGCTTCCTGATAGGCGGCCTGCAGTTTACGGCGGTTACCAAGGCCGGTGATTTCATCGCTCAAGGCTTCTTTTAGTGCCTCGGTGCGGTCTTTTTCCCAACTCACCAGCCGCTCACCCAGCGCAATAAGCAAGAACACCGCCTCGATAACACTGCCAAGTTGAGCGTAAGCCAACGGCGCCATACCCCACTCAAAAATATTGGTTCCAGCGCTGATAACACTAAGCAATAAGCCAAGCGCATAGAATGACCAGGCAATGGCATACCAGCGGGCGTAACTCATACCCTTGCGGTAAGCGAACCAACCCAAAATAGGCAGTAAAATAAGCGTACATAGGGAAACATAAGATAAGATTAAAACTTCTTCGTACACGCCCAGCAGTCGTAAACCTATGCCCGCCAACATAATGATTTGTAAAACACTAATGGTTTTATCCCAGCGTGGTAGCAACTTGGGCGTTTCAAGGAATACTCTGGAAAATTGCAACGCAGTAATACTGGTGAGCAAAAAGACGATATTGAAACCTTCGTTTTGCATAAACACCGACTGCGGCCATAAATACTGATAAGAAACCCCTGTTAGCTTGGCCCACATGAGCCCACTGGCCGTAATAAAGAGCGCGTAATACCAATACACCCGCTGCCGCAGCATAATGCCGAACACCACAGCAACCACCAACAACAGCAGCATCACACCAAAATACAAACCTTGCAGCAGCATGGTGTCCTGCGCCATTTTATTAAATTCCACCGGCGACGCTAAAAACAGGCTCAAGCTCATGGTTTCATGACCGCTAAAAGACAACCGCACGTATACGTCGGTATAACTTTGCGGCGGAGTTCTGTGAGCAACCGCCAGGGTGCGAAAATCAATGGGCCGACTAGTAAAAGGACGGCGGTCGCTCAACGAATGGTGAACCAGGTTGCCGCCTTGGTTTTGCACGTAAACGCTCATGTAATCCAGGTACGGGTGCTCGTGATACAACACCCACTGCCGGGACAAGTTCAAACGGCTGTTCTGCACCCGAAAACGAACCCAAAAGGCTTGATCGGTAAGCCCCTGATTCAGGTTCTCAGTGCGTAACGGCCGAAAGCGGTAAAGCGGCAAAGAGTCAATTGAGGTATTGCGGTCGGCAATTAAAAATTCGGCGGGTTGCCGAACCGGCATTAAAGTGAGCTCAGAAATTTCAATAGGCGTTAGATTGTCGTCGTGATAGCCATTAAAATCACCAGGAATAGCCTTAGCCTGACCAGCCGTTGCCAGCAATAATAAGGCAATTAGCCAAATACAATGAACGGGTACAACAGTTTTTAAACCCATAAACTACGCCATCACCAGTGAACCAGATAAGTTTTTTATTACTAATTTTTTATCAGGTCACTTGGTGAATAGCAAATGAATCACGTAAAAACCTATTGATTATTTGTTAGCTAATAGCCATAAGCGCCAGCGGTGCCAAACTAGTCCGGCAACAATCAACAAACCGCCCGCAGCTAATACCGGCCATTCAATAAATAGGGTTAGCGCAAGGCAACTAATTAAACCTAATACCGATATAAACCTCGGTACAAAGCGCTGCTGCGCCGGAATTTGAAGCGCCGCCAAGTTGGTAATACCGTAGTAAACCAACACGGTGAAGGCACTAAATGACCAGGCCAACTCAACGCTTCCTGACAAGGCCAGCGCCATCATCACCACCGCCGTTAACCAGGTGGCTGCAGGCGCTGAGGTTTGCCCAGCGTTCAGGCCGCCAAATGCCGCAGGTAAGTCGCCGCGGCGCCCCATGGCCAGAATAACCCGTGAAACCCCTAAAATAAGATTCAACATAACGCCAAGTAATGCCACCGCGGCGCCAATCAACACAATAGTAGCCACGGTACTGTTACTTGCCAGTGCCACCAGCGCCAGCTCGCTTTCATTCACGCCCTGCTGCTGTAAGTTGGTGTATTGCAATGCCCAGCCCAGCACCAGGTATAACGCCGTAGTAACCAGTACAGTGGCAACAATGGCAATTGGAATATTGCGCTTTGGCGAGGTAATTTCCTCGCCCATAGTGGCAATACGGCCGTAGCCCGTGTAGGCCACAAAAATAAGTGCCGCGGCGGCCAGAATATCGTGCATTGAGCCACTAGCAGCAGGGGTAGTTGCCAGGGTTGGCTCATAGGCATTAAAGGTAGTCACCACAAACACCAGCAAGGCGCCAATTGCCACAGTCACTATAACCGCATTGGCCTGATTGGAACGCCGCACCCCAGCTAACACTAATAGCGTCATCACCAAAATAGTAACCAGCGCCAATGGCACCTGCCAACCAGCAGCAAGACCCAGTGCTGGCAACACATATAAACTAAGTGCCAGGGCGGCCGTTGCAGCCGAGGCACTTTTTGCCGCCACAAATAGCCAGCCGGCACTAAAACCAAACCAGTGATTTAAAAATTCATAGCCGTATTCGTAGGTGCCACCACTAACCGGATGCACCGCTGCCAATTGCGAACTGGAAAGGCCATTACAAGCCGCCACCAGCGCGGCAATTAAAATAGCAATAAGCACACCGCTGCCGGTAATACTGGTTGCCATGGCAATACTGACATAAGCGCCGGTACCAACAATGGCGCCTAAGCCTAGTAAAATAGCGCCGGGCAGCGAAGTGCCGCGAACTAACTGTGGTGCTGACATTTTGCTTCTCCTTGTTGCCGGAGGCTTAAGTTAATGCTTCCGGAGGCTACCATCAACCCTGGTACCACTTATACCAACTGGTTAGCTGTTCAAAAAGCATGCTTCCAGATCCTAAAAAGCCGCCCATTACAGGCGGCAAACTCCAGGGAGAACTCAATGTATTAATGCTCGTGGGCGTTTTCTTCTCCTTCAATACCGAGCCAAACTAAACTGCCAGGAACAAATTCCAATTCCATATCACCCTCAATAGCCGCTTCTTCAAGATTAACGGTCAGAACATGTTGAGCAATTGGATCAGCAATAAACGCATAGTGACCATTCTGGGCAACAGTCATGCTGAATGAGGCGCCTTCCGGCATGTCTGCCACGTTTTCTTCAGTAATATCAAGTCGACTCATCACTTCCCAATGCACGTGATCACCCTCGGCGTGCGCATGAAGAATATTTAAGAAGCCTTGGTCGTCCAGAATTAAGAAGTGCTCACCATGGTTCGAAAAAGCGTAAGAAAGCGGACTAGCATTGGCAGTGTTTCCCCAATCTATCAGCTCCATGTTGTTCCCTTGCGGGTCAATGGCGACAAGAATTGCTTCACCGTGACCGTGGGCAGAAGCCACACCAATGAAAGTCTCACTGTCTTTGTGGCCGTATAAAGAGCCAACACGAAGGCCATTCAAACCATCAATATTGTCAATTTTTACGGATTCAAAATCAGCCTCATGTTGATGCGCAATCATGACCCCGTCACTGCAACCAAATGCTACATAATCATGGTTCTGAGCAGCGCCATGTAGATCAGGACATAGGGTTTCTAATGTGTGCTCAAGTTCGTACTCTGTATCGTGTAGATGGTAAACGCCGACTTGGTCAGGAAGCGTTTTCGAGTTCGAAGAACTCTCGATATCGGTGCGTCGAATCGTGGAGAATAAATAGTCTCCCCTTGCTAACGCCACCCCATGCATATTGTTGCTATACATTAATGTAGGCACGTCAGTAGCTTCATTGGCAATATCATTGTCTGTAATAACTTGTACCGAAGCAGGTAACCCCAACTCTGCATTTCCGTCGTAAAAAATAGCTAACTGACCTTGGTAGCCCACTAAGTGGGTCGGTTGCTCCTCGAATAACTCGTAGTCACTCATCATCGGCTGTTCATTATATGGATGAGCGTGATCACCATGATCTTCCTGCCAAAGCCCCCCATCAATAAAACCAACGCGACCTTCGTTACGATTGGTTATGACAACATAACGATAGTCCGCCGAGGCGGATAAGCGACTCCCTTCATACAACAACGAAAAGGTATCGAGTAAAGCACCCTCTTCAAGGTCAAATATCATGGTTTGATTCGTGACACTGTCCATAACAGCCAGACGCCCTGACGCAGCAGCATGATCGCCGCCGTGATCATCGCCATGGTCATGACCGTCGTCGGGTACTTCTATTGGATCTTGTTCAACAATGGTTGTTTCTGCATCTCCACAACCGGTTAATAACAGGCCACCCAAGGCAACGCAAAGTAGCTTAAATTTAAATATTTGAGTCATGATAAGTCCTTTATATTTTCGATTTTTATATCAATGAATTAGAACGAGCCTCTGACCCCTACGCCAATGCTGCGGGCTGGGCGAGGTGCAATATCTTTTAAGAAAGACGTATGGACTCTGGCCTCGGTATCCGTGAGATTGTTAATTTCTAAATACACAGCCACAGAGCGGTTAAAGAAAGGCAAGTCGTATAAGACATTGGCATCGAGCATGGTATAGCCACTGGTTGTAGTTTCCCGTGTCGCGACATTGTCTTGTTCTTGATAACGAGTAACGTCTAGATTGGCAGTCCAATGGTGTGCCTGATAGCTCAGTTTGGCGCCAAATCGAAGTGGCGACGTACGCGGTAAATCGCCACCGTCTTTCAGACTTGCACGAACGTAGTCAGAAAATAGCGAGGTTTTAAACGCATCCGTTACTTGCCAGGCGACTTGCGCTTCAAAGCCATGCAAAACCACGTCATCTGATTCAAACAGGTACACAGGTAATTCGCCGGCATGATCCTGTTCGCCAGCGTCACCATGCTCATCTTCATTACCATGGTCATGACCGTCTGCGGCGAATAACCCCGTTGCAGTTTGGTAGTAATAATTGTCTACCTGGTTGTAGAACGCGTTTAAAATGAAACCGATATCGCCTTGGCTTTTGCGCAGGGTTAAATCGATATTGTTAGCAGTTTCCAGATCAATAGCCTGCTCGGTTAGGTCGAAGTGTTGATGCCCACCCTCGTCGTGTAACGAAAATAAGGCTCCAATCTCATAGGTTCGTGTGCCGATATGAGGGCCAAATGATAAAAGCTCAGATGCGGAAGGAGCGCGCTGTGACCGCGATAGCGACACCCCAAAGTTGTAGCCAGGAGTGAAATCCCAAACTAATCCGGCAGATAAACTAACCGGTGTGAACTTATGCTCAACGTCGAATACACGCGTTTGTTCCGCATGTTCATCATGGGGTTCAGCCGAGTCGTTATGGCCGTCATGGGAATGAATATCGACCTCTGGCAATAGCACGCTATCCGCCTCTAGCACAACGCGCTCAGTACGGGCACCCACCTGAACTAGCACATCGCCAAAGTGACGCTCTTCCATAATGGCAACGGCTAAGGTTTGGGTTTCTGATGGAGGAGTAAAGGCTTCACTTCCCTGCGCTGCCATATCACTATTTTTATAATGAAAGCTTACAGCACCAGTCCAACCCGCCCATTCCTGATGGTTGAGGTCGAAGCGAAGTTCTTCAGTTTTGTTTTCAAAAGTTGTTCCTATAGCACCGTGCTCTATTTCAGCATGCTTATAGTCGGTAAAGGCTGCCCGTGTGTTCAGTTGGCTGAACCAGGCATTCGCAAAGTTTATTTCGCTTAGTAGCTGAACTCGTGTTTGCTCTAAATCAGCAAACACAGCCTCTTCCTCCGCGTGCCCATGTTCATGCTCTTCTTCATGACCGTGCTCTTCCTCACCACCATGCGTGTGGCCGGGAATACCGTAGGTTCGATTAAACTGCTCTACCGCCACCCCAACGTAGCCCTGGTCAAATAAATAACTAGCGCCAAGTGTGAAACCTTCAGACTCCTCGCCACTATTTTCAACTTTGAAATGGTTTCCTTCGGCGTTACTGTCGATATCAGGTGCAACCGGCACCTCGTAATCGTTAGACTCCCGCGCGTAACCGTCGGCATACAAAGCAACAGGGCCCGAGCCGGTAGTGATATTGAACGAAGCTAATTTACTATCGTCAACGGAATGGGTTTCCAGCAACCACTCGCCGCGCGTGGTGGTGTCTGTTGGAACACGGCCATCAACAACATTAACCACGCCACCGATAGCACCACTGCCGTAGAATAAGGTAGCAGGGCCTCGTAACACCTCAATTTGTTGTGCTGTGGAGGCCTCTGATGCCACTGAATGATCCGGGCCAACGCGCGAAACATCGCTCACATCCAAGCCATTTTGTGCAATCAAAACGCGGGGGCCGCTTAAACCACGAATAACAGGTGTGCTGGCAACCTTGCCGTGAAAGTTGGTATGAACTCCTACGGTTTTCTCTAAGGTGTCGCCAAGCGTAGCACTTTGCTGGCGGCGCAATTCCTCGCCTCCTAACACGCTTACCGGTGACGCAGATTCCATGGCCGACATGTGCAAAGGTGACGCCACAACGTCTATAACTTCAATAGGAGAGCGTTTTAAGGTAAAGCGAATTGATTCAGCTTCATCCTTTGCAACACTAACCTGACGGTACAGGTGAGCATAGCCTTGCGCTGAAACGTGAAGCTCCCGCTCCCCCTCTAGCATGGGATCAATCAAAAAACGTCCACTTGCATCTGTACGTGCACTCACGCCAGTGCCTTGCACCACCACGCTGGCGTTGCTAATAGCATTCCCCTTGGCGTCTTGCACAACACCCTCAATGGATTGCGCCAGAGCAGTGGTAGACATTAGAGCCCCTATCGTCAGAGCGACAGGTGATAGCTTCAGCATTTGCTTCTCCTTGATTAACTAGTGACTTTACCATCTTTTTGTTATGTTATAACATAACATTAATGGTTCGCAAGTCGAGGTCGTAATAAGCTATGAAAAGCCCATCAATTGCTTATGGTTTCTTCATCATATTGGGGAGTTACCTTCATGCCTTTTCAGCAAGTGCAGCAAATACTCACGTGCATGGTCAGGGAGAAATGCTGATTTCTCAGGAACATAATCGTTGGCAGATTTTATTGACGCTGCCTGCCGCTGACATGCTTGGATTTGAACACATGCCAGAAACTGAAGCCCAGCGGCAAAAACTTGAGAGAGTAGCTAAACAGCTCGAAAACAACCGTCAGCTATTAGAACTAAACGGTCAATGTTCAGTGGTCAAAGCAGAACATAACTTAAAAAACGTAAAGCACGGTGGTCATGGTCACCATGATATCAGCATCAGTTATACGCTCGATTGCGAGAGTCGTGTGACGCAAATCCAGGTTCTCTTTTTTGAGTGGGTTGCTACCGATTTAGTGAAAGCGCAATGGGTTCTTGAACAAGGCCAAGGTACTCAGCACGTGACGCCGGCTAACCCAAATATCAACTGGTAACAAGACTGCCTCAGGCGCAACCTTCGTTATCAGCATTTAACCTCAAAGGAATACCAATGGTAAATCTTCAGAAAATCAGTGATAAAACAGCAATCGGCCTTTCGGCACTTTGTCTCATCCATTGTTTGCTGCTGCCTATATTGTTAATTACGCTTCCCCCAATAACCGGGTTGCTTATTTTAGACGACGAGACCTTTCACCAATGGATGTTGTTTGCTGTCGTGCCGGTTAGTCTTATCGCGCTGCTAATAGGACATCGCCATCACCGCAGTTATCGTACATTACTGGTCGGCTTCATTGGGTTAGCAACATTAGCTTTTACTGCGTTTATCGACCATCACACCTTCAGTCCCTATGCCGATGTGATATTTACGGTAATAGGTTCCAGTATTATCACTTATGCCCACATACGTAATTACCAATTACGCAGTCGCCAGCAGTCTGCAGCTAAACACGCAAAAATATCTTAGTCGTCATAAGGAAAAAAGTTATCAACTTTTAAGCCATAAGCTGCAGCAGCGGTTTCATTGGTTGTCATTTCAATGGCCAGCACACCCTCAAACCAAAGCGGTTCATAAAGGTTCTCGAGTTCGAGCCCTTGTTTAACAACCGCATGAATGATTTGATTTGGCGGTGGTGGCGGTAAATGTATGCAAGCTCCGAAGTAAGGTACGATAAAAAACTCCGTAACCTCACGCTCTTGGTTGTAAGCCAGCGGAACCACAAAGCCCGGTATCCGAATGGCTTTATTCTCGAACTCTCTGATCACTCTGGTTGAGGTTAACGCCTGCTGAAAACGTTGTCCCTTCTCGTCTGAAAACTCTTGTTGCCCAAAAGCATCCACTGAATCTTGCTGTGAACCATCCAGTATCTCTGACAAATAGTCAGGCGGATTCATTAATGCCTCCAGGTCATCCGCTGGCATTAAATCCGTCCATTCCACTTCCAGGTACTGAGCATTCCTTTCTGCAGCCACTAACGGAGATGCCAGCAACAATAATAGAAAGAAGAAAGTGATTCTATTCGCCGAAAATGAAGCATGCATTGGCATAGTTTAAACCCTTAGGTATTTAGTCGAACATGCTTGTTATGTTATAACATAACTACCGAGTTGCGTAACTTCAACTACCTAACTTCAATGCAAAGAACAGCGGCCATGAGCGACACCAAAACACTCACAGATAACCATTCCAACCCCTTTACTGTAAGGGTTACACAAGTGCGCCACTGTTATGATAAAGCAGACAAAAAAACTGGCCTTTATATTCCTGAATGGACACTAAAGAGTGGACAGAATGTTTTTCTGCATGGTGAATCAGGCTCCGGAAAAACCACTTTTTTGAATTTATTAGCGGGCGTACTAACCCCCAACCAGGGTGCAATAGAGCTATTAGGCCAGCCATTTTCAGTAAAATCAGCGCGCTGGCGCGACAAATTTCGGGCTCACCACATTGGCGTTGTGTTTCAGCAATTCAACCTGATCCCCTATTTAAGTGTTTTAAAAAACATTCAACTGGCCGCTCACTTTGCGAAATCTCCCATTGCCAATGTAGAAGAAAAAGCACAGAAAATGCTGTTACAACTCAAACTCCCGGCCAGCACTTTGCACAAAGCAGCCAGGCACTTGAGCGTGGGGCAACAACAACGAGTGGCAATTGCCCGTGCGCTGATTAATGACCCGGAATTATTGCTTGTTGACGAACCCACATCGGCCTTAGATGCTTCGGCAAGAAATGCCTTTATGGAAGTTCTGACCGAGCTATGCCAAGCCAACCACACCAGCATGATTTTCGTTAGCCATGACATGTATTTACAACGATTTTTCGAAACCAGTGCCGATATGTCGGCGCTAGGCCAAACCTGGGAGCCTGAGCAATGCTAATGTCTCTTGCCTGGAGTAGCCTGGGCAGCCGCAGAAAGTCTGTGCTGCTGACCTTTTTATCGTTGTTAATCAGTATTAGCGTTTTGCTCAGTGTGGAACATATTCGCCAGCAGGCCAAAGAGAGCTTCAATAGAACCATATCAGGTGTTGATATTATTGTTGGCGCGCCCAGCGGCCAGCTTAACTTACTGCTGTATTCCGTATTCAGAATGGGCAGCCCCACCAATACTATTGACTTCGCAAGCTATCAGGCTCTGAATAACAGTACCCAGGTAAAATGGGCAATTCCGATGTCATTGGGTGATTCGCATCGTGGCTTTCGGGTTATGGGAACCAACGAGAATTACTTCACTCATTTCAACTATGGCAACCAGCAGGCGTTACGTTTTAAACAGGGCAAGGCTTTCACGGGTATGTTTGAGGCGGTTATAGGGGCCGATGTTGCCAAAAAACTAAATTATGCTGTTGGTGACAACATTGTTCTTGCACACGGTATTGGCGCCACCAGTTTCAAACAACACCATGAGAGCCCTTTCGTTATAAGCGGAATATTAGAGCCCACCGGCACTCCCGTTGATAAAACAGTGCATGTTAGTTTAGCTGGTATTGAGGCCATCCATTTACCGCCGTCGCAATTGCAGCAAATTCTTGCTGACCCCGCTTCGGTTTCAGTAGAACCCAAAAGTATCACCGCCGTTATGCTGGGGTTGGAATCAAAATTAGCGATTTTCCAGCTGCAGCGACAAATCAACAATTACAAACAAGACCGCCTACTTGGCATTCTGCCAGGCGTTGCATTAACAGAGTTGTGGCAGATAATGGGAACCATCGAAAACTTACTGCGCGTTATTAGTGCACTAGTATTAATATCGTCTTTATTTGGACTTTCAACCATGTTGCTTGCGTCCATGAATCAACGCAAAGCAGAAATTGCGGTTTTGCGAATCGTAGGTGCAGGCCCGGGAACCATTTTTTCACTGGTACTGCTTGAAGCCCTGATACTGGTTATTTTAACTACTGTTGTTGCTATAGGTTTTGTCAGTGCGGTACTTTACTTAATAAGTGATTGGTTAGCCTCACAGTACGGGTTGTTTCTAAGCGCTAATCTGATGTCCATGAACACAATAATTATAGCGGGAATTATTATTGGTGCCGCTGGAATAACAGCTCTTATACCATCACTGGAAGCCTATAGAAGTGCTTTGCACAGCAGGCTGAGTCATTAAAATCTGCCGGTTCGCCTGATCACACTCGGCTAGGTTACGCTAGTAAATATTACCGATAAATTATAGCTTTTATTAATTATATTCTACACTTACGTTTGGGTTTGCTCATTGTTCCTACCCTTAACCAACGGCTAATTTTTATGACAACAAACCGCCACCAGCAGATTAGCGAAGCACGGTTCCACAAGCTGTTTGATGACACCCAAGCTATGTCTATTCAAGGCTATAGCGCCGATGGTACGGTCGTTTATTGGAATGCCGCCTCAGAAAAAATTTACGGTTATTCCACCGCCGAAGCCGTAGGGAAAAATCTTTATGATTTAATTATTCCCGCTGACATGCGCCACGAGGTTGAGCAGGCCGTAGCCTGGATGTTCGAGCAGCAACAGGGCGTTCCTCCGGCCCGGCTTAACCTGAAACATAAAGACGGCAGTACAGTTCCTGTTTACTCCAGCCACACTGTGGTAGCACTGCCGGGTGACGAGCCTATTATGTTTTGCATGGACGCCGATATGCGCTCATTAGAAGTAGCCGAAGCCCAAGTGCAGCGCCTGTCGTATTATGATCCGCTTACCGACTTACCCAACCGGCGCCTCATGACAGAACGAATCGCCAGCATGATGCATAGCATTAAAAGCGAGCGTTCAGTCGCTGCATTGCTGATTATTGATATTGATAATTTTCATAGTATTAACGACAGCCTTGGTTACAGCAGTGGCGACCGCGTGCTTGTGCATTGCGCAACATCGTTACAACGCTTTGCCCGCTCGGCAGATGATTTGGCGCGTTTGGGCAAAGACGAATTTGCTATTTTACTGCCGTGCAGTTCGACGCATTTTGATGCTGCTGCGGCAGAAGCAGAACAACTGGCAAATCAGGTTATTGCCGAGCTTGAAACCCCCTTAAAGCTAGAAAATAGCATGCACCAATTAAATGCTTGTGTCGGCATTACCTTATTTGATTGCCCCGGCAACTTGCCCAGTGACGAATTAGTGCGCCAGGCAGATATTGCACTAAAAATGGCGAAAAGCTCTCACAACACCGCTATTAGCTTTTTCGATCAGGAAATGGAATCGGCAGTAAGAGAACGCTTACAACTTTCACAAGCGCTTAATCATGCTATTGACAACCAGGAGTTGGCGTTAGCCCTGCAACCACAAGTGGATACACACCAGCAAGTTATAGGCTTTGAAGCACTACTGCGCTGGCAGCACCCTACCCTTGGCAACGTATCACCTAGTGACTTTATTCCTATAGCTGAAGACACTGGCACTATTGTTGGCATTGGTGACTGGGTGTTAGAAAAAAGCTGTGAAATGCTGGTGCAATGGCAACAGCGTAGCGCCTGCAAGCATCTAAAAATTTCAGTGAATGTAAGCGCCGTTCAATTTCGCTCGGGTGATTTTATGAACCGCGTGCAGAACATTCTGAAGCGCACAGGGGCAAACCCTAGTAATTTAAGTTTCGAGCTAACCGAGAGCCTAATAGCCGACGATATACACTTTGTTATTGCCCAATTAAAACGCGTGCGCCAGTTGGGTGTGTCTATTTCTTTAGACGACTTTGGCACTGGCTATGCGTCGTTAGCCTACCTAACACGGTTGCCACTGGACGAACTTAAAATAGACCGCGCCTTCGTGAATGATTTAGACAAACACAGTAAAGGTGCATTGTTAACCGACACCATTATTAGCCTGGGCCGCAGCATGAACCTAGCCGTTATTGCCGAAGGGGTGGAAACAGCCGAGCAATTCAAACGCCTGCAAAGTATGGGCTGTGAGTATTTTCAGGGCTATTTGTTTGGCAAGCCGCAGACTGAGGTTGAGGAGTATTTGCCCTCTAGTTAGGCCTTTGCCTCAAGCTTCAAGGTTAAGCCTAATGCCTGTGCAACCTTGGAAACAGTGGCGAAGGTCGGGTTACCGTTTAGCGAAAATGCTTTATAAATACCTTCACGGCTAATTCCTGTGTCACGCGACAATTGACTCATGTTTTTAGCGCGCGCGATAACACCAAGCGCATGCACAATAAACGCAGGATCACCCGCCGACTCTTCAATACAGGCATCTAAATAAGCCTGAATTGATTCATCGCTGTCTAAGTACTGCGCAGAATCCCATTGGCTAAGCTTTACTGTCATGGTTGTGCCTCAATGCGTGTTGCTAGTTTTCGTGCTTTCTTAATGTCAGACTGCTGACTCGACTTATCTCCGCCCGCAAGCAAAACGATAAGGGTTTCGCCATACTGCTTGAAATAAATTCGATAACCCGGCCCATAAAAAATTCGCAGTTCGCGTATACCAGATCCAATCGGCTTAATGTCGCCGAAATGTCCAAACGCTAAGCGGTCAATACGAGCCATTATTCGCGCGCGACCTTTAATGTCTTTAAGTGCTTTAAACCACTCATCAAAAACCGCTGTTTTTAGAATATCCATATTCTATTGCCAACTATAGTTAACAGCCAACAAGGTGTCAACTGCAGTTAACACTCTCAGCTTGACCGAAAAGCCATGAGCGTAAAAAGCGCTACGTGGTAAGGCCTGAGATTTCCCGACACCTTTTATGGTAAAAATGTAACTATGACC
>JBBEBU010000012.1:0-2737 GCA_040882145.1 Idiomarina sp.
AACCCCTGTTACCGCCGTGAAAGGGCGATGTCCTAGGCCTCTAGACGAAGGGGACGCTGTAAATCTCTGGTAATGTTGTTGAAATGGCGTCCCCTAGGGGATTCGAACCCCTGTTACCGCCGTGAAAGGGCGATGTCCTAGGCCTCTAGACGAAGGGGACGCAATCAACATTTGCCGCTAAAACAAGGAAACTTGGTGGAGCTAAGCGGGATCGAACCGCTGACCTCTTGCATGCCATGCAAGCGCTCTCCCAGCTGAGCTATAGCCCCACACATGGCCTGCTTCAGTGCTTAACAGCGGGGCGAATTCTATGGTGGCAGCCGCACATGTGTCAACCTTTTTTTGGCTTGCACAATGCGTTTGCTGAAATTTAAAGCAGTCTGTCGGGAAAAGCAGCTATTTCCTAACAATTCCCGACCAAACCAGCTATTCGCCATTCATATGATAAATACGTTCCACACCCTCTTTATCGGACGCTGAAACCTTCATATCACGTACTAAACCATCTTCAATACTGTACACCCAGCCATGAATGGTCAGTTCCTGACCACGTTCCCAGGCATTCTGAACTATGGTGGTTTTCACCAGGTTCTTCACTTGCTCAATAACATTCAGTTCGCACAACCGGTTGTGACGTTCGCGGCTGTCGGTTATCGCTTCTAATTCTTTTTTGTGCTCACGATAAATATCTTTAATTGGGAATAGCCAGTGGTCCACTAAGCCGTGTGAGCAAGAGTCAGTTGCTGCTGCTACGCCCCCACAACCGTAGTGGCCAACAACCAAGATATGTTTCACCTTTAAGCTTTCAACCGCAAACTGTAATACCGATAAGCAATTGAAATCAGTTTGAATAACTTGATTGGCCACGTTGCGGTGAACAAAAAGTTCACCCGGCGCCATACCTACTACCTGATTGGCTGGAACCCGGCTATCCGAGCAACCAATCCACAGGTATTCAGGTTTTTGTTGCGCTACTAAATCTTTAAAAAAGTTTGGATCTTCTTCCAACTGGCGTTTTGCCCAATTGCGATTATTTTCCAACATGCTGTCAATTGTCGGCATCTCAATACTCCGTATTTATTGGTTCGCTTCCCGCGCCAGAATAAACGCAAGTGCTAGATCAATACGTCGGACCACTTCGTCCTGTGAAATCAGTGCCAGGGTAGCATCCAGAGACGGTGAGTTACCGCCACCAGTAGCTGCTACGCGCAATGGCATACCCACTTTGCCCATACCTACATCAAGTGCCACAGCGGTTTCCTGCAACGCGTTCTGAATGGCTTCCGGGGTCCACTGGCTTAACGCAGCTAAACGTTCCTGTGCAGCTTGCAACGGCTCCTTCGCGACCGGACGTAAGTGCTTTTTCGCGGCCGCTTCGTCAAACTCAGTAAAGCTTTCATAAAAATACCGGCTGGTAGCAGCCATTTCTTTCAGCGTTTTAACCCGGTCGGCCTGCAACCCTATCAATTGCTCCAGGTGCGGGCCTTTGCTTACATCAATGCCCTGATCCTGCATGTGCCAGGCTAAGTACTCAGCCACTTCGGTAGCAGGTAGGGTTTTCATGTAATGTTGATTCAGCCAGTTCAGCTTTTCCGTGTTAAAGGCTGAGGCCGCTTTGTTCACTTCATCAAGCGAAAACAACTTGATCATTTCTTCGGTGCTAAAAATTTCCTGATCGCCATGCGACCAACCCAAACGTACTAAATAATTCAACACCGCCTTCGGCAAATAACCGTCATCACGATACTGCATTACTCCCACTGCGCCATGGCGCTTCGACAGCTTCTTGCCGTCGTCGCCCAAAATCATGGACACATGTGCGTATTCCGGCACTGGTGCGCCCAGGGCTTTTAAAATATTAATCTGCCGTGGGGTGTTGTTGACGTGATCTTCGCCACGCACCACATGCGTAATGTGCATATCCCAGTCATCCACCACCACACAGAAGTTGTAAGTTGGGGTGCCGTCACTGCGGGCAATAATCAAATCGTCCAACTCGGTGTTGGCAAACTCGATTGGCCCACGAATATGATCGTGAAACACCACGCTGCCCGTTTGCGGGTTGCGGAAACGAATAACATGGCGGTCACCGCTGGCGTTTGGGTTATCCCGGCAATGACCGTCGTAGCGAGGTTTTTCACCGCGCGCCATTTGCTCTTCACGCATGGTTTCCAGACGCTCAGCGCTGCAGTAGCACTTGTAGGCTTTGTCTTCTTTCAGCAGTAAATCGATGAGTTCCTGATACCGCTCAAAGCGCTGGCTTTGATAGTAAGGGCCCTCGTCCCAATCCAGTCCTAACCAATGCATTCCTTCCATAATGGCATCAATGGCTGGCTGCGTTGAACGCTCACGGTCGGTGTCTTCAATACGCAACACAAATTTGCCGCCCTGAGCCTTGGCGACTAACCAGGAATATAAAGCGGTGCGCGCACCACCAACATGTAAAAAGCCAGTTGGGCTTGGGGCAAAACGAGTCACAACAGTCATAGTCAGTCCGAATCTCTGTAAACAATAGCGGCAGTTTATCAGGTAGGTGCGCCGGGCGCATTATTGAGATAGGGTTTATCTGTAAAAGCGGGGGCGAATTTCAGGCAAATAATCATCATTGGTAACGCTTTGGCGAAAAAGCCAGCAATTGAACTCTCATTTCACTTTTTTTATTGACAGTGGTTAGCTACGCCCTATAATACCGCCCCGCAACGAGAGAGAAATAACGGATGGTTAGCTCAGTTGGGAG
>JBBEBU010000012.1:2837-9102 GCA_040882145.1 Idiomarina sp.
AGCACCGCCCTTACAAGGCGGGGGTCACTGGTTCAAGCCCAGTACCATCCACCACGTTGCCCTGCAGTACCTGATTTACACCGAATACCCGGATGGTTAGCTCAGTTGGGAGAGCACCGCCCTTACAAGGCGGGGGTCACTGGTTCAAGCCCAGTACCATCCACCACTTCCCCTAAGTTTTATCGCTACATTCCAATTAAGAACTGCAATAACTAACCATTAATTGTTGGTATCGTCGCCAATGTCGCGAGTTAAATAAATACCAGCCAGCCCAGCACCAAATAGTCACCATCATCGCTTTTGCCGGCGCGAACTCCGGCCAGCGGGAACTAATCAAACCAATCAATACGATTCCGTCTAGCAACCAACCCAACCACAGCATCAGCGGCACTTTGCGCCAACTAACTAATACCCAGGGTTTACAGTCGGGTCGCATAAAGAAGGTCAGAATTAGCACCACCAGCGCAGGCAAACCAGCCAGCAGGGTTAAGAAAAACTGCTCGGTATTATTGTAAAAGAAGCCCAATAACTTACTGCGATCCTCACTGAAAGTTAGTGATACTGTCCAGGCGGCATAACCCCGCAACAAAAACAGTAGCACCAGCATAATACCGATCGGGTGCCGTGGCTTGCCATCGCCATCCAGGTAACGCTCATCACCAGGTTGCAACATCTTGCTTAACCGCTCCGTTTCACTTGCTCACGCAATTGTGCAACCCGGTCGCGTAAACGGCCTGCTTCTTCGAACTCTAAGTTCTGTGCGGCTTTGTACATGGCTTTTTCGGTTTGCTGTAACTCTTTTAACAGTTCTTTTGGATCCAGCACCGGCTCGGCCAGGTAACCGCCCTGCCCGCTGGCAATTTGACTAATAGCTGAGTCTTTCGCGCCTTTCTTCGAGCGACTACCGCCCATGTCCATCACGTCGGTAATGCGTTTTTGTAAGCCTTTCGGCGTAATCCCATGCTCTTCATTGTAAGCAATTTGCTTATCGCGACGACGGTCGGTTTCATCCATGGCGCGCTGCATCGAGCCGGTAATTCGGTCGGCATATAAAATAGCGCGGCCGTTCAGGTTACGCGCAGCCCGACCCATAGTTTGAATAAGCGCCCGATCGGAGCGCAGGAAACCTTCTTTATCGGCATCTAAAATGGCCACCAGCGACACTTCCGGCATATCCAGGCCTTCCCGCAGCAGGTTAATACCTACCAATACGTCGAAGTTACCAAGCCGCAAATCACGAATAATTTCCATACGTTCCACGGTGTCTATGTCGGAGTGCAGATAACGCACGCGAATACCGTGTTCGTCCAGATAATCGCTTAAATCTTCGGCCATTTTCTTCGTTAAGGTGGTGGCCAGCACTCGCTCGTTAAGCTCCACCCGCATGCGCACTTCTGACATTAAGTCATCAACCTGAGTAGCAACCGGACGCACTTCAATGGTGGGATCTAACAAACCAGTTGGACGCACTACTTGCTCAATCACATCGCCACCACATTTTTCCAGCTCAAACTTACCGGGGGTTGCTGACACATACACAGTTTGCGGCGCTATGGCCTCAAATTCATCAAACTTTAACGGCCGGTTATCCAGTGCTGAAGGCAACCGGAAACCGTAGTTCACCAGATTTTCTTTGCGCAATCTGTCGCCTTTATACATAGCGCCAATTTGGGATACCGTCACGTGCGATTCGTCAATAATCAGCAAGGCGTCGTCCGGCAAGTAATCCATTAAGGTTGGCGGCGGCTCGCCAGGCGCCCGGCCGGACAAGTAGCGCGAGTAGTTTTCAATGCCCGAGCAGTACCCCAATTCCAGCATCATTTCGATATCAAACTGGGTGCGCTGTGAAATACGTTGCTCTTCAATCAACTTGTTCGTGTCCAGCAAGTGCTGCTTGCGCTCTTTCAACTCAACTTTGATCTTTTCAACCGCATCCAGCAGCTTGTCGCGAGGCGTTACATAGTGCGTTTTCGGGTACACAGTGGCGCGCGCCACGTCCGCATCTGTTACTTGCCCGGTTAAGGGTTCAAAGAAGCTAATGCGGTCAATTTCGTTGTCGAACATTTCAACCCGAATCGCCATTTTCTCGGATTCGGCCGGGAATATATCTATCACTTCACCGCGCACCCGGTAGGTACCTCGCTCGAACGCGGCATCATTGCGTTTATACTGCAATTGCGCCAGCCGACGCAGTACATCACGCTGATCCAGAATATCGCCACGCCGCAGGTGCAGCATCATACTCATGTAGGAATCGGGGTCACCCAAACCGTAAATACAAGAAACTGAGGCAATCAGTACAACGTCGCGTCGCTCCAGCAGAGCTTTGGTTGCCGACAGCCGCATCTGCTCAATGTGCTCATTAATAGACGCATCTTTTTCAATAAAAGTGTCCGTGGTAGGCACGTAAGCTTCTGGCTGATAGTAGTCGTAGTAGGAAACAAAATACTCCACCGCATTATTCGGAAAGAACTCTTTCATTTCGCCGTACAACTGAGCTGCCAGTGTTTTGTTGTGCGCCAGTATCAGCGTGGGCCGTTGCACCTTTTCAATCACATTGGCCATGGTAAAGGTTTTACCCGAACCGGTAACACCCAGTAAGGTTTGATGGGCAAGCCCGGACTCAAGATTGTCCACAATGGCGTTAATCGCCTGTGGCTGATCCCCGGCTGGAGAAAAATCGGATGCCAACTCAAAACGACGGGTCATACGGAACGCTTCTCCTCTGCCAACGAGTGCTGAAACCATAAATAGGCAATAGTAGCGGTGATTACGTTGGCTACTACGCCGCCAATAAACAGCCCAGGAATGTCGGCAATAATTGAACCTAGGTACGATAACGGCACAAAAAATACAAATAATCGAATAATGCTTAGCCACAGCGCCTGCATTGGCCTGTGCAATGCGTTGAAGCTTGAGTTCGTCAGAATAATCCAGCCTTGCAACCCATAAGCTAGCGGCATGATGTAAATAAACAGCACCACAATGTCGGCAACTTCCTGCTCCTGGGCAAACACATTGGCGATTTGCTGCGCAAATAGTACTAGCAGTAAGTATATTCCGGCCTGGATCCAGAGCACACTTTTCAGCGCAACCTTGTAGGCGGCAGCCACCCGCTGCATGCGATCAGCACCCATGTTCTGGCTAATCAAGGGTGGTAGTGACATGGACAACGACAAAATAATAATGCTGGCCAACGACTCTAGCCGGGTTCCTACCCCAAATGCGGCTACTGCAGCGGCACCGTAACCGGCAATAATAGCGGTCATCACTGCCATAGCTAGTGGCGTGAGCATATTCGCGCTAGCCGCCGGCAGGCCAATGCGCAAAACCTGCCCCATTGAGCGCATAATGTGCGCATTCGCTGGTGCCACCAGGCTGAGCAACTGCTTGCGATTCAAATAAGCCAGCACCAACATAACGCCAATGCTCCAAGCCAAGACGCTCGCCATAGCGGCACCTTCAATGCCGTAACCTGGTATTGGCCCCCAGCCGAATATCAATATGGGGTCAAACAAGGCATTCAACAACCCGCCCGAGGCCATGATAAAAGCCGGCGAACGAGTATCACCCGCGGCCCGCAAAATGGAATTACCGATCATGGGAATAACTAATAGCACCGCACCTGCATACCACCATGTCATGTAGCTACGAATATAAGGCATAAGTTCTTGCTGCGCTTTTAACAGCGAAAAAATGGGATCGATGAGCAAGTAGCCAACAAATGCCAAAGCGCCGACCAGGCCGGCCGACAACAACAGCGCACAGCTGCCATCAAAACGCGCTTCTTCGGTATTGTTCGCGCCCAACTTGCGGGCGATCACCGCCGAGGTGCCGATGCCCAAGCCAATAGTTAGGCTAATAACCGTAAAAGTAACAGGAAAAGTAAAACTAATAGCCGCAAGCTGCTCGGTGCCAAGCAATCCGACAAAAAATGTATCCACCACATTAAAGCTAATCAGCGTTGCAATACCTAGCACCATTGGCCATGTCATACGCCACAGAACTTTGCCTATCGGGTCATTGAGCATCGCTTTGGAAGCAACTGCAGTCGACATCGGTACCTCTTTAGGGTTGAAAGCATGACACGCAAAGCCGAGTGCTTGCGAACACGTTTAACAAGCAGCACAGTCTACCTAAATTAGCTCAATAAGACTACGCCAACACACAGAACCACAGTCGCGCTGATGGACATTTTACCCACAAATTCTTATAGTATGTGCTCTTCTAAATCGATCACAGGATGCGCTCGTGGATTACCAACTCTCTCACCGTGTTAATGCTATTCAGCCTTCGCCCACTCTGGCAGTTTCGCAAAAGGCAGCTGAACTGAAAGCAGCCGGCAAGGACGTTATCGGGCTGGGCGTGGGGGAACCTGATTTTGATACCCCGGAGTTCATCAAAACCGCGGCAAAAAAAGCCATCGACGACGGTCATACCAAATACACGGCAGTAGACGGTATTAAAGAACTGAAAGAAGCGGTGGTTGCCAAGTTTAAACGCGACAACCAACTGACTTACAGTAACGACGAAATTCTAATTTCCGCTGGTGGTAAACACAGCATTTATAACTTGCTAACCGCCTGGTTAGACAGCGACGACGAAGTGGTTATTCCAGCCCCTTACTGGGTTTCCTATCCAGATATGGTGAAACTGGTTGGCGCCAAGCCGGTTATTGTTGGTGCTGGTATTGAACAGCGTTACAAAATTACGCCACAGCAGTTGGACGCGGCTATAACGCCAGCCACTAAGCTGATGTTTATTAACAGCCCGTCAAATCCCGCTGGTACCGCGTACACTGTCGACGAACTTAAAGGTCTGGCTGAAGTGCTACGCAAACACCCGCGCGTATTGGTTGCCACCGATGATATGTACGAACACATACTGTGGAACAAAAACGACTTTGCTAATCTGGCAATGGTCGCTCCTGACCTTCGGGACCGCATTGTCATATTGAGCGGCGTGTCGAAAGCTTACGCCATGACCGGCTGGCGTATTGGTTACGCTGCTGGCCCGAAAAAAATTATTGCGGCGATGAAAAAAGTGCAATCACAAAGCACCTCTAACCCAACCAGTATTAGTCAGTATGCCGCCCTGGCAGCGCTGAACGGTGATCAATCCTGCATTGATACCATGGTGTCGGCATTTAAGCAGCGTCATGACTACCTGGTAGAAGCCCTGAATGCCATTGATGGAATTCAATGTGTCGCCGGCGATGGTACTTTTTACACCTTTGCTAACATTAATGAGCTGATGCGCAAAGCGAAGGTAGAAACTGACGTTGAGCTGTGTGAAAAACTATTAAACGATGTCGGCGTGGCGTTAGTTCCGGGTTCAGCATTTGGCACTGATGGACACTGCCGACTATCGTTTGCCACTGATTTAGATACCTTAAAAGAAGCAGTTGCGCGTATTCGCAAGTTTGCCGGCGCCCTGTAACTCTTTATAAACCACCCAAAACGAACGTCTATTGCTGATTTATGCCGCAATAGGCGTTTTTTTTAAGAAAATTTCCAACCAAGGGCGTTATATGCCCGAATTCAAGCCTTTATTTGTGTGACAAACTTGTTACTTTCGAAACGAACTGTCGCTTCCAGCCAGAATTCCAGTCAGCGCCAAAAGGCAAGTTAAGAAAGCGAAATTTTATCGAAAAATTTCACTATCGAGCTCATTATTGGTCTAAAAATTGCTCTAATTTATTAAGAAATGCACAGATTTGTGAATGCAAGGAAAATACTTTTTTTCTTCAGAAAAGAAAATCATGTCATTCATCGCAAAAATGGTAAACAACTGTTATTTATAGATTTATTTTTGTAGAAGCATTTTTTGACCAGCTGCGACACGGCTCTGAAGCGCTTGATTTTATTGGTCACTCACAGTTTCTCCCACAGGGTTATCCACAGATTCCGTGGATAAGATCTGTAAAGCTATGAAACACGGGACTTCTACGCTGCTGTGGATAACAGTGAAACGCCGTTAACATATCATTTGATATAGTTATGGTTGTGACACTTGCTTGACATTGCTCACAGACACTGTCCGCACCCATTCCCTCTACCAAGTCACTTTTTTTGCCGATTAATGGCGGGCACGAATTGCCCAGAAGCGTACCCCGGCAAGCCCTTTCATTTCAGGCGGTATAGCGAATAACCCCGAGGCTGGCGATAAAAGCAGCAAACGACATTTTTAGTATTGACAGTTTCCGGTCGTACCTTTAACATTCGCCACCGTTATCGCAAGTGTTCCCCAGTAGCTCAGTTGGTTA
>JBBEBU010000012.1:9202-94034 GCA_040882145.1 Idiomarina sp.
GAGCGGTGGACTGTTAATCCATGTGTCGTTGGTTCGAATCCAACCTGGGGAGCCAACGCTTGTGACAACGACCTTAATACGATTCCCCAGTAGCTCAGTTGGTTAGAGCGGTGGACTGTTAATCCATGTGTCGTTGGTTCGAATCCAACCTGGGGAGCCATTAAGCTCCAATTCCGTTTTTTCGCTAACTCGCTGCTGAAAAACCACCTGATTCGTATTTATTGTGTATTGCTGCCAAAGCACATCACTTAATTCCTTAATTGGCGTTGTTGCACCCGCCGCAATCCATTTTGCTAACGCACTAGCCACATTCGGCCATGCACACTGCACTGCCGAGCTCGTAGTTAAAAATTCAGCCACCGCTGCCGTTGATAGTTGCGTCATTACCGCAGCAAGCTTTGCTGTTGCCAGTGCATGCGCGTTCACCTGCTGCTCAAACTGTCCGTGCAATGGCTTCACCAACAGTTTCTTACCTAGTGCCAGCGCTTCACTGGTGGTTTCAAAGCCCGCATTAGCAATAACCCCTGCACTACGTCGCATGGCTTCAGCAAAGCCGTTGCGTGACGGTGGATAGTAAGAAATATGCCCCACATCTTCCCGTTTCACCTGCGGATGAAACACCTTAAATTTTTGTTGCGGGAATGCCCTCAGTAACTGCCGCACAGCCGCTAAGCTTTCAAACGGCAAATACACCAAAATAGCGTCATCATCCAATGTCGCAGCTGATTCATCACCACGCTGATGAATAACCGGCGGCAGCAAGGTATTGTGCAAACGCTGCCAATGCATACCAACCACATCGGTAACCGGCACAAATTGTTTCAACAATTGACGTTGCAGCAGGGTTACCGGCAACTGTGCATGCTTGTGGTAGAACGCAAACTGGCGACCAATACCGATACAGCGCTTACCTTGCTTACGCGCTGCCCAGGCTGTTATAGGCTCGAAGTCAGATAGCACTAGATCATAGTTATCCAGACGCAACTGTCGCACTGACTGTTTAAACTGCGCCCAATCGTTTTTACGCAAGGTGTCTAGTAGCCTTACCTTGCCGTCGCGCACCACAAAGGTTAGCCCCGGTTGCCATTGCCAGTTGCCGAAAACCTCCATGTCGAACAAGGCTTCGCGTGCGCGGCCGCTAATGAGAAAGTCAGCCTCAACCTGTTCAGCGCGCAGTGCTTCTGCCAGTGCACTACAGCGACTCAAGTGACCATTACCGGTACCCTGAACTCCAATTAAAACTCGCATTTACCACCATCCCGCTGTTTGAACTAAAATAAGTGCCGCTAACGCCGAGCCTAGTAAAGCACCGGCAACTATATCGGTTGGAAAATGAACCCCCAGTAACACGCGCGACAGCCCTACCAAGGCGGCCCAGGTATAAACCAATGGCCCCAGGCTGGGCATGAAATTCGCGCATAGGCCAGCAAACATAAAGGCAGCTGTGGTGTGACCGGAGGGGAAACTAAAGGTATCGTGAGCAATAATTTGTGATTTGAATCGAGGAATGCGTTGGTAGGGTCGCTGTCGGCGTAAGGTGTTTTTTAGTAACCAGTACAGCGGCAGTTCAAGTAGAAAACCTAACAACAAAGTCACTGACAATATTGCGGCGTCGGGGTCTTGTAACAATAAAGCCGCTACGCAGGCTAGAATGTAAGCATAACCGTCACCCGTGCGGGACAGCCAGCGCGGCCATTGTCGGCACCAACGCTGTGCCTGTTTAGTGCTTAACAGGAAGAACGTTTGTTCGTCCCAACTCTGTATTCGTCCAAGCCACTTTATGTGCATAAGAGAATCCCCGATCCTCGTTGCAGTAGAAGCTACCTTAGAGCTTAAAAATGACAGTTATGCGACAACTTAATGAAGCTTCCAAGAAGGTTTCAGTAACCCGGGTTTAAAAAAACGCCTGTTTTTTCGAAAAAACCTGAATAAGCCTACCTTTAGTCGGTTGTTTAACGCGCCCGAAAAACTGATAATAGGCGCAGACAAACATCATTCTTGCAGTGCTTGCGCACAAGCTTCGGCGTAACTGGATACAATCATGGGCGAATACCTACTGTTGCTGGTAGCAACCGTGCTGGTAAACAATTTTGTGCTAGTGAAGTTTCTTGGCTTATGCCCCTTTATGGGCGTTTCAAATAAGCTGGAAACAGCTATTGGCATGTCCGCTGCAACCACTTTTGTGCTGACGCTGGCCTCGGTATGTAGCTATCTGGTGAATACCTACCTGCTAGCCCCGCTGGATTTACTGGCTCTGCAAACCCTGAGCTTTATTCTGGTCATTGCCGTGGTCGTGCAGTTCACCGAAATGGTGGTGCACAAAACCAGCCCTACTCTGTATCGCTTACTCGGTATTTTTCTGCCACTGATAACCACCAACTGCGCAGTATTGGGTGTGGCACTGCTGAATATTACCGAACAACATAACTTCGTGGAGTCTATTATTTACGGACTCGGCGCTGCACTTGGCTTTTCGTTAGTGCTTATTTTATTCTCCGCATTGCGTGAGCGACTGGTAGCAGCCGACGTGCCGTTGCCGTTTAAAGGTGCTGCTATTGCCATGATTACTGCTGGCTTAATGTCGCTCGCCTTTATGGGCTTCACCGGCTTGGTGACCATTTCATGAGTTTATTAACCGCTGTTATAGCATTGGGACTGCTGGCCCTGATATTTGGTCTGGTACTTGGCTTTGCCGCGGTAAAATTCCGTGTGGAAAGCGACCCTATAGTGGATCAAATTGACGCTATTTTGCCGCAAACCCAATGCGGTCAATGTGGCTATCCTGGCTGCCGGCCATACGCCGAAGCCATTGCCAACGGCGATGACATTAATAAATGCCCACCCGGTGGTGAAGCCACCATTCGTGAACTGGCTGATTTAATGGGGGTGGAAGCCAAACCGCTGGACGCGGCCCACGGTGAAGAAAGCACCAAGAAAGTCGCGGTGATTCGGGAAGACGAATGTATTGGTTGTACCAAGTGCATTCAGGCCTGTCCGGTTGATGCCATTTTAGGTGCCGCCAAACATATGCATACGGTCATTGCCCACGAATGCACCGGCTGCGACTTGTGCGTTGAGCCCTGCCCGGTGGACTGCATCGACATGGTGCCGGTAACCGTGAAGCCGGAAACCTGGCAATGGGATTTAGAGCAAATTCCAGTTCGCATGGTGGAGTCCAGTAACTAATGCAGCGTAGTAAAGAATTAATCGAACAAGGGCATATTTGGACTTTCCCTGGTGGCATTCATCCACCGGAGCGTAAATACGCGGCCGCCGCACCTATTCGCGAATTAACTTTGCCCGATCGCTTTATTCTGCCCTTGCGCCAGCATATTGGCGAGCCAGCCGATATTCTAGTCAAGCCCGGCGATACCGTACTCAAAGGGCAAGCGCTGACCAATAGCAAGCAACACGGCCAGTTGCCCGTGCATGCGCCGTCATCCGGTGTGGTCAGCAGTATTGGCCCGGCCCGGGTTGCCCACCCATCTGGTTTAGCCGATACCTGCATTATTATTGAACCAGATGGTGACGATCGCTGGGGCGAGCGGCAGGCTTATGCGGATTATCGCAACCACGACCACGCCACTTTATTGAATCATATTCAACAGTCAGGCATTGCCGGACTCGGGGGCGCAGGCTTTCCCACCGCGCAAAAGCTGGCCCTGCAGAAGCCACTGGATTACCTGATTTTAAACGGCGTTGAGTGCGAGCCATATATTTGTGCCGACGACCGCCTGATGCGCGAATACGCCGCAGAAATTATTAGCGGTGCCGAAATTCTGATGTATCTGGCTGATATTCCGAAAACACTAGTTGCGGTGGAAGACAATAAGCCAGAGGCGATTAAGGTGTTAACCGAAGCCTTGCAAGACCATGCGACTATTACGCTTCGTGTTGTACCGACCAGATACCCCTCTGGTGGCGAGAAACAACTTATTCAGTTACTTACCGGCCGAGAAGTACCAAGCCGTGGCTTACCTATTGATATAGGTTTGGTGATGCAAAACGTCGCCACTGCCTTTGCAGTGAAGCGCGCGATTATTGACGGCGAGCCATTGCTGCAACGTGTGGTAACCGCCACTGGTGAAGCGCTGCAGCAACCCGGCAATTACTGGGTTCGGTTAGGAACGCCAGTTGCCCACCTGCTAAATCAGGCCGGTTTTCAGGCCGAAGCGCAACAACGCGTGATTATGGGTGGCCCGATGATGGGATTCGCCCTACCTGATTTAACGGTTCCGGTGGTAAAAATAACCAACTGCATTTTGGCGCCCAGCAGTCGCGAGTTACCCGACGCCGAGCCCGAAATGCCCTGCATTCGTTGCGGGGCCTGTGCCGATGCCTGCCCTGCCAGCTTATTGCCGCAGCAGTT
This sequence comes from Idiomarina sp., assembly GCA_040882145.1. GTDB lineage: Bacteria > Pseudomonadota > Gammaproteobacteria > Enterobacterales > Alteromonadaceae > Pseudidiomarina. Next base: position 13,572 of record JBBEBU010000012.1, read on the forward strand.
GTACTGGCACGCCAAAGCCAAAGAATTTGATCAGCTTGAGCAACAAAACTTATTCGATTGTATTGAGTGTGGCGCCTGCGCCTTTGTTTGCCCCAGCGCCATTCCACTGGTGCATTATTACCGCCGGGCCAAAGCAGAAATTCGTAATATAGCGCGGGAAAAAGCCCAGGCCGAGGTTGCCCGTGAGCGCTTTGAAGCACGCCAGCAGCGACTGGAACGTGAACAAGAAGAGCGCTTAGAGCGCCATCGTAAAGCGGCTGAGGCGCGCAAACAATCCCAGGCCGAAGCGGCGAAAACCACCGGCAAAGATCCGCAAGACGCGGTAAAAGCCGCGTTAGCCCGAGCCAAAGCACGCCGTGCCAAACAACAAGCCCAATCCTCATCCGACGACGACAGCTGAGAATCGCATCATGACTTTTCGTATCGCTCCGGCGCCACATACAAAACCAGCTCGCACCACCGGTCAGGTCATGCGACTGGTTTGTTATGCCTTAATTCCGGGTGCGTTGGCGCATTACTTTATGTTCGGCCCGGGCATTATTATTCAGCTGTTACTGGCGACCATTACCGCTGTCGCCACCGAATTCCTTTTCACCCAAGCGCGCCGTCGCACCAGCCATAATACCTTAGCCGACTACTCCGCGGTGGTTACCGCCGTGTTGCTTGCCCTAAGCATTCCTTCGCTGGCACCTTGGTGGATTATTGTCATAGGTACGGTATTTTCCATTGGCATAGTGAAACATCTGTACGGTGGCATTGGTCAGAACATTTTTAACCCCGCCATGGCTGGCTACGTGGTGTTGTTAGTTTCTTTTCCGCTGCAAATGACCAGTTGGCCGTTGCCGGCGGAGCTCAGCAATTTCAGTGTCTCGTTTTATGATGCCACCCAGCTTATATTCAGCGGTTACACCACCGACGGTTATAACGTGCAACAGTTGAAAGCTGGGGTTGATGGTATTTCCATGGCTACGCCGCTGGACACCCTAAAAACCGGATTATCGCAGCAGCTAACCACACCGGAAATTACCAATAACCCAATCTTTAGCGGTATTGCCGGCGTTGGCTGGCAATTGCTTAATGCGGCGTTTTTAGTAGGTGGTTTGGCGCTTATTGCCACCCGCGTGATTAGCTGGCACATTCCGCTTGGTCTGGTGCTTGGGTTAGCCGTTCCGGCACTCATTGGCTCTGCCATTGCGCCCGACCAGAGCATTGGGTTGTTCATGCATTTGTTTAGCGGTGCCACTATGCTTGGCGCCTTCTTTATTGCTACTGATCCAGTATCGGCCGCCACCTCTAATCGTGGCCGGCTGTACTTTGGCTTGTTAATTGGCTTTTTGGTATACGTTATTCGCACTTGGGGCGGTTACCCCGATGGCATTGCCTTCGCCGTGCTACTGGCCAACATGTGCGTACCTATTATCGACAAATACAGTCAGCCAACGGTATACGGGCATAAAGGATCTTCATCATGACGCTTTCCAGCATGCAAAAAAATGGTCTTATTCTGGCGGCTTTTGCGGTGGCTGCCACGCTGTTAATTGTGGGCACGTCGCTGTTAACCGAAGACCAAATCAAAGCCCAGCAGCAACAGCAGCTGCGTACCAATTTAAATGCCGTGCTGCCGCCTGAAACTTACACCAACAACCTGTTTGAAGAATGCCGTTTAGTCACTCACCAAGAACTCGGCGGTAATCAGCCCAAGCATGTTTACCTCGCTTATCAGCAACAGGATTTTGTCGGCGCGGCCATGGAAGTAACCGCACCTAATGGCTACAGCGGCGCTATTCAATTACTGGTAGCCGTTTATGCTGACGGTAGCGTGGCTGGCGTACGTACTTTGAAGCATCAGGAAACCCCCGGTCTGGGCGACAAAATTGAACGCCGCAAAAGCGACTGGATTGAATCTTTTGAGGGTATGCAGGTTAATGGCGCGGACGATTCGCGCTGGGACGTACGCAAGCAAGGTGGCGTATTTGATCAGTTCACCGGCGCCACTATTACGCCGCGCGCCGTGGTGCATGCGGTAGCTAATGCGGTGCAAGTTTTTACTGAGAATCAGTCACAATGGCAGCAACAACCCGCAAATTGTGAGGAGGTCGCCAGCGATGCAAGAATATAAAGATCTTAGCCTACAGGGCTTATGGCACAACAACCCAGCCCTGGTGCAATTATTGGGCTTATGCCCGTTGCTGGCGGTAACCGCCACCATAACCAACGCCATGGGCTTAGGTTTGGCAACTATGCTGGTGCTAATTGGCTCGAACCTAACCGTGTCGCTGGTGCGCAACTGGGTACCCAAAGAAATTCGTATTCCAGTGTTTGTGATGGTGATTGCGGCTTTTGTAACTGTTATTCAGTTGATTATGAACGCCTATTTCTATGGGCTGTATCAGGCCTTAGGCATTTTCATTCCGCTGATTGTTACCAACTGTGCCATTATTGGCCGCGCCGAAGCTTACGCCTCGAAGAACCCCTGGCGTCAGTCGGCCTTTGACGGCCTGATGATGGGCGTAGGTTTCACTTTGGTACTCATGACCTTAGGTGGGCTTCGCGAAATCATTGGTAACGGTACTTTGTTCGATGGCGCCGAGTTACTGCTGGGCGAATGGGCTACCGCGCTGCGCATTGAACTGTTTACCGTTGACTACCCGCTGTTACTGGCTATTTTGCCGCCGGGCGCCTTTATTGGTATGGGCTTTATTATTGCCCTGAAAAATGCCATTGATCACTACCGTGAACAACGTGCTAGCAAACCCGAAAAGCAAGTCACCCGAGCGCGCGTTACGGCGCAGTCGTAAAGGTTTTCCATGAATAAAAATAAACGCATTGAAATACTTCAACGCTTGCGCGAAGACAACCCCAAGCCCACCACTGAGCTTGAATACAATTCAACTTTTGAGTTACTGATTGCGGTGTTGTTATCTGCTCAGGCAACCGACGTGGGCGTAAATAAAGCCACCCGCAAGCTTTATCCAGTAGCTAATACACCACAGCAAATGCTGGATTTAGGCGTTGATGGCGTAAAAGACTATATCAAAACCATTGGTTTGTTTAATTCCAAAGCCGAGAACGTGATCAAAACCTGCCATATTCTGGTGAACGAGCACGGTGGTGAAGTACCGGAGAATAGAGAAGCGCTGGAGGCCTTACCTGGCGTTGGCCGCAAAACCGCCAATGTGGTGTTAAATACCGCCTTTGGCTGGCCTACTATTGCGGTAGACACCCATATTTACCGGGTTGCCAATCGCACCCGTTTTGCTCCGGGTAAAACCGTACGAGACGTGGAAGACAAGTTAGTGAAGGTAATACCGGCAGAATTTAAAGTAGACGCCCACCACTGGTTTATCCTGCATGGCCGCTACACCTGCATTGCGCGTAAACCGCGCTGTGGCTCCTGCCGTATTGAAGACTTGTGCGAGTTTAAGCAGAAGACGTCTGACGACGTCTCCTGATAGCTGCTGGTTACAGCATACCCAACAGTGGCTTGCTTAACTGAATCACTACCCGGCGGTTTTGTGCGCGGGCGAGTTCGTCATCGTTACCTGAGATATGACGACGCTCACCGTGACCCACAGTCACAATACGCTCACCATTAATGCCGCGTTCGGTAAAGAAGCTTTTAATCATCTCCGCACGCTCTTCGGTTAACCGTTGGTTTGGTTCACGCGCCCCGTATGCATCGGTGTAAGCGTCAATAAGCACCAGTTCCAAATCGGTATCATGCGACAGGTAAAGGCCAATTTGCATGAGCTTTTGTTCAGCTTCATGCGTCAGTTCACCATTGTCGTCATCATAATTCAGCACTGTGTAGGCAATGTCTTCAAAGCTAAATTTCAGCAGCCCGCTCACACAACTTAAAAAATCATCGTAATTGCGCCGGAAGTTTGCGGCCGATAACCCCACAGCTACCTGATCACGTTCGTTGTACCAATCCTGATAAAAGAAGGTTGGGTGACGCCCTTTTTCAAGCTCGGTTAACACCGTCCAGGCCGCTTGCTTAGGTAATTCGCTATTAAACTGCTTATACAGTTTCATTTCGCCCAACTCATAAGTAGACGAACCTGGCCACCAGTTGGGCGCAATAGATTTTACCGAGGCGATATTGTAACTGTCGGGTAACTGCAGAAACTCAAGGCGCATGCGCAAGTTTAGTTGTTTACTGGCTTCGCTAACAAACTTCACCCGCCCGTAACGAGGTACCTGATGCTCAAGTTCACATTGCAACGCGCTCTGCTCAGTCACTTCCCAATTAGAATTCGAAAGGTCCGCCGCATAGTGACGCACCGCGCTAGTAGCGGGTGCAATTAGCAAAGCACAGGTCAGCAGCGCAGACGCAGTAGTCAGATACTTCAATTTCATACTGTATCCCGGGCAATGGTTGATGCTTTTATATCGACAATTGCTGGCAAAGCTTTAGCACAAGAAAAGCAGGAAGATTAAAGCGCTTTCTGTAATAATGCGGCTTTGCGATAACCTACTTTGAATTCCGATTACCAATAGGACGTTATGACTAGCAGCCAGCCGACGGAAGTATTGAACACCTCAACATCAAAAGATAATGCGGCCCTGATGAAGGCTCGTTTTCGTGGTTATTTTCCAGTGGTTATTGATGTTGAAACCGCAGGTTTTAATGCCAATACCGATGCCCTGCTTGAAATAGCTGCGGTTACCTTGAAGTTCAACGACGAACAGCAACTAGTGCGTGACGAGTCTATTCACTTTCATGTTGAGCCGTTTCCAGGCGCAAATATTGAACAGGCAGCCATTGATTTTAATGGTATAGACCCGCACACGCCATTGCGTGGCGCGCTGCCGGAAATGGAAGTGCTGAGAGAGTTATTTAAACCTATTCGCAAGGCACAAAAAGCAGTCGACTGTCAGCGCTGCGTGCTGGTTGGCCACAATGCCACCTTCGACCATAATTTTTTAATGGCCGCTGCAGCGCGCACCGAAATCAAACGCAATCCGTTCCACCCCTTCGTAACCTTTGATACCACATCACTGGCAGCACTAACGCTGGGGCAAACCGTGCTGGTAAAAGCCTGTCAGGCGGCTGGCATTGATTTTGACAGCAAGCAGGCACACTCAGCTTTATACGACACCGAACGCACCGCAGAACTGTTCTGCTGGATGATAAACCGCTGGCAACAATTGGGCGGCTGGCCGCTGCAATCCGACACCACCACCGACTAAACAGATAAAAACAAGCCCCGCATACGCGGGGCTTTCTATTGAGAAGCTATAGTTACAGCTTGTCAGAGTTCTTAGCAAGGTAGCTAGAAACGCCTTTGGCGTCTGCTTGCATACCTTCGTCACCTTCTTTCCAACCTGCAGGGCAAACTTCACCGTGCTTTTCGTGGAAGTTCAGAGCGTCAACCATACGCAGCATCTCGTCGATGTTACGGCCTAATGGCAGGTCGTTTACTACCTGGTGATGTAACACGCCTTCTTCATCAATCAGGAATGAGGCACAGCAGAACTGTTCTGCTGGATGGTAAACCGCTGGCAACAACTGGCCGGTTGGCCTATAGCAACCGAAACGCCCAGCTCGTAATTTTAAAATCAGTCCTGACAGGTTCACTAATTCTACTAATAATTGCTGCTTAAAATTGGGAGATTACATTGCCACTCTCTTATACTTATTTCATCTACTCCAGTAATCCTAGAGTATCAAAGAGCACACTCTCTCAATCAGTGTAATTGGTAGTCTCTTAAGCGGATATAGAACTCTTTACCGCAATCGCCATAGGAAAATCCTAACCAAGATCCATCAAGGTATTTTTCATGAATTATAAAAAGTGACGTCATGCCCTCTTCGGAGGATTTAAGCTCCAATGGTACAACTAATTCGATATTCTCCATTTGCGCATCAGCAAATGTCAGAAAAATACTATCGAGCTCTAACCGCTCATAATTAGAACTAACCGAGACATAAATACTGTACTTTTTATCGACTCGTTCCATCTCAACGTTAATCAAATCAGCATACTTACTACCTTGTATATCATTAATCTCGTCTCGACTAACACAAGTGGAAGATAAGCAATCTACCGATACAAAAAGTAATAATAAACTCAAAATTTTACTCATGGGTATACTTGACTCATTATGTGGTCTGGATTAATAAACCGCAGACGAGGTGAAAGATTTTCAAACGATAACTTCTCCAATTGGCCTCCGAATTTATAAGCTGTCTTTACCTGCTTTTGGTCCGATAAACCGGCATGATGCAATGATTCATGTCCAGCCATCCACGTCATCATTTTCTTATCCCCAAAAGCGGGATGACCTACTGCAACTGTCATTCCTCGCGGATGAGTATCCGCTCGAGCAAGTCTGTCAGGATTATCGAACGTGTCCACCGCGTGCGCGTCGATACTATCGCTGTTTAAAAATGATGCGCCTTCCTCTAGTTTATCGGCCATTGAATTTAGCTCAGAAGCCGAATAGCCATCGGAATTTTTTTCTCCATCCCCAAGGGAACCAGCTTTTTCCCTTAAACTCGCTGCAGCAGAGGACATATCCTTTGCTACCTGTTTTTGTGCGTCATCAAATATTTCCCAATCTTTGTTCTTCCACCCTCTACCTCGTGCATATGTTCCAAGCGGGTCAACCAAATTAACGGGATCATTGCCCACATACGCATACCAGTTCATGCCATCTTTGTAGCCGATGGGGTCAGTCTGCATAAAGCGGCCTAGCTTTGGATGATATACCCGGGCTTTGTAATGATAAAGCTCGGTTCCGGGTAATAAGATTTGTCCGGTGTAGCGGAAGCGGGAGCCGTTGGTGTTCATAGGCTCGCCGTAGGGGCCGTACTTGTTTATGACTTGTGAATTTCCGAGCTCGGCGATAATAGAGCCGCGCTCGTCGGCTAACAAGTACACTTTATTGCCGGTACCGGAGCCGTTGTACTGCACTAGCGGGTCGTCAGTGCCCACGCCGTGCACGTAACGACGCAGCAAGGTGCCACTGCTGTTGTACTCGGCAACGAGTTCATCGCCGTCGTACAGGAAGCGGGTTTGGGTGCCGTTGTAGGTACTGCTGTACAAGCGGCCGCTGGCATCATAGCCCAGTGCCAGGTTTTTGCCCGACTTGGTGGCCGAAATTAAACGGTTGTGCGCGTTGTAGTTATAGCTCCAGCCATCGTAACTTTTTAAATTGCCGTTGCTGTCGTAGGTAATGCTCTTGCCAGCCACCTGGGTGTACTGATTTAGCGAGTTTTTGCTGTAGCTCTGGGTGCCTGCACTTGGCAGTTGCACCTCAAAGTTGGCATTACTCACCACCCTGCTAATTAACTGGCTGGCCGGGTTGTAGTCAAAGTTGGCGTTGTTCACGCCCAGGTGATTAAAGCTGCTGACCCGACCCGGGGCGTCATACGCCATGGTGGAATCAACCCCGTTACCACGGTCTAGGCGTTGCATGCGACCCAGACTGTCGTAGGTGTAGCCCGCCAACTCATTCTGTCCGTTTTCTTTTAAGCTGGTCAGTGCGCCGCTGGAATCGTAACTGTAGGTTACATAGTAACCGTCCGGATAGGTTAACCGAGTGCGGCGGTCAGCATTGTCGTAGGCGTAGGTTAAGGTGCGACCTGCGGTAGTGCTGGTTTTTAAGCGCCCTAAGCCATCGTAGCTACTACTTACCGTAGCGCTGCCGGAGCGGCTGACCTGGGTTTGGCGACCTAAGCCGTCGTAGCTGTAGTAAATGTTGGATTCAGACGGCACCGCCGTATGGGTTTTAAGGTTTACCGCATCGTAGTAATCGGTAAACACCTTGCCGTCACGTTTGCGCCAGCTGGTGCGATTGCCATTGGCATCGTAGCTGTTTTGCTCGTAGCTGTTATCCGGGAAAGTGGTACGGCGCAGACGGTCCCTGCCATTGTAGCTATAGCGGGTGATATTGCCATTGCCATCGGCACGGGTAGCCATCTGCCCGTTGTCGGTGTAACTGATTTCAACATCAATGCCGGCCGCAGAAGTAGCGTAACCCGATATCTGCTTGGTGAGCCGTGATAGTGCATCGTAGTATTTCCTGACAATACGGTCTTGCCCGAAGCTTCCGGTGGTATCTAAACTACAGGCGGAGCTTGGCAGCGAGCCAAACTGCGACGGGTTCATTCGTGTGGCCGTACAGGTTTCGCGGTTGCGGCTGTCGTAAGTGGTTTGGGTAACGGCCTCAACGGTACCGGCAGCAGATAGCTGGGTTTTAACCGGCAGGCCTTGGGTGGTAAAGCTAACCGTCTTGGTGGTTTTTACCGCCAGCGACGTGCTCGACACTGAGGTCACGGTACCTGTTTCTATTTTTTTAACCTGGTTGTCCTGAGCCCGGTAGGTGTAGCGTTTTGCAACCCGGTAACCCGCCTGATTCAGCGGGCCGATTTCCCAAGTTTTACGCCCGGCGGTGTCATAGCGGTAATATGTGGCATCACCACTTCCGGATAACGGGCCGTTCTCCTTAATCACCCGGCCAGCAGAATCATAGTTGTAACTAATCATCTGGCTTAAGGTGCCGACGCCATTCGTTTTCGTCACAATGGTTGGCAGCTTGGTTTTTCCCCAATAACTATATTGGGTAATTTGCTCATGCTCAGTGCCACACTCAGAAGGCCCACATACGGAGGTTTTAACCAGACGAATAACACCACTGATAGACTGATAGGTATTGGTCTGCAGGCGCTGGCCCCCATTACTATCCGGTGGCAATAGTTTGGTCAGTAAACCACCATGATCGGAGTCAAAGGTAAACTCGGTGGTATTTCCCTTGGCATCAGTAACAGAGCTTGGGCGATAACAACCGACGTTCACGCAGCCAGTGATATCGTAGTCTGCAGTAACAACGATATCAGACAGGCCCGAGCCAGGTTTTGCTACCAGACGCTTTTCAATCAGATTGCCCAGTGCATCGTAACTGTAAACTTCTTTATTGCCCTCCGGGTGCTGCACGCTCTTTAAGCGGTTAAAGCTGGTATAGGTGTAATGTGTGGTGTTGCCGGCGCTATCTCGATCCGCTGTGATTAGCGATTTTGGCCGGGGCGCGCCAGTTACCTGCAAATCGACTTGGCGGTTGTACCCCTGCGGGCCTGTTATGGTGACGCGGGAGAACTGTTTGCGTGGGTCAAACCCGGTACCGGACTTGGCGACATAGTCGTAGTTGTAAGTGACGCCTTGTGTGGTGACTGAGGTGACGAAGTTACTGTGCGAAACACCCGCATAACTGTCGGTGGCCGAAGCTACAACAATCGAGTTATTGCTATCGGAGGGCTTTTTGAGCGTAAAGTTTTTAGCGGTATCCGAATTGCCAAGTGCACTGCTAAAGCCTGTATATTGCCATACTCTGCCCAACTTATCGGTTAGACTCGTCGTTGAGCTACCCGTGTAGGTCTGACTGGCAAGTACCTCTAGGGTATCGGTTTTCAGGATTTTGGCGGTACTTACTTTGCTCCAACCAAAGGTTCCCGTATTTAAGTCATTAGAAACATACGTAATACGTAGTTCGTAACCAAGACTGGAACTCACTTTAGTCGGTCGATGATACGTCACCAGGCCTGATGTTGTGGTGTCATAGGTAATGGTATGCACTTCGTTGTCGGGAAAAATAATCTGACTGGCATACCAGGTGCCCTGGTAGCTTTTATCCGAATAGGGATCAGATGTATAATCAATAAATGAGCTTTCTAAATTATAGTTAACCGTAATACCGGTGCTGCCTTGCCGATATAAAAAGCTATCACCGTTCATGTTACCTAATAACTTAGAGCCAGTGTTATTCGCTGCTATACAATTATATGAAAGACATTCAAAAAACTCTGAAGTCCGTCCGCCATATGTCAGCGAGTAGGTTTCACGACGCTCTCTTGGTTCGGTTAATTCTCCTACTGGAACCGCAGGATACAAAGTGCCAATAATTTTAGAGTCGAACTTCTGCAACGTCTCAAAAGTTAGCCGCGGCGCTGCGGGAATACTTAAGGTTGGGAGCTTTGGGTAATACTTCCCAGTTAATAAATCGACCGAATTAATATCCGGCTCAAGCTGAAGCGGTTTCAAATGGAAATCTTCATCGGCTACCGCGTTAAACGAAATGGCTGATAGCAGGGCTAACTTAATTAAATGTGCATAATGTTTCATCGCAAAGACTCTATATTTTGTGTCGCTCTTGTACCGCAAGCACTCAACGATACCCGCAGAATATTGAAAGCTGACTTACCAAATAATCACCGGACCAGAATTGATATCAATCACTCGGTTAACTGAAACGGACTCCGTCCCATTCGTACAGGTCAGCGTTACATTAGATTTCTCAGTGATCTGTAAAAGCCGCCCCCCATCTGGTGAGAGGCTTTGATAAATCGTGGGGGAGGACATCGCCATCATAAAAGATGTTCCGTTGGCAGCGGAGACTGATATTTCGCATGCAGTGGCATTGCTAGATTGCCAAAATACCGAAAAAACCTCGCCGGAATTAACCATTGCCGGCGTGCCAAAAACATCGATGGTAGGCGTGCCGGTCGGTGCTGTATTCGTTGCGCTAACAGAGGTTCTGTTACCGGCATCATCGTAGTTGTAGTTCACCTCACCACTGGCATTATCGACTTTAATCAGTCGGCCACGAGCGTCGTAGGTGTAGTCGGTGCTTGCGCTTTGCGCATACGACAAACCGCTATACAAAGTGAGCACCGCCGCGGCAGCACCTAGGAGTTTGGTAAGTTTTGACATTGCCACTAACAACCTTCTGTAAAGTGTTTTAGCGCAATTTAGGCGGGCATCCCTGATACAACACAAAGCCGTTTGGCTTTATAACGTGACGCAGTTCCTTTGCGTAAAACAAGAAAGAGACCACAAAATTAAAACAGAAAAAAAACAATAAAACAACAAACAATATAAATAGTTAGTTAAGTCGCTAGATACGCGATAGCAATTTCCCCTCTACTCTGTAATAAAGTATTAAGCAACAACCATAAAAAAACGCCAGCGATCGTTTGACCACTGGCGTTTCGTGTTTTTTACTGTGTCAGTTACCTTGGTAACTGCAACCTTTGGTAGGTTTTACAGCTTGTCAGAGTTCTTAGACAGGTAGCTAGAAACGCCTTTGGCGTCTGCTTGCATACCTTCGTCGCCTTCTTTCCAACCTGCAGGGCAAACTTCACCGTGTTTCTCGTGGAAGTTCAGGGCGTCAACCATACGCAGCATCTCGTCGATGTTACGGCCTAATGGCAGATCGTTGACTACCTGGTGACGTACCACGCCTTCTTCATCAATCAGGAATGAGGCACGGAAAGCAACACCGGCTTCTGGGTGCTCAACATCATATGACTTACAGATGTTGTGCTTGGTATCAGCTACTAAGGTGTATTTAACCTGACCAATACCGCCATCAGCAACGGCAGTGTTACGCCATGCGCTGTGCGAGAATTGTGAATCAATAGACACACCGATAACTTCAACACCACGCTTGTTGAATTCTTCTAAGCGCTTATCAAAAGCGATAAGCTCTGACGGGCAAACAAAGGTGAAATCTAGTGGGTAAAAGAACACCACGGCTTTTTTGCCTTTAATAGCATCAGACAGTTTGAAATCTTCAACGATTTCGCCAGAACCTGATACTGCTGCTGCAGTAAAATTGGGTGCTTTACGACCTACTAATACAGACATATTTTATCTCCATTGTTATTAATTAAAATTAATCAATACGACTATTAACTCAGCTCAGCCAGTGTTATTCACTAGCTTCCGGCGCTGGATGACGTTCAGCAACATCTTTGATCAGGCTTTGTAACTCACCCTTTTGAAACATTTCAATAATGATGTCGCAGCCACCAACCAATTCGCCTTCAACCCATAATTGTGGGAAGGTAGGCCAATCAGCGTAAATTGGTAATTCTGCACGAATATCCGGATTCTGCAAAATATCGACAAACGCAAAAGGCTCGCCACAGTTCATCAGGGCTTGTGATGCCTGAGAAGAGAATCCGCAGCTCGGTAACTTCGGAGAACCCTTCATATATAATAAAATTGGATGCTCAGCGATTTGCTGCTTAATTCGTTCTACCGTTTCCATGACTACCTCTCGTGGATTTGCTGAAAGCGAAATTATAACACAGCCGTTTTAACCGGGTGAAATCAGCGCTTTTAAAAAAAACATTCTATACTTACCCTTGAAAGATAAGCCGAATTGCACAATACAGAGTATATGAAGACGAGTCGTAACGGATTCAACCGTTACACTCAGAAATAATCACTAGAAAAGCCAAGGGAGATTTAACAATGGCATTTGAATTACCTGCTCTACCTTATGAAAAAAACGCACTTGAGCCGCATATTTCAGCCGAAACTTTAGAATACCACTATGGCAAGCACCACGCTGCATACGTAAATAAACTGAACGATGCGGTAAAAGGTACTGATTTAGAAAGCAAATCCCTGGAAGATGTGATTAAAGCATCAAGCGGTGGCGTGTTTAACAACGCTGCACAAGTATGGAACCATACTTTCTACTGGAACTGCTTAAGCCCAAATGGTGGCGGTGAACCAACAGGTGCAATCGCAGACGCTATTAAGAAAAAGTTTGGCTCTTTTGACACCTTCAAAGAAGAGTTCACCAACCAAGCGGTTGGCAACTTCGGTTCTGGCTGGACCTGGCTGGTGAAAACGGCAGACGGCGGTGTTGATATCGTCAACACTAGCAATGCCGAAACGCCAGTAACAGACAGCAGTCTGACTCCGCTGTTAACTGCTGATGTATGGGAACACGCGTACTACATTGATTACCGTAACGCGCGTCCAGACTACATGAAAGCCTTCTGGAACCTGGTTAACTGGGATTTCGTGGCAAAGAACTTTAGCTAAGTTTCATTCGTATTAGCTGACTACAAAAAAGGATGAACCTGGTTCATCCTTTTTTTTACCTAATTTTTACTCATCCAGAAACTATTCAATCAAGTTATCCGGAATATCTGCCCGCATACTTTGCCAGATTTTACCTGACTCAATACCGTAATGACGCACCAAATTCACCGCTTCGTTGCGTCCGCCTTTCAATGCAATTTCACGCAGCTCGGCATAATACTCACGCGCCAATTTACGAGCTTCAGCATTGGAGAAATAAAAGTTACCAATGCGCGAATACAAACCTTTAAAACCATTCAGTACCAGCACGTAAATAGGGTTTCCCGAGGCCAGTGCTAAATCGTGATTCAAGCGATAATCATAAGCGCTGAATGCAACCGTGGAATCTTCCAATTGCTCGGCGTCTTTTAGCAACTCCAGTACCTGCTCTGGATGATTCTTTACTGCCGCACGAATATAAATAGCGCTGATATTGGTACGTGCTGACAGCAGTTGGTCTACCAACTGCGGCATGCCGTCTTCGTCCAGCCGGGCCAAGGTTTCCAGAATGTTTAACCCGGAGGTTTCCCAGAAGTTATTTACCTTGGTTGGTTTGCCGTGCTGAATAGTCAACCAGCCATCACGCGCCAGTCGTTGCAACACTTCACGCAAGGTGGTGCGGGTTACGCCAATAAGCTCAGAAAGCTCGCGCTCAGCTGGCAGTATAGTGCCAGGCGCAAAATGCCCGTTCCAGATGGACTTAACAATATATTCCTCAGCAAATCCTGCCGGGCTTTGTGCTTTTATGATCATTTTATCGCCTATCACAGCACGCGATCGGGCTGCGTGATTGCGTTGGTTATATGGTTATTAATAGTTCGCTGATTTTATCAGGCTTTATAAAGGTCGGACAAGTTTTAACACGATTGATGTATCGACAACAGCTATAGCATCAGTTATCTTCAGCAGCACTATTTAAGTCCACACGGACGTTGAGGTTACTCAGTTAACCTTTGGTATTCATAGACGAAAACATGGCGCATACACATGATACATAAAGTTGGAAAGTTGGTTGAACGCGGCGGAGCGTGGTGGTTACTGTTTGCCTCTGCGCTGCTATTTATTGTTGTCGCCTTGTACTTTCAATTCGCTATGGGTTTAGAGCCCTGCGTGAAATGTATTTACCAGCGCGTAGCCATGTTTGGTATTGCGCTGGCGGCGTTGCTGCCAGCCTTGTTACCAAAGTATGCAATAACTCGGTTTCTAGGGTTAGCTGGCTGGCTGGTCGCGTCAGTTTGGGGTTATCTGATTGCCGCCGAACATGCAGCTATGCAAAATTCCGCGAATTCGTTTTTTGCGGTTTGTGACACCTTCCCCGACTTCCCAAGCTGGGCACCACTGCATCAATGGCTACCGAATTTATTTGCCGCACCAGGTTTATGCGGAGATATTGACTGGCAATTCTTAGGGCTTTCTATGCCTATGTGGCTACAGATTATTTTTGCGGCTTACGCGTTGGTTGCTGCGGTATTAATTTTAGTGCGGGTGCTGAAGTTTCACCGTTTTTAATCACAACGAAACCTGGTCATTCTTTATCAGTGAGTGGCCAGGTCACTATTCTATCTTCCAAATCACCATGATAACGGTGTTCGCCTAAGCAACGTCCGGCGGCGCTAATACCTGCATGACGCAGCGCTGCGCGACTGCCGTTATGTCGCAACGGGTGCCAGGCTGCAAGCCCACGCCCTTCCGCCAAACGACGATACGCGCACGACTCGGGCATGTAATACACGGCGCTTAGATTCTCAGGGCTCAGCACCACACAATCGGGTACATGTTTAAGTCTATTTGGGTAGTCACTGCACTGCGCGGTACTGGTTTCCAGTAATCGACAGGCAATATCGGTAAATACCACTTCCTCTTCAACGGCTTCAGCGTCTTCATCAATTAACTTATGCAAGCAACATTTACCGCAGCCATCGCAAAGCGATTCCCATTCTGTAGCTGACATTTCTGTCAGTGATTTCTGCTCCCAGAACGCGGTCATTTGGCTACTCGCGTATGCCACTGCCAGGATTTGTTCTGCGCTATATCAACCAGGCTCAGTTGCAGTTCATCATTGTCGGCTAAAGCGCCTACTCCGGCCGGCGTACCTGTCAGTAATACGTCACCGGCACGCAAGTCAAATGCCTGCGAGGCTTCTTCCAGTAACTGCGGCAGCGCGAAAATCATGTCAGCTGTAGTGGCCTGTTGGCGTAGCTCACCATTAATTTGTAATGACAGTTGCAGTGAATCACTGATCTCAGCCGCAGGTATCCAGCTAGGTAACAGGCAGGAACCAGCAAAAGCCTTGGCCCGTTCCCAGGGTTTGCCTGCTTGTTGCAACTGTTTTTGTAAGTCACGAAGGGTTAAATCCAAGGCCAGACCATAACCTGCCACTAACGCCATCGGGTCACCGCTAATCGGGCCGCTACTGGACTGGCCAATAAGTACCGCTAGCTCTACTTCGTAGTGACAACTGCCGCGTTGGGTGGGTCTATGAATGTTGTTTGCAAGCGCTCTTAACGAAGTGTCCGGCTTAATAAACAATACCGGCTGTTCGGGTACCGGGTTATTAAGCTCAGCTGCGTGAGCCTGATAGTTACGGCCGACACAGATGGCTTTGGTGGCCGGCAAGGCCACCTTATCGCCGTTTTGCCATGTATGTTCATACATAACTAGTTATTAATTCCGTGGAAAGCGAATACGGTCCGATAAGTAACCAACCGCAGCCACAAAGTAGTTCGAGCGATTCCAGCGCATTAACGCATCGTAATTGGCATAAGCCAGGTACACGCGGCCGTTACGGTCGTCTGGAATAATCACTGACGCCTGAATGTCGTCACGGTTTGGTAAATCACCACCGTCAAAACGACGCACACCTAGATCCTGCCACTCGCCTAGCGATTTTTTGGTATCCAGCGTTGCCAGCTCGGTATCAAAATCGCCCGGCAAGCTTACCTGACGACCCCAGGTAACATCGTCGCGCCAGCCCACTGACTTTAAATAATTCGCAGCCGAGGCAAACACATCGGGAAAACTGTTCCAGATATCTTTTTTACCATCGCCATCGTAATCAATAGCAAAATTCATGAACGAACTTGGCATAAACTGGGTTTGACCCATAGCGCCAGCCCAGGAGCCTTTCATTTGCTCAGGTTCAATATGTCCGTCCTGGACAATAGTCAGCGCATTCCATAGTTCTTTCTTAAAGAAGGCTTCGCGACGGCCGTCAAACGCCATAGTGGTTAATGCGGAGATAACATCAAAACCACCGGTGTAACTACCATAATTAGTTTCAATACCCCACAGCGCCACAATAAAGCGTGGCTGCACACCGAACTCTTCACCAACTTTAGTCAGCAGTTCTTTGTGCTCATTATACATTTCCAACCCTTTTTTCACCTTCCACTCGGGTACGGCCCGTGGCAAATAGGTGTCCAGAGTGAGCTTAAATTCAGGCTGGTTTTTATCAGCTTCCACTGATTTTTTATAGTATTTCACGCCAGCGAAAGCTCTATTTAGCGTGTCCTCGGTAAAACCTTCGGCTAACGCCTCTTGCTTGATGGTTTCCACATAAGCAGGAAATTCAGCAGCCGTTTTTCCCGACGTTGTTTGTGTTGCACTTTCTTGCGCGAGTAATGGCTGGCTCGCCATTGCAACAAGTGCAACTGTGAGTCCTAAAATACGTTTCATCATGGCGTAGCTCCTGGGTTATTTACTTTGCTGACGGTGTTTGTCTAATAGATTTTCAGGTGGCGGCGGCAGTTGCAGGTAATAGCCCGGCTCCTGCAAATGTTCCAGCAGTTCGACTGCATTTACCTGGGCAAGTTTCCGATCGGGCTGTAAATTCAAAATCATGACCTGTTGCGGCGTACCAAAAGATTGTAGCAGTACTGCAGGTAAGTCGGTTAAATCTTTACCATGCGCAACATAAAGGTAGGTGTCCGCGCGCCGCGGACTTTTGTAGACAACACACAACATAGGGTTTAACGCTGCAATAGTTTTTCTAAAGGTTCACGCAGAATAGCGCCGCGCCAGTCGGCGAACAAGTCTGGTTGCGGCAAACGCGGATAAAATTCAGGTGGAATTTGCCAGGCCCAGTGGATAATGTCGTTTATTTGGCGGCGCGAGGCGATCAGCGCAATAGGTATCTGCTGCTTATTCGCCACTGTTTGTATATGCGCCTTAACGGCATTGAAGGTAGTTTTATAGCCAGGCATGTCAGTTAAGCGATACAAAGGTGCAGGCGCATCAGCCTCACTACAGTCACGCGCTTTGCTGATTAACGCAATAAGCTCGTCACCAGCATACTTGCGGGTCATAGGGGGTAAATCGGTAATACCATACAGTTTGTCAGTGCGCTCCGGTAACTTACGCGCTAATTCCATAACTACATGTTCTTTGGCCACAAAACTCAGCGGAATATTCTCTTGTTCCGCGCGCGTTTGCCGCCAGGCTGCCAACTCTTTTAACACCGCCAGTTGTTGCGGATCGAGCTGCCAGGCATTACCAATAAATAAATAGAGTAAATCGGTTGGTATTTTCTGAGCACGCTTTTTGGCCTGATAACTGCTTTCAGCCAACACCAAATCGTGATGCCCTTTTTCCTCAATCATGGCTAACAACTTCGGGTAGATATCGTAAAGATATTCCACATCCGCTGCGGCGTAGGTAAGTTGGGAGTCCGTTAACGGACGTTTCAACCAATCGGTACGCGACTGAGATTTGTCCAGGGTAACCGAAAAGTAGTGCTCGACCAGCGCCGCGTAACCCATGGCATCGCCGATTTCGGCAAAGGCAGCGGCAACCTGAGAATCAAACAGATTAGTTGGTAATTCGCCGGTTTGTTGCCAGAATATCTCGTAATCTTCGCCACCGGCATGAATGACTTTAATCACCTCAGGGTCGGGTAGCAGCTTCCAGAAGGGTGCTAAATCTAACCCCACAATAGGGTCTATTAGGACCACTTCATCGCCACTACGCGCCTGAATAAGCCCAAGTTTTGCGAACAAAGTACGGGTTCGCACAAACTCGGTATCAATAGCTAACAGCTGGTGCTGACGCGCATGTTCACAAAACTGCTCTAATTGATGCTGATCAGTCACCAGTTTGGCTGGATTCATTCCTGCTGCTTCTTCTCTTCTTCGTCACGAAGTTCACGACGTAAAATTTTACCCACATTGGTTTTTGGCAGTTCGCCACGAAACTCAACCAACTTAGGTACCTTGTAGCCAGTTAGATTTTCACGGCAGTGATCAATAACTTCACGCTCGGTTAAGGATTTGTCTTTTGGCACAATAAATACTTTCACAACTTCGCCGGATGATTCGTGCGGAATGCCTACCGCAGCCACTTCCAGTACTTTCGGATGACTGGCAACTACGTCTTCTACTTCATTCGGGTACACGTTAAAGCCAGATACCAGAATCATGTCTTTTTTGCGGTCGACAATACGGAAGAAGCCTTCTTCATCGACAGTGGCGATATCGCCAGTAGCGAACCAGCCGTCCTGAATAGACTCGGCCGTCGCATCCGGGCGATTTAAGTAGCCAACCATGACTTGCGGACCTTTCACCTGCAATTCACCAGCTTCACCTAGCCCAACTTCTTTGCCAGTTTCAACATCCATAATACGGATATCTGTAGATGGTAGCGGAATACCAATACTGCCGGTGTAATGTTCAATGTCGGTTGGGTTGGTGGTCACCACTGGCGAGCACTCCGTTAAACCATAACCTTCCAACAAACGGGATTTAGTGACGCGTTCCCAATGCTCGGCAACACTGCGCTGAACGGCCATACCGCCACCAAGAGCTACTTTCAGGTGCGAGAAGTTCACATCTTTGAAGCCCTGGGTATTTAACAACCCATTAAATAAGGTATTTACCCCGGCAATCATTGAGAACGGATATTTATTCAGTTCCTTCACGAAGTTCTTCATGTCGCGCGGATTGGTAATAAGTACGTTTTTACCACCGTGTTTAAGGAAGGTCAGACAGTTCGCTGTAAGTGCGAAGATATGATAAAGCGGCAACGCAGTGATGATGGTTTCTTCCCCATCTTGCATCAGCGGCGCCACTACGGCGGAAACCTGTTCCAGGTTCGCAACCATGTTTCGATGCGACAGCATGGCACCTTTCGCAGCACCGGTAGTTCCACCGGTATATTGCAGGAACGCCAAATCATCACCGGTTATTTCCGGGCGCTGGTAGCTGGCTTTCTGGCCTTTGCTAAGCGCAGCACGGAAACTAATGGTATTACTTAACGAGTAACCAGGTACCATACGTTTCACGTATTTAACCACCGCGTTTACCAACCAACGCTTCGGCGCTGGTAGCAAATCGCCAATGCCGGTGATAATTACTTTTTCAAGTTTTACCTCGTCTTCAATTTTTGCCAGGGTATGAGCGAAGTTTTCCAAAATCACCAAGCCCTTGGCTTTCGAGTCGGTTAACTGATGCTTTAACTCGCGCGGTGTGTACAGTGGGTTCACGTTCACTACCGTCATACCGGCACGCAGAATACCGAACAAAGCGACCGGATATTGCAGCAGGTTTGGCATCATCACGCCAACGGCATCGCCTTTTTTAAAGCCCAGGCTTTGCAAATACGCCGCAAAGGCTTTCGTCTGCTCATCCAAGTCAATGAAGCTGAGCTCGCAATCCATATTTACGTAAGCAGACTTTTCGCCAAATTTACGTACACTTTCTTCAAAAATATCGACCAACGACGCATAATGATCGGGATCAATGGTATCTGGTACGCCAGGTGGGTAGCGTTTTAGCCAAATTTTTTCCATTGTCTCAACTCCTGCAAATTATAATTATAGTTAGGTTTAAGGGCACATAAGCCCAAAATTGCCCGCAATCATCGCATATCCGACCAGTGAATTCGAGAGCTTAAATTGTCTTTCCAAGCTTGACAAATGTTTCATAGCTTTGCCATATAGCCGTTGGTTGCTCCATATGCACGTGATGCCCACCAGCCATAACTTCCACATCGAGCTGCGGAACGGCGGCCTGCCACAGTTGCAAATGCTCATCTACATGGTTAAAACCGTTCGCGCCGCGAATCAGCTTAAATGGGCATTTAATTTGTTCCAAGACATTCGCAATTTGCTCTGGGGTAAGCCGAAACGGTGACTCTACCCGCACTCTGCCGTCAGCCCGAAATCGCCAACTGCCAGATTGGTTTTGCGCACTCCCCCGGGTAACTAATAGCTCCGCCAGATCGTTGGAAAAATCACCCGCTGCCGTGCGCGCAGCAACTGCGCGCTCAAAGTCTGCATAATCAGGACGGCTTTTATTGCGGTAGTCATGGCGACTACGAAAACCTTTCAGTAAATCGGCAGCGGTACGCTCCGGTGGCGCCGCCAGTAATCCAAAAGCTTCGACCGCATACAGGTTAGCCACTTTCTCGGGGGCAATACCCGCTAGCATGTTGGCCACGAAAGCACCCATGGAATGCGCCAAAATATTGCACTGCTGCCACTGCTGTTGTTCCAGCAGCTCCCATAAGTCATATACGTAGTCGATAAAATAATAGTGATTGCCAACCGGGCGATGATCCGAATGTCCGTGTCCGGCCCACTCCAGCGCCACTAAACTATGGTCTTGGTGTGCCTGCGACCGCATAAACTCAGCGGCAATAGGCAAAAAGCTGTGCGCGTTATCCAACCAGCCATGCAATGCCAGCTGTGGTTGCACATCAGCCCTGCCCCAACGCAGCCCACGTAGGCTGCCCCACGGTAGCTCAAACGAAACGGGCTCAGCAGTTTGCTGAGCCCGTGCGAGCCAATCCTGTGTTGTCATATCCATTAAATTCGAACGGTCCTGTATGGCTTAATGTTGTTGTTGGTTCGTCGCGCCGCCAGATCGGGCAGGCTGAGTTTCCATAGTCCGAATGCGAGTATGCGGACGATAATAATAGGGGTATGGGCCGTAAAATTGATGACGGAACCACAGTGGACTGTAATCAATTTGAACATCGGCTTTGCGTTCTTTGGTCCAAAGTTTTTTCGAAGTAACAGCTAGGGTTGGGAACAAGTACTTGTATTCATCAATAGTACCTTCCACCGGCTGGATAACTTCACCTACCACCGTAATACTGCGGCCTTTCTGGTACACCAGCGGGTCAACAAAGGATTCCAGCACGGCGCGGAAGCGTCCGTTGCTTTCATCGCTGACCAATGGGCGACCCCAGTTTTTCAACCCAAAGTTAACGATTTCAATAACAGTGCCGTTGTCGGTATTGCTAACGTTGGCAATAACACCACCCCAGCGGGCCGTTTCACCCACAGCCTCGGCCGGTTGGGTTAACGCTCGTTCAAAACTGACAAGGTTGGAACCTTCAGGGGTCTGCAATTCTTCGGGAATAGCGGAACAGGCACTAATAACAAGGGCTGCTGCGCTAACTAGAATGGATTTTAAAAGCTTCATGCTGATCTCCTGCTGTTGGCTCGAACCCGGCTATCACAGCAATCAAAGCAGATTATGCGTAAATATCGACACCAAACATGCTTTGTACTTGTTCGCGCTGCGGGTTTTGAGCAACACCCTGATAGGCCGCTAGTGCTTTTTGAGATGCCATTGATGGCATATCGTATTGTGTTTCAAAGGCTTGCCATTGCTGAGCCTGTTGTTGTGCTTCACGCTCATTAGGAACTGCAGGCACACTGATTTGCTCAGCGGCCTTATTACGGCGCGGATTATCCGCGCTTTGCTGGGTTTGTTGAGCCTGCCATTGTGGCTGCCCTACCCGCGTTTGTAATGATTTAAGTTCCACGATGCTACTCATGCCTTAACTATCTGACCAATGCTTATTATGTCTAGTTCCATCGGATTCGACAAGTTTAACGTCCCGGCAACTTTTGCCAAGTTACCTCATTACGTACATATAACGGCTCAAGATCTGCGGCGGCAACAGCGTTTTCGAAAAATTTACGACTTGCAATAGCCAGCATATCTTCCGCCAGCGGCAGTAAAATATCTTCGGCATAAGCCGTGTCGGTGCAACCAGCAAAGGCTTCGCGATACGTTACAACACCAGTTCCAACACTTACCGCCGGGGTGTAATCGCCAAGCTGTTGAGCGAGCCACTGGGATTCAGGTTGACCCACCATAGGCTCAAGCGAGGTGTGTAATTGCCCATCAACCTGTTGGTAAGCCGCCAGATAAATTTCACCCATACGCGCATCAATGGCCGCTACCACGCGCTCAACACTTAGCTTACGTATGGCTTGCTTTGCTAGTGCCGCCAAACTATTCACGCCTACTACCGGACATTGCAAACTAAAGGCCAGGCCTTGTGCCACACTCACACCAATACGCACACCAGTAAAGCTGCCGGGGCCGTTACCTACCACAATCCCTTGGATGTCTTTTAGTTTAATGCCCGCTTCAGCCACAACTTCATCCACAAAACCCAATAGCCGCTGCGAGTGCTCGCGCGGACTTTCAGTTGCTCTGGAATACACCTTGTCGCCTACCTGCAAGGCTACGGAGCAGTTTTCAGTTGCAGTGTCTATGGCCAGCAAGTTGGTCATGTGATTAAGCCTCGGTTTGTTCAGTTGTTTCGGTAATGTGGGTATGCTTTAAAAATTCAAGCGCCTGTTCAAGCGAACGCGTGCGTTGCATGGGCGGTAAGCTGGCTAAAAAGGTTTGTCCGTAGCCTTTATTCACCAGTCGGTTATCGCACACAATCAACACACCGCTGTCATGGCGGTCGCGAATAAGACGCCCGGCACCTTGTTTTAACGCAATAACAGCTTGTGGTAGCTGCACTTTAGTAAAGGGTTCTACGCCGCGTAAACGGCAATCTTCAACCCGTGCTTGCAACAGCGGATCGTCGGGGCTGGCAAAAGGTAATTTATCAATCACCACGCAGCGCAAGGCATCGCCGCGCACATCCACCCCTTCCCAGAACGACGAGGTGCCAAGCAATACCGCTTTACCATCATTCACGAAGGCATCTAGCAGTTCACGCTTGCTGGTCGACCCCTGGGTTAGTATCAAGCGGTCGGTAAATGCTTCCAGTTGCTGGGCAATGCGCTGCAGCATGCGGTGGCTGGTAAAGAGTAAAAAAGTACCGCCGGGGTTGGCAGCAACCACCTGGCGCGCGATGTCCAGCAGCGCTGCTTCCATTTCCCGCTCATGCGGTTGTGGTAAAAAGCGTGGCATGCATAGCATGGCTTGCGACGAAAAGTTAAAGGGGCTGGCTAACCGCAGGGTTTGCGCGTCCTGCAAACCTAGTTGTTCCGTAAAGTGATTAAAACTTTCGCCAATGGCGAGCGTAGCCGAGGTAAATACCCAACTCATTTCGCTGGCACGAACGTACCCCCCAAACTTGTCTGCCACACTCAACGGCGTTTGATGCAAGGTAATTTGCCGAGCGGTGGTTTCAAACCAGAAGCTGAAACCAGTGCGGTCGGTACTTAACAATTGCTCCCACTTTTGCATGAAAAGTACGCAGCGCTCATAGGCTTGATCTAAATCCTGATGTCGACCCAGCGCACTTTTCAATACTTGGTGTAGCAATTCAAGGCTCTCAGTTACCCGTGCCGCGGCAGCAATAACCGGCTCGTGCTGCGACCATTCGCGCCAGTTTCCGCGTTGTGGATCAGTTGGGAAGGCCAAGCGCCAGTCGCGTAAACTGCTAATTAACTTGTCGCCTACGGCGTCGAGCTGCCGTAAATCTTTTACTTCAGTTAAATACAGCAGCTTAATTTCCTGCGCCAGCTCATGTAACTGGCGGCTTGATACGGCTTCCCCAAAGTACTGGCTGGCAATATCCGGTAACTGATGGGCTTCATCGAATATCACGGCGCCAGCGGCTGGTATCAATTCACCAAAACCGACATCTTTTAGCGCCATATCGGCAAAAAACAAGTGGTGATTAACCACCACAATATCAGCCTCAAGCGCACTTTTGCGGGCTTTTACTAAGTGACACTGGTCGTAGTCGGGGCAATCACGCCCCAAACAGTTTTCAACCGTACTGGTAACATGCGGCAATACTGCTGCGTCTTCCTGCAGCACGTTCAATTCACCTACGTCACCGCTACTGGTGCGCACCGCCCATTGCTTCACCTGCACTAATTGTTGCTGCAAATCTTTGCTCAACTCACCACTATGTGAAACAGCTTGTTGCAAACGGTGAGTACACAGGTAGTTAGCGCGACCTTTTAGCAACGCCACTTGCTTTTCCGGTGCCAGCGCATCACGCAGGGCCGGTAAGTCGCGGTGAAACAATTGTTCCTGCAGGTTCTTGGTACCGGTAGAAATAATGGCTTTCTTTTTACTGAGTAATACCGGGGAAAGGTAGGCAAAGGTTTTGCCGGTGCCGGTTTCAGCTTCAACAACCAGTTGGGAATTTTTTTTCAGCGACAGCTCAATGGCCGTGGCCATATCAACCTGAGCTTGGCGCGGGTGAAAGCCCTGAATAGTTTTCGATAATAACCCCGTGGGGGAAAATACGTCTTCAACAGCAGCCATGCCACGCCCAGTTAACAGCAGATTCAGCCGCTAATTATCGCACAGCTATGCGTAAGTATCGAGATGCGGTTGCTCGTCATCGTCACTATCGTCATCCGACTTCGATGGCTGCTGCTGGCGCTGTTGAAACTGGCGTTGTTGTTCCCGTTTCTGTTCATCATTCACGGTGTTCTGTTCGTCTTCCACGAGCTCGCGCAGGCGGTTATTTTTTTCCACCTGATTTACTCGCTCGTGCTCTCTCACGAGTCCCACGCGCGTGTCGCGTGGTATATAGGGTAAAATCGCGTCTAGGCTTGGCATGTCGCTTCCTCGTTGCTATTTGACTATACAACCCCTGTACAAATTATAATCACATATCGGTATAAACTCTAATATCTTTAGGGTTGCAATTCATATTTTTTACGATACAATCTGTACAACTTAATTGAATCAACGCAATTTCAACGCACGAAGGGCATTTTTATGTTCATACAAAAGCATCGCCATCACCATCATTTATATGATCGCTAGCCATGCTTAGTGCGTAGAAGGCTAGCCTAATGGTTGCCTTCGAAAAATATACAACCCCCGAAGGGCAACCTTGCGGGGGTTTTTCGTTTTTTGTGCATTTATTAACAGGAGATTATCCGTGGAATCATCTTTAAGCAGTTCAAGATTGACTATTGCGATTCAAAAATCCGGCCGTTTAAGCCGCGAGTCTATCGACTTGCTGAAAGCCTGTGGCTTCAAATTCAGCTTACATGAATCGCGCTTGCTGGCGCACAGCACCAGCCACCCGGTCGATCTGCTGCGGGTTCGCGACGATGATATTCCTGGTTTGGTGATGGACGGCGTGGTCGACTTAGGCTTAGTTGGTGAAAACGTGCTTGAAGAAGCGCGTTTAGAACGACTCGCTACCGATTTTCCAGCTGTATTTACCAAGCTACGTAACTTGGATTTTGGGCAGTGCCGGTTGTCTATCGCGGTGCCGAAAGAAGCCAGCTACGACGCGCTGCAATCATTGGAAGGTAAGCGCATAGCTACCACCTACCCGCACCTATTGCAGCGTTACCTGAAAGACGCCGGTATTAAGAACGTCAGCACCGCTATGCTAACCGGTAGTGTGGAAGTCGCCCCGCGCGCTGGCCTGGCCGACGCTATTTGTGATTTAGTTTCAACCGGCGCCACCTTAGAAGCCAATGGCCTGGTTGAGAAAGACGTGATCTTCCGTTCACAAGCTCAGTTAATTCAGCGTCCGGGCGACTTAAGTTCAGAAAAACAAGCGCTCTTAGATCAGTTGCTACCGCGTTTAGATGGCGTACAACTGGCACGCGAAAGCAAGTACATTATGCTGCACGCACCGAAAGCCATGTTGGAACGTGTGGTTGATTTACTGCCAGGCGCGGAACAACCTACCATTTTGCCGTTAAGCCACACCGACGAAACTGTTGCTGTGCACGTGGTCAGCACCGAAAAGCTCTTCTGGGAAACTATGGAAGAGCTTAAAGCCTTGGGTTGCAGCTCTATTTTAGTGCTGCCCATTGAGAAAATGATGGGGTAACCGCCATGCAACTAATGAATTGGCAAAAAATGTCGGCCGACCAGCGTCAACAAGCGTTGGCGCGACCGGTACAGAAAACCTCGACCGCGCTAATGGAAACGGTTCAGGGCATTTTGACTCAGGTGAAAGCCGAGGGTGATGCCGCCGTGTTAGCCCTGACTGAAAAGTTCGACAAGGTAGCGCTGCCCAACCTGCGCTACTCGGTTGAACAAATTGACGCGCAGGCTGAACGTTTGGACGCCAAGGTGCGCCAGGCTATTGATACCGCTTACGACACTATTAAACGTTTTCACGAAGCCCAGCGGCCGCAGAATATTCAGGTTGAAACCCGTCCGGGTGTGGTTTGTGAGCAACGTTTTACTGCGCTGCAAAGTGTTGGCCTTTATGTTCCGGGTGGCACGGCCACACTACCGTCAACAGCCCTCATGCTCGGTGTGCCGGCACAAATTGCTGGTTGTGAGCAAGTGGTGTTAGTGAGCCCACCAGACGCCAATGGCGATTTATCACCGGCCTTAATGTATGCAGCAAAGCGCTGCGGCATTACGGAAGTGTATCGTTGTGGTGGTGCTCAGGCTATTGCTGCGCTGGCTTTTGGCACTGCAACAGTCCCCCGGGTAGATAAAGTATTTGGCCCGGGTAACAGTTATGTTACCGCCGCGAAGCAACTAGTCGCTCAGCGCAGCGATGGTTGTGCTATGGACATGCCAGCTGGTCCGTCCGAGCTTATGGTAATAGCTGACGACACCGCCAACCCAGCTTTCGTTGCGGCTGATTTGCTGTCGCAAGCCGAACACGGCGCCGACTCTCAGGTTATTTTGTTAACGACCAGTGCCACTATGCAGGCCAAGGTTAAGCAACAGTTAACTGAACAGTTAGCCCAGTTAAGTCGCCGTGACATTGCAACGCAGGCGCTCTCTAGTAGTGCTTTAATTCAGGTAGCAGACATTCAGCAAGCAATTGCTATTTCCCAGGACTACGCGCCTGAGCACTTAGCCTTGCAGTTTGCCGATCCACAATTATGGCTGGCGAAGCTAACCACCGCGGGCTCTATTTTCGTGGGTGATTACACCCCGGAAGCAGGCGGCGATTACGCTACCGGCACCAATCACGTGCTGCCCACTTATGGCTTTTCAAAAGTGTACAGTAGCCTGGGCTTACTTGATTTTTACCGGCGTTACACGGTGCAAACCGCCAGTAAAACGGGACTTGCCGAATTGGCTGAAGCCATTACCACACTGGCAGATACCGAAGGGCTGGACGCGCACAAACGAGCGGTCACCATTCGAATGGAGGCCAGCTCATGAGTATTGCGGCCAAACTGCAGCGGCAGCACCTGCACACCTTAACGCCTTATGCTTCGGCACGACGCAGTATGAGTGGCGGCAGTGTGTGGTTAAATGCCAACGAATCACCCTATAGCAACGGCTACGACGTTGATACCAGTGGCTTAAACCGGTATCCGGAGTTTCAGTCCGCTAAGCTGTTGCAGGCCTATGCCGACTATGCCGAGGTTCGCAGTGATCAGGTACTGATTGGGCGCGGCAGCGACGAAGCTATTGATGTACTGATTCGCACCTACTGCGAACCGGGTCAGGACGCCATTATGATCTGCCCGCCCACCTACGGTATGTATGCCATTTCTGCAGCCACCCACGGTGCGGCAGTGAAAAGCGTTCCCCTAACCGATAATTGGCAGTTGGACTTAAACCAAATAAAAGCGAACTTAGCCGGTGTGAAACTGGTGTTTTTATGCAATCCATCCAACCCGCTGGGTAACGCTCTGGAATCACAAACACTGACTGAAGTGTTAGAGGCAGTTGATGAGCAAGCGCTGGTGATCGTTGACGAGGCTTACATTGAATACGCGGCGCTGGCTGGTATTAACAGTGTTAGCCAATGGTTGCAGAAGTATCCGCAATTAGTGGTACTGCGCACCTTATCTAAAGCCTTTGGTTTAGCAGGTATTCGTTGTGGCTTCGCCTTAGCTGGTGCCGATGTTATTGCCGCCATGCAAAAAGTTCTGGCGCCATACCCGCTGCCCGATTTAACCGTGCAGGTTGCTATTCAGGCACTAGCATCTGGTGCCTGTGCGCAAATGCAGCAACGCTTAGCGGAAACTATTACTGAGCGCGAACGCGTACAACAGCAACTTGAACAGCTTAGCTACGTGGAAAAGCTGTGGCCGAGCGTCACAAACTTTATCTTGGTGCAAGTTACCGACGCGGCTAAACTGGTTAGCTGGTGTCAGCAACAAGGCATTTTGATTCGCAATCAATCCGCTCAGGTCGGACTTTCCAACACCGTACGTATTACGGTTGGCTCTGAAACTGAAAACAATGAGTTGATCGCCTCACTTAACGCTATTACGCAGGATTTTTTCTCATGAGCGCTGAACGTATCTTATTTATCGATCGCGATGGAACCCTGGTTATTGAGCCGCCTTCCGACAAACAACTCGACCGCCTTGATAAGCTAGCCTTTGAACCTGGCGTAGTTCCAGCACTGCTAGCCTTACAGGCAGCCGGCTACAAGTTAGTCATGGTGTCTAATCAGGATGGCCTGGGCACCACTAGCTTCCCCCAAGCTGACTTTGATGCGCCCCATAAGCTGATGATGGACATTTTTAAGTCACAGGGTATTCAATTTGCGGACGTACTTATTTGTCCGCATTTTGCCGAAGACAACTGCGCCTGCCGTAAGCCGAATCTGGGCCTGGTAAAAGACTATCTGCAACAGGGTCGTATTGATTTCACCGATTCCTATGTTATTGGGGATCGCGACACCGATGTGCAACTGGCTGAAAATATGGGCTTACCGGCATTTAAGTATGATCCAGCCGAACTAAACTGGGCGCACATACAGCACCAGCTATTAAAAAAACCACGGCAGGCCAGCATTGTGCGTACCACCAACGAGACCGACATTCGGGTCAGTGTGGATTTAGACGCGCAAAAGCCAATTAACGTAAGTACCGGCATTGGCTTTTTTGACCACATGCTGGAACAAATCGCTACGCATGCTGGCATTGCGTTGAACGTTAAGGTGATTGGTGATTTACACATTGACGATCATCACACCATTGAAGACACCGCACTGGCGCTGGGTCAGGCTTTGCGCCAAGCACTTGGCAATAAGCGTGGCATTGGCCGGTTCGGCTTTGCACTGCCCATGGACGAGTGCCGGGCGGAATGTCTGCTGGATTTATCCGGTCGTCCTTACCTGAAATTCGAGGCCGACTTTAGCCGCACTCAGGTTGGTGAACTGTCGACCGAAATGGTTGGCCACTTCTTCCGCTCTATTAGTGATGCTATGGCCGTGAGCCTGCATTTAAGCACCAGCGAAGGAAATAGCCACCACCAGGTAGAAAGCTTATTCAAAGTATTTGGTCGGGCGCTGCGTCAGGCAGTTACGAAAACCGGCGATCAAACCCTGCCGTCAAGTAAGGGAATGCTGTGATGAAAGTAGTGGTTGTTGATACCGAGTGTGCAAACCTCACGTCAGTCTGTTTTGCACTAGAGCGCCTGGGGTATGTGCCAACAGTTACCGATAAAGCCGAGCTAATTCGCGCTGCTGACCGAGTTATTTTACCCGGTGTGGGCACCGCGCGGGCGGCCATGCGCAACATTCAGCGTAAGCAACTGGTAGAAACTCTGCAGCAACTCACCCAGCCGGTATTAGGTATTTGCCTGGGAATGCAATTGCTTACCGAAAGCTCCAGCGAAGGCGATGTCGATTGCTTAGGCGTGATTCCAACTCAAACCCGACGTTTACAGGCCGATGACCTGCCGTTACCTCACATGGGCTGGAATCAGTTGCAACAGCGTACCGACACACCGCTGTTAAAGGGTCTTGATGCCGCAGCATACTGCTACTTCGTCCACAGTTTTGCGGTGCCGGTGGACAGTTACACGATTGCCAGCAGCCACTACGGCGAAGAATTTGCCGCTATGATTCAGCATCAGAACTTTTATGGTGCCCAGTTTCACCCCGAGCGCTCAGGATCTGTCGGCGCAACTATTTTGAAGAATTTTTTGGAGTCCGAACATGTTGATACCCGCGCTTGATTTAATTAATGGTGCTGTGGTGCGTTTAAAGCAAGGTGATTTTGCGCAGCAAACCACCTTTCATGATGACCCTTTGCCGGTAGCCAAAGCCTATGCTGATGCCGGTGCCAAGTGGCTGCACATTGTTGATCTTGACGGTGCCCGCGATACCGCTAAACGCCAGTTACAACTGATTCAGCAACTGGCCAATGCAACCAGCATGCAGTGTCAGGTCGGCGGTGGTATTCGTACCCGTGACGACGTTCAAAATTTGTTGAACGCTGGGGTTGCCCGGGTCGTGATTGGCTCAACCGCGGTCAAGCAACCACAGTTAGTGCAGCAATGGCTACGTGACTTTGGCCCGGAAGCTATTGTGATTGCAATTGATGTAAACATAGACGCTGAGGGCCGCCCGTTTGTGGCCATTGACGGCTGGCGTGAAACCAGTGAGCTGACGCTAACGCAGGTACTGGAACCATTGCTGGAAGCAGGCTGTCGCCATGTCCTGTGCACCGACATTAGCCGCGACGGCATGCTAAGCGGCTGTAATGTTGCGCTTTATAAACAGTTGAAAGAAGCTTACCCGCAAGTGGTATGGCAAGCTTCCGGCGGCGTAGCAGGTTTGGACGACTTACATCAATTGCAGTTTGTGAACTGCGATGCCGCTATTCTGGGCAAGGCTCTGTTAACCGGGAAATTCACTCTCGAGGAGGCTCTGGCATGTTGGCCAAACGCATAATTCCATGCCTGGATGTTCGCGACGGACAAGTGGTAAAAGGCGTACAATTTCGTAACCATGAAATTATTGGTGACATTGAGCCACTGGCGGAGCGTTACGCTGCCGCAGGCGCCGACGAACTGGTGTTTTATGACATCACCGCATCGTCAGATCAGCGCGTGGTCGACAAGTCCTGGGTGCGTCGTATAGCCCGGGTTATCGATATTCCGTTCACCGTAGCCGGTGGGATAAAAAGTATTGCTCATGCCCAGGAAATACTGGCTATGGGTGCCGATAAAATTTCAATAAATTCGCCGGCACTTGCCGATCCGAGTTTAATCAACCGTTTGGTTGATGAATTTGGTCAACAATGTGTGGTCATAGGTATTGATAGCTTTTATAACGAAGCCCAAAATCAATACGAAGTTTATCAGTTTACCGGCGACGAAAGCCGCACCCAGAAAACCACCTGGACTACAGAGGCCTGGTTGACTGAAGTGGTCGCGCGCGGTGCCGGTGAAATCGTCCTGAACTGCATGAATCAGGACGGTGTTCGCAACGGCTACGATATTAAGCAGTTAAGTGCTATGCGCAAGGTATGTCCGGTGCCCTTAATCGCATCCGGTGGCGCTGGCACTATGGAACACTTTGCTGATGCCTTCCAACAAGCCGCCGTGGATGGCGCTCTGGCGGCCTCGGTATTTCATAAAAATGTGATTCAGATTGCCGAGTTGAAAAGCTATTTAAGCCAACAGGGCATTGCTATTCGCCCTATTGTTGAACCGCTTAACGAACAGGACAACTAATGCGAATTCAGAGCAATGATGTAACCGAGCTGGCCTTTGCCAGTCAGCAACCTAGCAGCGGACTGCTACCGTGCATTGTGCAGCATGCGCTAAGCGGCGAAGTGTTAATGCAGGGCTATATGAATGCCGAAGCTGTGCAGCACACCCTGAACGAAGGCAAAGTCACTTTCTACAGCCGCAGCAAGCAACGCTTGTGGACTAAGGGTGAAAGTTCAGGCAATTTTTTACGGTTAGTGAGCTTACATACCGATTGTGACAATGACAGCTTATTGGCCTTAGCTCTGCCGCAAGGGCCAACTTGCCATTTAGGCACACAAAGCTGTTTTACCGCGCCAGATGGCTCGGCAGAACCCATGCTGACTGAACTTGAAAACGTGATTCGCTCACGTAAAGGCGAAGCCGCAGACACCAGTTACACCGCATCGTTATTTGCCGCTGGCATTAAACGCGCAGCGCAAAAAGTTGGTGAGGAAGGTGTTGAAGTGGCATTAGCCGCTGCTGTGGGCGATAAAGAAGAGTTACTCAACGAGAGCGCTGATTTGCTTTATCACTTGCTGGTGGTTCTGCAAAGCAGTGACTTGAGCCTGAACGACGTGCTGCAAGTGTTAGCCGACCGCCGCAGTAAGTAAGCCTTAGTAAGTATGGCCGTGGTCAGGATGCAAGCCCTGGCGAAAACGCTTCATGTAACTTCGGTGTACCTTGTGTAATCGCCAGGACAGCAACACCGCTGCCATGCTCAAACCGGTAATAAAACCGATCCAGAAACCAGCCGCACCCATGGCCGGCACAAACCAGTCAGTTAAGGCCAGTATGTAACCTACGGACAAGCCAAACGGCCAATACGACAGGAAAGTAATAAACATCACTACGCGGGTGTCTTTGTAGCCACGTAGCGTACCAATAGCAACCGCCTGGAAGGTATCTGAAAGCGTGAAAATAGCCGCCAAGCCCATTAACTGAGCGGCCAATTTAATAACGTCACTATTTTCGGTATAAAGTGCCGCCAGCCAGGCGCCACCTAGCCACATAATTAAGCCATTCACGGCCGCAAAAGCCATCCCAAAGGTCAGCGCCATCTTGTGGCTACGCATAGCTGCCTCAGGCTCTCCGGCGCCCAGTGCAAAGCCAACCCGCAGCGTAACCGCCATAGATAAACTCAAGGGCACCATATACACCAGCGACGAAATATTTAAGGCAATTTGGTGGCCAGAAACTACGGTTGCACCAAGTGGCGCTATCAACAGTGCGACCGCCGCAAATAAACTCACTTCAAAGAACAACGACACTGAAATTGGAAAACCAATACGGATCACGTACCAGATGTCGTCCCAGTTCGGTTTATGCCAACGCGCGAAGAGCTGAATGGAAGCGAAGCGTTTCGCCCACACTACGTAACCCAGCATAGCCAAGGCCATAGCCCAAAGTACTATGGCAGAGGCCAGCCCGCAGCCGGCACCGCCAAGTGCTGGCATACCGAAATAGCCGTAGATGAAAATGTAGTTAGCGGGAATATTAACCAGCAGTCCGATAATACCAATAACCAGTGACGGCAACGTATGCGACAGCCCTTCGCAGAAATTACGTAGCACTATATAAATAATAAAGGCCGGCAGCCCCCAGACAATGTATTCCAGGTATTCCAGCGTGACTCGGCGGAACTCGTCTTCCACAGTCATGATATTCAGTAACCAGGGCGCACTGGCAATTGCTGCGTAGGTAACCAGACCACCCAGCACACAGACGTAAAATCCTTGTTGCACCATGCGCGCAATTTGGGTGTGATTACGGGCCCCATCAAAATGGGAAATAATAGGCGCCAGCGCCAGAGCTAAACCAAACACCAGCAAAATAGCGGGGATCCAAATACTACTACCTACTGAAACGGCGGCTAAATCAGTCGCACTCACGCGCCCGGCCATAACGGTATCGACTACGCTCATCATGGTTTGCGTTAACTGCGCAATCAGAATAGGCCCGGTTAACTTGGCCAGCTGCTTCCATTCTGCCGTTTTCTGCGCGGCGGTTACTGGGGAGTTCATGCCTCGTCACTCTCCGTTAAGGGCCCGGTTTCAGCCAGTAAGGCCATGGCCTTGTCCAGCGCCACCAACGTCTGAGTAAGCTGCTGCTCAGTCACCGTTAGCCCGAGCGATAGCCGCACCACTCCCGGCACCTGCCAGTGTTGCAATAACGGCTGCGCACAATGGTGCCCGGCGCGAACCGCAATGTCCTGCTCGGCCAGTAATAAGGCTAAATCGTGGCAATGGAACGCATGACTGTAAAAACTGACAATCGGAGTACCGTTCGGGTCAGTCGGTAACAATTCAAGTTGTGACCGCTGTTGCAACGCTGCAATTAATTTTTGTTGTAAATTACGCAAGTATCGCCCGGCACCTGCTTGCTGAGCCTGTTGCAGCCACTCTAATGCTGCTCTAAAACCAACCGCCGCACTAACATTGGGCGTGCCCGCTTCAAATTTTTGAATGCCACTGATTAGCTCTGAACTGGTGAAGGTAACGGTTTCCACAATACCCCCGCCTAAGTGTTGTGGTGGCATAGCCTGCCACAGCTCAGGGTGCATATATAAAGCCGCTATTCCGGTTGGGCCATACACTTTATGGGCAGAAAACGCTAAGGCATCACAGCCTAACTCCGCAACATTGATAGGAACGTGCGCCGCCGCCTGTGCCGCGTCGATAAATGTTCGAATACCTTTGGCCCGCGCCGCTGTGCATAAACCGGCAAGGTTATTGACCACACCAGTCACATTCGAAGCCATGGTAATAGCCAGAACACGCGTGCGAGGCCCCAAATACTGCTCAGGCTCAATTAATTGACCGGTAGCACTACTTACCGGGATAACGGTCAAAGTTAGTGCCAGACGCTCAGCTAAGCGCTGCCAGGGCAATATATTCGCGTGGTGTTCACTGGCAGAAATAACAATTTCATCGCCGGGTTGCCAGTCAATGGCTGCAGCAGTTAATTGATTTAATGCGACGGTGGTTGATGCGGTAAAAGCAAGGTTGCTCGCCTCAGCACCAATAAAAGCCGCCACGCGGGTACGCGCATCTTCATAGGCCTGGGTAGCGGCAAGGGCGCGCCCGTGAGCACCTCGGTGGGCATTGGCGTGCTGGTGAATAACGTAGTCTTGCATCGCATCCAGCACCACCTGGGGTTGCTGACAGGTAGCCGCACTATCCAAGTACACCAGCTGCGGGTGATGTTGCTGGAACGGAAAATCTGCCTGCCAGTTCTGCATTCTTTTGACCTACCGAATTGATTGGAGCTAAGGCTTAATTAAAACGGCTGGATTATATCAGTTACCCTTAGTTTGCGCTTTTAAAAAACTGCTCAAATGCGGGTTTACCTTGCTGGCATCGGTTAACGGCGCCATGTGCCCGCCAGCTACTTCATACAACTCACAATTCGGCAGTACTTGCGCAAGCGCAGCAATAACGGCACCAGCACTTTGTGGCGAGTCGCGCCCGGTTACTAGTAAACAGGGTACGGTTATCTGCGCATAGTCCTCAAGCGTAGCAGGCTCGCCAATCAGTGCCGCAAAATCCATTTGAACTTTGCTTGCCTGGTGACTCATCAATTGCTGAATACGCGCGGGTAATGCATCAAAGTAGCCTGCCTGATTCCAGTAATCAACAAAAGCTCTGGTGGCGTCTATGGCACTGTAATCATGCATTTTTTCAGCCACGGTTAAGATTTCACGGCGGGCATCGCTCGGATCGGCTAACACATGAAACGCCACAGGTTCA
This sequence comes from Idiomarina sp., assembly GCA_040882145.1. Taxonomy (GTDB): domain Bacteria; phylum Pseudomonadota; class Gammaproteobacteria; order Enterobacterales; family Alteromonadaceae; genus Pseudidiomarina. Next base: position 48,798 of record JBBEBU010000012.1, read on the forward strand.
TAAACTGCAACCGAGGCAATGGCAAACGGACACTCGCGCGCCAGCTTCAGCGCTAAGGCACCACCGTACGAATGACCAACCAGATGCACTGGCTGCGCTATCGCTAATTCCTGAACAATAGCGGTTACGCGCTCAGCTTCCTGCTGCAAACGAAAGTATTCAACTTCCCCTTGCGGCGCCGGTGCCTGGCCGTAACCCAGTAAATCTATTGCCAGCACCTGATAGTCACTGGCCAGTTCGGCAATTAACTCACGCCACTGGCTACTATTACTCTGTGAGCTATGCAGTAGTACTACCGGTTCATGATCCGTATTCCCGTACCTGTGGCAACCAGCTGGTAGGCCCTGCGGCGTCATAGAGTCTGGCCCAGGTAATAACCCAGCAAGTAACCGGCGCTAAGCAGCAGCATCGCGAAAGTACCCAGCACGCCAACGGTGCGAGGCCAGGACACCCCTACTGAACGCGTTAACCCCATAGCATGACAAACACGGGCAATAAAAAGTAAACCGCCTAAGGCATGCAGCAGCATGGCATTCGCCCCGGTCATTTCCATCATCACCAGTATCAGCAACGCCAGTGGCACATACTCGATGAAGTTACCGTGAATTCGCACTGCAACTTCCAAATCTTTACTATCGCCAGTGCCCATACCAATGCGATCGCGCCAACGCAAACGAATAATACGACCGGACAGCACTAGCAGTAACAAGGTTAATAAAGCGATATACAATAATGAGATAACAGGTGGTACCAGCGTCATGTTTTTTCCCTTTTGCAAAAAAAAAGCCCACTCAAAGTGGGCCTTACTATAACCTGAGCCAGCTTATTGTAACAACTGACCTAGCTCTTTACTGACTTTATCAACCGACTTAGTACCGTCGATTTTTGCGTATTTAGTTGCGCCTTTGTCAGCCACATTCTGATAGTACTTAACTAGTGGTTCGGTTTGCTCATGATAAACGGCTAAACGCTTACGCACGGTTTCTTCTTTATCGTCATCACGCACGATAAGATCTTCGCCGGTTAAATCGTCTTTGCCTTCGTGCTTCGGCGGATTGTGTTGCACGTGATACACACGACCTGAGCCAGGGTGAACGCGACGACCAGCCATACGTTCAACAATCACGTCGTGCGGTACATCAAATTCCAGCACATAATCAACTTCAATACCGGCTTCTTGCATGGCATCAGCCTGCGGAATAGTGCGTGGAAAACCGTCCAGCAAATAACCATTTTGACAGTCTGGTTCAGCAATGCGCTCTTTTACTAAGCCAATCATAATGTCGTCGGAAACTAGTTTACCGGCATCCATCACTTGTTTCGCTTTCAGGCCTAATTCGGTACCAGCTTTGATTGCACTGCGTAACATATCACCCGTAGAAATCTGCGGAATACCAAACGTTTTCATCAGGAACTGCGCTTGCGTTCCTTTCCCTGCGCCTGGAGCGCCTAGCAGGATAATGCGCATGAAAAAACCTCGTCTAAATGAAATGAGTGTCGCTTATTTGTTAATAGCGAACTTTACCTTGCCGGGCGTGGCTTTACAAGAGTTCAGACGACTCGACCATGGTCGAATCGCCTGCTCTTGAAGCAACTTAGGAACTTGTTTCAGTAAGTTCCAGCATCAGCTTGTTTAAACGAGTCACAAAGTGAGCCGGATCTTTCAGGCTGCCGCGCTCTGCCAGCGTCGCCTGATCCAGAATCAAGTTTGCCCACTGACCAAATTTATCCTCGTCAGTAACCTCAATCACGCGCTGTACCAGCTTGTGTTCAGGATTCAACTCAAGAATATACTTGGTTTCTGGCACTTTCTGACCAGCGGCTTCCATCAGCTTCGCCATTTGCGTACTCATATCATTCTCATCGGTAATGATACAGGCCGGCGAATCAGTCAGGCGGTGGGTTACCCGAACTTTCTTCACTTTGTCGCCCAGCGCTTTCGTGAAGCGTTCAAGCGGTTCTTTGAAAGCTTCTTCAGTGGCCTTTTGCTGTTCTTTGTCAGCACTGTCTTCCAGCTCACCAAGGTCTAAGTCGCCACGTGTAACTGACTGGAATTCAACTTCTTTGTAGTCAGTTAAATGGCTCATCAGCCATTCATCAATGCGCTCTGACAAGAGTAAAACTTCAAGCCCTTTCTTGCGGAAAATTTCCAGCGCAGGATTGTCACGGGCAGCTTCATAGCTGTCTGCCACAATATAATAAATGCTCTTTTGGGCTTCCGGTTTACGCTCCAGGTACTGATCCAAACTAACAGTTTGTTCCGCTGAATCTGTGTGAGTAGAAGCAAACCGCAGCAAACCAGCGATTTTTTCGCCATTGGCTGAATCTTCTGCTGGCCCTTCTTTTAACACGGCGCCGAATGTTTTCCAGAACTCCAGATACTTTTCTTCGTCGTCTTTTGCCAGCTTGCTCAACATGCTCAGCACCTTTTTGGTACTGCCGTTGCGCATAGCACGAGTTACTTTGTTGTCCTGCAGAATTTCGCGCGACACATTCAGTGGTAAATCGTTGGAATCCATTAAGCCACGCACAAAGCGCAGGTAGCTTGGCATCAATTGCTCAGCGTCGTCCATAATGAACACGCGCTTCACATACAGTTTGATACCGTGCTGGCTATCGCGATTCCATAAATCCCACGGCGCTCGTTTTGGTACATACAACAAGCTGGTGTATTCCGACGTGCCTTCAACTTTGTTGTGGCTCCATAACAAGGGTTCATCAAAGTCGTGGGCAACGGATTTATAGAAGTCTTTGTATTCATCGTCGCTAATTTCTGACTTGTCGCGAGTCCACAGTGCCTTGCCGGAATTCACGGCTTCCCATTTGGATTCCGTGTTATCTGCTTCTTCACTGTCATCTGAGGCTTTCGGCATTTGTACCGGAATACTCAGGTGCTCAGAATACTTATTAATAATGGAACCTAAGCGGCTCTCGTCTAAAAACTCGTCGGCATCATCGCGCAGGTGCAAAATAATATCCGTGCCGCGACGTTCTTTAGTGATGGCTTTCAAGTCATATTCACCTTCACCACGCGACTGCCACTCAACGCCGTCGTCTTTGGCAGCACCGGCTGCACGCGTACGCACAGTGACTGAATCAGCCACAATAAAGGCAGAATAGAAACCAACACCAAACTGACCAATTAATTGCGAATCTTTCGCCTGATCACCTGACAGTTGGCCAAAGAACTCCGCAGTACCAGACTTGGCTATGGTACCCAGATTGGCCATCACGTCTTCGCGAGTCATACCAATACCGTTATCACTAATAGTGATAGTGCCAGCGTCTTTATCAGCACTTACGCGCACATACAGCTCGGCGTCGTCGGCTAGCAAATTCGTCTCGCTCAGCGCTTTAAAACGCAGCTTATCGGCCGCGTCAGAAGCATTGGAAACCAGCTCGCGCAGGAATATTTCTTTATTGGAATATAAGGAATGGATCATCAAATGAAGCAGTTGCTTCACTTCGGTTTGAAAACCATGGGTTTCAGTTTGACGGGTCTCCGTCATGATCAGTTCTCCTGTAAATGATTTAACGTAACAATACAGGAGATGGGGATGACTACAGCTATTTCAAGCGTTAATCGAATTGTTTTCGGCCGCTGAAGGCATGACCGAGCGTGGCCTGATCAACAAACTCCAGTTCACCACCAACAGGCACCCCGTGCGCAATGCGACTGGTGCGAATTTGATATTGCCGGGCCATATTCGCAATATAGTGGGCAGTGGCGTCGCCCTCAACCGTAGGGTTGGTTGCCAATATCACTTCATTGATATGACCTAACTTAAACCGTGCTGCCAGCTTATCCAAGCCGATGTCGGCCGGACCTATTCCATCTAATGGTGACAAATGCCCCATCAGCACGAAATAACGGCCTTGATAGGTACTGGTTTGCTCAATCGCCAGCACATCTGCGGGTGTCTCAACAATACACACCAAGCCGCTTTCCTGCCGCTTAGGGTCCTGGCACAGGCGACACACAGAGTCTTCAGTTAAGGTACGGCATTCATCGCAATGGCCGATAACCTCAACCGCGTGCTGTAATGACCGCGCCAACTTGGTGGCGCCGTCACGTTGGCGTTCCAGCAACTGAAACGCCATGCGTTGAGCGGTTTTTTGCCCAACCCCCGGCAGCACTTTCAGCGCTGCAATCAATTCTGCCAGAGCAGGACTTAACATCGGTCGCTATATCCTTAAAACGGCATTTTAAAGCCAGGAGGCAGACCCATACCACTGGTCAATTCACCCATTTTTTCTTTGCTGGTTTGTTCAACCCGGCGCACCGCATCATTAATGGCGGCAGCAACCAAATCCTCAATCATTTCTTTGTCGTCGTCTTCCAACAAGCTCGGGTCAATAGTAACGCGACGTACATTGTGGTTCCCCAGCATGGTTACTTTCACCATACCGGCACCAGCTTCACCAGTTACTTCCAGTTTGGCCACTTCTTCTTGTGCCTGTTGCATGCGCTCTTGCATCTGCTGCGCCTGCTTCATCATGTTACCCATACCGCCTTTAAACATAGTTGTCTCTCTTTTGCTGTCGCTAAAAATGAAGGCTTTGTCTGGTTGCGCTACAAAACCTGTAAGCTTTCTTCAATCATGGTGGCGCCAAAGCGCTTTTGCAATGCCTGCACCTGAGGATCATTCGCCAGTGCGGTTCGCGCCCGCTTGGCGCGCTCAGTATCCAGCTGTTGCTGTATTTGTAACGGGGTTGCTTCAGTTTGACCGGTGATTTCAATACGAACCTGCGCGCCAGGCAAGGCTTCCGCCAAGGCGTCCATTAAATTTTGCCGGGTGGTATCGTTCAGTAAATGTTTATACTGGTCGGCTAATTGCACCTCATAATCCGTTATACTGTGCTCCTGGAGCACGGCATTCAATGCCAACTGACGACTTAAGCCGGTTAATGGCAGAGTATCAACAATAGCGCTCCACCGGTCTACTTCGGCGGCTAGTTTGGCATTCTCGGTAAATTCTATAGTTGCTGCTGCTGGCGGCTCAGTTACCGCAGGGATTGCCGCTTCAACCTGAGCAGCTTTAGGTGAAGCCTGCGGCTCAGGAGCGTCCTCTATAGCATTATCTACAACATTCTCTGCAACATTGGCTACCGCATGCTCTGCAGCCACGTCATCACCATTGGCATTCGCCGGTTCATCAATTGTTGTACGGGGTTTTATTTCTGCTTGGCGTGTCGTTGATTCCGACTCTTTAGTCAGCGACTTTTTTTTTTGCGTTAACTGCGACCGGGTCGCAAGCAAATTAGCCATGGCAGAGCTGGTTGCATTGGCAGACGCCTGCTCCGGTGCCGGCGTTTCTCGCGCTGGAGTAGTAGCCGTGCTATTCGTGCCCCGCAACTGCTCAGCTTGCGTCTGAATTTCTGCCTGTGCAGCAAATAGTTCACTGGTATCGTCGTCTTCGTTGTCTTGGTAGCTATCAGCCAGGCTATCAAGCTGACTATCAGCAGAGGTTGCAGATGCGGCCGTTTGATTACTGGTATCCGGGGCCGGCACGCTGGACGCAGCAGGTTCAACTGCCGCCGTGGTCGCTTTGGTAGCACTCGGCGGCGCAGATACAGGCCGTTCCTGAGTGGTTACATCTGCAGAGGTTTCTTCCACATCTATGTACTCAGGGCGAAACGCCAGTAACCGCAACAATGTCATTTCAACGCCACTGCGGGCATCTGCGGCAAAAGGCAAATCGCGTCGTCCAGCCGCCACAATGTCATACATAACTTGCATCAGCTCAGCCGGAATTTGTTGTGCTAATCTGGTTTCGGCTGGCGACAATGACAGCGCTTCAGCACTTTCCGGCACCACCTGAACTAATGCCAGTTGATGTAAGCTGTACTGCAGTTCGGTCAGTAATGAGGATAAATCTGGAATCTGTCCGGCAACACTGTCGAGCAGTGCTAACATTTCAGCGCCCTGCCCGCGAATAATATGATCTAGTAACTTCGCAATTTGCGCGCTCGGAACTGCGCCCAACATAGTTTGCACCGCTTCCTGAGAAACCGATTGCTGGCCTTGGGCAATAGCCTGATCGGTTAAGCTCAGGGCATCACGCAAACTACCTTGCGCCGCACGCGCCAGCGCCGGCAATGCTGATTTATCGTAGGGAATTTGTTCTTGCTGCAGCACATAGTCAATGTGACCGGCAATTTCATCTCGACTTAACGCCTTCAGGTTAAATTGCAAGCAACGTGATAATACGGTTACCGGCAGCTTTTGCGGATCCGTTGTCGCCAGCAGAAATTTAACGTGCTCGGGGGGTTCTTCAAGAGTTTTCAATAAAGCGTTAAAACTATGCCGTGACAGCATATGCACTTCATCGATTAAATAAACTTTGTAGCGCCCGCGGGTAGGACGATACTGCACGTTATCAAGTAACTCGCGGGTATCTTCAACTTTGGTGCGGGAAGCCGCGTCAATTTCGAGTAGGTCAACAAAACGACCACTATCGATTTCTTTACAGGCACCGCACTCACCGCATGGCGTTGCCTGAATACCCTGCTCACAGTTCAGGCTTTTCGCCAGAATGCGCGCAATCGTTGTTTTCCCCACCCCACGAGTACCAGTAAACAGATAGGCATGATGCAACCGCTGGCTTTCCAATGCGCTAATTAGCGGGCGCAGAACATGTTGCTGACCAACCACGTCGGTGAAGGTCTGAGGGCGCCATTTTCGTGCTAAAACCTGGTAACTCATGCGGCTGCTAAAACTCCGTTAGAAACTGGTGGGTACGAACCAATTCGTTTTACGCTAATGCTTGCTAAGGTACCCTAAAATTCAAATAGCGTATAGTAACCAATGCCGTTTTCATCCAGCTTTCGGCCACCTGGTAAGTCCTTTAAAGTGATTAAAAACGCGCATTCGTGAATGCTGGCACCGGTATCGCTTAGTAACTTATGCGCAGCGATAAGGGTTCCACCGGTAGCAAGCAAGTCATCTATCAGCAACACCTTATCTGCTTCGTTTAACGCATCGTCATGAAGCTCCAGTGCATTAGTACCATATTCAAGATCATAGCTCTGCTGGCGGGTTTTTGCCGGTAGCTTACCTGGTTTTCGTAGTGGTACAAAGCCAAGTTTCAGACGATAGGCCAAAGCCGTGGCAAAGATAAATCCACGGGCTTCAATGCCAACGATTTTGGTTAGCCCTTTACCTTCATAGCGCGCAGCAAAGTGCTCAATAACCTCGTAGAAAGCATCGCCGTTGGCTAGCAAAGGAGTTATATCGCGGAACTGAATGCCGGGTTTAGGGTAATCGGGGATAGTTCGAATTAAAGGTTTTAACGCATTTATTGCAGTCATTTCCACGCTCCCTGCGAGGGCTGTTTCAATGAAATCTGGTTATACCTGAAACGGATGACTAAGCGATAAGCTTAAGCGACACCGCTCCACAAACTGTGTTGCAGTGCACGCGCCAGAGTTTCCGCTGATACTGGTTTTGGTAAGGTCAGAGTAGCACCGGCAGCTCTGGCTTTTCTTTCAACCTGAGCTAAATCAGCGGTAGTTAGCAGCACTAACGGGGTATCTTGGTAAGCATCCATTTCGCGCAAGTTTTTAAGCAGCAAAATGCCATCCATTAACGGCATTTTGTGGTCTAGCAAAATCACTCCATATTGTCTCTGACTGGCCTTATTTAACCCATCTAAACCATCTACCGCACAATCAACACGGAAGCCCAACTGCTCCAGCAACTGGAACAATGTGGCACGCGTGCTTTCGTTGTCTTCAACCAGCAGCAGTGATTGTGAGATTACATGTGGTTGTAGTTGTGACCTGACTTGCGACATTCACTGAACCTTTTAGGCCGAGAAGAAGTTAACCCACGCGAGCACCATTGGTAGTAACGCAATGGCAATTAAACAGACTAACGAGAGACCCATAAAACGTTTACCGGCTGCATCGCGAAAATCTTCATGGTTGTTTGAATCTGACATGTTAGCTTTCCTCGTTCGAATTCGAGGCGCGATCTTACTGGATTTTAACCCAGGATAAAAGGTCGTTTTCTCGCCTTTTACAAGCGGTAAACAATCAATCCTTTAGCACCGAACTCAGTCAGTGTTTCGCGCATACCTGAGGCTAACGTTGCCGGATTAAATTGCGGCAAAGCCGCTTGCATTGCCTGTTGCAGTTGCACCAAAGTTAACGCTTTATGTTGCTGTAAGTGTTGTAACAACAATGCCGTTAACGGGCTTAACTGCATAAATTTCACTGCCCCCTGAGCATTCTTAAATACCACCAGTAATATGGCTTCGCTAAGAGGTTCCTGCGGCTGATTATCTACTGTCACCTCATGAACCGGAAACTGATAACGTAGAATTTGCGCGGTTGGATTCACCACCAGCTGTGCTTGGGCTATCGACGCTTCCGTGACTAAGTTCAGGTTCTCAGGTAAGTGGTCAAGTGACACCCGTAACTCAACCCACTCGTAATGCACCAGCTCGCGAATAAATGGATAAGGTTGTAACGCTTGAATGTCGGCACTTTGCAGATGATCGACAAAGTCGCCGGAAATATCTGCAAAATAAGGTGATTGGGCCTGATGGCTGGCACGGAACGCGTCGCCAGTTAATCGCCATAAATCCTCACCCAACACTTTGCGGGAAACTGGAAATGCCGAATTCAAGAAACTTTGCAGATTGTTGCGAATAAGGTCGCGGTATACATGCAAACGCCGTTGTTCCGCAATGTCATGAAAAGAGTGCTGTTGCGGGTTGCGTAAATACTCCGCAAACCGCTTTTGTAACTTCTGAAAGTCATACTCTTTAGTCAAAGCTGACCTCGCGCTGTATTTGCTCTATAACCCGGGCTTCATCACATAATTCGCTCAACGGCGGAATATTGAAATCCCGCTCCAGCACGGTTGGAAATATACCGTGTTGGCGATAAGCATACCTTAGTAAGTTAAATACTTCGGGTTTAACATCAGCCCCATGGGTATCAATAAACAAATCTTTTGCTTCTTCGTAGTGGCCGGCAATATGGCCGTAAACAATACGATCACTGGGTAACCCCGCGATAAATGCATAGGGGTCATAACCGTGATTAACACTATTTACAAACACATTATTCACGTCTAATAGCAGCTGTGCGCCTGACTTCTCCAACAGGGTATTTATAAACTCCAGCTCACTCATTTGTTGACCCGGTGCGGCATAGTACGAAATATTCTCCAGCACTAATGGCCGTTCAATAATTTCTTGCACTCGGCGCACGCGCTGCGCGATGTAATCAGTCGCCTCTTGCACAAATGGAATGGGCAGCAAGTCGTATAAATGCCCATTCGCGGAGCAGTAACTTAAATGCTCACTATAAATATCGATCTGATAGTCGTCTAAAAAGCCTTTAATCTGTTGGATAAACTTTTCATCCAGCGGATCCGGGCTACCAATCGACAATGACAAACCATGGCAGGTAAGTTTAGCGTGCTCTTTCAGCGCATGAAGTTTGCGCTTATAGTCGTTGGAAAAAGGGATCCAGTTCTCGGGTGCCAACTCCCAAAATCCAACGCAGGAGGGCGTAGCCAGAGCATCATTCACGAAGCTTCGACGCAAACCTATACCGACTTGTTCCATAGACCCTCCTACCACCTCGGCCAACCTGGCTGAGATAGCCATTAATAAGCTACTAGTTTATCACCTTTTATCACTACTGACTTTTAAGCCCTTTACTGCCGACATAAAAAAACCCCGCACCATGGCAGGGTTTTTATTTCGTTAACCTTCTGGGTTAAACGACTTACAAAGAAACACCACGGCGTTCAGCTATGTTGCGGATATAACCCGCCCAGCTACGCGCACTGCGACGTTCACTATCGTATTGCTGAGCTGTTGTTGCAGCATCCAGCGCCTGACGATAGTCACGTGTGTATAAGTAAGCTTCAGCTAGTGCCATATAAACAGCACCTTCTTTGTCTAACTCAAACTCCAGTGCACGATTCAATGCAGTTGCAGCTTTCGCATACTCTTCTGCACGAATGAAGGCAATGCCCTGGCGGCGATGCAAATCGCCCTTCTCAGCACCACTTTCAGCCCAATCCGCTGCATATCCGTACCATTCGGCGGCTTTCAAAAACTCACGAGCACCTTCGAAGTTACGAGCAGCGCTTTGCGCGTTACGTGTATTCTTTTCAATGTCACCAGCATTGATATGCTTGGCCATTAAAGTTGCTGCTTTATATGGAATCTGGTTATTTGCATACAGCTGAATTAACACACGGTGTTGGTTTTCGCTGTCCAGATAACCCGCTAAATAAGCAATTTCAATAGTTTCTAATGCTTTCTCAATGCGCTCTTCCAACATGTAGAAATTGGCAAGTTGGTTCCACCAGCCTGTCTCCGTTGGAATGACGTTCAAACCTTCTTCCAATACTGTAATAGCGTCCGCAAACATTTCACGTTCGTAATAAGACGCCATTTTCAATATGTACGGGTTCTTGTTTGGTTCGTCATAACTTTGCAGCGCCATATCCGCTGGCTTGATGACTTTGTCATATTGCTTCAGCTCATAATAAGCATTAGCAATACGCAAGAACACATCAGGATCTGCTTCGCCAGTAAACTGCAACCACTTGTCATAATAACGAAGTGCATTGTTGTAGTCTTCTTCCTGCAAATACAAATCCGCAAGCGTTTTCAGTGCAGCCTTTTGATCAGACCAACCTAAAACGTCAGCATCAGCCGATTGCTTTAACAGTCGAATACCCTGCGTAGTCTGATCTTCAGACGCATAGAATGCGCCTAAAAACCGATTAACGTAGGCAATATCGAACGCGTCACTTGGCGACAAATCAGCAAGTTCAGCAATTGCACCTTGCATATCGTCTGCTTCGTATAGTTCGAATGCACTCATGATACGGCGACCGACACGCTCGCTAACCGCTTGGTTTTTACGGTTATCTTTGCGTTCCTGAATCACTTCTGCAGACGGCAAATTGTAATTTACGTTTACCTGAGCTGATGCTGGCAAAGCCATCATCAACCCAGCGCCAACTACAAGGCTCGCACGAATGACTGCTTTATATAAATTTTGCATCATTGTTTAAGCTCCATCCAGAGTGAAATCCAGCTGCACAGTCAAACCAGGCTGACGCACAGTTTCACCATCGACTACTTTTGGCTTGTATTTCCAGCGCAGTAACGCTCGACGCGCTTCCTGGTCAAAAATACGGCGTGGTTCTGAATCGATAACTTCTACGTCAGTTACACCGCCGGCTTCGTCAATAGTAAAGCTTAGACGAACCCAACCTTCGATGCCGTCTCGGGCAGCAGCTGGTGGGTAGCGAGGGTTAATCCGCACGATTGGCTGTGCGTCCCCATCGCGGCCTAAACCTTCACCTGGACCAGACAAGCCATCGGTACCACCTACATCAACCTCAAAGCCCATATCCATATTCATGCCTGAATCATCAGATGTATCAGGCTCACTTTGTGGCGTTTCTGGCGGCGCTTCCGGCGGCGGCGGAGGTGGAGGCGGCGTACGACGACGCGTGTCCAAATCCGTATCCGGTGGCGACGTTACAATTTCAATGACGGGTGTTGGTGGGGGCGCTTCGTTACGCCCTTCACCGCCACTAATCAAGAAAGCCATGAACGCAAATAGAGCGAAAGTAACGGCGACACCTAATAGTATTGATACTAAAAAGCGTACCATATTAATCGTCCTCTGCGGCTATGGATATATTGTCTATACCCGCTTCCTTAATTTGATCCATAACATCAACGACCAAACCATGACGTGCTTCTTTATCAGCTTGAATAACTACCAAATCGGTAGGTTGCTCAGCTAACAAACGCTCGATATTCGCAGCAACACGCTCGACATCAACCATACGCTTATCCATCCATACTTCACCGTTAGCGCGAATCGCGATAAAGATGTTAGCAGATGGCTTCTTCTGCGCTTGATCAGACTCAGGCTTGGTTACGTCAATCCCTGCTTCTTTTACGAAAGAGGTGGTTACGATGAAGAAAATCAACATGATGAACACGATGTCTAGCATCGGTGTCATATCGATCGTCGCATCTTCCTCTTCACGAAAACGTTTACGTGCCATAATTCTTCTCTCTTAATGATGTGGCAAACTGTCGATTAAGCTGTTCTTAGCACGTTTTACCCGCGCTTCTAAACGCGTAGTAAAGAACATGCCTGACAACGCAGCAACCATTCCCGACATTGTAGGAATTGTTGCCATCGAGATACCCGACGCCATTAAGCGAGGGTTACCCGTTCCCTGTACTGCCATAATTTCAAATACTGCAATCATGCCAGTCACGGTACCTAACAATCCAATTAATGGACAAATAGCTACACAGGTTTTAATCAACAAAATGCGAGCATTTAGTTTGTCTGCGGCCTCGGAGATCCATGCATCACGGATTCTATGGGCGTACCAGGACGTGGTGTCTGAGCGCGCGTTCCACCGGTCAATGATGTCTTGCTTCATTTTCGGGTAAACACTAGCCAGGAACCAGAAGCGCTCTATCAATAAAATCCACATGAGTAAGAGCGCTGCCATGACGACGTACAAGACGTCGCCACCGGTACCAATAAAATCCCTGACAGATTCCCAAAGCTCCATCAGGTAAAGCATAGGATTACTCCTTTTCCGCGTGCGACGCGACAATACCCGCCGCCTGCTCGTCCAGTACATGAACGATAGACTTGCTGCGAGCAGCCACAACACTATGAATCAGAATCAGTGGCAATGCGGCAATCAGACCCAAGGCAGTAGTTACCAGTGCCATTGAGATGTCACCCGCCATAATCTTCGGATCACCGGTACCAAACAAGGTAATCGTTTGGAAGGTACCAATCATACCAACAACGGTACCCAACAGACCCAATAGCGGCGCAATGGCTGCCAGAATCTTAATCAGGTTAACGCCGCTTTCAATTCGCGGTGTTTCGCGCAAGATAGCTTCATCAAGTTTCAACTCAAGGTTTTCAACGTCTGATGACTTGTTGGCGTGATAAACTTTCAGAATACGACCCAGCGGGTTGCCATCTGAAGGGTTTTCAGTGTTTTTCAACTGTGCACGGATTTTCGCACCAGCAGAACCCAGGGTAATTAGCTTGTAAATCGCAACTAATAAACCTAAGGCCAGCACTGCAGTGATAACGTAACCTACAGTATCACCTTGATGATAACGTTCCATCATGGTTGCTTTTTGCGTTGCCAGGCTCAGGATTTGGCCACGAGCAGGGTCAATATACAGACCTTCGTAACCCGACTCAGCCGCCTCAAACGTAGCAACTTCACCAGTGACGAAACCTGCAGGCTGACGCCCTAATGGTTGCACTTGTTCAGTAGCATCGTTGTAAACTAAGTAGTCACCGTTAGAAACCAGGTTAAATACACCTACACGAGTCACATCACGCTTCTCGCTGCCGCCGTCTAATAACGTGACATCGGTGTTGAAGGTAACAACTCGGCCTGATTCTTTCATTTCAGTCAACAACGAAATCCACAGTTCTTCCAGTTCAGCAATAGTCGGCAGTTCTTCCGCTTCTGCTAAGCTTTCCAGCACGTCTTCACGGCCTGGATACTGGGCACTGATGATTGAAGTTGCAATACGACCAATGGTCTCACTTGCGGCGCCACGTACAACACCGAAAATCTCACCCAAGGTACCTTTAGCATTTTCAAGTTCTTGCTCTTTATTGGCTAAGGTAACTTCGTTTTCAGAGAATTCGTTCTGTAAACGTTCGCCACGACGCTGCTCGCTTTGTAATTCCTGACGAGCTTGGTTCAATAACGCTTGCTTGTCAGCGCGTTCAGCAGTGAACTCGCGCTCACGTTGAGCATTAATACTCTGTGAAGCAGCACGGTTTTCTTTCACCAGTTGCAACAGCTCATCCAAGGATTTCGCGTCATCCTGTGCACTCACAGCGAAGGTGGTGCCGGCTGACAGGCAGACAGCTGCTGCGACCAGTACACTTTTCACTAGATGTTTCATTCTGCACTCTCCGCTGCGAAAATTGGAAGTTTAACCAAGTCATTCGCCGTTTGCTTACGCGCCATACGAATGGCTGTAGTTAGTGGCGATAAAAACTCATCGTCCAACGATTCCCATTCTTTGGTTTCGTTGTTGAAGATCCAGGCATTACGTAAATCCAGTGATTGTGCCAAGAATGCAACGCGACCTAAGTGAAAATAGTCAACGGCAATTTCTTGACCTTCAAACTGCAAAGAGCCTTGGTAAGCGATTAAGCCTGAACCATAGTCCATTTCAGACTGGTAAGCTTCAATGATTTGGCGATATTGTTCTGACGTGGTTACGTCTGAACGCGTCATAATTTCACGAAGACGCTCAACACGCTCCTGACGACGCTCTTTATGAATTGGAAGATCCAGTTCAACGAACTGATCTAACGCATCAATCATTTTGTACATCAATGGCACGACGCCTTGCTTAGTCTCATCAATGGTATTGACTTGACGTTGCAACGACTCAATAGAACGCTTTTGATCGTCTACCAGTGTCTGTACATGGTCGTTATAGACTTTCAGATTCTCGTACTCATCCACAACCGCACGATAGTCGTATAATAAATCTTGGCTCTGCTCGAACAAAGAATCTACTTTATCTTGCGCTTGTCGATCAGCCTCGTGAATCCGGGCTTCTTCGTTCTGTAATGTCCGAAGATCGGTTTGTGCAGTAGCTGTAGCGCTGCCTGCTATCGCGAACATGCCAATTACGGCCGCAGCGATTTTGCTTTTATTGATTACTTTGGTCATAGTTCCCAACCAATTTGACTGAAACTTCCCACCTGTAACACCTATTGCTAAAGGCTTCGAGTTATTGAGTGACGAAAAAAAAGTATTAATCAACACTTGCAGCTATTGCTACTTTTGCAGCAATAATGCGTTAATACTCCCACGTTCTTACAGAAGCTGTCAACAGCCGATATAGACTGGTTTTAAAGGATTTTTAAGCAACAGAATCACAGCTTAAAAACACTCAACAAATGTTACTAGATTATAATTTAGTAACATATTGGCAGTTGTACAACTGGAAAACACATATTTTACTGTGACTTTTAGATCAGAACTTAAAACAAAAACCTTAAAATTTAACATTAGAATATATCAAACATAAGGGTGATATTGTCGTGTCTGTAGACATTTTGGAAAAAAAAATTACCACTGAGATAAAACGTATGCGTGAACAAACTCGGTTTTGGCAAGATCAACACCCCGATGCACATCTGTTCGCCGCCTGGTTCGATCCAAGTCTGTTTAACCGCAATAGCCAACAACCGCTAGACTATGTAGCAGAACTTGAAAAGAACGCCGCGTTACTTTTTAAACTGGCAAAACAGCCGCAGACTACACGAACCCCCGAACAACACACCCAGCAAGAGTACCTTGAGCAACGGGTGGCCGATCAGTTAGGAGCTCTACAAAGGGCCCTGTCGGTAAAACTCTAAGCCGCTACAGGTCGAGGTCGCCGCTGGCTTGCTCCAGGCCTGCAACCCAGAATCCCATAGTACGCCTAACATGATCAGGTAACCTAGGCAATTCGGCTTTCGGGATTAAATAGGTCGCCATGGCAAAGAAATCGGCAAACACCCGATTTGATTCTGTTGTTTTGCGTAAATAGTCATGCCCTGACGACCCACCGGTACCAATTTTGCTGCCAATCATACGCTGCACCATCATAGCGTGTTTGTAGCGCCAAATCGTTAACTTCTCATCAATATCGGCGAGCGATGTAATCACCTGGAAGGGTAAATTAAACACCGGCTCTTCGCGGTACAGCGAAATAAACAACGCACTTAACAAAGCATGTTGGCTTAATCGCACCCGCCCATCGGCTTGTGCTTGTTGATATTTGTCCGCATCAAACAACGCGGCAAAGTTGTCCCGCGTGGCTGCCAAAGCTGCTAACTCTTGCTCTTTTTCAGCAGCGGTTAGCGTATCGTTTGCCTCAATAATCTGCTCGTCACTGGCCAGCATATTTTTAACCGCATCCTGGTACAACGACCAGAAACTGAAACCCGCAAACTCCAAATACGGCATACGCGCCAGCCAGGCGTCAATCCGGTCAAACAAACTCGGTTGTTCTTCCAACGCCTCCAAATGAGTGCGATGCTCATTGCTCAAGCGGTTATAAAATGACTGCTGATCGAATGCCACCCGACGCTTACGTGTTAAGCCAAGAATGATTTCCAGCTCTTTAAACTGAATGCTTTGGAATCCCGATGCCGGCAGCAGGTAGTCACGAAACGCCAGAAATTCTTGCGGGGTCATGGTTTCAATGATGCCAACTTGATCATTCATCAAGGTTTGTATGGCTTTCACCCTATCCAACCTGTGCACCACAGTAATTAAGTCCTGATCGGCAATAGCGGCAGATTGAAACAGTGCGAGCACAGATTTCAGCTCATGTAGAACTTGTTTAAACCAAAGTTCGTATACCTGATGAACAATAATAAACAAGGTTTCGTCATGTGCTTCAGCGCCGTACCTGGGGCTGTGCGGATGTTGTGCATCAAGTAGTTTATCGAGTTGCAGGTACTCACCGTAATACACAGGTTCGATATTCTTTGCCATATCATAAATCCTTAATAATGAGACCTGAATTAGAGCAACTGCAGCAAGCCAAGTAAAGATAAGCTATCTTTGCTTTATACAACTAATTATCGACATTGGAGAATTAAATGAAACTTGATGATGATATTCATAACTATTATGAAAAGCTTGTGCTGGATCAAATTGAGCATTTGGACTTAGCAAAAACCCGTAGCAGCGATGACCTTGCAGATTTGTGCTGTCTGGTGCTAAACCGGCTGCCGCCGCGCTACATTCGCTACGAAGTAGACATGGCTTTTTATCTGCCCCAATCAAAACGATTGGAAATGGAAATGAATGTGCAGGAGGCGATGACGCAAGCACTGGCATTTATGGATAAGCGCACGGATAAATCCTAGCCTGGCGTTCCACGTCAGGACCAATGCCAAACATACAAAATCGAACAAGAAGGGAAGCTATGGTGGCGACTTCACCAGCCACACCCCGGCACACACGTCCCTGACTACGGCTGCTCCCTTCCGGGCCTGACCGAGTTCACCAGTTAGCATTGCGAGGGGACCAATGAAGTCACCATAACAAGGTGGCAGATTATCCCTGATTGGCTGGCAGGTAGCAAGGGAAGCCGTGTTAAGTGCTTACTTTTTCTGCAGCCTGGCGGCAATCGCCGCTTTTGCTTCCGGCGTTGCCAATGCCGCCGCAAAAACCTTAACCTCACGGGCAATACGATCATCAACAGATTCGTCTGGTGCGCGCATCAATTTTTTACTGGCACGCAGCCCGGCAACAGGCTTAGCGGCAAGTTGCTGCGCAACCTCGCTCACCCGCTGACTCAAGGCATTATTCTCAACCACCTGATTAACAATACCGTACTCCAGCGCTTGCTCGGCGTTAAACATTTCCCCTAACAACAGCAATTCGGCTGCTCGCACGCGACCACAAAGCTGTGGTAGCAGCAAACTTGAGGCAGCTTCCGGTACCAAACCCAGATGAATAAATGGCAGTGAGAAGCGCGCATCGCGACTGGCATAAACCAAGTCGCAGTGCAGTAGTAAGGTAGTACCTATGCCTATAGCTAAACCATTCACGCTAGCAATTAGCGGAACACTGACGTTGGCAATAGTATGCAAAAACTGAAATACCGGCGCGTTTTCGTCAATACTTTCCATTTGCAGAAAGTCTTGCAAGTCATTACCGGCAGTAAAGCTGTCCGCAGCACCCTGAATAATAACGGCGGCGATGTCTTTATTTGCATCAGCCTGTTTTAAGGCCTCGGTCATTTCCGCGTACATGGCCTGCGTCAGTGCATTCTTTTTCGCGGTTCGGGTTAAGGTAATAGTGACTAGTTTGTCGGTTACCTCAACGTTCACATCCTGACTCATTTGCCCCGTTTCTCCCACGCTTTTTTAGTCTGTTCATGCAACGGCAGAATAAGCTCCAGCGCCGATTTATCACCAGCCGGTAACTGACGGTCATTGGGTTGCTTCGGAGTGACCCGATCGCCCCATTTAATTAATCCAGCACCACAAGTTAAGCCGCCACCGAATACCGCCGACATGATTTTATCGCCGGGCTTAATTTTACCCAGTTCAACCGCTTCAGCGTAAGCGATAGGTAACGTAGCTGACGAGGTATTGCCGTACTTCTGAATATTAATAACAGTTTTTTCAGCCGGTACCCCACATAGCTTCGCCAGAAAATCGATTAAGCGCTTATTAGCCTGATGCGGAATTAGCGCGTCTATGTCTTCGGTCGTTAAACCGGTTTCAGCAAATACTTTTTCGACCGAGGCACTCATGCCCTTCACCGCTCGTTTAAAGATTTCCTGACCGACAAAACTAAACTCCATAATGCCGTCAAAACCAAAGCGGTCGAAACTCATACCGAAATCGAGTGACAGGACATCGCGGGCATCGGCATCACAGGTAATATGAGATGACAACAAACCCACTTCGTTATCAGAGGCTTCCAGCACCATAGCGCCAGCACCATCGCCAAACAACACCGCACTTTCACGCTGAGTCCAGTCAAGAATGCGGGTTAAACGCTCGGCGCCAATAATCAGCACTTTTTTGTGGGCACCGGTTTTAATCGCCTGCGTTGCGAAGTGCATGGCATATAAAAAACTGCTACAGGCAGCATTAGCATCTAATGAGGCCGCATGCGTTGCACCAATATTACGCTGAACGGCTGAGGCCACGTTTGGGATAACCTCGTCAGCGGTGCAAGTACCAACAATAATTAAATCAAGTTCCTTCGGATCCAAGTCAGCTGCAGCAAGTGCATTTCTGGCCGCAATAGTAGCCAGTTCCGACGTACCAAGATGACTCACCCGTCGTTCCAAAATACCAGTACGCGAGCTAATCCACTCGTCTGAGGTATCTAAAAAGGTAGCTAAATCGTCATTTGTAAGCACGGCTGGTGGTAAGCATTTACCCCACCCGGTAATTTCTGCATATTTTTTCACTGAGCTAAACCTATAGTCACTGGCGCTTTTTCGGTATCATAGCATGATTGTATCCAAGTGAAATGTCCGACCAATGCCAAATCATTCCGAAAAACGCCAACAAGAAATACCTACAAGCCTGCAAACCCCTTCGGGTTGCTGGCAGCTTTTACGTTACCCTAAACGCAAATACGAGCTGCTACAAGCTTGGGATACCGCCGATGAGTTTATGCTCACTGCGGCTGAAGACAATGAGTTAGCCGGCCCCGTACTTATACTAAATGATAGCTTTGGCGCGCTAGCCCTTGGTTTACATCAGTTGGGCGGCTGGACCATGTCGGACTCGCAGGTCAGTTTACTGGGCTATGAACAGAACTTAAAATTAAATACCGATTTAATGACCGCACCAGCGCTAGCGGCGCTATGCATGACAGCTGCCTTGCCTGCCGCTGCCAGCGTAGTATTAAAAATTCCAAAAAGTCAAAGCTTGCTGGAATATCAGCTACAGCGCATTGCCGCTGAACTGCCGGCCGGGACACCAGTTTTTGCCGCCGCCAAGAGTAAGGTTATTACCCCCAGTGTCAGAGAACTCTTTCAGCGTCATTTGGCTGATATGAAGGTTTCGCTGGCCTGGAAAAAATCCCGGGTACTCGGCGGAACCCTGCAATCCGCGCCGGCGGATGAACCACAAGCAGCGCTCACATCGGTGTGGGAAGTCCCTGAATTTGAGCTTGAGTTGAGCCATCAACCGGGTGTGTTTGCGCGTAAGCAATTGGATATTGGGGCGCGTTTACTGCTGGATAACTTACCAACTAAAGCCGCTACAGAGGTCATTGATCTGGGTTGCGGCAACGGCGTGTTAGGACTTGCTTATGCACGCAATAACCCGGCAGCCAAGGTTACTTGGGTGGATGAATCTTACTTAGCGATAGCGTCGGTGCAGGAAAATATTGCGCAGAATCTAGCTCCCGCGAAAACGGACGCTAGTTACCATGCGTATGTGGATGATTGTTTAGCCAGCGCAGATGCCAACAGTGCCGACCTGATTTTGTGCAACCCGCCCTTTCATCAGGAGTTTAGTATTACCGAACACGTTGCCCGACAAATGTTTACCGACGCGAAACGGGTGCTGCGTAAAGGTGGTGAGCTGCGGGTCGTAGGCAATCGCCATTTAAGCTATCATCAATTTTTAAATACCCTATTTGATCAAGTAGAGGTTATTGCAAGTAACCCTAAGTTTGTGGTGTTTTCAGCCTTAAAGTAAGCACCCTTAAAGTAAGCGGCCATAAAATAAGAGTTTGGGGTTTGCATGCCGCTTGGTATTCTGCAAAGAGCAATTTCAATAGTCGTAGTATGTGAAGGATGAAATTATGTACCCAGTAATCAAGTCAGTTGTTATCGGTGCTGCCGCACTGCTTATTAGTGCTTGTCAGAGCGCGCCAGACCCACTGATTGTGCAGCCGGCAGTTAGTGCCAACTCAAGTCAGCTTCCAGTAGCTTTAAGCGTAACCGATACCCGTGCACAGAATTATTTATTGCGCATTAAACTAAGTGATGATCAGGCGCAGTTTGCCAGCAGTGCACCTATGCTGGAAACTGCCATATACGACGCATTAGCGGAAAAACTACAGGTTGAAAATAGCGCTTCGAAGCAAGTTAATGTCGCTATTCGTCAGGCTATTATTCGGGTTGATCAAGGCTCAGTGAAACATCAGGTTGAGCACGAAATTTCGTTACTACTGACCGCGCAAAAAGACGGTGCTACCTATACCCGCGATTTTAATGCAAAAGCTTCCAGTGAAGGTGCCTTCCGAGCAGATCCGGCAAAGCTGGAAGCAAAGTTTAGTGAGTTACTCGGTAAATTGCTGGACGACATGCTACAAGATCCGAAGTTAATCGACTTTATGGCAGAGTAAAACAAGGTTTGGCTGCGGCCAAACCTCGTCTCCAATAATTAAAAAAACAGGACGAGGAGTTATGTTGAAGCTATTGATAACCCGCCTCACACTAGTTGTGGGGCTGTTTGCAATGACCTCGGCAACGGCCGAAATTCAACCAAACAACCTGTTCCCTCGCGTTAAAATGGTCACCTCTGTTGGTGATATCGTGGTGGAACTTAACCGTGACCGGGCACCCATTACGGTAAAGAACTTTCTGCGTTACGTTGAAAAGGCGCAGTACAACAACACCATATTTCATCGCATTGTGCCCCAGTATGTGGTGCAAGGCGGCGGCTACACTGCCGAGTTTCAGGACAAACCTTCGTTTGAGCAGATTGTGAATGAAGCGGGCAATGGTTTGAAAAATGATTATGGCACTATAGCCATGGCGCGTGAGCGCGCCCCTCATAGTGCTACTCGCCAGTTCTTTTTTAACATCGACAACAATGACTCGCTGAATCCAAGTGACCGCCGCTGGGGTTATGCCGTATTTGGTAAGGTTGTTGCCGGTGATGAGGTGTTGCAGAAACTGGCCCAAACCGAGTCGCTTCCATACGATGAAAAAACCAAGTGGCGCGACGTTCCCGTTGATCCGCCGGTATTAATTCGCATTGAAGTGGTGCCTGCCGAGTGATATTTCTATTGTGAATACGCAAGTAACCCGCAGTTGGCTGACCGACTTACGCGTTTTTAAACAAAAACGCGTGTGGATTATATTCATGCTGGGCATGGCCAGTGGCTTCCCCTGGGTCATGATTGGCTCTGCTTTGTCAGCCTGGTTGCAGGAAGGTGGTCTTGAGCGCTCCGTTATTGGTTATTTTGGTGCGGTGTTTGCGGTTTATTCCATCAACGTATTCTGGTCGCCGTTAATTGACCGGGTGCAACTGCCCGGCTTGTCCCGCTGGTTGGGTCAGCGCCGCAGTTGGATGCTTACCTGTCAGATCATCATTGTGCTCTGTTGCATGGCGCTGAGCCAGTTGGATTTAATTGGCCAACTGACTACCGTTGGCATCTTAGCTTTAACACTGGCAACCGCCTCGTCCACTCAGGACGTTGCCATTGATGCCTTTCGCATTGAGTCTTTTGGGGAAGACGAACCGCGCCTGCAATCAGCCGGTGCCGCCATGGCAACCGCCGGTTGGTGGACCGGCTACAGCGGGCTCGGCGCTATCCCATTCTTTCTGGTAGACGGTACCACCTGGCAATGGCAAGACGCCTACATAGTGCTGGGGCTGATAATGGCCGTGATTGCCTTTTTGGTATTGTTTATTCCTGAACCTAAGCGTGTTGATTTTGCTTTCCAGCAAGAACGCGAACTGCACTATCAAGAAAAGCTGGCTCACCTTTCGAAGCGCAGCCGAAAAATCATTACCTGGCTTACGGTAACCATAGTGGAACCCGTTGCTGAGTTCTTCCGCCGTAACGGCGTGAAACTAGCGCTGTCGGTATTGCTGTTTATTTTCTTGTTTAAAGTTGGCGAAGCATTTCTGGGGCGCATGTCGATTGTGTTCTACAAAGAAATCGGTTTTACCAATGACGAAATCGGCTTGTACTCCAAATTAATTAACTGGTGGGTAACGATATTCTTTGCCGTTGCCGGTAGCTTAGTAAATCTTCGTCTGGGTATTGTGCGTGGCCTCTTTATTGGTGGTTTGGCCATGGCCTCCAGCAATCTATTCTTTTCCTGGATTGCATTGAGTGGTCCAAATACCAATATGCTGCTTGCCGCCGTAGTCATTGATGGCTTTACCGGAGCCTGGTCTACGGTTGCCTTCGTCGCTTTCATTAGCCTACTTTGCCACCGTTCCTTTACGGCGACCCAGTACGCGCTGATGGCTTCATTGGGTACTCTGGGTAGAACCGTACTAGCAGCATACAGTGGCGTAGTCGTTGACTGGCTAGACGGTGACTGGGCACTATTTTTCCTACTAACGGCGCTGATGGTGCTGCCGAGCCTGCTATTCTTATTCTTAATTCGTAAGCAATTAACCGCACTCGAGCTTAGCTATCATGATCAGCAGCGACATTAATTGGTGGGTAGTTGGCAAAGGAGCCCTTGGCTCGCTTATCGCGGCTAAGCTAGTGGCCGCTGATCAGCAAGTTTTGATTAAATTACGTGATAGCGACAAGGCCTTGCAGCGTCAATTTACCTTTGTTGACGCTACCCAAAAACCGCTGCAAAGCAGCTTACTCGATATCCCGGTCGCACCTGCCAACAGCGCGGCTCCACAAGTTATCGTTGCCGCCATCAAAGCCTATGATGTCATGGCGTTTATTGAAAACTACCGGACCGCAAGCTGGGGGCTACAAGCGATCACACCCCCACAGCTGATTTTAAGTTATAACGGTATGCTTGAGAACGAGGCTCAGTTGGTTGAGGGTTTACCCGTAAGACATTTAGTAACCACGCAAGCCGCCTATACTGAAACCAACTATGTGACACATTCGGGACTTGGCCAAAGTTGGCTGGCAGCAAATTCCAATTCAGCCTTAGATGCGGTGTTTAGTAATGCCTTTCCACCACTGCAGGTGGTTACTGATATTCAGCACCGCCGCTGGCTAAAATTAGCGATTAACTCCGTAATCAACCCGCTAACTGCCGTGCATGAATGCTTAAATGGCCACTTATCCGAGCCGCAATTTACCGACCAAATACAGCAACTCTGCACGGAGTTTTGTGCAATTGCCGCAGCTGCCGGTTATGCATTTGAAGTGAAGGCGATAAGCGAGTTGGTATTCGAGGTTATTCAGCAAACCGCAGCAAACCATTCTTCAATGCGACAGGACATTCGCAACAACCGAAAAACGGAAATAGATTACTTGAATGGTTTCTTAGTTCGCATGGCAGCTAAGCACAATGTTAAAGCCACAGCGCATGAGCAACTGTGGCATCAACTGACTCAGTAACACCAGCTATTACATACTGTCTTCAATAAAATCCAACACTTCCAGACCGAACCCTGAAAGCGCGGTGTAACGCTTCGGCGCACTCATCAGATGCATTTTATGCACCCCGAGATCGGCCAAAATTTGCGAGCCAATACCAACATTACGAGACGCATTTGAAGCTGAAGCCGTTGGTGCACGTTCGCCCTGATCTTCAAGCTCAAAACTCTTAACCATATTGATGATGTCATCGGCCGACTGCGGCCGCCCAATCAGCACTAACACCCCACCTTCATTACCCAGATACTGCATGGCATGCGGTAATGGCCAACTGCGTTTACCGGCGCGTTCGGTAGCAAACAAATCGTTGAAGGTGTCTTGCAAATGAACGCGAACTGTTACCGGCTGCTCAGGGTTAATGTCACCTTTCACCAGCGCAAAATGCACCTGCTGGTTAATGGTATCCTGATAAGTCACTAGCTCAAATTCACCGTAAGCGGTTGGCAACTGACATTGCGCCACGCGGCGAACGGTTTTTTCTTTTAGCGAACGATATTCGATTAAGTCGGCAATAGTGCCGATTTTCAAATCATGCTCGGCGGCAAATTTTTCTAAATCCGGACGGCGGGCCATGGTGCCGTCTTCGTTTAAAATCTCCACAATAACAGCGGCAGGCTCAAACCCGGCTAAACGGCTTAAATCACAACCAGCTTCGGTATGGCCAGCGCGGTTTAACACCCCACCAGATTTCGCTTTTAACGGAAATACGTGGCCCGGCATAACCAAATCTTCAGGCTTAGCCTGCGCAGCTACTGCGGCTTGCACAGTGACTGAGCGATCAGCGGCAGAAATACCGGTGGTAACGCCTTTAGCGGCTTCAATAGAAACCGTAAAGTTGGTGGCATATGGTGCGTTGTTACGATCCACCATTAGCGGTAACTTCAATTGCTGACAACGCTCTTCGGTTAAGGTTAAGCAAATTAACCCGCGCCCGTAGCGCGCCATAAAGTTGATAGCATCCGGAGTCACGCAATCTGCGGCAAGAATCAAATCACCTTCATTTTCGCGATCTTCGTCATCCATTAAAATGACCATCTTGCCTTGCTTAATGTCGGCAATAATTTCTTCGGTGGTATTCAGCCCTACTGCTTTAGCCATAACTTTAATTTTCACCTTTTTTGGTGGCAATAATACGAATATCATCGCCAACGCAACGTACGTCTATCAAGTTCAAACTTGGAACCTGATGCATGGATTCAAATACAGGTAGTGACAACAAACCTTGCGCAGCACTACCCATGAGCTTAGGCGCTAAGTATAAAATGAGTTCATCTACTAAATTTGCTTGCCAAAAGCTACCGCCCAGAGATTTTCCACACTCTAACCAGACACTATTAATTTCACGCTTACCTAATTCAGTCATCAGTGCTACCAAATCAAAGCTACCGTCTACTGTTAATGCGGCCGTTATAACCTCGCAGTTTGATGGCCATGACTGGGTGGTATCAACTTGACCACGAACTAATAACACCGCCGCCTGCTGTTGAAAAAAAACGTGGCTACTGTCTAATTCATTATGCTTATCTAAAATAACGCGTAATGGCTGTTGCTGCACACTGTTATGGCGCGCAGTTAGTCGCGCGTTGTCGCGGATAACGCTGGTGGCACTGGACACCACCGCCTGACTTAATGCGCGCCAGCGATGTACATCACTTCGCGCTTCAGGGCCCGTAATCCACTGACTTTCGCCATTCTGTAGCGCTGTAGCACCATCGAGTGAGCTGGCCAGTTTTAGGCGCACCCAGGGGCGCCCATTGCGCATTCGCATACAAAAGCCAAGGTTCACGCGTTCCGCTAACTGTTCCATCAGGCCAACATCCACCTGAATTCCAGCGTTACGTAAACGTTCGATACCCTGCCCGGCCACTTGCGGGTTGGGATCTTGCATAGCAACCACCACGCGTCCAACCTTCGCCGCAATAAGCGCATCAGCACAAGGTGGAGTACGACCGAAGTGACTACAAGGTTCAAGTGTTACGTAAGCAGTTGCACCCTTTAGCTGTGAACTATTCTCACGGCCAATAGCGCTAATGGCATTAATCTCGGCGTGTGGCGTACCTGCTCGCTGGTGAAATCCTTCACCAATTATCTGACCGTCAGCAACTATAACGCACCCGACGCAAGGATTTGGTGCAGCGCTGAAGCGGCCTTGCTCGGCCAAATCCAGAGCCTGTTGCATAAATTCATAATCTACCGCAGTAAAGGAGGATGTCATCTCTGTTGATTAGTTCCCAACAATTTAGTCATTCAAACGAGCGATTTCTTCGCCAAACTCACGAATGTCTTCAAATGCCCGGTACACCGAGGCAAACCGAATGTAGGCAACTTTATCGATAGACTTCAGGTTTTCCATCACTAAGTTACCAACCTCATGACTACTGATTTCACGTTCGCCAGTAGCCCGCAAGCTGGATTTTATGTTGTGAATGGCCTGCTCCATAACTTCTAAACTTACCGGGCGTTTTTCTAACGCTCGCAGTAGTCCGTTACGCAGCTTGTCTTCGTTGAACGGCTCGCGCGAGCCGTCCGACTTGATTACCCGGGGCATTACCAGTTCAGCCGTTTCAAAAGTAGTGAAACGCTCGCGGCATTGATTACACTCGCGCCGACGGCGCACAGAGGCGCCATCAGCAACTAAGCGTGAGTCAATAACCTTGGTATCCTGAATACCGCAAAACGGACAATGCATACTGTTTACCTGTTAACCATTCTGTTAACCATACACCGGAAATCTTTTGCACAATGCTTTAACCGCTTCACGCACCTGCTCAATAACCTGTTCGTTGTTAATATTATCTAACACGTCACAAATCCAGTGACCAACCTGCTTCGCTTCGGCATCTTTGAAGCCGCGACGAGTAATAGCCGGGGTACCCAAACGTAACCCTGA
The DNA here is from genome assembly GCA_040882145.1 of Idiomarina sp. Classification (GTDB taxonomy): domain Bacteria; phylum Pseudomonadota; class Gammaproteobacteria; order Enterobacterales; family Alteromonadaceae; genus Pseudidiomarina. Next base: position 75,560 of record JBBEBU010000012.1, read on the forward strand.
AGTTACAAAAGGAGAGCGCGGATCGTTTGGCACTGAGTTCTTGTTAACCGTAATAAAGGCGCGGCCAAGTGCAGCATCGGCATCTTTACCGGTAATGTCTTTATCAATCAAATCAACCAGGAACAAGTGATTCTTAGTACCGCCGGAGACGATTTTGTAACCGCGTTCCTGCAACACTTCAACCATGGCATTGGCGTTATTTAATACTTGCTGCTGGTAGGCTTTAAATTCAGGCTCTAACGCTTCTTTGAATGCAACCGCTTTAGCTGCAATTACGTGCATTAAAGGGCCACCTTGATTACCCGGGAATACCGCACTGTTTAATTTCTTGTGTAGCTTTTCGTCGTCTTTGCCTGACAAAATCAAGCCACTACGCGGCCCCGCCAGAGTTTTATGGGTGGTCGTTGTTACCACATCCGCAATTGGAACCGGATTCGGATACAAACCGGCAGCAACCAAACCTGCCACGTGCGCCATATCTACTAAAAAGTAAGCGCCTACTTCATCAGCGATATCGCGAAATTTCTGCCAGTCAACCACGCCAGAATAAGCCGAGAACCCAGCCACAATCAGCTTAGGTTTGTGTTCACGCGCCAGCGCTGCTACTTCTTCGTAATCAATTTCACCGGTTTCTTCGCTCAAGCCATACTGCACCGCATTGTATAATTTGCCGGAGAAGTTCACTGAAGAACCGTGGGTTAAATGGCCACCATCATTCAGGCTCATACCTAGTACGGTATCGCCCGCTTCCATTAACGCCATAAATGCGGCTGAGTTGGCTTGTGAACCGGCGTGTGGTTGCACGTTGGCAAATTTAGCACCGAACAATTGCTTCGCACGTTCAATAGCTAAGTCTTCTACCACATCAACAAACTCACAACCGCCGTAATAACGTTTGTGTGGATAACCTTCGGCGTATTTATTCGTTAACTGAGAGCCCTGTGCTTCCAGCACGCGCGGGCTGGTGTAGTTTTCAGAAGCAATAAGTTCAATATGCTCTTCCTGACGCTCTACTTCCTGCGTCATTGCCTGCCATAGGTCAGCATCATAATCAGCAATGTTCATGTCTCGTTTTAACATCAGGACTCCTACTTCTTTCACGGAATAATTTAAGAACGGCTATTTTAACCTGAAAATAGCGTAACTGCCTACCTTGTCGCCCGATTAGGCTAGGTGAAACCGAGTTGCACTCTATTGGCCCCATTATTTGTCGCACTATTTGTCGCACTATTTATCGCATTCTGCGCTTGGGTCGCGGCGCAATCCACAGTAAACTTAGCACTAAATACGTTGTTCAAGAGGATTCCAAGTCGCATGGCGCAATATATTTATTCAATGTCGCGGGTGAGCAAGGTAGTTCCACCTAAGCGTACCATCTTAAAAGATATCTCACTGTCCTTTTTCCCTGGTGCCAAAATTGGTGTGCTGGGCCTAAACGGTTCCGGTAAATCAACCTTACTTCGCATTATGGCCGGTATTGATAAAGATATTGATGGCGAAGCTCGGGCGCTGTCTGGCACCGAAATTGGGTACTTGCCGCAGGAACCTGTGCTGGACGAGAACGCGACTGTACGCGACGTGGTTGAGGAAGCTGTTGCTGATGTAAAACATGCACTTACCCGGTTGGATGAAGTGTACGCCGCTTACGCCGACGAAAATGCTGATTTTGATGCCTTAGCCAAAGAACAAGGCAAGCTGGAAGCCATTATTCAGGCCAAAGACGGCCACAATCTGGACAATATTCTAGACCGTGCCGCCGACGCACTGCGCTTACCGGAATGGGGTGCGCAAGTTAAAACCTTATCCGGTGGTGAGCGTCGTCGAGTTGCTATCTGTCGCTTACTGTTAAGCAAACCGGACTTGTTGCTGCTGGATGAACCTACCAACCACCTTGATGCTGAATCTGTGGCCTGGCTTGAACGCTTCCTGCACAACTATGAAGGCACTGTGGTTGCCATTACCCACGATCGCTATTTCTTAGACAATGTCGCGGGTTGGATTCTGGAACTTGACCGCGGCTACGGTATTCCGTGGGAAGGCAACTACTCATCCTGGCTGGAACAGAAAGAGCAACGTCTTGAGCAAGAAGAAAAACGCGAGCAAGGCCGCCAGCGCAGCATTAAGCAGGAATTGGAGTGGGTGCGCACTAACCCGAAAGGCCGTCAGGCCAAAAGCAAGGCCCGTATGTCGCGCTTTGAAGAGCTGCAAAACAGCGATTACCAAAAACGGAACGAAACCAACGAGCTCTTCATTCCACCTGGCCCACGCCTTGGCGACAAAATGCTGGAAGTGGAAAACCTGCGTAAATCTTACGACAACCGCTTACTGATTGACGACTTAACCTTCAAGGTTCCGAAAGGCGCTATTGTGGGCATTATTGGCCCGAACGGTGCGGGTAAATCCACGTTATTCCGCATGATCACCGGTCAGGAACAGCCAGATTCAGGCGCTATTACCTTGGGTGAAACCGTTGAACTGGCTAGCGTGGATCAGTTCCGCGACAGCATGAATGACCGCAACACCGTATGGCAGGAAGTGTCTGAAGGAAACGACATTTTACGTATCGGCAACTTTGAAATTCAAAGCCGCGCCTATGTTGGTCGTTTTAACTTCAAAGGCAATGATCAGCAGAAGTTTATTGGTGAGTTGTCCGGTGGTGAACGCAACCGGGTACATTTGGCCAAATTATTGAAAGCTGGCGGCAACTTGCTGTTATTGGATGAGCCAACCAACGACCTGGACGTAGAAACGCTGCGAGCGCTGGAAGAAGCACTGCTGGAATTCCCTGGTTCTGCCATGATTATTTCGCACGACCGCTGGTTCCTTGACCGGGTAGCCACTCATATTCTGGATTATCGTGATGACGGCAATGTGAGCTTCTATGAAGGTAACTACACCGACTACGAAGCTTATATGAAACAAACCTTTGGTGAAGACGCGATGGAACCACATCGGGTGCGTTACAAACCAATTAATTAATAGCTCACTCTTATTCGGAGCATATTCCGGACAAAAAAAGCAGCGCTTCTGCCTGACAGACCGCTGCTTTTTTATGAGCATAATTTACAGGCTTGATTAAATAGCTTCCAAGGCCTCCGGCAAGCTTTTAACAGCCACAACTTCCATGCCGGCAATGGCTTCTTTCGGTCGGTTTGCATGTGGCACAATGGCTCGGGTAAAGCCGTGCTTAGCCGCTTCTTTAAGCCGCGCTAGCCCATTTGGTACCGGCCGTATTTCACCCGCCAAACCAACTTCACCAAACACAATCAAGTCGCGTGGCAGCACGCGTTCCCGGAAGCTCGACACTATCGCCATGAGTAACGCTAAATCCGAGGCGGTTTCAGTAACACGCACGCCGCCTACTACGTTTACAAACACGTCCTGATCAGACATATGCAAACCACCGTGGCGATGCAGCACCGCCAATAACAAGGCCAGTCGCATGGTGTCGGTGCCTACTGCTACCCGCCTTGGATTGGCTAAATGTGAATGGTCTACCAACGCCTGAATTTCCACCAACAAAGGCCGAGTGCCTTCCCACACCACCATCACCACTGAGCCATTGCCATGTTGCTCAGCGCGCTGCAGGAAAATAGCGGAGGGGTTGGTTACTTCTTTTAAGCCTTCACCGGTCATGGCGAATACGCCAAGCTCGTTGGCGGCACCAAAACGGTTTTTACTGCCACGCAAGGTGCGAAAACGAGAATCGGTATCGCCTTCCAGCAAGATTGAGCAGTCGATACAGTGCTCCAATACTTTCGGACCTGCCAAACTACCATCTTTCGTCACATGCCCTACGAGTATAATGGCCACGTTGTTCTGTTTGGCATAGCGCGTCAGGTAAGCCGCCGTTTCTCGAACCTGGGCAACACTGCCGGGCGCCGACTGTATGTCACTTAAATGCATAACCTGAATAGAATCAATAACCATAATGGCTGGCTTTTCTTTGTCGGCCAACTGACAAATGGTTTCGATAGAAGTTTCCGCCAACATGCGCAGCTTGTCGGTTGGTAACCCTAACCGCTGAGCCCGCATGGCCACCTGCTGCAGTGACTCTTCGCCCGTTACATACAAGGCATTCATGCGCGTGGCTAAATGACACATGGTTTGCAGCAGCAAGGTACTTTTACCAGCACCCGGCGAACCACCGATTAAGATGGCAGAACCTGGTACCACCCCGCCACCAAGCACACGATCAAGCTCGGTGTACCCGCTGCTGAAGCGCGGAACATCCTGCAAATCGACTTCGGCCAGGGTTTGCACCTGCGCCTGAGTAGAGCCGCTATAGCCCTGCCGATCGTGTTGCCGTGCTTTTGCCGGCGCTAACCGAACTTCCGTAATGGTATTCCAGGCTTTACACTCTGAACATTGTCCTAACCAGCGTGGAAAATCGGCGCCACAGTCCTGGCACACATAGGCAGTTTTGGCTTTGGCCACTTATAGCTCCTCGGTTTACACTTTACATTCGCCGCATAAAATACGACATTACCCGTGTTAAAAGACTAATCGGCTCCACAATTATTACAATAACAGCGCCGCGCAAGGATACATATGTTCGATAAAGAACATTACTTAGAATTGATTGAGCAGTTAAAACCTATAGTGAACGAACCTGAGTTCGCGGAGATTTTCGCACAGCTGACAGCTGACGAAGACGGCCCAACCAAGTTACAGCTCAAAATGGAGTTACGGCGCTTAGTCGCGCCCTGTAACCGCACTATAGATATGCGCTCTGAGGTTATCTACGACTGTGTTCCCGTGCCACATAATGGCCGTATTCATTACCTTGATCAACGTGCTTTAGTCATTTTTGAAAATGGCCTGTCATTATACCAAGGTGTGTTTACTCAGGACACCTACGAACAAATTCAACGGTTACTCAGCCAGACCGGAACTGATAGCTCGGCTGCTGTTGCCGCCAACGCGGCGACCAGCCAGCCTCATATTCACGTGCCAGCGTTTAAGTTAGCCGGCTATGCCCAGCGCAATGAAGAGCGCATGAATTTTGTCAGTGAAGTACAAGTTATCCCGGTTGATGGCAGTGAGTTTGAAGCCTCTACGACCGACCTGTCGGTACAGGGCATGCGCATAAAGGTTACCAGTAAATCGGCTGCCAACTTAACGTCCGGCGCTGAAGTTGCCGTTCGCTTTACCGGGTTAGCACAAAAATTCACTATTGATCAGCGACTCCGAATTCCTTACATCGTCATCGAAAGAATACGGGAATCCGATCAGGTAACCTATCTGAAGTTGCGTCGCAAAGCTGATTTCGAGTCCGAGAGTTTTGATACCTTTTTACTGGGCTTTATTAACGGACATAAAAAGCGCTATAAAATTAATCTTGATAATACGCTGGCAGCCCTAGTGGCCAAAGGTCACGAGCAGTTTTTTATGCCTCGGTTAAACGCCTTACCATTATTTTTTAAACGTGTTGAACAGCGCATGTTTACTGACATGGTGCTGCAAACCGACAACAACAAGCAAATTATTAATAACTGGCTGGACGAGAACAATCATACCGTTATTGGTGGTTTATTTACCGGTCGCAGACTTACCGCCCTGCTGAAACAACCGCACGAGGAAAAGCAGCTCGTTATTTACAGTTTTTCGGTAACGGCCCGTGGCAAAGTGTATTTTTATTCAGCCACGGCACCAGAACTTGAACAAACCAGTTTGCGCGATGCCTTTATTAACTTTGGTCGCACCAAGGACAGTTGGCGCGTGTATCAACTGAACCTAACCAAAGCCGATAAAGCAAAACTATGGTTGCCATTGTCAGTACCGGACACAGCGGTTAGCAATGTTATGCGTCCGCCTTCGCCGCGGGTGATGAAGCGTTTGGAAGGAATTAGCCATGTGGGTCAGTTGCTGGACGTAACCAGCGAAGCAACCCCAGAACTTGAAAGCAAAACGGTAAAACGTCAGGAAGCGCAGCGACTCAAACAGTTTGCCCATACCCAGAAGCTGTCGTACAAAACCCAAATAGTTGCGCTTGAATTTGTCAATTTGCGCAAGGAAAGCCGTTTTAATTATCGCACGCCGGCTAAATTCAATTGGCAAGGGCGAAACTATTATGGTGTCACCGTCGATTTTTCCGTATCCGGTTTACAATTAGAAATTGAAGACACTACGTCGGTTCCACTGGATGCTGAGCTTAAGCTAGATTTGACCGAATTAAATCGCCACCGCAAGCACGCCAACCTACTGAATTTAAATTATCAGGTGGTTGGCCGCAGTGAAGACGGTTCTATTTTGAACCTTCGCGCTGTTGGAGCTCAAGCTGAACACCCGGGCGCGCGCTTCTTCCATTCGCTGATTGAAAAAAACCGCGAAGAACTGCGTATTTCCCGCGAAAAAAATCAACTGCATGGCATTGAGCTGTGCTTGCGCAACCTGTGTTGTGCTTCCCAGATGAGTTTACCCATGTTCGTGCACCGTCCCCGCGGACAACTCACCCAGATAGGCCAAGTTGGTTACAGTGCGCACAGCGGGCTAATTGCGAAGCTACTGGCACAACAAGCCACGAGAGCGCGTCACTTTGATTTAAGTTTGCTGTTCAATAATCAACAATGGAACGATGTTCTGGTGGCTAAACTGGAGCAGTTACAGCGTGATGATAGCCCTGAGCACGCTTATCTTGCAGTTGATTTCATCTTGCACAATAAGCGCATTGAAATCAGCCATCAATGGCTGCAGGCTGCAGAGCTTAGCCTAGCCACTGAAGCCCCATCTGCTGCAGCAATCCTGGTGCGTCAGATACTACGTTTTAATCTGTCGCGAACCGGCCGTCCTGATATGGAATTTGTTCAACGGGAACTAAATTACGTCGCCAACTACGCCAGCCATAAAGCCAGCGACTTGGAAGCCATGCTGTGGAGTGTATCCGGGGTTATCGATGTACAGGACATTACCCCAGCCATAGCCGCCATGGAACTATCGGTAGAGGACTTTAGGGCACAGCAAGATCAACTGGCGCAGTGGTTAGCCGAACCGCTCAACCAGTTGGTGTTTTAACACCATTAAATCCGCCGGTTTCACAATCATATCGGCATACGGGTAAAGGGTTGGTTTGGCATGAAACGCGACCCCACAGCCCGCAGCTTGAAGCATAGGGATATCGTTCGCTCCGTCACCTACCGCAATCACTTGATTCGCCGGAATAGCCCATTGTTCGGCCAGACGAACCAAATGCGACGCTTTCGCCTGCGCATCGACAATCGGCGGTACCACAACACCAGTTAGTGTGCTGTTTTCAACTTCCAGTATATTGGCCACCGCAGCATCCAATCCGAGCTCGTGCTGCACTTGCTCCGCAAACCAGGTAAAACCACCGGAAATGACTGCTGTTTTCCAGCCTAGCAGCTGAAACCAGCGGACTAATTCACGCGCCCCAACGGTAAACGGGATTGGTTCAAATAACTGCGTCAGCGCTTTTTCTGGAACGTCTTTCAGCACGGCAACACGCTGTAACAAACTTTGCCCGAAATCAATTTCACCACGCATGGCCGCCGCTGTTATTGCGCTGACTTCTGGCTTGCGGCCCGCTAAAGCTGCAATTTCATCAATGCATTCAATGGTTATTAGCGTTGAGTCCATATCGAACACAACCAAGCCCGGTTTGTGCAGATTCACCATCAATTCCCTCGATTCGATATTGCAAAAAGGAAGCTCGCCAGCGTATAGTGACGCCATGAAAATATCCTCTGCTGAGCTTATTAACTTCTTTCGGATAGTCTACCGCCGACTTCGGCGTTTTGCTATTGGGGCGGTGCTGATACTGGTGATAGCCCATATCTGGCACAGCACCACGCAGCAGAGTAGGCAGCAATTAACCTTACATACTCAACAATTAGCGCGCATGGCCGTGCAACAAGCCGCGTACTCTGCTACCCACTGGTTGGTTCAGCAAAATACCGAAGCCTTGCGCGAGGTGGTTAACAATCTGCATCAGCAGCCCGGCATTCTTAGTGCCTCCATACAAAATCAATATGGTCAGCGGTTGGCAGTGGCCGGTGAAATAACCTCAGTGTTAGGTTGGCAAGAACGCAATGAGGGTGAGCAACCGTTAGCTATGGTCAGTGAACTGACTATGGATGATAATCTTATTGGCTATTTACACGTGGTGTTTGATTATCAGCAACTGTTGCGGCAACCAGAGCAAACCCATTTGTTTTTAACCCAACGAGGCCGAGCGTTGTTGTTCTTAGCTGTCATTGCCGGCGTATTACTTATGGCTGGTTTTAACCGCATTCGGTATAAAAAGAACACCACCTGAAGCGCTGGGTTTAACTCGCAAATATAGCAGGATAAAAGGGTTTAAAGCAGTCTGCTGTGTTACGCCAAAGCGCACTTCGTAGTTCGCTTTCAGGTTCATCGCGCAATTCCAGCAGTACCTCAAGAACTTTCCCGCAGCGCGCCGGTTCATTACGCTGGCCCTGATACCCGGCCAACGGCATATCCGGAGCATCGGTTTCCAGCACCAAGGCCGCCAGCGGTAACTCACTCACTACCGCGCGAGTTTTTTGCGCCCGCGAATACGTAATAGTGCCACCAATACCCAACTTAAACCCCAGTTCAACATAGCTTTGAGCCTGTTGCAGGCTGCCGCTGAACGCATGGATTATGCCTGCGGTATCCGGCAGGTTGTCCCGCACCCGCTTGAGCAGTGGCACCATTTCATCGAGAGTTTTACGGTGATGCAAAATCACGGGTCGCGCAAATTGCGCGGCTAAGTCTAATTGTTTGGTAAATAGCGTACGTTGTTTGTCTGGATCATCGATAGTGGCATCTAAGCCTATTTCGCCGACCACTAGCTGTGGCTTCTCAGCAAGCTGCTGCGCCAGCCAGTCGCAATCGTCCAGGCTGTGACTATCAATAAAATAGGGATGTAGGCCAACGCCACTGATAACAGTTTTGGGAAAGTGAGCTTGCACCGCCTGCACGGCGGACTGCTGTCGACGACTCGTTCCCGGTATCATAATAGCTTGAACACCAGCATGCAGTGCCCGCGCAACCACCACATCCCGATCCTGATCAAAAACCTCAAAATCGAGATGGCAGTGAGTATCAAACAGCGGCAGCATAAACGATTAATGCTCGCGGGTGTGATGAAACTCTATTTCGGGGTAACGTTCCACAGCCAGATTCAAGTTCACCATAGTAGGCGCAATATATGCCAGGTTGTCACCACCATCTAACGCTAAGTTGCTTTCAGCTTTACGACGGAACTCATCGAGCTTGCGCTCACTGTCGCAAGTGACCCAACGCGCTGTTGCTACGTTAATGTTCTCGTAAATAGCGTCCACGTTATATTCAGAACGAAGTCGATGCACCACCACATCAAACTGCAGTATACCCACAGCGCCAACGATGAGGTCGTTATTACTCAGCGGCCGGAAAACCTGCACCGCACCTTCCTCTGACAGCTGTACCAAGCCTTTCAGCAATTGCTTCTGCTTAAGTGGATCTTTCAGGCGAATACGGCGGAACATTTCAGGAGCGAAATTAGGAATACCACTGAACTTAAATGATTCACCGCCGGTGAAAGTGTCGCCAATTTGAATGGTTCCATGGTTGTGCAAACCAATAATATCACCGGCCCATGCTTCATCTACATGCTCGCGGTCACCCGCTAAAAAGGTTAACGCATCGGCAATACGTACGTCTTTATTCAGACGTACCTGACGCATCTTCATGCCTTTTTCATACTTACCTGACACTATGCGCATAAAGGCAATACGGTCGCGGTGCCTTGGGTCCATATTGGCCTGAATCTTAAACACAAACCCGGAAAACTCTGACTCACTGGCAACAACCTGGCGACCTTGATCGGTTTCGCGCGGCAATGGCTTGGGTGCCCAGTTCACCAGGCCGTCGAGCATATGATCAACGCCAAAATTACCTAACGCCGTACCGAAATAAACAGGCGTAAGTTCGCCCGCCATAAATAGCTCATGATCAAACTCGTTTGAGGCTCCGCGAACCAATTCAATTTCTTCGCGCAAATCATCAGCATAACTACCAATACGCTTATCTAACTCAGGGTTATTTAAGCCATCAATAACATCTATATCCTGAATCTTGTGACCCTGACCGCTTTTATACAAAATAATTTGGTCGTCTTGCAGATGATATACGCCCTTAAAGTTCTTCCCTGATCCAATTGGCCAGGTAATAGGCGCACACATAATGTTCAAAATACGTTCAACTTCATCAAGCAACTCTAAGGGGTCGCGAATATCGCGATCTAGCTTGTTCATGAAGGTAATAATAGGGGTATCGCGAAGCCGGGTCACTTCCATCAGCTTGATGGTTCGGTCTTCCACACCTTTAGCGCCATCAATAACCATCAGGCAGGAGTCCACCGCGGTTAGGGTGCGATAGGTATCTTCAGAAAAGTCTTCGTGCCCGGGGGTATCCAGCAAGTTCACCAAGGCATCACGGTAGGGAAACTGCATCACCGAGGTGGTTACCGATATGCCCCGCTCTTTTTCCATTTCCATCCAGTCAGATTTTGCATGCTGACCCGATTTCTTACCTTTTACGGTACCGGCCTTTTGAATTTGCTTACCTAGCAGCAGTACTTTTTCAGTGATGGTTGTTTTACCAGCATCCGGATGCGAGATAATAGCAAAGGTTCTTCGGCAATTGATTTCGTTCAATTTTTTCTCGTCTGTCATGTCGCTTTCTTAATTGTCTCTATCACGGTGGACACATTATGTGAGGTGAGTCGTTCTACTCGCGTAATTTACGCGGCGCATTGTACAGGGATGGTACTATCATCTCGACTAAAAATCACTTCCCAGCGCCACGCTAACGCCCTCTGTTAGCGGCGATATTTATAGATCCAAGCGGAACATGAGTGCGTCTTCGCGGCTAGTTCCCGCCGGATAATAATCACGACGTGTGCCTACCTGAACAAACCCCTGACTCTGATACAGCTTAATCGCGTTGGTATTGGATTGCCTTACTTCCAGCCACAAGGTGCTTATTTGCGCTCGTCGGGCTCGTGCAACTAGATGTTGTAGTAACTGTTTCGCATAGCCCTGCCCTTGGCTGGAAGTAGCCACCGCCACATTCATAATGGTCAGTTCATCAGCAACCGGTTGAGCAATCACATAACCTGCTATTTGCTCATTCAAGGTTAATACTAACCGCCAATACTGCGCGGTATTGCAAGATTCAAATACCGGTCGCGTCCACGGAAAGTCATGCACCTGACATTCAATGGCGAACGCCTCGTCAGCTAATAGGACGTCATCCGAAATGGACATGATTAATCAGTGGGTTGCTGGTTAGGACTATTTAAACTGTAGAGGTGTCGCCACAGTTGTTGTTTCACTTCACTGGCAGGAAACACACCAACACCACTGCGAAAATCAACGACATTGGTGTTGTCCCAGTGGGATGCAGCTCTCTCGTTCAGCGCCACCAGCGATTCAGCGCTAGTCGTAACCAGGTCGTCAAGCCAACTTGGTTTGGTTACCATGACAGGTTCACTAAATACCAGCAGCAGCTTACCCAATCGGTAATAACAGGCAGCATTGGCTTCCGTTTGTTCGCGCAATTGCCAGTTTGGTATGCCAAGGCGACCTAGTGCTGTGCGCTGCTGAACCGACAACATGAGATTTCTCCAGAGTTAAATTACTGTAGTTACTATGCGTACGGCTGGTAAATAACACAAGAAAACTTAGGAAGTTGGCAGGGGCAGAGGGATTCGAACCCCCAACCGTCGGTTTTGGAGACCGCTGTTCTACCAATTGGAACTATGCCCCTGCAAAGTAGCCTCCGAATTATACTGAGGGCTTGGTGTCAGGCAAGCCTTTTGTGAGCACAAAGGGCTTGAATGCCGTTTTTTTAGCCACTTCAGTGGTCAGTCAGCTCTTCATTGATTTCACTGAGCATCTCTTCCAATTGATAATCGTCGAGCTGGAAATGGTTCAATACCGCATCTTGCACACTTAACCATTCTTGTCGGCCCGCTTCCTGACGTTCTTGTTGGTCCGCAATGTAACGGCCTATTTTCACCACCCCGAGCAAGTCTAAACCCAATGAATCTAAATCATCAGACTCAAAGATACCCTCTTCCTCGTGCAGATAGTAAATAACTTCCACTAACAGTTTCGGTAACCGCCACTGCTGAGCAAGTAAAGCACCAACAGTAGTATGGGTCGTTTGATAGCGCTCTCGTTCTTCTTTTAACAGTTGATCCCAGCTTTCGTCCTGAGAACGCTCAAAAATCGTGTCGTAGTCATCAAATGCCGCCAACATAACGGGAATGCCGGCGCCCTGAAATAGCCCCAACATGTAAACATGGTCACGTAATGGATTTTTGCCTAGTCGCTCAGCCACTAGTACGGAAGCGGCGGCTACCCGTTCGTTGTAGTCCCAGAAGTTTTCTAATAACGCATGATTGCTAAGCGCCGATTTCAAGGCTACCGCCCGCACAATCGGGAACACGCGCCGAAAGCCCAGTGTCATTACAGCTTGCTGAATAGACTCTATTTCGCGTACCCGACGAAATGCAGCCGAGTTCACAACCTGCAATACTGCGGCTGAAATCCCCATATCGGCGGCAATGGCTTCAGCCACAACGGACACATCAGGTTCATCCTTTTTTGCCTCGGCACTAATTTTTAACAGAGTTTCAGGTCGTGGCGGAATACTTACCGATTGCAACAACTGCTTTTCTGCTCGTGTAATAACAATCGCCATATACCCTAACCCTCATCCGTTATCATGCTATTATTGTTAGTAAAGCTGCTGTCCATTACGCCATAAGTTTACAACCAAACTTGGCCTATGACAGTATTAAACATTAAGTAATTTGTCGAGCAAAGGATACGCCATTATTGTGCAGTTAACCTTTATTAGTGCTGTGCGGTTGAGCGCTCAGGTTAGTCTGTGCCTACTGCTCTTTGTTTTTGCTGGCAGTGCTGCAGCGCAACAACGCAATTCTGAACAAGACTCTGAACAAGTAACGGTTACCATTACCGGGCTCAACGATGAGCAACGCAGCAATGTCCTGCCAATGCTCAGCATTTACTCTTTGCACCAACAAGCGGCGCCGCGTCCGTTTCGGTTGCGCTACTTACACCGGCAAGCCCCAACTGAAATACAAACCGCCTTGCAGCCGCTTGGTTATTACCATATAGAAGTACAAAGCAGCCTGGAGCGTAACAACGGAAGTTGGCAGGCAAGTTACCAAATTACCCCTGGCCAGCCTACCCGGATTGATACCATTGATATTACTCGTGATGGTGACGCCGCAAACGACGCCGCATTCGGTGCTCTGCTAAACCAGTTACCACTAAAACGTGGTGACATATTCCGCCACGATCGTTATGAACAAATGAAAAGTCAGTTACGCAGCCTGGCTGCGGAACGCGGCTACTATGAAGCCAGACTGACGACACAACGGGCCAAGGTGGAATTAACCAATAATACGGCGCATATCGAACTGACGCTGAATTCTGGTGCGCGCTACAGCTTTGGAGCTGTGGCGTTTTCCGAAACACCATTGCGCACCAGTTTACTCGAACGCTACCTGAACTTTAGTGAAGGTGACCCCTTTTCCAATCGGCAGCTCCTTGATTTGCAAGTAGCTCTGGCCGACAGCGATTATTTTGCCGGGGTAGAAGTTGCGCCACAATATAGTGCAGCCGAGCAGCAACAAATTCCGATTCAAGTAGATTTAGTACCAAATTCACGACTACGTTACCGCCTGGGTTTAGGTTACGGAACCGATACTGGCGCCCGTATCACCTTGGGCCACGACCGACGTTGGGTCAACGACCGTGGTCATCAGCTAAACGGCGTGGTACAGCTTTCTGAAGTTCGCACGACCGGGCGCATCAACTATTTGATCCCGGGTCTTAACCCTGCCACTGACCATTACTCGATCAATGGTGAGATATCTGATAAATCTTATGAGCAGCAGCGCGCCCAAATCTATCGGTTTGGCGTCAGCGATTTACGTCAATTCAGGAACTGGCAACGTACATACGCCTTAGACTGGCAACGGGAAGACTTCCGCTACGGTGATAACCTTGAAGGTAGTTCCCGTTTTCTTATCCCCAGCGTGAGTTGGACACTACTTCAGGCCGATGACCGTTTTGTTTCGGCCGAAGGGTACCGGGTTTCATTAACACTCAAGGGCGGCAGTGATTCAGGTCTATCGGACACAGATTTCGCGAGTGTTATTGCCTCAGGTAAATACGTTCACCCATTGTCGGAAAAATGGCGAATACTAGCGCGCGCCGAATTAGCCGCAACTCATGTTGATAATTTCGCGGCACTGTCGCCTTCGTTGCGATTTTTTGCCGGCGGCGACAACAGTGTTCGGGGCTATGCCTATGAGCAACTAGGTCCGGAAGACGCCGATGGCGTGGTAACCGGTGGCCGTTATTTAGCTGTGGGTAGCTTAGAGTTTGATTATGAATTTAAACCTAACTGGCGTGTGGCGCTCTTTACTGACATTGGTAATGCCATGATGGAGCCTTCAGAACCTTTAAAGCAGTCAGTTGGCATAGGTATTCGCTGGGTTTCACCCATAGGATCGGTTCGACTTGATGTTGCGCAAGCTATTGATGAGCCCGACAAACCCTGGCGTTTGAGCTTTACACTTGGTCCTGACTTATGAACATATATAAGTGGTTAGCGACAATTATTCTGCTGATTGTTGTTGGTATTCCTATGCTGCTATGGGCCTTAGTGGCGACCGAATCAGGCAGCCGCTTTGTTGCTAATACGGCCATTGATTATTTACCCACTGACGTTATAGATCTGCGCTACGATCAGCTCAACGGTACCTTAATTGATAGCTTTGAGATTCGTGATCTGACAGTCAATACCGGTGGTCAAAATATCACTATTAAAAGTCTACAACTATCATGGCGGCCCATGGCCTTGTTCGATGGGTCTTTGCACTTAACTCGGCTAACCCTGATAGAACCTCATCTTCAGTTGGCCGCGTCTGCTAACGATGAGACACCGCAACAAAGCCCGACGCTACCTGATGTTCGCTTACCTCTGCAACTCATTGTTGGGCAATTACGCATTACCTCAGCCCGGCTGTCGAATAGCGCTGGGTTCGAGCAAGAGTTAGCCTCCTTAGTCACTTCAATAAACTACCGAAACAGTGACTTAGAGCTTAGCCAATTACAACTGCAGTACCAGGACATTGCCAGGCTCAACAGTGGCTCTATTCGTGTCACTACAGCCAAAAATTATCCATTACAGGCACAGTTCAACTGGCAACTTAATTTACCCCAGTTGCATCGTGTTAAGGCTAGCACGTCGGTGGCAGGCAATGTAACTAAGGTGACTATTGCTAACCAGCTGGATATAAATAATCAGCGCTTTGAGTTAACAGCAACCCTAACCGAGTTACTGCAAGCACCGACGTTTGAAGCTGCGTTGCGTATGCAGCAAGTGGCTTTAGCTGAACTCTTTACCAGTTCACCAAGCGATCAATTGCCAGACGATTTAACCGGCGTTGTTCAAGCTTCGGGTTCACCCGAACAGGTGCAGGTAGAGCTGGATCTTGCCGCTCAGGTACCAGAACTGGATAGCGTAAAGCTACTCGGAACACTTGATTTAAATCAAACTCAGTTAGTGGTTAAACAACTAGAAGTAACTCAAACGAAAAATGGTGAAGAAAATCGCCTTTCCCTGCACGGTGATATTAATCAGTGGGCTTCTGCAAACCCTGAACTTACCATTTCAGCCCAGTGGGATGACCTTTCTTACCCTGCGATAGTTGCTGATGCGGCTTCCAAAACAGGGACTCTGGAAGTGTCCGGTACCCTGGATAATTACCAGATTAATTTAAACCATCAACTTCTCTATCAAAGCTACTCCTTTGACCATAGCCTGCAAGGCGCAGGTAGTTCATCAGCCTTCACTATAGCGAACTCCGAACTGACAGGTGAACAGGGGCAACTGATAAATGAAGCGAGTGTAGACTGGTCTGGTGGACTTGAGGCTAGTGTCTTAATTAAGCAGGCGTCGTTACAACTAGCCGAGTTAAACTTCAATGCGAAAGGCAGCGCCAGTTATAACGAAGAAGTTCTTACTATAACGAACTTCGAACTTACCGGCCCGGATAGCCAATTAACCGTTAATGGTACCCTTGGCAGTGACCATGCTATAAGCTGGCAAGGTGGCATTACTAACCTGGAAACCTACAGCGCCGTACTACAAGGTCAAAACCTAGGTGGCTCCGTTGATGCCAAAGGAACTCTTAGTGGTGACCTACAGGCACTTAAGTTCCAATTAGACAGTACCGCAAGCGACATCACCTACGGCGCGCTGAATTTTGAGCAACTAGCGCTGCAACTTGGCGGCGATTTTTCCGACAGTACGCTTACGGTTAACCTTAACAAGTTTTCCTTTGCTGAAGCGGCATTAGGCAACTGGCAACTAGACCAGGCAACCCAGCTTGAACTTCCGGTTCAGAATGTCCTGGCGCTGCGGTTCGATGACTTCTGTTTGCAAGCATCGTCTAGTTCACTGTGTTTACAACAGCGTATTGTGGAAGAACAGAACCGTTCGTTAAACCGCATCGAGGTTGCTGCAGATCAGTTCCCGCTTAGTATAATTTCAGATCTGCTGCGTGAATATCCGGCTCGATTCTTTGGCGCCGTTGACGCCAAAGCCTGGCTTACCTTAAACACCAAAGATAATGTCTTCGTTGCCAGTGAGGGATACGTAAAATCGACGAACGCCAAAGTAGCATTAGAAACCCAGAATCAACGCGTTTCTTTTAAAGAAATAGCCGCTAACTGGAGTGCTGACGAAGCAGATATAGTAGCGGATATAAGCGTAACTCCAGCAGCTATTGCCGGAGATCTCGCTGGCAATATCAGCATCACTGACTGGCAAAACACCGGCGCCCTGGATGGCAACATAACCGCGAACTTCAGCGACCTTTCGGTATTCCAGATAGTGATTCCGCAAATGAGTTATGAGTCAGGCTCGCTGGTTACTGATATTGATGTTGGCGGTACCATTGATACACCTGAATTTCTCGGAAATCTGGAGTTATCAGCGTCACAGCTTGGTTTCACTCAACTAGGCTTATTATTAACGGAGCTTAGCCTGGATATTGAAAATGACACTACTAACTTGTCGGTATTTTCCGTCAAAGGTGCTGCTCAATCCAGTCAGGGAGGCGCGCAAATAACCGGGCAAATTAGCCCCTTCCAGCCAGGCTTTGACTTAAAGGTAGAAGGTGAAAACTTTCGCGTGGTAGATACCCCTAAGTTAACTCTGGATATGAGTCCGGATATAAGTGCCTATTTTGCCGAGAACCAACTCACGGTGCGCGGAGAATTAACGATTCCCTATGCCCGAATTGAGCAGCCTAAACTTGAAAGCACAGTATCTAAATCACCTGACGTAGAGATTTATCGCTCAGGTGAACGCGTGACAACCGAGGCCGAAGCCCCTATTCCCCTGGATGCAAAAATTCGTATTTCATTAGGTGACGACGTACGTGTAAAAGCGTTTGGCTTTGACGGCCGGCTTACCGGTAGTTTGCAAGTAACAGATGATGGCAAACGCCCAACAACAGCTTCTGGCAACATTGCGGTGGCCAGAGGCTTATATGAAATTTACGGACAAGAACTCGATATTGAAAGAGGTGCATTAATTTATACCGGCGGTGTTATAAGTAACCCCGGTCTGGATTTGCGGGTACAACGCGAGTTCACCGCTGGTGCGTTTAGCGACAGTGTTCAGGTCGGCGCGCAAATAGGGGGAAACTTAACAGCACCCTCGTTGCGGTTATTTTCAAATCCAGCCATGCCGGATAGCCAAATCCTTTCCTATCTTATTCTTGGTCGTGGTCCGGCAACCGAATCCGGAACCGATGAGAATCTGCAATTACAGGCCGCCATGTTACTTGGTAGCCAGGGCGTAGACTTCCTCGGGAAAGATCTTAAAGATGCGTTCTCTATTGATGAGATTGGTATTGATTCGGGCGACGACTTAAACACCAGTTCTTTCTTCATTGGTAAGCATTTAAGCCCACGCTTGTATGTTAAATACGGTATCGGACTGCTAGAGCCAATTAATACCTTCTTTCTACGCTATCAGTTAACTGAGCAGCTACAGCTCGAATCCACTTCAAGTACTGAAGCTCAGGGCGGCGATTTAATCTACGTGATTGAAAAAGACTAATCCTCAATAGAATTGCCTGCGGATCTCACCTGCGGTTATACCGCAGGTGAAGTACTGCCGTATCAACGCAGTCCCACGACGAATAAAGGCACCGCCAACAGGCTTAGCCCTGACATGGCACGTCAGGCTACGCGTTGGATGCTGCCGCATGGTGTAGCCTGCGGTTGTACCGCAGGTGAGGGGTTGCCGCATAAACATCATCACGCTACGAAGACGGGTGTTTCCGGCAGGCTCAGCCCTGACGTGGAACGTCATATATGGTCCCCTCCCGTTTTGCAACGTTCACTTCGTG
>JBBEBU010000013.1:0-2963 GCA_040882145.1 Idiomarina sp.
CGGCCGCAGAAGTAGCGTAACCCGATATCTGCTTGGTGAGCCGTGATAGTGCATCTGTCAGCAGAGATTAAAGTCCTTAATAAAAAACCCTGAAAACAAGCTTTCCAGAAAATAAGTGTTCAGTGATGAACATTAAAAATTCTAAATTTCTTTTTGTCTTCACTTTTAACTGCGGTCCTCGTTAACATTAAAGATGTGAACCGCTAAAACGACAAAGCCCCGGCCAATGCCAGGGCTTTTTTCTTGGGGAAACGTACTTTCGTCAATCTATATCGCATCGAGCAATGTGTATTTGCCATCCTTCTTCAAGACGAATGGCAGATCCTCTTCAGCGATGATTTTACCTTTTTCGTCTATCACATCGAATGATATCTGCTTAGGAATTTCTTCTGACAAGCAACCTGAAGACCAACCAAAATGCAATACCGACGGGTCTCGGGAGTCTGGATAGTAAGATGCACATATAACACCTTCATCAGAAACAACTTTCATATCCCTACGAGGCTTCAAATAAAACGTATTTCCATCACGGCCTTTTACCGATATCTTGAAATGAGGATAATAGCTCGCATCACCAATTAAAAATCGTAGGATATACCTTTCCCGATTAAGAACATAACTCGTTGGGATTTCTGAATTTCCTTCCAGATTCTCTAGCTGAACTTTACCTCTAGAATGGACTTCTGCACCGGAAACACCTTCCAGTGAAGCATAATAGTAGTCAGAAGTAGTCTTGACACAACCAATTAAGCTCATAATCATTACCAGAAAACATATTCTCTTCATATCAATATCCAAAATGCTGTTTAGGCAATGGTTTACCGCCACCAACAAAGCCGGACATCCTTACAGAGGATATACCCCCAGTCGCAATCAGCAAACCTGCCACGTAGCTATTTGAGTTATAGCTGTTAGAAATTGCAGGAAACATATCGTAATCAACGTGGTTAGTGTAGTTTCCTGCTGCCGTCGTAAGCACATTGAAATACTGCCCAGCTGTCATTCCTTTCGGAGGAGACACTTCACCAAGGGTGATATTTAAAGCAGGCGCATCAGTTGGTCTAACTCCGTTAACGGCATTTCCAACCCCTCCCACTAATTTTTCAAATCCTTCAAGGGAAGTACCTTCCGGGCCAGCACTTATCCACTGAGCTCCAGTCCCGTCATCATATTCGAGAGCTGTATGATATGGACCAGACTTTCCGACTCTGTGTCCAGTCACATAAATAGCTCCCGGCTGCCTTCCCTCTTGTGTCGATTCGCTATCACCCAAACTATTAAGGCCGGAAGGGTCGAGGGTTTGATAGGCCCCGCCGCCTCTCTTCTGGTCTTTAAAGTAGCCCCATAAGCCAAGCGGATCAACCAGATTAATCGGGTCATTGCCTACGTAGGCATACCAGTTCATACCATCTTTGTAGCCGATGGGGTCGGTCTGCATAAAGCGGCCTAGCTTCGGATGATATACTCGGGCTTTGTAATGATAAAGCTCAGTGCCGGGTAATAAGATTTGCCCGGTGTAGCGGAAGCGCGAGCCGTTGGTGTTCATAGGCTCGCCGTAAGGGCCGTACTGGTTTATGACTTGCGAATTTCCGAGCTCGGCGATAATGGAGCCACGCTCGTCCGCTAGTAAGTACACCTTATTGCCGGTACCGGAGCCGTTGTACTGCACCAATGGGTCGTCAGTGCCCACGCCGTGTACGTAACGGCGCAGCAAGGTGCCACTGCTATTGTACTCAGCGACTAGTTCATCGCCGTCGTACAGGAAGCCGGTTTGGGTGCCGTTGTAGGTGCTGCTGTACAAGCGGCCGCTGGCGTCGTAGCCCAGTGCCAGGTTTTTGCCCGACTTGGTGGCCGAAATTAGGCGGTTGTGCGCATTGTAGTTATAACTCCAGCCGCCGTAAATTTTTAAGTTGCGGTTGTTGTCATAGCTAATGCTCTTAGATCAAAACATCTAAATTTCGCTATGGGTACTCGAGGAAGCGTCTGTAACGTTTTATCTCGCACAACTCTCCATCGCAAAACCGGAGTGTAAGATTGTCGTGGAAATACTTAGTTTCGAACAATAGCCCCCACTTATAAAAACCAGCATTTTCGAATTGAGAATAATCGAGTCCTTCCAATCTGCTAACAACTGTCGTCGGCGACGCACTCTCATTGACAAACAAGTGGATGGTTACACTTTCGCTAGATTTTTTACCGAGAACATTTTTAAAAAATCTCCGGCAGTTTCCTAAACAGCTTTATTATCCCGAAGAGTACCCTTGCATATCCTCTCCGTTAACAACTCGTTTTCTTGATACTTGGTTCCATGCAAGTAACCTCATCTTTAAAAGAAATCTTGTACGTAGCACCGTAACCATCAAATGCGTGGTAAACTCACGACTATGATATTAATCATCAATAGGAGTTGATTTTAATGGAATTAAAAACTTTAGCACGTTATCTGTCACTCGCACTTATGACCACGCACTTGTTCGGCTGCGGAAGCTCAGATGATTCTACTGAATATACTGTTACCGTAGCCCCTCAACCGGTGTATTACGGTTTAGGCCTTCAATTTACACCGGCGCTAGTTGCAATTGCGACTCGCGAAGACGGTCAAACCATGTTTGCTAGTCGCATTGCAGGCTTTGAGCATGAATTCGGAGTTTCTTATGAGCTGCGCGTACTCGAGAGAAAAGTCGATACCGAAGGTTATGCAGATGCCAGTTCGGTATCGATAGAGCTAATTGAAATCATCAGTTCGACAACGGATCCTGTTGGCACGAGCTATGTTTACAACGAAGTTGAACTTAGCGGAAATCCTTTTATTGATAAAAACGCCGGAGTTTATGGCTTTTACCAATATGAATTCCTCTGTGCTGAAGGTGTTGATTGCGATGGCTTGGTAGCTATTGGCGATAGCGGTGTGGTAAGGCCTGATTTTTCTAGACACCTTCTACCTGCTTAAAATACTCACGCTC
>JBBEBU010000014.1:0-84802 GCA_040882145.1 Idiomarina sp.
TATATTGGCACATTGCGATGCCGTAGGTGGGAGGGGACCATCTCATCAGGCTACATCATTTAGGGGTTTTCGAGTTGTAGGCGTTCGGCCAGCAGTACGGCCTGGGTGCGGCTGTATACGCCGAGCTTGCGGAATATGGCGGTAATGTGCGCTTTTACGGTGGCTTCGGTAATGCTGAGTTGATAGGCAATTTGCTTGTTCAACAGGCCTTCGTGCAAAAAGTACAGTACCCGGTATTGCTGTGGCGTTAAGGTGGCTACCTTGCGCGCCAGCTCATGGTCTTCCTGCGACAGGTCGTCTAAACGCCCACGCATTTCAGCGGGCACCCAGGTGTCGCCCTGCAAAATACTATCAATGGCCTCAGCGATTTGCGCCGACGGCATAGATTTAGGAATAAAGCCAAGCGCACCAAAACCAATGCACTTGGCAACTACCGAAGGGTCTTCTGAGCCGGAAATAACCGCCACCGGCAGCAGTGGATAATCTTCACGAACCCTTATCAGGCCGTAAACATCGCCGCTACCTGGCATGTGCAAATCCAGCAGCAATAAGTCTAAATCATCGTCCGTGCTTAATGCCGCCAGCGTAGCGTCTAAATCACCCGCTTCGCGCAGTTCAAGCTCAGGATAATGATTGGCCAGGGCGCCTTGCAGCGCCTCACGAAATAACGGATGGTCGTCTGCAATCAAGAATTTCGCCATGGCCAGTGCTTCCCTTCTGTTCGTTATGGAACTTATTTATTCAGTCGGTTCTCAATTAACGAATCTACCACAGAAGGATCGGCTAACGTAGAAGTATCCCCCAGGTTACCAAAATCATTGGCGGCAATTTTACGCAAAATGCGCCGCATGATTTTACCTGAGCGAGTTTTCGGCAAGCCTTCAGACCAATGAATAAAGTCCGGCGTGGCAATAGGGCTTAACTCTTTGCGCACCCAGTTGCGTAGCTCCTTGGTTAACTCTTCGGTAATCTCGGTGCCGCTAACACAACTTACGTACACGTAAATACCCTGACCTTTTAAGTCATGCGGATAACCAACCACCGCAGCTTCAGCCACAGCTGCGTGAGCCACCAGCGCGCTTTCAATTTCAGCGGTACCCAGGCGGTGACCAGATACGTTTAATACGTCGTCTACCCGGCCAGTAATCCAGTAGTAGCCGTCTTCATCGCGGCGCGCACCATCACCGGTAAAGTACACATTTTTGTAAGCTGAAAAATACGTTTGCTCAAAGCGCTCATGGTCACCCCACAAGGTGCGCGACTGCCCTGGCCAGGAGTCTTTCAGAATCAGGTTGCCCTCAGCAGCACCTTTAAGTTCAGCCCCCTCACTGTCTACCAGTGCTGGTTGCACGCCAAAGAATGGCACCGTCGCTGAGCCCGGTTTTAAATCAGTCGCGCCCGGCAATGGCGTGATCATAATGCCGCCGGTTTCGGTTTGCCACCAGGTGTCCACAATCGGACATTCGCTGTTACCAATAGCACGGTGATACCACTCCCAGGCTTCCGGATTAATAGGTTCACCCACACTACCTAATACCCGCAGTGACTTACGCGAGCTGGTTTCAGCCGCCGCATCACCTTTCGACATTAACGCCCGAATAGCCGTTGGCGCCGTGTACAAAATATTCACCTGATGCTTATCAACAATCTCACCAATACGGCCCACGCCCGGATACGTTGGCACCCCTTCAAACATTAAGGTAGTAGCGCCGTTGGCCAGTGGCCCATAAACAATATAGGTGTGGCCGGTAATCCAGCCTACGTCGGCTGCACACCAGTACACATCTTCTTCATGGTAATCAAATACATATTCGTGCGTCATAGACGCATACACCATGTAGCCGCCGGTGGTATGCAACACACCTTTCGGCTGGCCGGTAGAACCTGAGGTATATAAAATAAACAGCGGATCTTCAGCCTGCATAACTTCTGGCTGACATTCATTGGAAACATCAGCGACTAATTTGTGCCACCACACGTCACGAGAGTCGTTCCAGTTCACCTCGCCATGCGTCACGCGGCTCACCACCACGTGCTCAACGGTTGGGCATTTACCATCGGCCAGCGCTTCGTCTACGTTCTTTTTCAGGCCCAGCGCATTACCACCCCGACGGCCTTCGTCGGCGGTAATTACCACTTTTACGCCACAGTCGTTCACCCGGTCGGCAATAGCTTTGGGCGAAAAACCACCAAAAATAACCGTATGCACCGCACCAATGCGGGCACAAGCCAGCATGGCATAGGCCGCTTCCGGCACCATAGGCATGTAAATAGCCACGCGATCGCCTTTTTCTACACCCAGTTTTTTCAGGCCGTTGGCAAAACGCGACACTTCCTGATGCAAAGTGCGGTAAGTAATTTCTTCTTGTACGTCAGGCGAGTCGCCTTCCCAAATAATAGCGGTTTTGTCGGCACGCTCCGACAAGTGGCGATCTACACAGTTGTAGCAAGCGTTCAAAGTGCCATCTTCAAACCACTTAATGTCCACATTACCGGGCTTAAAGCTGGTGTTTTTTACTTTATTATAAGGCGTAAACCAGGTAATGCGTTGGCCGTGCTCACCCCAAAAACTTTCAGGATCAGACACTGACTGCTGATACATTTGCTGATATTTTTGCTCGGTAATTAAGGCACGCTGCTTGGCATGCTCTGGAACTTTGTGAATTGCTTGCGACATATATACTTCCTCCGTTGCGCATTTTACCCCTATGTTGTAGGTTTTTCGCGGCCTCAAGGCTATTAGACCATAGTATAGATTGATTAATTTTGCCGTATTGACGAAGCTTCTCAACTAACAAAAAGTTTAATCATAACTAAATAACAACTATGAAATCCTTATAAGGAGCAGAGCAATGTTGCAAAACATCTTAAAAAAATCCTTGGTAGCCAGCGCCATTATCGGCAGCATGACCGCGCTACCTGCAGCGGCTCAGGACCCAGAATGGGACTGGGGCGGTTACGTTAAACTAGATGCCTTCGCATCTGATTACGCCGACGGGCAAGCACCGGCTTCAGGCTTTATTGGCCGTCAATTTTACATTCCAAGTGTTACCCCGGTAGGCGGCACTGGTGACGACTTAGTTACCGACATTCATGCGCGCCAGTCACGCTTCTTCTTCACCGCTTCGCAAGAACTGGAAAACGGTGAAAAAATCAGCGGCCGTATTGAGCTGGACTTTTTAACCGTGCCAGTAGGTGACGAACGTATTACTAACTCTTATGCCCCGCGCTTACGTCAGGCTTACTTCACTTACGGTAAGTGGTTATTCGGACAAGCCTGGTCAAACTTTCAAGACTTAAGCATTCTGCCAGAATCTGTTGATTTCGTTGGTGCTACCGACGGTATGGCGTTTATGCGTCAACCACAAATTCGCTACACGGCGGGCAACGGCTTTAGCTTCTCGCTGGAAAACCCTGAAACCACAGTAACGCCATTTGGTGGCGGTGGCCGTATTACCTCCAGCGACAGCGTTATGCCTGACTTAGTGGCTAAGTACGCCGGTAAAAGCGGCAGTGTAAGCTACTCGGCAGCCGGTATTGTGCGCCAGTTAGCTTATGACGTAACCGGTGACAACGACGAAGAAACCGAAACTGGTTACGGCATTAACGTGGCGGCGAAAGTTATGCTGGGCCAGAACGACGTGCGTGCGTCTGCGGTATACGGTTCAGGCTTAGGTCGTTACATGGGCTTAAACACCTTTAACGATGCGGTAATTACTGCCGACGGCGACTTAGAAGCGGTTGATATTGCTGGCTTTACTCTGGCGTATCGTCATGTTTGGTCCGACACCACCCGCTCAAACATCGTGTTTGCCCGCGGCTGGAGCGACAACGACGCTGATATTGCCGGCACTAGCGGCACTAAAGCAACTCAGCGCGTGGCCTTTAACATTATGTACTCGCCAACGCCACGGGTTACCTTTGGTGCGGAAATTTCCAACGCCAATCGTGAACTGGAAAATGGTATTGATGGCGACTTAAACCGCCTGCACTTTATGGCTATGTATAGCTTCTAAGTTAGTTAGCAGCAGCACATACAGCTCATACAAAAAAGCCCGCCAGATTTTACTCTGGCGGGCTTTTCTATTTCTAAGCGGCTTACATTTCGCGCCACAAAAAGCGCATTAAGCCACCACTGTCTACCGTCACGTTTTCACTGTTGCCTTTCATGGCCTGACGCGCCAATTGGTCCAGCACCGGCCACAATAGCTGCTCAACTTGCTGCTCGGTGGTTTGCGCGGAATTCACCGCAGGCAAGATCAATTCCGGAATTCGTACGCTGGCAAGTGGAGTGCCGCTGTCAAACAAGTTCACCACCACATTACGCAGTACCATTTCATCTACTGACCAATCTAAGGGCTCATTCACCCGTTGCAAATGCAACTGCCGGGCATGATCTAACAGTACGTGTAGGTTCGAACGCCCGGTTGCAAAATAGGCCACAGTTAGCTGCACGTTTTCAAGCACCGCCCGCTTCACCACAATGTTGTTCTTGGGCGCATTAGCGCCGGGTAGTTGCCAGTCGCCTTCCAGCAACAGGTTTTCCGCCATGAGCAACTGATTCAAGCCGGCCGGTAACTCGGCAATGTCGGTACGCAGGCGAATATCAGTGGCCATAAGTTCAGCGGTAAGGGTATTAACCTCAAAGCTGCCGTATTCCAACTGGGTAGCAAAACGCTGTTGCGCCTGTTCCTTTAGCTGTTCACCCAGCCAGTTGGACAAGTTCTGCTGCTGCGCTTGCACAGGAACGGCAGTTAAGCTGAGCGCCAGCAATGCCACAGCACCAACACCTTTACCAAATTGAAACCCCATACCAAGTACCACCTGTTATTTTTTCGCATGCAGCTCACGATTGAACTGCTTTTGATCTGCGTTCTTACGCAGCATCACATACAAAGCACCGCGGCCGCCGTGCGGGCGCTGGGCGCTATGAAATGCCAGCACAGGTTCCAGTTCACGCAGCCACTTATTCACATAACTTTTAATCAGTGCTGGGTGCGGCTTACCCTGCTTGCCCATGCCGTGAATAATAAGCGCGGTACGAATACCCGCGCCATGACAGTCCTGAATAAAACCATACAGGGCCACGCGCGCTTCGCGCAGGGTATGCTTATGTAAATTCAGGCTGGCGTCCATATTGTAACGGCCCTGCTTCAGGCGCTTATACACCCCAATTTGCACGCCATCGCGCTTAAATTCCAAAATGTCGTCGGGGTCTACCAGGTCTACGTATTCAGTAGACAAAAAATTGGTGTCTTCCTCCAACTGCCGCTCGGCCGCTAACCGCCGTTCACGCTGCGCCAGCGTAGGCTCAAACGCTTTTTTAATATCGGCAACCTGTTCACCCACCAATGGCGTTACGTCCACCATTTCCTGACGGAATAACTCAAATTCGTCATCTTGTCTGGACATGCTCCCTCCACGCGCAAGTATACCCTGGTGCCTAAGTAATTAGACACCAAGGCAGATTATGGTTCACCGGGGTGGAATTTAGTTGCGGCTAAAAACGTTTCAGCATGGCCGCGGTAGAAGCGTCGAAATCGTCGCTCGCTGCGGCTTTACCGTCTAGTATATCTAGCAATTCGATAGCGGCTTTTTTGCCAAGCTCAACACCCGGCTGATCAAAGGAGTTTAGTGACCAAATTACGCCCTGGGTAAATACCTTGTGCTCGTAGGCGGCAATTAACGCGCCAAAGCTTTCCGGGGTTAACTCGTCTACAAACAACAAGCTAGAGGGATGTTTGCCCGGGTAACGGTGGCGCGGATCTTTGCTATTTTCGCTGCCAAACCACATGAGCTTCCGGTGGGCTAAACAGTTCGCCATAGCTAAGCGTTGTTGCTCGGCTAAGCCTTCTTGCACGCCCGGTTCAAAGTCCGGCGCGGCACGTTTAAGTACCGCTATAAAGTCTGCGGTAAACGCATCGTAACCCTGATGCAAATGCTGAAAGAACGCATGCTGACCGTTTGGCCCAAAACCGCCCCACACAATAGGCCCCGTAGGGTAATCAATGGCTTTACCGCTGTGGTCGGCTTGTTTACCGTTACTTTCCATATCCAGCTGTTGTAAGTAGCTGGGTAAGTAACGCAAGCGGCCGTCGTACGGCAACACGGCCAGATTATTAATGCCGCGTTCTTCGCGGTTGTACACACCAATAAGCGCCATGAGCAGGGGAATATTTTCCAGTACCGGCGCCTTACCAAAGTGCTCATCCATTTCATGCGCGCCAGCTAACATACGGCTAAATTGGTGCACGCCAATGGTTAAGGCAATAGGCAAACCTATGGCCGACCACAGCGAAAAACGCCCGCCCACAGAAGGCGCAAAAGTTAATTGTTGTGCCGCCGGAATGCCAAAATCGTTCATAGCCACCGAGTTAGATGAAACCCCAATAACATGACGCGACAGCCATTGCTCGTTAGTTAGTGACTGCTTACCCTCGCCAGGCGCAGCTACCCACTTGCGCACTGTGTCTACGTTAGCCAGGGTGTCGATAGTACCGAAAGACTTTGAAGCAATAATAAACACGGTAGTTTCAGGGTCAACTAGCGGCAATACGGCATACAATTGCCCCCCATCCATAGAGGATACAAAATGCACCTGCAAATCGTGTAGCGATGAATCGTCGGCAAACTCGCGCAGAGCAAAGCTGCCCATCATGGGGCCTAAGTCAGAGCCGCCTACGCCAATATTCACCACATGCTGAACAGGTTTGCCGGTAGCTCCTAACCAGCGGCCGGAACGCAGCTCGCGCACCATGTCGGAAAAGCGGTTTTTGCCGTTTCCGGCAGCCACTACTGAATGAATAGAACGGCTTAAGCAATGGCTTACTTTGCGCCCTTCCGAGGCGTTCATAAATTCGCCTTTCAGCAGTTGGCTGCGCAGCGCGTCAAAATTTTCGGGTAAGCGCTTGCTGGCAAAGTCGCTTAACTCCTTTGCTGACAGGCCCTGGTAGCTTGCATCCAAGTGTAAGTATTTATTTTCAATTAGCATTCAGCATTCCTTGTCTGACATTCGGTTGCTTTAAGAATATGCGCCCATGGTAATCAATTCTCTTGGCAAAAAGTAGCCTGAAATTATCGGCATGCATATTGCAGTTTTCTCAGATACTTCAGAGCACCGAAGTATTATACGAACACAACAAACTGGAGACTACTACCATGATGTTACAACCGCTTTTCAACCCGGGAACAGTTAACAGTCAGCCGAACTCTGATAAGCAGCTGCCAAACCCGCTGAAATCTGAACCATTACCGGTTCCCTTTGATCATAAACTGCAGCCAACGGCGCCACCTGAAACTTCTGCAACTGCCAGAAACCAACTGGCTACCAGCAAAGCAGAGCCTGCTACCGTGGTTACGCTAAGCACAAAGTCTAGTGACCCCAGTGCAGCTATGGACCCAACCTACGAAGCTTTAGGTAGTGCTGCCGGCGCACAGAAAGTAAGGGTTTAACAAGGACTCTGTTTGGTTATAACGCAGTGGTTTACCGTTATTGGTGCCACCTAACTCAGTGACACTGGCGCCGGCAGCCAGCGCTACGGCGTGGGCTGCGGCCGTGTCCCACTCGCAAGTGGGCCCCAAACGTGGGTATAGGTCGGCTTCGCCGGACGCCACCAGACAGATTTTTAGCGAACTGCCCATGGCTACCAGCTCGTATGGCTTACCTAGCTGTTCCAGGTAACCTGATAACTCAGCGCTTTGGTGTGAGCGGGAACCTACTACGGTTAACTTATCGCTATTGTTAGCTGACTTTGCCTGAATCTGCTGATCATTACGATATGCGACACTACCCGTCGCACCCTCTGTCGCCCCACTGATTCCAGCAACCAAGCCCCAATACATGTCATTCAGTACCGGCGCATACACCACCCCAAATACCGGCTCACCCTGATGAATAAGGGCAATGTTTACGGTAAATTCGCCGTTGCGCTTAATAAATTCTTTGGTGCCGTCTAGCG
The DNA here is from genome assembly GCA_040882145.1 of Idiomarina sp. Classification (GTDB taxonomy): domain Bacteria; phylum Pseudomonadota; class Gammaproteobacteria; order Enterobacterales; family Alteromonadaceae; genus Pseudidiomarina. The sequence goes on from JBBEBU010000014.1 coordinate 7,959, forward strand.
GGTCTACCAACCAGTAGGTTTGCCACTGGCGACGCTGATCCCAACTAATGCTTTCAGATTCTTCGCTTAGCACAGGGTACTGCACGCTTAGCTGTTCAAGCCCGGCCACAATTACCTTGTGCGCGGCTAAGTCGGCGCGCGTTAAGGGGCTGTCGTCGGTTTTACTTTGCACCGCAAAGTCGCCTTCTCCGTACACCTGCATAATGGCGTCACCCGCCTGCCTAGCTATGGTGATAACATCTTCTCGTTGTTGTTCGTTTAGCATTGTTATCTCATTAATTAATCAAACCATAACCCGATTATACCCACACGTAGCCTGACGTTCCACGTCAGGTGTGGTATGCCCGCGTAAACCCGTGTATTCGTGAAAATATGGGCATATAGCGTGATACAAATGTATTTGTGAAGGTATGAGCATCTCACCTGACGTAGAACGTCACGCTACTGGTTGCCGAGCGTGCGAAGGTAGTATTCTAACTCAGAGAAACTACCGGCATCAGCTGCACGCAGGGCCTCGATATAAGCAGCTCTCTCTTCAGACATATCCTCTAACTTCGCGTTTGCCCAAGTGAGTACGCGTTCGTCTAATAAAAATACTCTGACCACATCAGTGAATATTCTCGAGTGACGACCATTACCATTAGCGAAAGGATGAATCTGCACCAGCCGATGATGAATTCGTACGCTCAGCTCCAAGGTTGAAAAATGCTTATACTCAATCCAATATTTTGCATCTTCTAAAAAATTGTACAAATCTACCGATATATTGTTCGGGTCAACGCCGATATTCAGCTCTCGTTGTCTGAATTTACCCGCCCAGACCCATACCTCACCAAACAACTTTTGGTGAAGTGCAACAATGAACTCGCGATCAAGAATATCGTCAATAGTTAAACTATTAATACGAGATATCCACATCTGGCCTTGTAGAATGTTCGCTGCTTCAACTTCATTCAATTGTGCACGAGTCTGAATATGAGGTAGCTTCAAACCAATTAAATCGTCCGGTGAAAGTGCCGTTGCGCCCGCGGGGTTGTCTATAAGCAAGCTCACATTTAGCCCTCACCCTTGCTATTGCGCCAAAGCAAACGTCCCCCTGCTGCCAGCAGCTCATTTTTTAGCTCCTCAACAAGAAGCTGCTGTTTTTCAGGGCTAATCATTTGGGCTTCCAAGAACATATTCTGTGAGTTTGTCGCCACGCGAGTTTTTGCCAACTTTTCTGCTCGCTCTTCCAGAATCAGGTTCACGTTCTTCTTCGGTACCAAAGCATAGGTAAGGTCACAATTTAGTTTGTCAGCTAGTTCTTTTAGCTGATTGATTGTGATGTCACCTTCAACCTCCCGACGTTCCAGCACTGAAACGCGGTTTCGGCTTAAGTTTAAGCGCCCGGCTAATTGCGCCCCCGACATATCTAAAGATTTACGAATAGTTCTAACCCAACCTTCAGCAGGCACAGCAGGTAAGCTTCTATGTTTAGTAGCGGAGTTCGCAATTTCTTTGTAGTGCTCTCGCACCATTACACCAACTGCACTTTTTGGCTTGTTCACGTTGTAAGCTGCCATAATCGGACCTTAATAGTTACCATCAGATATAACGTAACCTAAAAAGGTTACTTTATCAAACTTAATGTATCTATATTTGATTACATTAAATAATATACGCAATCCAAATTGATTACATCAATTATAATTTTATCGAAGGTAGCCCAACGCTACATGTTAATAATATTTGTTGACTAACTTTTGAACTGCGTATAAAAAATAGCAACCAACCAAGGTATCTCCCTTCCGCAAGAAGACGAACATAGCTGTCCAAGGCTGGCTCTTTCTAACCCAAATACCGGGCACTGCCCACATTTTTGTAAGGAAAAGTCCGTATGAATCCTATTTATAAAGCACTGCTGTTAAGCGGCTTTGTTGCCGTATCCGGTACCCTAGTGGGCTGCGGTGGCAGCGACGACCCAACACCACCGCCACCACCACCTCCGAATACGGCGCCAGAAGCCGCTGATGATGCCGCCACGGTACAGGCTGGCGCAACCATCACCATTGACGTTCTCGACAACGACGGCGACGCCGACGGTGACGCAATCACAGTTTCTGCGGTTGCCGAACCCGAAAATGGCACAGCCGCTATTGCAGCCGACAACGCAGGGGTTGACTACACTCCCGCAGATGGCTTTTTAGGCGAAGACACTTTCACTTACACCATTAGCGACGGCGAAGACACAGCTACCGCCACAGTCACAGTTACCGTGCAAGAAACCGTAACCGTTACTGGCCGCGTTATCGACGCGCCAATAGCTGATGCCGTAGTTACCGTAGCCGTGGGCGATGAAACCTTTACCGCAACCGCCGATGCCGAAGGTAATTACAGTGTTACCATTAATTACACCAACGCCGCACAACTGCTAACCATTAACGCGCAGGGCGCAGCAGCCAACGATCAGGCTTATGTAAACCTAACCAGCACCTTACCTAGCCTGGCAACCTTGCAGGCAGCCTCTGGTGGTGACGGCGTATTAGACAGAAGTGAAGCCGCCGGCACCAACGTAACTAACGTAACCACAGCTGCATCGGTATTAGGTACCTCGGCATTAGGTGCTGCACCTACCACAGAGGAAGAACTGGAAGCAGCGCAAGGTGCAGTTAACCCTGCCACCTTGTTAGAGCTAGCAGCGGTAATTAAGTTGATTATTGATAACCCTGACTACGATTTACCAGCAGGCTCAACCGACATTATTGCCTTTGCCAGTAACCTAGAGGCCTACAACACCTACGTAGAAGAAGTTGAAGCCGCAGCACCGGGTTTACTTGCCAGCATCGTCGATGAAATTATTGCTGACGAAGAGCTGGTGCAAGTAGAAACAGGTGGCCCACCTTCCTACTATGTGGACATTTCACCAACTCGCCCGGGCTTCATTCCAAAAGCCAACACCGGTTATATTTTTAACGAAAACGGTACCGGCGAAGTGTTTAGCTCCTTCTTTACCGAAGAAGGTAACAATACCACCATGAGCTGGACGCAAAATGACGCGGGCTTCTACAATCTGGTATTTGATGCGCCCGTGTTAACTAACAACTTCCCGTCTATTTACGACATTACCGACGACGCCACGCTAATAGCAGCCTATGAAGGTGCTGGTATTACCCAGGCAACAGCAACCCGTTCGCAAAGCGGTATTCGCTTTAAAGTGATTTCCGGTGGCACTCGGAACGATGCGGTGCAAATTGAAGAAACCATTATTGAAAGCTATGCGCCTTTTACCTACAACGGACAAGAATACCAAGTACCACCAAATACCCTTGAACTGGATTATCAATCGGTATTTATTAACGGTGACAAAGCGGAGTACTGGGAAATTGATGCAGCCGACGTAGTGGGAACCTGGAGCTTACCCATACTAGGTCAGGCTCGGCCAGGTGATCAGAACCGCGTGCTAAGTGCCGACTTAGTAACCTTTGCCGAAAACGGTACTTTTAGCGCTTTAAATACCGGCTTAACCGGTAGCTGGACACTTACCGACATCGACATCGTTGAATTAAGTTATGGCGACGTGAATCAGGCTGTTGAAGTGATTGCTGAGCAAGGTGCTTTATACGGCGGCTTAGTGGTAGCTGGTACCGACTCTGGCAGTATTGTGGCTACCTTCGAATGGATAGCCAAACAAAACCCTGAGTTTGCCTTCACCACTGACGATGTGCTAACGGCAGCCACTGAAAACTGGTTTGCTTACATTAACTCGTGGCCGGTTTCTGGCTGGGACGCGGTGAACAATGAGCCAACAATTGGCGGTTATTTTGGCTGGCAGTTTGAAAACAGCACTACCGGTTATAACATCAGTTTGGGCTGCGAAGAGTTCGCTACGCTGGGTTACTGCAGTTATACCGAAACCACGCAATTACTGTTCACCAACGCAACCAGTTGGAGCATTGCTGCTGAAACCGGCGCTCTTGAAATAGACCGTTCTGGCCCATGTAGCGCGCAACAATTACCAGTAGATTGCCGTACCCGTATTTGGCACCCACTGGATGTTGAAACTGGTGACACCAATACTGGCTTTGTGTATGTATTGGAGCTGGAAGACGCGAACTTCAATCCAGAAGGTACAGGCGACCGCTTTACCTGGGTTACACCACGCTTGAACATTCTAGAAAAGCGCACGCTGCCAAATGACTTAAGCAATCCAGACTATGCAGACACAGCTAGCGCCACAAGCTTTGGTTATGCCAGCAGCAAACCGGCCGCTGAGCTGCAACGCGTGAGCTTCCTGCCACGCCGCCCGGCTAACGCTCCGGTTCAATAAACAAGGGATCATGTAAAAAGGGCTCGGTTGCTGGTGTAACCGGGCCCTTTTTTTAAGAAACGATACCGCGGTTGATTAGGTAGTCGACGACTTGCTGGGCGGCTTGCTCGATGCTGAGTTCAGCGGTGCGTAAATGCACCTCAGGCTCTGGTGGCGCCTCGTACGGCGAATTAATACCGGTGAAGTCCGAAATATCCCCTGCGCGGGCTTTTTTGTACAATCCTTTGGGGTCGCGCTGCTCACAAACTTCCAGCGGCGTGTCTACAAACACCTCAATAAAGGTGTCACCCACCAGCTTACGGGCTTGCTCACGGTCAACCACAAAAGGCGAAATAAAGGCTGTGCTAACAATCAACCCGGCATCAACGAACAAGCGAGACACCTCGGTAATACGACGAATATTCTCAGTGCGTGCGGCATCATCAAAACCTAAGTCCTGATTTAGGCCATGACGTACGTTGTCACCGTCTAACACATAGGTATGGCAGCCACGTTCAAACAGCAGCCTGTCTACCGCGTTGGCAATAGTTGATTTGCCCGAGCCGCTTAAGCCGGTGTACCAGAGTACGCAGGGCTTATGCTCATGCTGTTTAACGCGGTCCGCGTGAGAGACTGCGGCGTTATGCCACACTATATTCGGATTATTGTTGTTTGAAGTGCCCGACATAAAACTCTCTTATTACTAGCTATAAAACGGAAAGAAAAAGGGTACCGCAAGAATACTTAAAGCATTATAGGTTATCGCGACCGGTGCACCAATCAGCACAAAGTGCTTCAAGCGGTAGCTCGACGCGTTAAATACCATTAGGTTGGTCTGGTACCCATAAGGCGTTACAAAGCTGGCGGAAGCAGCAAATGCAATGCCCATCACCATAGGGAATGGATCAATTCCCATTCCCACCGCCAAGCTGTAGCCAACTGGGAACATTAAAGCAGCGGCAGCATTGTTGGTAACCAGTTCAGTCAGAATATAAGTTAGTAAGTAAACACCTATAAAGGCCACATAAGGGGTGTATCCTTCTAAACTAGTACTGGCAAAATTAGTTAGAGCGCTTGCCAAACCTGTCGATTCTAACGCGTTGGCAATACACAACGCGCTGGTAACAATGAGCCAAATCTCAATCGGAAATCGGCGCTTGATTTCGTTCACATTCAAGCAACCTGTAACCAACAACAGGGCCAATAAAAATAACACACCCATAAACAGTGAACTGCCGGTGATAACGGTACCCGCTATCATGACAACAAAGCCCCAAATAGTGATGCGTTCGCGCCAACCACTGAGCACGTTATCGGGCTGCATTCCCGACAACACATAAAAGTTTTTCGACAAGTTAGTGCGCGCCGAAAAATCAGGCCCGGTTGCCAGCAAGAGAAAATCGCCGGGCTGTAACTGCACATCACCAAGCTTACCAGTTAATCTATGACCGTCGCGGCGTATCGCTACCACCGCAGCATCAAAACGTGCGCGGAAACCTGTTTGTTTTAGCGCTTTTCCAATCAATACCGATTCTTCTTTAATAATCACTTCGGTAAGTTCATGGGTAGCCAAGCCGTTGTCATCTGCAAACAAGCTTAAACCCGGAAACTGGCTGAGCACTTTCACTTTACTTACATCACCGGTAAATAGAAGCTTATCTCCGGCCTGCAGCACATCATAACGAGCCACTGGACGAATCACTTCTAGTCCGTCCGCGCGAATAATTTCTGTTAAAAACAAATCTTCTAAGTGGCGCAGCCCAGCTTCGTCAATATGTTTACCCACCAACGGAGAACTTTCACTCAACTGTGCTTCTAAATAATATTGTGCGGATTCAGATTTTTCATCTGTTTGCCTTGGTAACCATCGCGCGGTAATAAGTAGCACCGAACTTCCGCCCAACAGCACCACCAAACCCACTAAGGTAAAATCAAAAAAGCGAAACCCTGCATGCCCGGTGTCGGTAAACATCGAGTTAACTATCAGGTTGGTAGAGGTACCAATTAGCGTAAGTGTGCCGCCCATAATGGCGGCAAAAGACAATGGAATAAGTAAACGCGAGGAAGGCACATAGCGGTTATTGCGAACAGCGTTGAGCAAAGCTGCAACCACAGCAGTGTTGTTCAACACTGACGAAGCTAGCGCCGAAACCCCCATGGTTTTTATTAAACTGGCAGACTCTGACTTACTGAACAAAAAGCGGGAGATACGACGTAACAACGCGGTTTTCTCCAGCGCATAAGACACCAGGATCAGCATCACAAGCGTCATTAGCCCTGGATTGGCGGCATTGCGAAGTAAGTTAGTTTCCGTGACCCAACCACAAGCAAAAGTGACTAACATAGCGCCGGCAAAAATAGCAGACGCGCGCTGCTGAAATTTAACCAGCAGCGCAACCATTGTTATTAACAAGCCAATTAAGGCCGCAGCCGCAAGGGTCATGGCCGTTGCAACTTAAAGCTTACGTAAGTCTTTAGCACCCCAATGCGGGAAATGCTTACGAACAAAGGCGTTCAATTCCAATTCATAATCGCTAAATTCCGTGGGTACCGTATTTGCGTCACCTTCGGTTAACGCTTCTTCTATCATGCCCGCACCAACGGTTACATTGCTTAAGCGGTCAATGATGATAAACGCACCAGTTTGTTTATTTTTCTGGTAGGCGTCAAACACCACCGGCTCTGCTACTTGCAAGTCCACTAAGCCAATTTCGTTAAGCTCTAGCTTGCCCGCCTCTTGCTCGGCCATGGTATTAACATCAATACGATGATGTAACGTAGTCACTTCGCCACGCGTTAACTTACAAGCAAACTTAATATAATACTCTCGGTGTGCCTCTAACGCTTGTTCATGCATCCACACCAGTTTAGCACGCATACGCGACGAGGTATTCGGTAGGTTGTCCTTGCGCACAATCATGTCGCCACGACTAATATCAATTTCGTCGTTTAACGTTAGGGTAACAGCCATAGGTGCGTGGGCAGCTTCCAAGTTACCGTCAAAAGTCACAATTTCTTTAATGGTGCTCAGTTTGCCAGAAGGTAACACACGAATCGTGTCACCGACTTTCACGCTGCCCGAGGCAATAGTGCCTTGAAACCCGCGGAAATTCGAATTCGGGCGCGAAACTAACTGCACAGGAAAACGAAATTCGTCGGTATCTACAGGTTGATCAATTTCAGCATTTTCCAAATACTGCATCAACGGTGACCCACGGAACCAAGCCATATTCTCCGAAGGGTTCACCACGTTATCGCCAGTAAGCGCCGAAATGGGTACAAAGCGAATATCCGGAATATCCAAGGTACCGGCTAGCTTCAAATAATCCGCTTGAATTTCTTTATAGCGCTCTTGCGAGTAATCAACCAAGTCCATTTTATTAACGGCAACAATTACATGCTTAATGCCCAATAAAGAACAAATAAAGCTATGCCGACGCGTTTGGGTTTGCACACCACGGCTGGCATCAATCAGAATAATGGCCAAATCACAGGTGGAAGCACCAGTCACCATGTTGCGCGTGTACTGCTCATGCCCTGGGGTATCAGCAATAATAAATTTACGCTTATCAGTAGAAAAATACCGGTAGGCCACATCAATGGTAATGCCCTGCTCACGTTCAGACTGCAGGCCGTCTACCAACAAGGCCAAATCAACATTGTCACCCTGGGTGCCTGATTTTTTGCTGTCTTCGGTAATAGCGGCCAGTTGATCTTCAAATATCATTTTGCTGTCGTGCAGTAAACGACCAATCAGCGTGCTTTTACCGTCATCAACGCTACCACAGGTAATAAAACGCAATAGCTCTTTGTTTTCGTGCTGCTGAAGGTACTCTAAAATGTCTTTTTCGATTAGTGGGCTGGCGTGACTCATTAAAAGTACCCCTCCATTTTCTTCTTCTCCATAGAACCGGAGCTGTCGTGATCAATTACACGGCCTTGGCGTTCAGAGGTCTTAGTTAGCAGCATTTCTTGAATAATTTCAGGCAAGGTTGCAGCACTGGACTCAACCGCGCCCGTTAATGGGTAGCAACCCAAGGTACGAAAACGCACCATTTTTAGTTGTGGCTTCTCGCCCGGCTGTAATGGCATACGGTCGTCATCAACCATAATTAAAGTGCCGTCGCGCTCTACAACCGGACGTTTTTTGGCAAAGTACAGCTCTGGAATTTGAATATTTTCTAAATAAATATATTGCCAAATATCCAGCTCGGTCCAGTTCGAAAGCGGAAACACGCGAATGCTTTCGCCTTTATCTACCTTACCGTTAAAAATACTCCACAGCTCAGGGCGTTGATTTTTAGGGTCCCAACGGTGACTTTTGTCGCGGAACGAATACACGCGCTCCTTTGCCCGGGACTTCTCTTCATCGCGACGAGCGCCACCAAAAGCAGCATCGAATTTATATTGATTGAGTGCCTGCTTCAGTGCCTGGGTTTTCATAATATCGGTATGCTTCGCACTGCCATGGGTGAACGGCCCAACCCCTTGCGCAATACCTTCTGGATTCGAATGCGTAAGCAACTCAAAACCATATTCCTTGGCCATGCGATCCCGAAATTCGATCATCTCTTTAAATTTCCAGGTGGTATCGACATGCATTAACGGAAACGGGATGGCCCCCGGATAAAAGGCTTTGCGTGCCAAATGCAGCAGCACCGATGAGTCTTTACCTACTGAGTAAAGCATCACCGGCTTTTCAAATTCAGCAGCAACCTCACGAAATATTTGAATTGATTCATTTTCGAGGGCTTTCAGATGGGTTAAGCGTTGTTCGTTCATTGCAACTGCCTTGTTTCTTGTGTTGCGCGTATTATAGCCCACCGTTCTACGGTAGCTCAGATACCACAGCGATTATCAGAATATAAATTGTACTCTAATGGTGATTTCAACACCGAATCTCACTTCAAAAAATCAGGTTTCATAGTACGCAATCAATCGGAATTAAACAGGTCGCGGGTGTAGACTTTATCAGCAACATCGAGCAAATCATCTGCCAATCGATTAGAAATAATCACGCAACTCTGCTTCTTAAATTCAGCCAAATCACGAATCACTGGCGAATTGTAAAAATGCGATTCAGTAAGTACTGGTTCATAAACCACCACAGGAATGCCTTTCGCTTTAATGCGTTTCATAATGCCTTGCACGGCAGAAGAGCGGAAGTTATCCGAACCAGACTTCATCACTAACCGGTAGATACCAACTACTTTAGGATTTTTCGCAATAATCGCATCAGCTACAAAATCCTTACGGGTTGAATTAGCTTCAACAATAGCTTTAATCAGCGTTTGTGGTACATCGTCATAATTGGCTAACAGCTGTTTGGTGTCTTTCGGTAAACAGTAACCGCCATAGCCAAACGAGGGATTATTATAGTGCGCACCAATGCGTGGATCTAAACATACACCATCAATAATTTGGCGCGTGTCTAAGCCATGAGTTTCTGCATAGCTATCAAGCTCATTAAAATAAGCAACTCGCATAGCTAAATAGGTATTAGCAAATAACTTTATGGCTTCGGCTTCGGTTGAATCAGTGAAAAGCACTTCAACATCTTTTTTAACAGCACCGGCTAGCAATAAGTTAGCAAAGACTTCCGCTCGCTCTGACCTTTCGCCCACGATAATACGCGAGGGGTGCAGATTGTCATACAATGCCTTGCCTTCACGCAGAAACTCCGGTGAAAAAATAATATTGGGTGTATTTAACCGCTCGCGTAATTCCTTAGTGTAACCAACTGGCACCGTTGATTTTATAATCATAACTGCGTTAGCGTTTGTGGCTAACACAGATTGGACAACGGCCTCAACGGAAGTGGTATTAAAGTAATTTGTTTGAGGGTCGTAGTCAGTGGGTGTTGCTATAACAACAAAATCAGCGCTTTTATAAGCCAACTCTTGGTCGGTGGTTGCCGTTAAATTCAAACCGTCCCGGGCAAGGAAGTCTTCAAGCTCTCGGTCTTCCACCGTTGATTTACCGCTGTTCACCAAATCAACTTTGGCTTTAACAATATCAACGGCTACAACTTCATTATGCTGCGCTAACAACACGGCGTTTGATAAGCCAACATAGCCTGTTCCTGCTACTGCTATTTTCATTTTAAGTTCATCTAAACCTTTATGTAGCCTGACGTTTCACGTCAGGTGAGATCTCGCCGAATGCACCGCACCTGACGTATAACGTCAGGCTACAGTGATTGGACTCTTCATTTTTACAATGAGCTTACGGCTGCTAAGGCTACACCCACCTGGTACATAATCTGGGTGGCCGTGCTCCAAATTTCCAGGTTGTTCACATACTGGGTATCTAACGGTACTACTATGGTATCGCCCGGTTCAATCATGGTTCGCTTAAAGTTAAACCAACCGGAGCGGTCTGGCACCATAATGGAACCATTGGCTTTTACTATGTAAACGCTGTCATCAGCGGCCTTTTGTCGTAAACCACCGGCGCGTTCAAGGTAATCGTCTAACGACAGAGTTTGGTCGTAACGGTACGAACTGGCCAACTGAACCTCACCAATTATACTGACCGTATTTTGGGTAGTTGGTACAAATAAACGGTCGCCGTCTTTTAACTGAATATCGGAACTGCCTTTACCGTTAGCTAAAATTTGGTCCAAATTAACCACCAGGCGGCCAACGGGGTCAATATTGGTTAAATCACTCAACAGTTGATTCAGCTCAGCATAGGCAAAGTTGCCACCGGTATCGGTAATAACATTAGAAGCAATTTCACGGCGCAACTGCTGAGCAAGGCCTTCAATTTGACGCTTTTCGGTATTACGAAGTTCTTCACGGGTAAACACGGCGCCCTTTTCAAAGGCATAATCGGTTAAACCGCCAGCACGCTTTACCAGCGTTTTTAAAGTTTCACCCCGTCTAATGGTGTAAGTGCCCGGGAATCGAACCTCACCTTCCAGGCGCACCTGCAGGGTATTTTGCCACTCCGGTATAGACAATATATTTACCCGGTCGCGGCCGTTTAGAGCTATTTCTGTTGTACCGTCTAAAACTTCATTTAGCGCAAAAGGTACATAATCGGTAACAGCTTCACCATTAACTAACAGCGTGCGGGTTATTTCAGCACGAGCCAAATAGGCCGACTCTTTTAAACCGCCCGCAGCGGCAATGGCGTCTTTAGCTGATGCATTAGCAGCCAATGGATAAATACCCGGATAACGAACTTCACCATCAACATATACCAATGGCAAAGTGCCAGTAGCAGAGAACTGATTGCGTAACTGGTATAAAACGGGTTGCAGTAAATTGTGACGCGAGAATTTTGAATAATAGCTCTCTGGCTTTTCTTCAGCATCTCCGCCTTCACTGTTCTTTTCTTTAGTGTCGAATAACGCCGATAACTCTTCATTTAGCTCCAACAGTTGCGTGGATTGTTGGTCACCAAAATTCATTGTGGCTCTATTTCCCACTAATTTTTGCAGGTACTGCTCACGATACAATTTAAGCACTTCGTCGCGCTGGGCACGAGCACGCTGAGACTCTGTTTTCAACCAGCTGGCTAACTGATTTTGCTCAGCTTTAGCCGATTCGTAACGACTAAAAATAACGATTTGGTCGCGTGGTTGCAGTTCTAAGTTCTGGCCCTGCTCGCCATTGATGGCTTTCGTAACGTCAAACTGCAGCACTTCAGTTTGGCGCCTATCTGCCGAGTTACGTACTACCATGCCATAGGCTAAATCCGCTACGGGTAGTAACGCTGAGTCAATACTCGGTAATAAATCACTAATTTGCGTGCCCGCTTTAACTTCATATAAACCAGGCCGTGTTACCGCGCCCACTAACATGGCTCCAGCAGCAACCCGTTCAGCCACAGCAGCAATTTCCAGCTCATCACCGCCACGAACATTTAAGCTATCAGCTTGAGCTTGCAAATTAACAGTTTCGATAATGTAAGAACCATTTTTAATGCGTTTCAGCTGTGCAGACTGCTCGTAAGCATTGGACAATAGTCCTCCGGCCAGCTGAACGACGTCAGCTAGGGTTTCATTACCTTTTAACTCATACTTTGCGGGGCGCATTACTTGGCCGCTCACCGTAACCATTTCTCCCCGAGGAGGAATAAACACCACATCGCCAGAGCGCAACAGCGCATCGTCGCTGGCATCACCCTTAGTTAGCAAGTCATAAAGGTCAAAGGTTTTAACCGTTTTGCCATTTCGTTTAAGCTGAATATTACGTAGTGAGGCAATATCAGATACACCGCCAGACACAAATAGCGCCTGGCTAATAGTGGTTAACGAACTCACCGTGTAAGCACCTGGTTTATAAGCCTCGCCAACCACAAATACCTGCATCGACCGCAATTCTGAAATAGATACAGCCGCTTCAATACCTATCATGCGCTCACGCACTGTGGCTCGTACCAGCTCTTTCACTTCGTCGTAACTTAAGCCCGCTACTTGCATGGGGCCTAGCTGGCCAATAGTGATTTTTCCTTCACGGTCTACAGTAACTTCGTAGTTGGAGCTTTCTTTGCCATATAGCTGCACGCGCAAGGTATCGCCCATGCCGATTAAGTAATTTGACGGCACAGGTGCGTTGCTAATAGGCGCAAAGGTGCTTGGTTCACCCTGAAATAAGCTATAGCCAAAGGGCTGAATGTCGTCGTCGTCTTGCGCCAAACGTTTTTCAAGTTCATTAGGGCTGAGCTCATTTAGCGGGCGTCTGTCGGAGCTCTCCCGGTCGGATGAGTCGCGTGCCGATACGGTATCGGAAGTTTCAGTTTTTTCACCAGAACCTGACGAGTTACTCATGCGCTCTAAATCACTTAAGCTAACGCCATATTGGCGTGCTAGAGCTTGTTGCTGAGCACGGGGGAGTTTTTTAAATTGCTCGATTTGAGCCTGACTTAATTGTTGCGCTTGCGCTGGTACACTGGTACCGGCTAATAGCAATACAATTGTCAGCATTATTAAAGTTATTATGCGGCTCAAAACCGACTCCTTGTGTATGTATTCGGCAAACTAAAACTATGGTTTATTGTAGCGCCTGACAGACGGCTAGGGGAACCCTTATTAGGGCAAAACCCAGTCACTTTTCGCTTAACGGGTAGTCCTGCATAAGTTTGCTATGTTTTTGTTCAGACTGTAACAACGCTTCAGGCGGTAACGAATTTTCTTTTTCGGAATTCAACCAAACTAAGTCACAAATTCCATCGGAAGGTTCAAAATCTGTTGGTGCTTTTAACAGTAATTCGCGAATCGTGGATATTTTAAACTCATGACAGGCCGTATCTAGCTGGTTCAAAATAGCTTCCAGCGCTTGCCAGTCCAGGCTCTTCTCAAGGGCTGTCATGATCCGCCCATGCGCAGTAACTGAAACATTGTCACCAATTAATAATTCTTCATATAACTTTTCGCCCGGGCGCAAGCCGGTGTATTTAATAGCAATATCGCCGTTAGGATTGGCTTCTGATTTAACTTCCAGCCCCATTAGATTAATCATTTTCTCGGCCAGATCAGCAATTCTAACTGGTTCGCCCATGTCTAGCACGAATACGTCACCACCAGTGCTGTCATTTTTGTTCTCACGCAGGTTCTCAGCGCGGCTTAAAAACGACATAGCCCCCGCCTGAATAACCAACTGGGCCGCTTCAGGTATGGTCATAAAATAACGAATAATATCGGGGTGAGTAACCGTAATAGGGCCACCCTTTTCAATTTGTTCGCGAAACAAGGGCACTACAGAACCCGAAGAACCCAACACATTACCAAAACGCACCATACTAAAGTGCGTGGCTGCATTATTATGCGCTTCACGCTTAGCTAACGCCTGCAGCACCAGTTCGGCCATGCGTTTGGTAGCGCCCATAGTATTGGTTGGGCGTACTGCTTTGTCGGTAGAAATTAATACCAAGTTTTCAACGCCAGCTGCCAACGCCGCTTCGGCGGTATGCCAGGTGCCGAACACATTGTTGCGCACGCCCTCAACCACGTTGTACTCAACCAATGGTACATGCTTATAAGCAGCCGCATGGTAAACCGTATTCACACCAAAGGATCGCAAAACTGCTTCTATACGATTGCGACGCTGCACCGTACCAATAACCGGGTGAATAGAAACCGTGAGCTGTTCACGCGCACAAAGTTGTCGAAGCTCTTGATCAATGCTGTACAAGCCAAATTCGGACAGCTCGTAAAGCACAATAGACTTTGGCTTATACTTAATAATTTGTCGGCATAGCTCAGAGCCAATAGAACCGCCAGCACCTGTTACCATAACCACTTTGCCGCGAATATTGGCGTCCATCAGCTGTTCGTTTGGTGCAACAGGGTCACGGCCAAGCAGGTCTTCAATACGAACGTCTTGTAACTCATCAATACGTACGTCACCATCAACCATATCTGTCATTCCAGGAATGGTTTGCACTTGCACATTTAAGGGCTCAAGCATTTCTAGAATACGCTTACGATTTGACCGTGAAGTGCTTGGAATAGCTAGCAAAACACGGTTTACATTTTTTTCTTTTACCCATTTTTTTAAATCTTTGGGATCATATACTCTAAGTCCGAGCATAGATGAACCATGCAATGTTTCATCATCATCTACGAAAGCAACAGGGAAGTATTCCTGGCCACTTTGCAGAGCACGTGCAAGTTGACGACCAGCAGAACCAGCACCGAAAACAATAACCCGTTGCTTTTCACGCTTCATTGATAGCTCGTAAGCTGTACGAACGACATTGCGCGAACTTCCGACCAAAATCATACCTGTCATGGCATAAATAATCGCGGAGCTGAGCATAAAATTAACGCCTAAAGCTTGTGCAGAAAAATACAATACCCCAGTGGATGCTAATACCCCAACTACCATAGATATCTGTGCTCTACTGTTTAGGTATCGAACCACTACTCGATAAAGGCCAAACCACGAAAACACAAGCAAGGAAATCGGAATAGCAATACTAAGGGCAAGCCACACATCTAATTTATACAACGGATAAAGCTGTTCGAAGCGGACACTCTGAGCAAACCAAAACGCAAAAATCAAACAAGCACAGTCAATCACCACTGCAACGGTGCGTTTGGCTGAACGTGATAAATTTAGAATATGATGAAGCATGATTATTATTTTAACCTTTATTCACCTGGCCAGCCATATAGTTGCACATAACTTCCCGTAGTGCCGTCGTTACATTTTGACAAAATTATGGTTTAAGAAAGCATTTATTTTTGACAGTTATCTTTCAAAAACCTGCAGATACTTTCACATGCGTTGCCGTCACCATAAGGATTATGGGAAAGCGACATTTTTGCGTAAACATCTTCATCTGACAGCAGTATTGATACCTCACCAATGATTCGATTAACGGAAGTCCCAACCAACTTAACCGTACCAGCGTCGACTGCTTCTGGCCGTTCAGTTGTGTCTCGCATAACAAGAACAGGCTTACCTAACCCAGGTGCTTCTTCTTGAATGCCTCCACTATCGGTTAAAACTAAATACGATTGTTGCATCAAGAACACGAAAGGTTCATAGCCAAGAGGGTTTATTAAATGAATATTATTGAAATCCGCCAATAAGGTTTTTACCGGTTTTTGCACATTCGGATTTAAATGTACTGGATATACAAAGTGCACATCCGGATACTTCGTTGCTAAAGCGCGCAGGGCTTCGCAAATATTCTCAAAGCCTTGACCGAAGTTTTCTCGGCGGTGTCCTGTTATTAAAACAAATCGTTTATCTGTTAAATTAGCAGTCAAACCGGAATCGTATAAATTCGATGAGATAGCTTCTTGTAAGCTAGGTGAAGACTTTATCTTATCTATGACCCAGTACAAAGCATCGATCACTGTGTTACCGGTAATTAAAATTGATTCGTTAGGTACATTTTCAGTTAAAAGATCTTTGTGATTCTTTTTCGTTGGTGCAAAATGCCAGTTCGCAATACGCCCTGTCAACTGCCGATTAGCCTCTTCAGGCCAAGGTGAGTATAAATCGTGCGTCCGTAACCCGGCTTCAATATGACCTATCGGAATACGAGAGTAAAAAGCTGCTAATGATACAGCGAATGTAGTAGCTGTGTCGCCATGAACCAATACTATATCAGGCTTAGCATCAGCCAGGACTTCGCGCATTCCCAAAAGAACAGCGCTAGTCACATCAAAGAGATCCTGACCAGCTTTCATTATATTAAGATCATAGTTCGGTTTAATCTCAAATAAAGCTAATACTTGGTCAAGCATTTCACGATGTTGGGCCGTTACAGCAACCGATACATCAAAACTATCATCTCTTTCTAACGCCTTAATTAAAGGAGCCATTTTTATCGCTTCTGGGCGAGTTCCAAACGCAAGCAGCACTTTCATAATACAACCTATTTGTTTACCGTGACACCACAGAAATCAAGCACTTTGCCTTTAATTCTCAAGTTTTTAAATTCACTATGTGCAACGAGGTAAGCAACTATGTCAGCAGATTCTGCCACTCGATGATACTCATTCAATATAATATTTTTGTGCTTCTTCAGATTAGGCTCAACAGCTAAAACCTCAATACCTTCAGCAACTAAAGCTTGAAAAACTTCTAACGCAGGAGATTCTCGTAGGTCATCAATGTTTGGCTTAAATGCTAATCCCATACATCCAACAATTGGTTCTCGACCGTGCTCATTTCGAAAAGCAGAAACATCTTCTAGTATTCTTGCTATTACCCATTCGGTTTTATAATCATTAATCTCGCGAGCAACTTTTATTATTCGCGCATCTTCACCACCTGCGTGAACTATAAACCAAGGGTCTACAGCAATGCAGTGTCCACCAACACCTGTACCTGGCTGTAAAATATTAACCCTTGGGTGGCGATTCGCTAGCCTAATAAGTTCCCACACATCAATATTGAATTTATCACTCAGAATTGAAAGCTCATTTGCAAATGCTATGTTCACGTCTCGAAAGCTATTCTCTGTAAGCTTCGCCATTTCAGCAGTTCTTGCGTCCGTAACAAGTACCTCACCTGACACAAATGTACGATAAAACTCCGCTACTTTTTCACTGCTTCTATTATTTAACCCCCCGACTATACGATCATTCTCTACGAGCTCCCGCAAGATTTGTCCAGGTAAAACTCTTTCTGGACAATGGGCTATATGAATCATCGATGTATCGACGCCCTCTGTTTGTAATACTTCTTCAACTTTTTCAGTTGTTCCCACCGGAGATGTAGACTCTAAAATAATCATATCCCCCCCTTTCACAACAGATGAAATGTTTCTCGTTGCCGCTAGAACATAATCGATATTAGGAACATGGCCATCATGAAAGGGTGTTGGTACTGCCAAGATAAACACATCAGCTGGCTCAGCTTTTAGGGAAGCGGTGAGCATCCCATTTGATACTGCTTTTGCTACATAGGCGTCTAGCTCTGGCTCGATAATGTGAATATCCCCATTGTTAACCGTATCTACTACTTCAGCAGATACATCAACACCTTGTACCCTATAACCATTGTTTGCTAACACTGCAGCAGTGGGTAATCCAATATAACCCAATCCTAAAATACAAATTTTTTTAGACATCTAATAAACCTTGAAATTAACTTATTGAGTGATGATCTGAGTTGCTCAATTAATCTGTGTAGTTACATCTTAAACCACTCTATCACCACGCCCTTTACCAGAGACTGTCATGAAAATGTACTTGAAGTAATTTAATACTGTCATGTTATACAGCATCTCGCTGTCTGTTTCGGCCAATATTTCAGGCCTTGACATGTCAATATCGTTAATCTGAGCAAGCCCTGTGATTCCTGGTCGCGCACTCAGCACACCTTTTTGTTTTCTTAAATCTATAAGCTCTTGCTGGCTAAACAAACAAGGCCGTGGGCCGACCAAACTCATTTCACCTTTTAGCACATTCCAGAGTTGTGGTAATTCATCAAGTTTAGTTCTTCGCAAAAAGTGACCAAACCTTGTAATCGAAGATGTGCTTGCGAGATGAGTCGCAACCGAAGCTGTATCCTTCCGCATCGTTCTAAATTTTATTAGAACAAACGGTTTTTGATTACGCCCAACCCGTTCCTGCATAAAGAGCGGAGACCCGGTATCAAATAGACCAACCAAAAACAATATGATAAAAATTGGAATTCCTAGTATCAGTCCTAGCAAGGAAAAAATAAAATCTAACAACCGAATCATTTATTCGCTCCTTTAATACATTTTTTTAGAGCTTCCTCTAAGCTTACCTTAGGCTTCCAGCCTAAAGTTGCACCCGTATGTTCAGCGTCAATGACCAAAGAACCTAACAATCTTTCAGCTATCGACTTCTGACCAAAAATCGCAGCAATCAATACCAGAATTTTGGGTGGGAATTTCATCATCCTTGGAGACTTTCCATTAATTTTGATCATAATTGATAGTAGTTCGGGAGTTGATACATCGTAACCATCACTAACCATAAAGGTTTTGTTACCAGCCTCCTGATGTAGAATACATGTCGCGATTAAATCAACAAGATTATCTAGTGCGACTAGACTCCTCCGGTTCATTATAGAACCAAACGGGAGTGGTAGATTCATTCGAGCCAGACGCAGCATCATTGCAAAGTTACCCTTAACCCCCTCTCCATATACTAAAGGAGGCCTAATTATAATTATCTCCATCTCAATTTTTTCAGCCAATTGTCTCAGACCATTTTCCGCATTTGCTTTTGAAATACCATAAGCATCCTCGGGCACAAGCAACGAATCATGTTTGTATGCATTTTTATTTGTTGTTGACTCTCCGACGGCTTTGACTGAACTTAAATAAATGAACCTCGAAACACCGGAAACAGCGGCTTGTCTGGCTAGGTTTAGTGTCGCTTCGGTATTATACTTAAGATAAGTTTCAAGGGGATTAGTCGCTTGCTCATTCATCACATGCGCTCTTGCCGCACAATGAATTAATACATCGACGTTTCGAAGCTCGTTAGTTACGTCAAAGTTTTCTCCGATATCTAATCTATAAAACCCTGACTCCGGAACTGCATTTTTTCGACCAAAACAAAGTAATTCGTAACCATCACTAAGTAATCTTTCCGCAACTGCTCGCCCAATAAATCCGCTAGAGCCTGTAAGTCCTATTCTCTTGGGGTTGATTCTGTTACACATGGTTATCATTCCCACGGACAAAATCCATAATATCGTTAGCCATCTCTTTCATTATTTTTTGTCTAGCAAAATTTTCAACAAACTCACTCCTTTCGCTTGTTTTAAATTCAAGCTTGTGAAATCCATCAGCAGCTTGCTCGTCATTACTTGGCTCAAAAACTTGGCAGTTAGATACATTTTCCTTCAGAAAATACTCAGCATAGCCACTAACTCCAGCTAGTATTGGTTTACCTAATGCGGCATATTCAAAAATTTTTGACGGCAACACTTTTTTGAAAGCCTCGTAATCATTCAAATGCAAGAACAACACATCGGCCTTCACATAAGCATCAATAAGGTCTAGGCGCTTAACTGGAGGAAGTAACGCCACATTCTGAAGATATTTACATTGTGACTCTAATTCTTGATGCTTACCTCCTGCACCGATGATGTAAAAATCAGCCACATCGCTCAGACGTCTTGCGAGGTTTGGAATTATTGTATGCAACCCTTGTCCTTCACCTATATTACCAGCATACAGCACCCTTATTCGACCCGCGTTCTTAAATTCGTCATCATTTAACATCGGAACATTAATAAATTCATCATCTATTCCGTTGGTAAACCAACGATAATCAATTTGTGGATAACGAGCCTTGAAGTAATTTTCGAAACCCGGTGAGACCAAGTTTATTCTCTTAGCTGTTTGGAACGTATAACGTTCAAGAAGCTTTAGGAAAGGTAAAGTAACCCAGGTTAACTTCGGAGGTAAAAGATCTTTCAATGTATCAACAAATATATCTCTAATATCAAGATACAACGGGATGCTTTTTCTGCGAGCAATCTGAGCCCCTAAAAACGCAGTAAACAACCGAGATGAAGTAGAAAAAACTGCATCATATTTGATTTTGCTAGTGTGTTTCTTAACCTCTCGATAGTAAGCACTAAATGCCCTAGCTTGATCCATCATGCCGCTATCATGAGGCGGCAAAGCTACACGACGAACCGTTATGCTACCAAAATTTTCAACAGCTGGTGCCTCCGCTGTAAAACTCGCATATCTATTCGGAAGCGTCGAGATCACCTCGATCTCAATACCGAGCTCAGCCAAAGCACTTACAATTGAACTAATCCTGAACGATCCTGCAGACAAATCGGGAGGAAAATAAAATGATAAGACTAGTAATTTCAAACTCTCTCCTAAACTAACCCAATGATGTAAGGAAAATTATTATATGGATAAACTTAGCTTATGATTAAGCTACGCTGATTAGGCGTTTGCTTATACTTTGATGATTCTATACACAAAACTATCGAAACAGCAGCAAACGCATAATAGGTAAAAAGAGTTGGCATAAAATCGGTTGGAACAGATGATAAAAGCAATGGAGGCAAGGAAAAAACTATACCAGAAAAACCGACAAGATAAGAACTTTTGACTAACTCACCAGCTCTAAAAAATCGCCGAGCGGCAACAACCGAAAAGACAAATAAAACGAACCAAAATGCTAAATAAGATATCATCCCAATTAGCCCATACCTGACATAATATAATGCAAACCACGACTCGAGCAATCGTACCTTTTCTTTCAATATACCAACACCAACAATATAAAGTTCATTCTCGGAAACTGACCACATCACTTGAGATATTCGCTTGCCTAAGGAATTATTACTGCCAATATGATCGGAAAAATTAAAAGCATAATTCTTAATGCCTGCATAAAGATAAGGCAGCGCAGTTTCAGCCCAATCTAAAGCCATATATATGGAAAATAAAACTAATACAAAAAGAGAAATCAATATCAATCGAACAATGGAATTCCCTTTATGAACCAAAAAGGCTACAAGATAAAAGTAAAAAACCAACATCGCATAAGCCATAAATGCACTGCGACTCTGTGTGGCAACTACTAAGAACGAAGCTAACAAAGCCAATACAAGGAAACTAAATTTTTTCTCAATTATGAAACGAGCAAAATACATGGAGCACATAGCTAACATTAGTGAACCGGCTATGTAGGTTGTAAAAAACGGCCCTACAAACTTACCACCTAATGCATCTTTTTCGCGTCGATATAACTCGTGGATATCACCTAATACAGGAAAACTTATAAGCTCAAATAAATACAAGGAAAAGAAAAAAACGATTATATAAAAGCAACTACTATAAATTCTATCTTTTAACTGTTTTTCATCCCAATGGAATTGATAGACAAAAAGCACAAATAATATCGCGCTAATCGGTCTCAGCATTTCAAACACATCGTCAAAAATCGCGATCTTCAAACTATAAATCAAGGAAAATGAAGTCAGAAGTGTAATTATCAATGGGTATAATAAAAAACCACCTCTAACAATAGATACTCGAAAATTCCTAACAATTAAAAAATAAGAAAAAACCATCAGAAAACTAACTAAAAGTTTTAATGAAACCCAAGGGATTACTGATGAGATTATAGCTCCCGGCACTAGATACAAATATAGAAAGTTTATATCGAATATAGCATTTTTTAATAAAATTCTTTTTTTCATCAATATTTACTAATAATCATAGAATAAACCGCTTCATCTTATCGAGGTTCTACTTTACCTTTGAAATTTTTTACCGCCGAATAGAAAGTATAATGCATACTTTTGTCTAGTAAAAAATATAACTAATGACACAAGTAAAGCTTTTATTTTGATTGAGAAACTATAAGTCGATGTCAATATTTTCCGCCAATCTCTAGCTAACAATAAAAATACAAACGGAATAAGAATCCAGGATTTTAAAGCTCCTAGCCGTTGACATTGAGCCCCGGTAATTCTTTTCACTTTTTCTGAAAAATCGATAAAATCGCTTCGCGCTGGGTGATAGACAATAAGCTGTGAACTAAATTCCAAAGCTATGCCAGATCTAACCGCTCTTTGGGCAAAATCAGCGTCTCCACCGGAGAATCTTGATGTATCAAAAGCACCTATTTTTTTTATGACGTCCCTCGGAACCAATAAATTTGCCGTAATAGCTGTTCCTTTGGAAATATAACGCTCTTGGTCTAGGCCTGTAATCAAATCATAAGCCTCAAATAAGGTTTCGTTGCCGATTTCCTTAGGATAGAGCTTTACCCTGCCACCTATAATCTTAGACTCTTTATTTGAAGCTAAAATTTGGTCTAATATAGTTAGCAAATCTATGTCTATAATACAATCAGAATCCGTAAAATAATAATAGTCTGCAACTTGGCTAGATATTGCTTTATTCCGAGCTGAGTATGATCCTGGAATAGATTCTTGCAACCATTTCACTTCACTAAATCTCTCTACAAGATCAGTTGTTCTGGTCGAACCATTGTCCACCACACAGATTTCGTACTTGTTTCTATTTAACGAGGTTCGTTCTTCATGCTTTTCCAAAGCCTCGTAATAACTAACTAGTAAAGATTCAAGTCTATCCCAGTCATTATAAACTGGAACAACCAATAAGACATTATTCATTGTATATCCATCACAACTAAAAAATACTGTGCATCTGTTACTTCAAGGATGCATCGCGGCTGTTTATCAACTTTTTAAATACTAGATGATTATTTTTATTCATACGAGCTAGCTTCTCACTCAAAGTATCAAATAGTTTAACCTTCGACTCTGTCAAGTCATCCTCTGATGTAATTACGAACCCAGTGTCATAAAACTCTGAAATAATTTCAATTAGATGGGGGGAAACCAGGCAGGTCAAACCATAACTTAAAGATTGAAATAATTTATTCGGCATACAGTGCACTATGTTTTCTGATTTTTCACCAAAAAGCATAATAGAATAATCAAAGTCTTTTAAAAAATTTAAATTTGATGGACTATACTCACCTAAAAATTGACCTCCGGATTTCTCAATCTCCGCAATAATATTCCTCTGATATTCGGTTGATGCACTTGCCGGAAATCTGCCGGACAAACTCACGGACAAACCTTGTTCCGATAACGACTTAATATCTGAAATTGTAATTCGGGATTCGTATATTTGACCAAAGTAAATGGCCTTATTACCAGCGCGCCTAGAGCTCATATATACAGGAAATTTTTGACCATCAAGAGCACCATCGGTAGGAATTAAATTGTAAAAAACGCCGATATTTTTCTCTGACCGAATTCTATAGTACTCTGCTAGCCCACGACTCACTGTGAGAATTTTAATTCTAGCTATAGCCCAACACTCTATAATCATTAAAGGGTAAAAAGCTAATTTTGCTTTAAATGAAACGGTTGGCTTTTTTCGTAGAACATCATGAATATCATAGATAAATTCGTTTTTCTTTCGAAAAAGTATACTTAGCAAATAGATAAAAAATAAATTAATTAAGGTATATTGCTCATGAAATATATAGGTCGATTTTTTATTTTTAATTAAATGGCATATTAGACGACCCGACGGAAGCATTGATGATAGTGCTACCACATCAGAGTCTACGACCTGTCTTTGAGCTTCAACTCGGCTTCCTTTCGCAGTACTCGTTGCGCATACATGAATAACTTTCAATTTTTATCCTTTACTTTTTATAATTGAATTCATTCGAGCAAACGTTGATATATATCGAAGTCGTTCTTTGATTTAAAAAACGAGTTATGCCAAAGAAGCGAAAACGTTCCTTTGACTTTAAAACAATTGCTTTTCAAATCATTAAATTTTTTATAAGCTGCTTCGGATGAACCTAATGCTAAATATCTCTCGGAAATCACGGTACAATCCATTGCTATCAACGGCCTAATAATTAACGACAACTCTTTGTCTTCGTAGACATCAAACCACGGATACTCAAAACAGGTGCCACATCTAAACCCGGGTCGGTCAGCATAACCTAAAGTACCATCATAGTTCATTCCTGCACTCTCCCAAGCAGCAGGAGTCGCTTCAGAAGACCATCGAAGATAATGCATCCGGCCCCCCCATTCCGCCTGATTTATTCCTTCTTCTTTGCATACTCGGAATAAACGATTTGCCTCATTGGCTATCTCATTTGGATTATCGTAGGTATTATAACTTGGGTGTAAACCAACCTCGTGTCCACGCTCGTGAATATGCCTCATCAGAGTTCTTATTTGAGGCATTTCTACATCGTAAAGTGCGTCCTTCTCTTGGTCCGTTCGTCCGCAAATGAAATAAAATGCGCTTATTAGCCCATTTTTATCTGATTGATCCATTAACCAATCAAAAGTATACACAGGATCATGAGGATCTATCTTGCTACGACTATTCAGCCAAACTTTAGGACCAAGGATTGCAGCTTTATAGTTTTTGTTCCTCACAAGCTCTCCACCTACTATTCTTGCCAAACCCTTTACCGATTTAAACGCATACTTGGAGGGTTCATCAACATCGTGAGATACCTGTACCTTAAACTTATGCTCTTTTAGTTCCAGACTAGGCCAAACTCGCACAATCACTTGACCAAGAATATTAAGCCATTCATCCACTATTGGTCTTTCTAAATATCCATAACGATAAGCGTGAGAAGATGAAGCGGGGAACCGCTGGTGATCGTCTAAGTCAAAGCGATAAGTTTCCTCCCGACGCGTCATCATCCAAAATATCAAACCAAAAATATCATAATGAACTATCGCCCCTTCCTCATAAATTTCTACGATTCTATCAGGCAACGGTGTTTCAGAAGGAGCATAAAGAAGATCATTTACGGGCCCATTAAACCCTTCCTTAGAAGCTCGCCAGTGGAAACACTCTAAATTCGAAATTGTTGATTTATGAAAACTCGGTTGAAGGGGGCCTAATCTTATTGAAAATTCACTACCGGAAAGCTTCATTAACAACTTTGATCGATGTTCAATTAAGGTAAATTCACAGCCGAACCTCTTAGAAATTATTTTTTCCATCCATCTTAAGGAATTAACGCTGAACGAGGATTTATTTATCATTCTACTTTATCAATCCCTTCCAGAACCGAGCAAACCTAAGAAATTTAGAAAAAGTTTTGGACACATGATAATAAGGAGCTTGTACTGCTCCAAAAGCTCTAAAAAAGCGCTCTATTGGTTCAATCATAGAACCCTCAAAATCGAATATTTCAATTTCTTCGGGCTGACGACATATAGCTTCCCACAATACCAAACTTGTTGCTCCGCTATTACGTAACTCAGGATCGCCGCCACCCATCAGATAATAAGCTGTATCGCAACTTCTCACTATATATGCACCTGCGTGTAACCTTCCTTCTTCATCTTCGGCGATAAGACAATCGCAAGCATTGCGTTTTAATGCTGCAATATTGATATTATCTACTAACTCTTTAGTATAAGGGGCTGAACGTCCCTGACGTTCAAAAGTTAATCTATTTAGCTCTATAAACTCTTGAATAGTTCCTTTTCTTACCGTTATTCTAAAGCGCTCTTGAGCCTTGCGAATATCGCCACGGATATTTTGTTGCAAACCTTTCCAAAGTAAGTCTTTATCAACGGTAAGATCTAAACGATATGTGTATCGAGTTGTCTGTTCATAACCGTTCCAATAAAATGGTAGCCAGTTTGTGATTCCGCAATACCAATTCTGTCTGTACTCATCACACGCTGGGAGATTGTCGTTAAGTGCATTAAGTACATCTTTCTCATACGATAGTTGTTTAGAATAAGATTTTTGCGTTGGGCGAATCCAAGGGCCCAGACTCTGGGTCAATTTTGGTTGAGAGATGAATTTAATTCCCAGTTTCTTTTGGACCACATAGGGCAGGGCCCCTATAATTTGATCCCCCTTCATTTCCAAAATCACATCCCAACTATCGCCCGCTACAGCATCTAACCACCATGCTTGTGAAAATAAGGGGATCGATGATTCCTCATTACATAGCTCACGATAACGTTCTTTCAAATGAACAACTCCTTTCTAAATTCATATTTACTCACAACTCGATTAAGCTTTATTAGCTCGTTCTTATCAAGCAGCTCAATCTTATCTGATTTAAACGAAGGCGTAACTCCCCCATGCTTCACCTCAACACCCAACCAATCCGCCAATTCATTTATTAGCTGGCTGCTAAGATTTTGATAGTGAATCGAACGTACGTTATTCTCAGCAAACAAATCGATGTCTGTTTCTATTTGTTTTTCTAAATAATATACTTGTGCAGCACACATTTGCTTTTCTGGTAGACAAAGTATCTCATTTATATTTCGAGGAATAATACTCCACCATTCGTTGGGCTTTACACCAGCTTTTTTACGAGCTCTTACTATCGAATTTACCACGAATCTCGGATCTCTTCGAACAAATATAATCTTTGCGTCAGGAAAGCACCTATGTATCAAACGTAGTCTTTGCCCAGCATTTAAATTTTTAAATAATATTGGTTTCTTTAAGTAAGCAGCGGCTCCAAGTACTTCTGTCCGAATATCGCGGACCATTTCCTCCGTAATATTCTCATAATCAATAAAGTGTCTATCTTTTGGTAACCACCGATACCAGAATTGGCCACATTCACTCGGCGCATGAGCACCAAATTTTTTTGTATCTCCATGATTAGATCTAAAGTTATTGTGCGGTTTATTCCGGAATTTGAGATAACTTAGCATCAAGCCAAACCGTAAATTCCTATGCCAAGTGCATGCTAAGTTATCAATATACGAAACCTGATAACTATTAGTTAACGCTTGATATAGAATAGTAGATCCTGTCCTTGGAGCTCCGATTATAAAAATTGGTGGTGGTGCATCAAGTGATTTAAAATATGCTTTTTCCAAGATTCTAACCGTAGGAGCTATTTTCTTTTTAAAGCTTAATCTTAGTCTGAGCATTATATTTTCAAACAATCTCACTCTGTTCCCTTATAAATACCCAACGGTTTTAAAACTCGAGCTGGAACCCCTGCTAGAACTTGGTTTCCTTGTGGAAAGGAACGAGTAACAACGCTACCCGCTGCAACAATCGTATGCTCACCTAGCTCTACACCAGGCAATACAACTGAGTTAGCGCCAAGCCAACAATTATCTCTTATTATAATCGGATCACATTTAAGGTAGCGGTTATAATCATTTGAATCATGATTCATTGATATTATTGACACTCTAGGGCCTATCCAGACATTTTTTCCAAACGAAATTCCATTTCTACCATCAATATGACATCCCATACTAAGCCCTGGATATCGAGTTCCACGATTAATCTTATGTGGGGCATTAATTCTTGTTGACCAATGAACTGGCCAAGGGACTTTTCTGTTTTGTAATAATAACTTTTGAACAAAAAAACATTTGATAACTTTAGACAACGGAAGCTCTTCACCTCGGAAGCCGTCTCCACCTAGTTTTGATAAAATCCAACGGATCATCCTTTTAATCTCTTAAATAAGTGTAAGTAATATAACGTTGAAACAATGCACCCAAATGAAAATAATAAAATCAGTGTATTGTTTGATAGATTGCCTTTAATTGCGAAAGAAATTCCTAATAAAATTAGTGGAATAATATACCCTTTAAGACTAGTCGACACAGTAAGACCGATAGATATAAATGCGACGATTTGATAAGATAGGTAACCAACAATGCTCAGTATAGAAAACCAAATAACAGCCACCATAAAACTATTATAATAAAGCCCGATTCCTATCCCCATTACCCTGAAACCAAATAGTACTCCCTGCATAATAAGCCCGAGTCTTTGTTTCTCAATTATCGCAAAAATAGAGCTCAAAGGTGAAGTTGAAAAAGCAACCAACATCCATAATGCCAGCCAAGATGCTACTTCACCAGCTTCACCCCATTCAGCGCCGAACACTAAAGGGAAAATAGGTACTGAGAATACAACCAGGAATATTGAAGGAATTACAACTATCTTAATCAGTGCGCGTTGTGCGGAAATCACTAATGGAGGCAGATTACCATTCCTATAGTCAATAGCAGCGTTCGACAAGAAAACTTGTGATACAGCCTTCCCTAAAACACTCATAGGCATTGCAACAATCTTATTTGCTAAACCATAAATTCCAGCTGAACTTGTACTGAAAAGTGTTGCGAATAAAATAGGTGGAACATTGCTACCTGCGGCATTTAATAACCCTGCCCAAGTAGAATAAAGAGGGAAATGTTTATATCTTTTTGCAATAATCAGTAAGTGCTCGGGTCTCCGTAAACGCCATTTATCTCTTTTTAACAAGCCTCGATAGATAGCAATAGTCCCAAAGCCTTGACCAAACCCTTGCCCTAAAAGCAATCCAACACTACCGAGTTTAAACCCCATAATTTGAATAACCGCGGTAGATATTTGCTGCCCAATACGCGCTTTTGCTAGAGCACCAAATGATT
This sequence comes from Idiomarina sp., assembly GCA_040882145.1. GTDB lineage: Bacteria > Pseudomonadota > Gammaproteobacteria > Enterobacterales > Alteromonadaceae > Pseudidiomarina. Next base: position 36,618 of record JBBEBU010000014.1, read on the forward strand.
GTGCACGTATCGCCCGATAGTTGACGACTTGAAAAAGACCAACTAGAAGAATACCCACCGGAACCAACCAGATTACCCCAACCAACTCTGGAATTCCGAGAGCATTAAATAGTCTTGAACCTCCTAAGACAACACACAGTGTTACTATTAACGTCGTCGTCACAACTAAAATAATAGATAAAATGGTTATCGTAACAGCATCGCTATGTTTTCTCGGTAAGGGTATTGCAGTTTCATACTTTAAGCTTGCTACAACTGCCAAAAGTGATATCAAGCTGATATAAACAACAAGAACACCAAATTCCTCCGGGCTATATAGCCGAGTCAGTATAGGAGCCGCAAGTAAAGCAATAACTTGAGCACCTGCTGTTCCACTTACTAAAACAGACACTCCGCGCGCGAATTTATTGGTAGGTAGAAATCGCTTTAATTTATCCGCAAAGAAGTGAATCAATATTGAACCTATAGTCGACCCGATGAGTACAAAATGTCTTACAACTAAATAGCAAGCATCTGTTTAATCACATTTCTTAGATTTTTTTGCGACAAATAAGGATACATTGGTAAGCTCATTACTTGTGATGCTACTAAATCGCCTACAGGGAGTTTTATATTCGTTGCAGATACCGCAGGCTGTTTGTTCAGTGGAATTGGATAGTGGACTGCAGTTGGTATCCCCTGCTTCTCAAGAGCAGTCATCATGCTTTCTCTATTATTTAATCGAACTGTATATTGTGCCCAGGCAGACACATTAGACTCTTCAACGAATGGAGTTATTATTTCATCTTGCCCGCTTAATAATTGCGTATACTGCAGAGCTATTTTGTTTCGACGCTTAATTTCGTCATCTAATATTCCAAGTTTAGGTAACAGTATAGCTGCCTGAATTGTATCGAGCCTGCTATTTACTCCCACTCGAATGTGATGATAACGACGATCTTGCCCATGCCTCGCTATTTGGCGCATTACGGTAGCTAATTCCTCGTCATTCGTAAAAATCGCTCCACCATCGCCATAACACCCTAACGGCTTACTTGGAAAAAAGCTGGTGCACGCAATACTGCTTAAGTTACAAGACTTACGCCCCTTATAAGTCGCCCCAAAACTCTGTGCGGCATCTTCGATAACTGGAATATTATACTTTTTTGCTATTTCGTTTATTCGGTCAAAGTCAGCTGGTTGCCCATACAACGATACTGGAATAATCGCTTTGGTTCTTTTGGTTATTGCCGCTTCGATTAATTCCGGTTCGATGTTGTATGTCTTCGGATTAACATCGACGTAAACCGGCTTAGCGCCTAAGAGTGCGACCGTTTCAGCCGTTGCTATATAGGTAAATCCTGGTGTAATCACCTCATCTCCAGGCCCTATGCCCAGCGCCATTTGCGCTATTTGTAGCGCGTCAGTACCATTAGCTACCGAAATACAATATTTTGAACCTGTATAGGTACATAATTTTTCTTCAAGCTCATGTACCTCCGGACCCAATATATATTTACCGTGAGCCAGCACGCGAGCTATTCCCGCATCAACTTTTTCTTTTATACGTGCTTGTTGGGCTGCTAAATCAATGAATTCCATACGTAGATTAACCTACTATTAATAAACGGTTATTAAGTCTTTTTTAAAATTTTATCTTTTAATGTGTATACGAATCCGGTGTGAGAACACTTTGCCGTTCCTTCCCCATCAATAGGTAAGTCTAGCTGCTCTCCGTACTCACTCATCCATCCTATTTGTTTAGCGGGAACTCCCACCACCAGTGCATAAGCCGGAACATCTTTATTAACAACGGCACCAGCTCCTACAAAAGCATACTCGCCGATAGTAACACCACATACAATTGTGCAGTTTGCTCCAAGAGAGGCTCCTTTTTTCACCAGTGTCTCTTTATATTCATCTTTTCGTTCAATAAGCGAACGCGGGTTGTATACATTGGTAAAGACCATGCTTGGCCCACAAAACACCCCATCTTCCAAATATACATTATCGTAAATCGACACATTATTTTGTATTTTACAGCAGTCTCCGATAACAACCTTGTTACCGACAAAAACGTTTTGCCCTAGCGAAACACTTTTACCGATTTTTGCGCCGCCGCATACATGGACAAAGTGCCAAACCCTACTTTTTTCGCCAATTTCAGCGCCGTCATCGATAATAGCTGAATCGTGCTTAAAGTAAGTCATTATATCTCCTACGAGCCTAGTAACCGCTCTAACATAGGGTGGGCTTCTTGATTTTTCGCCTTCTGCGGCTGCTGAGTGCGTATATTTTCAACTGTCTCTACGCAATGCCTCGCGTCTTCAATGCCATAACCTCGACCAGCCAATATTTCTTGATAACTTACGGTGTGCAAATCAGTAAACCCACCAGAAAACTCGATCTCGTCACCATCGCAGTTAATAGCTCGATAAGTAGATTTTGCGCCTTTTACATCATCAGGTAAATCATTTGCATCGATGGATAGTAACCATTTAACTCGAGCTTTTTCGTACTCTAGATAACCAGAAGCTTTCAGTTCGTTTGTGTAATGCAGTACATTTTTTTCTATCTTTCCAAAAATAAAATGCAGCATATCGAAAAAATGTACGCCAATATTAGTAGCAACCCCAAATGATTTTCTAGGGTCACCTTTCCAACTTTCTAAATACCATTTCCCACGAGAAGTAATATAAGTCAATTCAACTTCATGCTTCCCCGGTTTATCGGAGTTAGCAATTTTTTCTCGTAGCTCGAGAATTGCCGGATGATGACGGAGTTGAAGAATATTATAAACTTGCTTTCCTGTTTCCTTTTCAACAAGTTTTAATTCATCTAAGTCCTTAGACGTTGGTACTAGCGGTTTTTCACAAATAACGTCACAACCTAAACGCAAACCTGCCGAGATGTGCGAAGAATGCATATGATTTGGTGAACAAACCGACACATAGTCCAGCTTTGTATTCGCACTACGCTTAAGCTGCCATAGATGCTCATAAAACCGTTCAAAATCAGTAAAAAACTCACTTTCCGGCGATATACTATCAATAATGCCAACAGAGTCATTAATATCATAGGCTGCACTGAGGAAATTCTCGGTATCATTAATAGCCTTCATGTGCCGAGGAGCGATATAACCTGCGGCACCAATTAGGGCGAATTTTTTATGGTTATGTTTGTTCGAATTACCCATTACGCTTTTATCACCTTTCCGTTTACACCTCGGTACTGACCACGCGAATCGATGATCATTCGAGCATTCTCGTAAATTGCGTCGTAATCGAATTTATCATGGTTAGTCGCTAATATAACTGCATCGAAACTATGCAGGCTTTCAGGTGTTAAGTGAGTACTAATAAGGTCAAAACTGTGCTCACGCATTTTTGGAAATTTAGACACATGCGGATCACTGTATGCGACTTCTGCACCTTTATCGCGAAGTAACTCCATGATTTCAACTGATGGCGACTCGCGCATATCATCTACGTTTTTCTTGTATGCAATACCCAACACCAAAATACGACTTCCATTTACTGATTTTTGATATTGATTAAGGCCGTCTACAAGCTTATTCACTACATACTCCGGCATCGCACGATTCACTTCACCTGATAGTTCTATAAATCGAGTGTTCAATCCGTATTCGCGAGCCTTCCAAGTTAAATAAAACGGATCAATTGGTATGCAATGGCCACCCAATCCAGGGCCAGGATAATAGGGAGTAAAACCAAACGGCTTCGTGGCCGCGGCATCAACTACTTCGAAAATATCAATCCCCATACTATCAGCGACAATTTTCATTTCGTTCACTAAGCCAATATTAACCGCACGATGTATATTCTCTAAAAGTTTCGTAAGTTCTGCAGCCTTCGTTGAACTTACGGGAACGACTGTGTCAATTGCTTGTTCATAAAGAGCTACTCCGACCTCTCGGCATTCTTCAGTGTGCCCACCAACGATTTTAGGAATAGTTTGAGTATTAAAACTCGGATTACCAGGATCTTCACGTTCTGGCGAGTAAACCAAAAATATATCGGCTCCTACTTTTAAGCCATTTTTTTCTATACGAGGCAGCAACTCCTCTTCTGTAGTACCAGGGTAAGTTGTACTTTCTAAGGATACAACCTGCCCTTTACGTAGGTAAGGCACTATCATATCGGTAGTGTCAGTTACAAAACTGATATCAGGTTCACGGTACTTATTGAGAGGAGTCGGTACGCAAAGAATCAAAGCATCACATTCAACAACTTTCTCAAAATTTGAAGTGGCTTCAAATCCATTGTCTAATGCGCGCTTAATTAACTCATCGCTAATATGCTCAATACTACTATGACCTGTATTGAGTTCTGAGACTTTAGATTCGTCGATATCAAAGCCAATCGTTTTGTAATTGAGGGTGCTGTATCTGAGTGCCAGAGGTTGCCCTACATAACCTAAACCTACAATACCAATAACAGCCGTTTTCGCACTTAAACGCTCAATCAAACTTTCTTTAAAATGAGTCACAGATAATCCTACGTAAATTATTTTCTAAAAAAATTTCTTATAAAAACAATAATAAGTGATAACAAGCCACCAACTAATGTTCCGATGATGCAAATAATAGCCCTTGAAGGTTTGTCCTTCTGCTCAGGAACAACCGCAGGATCTAACGTCTGAAATATATATTCAGGGCGAACGTTAGCCAGCATAATGGTCTGGGTTTGCTTTTCTATCAGTTGATAAAATACCTGCTGCATATTACTCAGTGCTGTATCCTGTAGTTCAGTATTCAGGTACTTTAAGCTTCGCTGGGCTTCTTGAATATCTCTCTCTCGCATGTGATCATTGACTTCTGTAACCAACCAGTCAACCCACTGTTTCGCCAACTCAGGAGATTGGTGGTTAACTGAAATCACCACTAATCCAGTGTCTTGGTTTTTATTAACCGAGAGAACTTCATTACGGAGGACGTCTACATACTCCCAACTACTTGGTTCAGCCTTTTTTGGTGGTTCTACGTCACGAACCCACTCATTGGTCTCTGCATTATATAATTCCTCGTTGAATCTTATTCCATCTGAACGCGTCCATTCCTTCACTGCCATCAATTCAGGTAATATTTCATATTTTTTTACAAAGTCGGTTAAGAACGCCCTAGACTGAAGCACTTCAATAGCCATAGTCGTTTTATCAGTTCCTGATTTACCTACATTAACTCCAGCTAAACTGGCTAACCCCCCAAGCTGATTGGCCATACTCGATAACCCGCCCCCACTAACTTCTTCTGTCGGAGCTAATGTTGCTTCAGCTTTGTAAATATTCGGGACGCTCAGAGCATAAAATAAGGAACCAATAGCGAACAAAAAAGTAATAACAACGATCCACCATTTGCTTCGCCACATAATGGAAAAAAGTTCTCGCAGTTCGATTTCATCGTCGTGAATGTTATTCCGGTTGTTCTCATTCTCTTGGTTATTCATCAGTACTCAGCTCGCTTGCTTTTTTGACACGCTACCGCCCATAGGTTGCGGTAGCCCATAGCCCGATTAGTTGACTGCTTTTTGTATTTGCTTGTAACTTAAATCTGCGCGCACTTGCTTGTGCAGCATTTCTAACATCACCAAACAGCGATCATTGCCACTGAGTTCTACAATGGTTGCATTCAGTCCGGAAAAGGGCCCTTGGGTAATTTCTACACTGTCGCCAATCCGTGGTGCTGAGTGCTTTCCGCTAATGTCGAGGTTAGATGTTAAACTTTGGATATCATTGTACATAAGTTGCATATTCGCGTCAGTGATTTGCGCTAAGTTTTGGCCAAATTTAACGAAATTCTGAATGCCAAAAGTACTTCGCACTTTATGCATAACTTCATGTTCACCTGAAAACTGCGCAAATATGTAGCCGGGGAATAAAGGCTCTTCAACGGTTACTCGCTTACCCCGTTGAATACGTTCGAGTTTTAGCATTGGCAAATAAGTTCGAACCTCTTGATTTTCCAAGTTCTGCTTAGCCCGCTGTTCTTGCCTCGGCTTTGTTTTTAATACATACCAGGCATTGCTATTCATACTAGCCATTCCGTTTATTACTCGGTGTAGAATCTACTTCTTGCCTCGGTGGTATTGTACAACGAAATCGATCGATGCAGCATTTGTCCGCCGTCACGCGTTATTGGCGACCAACCAACGGAACCTCGCCCTGGAGTATTACCCATGATCATTAAGTCAAAGGGTATGCTGATGTAAAAACCTTTGGTAAAGCTTCCTTCACCGTACTCTTCTGCTGAAACATTGGTTTTAGCCGCATAGGCACCCACTATCATGCCCGAATTGAACTTATGTTCGAAGCCCACTTGCACACCATTGTCTTTTGCCAGGAATCGGCCAGCAGAAATTTTTAACAAGCTGTCGGGCAAAAACTCAGGTTTCCAATAACCGGTTACATGGCCTGTTATGGTTTCATAATCACGGAACCCTAAATGGTTTTCAAAGCTACGCTGTTTTACTGCGTTAATGTCTATACCGACAGCGTAGTTTTTGTCGAACGGGCGATACAATACTTCACCGCCCACACCACCAAACATACGTTCTAAATAACCACCATATATTGAGGCATACCAGTTATTTGAAAGCTGTTCCATGTGGCTAATTTGTAGATCACGCAACCAAATGTCGGACTGCTGAACATACTCCCGAATATAGGTTCTTACCCGAGGCAAAGCAGCATCCTGACTGTCAACGTCAAAGTTAAACTCATCAAAGTTTGTTAATAAATTAGCCGCGAAAGTAGCTCTAATATAAGTATTGTCTGCCAATTTAAAGCTACTACGGCCAAGTAACTTCAGTTGGTATATATAAAAGGTTTCAGGGTTACCAAAAGATTGCTCTAACACCGGTGTTAGCTTAAAGCTGGGCCAGGTTAATGCGCTTTCTGGCTCATAAAATGGTTCTGTGCTGTGCCAATCGCTTAAGTTCGGATCTAGCCTTGTGTAGGAACTCTCAATATCACTATCAAATGTTCTACGTTCAACCGCCGCTCTAAACTCATCACGATAAACGCGAGTGTTTGCTAGCTGCATGTTGCCGCTGGTGTCTATAAATTCAAAAGCTTTAACTTGTTCAGGGGTTTGGCTTATTAACACCCGCGCAGCCCTGTCAATGCCTTCTTCGTTGTCGCGGTATCTTGCCTGGCGACCATATAGCTGAAGCGTCTGGCTATTATCAGTTAACTGCATACGGGTCACATATGTGCCGCTTTCTTGCCAAAGCTCACTTCGCAACTCTGTGGCTGCTTCTTCGTCGGTAAATCCGTCGATTGAACTTTGCGCAGGCGGCTGAGGTGCAACTTTTGGCTTATGCGGTTTTAGCTGGCCTAAGGTCATAAAATTAGTACGCACGGTAAAACCAAACATAAGCGTGTTACCACGCTCGTAGCTCAGCTTTAGCTGCACGCCATCACTAATGGCGTAGTCAGCACCAATATTCCAGGGTGAGCTTTGTTCAACGTCAACCAGTGCTGGTTCATTGCGGTAGTTATTAGAGTCGTACTCCAGCTTTAAAATCAACTCAGGCCAGGGCGTTTGATATTCTACGCCACCGAAAACAGCGGCGTCACCACGGAACCATTTGTCTACTTCAAAGCTTCCGCCAGTACCGGTAGTGCCTGAGTCGCGTTGGCAAAATGTGTCAGATACATCACAAAAAGGGTTACTAATATTGCCACGTTTGCCTAAGTAGCCCCAGCCCATGCCGAGTGTGAAGTCAAAAGCGCCAATTCGCTTGCTGGCTGCAATAAACTCGCCTGCAAATTTGCCAGTACCTGCCATGTCACGAAAACCCACGCTTAATTCAGGCAGCCAGTAGCTTTCTTGAAGCAGTCGGGCTTTTATGTCAACGCCACGGTCTTTGTAGGTTTGATCGTTACTGAACCCCGGATCATTACTGTACAAACGAGTACGAATGTCGTTGTACCTAATAGTAGTTTCCAACCACGGGAACAACTGCAAATTAAGCGCCATGCGCCGATATTCTTCGTTGTCGTAGTAGCTAAAACTAAATTCACCGTCGTTGTCCATGCGAGCTGTTGGGGTTTGCATAAGGCCCACACCACCAAAGTCAGAATGGGTTTTGCGACTTTGTATCCCGGATTCCCACCACTGTTTCGCGCTGGCGGTATGCATTGAAAGCGCGAAGCTTGCTACCAAAATTGATGTAATTGGGTACTTCATAACGCGACATTCCAGTATTTGGCCAGCTCAGCAAGCTGTTGGTTTATTTGCTTAAATTGTTCGGGTAATTGTTTTTGCTGAAAGCCCACCACCCAAATACCGCCAACAATGGCTTTTTCCCCGCCGGCATTATAATAGGCCATAGGAACCTGCTGAACAGCACCCGCAAGGTTTATTTGCCATAAATAACTATTATTAGCACCGCTTAAACTAAATTCGTTTAACCTTACTTTTTTAGCCATGTCGCGAACCGATAAGTCGACAATATAAGGGGCTTCAATAATCTGTTTAACGGCACCAACAACATACCAGTTCGGTATGGCGCCCTGAGCGTGCTCTGACGATATTAAAAAGCTGTAACCACCGGCTGGCAAATAAGGATTATTGTTAATGGAAATTCGATTCGATATCCGAACTTGGTCTAAGTACGCGTACAGTGCAGGTTCTACTGTGTCTATACCAGACTGCCGCATGCCTGTTACCGCGGTGTCTATTCGACCCACAAACTCGGCACCAATAAGTGGCCACGATGCTACTTGCGCAGCAACAGTTGACGCCGAAGCGGCGAGTTCTGGTTGGTTGGCCGTTTGCCAATAACTTGCTAGCTGTTCCAACTGGTCAATAAGCTGTTGCTGTTGCTGTTTTACTTGCTCTTGTTTGTTTGCACTAACTAACCTGGTGGTTGGCCAATATGGAGTAAACGGCAACAGGTTTGACTGCATCGCCGCCTGATACACGCTTATTAAATTTGGTGATTCGGCAAAGTCTAAGCGTTGCTGTTGGCCGTTTTTAGTGATGTACACACTTACAGCTGCTTGTTGCTGCTTGTTTGGTTCTTGCTCTTGAGCATGCGCATTGCCCGCAACAAGCTGAACTGTGCTAAACGCTATAGCTAGCCCCAGAAGATACTTAAAGAATGCTGACACTTACATATCCCCCACGTAGGCTTTTACTTCTTCAGTGGTAATAAAGCCTAGGTCGGGCGAGAACCACTGGCGCGATTTCAGCACTCTTCCGGTTTCAATTTCTAACCAAAAGGTATTTTCAACTCTTATATTACCGGGCTGCACTGTTAGGGCTTCGGTTAACTTTAGGGTTTCGTAGGTGCTTTCGTTCGGCAAAATTATGCTCTGTTTGGTCATGCTCTGAAAATCAAAACGACCGGTAATTTTCAGGCGCTGATTATTATTTTGTATAGGTGAGCCTACTTCCATGTTTCTTGCCCAGGTGTTTGGGCAATTGGCGAGTTGTTTGTTTTCACCATCATCTTCACGTAGCGTCTTACGCACACAAGCTATAGGGTCGGCTTGCAGGTTACTAACAAACTCAGGGCCACCTAAAATATTGCGCGTAAATACCAGGCGGCCATAGCGCGTTGCTATTACTTCATGCGGACCCGCCGCCCAGCTTAACAGGCTGTTGTCGTCGAAGTTCAGCACCATAACTGCGCGTGGCTTGTCTTGCAGCTGTATATAGCTTGCCGCGTAGGAAAGCTCGGAAATTTCCGCCGGAGTTAAGGTTATACCTTCAGGCAACACAAAAACGCGCTTGGTGGTTTCTAGCGCATCTTGAAAACCTGAGTTACAGCCATTTAGCGCAACTAATGCAAGCGCAGCCAGCACATATTTTAAGCTTGGAAAATAGGTAAACAAGAAAGAGGCCTTGAGTGATTATTTTTATATGGCAAAGGTAGCACTTTTTTACAGGCAAAAAAATACCGCAGTTGTTAAACTGCGGCATTTTTAGCTGATTTGCAAAACCCTTACGGGCAATTTACAAATTAACCACCAGTAGTGGTAGTAGTACCAGTTGGAGTGGTTTCAATGACTTCATCGTCATCTTCTGCTGGAACGTCAGTGTCGCCTTGCTCAGCAGCAATAACTACTAAAGCGAATCCACCAGCTGCTGCACCAGCAACACCTACTGAACCTAAACCAAAGCCGCTGTTAGAAGTACCAGCTGCGTCTTGTGCCATTGCACCTGGCGCTGCCGCCATAAGTGCTGCAGCAAATAATGCTGTTAATTTTTTCATATAAAACACCTCAATGTGTATTCGTGTAATCGATTGGCCAACCGTTTTGTAGGTATTCACTTACCTGAAACGATTAGCGATAACGGTAGCAGCTTTACTCTTAACTGTAAAGCATTGGTTGTAGGTAGAAAAACAACTTTTGCTACAAGTGTTTAGTCTTTGTAAAAATGCACGTCCATTTGCGGGAACGGAATAGCAATGTCGTTTTTGTCCAACGCAATTTTAATTTCGCGATTTAAGTCCCAACGAGTTGGCCAGTAGTCTTCTACTTTCACCCAGGGGCGTACAATAAAGTCTACCGACGAGGCACCTAGTTGGTTTACCTGAATGTTTAGTGCTGGTTCTTCCAATATGCGTGGGTCGGCTTTCACAACTTGCTCTAAAACTTCTTTGGTTTTAAGCAAGTCGGCGCTATAGCTTACCCCCACCACCAAATCAATGCGGCGCAGTTCTTCGCGGCTGTAGTTGGTAATGCTGTCGTTAGTAATTTGCGCGTTGGGTACAAACACCACTTTGTTGTCGGGGGTTTTTAAAATGGTTTGGAAAATAGTAATGGATTCCACCGTACCGGCAACGCCGCCAGCTTCTACGTATTCACCGGCGCGCATGGGGCGGAACATAATAAGCAGCACGCCACTGGCGATGTTACTTAGCGAGCCTTGCAGCGCCAGGCCAATAGCTAAACCAGCGGCACCTAATATGGCAATAAAGCTGGTGGTTTGTACGCCAACATGAGACAGCGCCATAAGTATAGCGGCAATAAAAATAAGCGACTTAATAATGGCGGCCATGAAGCTAACTACAGCGTTGTCCATGTCACGCTTGCGCATGCCATTGCCCATAACCCGCGCTACTGTATTGGCAATAATGCGGCCAACAATAAGTATAAGCAGTGCCACCACAAACTTAATGGTGTAACCAATAAGTGCGCCTTGATTCTCACTAATCCATTGCAGAGTCGAGTCCATGTTTAACCTCTTTATTTTTGTCTTTATCTTTATTTATTACAGTTAAAGTTAAAGTTACAGTTTAAATGCGAAATTGTAACGGCCCTGAGCGTCCGGTTTACCCACGTACACCAGCAGTTCAGTCACTTTTTCTGGTGCCTCTGGTTTGGGCTGCAGGCTACCGGCGATGGTGCTTTGCGCACGGTTAATTGCCGAATCCAGCACTAAGCCCATCATGTTGTCGCCATTCATGACCACCGTAACGGCGCCTTGATTACAGCCCAGGTTTAACTGGTAATTGCCCAGGTTTTGCCAGTTCTGATTAATTTTCAGAGCCACTTGCTGCCCGCGCACTTGCGCTTGCAGGGTTTTACATAAGTTAGTACCCCCGGCAGGCTGAAAGCGATCAATTTGCGCCTGCCAGCGGCCGTCCACAGTCAGTGGCGCCGGAATGTTAAAGGTGCTTATTGTGTCAGCAATACGCCCAGCTAAGTCGGCGTTTGAGATGGTTACACCACCGCGCCCAGCCGTTAGCACCAGGTCACCATGTACTATGTTATTCAGCTCTGGCAAAGCTAGGCTAGTGTGCACTTGGCCTGTTAACAAGCTCCAAAAGCTCAAATCCCAACGTACGTTGTGCAACCGCAGAGGTTTCGGGTTATTCGGTAGCTCTAAGCTAATTTGCCCGGCCTGGCCCTGCCATAAACTGCCATTTAAGTCGTAAACCTTAATGCCATTAGGTAAGGGTGCTAAATGCAGTAGTCGGGCCGGCGCTGTTATTAATAGTGCAATAATAAAAAACCCAACTAATAGAGCGGCAAAGCCAAGTTTTTTGCTCATGCCTTGCATCATAATGCAGCCTCAGATAGTTGTAGGCGGCGCACACGCACTTGACCCTGGGTATTGGCCTCGGCTAAATCCAGTTGTTGTATTTGTACGCCCGCCTGAGTTTGCAGTTGGTGTAGCAGTCGCAGCAGTTTCGCAAAGTCCACTTCGTCCATAACCACAACTAGGTCATTCCCCTGCGGCTGAGTCCGATTCACGCTAATTTGTTGTTGCTGCGCCAGCTGAGTAAAACGCTGAGTGAGCGAGCCTTGCACTTGCTGGCCACTGAGCTGGCTGGCACCACCGGTTAACGCTTGGTATTGCGCGGTTTTGTCGCGCACCCAGGTAAGCAATTGCTGCTGGCCTTGCACACGCAGTTCGGCCTGACTAACGGCATTGCTAAGCGGCGCCCAAATGGCGAAATATAAAATACCTATCAACGCGACAATTAAGCCACTTTTTACCAGTAGTTGTTCGCGGGCGTTCAGGCCCTGCCAATGGCTTTGGCCGTGCGCTTGCCACAGGTTTTTAATTGGCGTGGTTAGTTGTTCGGTTAGCTTGGTGATGGCTTTGCTCATACCGCACCTCCGGCCTGAGCATCGGCCCAGGTAACGGTAATAGCGCCAGACACTTGCTGATCACGCTGGCTTACCTGACCCTGGCTGACTTTGATTCGACCACCCTGCTCGGCTTGCTGACGAAAGGCTTCTAATTGCTCAAAGCTTTTACCGTTTACCTGCAGGCGCAGTTGGCCGTTGTCGTAACGCATAAGCTCTAATTCCAGTTCTTCTTGCGCAGCAAAGGCTGGCTGCAGTTGTTGCAGCAGTGCCAGTACCCCTTGCTGATTGCCGGTGCCCTGCACGCGCTGCAAATGCTGATTCAGCTGGCTGCGCACGTTCACAATGCGAGTTTCATTCGGAAAGGTCTGCTTATAGGTTTGCTCTATTTGCTTACTTAGCTGCTGTTGCTGACTATTTAAGCTCACCAGTTGGGTAATTTGTAAACTTAAGCCCAGCACCGCAACCACGCCGGCGGCAATCGCCAGTGGTGCCCAGTTGTGCTGGCTGCGCTGACGTTGCTGCTTCTGGCGGTACTTACCTTGCAGCAAATCAATGCCCCCACTGCTTTGGCCTACCACGGTTAGCGGTACCTCAATGTCGGCCGCCTGCAGTAACGCCGGTGGTTGTGGCCAGTTCAGGTCGCCGTAATGCACTATGGCTTCCGGCATGTTCTCGGGCGTAAGGGCATCGGCTACCAACTGGCTGCTTAGTTGTTCAAATAGCTGAGTTTCAATTGTAAAGCCGCTCCAGGCCCCGGTACGCACCAAAGTGTCGCCACCGCTAAGTTGCATGGCCTGCCACTGCTTCGGCTTGTACGGCAGCATAAACACGTCGGGTAGCATGCGCTTGGGCTGAATACCGGCTTGTTTAAGCCATTGCAGCCAGCTTTGCATTTGCGTGTGTGCTACTGCGGCTACCGGCAGCTCCGGCTGCTTTGATTTTTGTGGCCAGGCAAAGTGCAGGCTGTCAATGTCGCTGGCTAGTTCTTCTTCCAGCGCGTAGGGCACCACTTGATTTAAATGGCGCTGTGCACCACTTGGAATGCTAATTTGACGCAATGCAATGCCATGGCTGGCTACAAACACCGTAGTTTCGCGGCTGGCGGCTTTGTCGCTAAGCTGGCTCAGTTTTTCGGCCGAACTTAACTCACCGCTGGCAATAAGTTCGCTCGCGGCGGCGTCCCAAATCAGCCAGTGGCAGATTTGGTTGGCGCTGGCGGGCAGCCGTAGGTAAAGTTGTTCGTTCGCTTTGCTCATGTTGTTGTTCTCGTTTTAATGTAAACCGCGATAGAGTACCGACGCCGTGCCACCGTCTACTTTTATAATACTGGTTGCGGTTTGGCTTAACTGGCCAAAGCGAACCCGACCGCGTAATTCAAAATACTCACTGGTTAAGCGCAAATCGTCAAGGGCAGTTTGTTGTTGCCCGCCCTGCTGGTCTTCGCCAGGTTCGATTTGCAGTGCTGCCTGCACGGCGGAATTCTCAGAAAAATCAGTGATTTTATTGTAGCCGTTATCAGGCCGCTGCTCTATAAGCTCAGCGGATTCATTTAGTGCCAGGCGGCCACTGAACAGCGCCGTTAGTACTTCTGGCCGCTGCACTGTGTTGATATTGATTTGCCCGTCACTGTTAGCCGGTACGGCGCATACAAAAGGTTTTACTTTTTGATAAATTTCCCGGGTAAACCCCCGAACTAAGCGCAATTCGCTAATATGTGCCAGCGGCGCATTGGCTGCCCGGTAGGGCGTTGGCAGCGACTCATAGTCGGGATCTTCCGCCCCATAGGTACCGCTAATATTGCTGTCACGGTCAATCCAGTCAACCAGGCTGTCAACCATAACGTCAGCGTTATAGTCGTCAATTTGCAGCGCCAGAAATAGGTTTTTGAACTGTGCTTTACGGCGTTCGTGATTGTTAGCCGTGGCATTGCTGCTACTGGCATCCAGCGCATTAACGTTCAGGCAACTGCGCAAGTCGCTGATACGCCCTTCAATAGTGCCGCCTTCTACCGGAAATACGCTGTTTTGTTCAGCCCAGTTTTGGCCCAAATGCACTTCGCCGTCGCTTTGTTCCAGTTCCAGCAGCAGAATTTGTTTTACTAAAGCTTCCGCGCTATGCAAATACCAGTAAGCTTGCTCGGAGTCCTGCAGGTTTTGCGTGCGCAGTATTTGTAGCTGCAAACGACCGCCCATGGTTACCGCTAAGGTTGAAACTAAGGCAACCACCAGCAACACCATGATTAGGGCTACGCCTTGTTGTTTTTGCGGGCGCGTTGTCATTGCTGCTGCCCCGCTTGTGGTTCTTGGGATTCGGTAAATTGGCCACCGTTAAGCTCGAATACCCGCCGCACTTCGCCAAAGGTTTCGGTTTGCATGGTCATTTCAATAGCCAGCGGTAACCAACCGCTACGGTTCCATTCGTCTTGCCAGTTTGGTGCTACGTTGGTGTTGTTGGCGATAAAGCGAAAGCGCAGTTCGCTAACGGGTTGCATAACTACCTGTATGTTAGGGTCGGCGCCAACCTGATCCACATAAGGGTAACTAACACGTTGTAGCTGGTCGTTATAAATACGGTACACCACGGGCTGCAGAGCGCTGCGTGGGAACATGTCGCCGGGGTTCTGCCAGCCGGTGCGCACAAAGCCTAAGGTGCCGCTGTCGCTGTTGGTAAGGTCGCGGTCGGTGGTTACATACATATTGGCGTTGTCACCCTGAGCGCCGCGCACGGGCCTCGCCACTATTTGGCGAATGTCGCGTTCCATAATCAGCATGGCGTACTGCAGTTTTTCAAGCTCGCTTTGGCGGGCGCTGCTTTGTTGCTCGGTGTTAATCATGCCGTTTACTACCTGGTAGCTGGCCATGCCAATAACCGCGAATATCATCATTACCACGAGAACTTCGACTAAGGTGAATCCTGATTGCATACGCGAACTCTGCGCGACCGGGGCACACGTAGCCTGACGTTCCACGTCAGGTGAGGTGTTGGAAACGGCAGATGTGTTGGTTGTTTCAGGAATGACCGTTGATTGCAGCATCCCACCTGGCGTGGAACGCCAGGCTACGGAACCGGAAACATTGGCATTATAATTCTGCACGGGTTACCTCGATATTAAAGCCATCGACGCTTTGCACATGCCAGGTAGAGTCTGGCTCTTCACGGTCGCGAATATTTAAACGAAAGGTTGGTAACTGGCCGCTTGGAAAAATGATCAGTTGGGGGGTTATTTGGTCGTTATTATCAAGATCGTCTTGTTCGGCAAACAAGCCACCGCTTAGCTGCTCTTCTTGTTCCATTAAATCAAGATCGGCACTTTCAACCGCTATAGCGTGATTCCACGGAAGTTCAAATTTTTCAAAGCCCCGCTCGGTAACGCCCTGCCAGCGACCATTTTCGCCTAATTCGGGTTGCCAACTGACAAACTGGTAACTTTCTTCTTGTATGTGCAAACCCATGGTGGCTTGGCGAACTAAGGCGTATTCGCGAGCGTATTGCAGGCGATACGCCAGGTTTTGTGCGGTTTCCTGCGGGCTTTTACCGCCAGGGCTGGACAACGTAAGGGTAACCCCCAGCGCCAGCAAACCCACAATGGCCATAACCAGCATAATTTCAATTAAGGTAAAGCCATTCCCGCGGCGTACCGATTCCGCATTTGGTGTAGCCTGACGTTCCACGTCAGGTGGGGTGCCGGATACGATAGGTGCGCAATACATTAACGGCGGCCTAGATAGCGGGTTAGTGAGTACACACTGCTGTCGTTTTCTGCGCTAAATTCGCGGTCACTTACACGTATGGTGACGGCGCGAAAATCAGACATGGCGGTTTCTTGTACTTGCTGCTGCCAGAACCATTCTTTTTCACCGTTACGTTCGCTGCCGATTTCATTATTTTCGGGTGGCCAACGGGTGCTTAGGCTAAGTTCAGCTAAGCGATTCGCTGCCACATAGCGGGCAAAGGTTTTGTCTTGGATAAAGCCAACGCTATTGAGGTTGTCGGTGGCAGCTTTTACCCCCGCCAGTGCCGCTAAGCCGAATATAGAAAGCGCCAGCATGACCTCAATCAGGGTAAAACCGGCACACGTAGCCTGACGTTTTACGTCAGGTGAGGTGCAGGAAACGGCGGATGTGGTATTTCCATCAAACATATTCGTTGGGTGCGAGACCTCACCTGCGGTAGAACCGCAGGCTACAGAACCGCAGGCTACAACGGAACCGCCAGCAACAACAGCGGAGCCGCAGGCGACATCATTATTAGCCATCTTGGCCTATCATCCAGTTACCGAAATCGTCGTCGGTGCCGGTTTGGTTGTCAGGGCCTGCAGAGAAAATATCTACGTCGCCGTACTCACCCGGGTTCAACAACAGGTAGTCATTACCGTAGGGGTCTTGCGGTAAGCGCTGAATGTAACCGCCACGGCGGTAATTACGCGGGCTTGGCCCTACCGTTGGCTCATTAACCAGCGACTCCAGGCCTTGCTCGGTAGTTGGGTACATGCCGTTGTCCAGGCGGTACTGCGCCAGCGCATTTTCCAGCGCCACCATATCAGCCACTACTTTCTGGCGATCGGCCTGCTCGCTAGAGCCAATCACGTTGGGCAGAATAATACTGGCCAACACGCCAATAATGGCTACCACCACCATCACTTCGATAAGTGAGAAACCAGATTGGCCACTTTTGCTAGCCGCAGACTTTGCAATAATACTCATGATAATTCCTCGTTAATAACGCTATTAATACTGCTGTGTAAGACTATAAACCAATGCTTTGATTCAACTGCAAGATTGGCTGAATAATAGCTAACACAATAAATAAGACAATGCCGGCCATGGTGACAATAAGTACCGGCTCAAATATTTTTAAGCTAATGCTGACCAAATTTTCAAATTCACGATCCTGGTTGTCGGCGGCACGGCCTAACATTTGTTCCAGCTCACCGCTTTTTTCACCGGCCGATATCATGTGCAGCATCATGGGCGGAAACAGCTTGGTTTGTGCTAATGCCGCCCGTAGCGACGAGCCTTCGCGCACACGGTCGGCGGCATCGCTAACGGCCATGTGCATAGCGCGGTTGCTAAGCACGGTGGCGGTAATACGCAAGCCTTCCAGAAGCGGCACGGCCGAGGCACTTAAAATGCTTAAGGTACGGCTGAAACGCGCCGTGTTTACACCACGAATCACCTTGCCAAACAATGGCATGCGCAGCAACCAGGCATGAAACTTGTCGCGAAACGCCGGTTTGCGCAGGGCTTGTTTAAACACAATGAGCGCCACAGCAATCAGCAGCAGTATGTAAAGGCCGTAACTGCGCAACGACTCGCTAATAAAAATTAATGCGGTAGTGGTTGGTGGCAGCTCTTGCCCCAAGGTAGTGAACTGCTCCACTATTTGCGGCACTACCGACACCAACAGGAATACGATAATACCTACAGCCACTAGAGTTAACATGGCTGGATACACCAGCGCTTGAACCAATTGGCTTTTCATATGCTGGCGTTGTTCGGTGTAATCAGCCAGGCGGCTGAGTACTTCATCCAGATGGCCCGAGCGCTCGCCGGCACCCACCATGGCGGTATACAGGTTGTCGAACACCCGTGGGTATTCGGCCATGCTTTCCGCCAGCGAGTAGCCTTCCACTACTTTGCTGCGCACCGCCATTATGAGTTTTTGCAGGCGTGGTTTTTCGCTTTGGTCGGCTACTGCCAGTAAGGCTTGTTCAATAGGTAAGGCGCTACCAACTAGGGTAGATAACTGACGGGTAACCAGGGCTAAGTCGGAGGCGCTAACACCACTTCGGAACGAGCCACTGGAAAGCCAGCCCAACTTAGCACGATGTTCTTCGGCGGTGCCACGGTCCTGCTCGGCAGCTAAGTCAACTCGAATGGGCATTAAGCCTTGTTCGCGCAGCTGTTGGCGCACCTGACGTACGGTGTCGGCCTCAATAATGCCTTTCTTTTTGCTGCCTTTGGCGGTAACCGCCTGATATTCAAACGCTGCCACGATTTATTCCTCGCGCGTTACGCGCAATACTTCTTCGAGCGTGGTGACCCCGGCTTTTACTTTGTCTAAACCGTCATGACGAATGCTGGGCGCCTGTTTGCGCACATACTTCTCAATTGACTGCTCGCCGTGCCCGTTGTGAATGAGTTCGCGTACTTTTTCGTCCACCAGCAACAACTCGTGAATGCCGGTACGGCCGCGATAGCCGCTTTGATTGCAATGCTCACAGCCCTTGGCGCGATAAATAGTGAAGTCGCCGTTGCCGTCACGTTCCGATTTCGTTACCGACAACACCTGAGCTTCTTCTTTGTCAGCCAGGTGCGGTTCTTTACAATGCTCGCACAAAGTACGTACTAGCCGCTGCGACAATACCGCCAGCAAGCTCGAGCTGAGCAGGAATGGTTCAATGCCCATATCTTCTAAGCGGGTGATAGCGCCCGACGCGGTATTGGTGTGCAAGGTAGATAACACTAAGTGACCGGTTAAACTGGCCTGCACCGCAATATGTGCGGTTTCCACGTCACGAATCTCACCCACCATAACCACATCAGGGTCTTGCCGTAAAATAGCCCGCAGGCCACGCGCAAAGGTCATGTCTACCCGCGGATTTACCTGGGTTTGGCCAATGCCTTCAATGGCGTACTCAATTGGGTCTTCCACCGTTAGAATATTACGGTCTTTGGAGTTAATTTCGCTTAAGCCGGCATACAAAGTGGTACTTTTACCAGAACCCGTAGGGCCGGTAACCAGAATAATGCCGTGTGGCTTTTTAATGAGCTCGGCGAACAAGTCGCGGTGGTGCTGAGTCATACCCAGTTGGCCGAGGTTTAAGCGCGCATTGTTTTTGTCCAGCAACCGCAGTACCACACGTTCGCCGTGATTCGACGGCATGGTAGACACTCGCACATCTACTGCCCGACCTGCTATTAATAAGCTAATGCGGCCGTCTTGTGGAATGCGCTTTTCGGCAATATCTAACTGCGCCATTACTTTAATACGTGACACCAGCAGTGAGCTAAGCTTGCGGTTAGGGCGAATAATTTCGCGTAACACGCCGTCTATGCGAAACCGTATCAGTAGATCTTTTTCGAAGGTTTCAATGTGAATATCCGAGGCACCCTCTTTAATAGCTTCACTTAACATGGCGTTAATTAGCTTAATAATAGGCGCGTCGTCTTCGCTTTCTAATAAGTCTTCGGTTTGTGGCAGCTCGTCGGCCAGACTAAACAGGTTGCTCTCGTTACCAATGTCTTCCATTAACTGCTTGGCTTCGCTGGAGTCACGCTGGTAAGCCTGGGTTAACAAAGCTTCAAAGTCGCTGTCGCTGTGCTGCTGCAACTGGAACTGCTGCGCCAGAATACGGCGCACTTCCAGCAAAGTTTGCCCACTGATGCTACTACGGCAATGCACCACCGGCGCTTCACCTTCGTTGTGCTGAATAACCACACCAAAACGCTTCGCAAAGGCAAAGGGTAAGCGTTTGGGAACTATGCTTGAAACCAGCTCAGCCACATCAGTCATGCTTAGTCCTTCACCGGCGGTTGGTTTTGCTCGCCTTCAGATTCACGCTGTGGCGACTGTACGCCTTTTTCCTGCAAATACTCGTCGAAGCTTGGCGGCAGGGTAAGGTTGCCATTCCACTCTGGCAGGACCGGGCTTTCGGTATTTGGCATTAAATCAATGCCATCGGCACGACGTTTTAACTGCTCGGCACGAATAAAGTTGTATTTGGTACTACTGATAGCTTGGGCTTCATTGCTGCTGCGCACTATGCGGGCGCGCAGGAATACCATTAGATTACGTTTTTGCTTGCTGGTAGCGGTGGAGCGGAACAGGTGCCCCAGTATCGGAATGTCACCCAATAATGGAATTTTTGACACGCTTTCTTGTACGTCTTCGTCAATTAAGCCGCCCAGCACCACAGTTTCGCCGTCTTCGGCCAGCACCACGGTTTTCAGCTCGCGTTTATTAATGGTGATATCTACCGAGGTAGCGCCGCTTAAGCTGGAAACTTCCTGCTCAATAATCATTTGTACGGCGTTGCCTTCGTTAATTTGCGGCGTCACTTTTAGCTTAATACCAATGTCTTCACGGTCTACCGTTTGAAATGGATTTTCGTTATTACCACCTACGGTTGAACCCGTAATAGTTGGTACGCTTTGACCCACCAGGAAGCTGGCTTCTTCGTTGTCCAACGTCATAATGCTGGGCGTGGCCAGAATGTTGGAGTTGGTGCTGGTGCTAACCGCCTGCAAAATAGCGCCCCAGTCGTCTTTAATTACCCCGAACATCATGCCGTTCACACTACCCAGCAGTTCTGCCAACAGCGACACGTCGCCTTGCTGGTCGGGTTCGCGGGTGGTAATTAAGTTACCGGCGTTATCAATACGTTCGGTTACTGAACCTTCCTGGGTACGTGCCTGATAAGCCCCGGCTGCCAACTGACCAATAGGTATCTGGTTACCGTTATTGTATTGCACCAGGCCGCCTTCTTCGCTTATCCACTGCAGGCCTAAGTTAATGCCGTCGCCTTCCATTACTTCCACAATAATGGCTTCTACGTGCACCTGCGCGCGACGTATATCGAGCTGCCGAATCACGCTTTCCAGCGACGCGATTAAATCAGGCTTGGCGGTAATAACCAGTGAATTACTGGCTTCGTGGGCGCTAATGCTGATGTCTTGCCCCAGCGCACCACCACCTGATGAACGCCGGCGCTGCGCGTTAGCCGCCTGACCGCCACCGCTACCACCACCTTCCATTTCTGCCTGCATGGATTCGCTAACGCCCTGCAGTACTTCAACCATTTCTTGCGCATTGGCGTACTTCAGGTAGTAAACGCGGGTATTGCCTTCGGTTTTTAAGTCTTTGTCTAGCTGACGTACCAACTTAGAAACTCGCTCACGAGCGCGTGGCTCGCCGCTAATGATCACGCTGTTGGTACGCTCGTCGGCTACTACTTTGGGAATTAATAAATCAGGCGCATTGGCGTCGGCTGATTTGTCGTACAGGCTTAGTGCAATACGCACAATTTCCGAGGCAGAGGCATACTGCAATTCAATAATTTCAACGTTGCGGTCACCGGCTAAGTCTACCCGTTCCACAATTTCGGTTAAGCGCTGCACACGCTCGGCGTTACCGGTAAGAATAATCACGTTAGACGGGTCATAACTAACGGTATTACCACCGCCCGCCTGATTGTTTAACTGGCGAATCAAGGGTGCCAGTTCACGTACGTTTACATTCTTCACCTGCAATACCCGGGTGACTATGGTGTCGCCACGCAGTTGCTCGCCTTCTCCGACAATAGGTGTCGCAGCATTTTTGGTGTCTTTATCAACAATAACTTTAACGATGCCCGATTCCATTTCAATGGCGGCAAAGCCATACACCTGCAGCACGTTCTGGAAAAATTGCCAGTACTGGCTGGCGGTCATCACGTCGTAACTGCGCACGTCAATGCGGCCACGCACCTGCGGGTCAATAATAATGGTTTTGCCCAAATTACGGCCCACTACCTGAATAAACTCGCTGATTTCGGTGTTCTTGAAACTAGCGGCGTATTCTTCCTGCTGCGCATTTTGTTGTTGTGTATTTTGCGGCGCGGCAACGGCAGTAGCGGCATGCACACCTGTTAGGCTAAGTAGCAGCGCAAGTGTCAGTTTGTTGATTGGTTTTGGCATCATAAAATTTATTCCTGTGCGGCCGGTAAGCTAAATACCAGCTCTATGTATTCTTCATTACGCAGCACGGTAATAGACACTTCACTGCTGGTTCTTAATTCTTCGGTGGCAGACATAGCCGAGCTAATGTCGGTTAAGTCATAGCCATTAATTGAAATAGCCAGATCGCCGGCCTGGAATCCTGCCGCGCGAAATAATTCCGGCTGTTGCCCCGGTGACAACCGGTAGCCAAGTAGTTCACCGTCATGTTGCATGGGTGAAATATTTACGTAACTAAATAAGTTGCTGGGCTCGCTGGCCACCGCTGCTAGTTGTTCGGACAACTCGGCGTCGTCGCGGTTGTCTACTTCACGGGTATTACTGCTGGCGGCGTTACTGGTATTCGTGTTGCTACGGGTATTGTTGCTTACGCTGTTGGCCATAGTCAGTGACAAGCCTTCGCTAAGCTCGCCAATGCCTTCCAGCTCAAGGGTTTCAATGCGACCGCTGTTGTCAAGAATAACACGGTCAGCGTAAATTTCAGTGATGGTAACCCGGGCGTTGGTAAGGGTGTCGCCCACTATATAAGTTTCCTGGTTCGCGCCTTGCTGAATAATGGCTGCAGAGCGATCGGGATGGTTACTGGCCGACACCCCCACCAAGCGCACGTTCAACTGGGTTTTAGGCGCGTTTAACGCCTGCGCCTGAACGCTTTGGGCAGAGCTTTCACCAAACAAATGCAAATTGGTGAGGCTGGAAATATTTACGCTGGGGGCACTGCTTTCCTGGCTACTGGGTGCTGCGGTACCCGCAGGTGCTGAGGGCGTTGCTGGCGTGGCTAACAGCCATACCCATTGTGCCAATAGCCATACGGCCACCAACGCCAACACTACCACGCCCGCGTTTAATAAACGGCGTTGTAAGGTAGCGCTGTCAGTTGTTGCGCCAGACCAATTCACAGTTCGGATTGAAAATTTTGTGACCACAGGATTACTTTATTTTAGTTTTATAGTGTCTCGGCATTCTATCGTGATAGGCCGAGGGCAACAATCGTTTAACAATATTCTTTTAGCAGTTTTCGATACTAGAATTCGCTCTTGAATTTACGCAAATCACGGCGCTGCTTTTTATCCGGTTTGGTGGCCGGATGCGGATTCAGATGCGCATTTAACTTGCGCAGCTCCGCTTCTTTTTCGCGCCGTACCACCGATGCTTCGGTTTCCTGATAAAGCTTCTGCGCCTCAGGTGCATTGCGGCGCACGTCGCTTACCTGCAAAACTTCCACTTCCATAATGTCATGCCCGCGCGGAAACTTCAGCAGATTACCCACTGCAACAGTTCGTGACGGCTTGCAGCGCTGCCCGTCGAGCAGAACTTTACCCGACTGCACCACCTGCCGCGCCAGCGAACGGGTTTTATAAAATCGCGCCGCCCATAACCATTTGTCTAGTCGCACCGGTTCCGTCATAACTACCTTAGGTAAACTTACGTTAGGTAAACACGTATTCAGCTAAACAATACTCGCAAGTCATTACAATTTGACCTTCCTCGCGAAGAATTTTTTCTAATTCAGCTGGATCTACTGCCGCCAGTGCATCGGCAGTGCGTTCACGCGAACAACCACAGAAGAATTCGACGCCTTGCGTCGGATAGAGTTCCACTTGCTCGTCATGATACAGGCGAGTCAGTACTTGCTCACCGGGCAAGGTAAACAACTCAGCCGCTGTCATGGTTTGGGTTAAGTGCTCTAAATGCTCGAAGCTGGCTAAATCCGTACCCGCTGAAGGCAGTACCTGCAGCATCATACCAGCGGCATGTTCGCCGTCGGCGTGCAGCCACAACCGGGTATGCAACTGTTCAGACTGGCTAAAATAGTTTTCCAAAATAGCCGCAACGCTAGCTTCATCGGCGCTGGTTACGCCCTGGTAGCGCTCGCCTTGGTCCGGCGTTAGGGTAATAATAAGCTGCCCTTTGCCTAACAATTCACGCAAATCGGTTTGCTCATCGGCAATGTGATCACGCACCCGCGCCACGCCGCGCAAACGCTGATCATGATAGCCATTAACCGAAATAAAGTTGAGCGGCCCGTCACCCTGCAACTGCACCCCAATATGCCCTTCAAACTTCAGTGTGGCGGTTAAAAGCGAGGTAGCGGCCATAAGTTCGCCCAGCAAACGTTGTACTGGCGCCGGATACTCGTGGCCTTGCAGCATACGCTGATAACTGGCGCTTAGTTGCACCAATTCGCCACGTACGTCTTGATCAATAAAGGTGTAACGCAACAACTGATCGGTTGGATAGGTAGACATATATTTATTGTTCGCCTTTCTTACTTGAGTTTAATGGAGTTCAGCCCCTGGCATACACATACCACTATTTAGCGCGATATTTGGCTCCGGAAGCATTTCACAAATGGAAACCTGCCCTTGTTGTTCGTTCAGTATTTTATGCATGCGATTGTATTCTTCAACCGCCGGTAGCAACTTATCTTCATCGGTTGTCGCCGTTGAATAAATGACGTAGCGTTCAGGGCCACCGCAAGGTCTGGAGCCCAGGCCTACTAATTTGCATTGCGTTATGTCACTGGCTCTGGGGGGCCGAATAATATCACGAATTTGTTCACGCTTTTCAGCCAGTTCCTGCTCGGTTACTTGCTGCTCTTGTTGCGCGTCAATACCGGTCATTTCAGTGTCTTGCCCGGTTTCTGAGTTTCCAGCCTCTGAACTTAACTCCTGCTCATCCTGCTGCTGGGTCGGTTCGTTTTGTTCGTTACAGGCGCTCAACATAAAAACTGACGCGAACGCCAGCAAGCTAAGTTTAATATTGGCTGTCATATTAACTTTCATAATTTGCTTCCCTTAAATAAAAAAAGCCTGATCCCAGTTTAACACCAGAATCAGGCCTTATATTCACTTCAATACGAATTAACGTTTAATAACGTGTAACTCGTTCAGCGGTTCAACAACTTCGATGCGAGCAGCGCGAACCTTTCCGCTTGCTTTCAGTTGCTCAACCAGCGCGTTTAAGTCAGCACCTTCTGGTGCTTGTAACACGCCTAAGCCAACACGAGAATCCTGGCTAACAATAGTCAGACCAAATTCTTCGGCAATGGCTGCCAAGCTGCTTTCGCCAGCTAACACAGTCACGTTACCACTAATAGTGGCTACGTTACGGGTTACCTCGTTATACACTTGAACACCACCAGAAAGCTTAGGTGCTTCAGCGCTCGCGCCAGCTTTCATCATGCGGTAAGTTCCGAACGCACGTTGGTTGCTTACCGATGCCGGACGCTCAGCGGTTGCTAAGGTATTGCGGCTATCTTGGTTCAGGCGGCTATCGCTAGCTTGATCCTGAGCGACAACAGAACCTGTCATCAATAAACCTGATGCGGCTAAAGCCATCATTGTTAATTTCATAGTATTTATCTCCTTAAACCTTGTAATTAATGACCAAACAGACGGACATTAACCTGATCTACAAGGCTGTTTTCCGCATTATTCAGATACACACCGCGATCCTGACCATTCGTATCTAACACACGAACTGTCCAGGTACCGGCTGAAGACTCACCTAAAAACGCGTTGGTTAACAACGGGCTGGTTGGATGATAAATATGCTCCAAAGTACCACCCAGTGAACCTAAACCAAAGTAAGCACCCAGAGATGTCCGTGAGGTTGCAATTACTGATGTAGTACCCGCTGGAGAAGTTACTTCAATCGCAATGTCAGAACCTGCTGTAGTACCTGTGATAGCACCATTGTAAGCATCTTCCATAGCTGGATTAGTTACCGACAAAGCAAACTGAACACCTTCAATGGTCAGGTCTTCTTCAACAGTGATTTCAATTGAAGCACCGTCTGCATTGTTGTCTGGTACTGCAACCGGAGTTTCCAGTACAGTTTCCAGCCAATCGGTTTCAACCAGTTCTGGTAGTTCGACCGAACCTGACATGGCAAGTTCAACTGCCGCACCAGCGTTTGGACGACCAAAGCCATATAGCGTGTTGAAGCTATAGCCAGCAGCGTTTTCTACCCAACCTTGGTGAGCTACAAACACGTCTTCGCCAATAGACAACTCAACTGGTGCGTTATCAGGATCAACCTGAGTTGCAGTAGTTGCCAGAATGTGACGAATTTCGCGCCAGCTCAAGTCTGGGTTCGCTTCAGCAATCAAGTTAACCACACCAGAAGTGTTTGGTGCCGCTGAAGAGGTACCGTTAAAGGTATTGGTGTAGTTACAGCTTAAGTTATTGTCGTTCAAATCACCCATAGGGTTGTTAAACGGGTATACGCGCTCATGGAAGTTTGCAACACCCAAGGCGTCAAAAAATGCTCCGTTAACAGCCTGAAAGTTGTCGTATGCCGCCCAACCTGCATAACCACGGGTACATGTGGTTTGGTCAGTGGTAACCATAGCCGGTTCGGTATCACCGAACTCACCAGCTGGAGCTGCAACCAACAGGTTAGAACCTGAAGTTGAATAGCTGGTGTGATTACCGTCAGAGTTTACAGCACCAATTGAAATCGTATAGAAGTTAGCGTTGCTCGGATCCCAGTTACCGTCAAAACAGCCCAGTACACGACTTGCGCCGTCAACGATACCAGCTTGTTGGGCGTCACACATTTGGTTGCCTTCCGGCCAGTTACCTGAACTGATAAAGGCGTTACCGGCAGATTTAATGTTCAATGCACCCAAACCGTGACGCAACTGCGTAGCCGGGTAGCTAACGACAACTTCATCAATAGGAGTTGTATCAAACACTACCGGAGCAGTAATACCGTAGCTACGGTTAAAGGTAACAATATTGTCACTAGCGCCAATACCTGAACCAGCCATGCCATGAACCATCATAAAGTTACGGTCTGTTTGGGTACCAGCTCCGCCCAAATAGTTCATACCAATCAAACCAGCGTTAGGAGATACACCGCGACCACCTAAACCATTCCAGCCTTCAGCAGCAATCAAACCAGAAACTGAAGTACCGTGGTCACCGCCATTACCTAATACGGTAGGGTCAGTACGATCTACAGCACCTGGAATAAGGTTAATTGAGCGCCCTGGCAGCACATTCGCTTGTAAGTCTTCATGGTCAACCGCTAAACCTTGGTCAACTACAACTGAAATAGAACCTTCACCAGTAATACCCTGCGCATAAGCGCCGGCAACGTTTAAGTCTTCACCTGGAACCAAAATACTTTCATCAAAAAAGAAAACCGATTCAGCTTGTTCCTGAGTCCAGCCCTGAGCTACGCGCAATTCTTGCCATGCTTCAAACACTGAATCAGCCATTGCGAAGCCGGTTTGTCCGGTGTTGCGTAAGTGCCATTGCTGGTCAGCCAGCGGATCGCCTTTCACATTCTCAACAGTAACTGTTTCTGTTGTCGTTAGCTCACCATCGCTTACTTCAATGGTGATCACCGCAGCTTCAGCGCGAATTGGCGTGTAAACAAAGCTACCGTCGCTGTTAATTTCAACAGTACCTGGAGCAGTACCTTCGCCGTCAG
Organism: Idiomarina sp.; assembly: GCA_040882145.1. Taxonomy (GTDB): domain Bacteria; phylum Pseudomonadota; class Gammaproteobacteria; order Enterobacterales; family Alteromonadaceae; genus Pseudidiomarina. The sequence goes on from JBBEBU010000014.1 coordinate 64,331, forward strand.
CAGAAGCTACTGTGGCAGAGTAAGTCAGGGTGTCACCATTTGGATCGGTTGCTGTAACCTGACCTTGAACTGGCATCCATTGCATACCTTCAGCAGCAACGTCTGCAGAAACTGTTGGCGCATAATTATCATCACTGCCGCCACAGGCTGTTAAGCCCAGAACCAAAGCAGCTGATAATGCCGTTAATTTAAATTGTTTTGTTGGCATTCTTATTTCATCCTATTTGTTCAATTATTACCTGTCACTATCTTATCAACAGTGCTAAGTAGGTGTCGTATAGCGCAGAAACGGCTGTTCGAAATCACCTTTAATACGCACCCGTTACACTTGCGCAACATATACGCATAGCTATCAACGGATCAGAACCGATGCTACTTAATTTTTTTTAACATTGAAAGGCGAAATTCATCAATTTATTAACAAACGTGACAATTCTAGTTTTGTAAGCGTAAATAAAAAAGGCCAGACTTTCGCCTGGCCCTTGTTTTGAAACGATTTTGAGTTATAAGACCCAACCTCGCGATATTACATCTTGTAACGTCTTGTTACTTCTTTTTAATAAATTTCAGCAGACGCTTGCGCTTGCGTTCCTGCGTTAAAGTTAATTTATTCTTCTTGCCGGCAAACGGATTCACCGATTCACGGAACTCAATTTTTATGGGCGTACCCATTACCCGCATGGCTTTACGGAAATAGTTAATCAGGTAACGCTGATAAGAGCCCGGCAGGTGTTCCACCTGGTTGCCATGAATAATCACCCGGGGCGGATTATAGCCACCAGCATGCGCGTATTTCAGTTTCACCCGACGACCACGCACCAGTGGTGGCTGGTGCTCGTCTTGCGCCATTTCCATAATTTTGGTTAGCTGCGCCGTGTTAATACGGCGGGTCGCGCTGTCGTAGGCTTCCAATACCGACTCAAACAGGTTACCAACGCCGGTACCGTGCAGCGCGGAAATAAAGTGCAGGCGCGCAAAATCGACAAAGCCTAAGCGGCGATCCAGCTCGCGCTTAATTTCGTCTTTATGGTCACTGCGCAGGCCGTCCCACTTATTAACGGCCAGCACTATGGAGCGACCCGCATTTAAGGCATAGCCAATTAGGTTTAAATCCTGATCGGAAATGGTTTCGCGGGCATCCACCACACAAATAACCACGTTGGCGTCTTCAATTGCTTGCAGGGTTTTCACCACCGAGAACTTCTCAACGGTTTCGTCAATTTTGCCACGTCGACGTACACCCGCGGTATCAATTAATATGTACTCGCGGCCGTCACGTTGCATGGGAATGTACACCGAGTCACGCGTGGTTCCCGGCATGTCGTACACCACCACCCGCTCTTCGCCAAGAATGCGGTTTATAAGCGTTGATTTACCCACGTTCGGGCGACCCACAATGGCCAGTTTTAGCGGCAGTGCTTCGTAATCAATTTCGTCGTGCGCTAAGTCTTCACTGGCTGGTGTTTCGGTATTTGACGCCAGCACTTCCGGATAAACCTCGGCTAAGGGGCCTAAGGTTAATTCCAGCAGTTGCTCAACACCACGACCGTGCGCCGCCGCGATGGGGTATATTTCACCCAGCGACAGGCTGTAAAAGTCTGCTGAAGCAGCTACGGCGTCAATGCCGTCTACTTTATTACATACCACAAAGGTTTTTTTGTTTTGCTTACGCAGGTGTTTGGCAATGGCATCGTCAGCTACGGTAACACCGTCGCGGGCGTCTACCAGAAACAACACCACGTCGGCTTCAGTAATTGCTTGCAGCGACTGCCCGGCCATTTCTAAATCAATGCCTTCTTCGTCGCCGTTAATACCACCGGTATCAATCACAATAAACTGATAGCCGTCGTAATTGGCCTGACCGTACTTACGGTCACGCGTTAACCCCGGAAAGTCAGCAACTAACGCGTCACGAGTACGCGTTAGCCGATTGAATAAGGTTGATTTGCCGACATTTGGACGCCCGACAAGGGCTACAACGGGTAACATGGCCGTTTCTATCCTTTTGGAATTTTAAGGTTTTACTTTTACCAGACTGCCATCGCGCAGTTGCATATAAAGCATATTGTTGTGTTCAAGCGCTGGCACATAAGCGCCGTCGCCATCTAACTCAAGACGGCCCTGAATTTCACCTGAACTGCGGTTTAACCAATGGAAGTAGCCTTCAAAGTCGCCTACCACCACAAATTCACCGCTTACTGTTGGTGCCGTTAACTGGCGGCCATACAGTTCTGAATTACTCCAGATTTCGGTGCCTGAGCTGCGCTCAATAGCGTGCACGTGGCTTTGCGCGTCGGTTACGAAAATAGCCAGAGCGGTAACCGCCAGGCTTTGGTAAGACGAATACTTGCGCTGCCAGATAATTCGGCCACTAGACAGTTCAACAGCACTTAATTGGCCATTAAACGCGATAGTATAAATAGTGCCACCAAAAATAACTGGCTTGGTGTCTACATCAACCAGGCGTTCTAGCTCGGTGCTACCACGAGGCTTGGCAATTGGGGTTTCCCAGGCGCGCTGGCCGTTTTCTAAAATGGCCACGGTAAGCTTGCCACTGTTGGTACCAAACACCGCACCACCACTGGCAATACTTGGCGCAGAATTACCACGCAAGGTTAGCGTAGGCACTTCCATTTGAATAACCCAACGCTGCTCACCGGTGTCGGCACTTAAGCCAACCAGGCTACCGGCCGACGTATGCACTACAACCATGCCTTCGCCTACGGCGGGATCGGCCAATACTTCACCAGCAACTTTTTGTTGCCACAGCAGTTCGCCGGTGGCTGCATTTAACGCACCCACTTCACCGTTTTCAGTACCGAAATACAGGTTCCCGGCGTTGGCTATTAAGCCACCCGAAATACGCGCTGTGTCAGCTTGACCCGGCACTTTCCAACCGCTGTCATCATCGGTTAAGTTTATTCGCCACTGGGTTCGGCCGTTGTCTAAGCCTACGGATTTGATCACGCCTTCACGATCGGCAGCAATAATATGCTCGCCAACCACCACCGGACCAAGCCGTGAGAAGTAATGCTCAACGCCATCGCCAACGCTTTCGTCCCATTCCACTGATGGCTGCAATTGCGCATCATATGGCTGAAGCTCGGCCCAGGTGATTTCGTCGGTAGAAAAAATAGAACAAGCCGACAAACTAACCGCCGCAGTACCTACTGCTAAGGCTTTGCCAAGACGGGTTAACAGTGGCGCTAAGCCACTGGCTGAGTTGTTCGACTGGTGTTGCAAATGTTGCCCAATAAATGTCATGAAGCCACTGCCAGATTTTGTAATTTAAGTTTTGCGGTGCTTGAGCCGGCCATGCTGGCTGCAGTGTCTTCGTCTACAGCTAGCTGATAAGCCGCACGCGCACCTTCGATGTCGCCTGTTTCGACCAGCACATCGCCGCGCAGTTCAGCCACTACCGCAGTAAAACTTGCTGGCTTGTCAGTTGCCAGTGCCGCCAAGGCCGCATCATATTGCTGTTGCGCCAGTAAAACTCGCGCCTGACGAATGTCGGCAATAGCCCGAAGTTCCGGTTCCGCTTGGTCGCGTACTTGTTGTAATGCACTTACTGCAGTGGCTAAATCACCGTTATTCACAGCTTCGCGAGCCAACTGAAACGCGGTTAATTGCGCGTACGTAGTGTCGCCTTTCTCTTTAATAAACGCCTGTGCGTTTTCAACAGCTACCGCTTCATCACCAGCTTCGTTACTATCAAACTGTGCGGTTACCTGATTAAAACGCTCAGAAGCAGCTTCTTTGGCTTCAGTTACTGAAGCGTCGTAGTAGCGCCAGCCGTAAAATAAACCAAAACCGATAACGGCACCGGCTACCAGGCCTTTGCCATGCTCATTCCAGAATTCCTTCAGGCGTTCTACTTGTTGGTCTTCAGTTTCCACGTGCCTAATCCTTCTTTAAGATTTTTCTGCAATTGTTGCGGTTAAATACTCAACCAGCTGCTGCCAGCTTACGCTTTGCTGACCAGCCTGGTCACGCAATGGTTTCACTGTGAAGCTACTGTTTTCAAGCTCGCTGTCACCAATAATCACGGCTACTGCTGCGCCTGATTTATCGGCTTTCTTCATTTGTTTTTTCATATTACCGCCACCGCAGTGCATCAGCACGCGCGCGTGTGGTAATTCAGAGCGTAACCGCTCAGCTATATCAACGCCGGCTAGTTCCGCCGCTTCACCCATTAAGGCTACGTACACATCGGCACTGGCCTGGGGTTTAATTTTATTCTGACTTTCCAGCAACAGTACCAGCCGCTCCAGCCCCATAGCGAAACCTACCGCTGGCGTGGCCTTGCCACCTAGTTGCTCAACCAAACCGTCGTAACGGCCACCGGCACACACAGTACCTTGGGCGCCAAGCTCAGTTGTTACCCATTCAAACACGGTGCGGTTGTAATAATCCAGTCCGCGCACCAAACGTTCGTTCAAGGTGTACTTAATGCCAGCGGTATCTAAGCGCTTGCACAACTGGGAAAAATGCTCACGGGACGCTTGGTCCCAGTATTCTGACAGTTGCGGTGCGTTTACCAGTATGGCCTGCATATCCGGATTTTTACTGTCCAGAATACGCAGCGGATTGCTCTGCAGACGGCGCTTGCTGTCTTCGTCCAGCACCTCTTCGTGCTGACTCAAATAGGTGCGTAGCGCATCGCGATAAGTGGCCCGGGCTTCATTGGAAGCCAGCGAGTTCAGTTGCAGCTCGACTTGATCGGCAATACCAAACTCACGCCACAGGCGCGCGGTTAGCAAAATAATTTCCGCATCAATGTCGGCGTCGGCCAGACCGAAGGCCTCTAAACCAAACTGATGAAACTGGCGGTAGCGCCCCTTTTGCGGCCGCTCGTGGCGGAACATCGGGCCCATGTACCACAACCGCTGGGTTTGATTGTATAACAACCCGTGCTCGTTACCGGCACGCACACAGCTGGCGGTGCCTTCCGGACGCAAAGTTAAGCTGTCGCCATTGCGGTCGTCGAAGGTGTACATTTCTTTTTCGACAATGTCGGTTACTTCGCCAATAGAGCGCTTGAACAAGTCGGTGCTCTCAACAATAGGCATACGAATTTCTTCGTAACCATAGCTGGCGGCCACCTGCCGCAACACCGCTTCAACCTGCTGCCAGGCCGGGCTTTGTTGCGGTAAAATGTCGTTCATACCACGAATTGCTTGAATTGTTTTTGCCACGTCAAACTACCATTTACAGTGGAATACTAAGAATGTAAGCCGCATAGTATACCGCAGCTTTACAACGGCTTCACAGGAATCTGCTCAGCCTGCAGTTGTTTTACTTTGGCGCGGATTCTAGCTTCTAGTTGATCAACTAAATCGTTGTTGTCTAAACGCTCTTTCTGACGCTCGCCATTTACATACAAACCGCTTTTATTTTTGGCGCCCGCTAAGCCCACATGCGAGATTAACGCCTCGCCCGGACCATTCACCACACAACCAATAATGGACACGTCCATGGCGGTGGTTACGTCTTCCAGGCGCTCTTCCAGCGCATTCACGGTGGAAATAACATCGAATTCCTGACGTGAACAACTGGGGCAGGCAATAAAGTTAATACCGCGGCTACGAATGCGCAGTGACTTCAGAATGTCGAAACCAACTTTGATTTCTTCGACCGGATTCGCCGCCAGCGACACCCGCAAGGTGTCGCCAATACCTTCGGCCAGCAACATGCCCAAGCCAATAGCCGACTTCACTGAACCACTGCGCAGGCCACCGGCTTCGGTAATACCCAGGTGCAGCGGTTGTTCAATTTGTTTCGCCAGTAAACGGTAAGATTCCACGGCTAAAAATACGTCGGAGGCTTTTACACTTACTTTGAAGTCCTGAAAATTCAGCCGGTCAAGAATATCGACGTGACGCATGGCCGATTCAAACAAGGCTTGCGGATTTGGTTCGCCGTATTTTTCCTGTAGATCTTTTTCTAATGAGCCGCCGTTTACGCCAATACGAATGGGAATATTCTTGTCGCGCGCGGCGTCTACCACACTGCGAATGCGCTGCTCGTTACCAATGTTGCCCGGGTTAATACGCAGGCAATCAACGCCGTACTCAGCTACTTTCATAGCAATGCGGTAGTCAAAGTGGATGTCGGCAACCAGTGGTACACTGCACTGCTGTTTGATTTTTTTGAAGGCTTCGGCAGCGTCCATGGTAGGCACGGAAACCCGCACAATGTCGGCACCCGCTGCGGCAATGGCATTTACCTGCGCAACGGTTGCAGCAACATCGGTGGTTTCGGTATTGGTCATCGACTGCACCGCTATTGGCGCACCATCGCCGATAGGCACGTTACCCACGTATATACGACGTGACGGGCGACGTTTAATTGGACTTTCGTGCATCATGACTGCTACTCAACTTATTGCTAAAAATATTACTGCGGCAGCGTAAAACTTGCTGCCCGGCCAGAACGGAACTGGCTCATGTCTACCGCTTCACCACGGAAACGAATACTGACTACTTCAGGCGCACCCAAAGTAATACTATAAGGCGCTTCGCCTTCTAACGGCATTTCATAACCCGCAGGCTTCACCCCAAAGGCGATGGTTTCGCCAGTGGCGTCTTCAACTTTCACCCAGCAGTCACCACCGAATAGTAACACCAGTTCAGCTGTGGTTGTTTCGGTGCTTTCGCTAGCCGTTGCCTGCGCGGCTGGCTCGTTCGCTGGCGTGGTTGCGCGCTGTGGAGCAGACTCTACCGGCTCAGATTGTTCAGGTTCGTTTGTTTCTGGTTCAGGCCCAGATTCGTTAGCTTCTGGTTCAGATTCAACCGGCACTTGCGTAATTTCTTCAACATCAGCACCGCTTGCTTCCGCCGCTGGCTCCGGATGTGTAGAACTAAGCGCCGTGGAAACATCGGCAGAACTTACTTCTTCTTCACGCAAAGGCTCTGCAGAATCCGCCCGACTGCGCTGCGCGGCAGCCGCTGTTTCATCGGCAGCGTCTTGCAGTTCATCAGGGCGCATGGCGGCATTGGTGCGACTGCTATTGGAACTCACCGCTTCAGCGTCGCCATTGTCAGCGCCAAACTGAAAGTCGGGTTCCTGCCACCACCAGATAAAGGCGAGGCCAATAACCAAAACTAAAATGGCGTAGCTAACGAACATAAGGCGGTTGTCGTTTTCCTGATGTGCTTTGCGTCGTGAGAAGCTTTGCATATCAATAGAAACAGGTTCTTCGTAACCCATGCGATCATAAGCAGCCAGCACATCAACTTCATTCAGTTCCAATGCTTTGGCGTACGAACGCAAATAGCCACGTACAAAGGTGGCAGAATTAAAGGTTTCGTAATCGTCTTCTTCAATGAGCTCAATAATTTGCAGGCGCAGTCGTAAGCGGTCGGCAATGTCACGTAGCTCAAGGTTACGCTTCATGCGAGCGGCACGCAGCAGCTCACCTGGCGTAGGACCACTGGCAGGTGGCGGCGTTGAAACCTCGTTTTCGTTATTGTTTTGTTCCGGGTTTTCTTGCTCTGCTGTCATAGTTTTGTTAGCTGTTGGTAGCGTTGTGTTTGGGTGGAATCAGGGTACTGCTGCACCAGAATTTCACCGTATTGCCGTGCTCTTTCAGGATTACCAAGAGCGCGGGATAATTGTACTTCTAACCATAAATACTGGGCACTTAATTGCGGCTGTCGAGCGCGTTTGCGCAGCACATCTTGTGCCTGAGACCAACGTTCCAGTTGCAACAATAACCCAGCATAGCGCTCAAGAATAGCGCTATCTTGTGGCGCGTGATTAATCGCCTGCTCGAAATATTGCTGTGCTTGTACAATATTGCCATTTTCGTAGGCACAGTTTGCCGCATTTTCGTACGTATCGCCAACCCGAAAGTAAGTATTCACCTGCAAAGCCTGACGGAACAGCTTATCGGCCGCTTCATACTGACCCGCTTCACACAGCAATACCCCATAGTTATTCATTACGTCGGGATTATTTGGCGCTAAATTTAGTGCTTGTTCATAATGCCGGGTAGCCGCTACTAGATTATCAGCACGCTGATAATAATAAGCTAAACCCAATTGCACGTCAGCCGACTTAGGTGCGTATTCGTGCGCTTTTTCTAAATTAAATTTTGCTTGCTCAAAGTCGCCTGAGTTCAAGTATTCCAAACCCAGCGCCAGCCGCACCTGTGCCGCTTCGGACGCATTAAACTTTTGCGCTGGCTGTTGTTCACCTTTTACCACACGTTGAGACACACAACCGCTAACTAGCAGTGCTGTAATTAGCACAATAAGCAGTTGTTTCATAAGTTTTCCCCGTTGGTACAAGTGGCCGGTATTACTGCCAGCTTAGTTATACTGCTTTTACGCCTATTTCGTCACCGCCGCGCGCTTGCTGCTGACGCTTCAGAATACGTTTAGTACGGTCAATTACATCGCCAACCAACTGACCACAAGCGGCATCAATATCATCGCCGCGAGTTTTCCGAACCATAACTACAAACCCCTTTTCTATCAGAACTTTAGCAAAGCGGTCAATGCGTGAATTACTGGAACGGCCGTAATCTGACCCAGGAAATGGATTAAATGGAATCAGATTTATCTTACTGGGCGTATCTTTCAAGGTTTCTGCCAGCGCATGAGCCTGATCGGTTGAATCATTCACATGATCAATCATCACGTACTCTACTGTGACCTTGTTTTGTGCTTTAGAGTTCTCGACATATTTGCGACTAGACGCCAAAAACTCTTCAATTGGGTATTTTTTATTAATAGGTACTATTTCGTCACGCAGCTTGTTGTCTGGTGCGTGCAATGAAATAGCCAGTGCCACATCAATTTGCTCACGCAGTTTGTCCAGCGCAGGCACTACGCCTGAGGTGCTTAAGGTAACCCGGCGTTTTGACAGGCCAAAGCCCCAGTCGTCCAGCATTAACTGCATAGCTGGTACAACGTTGTTCAGGTTTAGCAGCGGCTCGCCCATGCCCATCATTACCACGTTGGTAACGGCTTTTACGCCGGTGTCGCCAACAGCGCCCAATAGCTGATTTACCCGCCATACCTGGCCAATAATTTCGGCTACGCGTAAATTACGGTTAAAGCCTTGCTGACCGGTCGAGCAGAAGGTGCACTCAAGCGCACAACCTACTTGCGAGCTTACGCACAAAGTGGCGCGGTCTTTTTCCGGAATCCATACGGTTTCAACGTCTTGGCCATCAAACAGCGTCATGGCAAACTTAATGGTGCCGTCGCTGGATTGCTGCTGGGTGCGAATTTCCGGTGCACGAATTTCAGCAATGCCCGCTAGCTTTTCGCGTAGCGCTTTATTGAGGTTGGTCATTTTCTCGAAATCGTCAACGCAAAAATGATACATCCACTTCATGACCTGATCGGCACGAAATGGCTTTTCACCTATCTCTTGAAAGAATTCACGAATACCTTCGCGATTCAAATCGAGCAGGTTTACTTTTTTATCAACGGCGTTGGTCATTCAAACCTCAATATCTACAGTGTACTTAAAACTTCTTAAAGACAAAAAACGGACACTTTCTGCGGTATTGCTGCCGCGTCCATGCGTCCGTTTTTTATCGGTTTTCGTCAGCGTTGCGCGAAAATTTTAGCGCAAAAACTTAGCGTGTGCGTGGGCACAACTCTTCGTCGCTGAAGAAATAAGCAATTTCGCGTGCTGCTGATTCAACTGCGTCAGAACCGTGAACTGCGTTCTCGTCGATAGTTTCAGCATAGTCGGCGCGCAAAGTACCTGCCAGTGCTTCGGCTGGATTTGTTGCACCCATGATTTCGCGGTGCTTCAGTACTGCATTTTCGCCTTCCAACACAGAAACCATAATTGGACCTGACGTCATGAAGCCAACCAGCGCACCAAAGAAAGGACGCTCTTTGTGTTCAGCGTAAAAACCTTCAGCTTGTTCTTTGCTCAGGTGCATCATTTTGGCTGCAACAATACGCAGGCCTGCACTTTCAAAACGCGAGTAGATTGCGCCAACAAGGTTTTTGCCAACTGCGTCTGGTTTGATCATCGATAACGTGCGCTCTAAAGCCATTTTATTCTCCGTCCAATTTAGTAAGGAATTCCGTGTTTGGATTCAATATGTAAGTGAAAATTTAACGCGCAAATTATACGCGAATTCCTTGCAAACCCCAACATAAATGTGAGGTTGGTGGCGCAGGACGGCTAGTTTAACAATTCCGCTAGCTGAAAGGTTTCCATGCCGATGGAAGGGGTTGAATCGAAAGAGCCTACATAGTTAACAATCAAGGTGTCGTTTTTCACAAACATACTTGATACCACATAGCTTACTTGCGCTTTATACACTTGGTTTACCTGACCATTGCTGCTCATTTGGTAGTAGTAAATATAATCGTCCACCGTATAAATAAGGTTGTTACCGTGCGTTGTTAACGCGTTACTGCCGTTCATACCCGTTTGTGGTTCAAACACCTGTAGCACCTGAATATCTGACAAAGAGCTATTGCGAACGCTAAACGTATAAAGGGTTGTGGTACCCGTGACAAAAAACGAATTACCTATTTGCTCCACACTGTGTCCATAAATTGGAAGCTCATAGGCGTATTCGTCAAGCAGAGCTCCGTCAGTACTGAACAAGCGCAAATAGTTTTCACCTTCTATTCCCTCAAGTATTAGCAACTGCCCTTCTGCGGTAGCTTGCAGCTTAAAAACATAACCACTAGTTACGAAAACTACGTCCTGACTAAATGAACCTGCATTTTCGCAAGCTTTAGACACAGCGGTTCCGTAGTCTTCTCGTGAAATCCAATAAACACAGTTACCAATAGTTTGCAGATGCGGGTTCGAGCCGATTTTAACATTGGCATTGTAGGCTAAGTCAAAAACATCATTGTCGTAGTTATAAAACTTAATATCGGTGCCAGCATGAAGCGCAACCAGATTATCATTAAGTTTAGCAACGAAAGTTGAGCTCATGTCTTCATGACTACGAACATGCTCAAAATAGCCACTGTCATTAACTTTAACCAGTGATGTGGCTATGAAGTGGGAGAAGATAACTTCTTCACCCAAATCTGCATAATCGAATTGCGGACCACCTATCCAGTACTCGTCAACTGGCGTGATATATTTTTCTGCAACGTCCGATTCGTTAATTTGTTTAACCTTTTGCACCTCTTCATCATTGTTACCTGATTCTGAGCTACCACCGCACCCACCTAAAAATAGTAGGGCCACTAAGAGGCTTACTTGATTTTTAATTTTCACTTTTAATTATTCCCTTAATTTTAGTTAAATTAACAACCAGCGCTAATGCGACACTTCAGATAAGAACCTGCCAAGGCTAGCCGGGATTTCGTTAAACCCTATATTTGGAGCTTCTCGGCCTTCGCCGCATTTACTAGTTCATCCCAATCATCTGGAGGATTGCCAGACTTTAGCATCTTCTCGAATACTTTGTAGACATCGGTTTTGCTTTCATAGGCGCGTTTATTTTGTTCATCATTCACCCAAGCGTACACAATCACTTTTGATTCCAGATGGTAACGAAAGAACAGACGATATTGCTGAAAGAACTTAGCGCGATACCATCAAATGCGTGGTAAGCTCACAACTATAATATTACTTATAAACAGGAGTTAATTTTAATGGAATTAAAAACCTTAGCACGTTCTCTGTCACTGGCACTTATAACCACGTACTTGCTCGGCTGCGGGAGCTCAGATGATTCTACTGAATATACTGTTACCGTAGCCCCTCAACCGGTGTATTACGGTTTAGGACTGCAATTTACACCGCCGATAGTTGGCCTTGGAACCACCCAAGAAGGGCAAACGATTTTCGCTGAACGGATTATTGGCTTTGATCATGAGTTTGGTACTTCTTATGAACTGCGTGTGCTTGAGAAAGAGGTCGATACTGAGGGTTATGCAGATGCCAGTTCGGTATCGATAGAGCTAATTGAAATTATCAGTTCGCAAGCCGATCCCGTTGGCACAAACTATGTCTACAGCGAAGTAGAACTTAGCGGAAGTCCCTTTTATAACAAAACTGAAGGGGTTTATGGGTTCTATCAATATGAATTCCTTTGCGCTGACAATGTCGACTGCGATGGCTTAGTCGATATTAGCGACAGCGGTGGCCTTGTTGAAATAGAATTCGAATACACTGGCGGTGATGTGCCGGTTACTTTAGTTCGATGGAATTAACATTCTGAATCGCCACGGATTTGCCAGATACATCGGGGCATTCTACACCGCCGCCCCTTCTGTAACTGCTGAATAGATAAACCGTGTAAATACCCCACTTACAAATGGAAAATATTCCAATTATGAAAATCCAGCGCTTAATCTCGGGACCGCCAAAAAGTCAGCACGTTAATCCTTCCACCATGGCCCCGTGGATCTAATGGTATCCACGCCTGGCTTAAAATAATTGCTGTCCACTTCCAAACCCGGCAGTTGTGCGCGTTGTAGTTATGGTTCCGGTCGTCGTAGCCAGTTAGGTTGACGTTGTTGTCGTAAGTAAAGCTCTTGTCGGCCACCAGCGTTAGCTAATTACCGGTATACTCAACCAAATACCAATTCTCAAGCGTTAAGGGAGAGAACAAAATATTATGCTCCTTAGCTAACTCAATATAGCCAGAGTCAGGAATGTACTCGATCGCTAAAGCATAACCAGCTCCAGTTATTCCCTTCGAAATTACAACCATACTAACGTTTATTAATTTACCGCTTAGCGCCGCCCCCTTTTTTCCTACGGAAATAGATTTTATTCCAAGATCCTGAGACTGTTGCAGTACGGTTTTGTAAGCCTCTAAATCATCTTTAGAGAATTCGCCATAGCTACTAACAAACTCCATTTCTGCACTTTCTACCCTCTTGATATTGGGGTGCGAAAGAACAGTATCACGCAGTTCGACTATCTCTGCCTGGTTCTCTGCGAACCAAGTGGCTACCGACTCTTTGCTCTCAACTTTATCAGCACATCCCACTTGGGTCAGTAACGCCAACAGTAAAATAAAACTAATAGTTCGAATCATAGTAATCTCATCCAGCCACAATATTAATAGCGTCACTGAGCTTTACGCCTGAAGTAACAGCTTGTTTTAAATGATATTTCAGTTTCGCTCAGCTATAACTCCCTACATAAATTGGGAGCGCAAAAGCAACGATGAAAAGTATATGTCCAATGATCAAGAGTAGTCGACAGATGTTGGCTTTCTTTTGTAAGTCGTCATCATTTAGTTTTTTGTACTTGGCTAACAATAAGTACGCAACAAATTTGGCAGAATTTGTAATATCATTATTTTTAATCAATCCAATTTCACCCAAATCTTTATAAGTGTCTGGGTGTCGTGATTTCAGTATTGATGTGACGTCTTTAAAAAAAAATATACCGCAGTTATCGGAAGCATAGACATACAAAGAAAAATCCAAATTAATTCCAAGTTTCCCATTTCTTATTAATCTTCTCTAAAAATCTGGCATCCACAGTATCAAGTTTTGGGCTATCAATTAACGAACTAGGGTCTGTTTTACCCGGGGCTAGCACAGACTTGATTATCGCTATTCAACATCCTCTCTTGGTTTATCAGCTTCTGGATTGAAGCATAAGTAGAAAACAAATATGACATACATTGATCCAAATACTCCAAAGCAAGTTATTACAAATCTCGTAGAAATTTCTAGAGCAGTTCCAACAACGTCAGACGTAAGCATGCGATACACAACCAGCAACATAATAATACCTGAAGAAATCAGAGAATATTTTATAGCTCTGAAAAACACACTTTTATATAATGATTCACTCATTTCCCATATCCATTGATAGCTCCATCAACTGCTTCCCGATAACATCTTAAGTCAGTGCAAGATTACTCCCGGACTCGGTGGCAGAGGCTAACTGGGTATATATCCACCAAAAATATCACGGCCTGCCAATAGTTTCATTGGTTGTCCAGATGACATAAAAAGCCCCTCAAAATACGTCACTATTCATGAGGAAAATCAATCAAAAAATTTCGGATTATGTTTATCAATATTATTAAAATCCAATTTTTGCACCGCAATAAACCTGAACCCATCACCGAATCTTAAATATAAATATTCTTTAACGTTATCTTCCTCCTCGTTATTACGCTCGTCATGTTCTTTATTTATCAGTGGAGGCGATGAAAAATCACCTAGAAATACAATTTTTTCTTCATCAATCGAACATCGCCAGACGGTTCCTTGGTCATCCCCGCGTGGGCCGAAAGTACCAATAGCACCGTGAGTGAATTGCATAGCATAATAACTCCCAGAGGCAGGAACATATACGTAAGCTCTGTCAGCGCCATGGGACAACTTACTGCCAGTTAGACGCTCTATTTCCGTTTGGCACTGATGAATTATGGCTTCCGCTCTCTCCTTCAACGTATTTGAAGAGGAAAAACTAGCGCACCCTGCCAGCCAGAAAGAAGAAATACAAACCGCCATCATTAGCTTCATTCAATTACTCTCCCTGTGCTTCTACCCCAGTCCTATGGACTAATGTGAGCATAGCAGCCGTTAAGGTTGATCAGAGCTCCACATTTTTCAATAAGGGTTCTTGCTCGCATTCAATGCTAAGATTTGCTCTCGAGCAACCTCTAAGATTACCTAAAAAATCTTTCACCAGACTCGTATCATCGCTATTGGATTTAAACAAAATATCAATTTTAAGTGTCCGACTGGCTTCAGGCTCAATAAAAATTCGATGTTCGCGCGGGCTTATTCTCATCGCTGAAACGAGATACCCATTTACCAGATCTTTAAGCAGATAAGCTTGGTCGACGGCAAAATTTTCGGAATGACGCCCTTCATACAACTGAATTCATCTCCGCCTTTCAGGTTTATATTATAAATTCTAAAATCCAATATTGATTCAACCGAATAGGAGTCTCCAGCCTTAATACCAAAACACGCCGTAGCAAGGAAAACATTACAATAATTTATAAAGGTTCGCCGGCAGGGCGGTTGAAGCAGTGGAAGCAGCACTACTACAACGTTCCAGATAAAAATTTGCCGAAGCAACGCCCACCTAGCATTCCGAGAGCAGTCATATGAGTTGTATTATTGTTGTCAAGGTTAGTTCTTCTCTCTACTCCAACAATATATGCTAAGCCTCTGTCTACTCGCAACGCGAAAGCTAAGTCATACTTATATTTTTCCGAAATCAGCGATAAATTAACCGATTTATCGCTTTTATGTTCGCCAAGATTTTTCAAATCTCGATGCTCATTCTTTAAACAATTTATAAGTATGGGAATCATTTCCTTGGGTAAACTCCTTTTGTTTTTTTCGAAATTTGTTGATTCCATAATATACAAATTATAGTCTTCGGAATTCTGAAATACGTCCGAGTAGAATTCTTCTTTACTCGGTCCAAAAAACGGCATAATTAAGCCCGAAAAAACATAAAATAAAATAAATAAACATAGAACCTTAACGCCAAGCTTCTTTGTGTTCGGATAATTCTGCATCATAAATAAGGAAACTCTTTTTGCTTACCATATTTGGCCAAACTTTCTAACAGCTTCTTTTAATCTGTTTGCCGTTGATCTTGCTTTATAGATAGCACCATACTTTAATGAGACTCTAGTTTTCTAGACCTCGTAAAGAGGCGCCCACCCCATCAAGCACCAATCCTAGCTAATCGAAATCCCGCTCTTTACGCATTCTCTTTAACAAAAAAGTAATAACTAGCGTCAAAAAAAGTAACGTAAAATCCAGTCCCCACACTATTAAATATATCTGACCAAGCAAAAAAGTATCAATCACGAGTGAAGTTAGCATTACCAATAGCAAGACTGCAAGACCATGCAAAAAGAACTTAGCAGCGCAATGTTTTGAAAGTAAGTAAAAACAAACACCGCCTGCAATCGATATTGAAATATAGTGATAGAAGGCGAAGTGACTAACAATTTCAGCACTGAAAAAGTTAATATCCGGCATATAAAAGCCACTTGGTATGCCTGTCAGTAAGAGCAGAAAGCAAAGTAAAAATCCAAACTTAAGTATTACACTCATTTTCATATCAAAAAAACCTACCCAATTAGATAACAATTAATCAGTCTTTCAATCCCATGCCAAGTGTTAGTAAACTAATGCCGATTCATTTACAGCTTTTATCGGGGCTGGACATAATCTGGCAATAGCTCCTTTAGCCCCACGCACCTAAACCAACTGCTGTTATTGCAAACACCCCTGTCAGCATGCTTGTTAAAATGCTCGAAGCCAAAAGCGCTAATGTTGCTGGCCGAGAAGAACGCCAACTTATCCCCCTTTGATAAAAAGCAAAACCACAACAATAAAGAGGTAGAAAAGCAATGACGCTCCCCAAATTCATCGTCTTTATGGATTCATTCAGTGGGAGAGACGTCACTTAGTAAAGTCGTTTTAAACTATTTTTGCCAACTCTCAATCTTTGCCGTCAGAAACTCTTCAAATTCATTTATTAAGGCGATATTGCTGTTCTCCAAATGAAATGAAACTCCATATCCACTTATGTTTTTCTTAAAATCACAAATTTCAACATCACCAGTCAGACCTGACCGCCTACATTGCGCTTCCAGGAACCTATTTCCATCTTTAGATGACACCAGCAACCAACTATCGTATGAACGATACAGTCGCTCATAAGGCAAATATTTATCGGACTTAACTTGAGTACTATTTGCTACAAAGCTTGAGAGTACGGAATCGCTGACTGCGTTCAAATCAATTACGCTTTTCGCGATTACAAAGCTCAACTCTTGCTTCCCTCTCTTTTCAATCTGATACTGAGGAACAGTAAGCTTGATTTCATCCTCGGAAACCACTAGCGCTATATTCATATCCTCATCATCAAAAACCCCATTTTGGCCTTCAGTTGGGGCATGCAGCACATGTTCCTTAGGGATTTTCAGAAGGTCAAAATCAACTAACTCAGAGTCAGAACTGCAACCAGAGGAAGTCATAACAACTCCAATAAGAAACCAATGTTTCACACTTACCTCCATAAATTACTATCGCAAGATAGTCGGCAATAGAAAGCTAACAACGGCTTCTGGATTACTGGAGTTAAACTGCAAAACCAGCTCTGCTTCTGAAAGCTTAATAACCCGTATTGCCAGCAGTTCTGAATAATCGCCACAAAAAAATAATTACCTTATGGGATTTTGTCGGTAGAACCTGCTATTGAGGATAAATTTTTTACTATCAGCGCAAGCCGTCAAACTCGACAAAAGCCCCGCACGGGCGAGGCTCTGGACTCAAAATTGAACCTGATTTATAAACCTTCTACAAATGAGAGCATCAAAATATAATAAGTCGGAATAATCAAACCAATAACAGAGCCTAGTAAAATAGTTTTTATTTTACTAACTCTCCAGTGAAAATCGTTTGATATTTTATAGCCGGTCCCCCCAATAAAAGCGCCAATCAGTAGCGGTACAATTATTACAGAAAAGAAATCTCCAAGTGCATTAGCAACAACATCGCTAAACTCTTTCATATATAATAAATTCGCTGCAATAATTGTCAAAAAAACAACAAAGAATAAAAGCAATTTTTTAATTTTTATATTTATCAATTTTTTACCCTTCTTCTTATCCTAGAACCTATTTGAGATTGCCACTCAACTTTTGGCCTGTCATGCGCATACCTATTATTACCTAAATCTGGGTTACGCTCAGAAGAATTAAAGTCACAAGGTATTGCTCCCCCAGCCCCGTTAATTAAGCTAGTGGTTGTAGTGTGGCAATTACCTTCACTTGGCAATACCCGCCCATCTAGTGCAGGGATAGCCGAATAGCCCCGTCTGCTGTCGTGACGGTCGTAAATGTATGAGAACCAAAAAAACCGCCAATCATATTAAGCGGCCTAGCTTTGGATGATATACCCGGGCTTTGTAATGATAAAGCTCGGTGCCCGGTAGCAGGATTTGCCCGGTATAGCGGAAGCGGGAGCCGTTGGTGTTCATGGGCTCGCCTTAGGGCCCGTACTTGTTTAAGACTTGCGAATTTCCGAGCTCGGCAATAATGGAGCCACGCTCATTGGCTAATAAGTAAACCTTATTGCCGGTGCCGGAGCCGTTGTATTGCACCAACGGGTCGTCAGTGCCCACGCCGTGCACGTAACGGCGCAATAAGGTGCCGCTGCTGTTGTACTCGGCAACGAGTTCATCGCCATCGTACAGGAAGCGGGTTTGGGTGCCGTTGCAGGTGCTGCTGTACAAGCGGCCGCTGGCATCATAGCCCAGCGCCAGGTTTTTGCCCGACTTGGTGGCTGAGGTTCAACGGTTGTGCGCGTTGTAGTTATAGCTCCAGCCCAAAGCTCAGCTGTGATCAGCCTTCTCTGTCGGACTAACTTTCATGTTTTTGCGACGGCCACAAACAAAAAAGTAGCTAAAGCAGAAGCCTTACAGCTTACATTCTCAAATTTTGTGAAAGGCCTTCTTAACTTATTTACTCATTAAAACGAAACTCTCCACTCATCCATTCTCTGAAGCACCAATTTCACAATTTCCTCTGCATTATTTACTAAATTTTTTTCAGAAGTAGTCAGGCTTAAAATCGCATTCCGGTATTCAACGTTAATTTTGCACGAGGTAGGGATATCCATCGACTCACGGCTTTGATCAGATCCTTTCATCCCGCCCAAAGGGATACATTCAGCCATCCATTTTGCCTTGATTTCGTCGTTGCCAACACGAGTTTGAAGCTTAGGAAAGGTCTGCCAGCTAATGCGAGTATCACCCTTGAACACTCTGTAGTTTTTCTCAAACTCAACAACATGTTTATCCTCAATTGAAAACCCTACAAGATTTGAAAGAGATGATGAAAAACCTGTCAGTTCTGTGCCTTCACGGGAATACAATATCGCAGTAATAGGACTTTTGGGGAGCCAAGCGTTATCCCCTACATAGTCAGAAAAATTTCGATCATGGCTAAACGATAAAGCAACCATACCTACATCACTATCAAGTTCCGCACTGTCAAAAGAAGAAGGCGCCATCACTAAGTAATCCGATGGTATTTTGTAGGTAGAACCTCCTATTGAGAAGAGTTTTTGACTATCACCACAAGCCGTCAAACTCAATAAAAGCCCCAACAGTCCAAACAAACTTATTCTTATCATCGTATATCTGCCCCCGTATGATCACAGCCTGTACACCATATAGCCCTCATTAAATTCGGAGAAGTATTAAAAAGCGTTCCTCCAAATTGCCATTTTCCCAATCCATGAGTACTAAACACTTCATGGTGATACGCTGCCGCCTGCGTTGGACTTAGCAACCCTGGAATGCCAATTTCATTATTAAAGTCAAAATCAACAGCTCCGATATGAGCCCTCATCAAATCAACACCTAAAGCATTCAGTGCATCACCCTGTAGGCCAGTAAGCATATTGGCCAATCGCCCACCAACATATTTATGACCAAAAAAAGATTCATTATTAACAATTCCGAGGGCAATATTTGCGATTGGGTCACCTCGTCCCATACGAGAAGTCCAAAAAGCTTTTCTGTCACCAACTTCAGCAAAGCCCCGCTCCTCAGCCGTAATAGTTAGCTGCCCGAATTTTTCTTGCATGTACTCTTCGAGGGATTGCCCTCTTTGTGCAGATCCAGCACTCCCACTATTGAGGTCGGAAACGTCACCAAAGAATGTCACACCTATGCAACCGATGGTATTTCCGGATGGAAGTTTTTTACACAAGCCAAGAGGGTCAACTAGGTTAACCGGATCATTGCCCACATACGCATACCAGTTCATGCCATCTTTGTAGCCGATGGGGTCGGTCTGCATAAAGCGGCCTAGCTTCGGATGATATACCCGGGCTTTGTAATGATAAAGCTCGGTGCCGGGTAACAAGATTTGCCCGGTGTAGCGAAAGCGTGAGCCGTTGGTGTTCATGGGCTCGCCGTAGGGGCCGTACTTGTTTATGACTTGCGAGTTTCCGAGCTCGGCGATAATCGAGCCGCGCTCGTCGGCTAATAAGTACACCTTGTTGCCGGTACCGGAGCCGTTGTATTGCACCAACGGGTCGTCAGTGCCCACGCCGTGTACGTAACGGCGCAGCAAGGTGCCACTGCTATTGTACTCAGCGACTAGTTCATCGCCGTCGTACAGGAAGCGGGTTTGGGTGCCGTTGTAGGTGCTGCTGTACAAGCGGCCGCTGGCATCATAGCCCAGTGCGAGGTTTTTGCCCGACTTGGTGGCCGAAGTTAAGCGGTTGTGCGCGTTGTAGTTATAGCTCCAGCCATCGTAACTTTTTAAGTTGCCGTTGCTGTCGTAGCTAATGCTCTGACCGGCCACCTGCGTATATTGATTTAATGCGTTCTTGCTGTAACTCTGGGTACCTGCACTTGGCAGTTGCACTTCAAAGTCCGCGTTACTCACCACCCGGCTAATTAACTGGCTGGCCGGGTTGTAGTCAAAGCTGGCGTTGTTCACGCCCACATGATTAAAGCTGCTGACCCGACCCGGGGCGTCATACGCCATGGTGGAATCAACCC
>JBBEBU010000015.1:0-83885 GCA_040882145.1 Idiomarina sp.
CCAGACTTCTAATTGAGAAAGCCCCGACCTGATGGTCGGGGTTTTTTTATGCCTGTAATTCGGGCCTTGAGCAATGTCTGAACATTGCGCACGTAGCCTGACGTTCCACATCAGGAGCGATGGTCATTACAATAAAACCTGCCTAAAAGTTAGTCAAAACTACTAACTAGTAGTAAATAATCCTATTTCACTCCCCCACTTAGCATCCCCTGAAAGATATTAGAAAGTTAAAAATATACTTAATAAACAATGATATATATTAGTTAAGCACAGTTGGCACGTGACTTGAAAAGACTAAGCCATGAATAGGGCTTTTATTTTCAATTTCACGGAGTAAACAACATGACTATATTTTCTCGGTTTAGCGATATCGTTCAGGCAAATGTAAATTCACTTTTGGATAAGGCAGAAGATCCAAAAAAGATGGTGCGTCTATTGGTACAGGAAATGGATGCCGCGTTAGTGACTTTGCGTTCAGAAGCAGCCAAACACCTGGCTGAACAAAAACGCATCGAGCGTGAACGTAAAGGTTTAGAGACGGCAGCTACAAACTGGCAAGAAAAAGCGGAGAAAGCCGTTAGTCATGATCGTGAAGATCTGGCTCGCAAAGCACTGCAGCAGCGGCAGGTATCTTTGCAAGCTATCGCCTCGCTAGATAAAGATCTGGAGTTGGCGAAAGAGCAAATCGACAAGCTTAGCGCTGATATCAGTACGCTGCAGGATAAAGTAAGCCACGCTCGTCAGCGTCAGCAACAGCTTGAAGTGCGCAGCAGCAGCGCTTCAGTACGCTTGCAGAGCAAACAACTGACTACTCAGCAGGCAGTGGCCGACAGTATGGCGAAGTATGAGCGCTACGAAGCGCGGGTAGAGGAACTTGAAGCACGCGTAGAAGCTTATGACTTAGGCAAAAATACCGGTTTGGCAGCAGAATTTGAACAACTTGAGCATGAAGATGCCGTTGAACAAGAGCTGCAGGCACTTTACCAACGCGCAAAAGCGTCATCTAACAACAAACCAGCAGCGTCTTAATTAGCTGCTGGATGCAAAAGGAAAGCTGTTATGAGTAAATCAATGATGTGGATTTTGGTAGCTATTGCAGCCATTGTCTTTTTCGGCCCAGAGCTGATGTCAGCGGTAGGCTGGATATTAGGCGGAATTATCAGCATTGGCGTTACCGGTATTGTGATGGTAGTAGTGGCCGCAGCTATATTCTTCGGTGTCATGGCCATTGGTGGCAGCGTAGTGCTTGGCATCGCCGCTGCCTTCATAGCAGTTTTACTGGCCGCGTTAAGTTCACTTTGGCCTATTTTGCTAATCGCTGGTCTGCTGTATTTATTCTTTCGTAAAAGCCCACGATCTGTGTAGAATTGAACACTAGTGCGCCCTATCGAATGAATAGGAATACAAATGAACAGACTTGTCAAAACAGTGCTGACCATGGCTATGGTCAGCACGTCTTTTTTTAACAGTGCCCAAGCAAATACTGAATTTACGATAAGCGATGTGTGGGCTAAACAATCCATCCCCGGCGCCGAGAATGGTGCTGCATACTTCACCATTACCAATCAATCGTCAGAATCTATCTACTTGGTTGGTGCTAACACCAAGGTAGCGCGAGCCGTTGAAGTTCATGAACACATTCATGAGCAGAACGTGATGCGCATGCGCCGAGTCGGTGAACTTGAAATAGCTGCCAACAAAACCGTTACCTTTGCGCCTGGTGGACTACACTTAATGATGTTTGGCATAAAAGAACCCCTCAAACCGGGTCAAACATTCGAAATTCAATTGCTGTTTAAGGGTGGCGAAACGCAGTCTGTATTGGCTGAAGTTCGCCCAATTTAAATTGGCATATAAGAGTATTCACTAAGGAGTAGATTATGCGCGTGCCAGGTTGGCGCACATGGATAGGTATTATTGTTGGTGTTATCGTCGTGTTTTGGATTATCGGTTGGCTGTTAAGTAGCGAACCCGATACCTTTGACGTTACCGCAAGAGCAAAGGCCGCTGCCGAGGCTGATAACGTAGAAATAGTTTCTGGCTATACGACCACTACGGCTCTGATTGAAACTATTGGAACCTTAATGGACAAGCGCGGTGGTTACATGTCGAATGACATTTTGCCGCCTATGGTTCTGCTGGATAATATTCCTGCGTGGGAATTTGGTGTGTTGGAAATGTCCCGTGATTTGGCATTAGCCATGCGTCGGGAGTTTAGTCGGTCGCAGTCACAATCGCTGCAAAATCCTTATCTGACAACCGCCCAAACGTCGCTGAATATTGACCATACCAGTTGGTTTGTACCTCCGGCGGAATCTGAGTATACCGATGCCCGCGAAGCACTTATTAACTTCCGTCTTGCGTTAGCTGATTCTGCTGATTTCAGTGCACAGTTTTATACCAGAGCGGATAACCTGCGCAGTTGGTTGGTTGAAGTAGATAAGCGGCTAGGTTCGTTAAGCCAACGCTTAAGTGCCAGTGTGGCTCAGGTGGACGAAACTCTGAGCATCTCTGTTGCAGGCCAGGACAGCCTGACCCAACGAGCTATTCCACTCGAACTGCAAAAACGAACCAGTTGGTGGGACGTGGACAATGTATTTTATGAGGCTCGTGGTGCTAGTTGGGCATTACTACACTTTCTGAAAGCGGTTGAAGTGGATTTCGCTGATGTTTTGGAAAAGAAAAACGCGCAAGTGAGTCTGCAGCAAATTATTCATGAACTGGAAGCGACTCAACAATTGGTTTGGAGTCCAATTATTTTAAATGGCTCCGGCTTCGGCTTTGTTGCCAACCATTCGCTGGTTATGGCAAATTACATTTCACGTGCAAACGCCGCGCTTATTGACTTAAAAGACTTAATGGCACAAGGGTAATTAAAGGAAACCAAATGAAGAAAACATTATTAGCAGTTGCGACTGCTGTCGCGGTGCTGTCGATACAGCCAACTGCTCAGGCAGATACTATTTTTGGCGTTTATGCAGGTGGCCAGTACTGGGACACCAGTACCTCAGGTCGTTTTGGTACCAGCGATGATCAGGTCAGCTTTGATTTCACTGATGACACGCAAAGCAGTTTTTATATAGCGCTGGAACACCCGGTACCTTTACTACCGAACATTCAGATTCGTCGTACCACGTTGGCTGATCAAGGTTCTACCACACTTGATCGTAACTATGAGTTTAATGGCGAAATTTATCCGGTTACCACCACCCTGACGGCTGACATTGATTTAGGGCATACAGATTATATTTTGTACTATGAGATCTTTGATAACGATCTTATTTCGGTTGACCTTGGTATTAATGCTATGAACGTTGACGGTTTTTTGCAGGTAACCGACGAAGATGGCAACCGTAACAGCATTGAAGCCTCGTCCTGGGTACCTACTGCGTACGGCCATTTCCGGTTGGGAATTCCAGCCACTGATTTTACCTTGTATGCGAAAGGCAGTTTTTTAGCCATCGACGATAGCTCGATACGTGATGTTGAAGCGGGCATTGAATATCGCTTGATAGAAAATCTGGCGGTGGATTTGAACCTCCAACTGGGTTATCGCGATACGCAGTTAGAGTTAGATGACTTAGACGATATTTATAGTGATTTGCAGTTCAAAGGCCCGTACCTGGGACTGGAACTACATTTTTAATAAAAAGCTAGAGAAAGTCGTTCATTATTAGTAAGGTACGTTAAAAGGGAGCGACACTATATGTCGCTCTCGATTGCTCTCGGGGTTGGCGATTTTACCTACATACACTCTAATCGCTGCAGTTGCTCCTAAAACTAATACATCGCATTTAGGATGTTCCTATGCACGGCAACGAAGACGACAGCTTGTTATTTCTTCATGATGAAGAAGAGCAAAGTAGTGCAGAACATACAGATGGCCATTGGACACTCTTAATCGTTGATGACGATCAGGAAATCCATTCGGTGACCAAGCTCGCTTTGAGTGGCGTTGTTGTTGCAGGTAAAACACTGCAATTTGCGCATGCTTATAGTGGTGCTGATGCACTCGAGTACTTGCGTAACAATGATGACGTTGCCATGGTATTGCTGGATGTTGTCATGGAAACCGACGACGCCGGTCTGCGCGTTGTTAAAGCTATTCGCGATGAGTTAAAAAACGAAGAGATTCGAATTATTTTGCGTACCGGGCAACCCGGCTATGCTCCAGAAGAAAGTGTTGTTAAGCAATACGACATTAACGATTACAAAACCAAGACCGAACTTACCCGCAGTCGACTTATGACCACCGTTTTCTCTGCGGTGCGCTCTTACCAGCAAATTCGAACTATTAACGAGAACCGGCGTGGTCTGCGGAAGATTATTCATTCTGCTGCCAACTTGATGGAACGCCATTCCATTATCAATTTCTCTGAAGGCGTGGTTACGCAAATAGCGTCGTTACTTGGTTTGCGTGCGGAAGGTATTGTTGGTGCACGGGTGAATAAAAGTGGCCATTCGAGTTACGCCAATAAAGATATTATCGTGCTGGGTGCTGCCGGGCATTATGCCGATGCTATTAACAATCCATTAGACCAAGTGAAAGACAAACGGGTTATAGAAGCCGTTACTAAATGTCTGAAAGAACGCCAGCATATAATTCTAGACCATGCGACTGTGTTTTTTATTGATTGCGCTGAACATGAAGCTGCGGCTTTTATTGAAACCAGCGAGCCCCTGCGCTCCTTCGATCAGGAGTTGGTGGAAGTATTTTTAGCAAACATTGCCATTGGGTTTGAAAACGCCAATCTGTTTGAAGATTTGCGCACCGCCGCATACCTTGATCAACTTACCGGCCAGCCGAACCGCGCCGAATTCATTCGGATGTTAGATAAGCTGGCTCAGAACGTCAGCAGCGACATGGTTGCGGCCATTATTGATATTGATCACTTCTCCGATGTGAACGAGGGGCTGGGTCAGGACGTTGGTAATGAGCTCTTAGTCTCCGTAGCCCAGCGCTTACGCGGGCAGCTTAGTAGCGACGTATTTGTTTCCCGCCTTGGTGCCGATGTTTATGGTGTTATTGGCGGCGAAGAGCAAATTAACCCGCAGCACATAGAAAGCCTTTTCTTATTACCTTTTAAAGCATCGGAGCAATACATTCCACTGAACGTTACTTGTGGTTTTACCCGTAAGCACGACACCAATAGCGGTCTGGATTTATTGAAGTATGCTTATATTGCGTTAAAGAATGCGAAGAATAGCTCTCTACAAAGCTTTGATTATTATCATCCGAGTATGGAAGAAGAAACCCTGCGCCGGCTTGATCTGGTGAGTCGCCTGCGTGCAGACTTCGCCGAGCGAAAACTGGAAGTGTGGTTTCAGCCGCAAATAGAGTTAGCAACGGGCCGTATTATTGGTGCTGAAGCGCTGTTGCGCTGGCCGCAAGCCGATGGCAGCTTTATTTCTCCAGCGGTGTTTATTCCTTTAGCTGAGTACTCCGGCCTCATTGTTGAAATTGGTGCCTGGGTGCTGGAAGAGGCGTGCAAAGAAGTGCAGCAATTTGATGCGCTGGGTTTGCCGGAGTTACGTGTTGCCGTAAATGTGTCGGTGCCACAGTTCCGCACCAAAGACTTTCCTGAGCGCCTTGAGGCAACCTTGAAGCGCTATAACGTTGCTCCTGACCGTATTGAGCTGGAGATCACTGAAAGCATTGTAATGGAAGACCCAGAGCTGGTTGCTGATATTCTACGCCGCCTGAAAAGCACCGGTATGCAGGTGGCTATTGATGATTTTGGCGTAGGCTTCTCGTCACTGAGTTATATTCAGAAGCTGCCACTGGATCGGTTGAAGATTGATCGTTCGTTTGTCCAGAATGCTTGTACTGAAAGTGGCCGAATCATTATTGAAACCATAGTAAATATGGCTCATAGACTTGGCTTGAGTGTATTAGCTGAGGGTATTGAAACTGACGATCAGGCGCGCTATTTCAAGCACTTGAAGTGTGGCGAGGCACAAGGTTATCTATTTGCTCACCCGATGCCTGCCAAAGAACTAAAAGCGCTACTAAAACAGTAGTAGCGCGGTTAGCTAGTCGTAATAAGATTCAACCTTCACGGCTTCCATCTGGTAACCCACCACGGCGAGTTCACTTTCTTTACGCTCAACACTTACCGTACCTTCTACCCACACTGCGTCATAGGTGATTTCGTAAGGAACACCTGCGGGGAAAGTAACGTGAATAATTTGATTTGGTGGTGGTGGTGGAACATGAATACAGGCACCAAAGTAGGGTACTAATAGAAACTCAGTCACATTATCGGCATCACCTTCAAGCTGAACCACATAACCGGGAATGCGAATTTTTTTGCCGTCCAGTTCATTCACCATAGGCGCATCAATTTCTGACTGTTTGGCTTCTTCCGGATTTTGATCGTAGTAGGCCTGCGAACGCACCGGTGGTGGCTCAAAGCCTTCAGGAATCAGCTCTTTCCATTCCGTTGGCTTATAGTCGTTGGCCACTGAAGGCATGGCTATTACTGCAAGTGCAAGGCTAAACATCATGCCTGCTAATGATTTCATAATTTCACCGTTAATCCGTCTGCTAAAGATAATTTATAGGCGCGCCAGGCCGGGAATACGCTCACCAGTATACCGGCAATAAGCACCAGCCCAAGCAATGCCCACTCGTTCGCTTGTAATCCGGTAATACTCAGCGACAAACCTAACTGCTGGGCCAGTAGCGGCGCCGCTATAAGCTGCGCTGCATAAAGCCCAACCACACCGACCACACAACCTAATAAGGTAAGCAACGCCGCTTCGCTCACCAATAACGTAAAGACGGTACCTGGGCCTGCTCCCACTGCACGTAGCACAGCCATTTCACGACGGCGTTCCCGCAGGCTGGCTAATAAGGTGGTAAGCATGCCTAGCAGGCCGGTGATAACCACCAATACGGTGATCACGAATAGGGCCTGCTCGAATACACTTAAGGTTTGCCACAGCTGTTGTAGCGTCATGCCGGGCATAATGGCGGTGAGTGGCTCGGTGGTATAGGTATTAATTTGCCGTTGCATTCTTATCGCGTAGGGTTTGGATTCTAAGCCTAACAGCACCGCACTTAAGGTTTGTGTTGGGCCGGCGTGCTCGTCCATGTGTTCGTGATCATGATCATGCTCAGATTCTGCATCTGTTGAGGGTGTGCCCGTTACTTCATCATGCACCAAGGCCAGGCCTTCCAGTGGAATATAAACCGCTTTGTCCACCGGCGTTCCGGTTGCTTTTAATACCCCACGAACCTGGAAGTCATGGATGTCGTGCTGACTAAAACTAATGCCACCGGCACCGTGGGCAATAGTAATTCTCGTGCCCACTTCATGGCCTTGCTGGCTGGCTACTAAGGCACCAACAACCACATCGGTAGGGCCAGAGAAGTGCTCACCAGTGGCAAATTCCAAAGGCTGGCGGCTGCCATACTGAAAATGCTCAAAGAAATCGTTCGTGGTGGCAACTACTGGGGCGCCACCAACACTATCACCAAGTGCCAGTGGAATATGCCAGCGCACTTGCGGTAGCTCTTTTAGGTATTCGTAGCTGTCCCAACTGAGCGTATTAGTCATGCTACCAATATGAAACACTGAGCTAAGTAACAATTGTACCTGGCCGGTACGCGCACCAACAATAATGTCAGTGCCCGATACGGTATTGGCGAAGTTTGCCCGAACCTGGTCACGCACGCGTTCCACACCCAGCAGCAACAACACGCTTAGCGCAATAGCAACTATGGTGAGTATGGCGCTACCGCGACGATTCAATAAACTATACAGGGCCAGTTTAAACATGGCTGGACGCTCCTGTATGGTTTGCGTGGGCGTTGTTAATTTCCGCCAGTTCCAGATGACGGGAAAAATGACTGGCTAAGCTGGCGTCATGGGTGACAAACAATAATGCGGTTTGCTGTTGCTCACACTCTTTAAACAACAACTGTAAAAACTCGTCACGCCGTTCGGCATCTAATGCCGAAGTGGGTTCATCAGCAATAATCAGAGCCGGCTTGCCTAGTAAAGCTCGCGCTACGGCAACCCGCTGTTGTTGTCCTACGCTAAGGGTATGCGCTGGTTGCTGTTGAATAGCGGCCACAATACCTAGTTCGGTTAGTAACCGTTCGGCTGCACCGGTCAGTGTTTCGCCGCTATCGGCAATACGCTGGCGTCGTTGGCGGGAAAACTGACTGCCAAGCAATACATTATCAAGTGCACAAAGATAAGGAAGTAAATTGAACTGCTGAAATACAAAGCCAATGTCATTGGCGCGTAATTTGTCACGTTGACGGGCAGAAAGAGCAGCTAAGTTCTGTTGCAGCAGCTCAATGGAGCCATGCTGCGGGGCATGAATACCCGCTAATAAGCTGAGCAAGGTTGATTTGCCGCTACCACTGGGGCCGCGCAGCATAACGCGTTCACCTGCGGTAATATCCAACTGGGGAATATCAAGCAGCAGGTCAGCAGCTCCTGGCCAGCGAAAGCGAAGATCGCGAATGCGGACGCAGGAGCTCATAACAACTTACTTCTGGTTGGCGCGTTCAAACGAGCTTTGGATTTCAGCTTTTGCTTCAGCTGCATCACCCCAACCTTCAACTTTCACCCATTTACCGCTTTCCAGCTCTTTGTAGCGCTCGAAGAAATGCGTAATTTGCGCACGTAATAATTCAGGTAAGTCGTTTACGTCTTTAACGTGGTCGTATTCTTTGGTTAGCTTGCTTACTGGTACCGCTACAACTTTCGCGTCTTCACCAGCTTCATCGGTCATTTTTAATACGCCAACCGGGCGGCATTTGATAACTGAACCCGCTTGCAATGGAAACGGCGTTGGCACTAATACATCAACCGGGTCACCGTCTAACGACAAGGTTTGATTAACAAAGCCATAGTTGCAAGGATAGAACATGGCCGTTGACATAAAACGGTCAACCCACAAGGTGCCAGTTTCTTTATCTACTTCATACTTAATTGGATCGGCATTGGCCGGAATTTCAATAATAACGTTTACTTCTTCTGGCATGTTCTTGCCAGCACTGACCAAACTTAAGCTCATGATAGTTCCTGTTAATTTCAGTTTATAAGTTTAAAAAAGCAAAGAATAACTAGATTATACGTTCATTCTGGCTGCTTGCGAACCCCGACTAAAGCCGAACTTCAATTATTGATTATCGTTGCGGGTGTGGTATTCCAGACAGGTGTCGACTTCGTCTGCCGAACCTAACACAACACCCACGCGTTGATGAATTTCGGTGGGTTGCACCGCCATAATTCGCTCCAGCCCGGTAGTTGCTTTACCGCCCGCCTGTTCAATCAGATAGCTCATTGGATTGGCTTCATAAAGCAAGCGCAATTTATAGGGCTTATCGGGTTTACGGCTGTCCCATGGGTAGGCAAACAAACCACCACGGCATAGCACACGGTGCACATCAGCCACCATGGCAGCAATCCAACGCATGTTAAAGTTTTTCCCACGCGGGCCCTGCTTACCAGCCAGTAAGTCAGTTACGTAAGCCTGCATGGCTGGTGACCAGTGACGTTGATTCGACATATTAATGGCGAATTCCTGGGTGTGGGTTGGAATCGTGATGTCTGAGCGGGTTAACAGGAACTCGCCGACAGTTTGATCCAAGGTGAACATTTTCACGCCTTTACCGGTTGAGAATACCAACATGGTTGAAGGGCCATAAACCACATAGCCCGCCATAACTTGTTGGGTACCTTGCTGCAGGAACATGTCCTGACCGCTGCGGCCATCCTGAGGTGTTGGCAGTACTGAGAAGATAGTGCCAACCATGCTATTAATGTCGATGTTAGAGCTGCCATCAAGTGGGTCGAAAGCAACCAGATAGTCGCCACTTTCATCACCGTCAACAATGCCGTCTTCTTCTTCCGAGGCAATGGCTCGTACATGTTTACATTCAAGCAATATGTCTTTTAATAATTGGTTGGACAGCACATCCAGTTTTTTTTGTGTTTCGCCCTGAATATTTTCATCCAGAGTTGAACCCAGCACGCCCGCTAGCTCGCCTTGGTGCAAACGATAAGAAATCTCTTTAGCGCAAATTTGCAGTGTATTAATTACTGAAATCAGCGCTTCATCGACTTGATCACGACGTAAGGTCGGAATTAAGCGTTGCATGGTATCCTCGCCATTAAAAACTGAGATGGGCTGGCAGCTTGCTCAAGGCTATATGGGTAAAGCCCTATAAAGCTGGTGCCAGCCAATTTAAATTCGGGCTAAAGTTTACCGTAATTTCAGCTAAAATGCTGCCTAGATTCTTGCCCATGTTACACTTGGCAGAATAATAACCGAATTATACGGCGTAGCGCTCAGCGAGGAGACCCTCTCGAATCATGCACATTCATATTTTAGGTATTTGCGGTACCTTTATGGCGGGTATTGCAACTCTGGCGAAACAGCTTGGGCATGAGGTAACGGGAGCTGATCAGCAGGTTTATCCACCCATGAGCACCCTGCTACAGCAACAGGGGATTGAGCTCACTGAAGGCTATGCCGCCGAAAACCTGCCGCAGCAAGCCGATTTAATCCTGATTGGTAACGCCTTGAGCCGCGGCAACCCGGCCGTTGAAGCCGTGCTGAATCGTCGTTTGCCCTACCAATCGGCGGCACAATGGTTGCACGATCAGGTGTTACAAACGCGCTGGGTATTGGCCGCAGCCGGCACCCACGGTAAAACCACAACGGCCAGCATTTTAAGCTGGTTACTGGAAGCGGGTGGGTTGCAACCGGGCTTTCTGGTCGGCGGCGTATTAGCTAATTTTGATGCTTCGGCACGCCTCGGCAACAGCGATTTTTTTGTCATTGAAGCCGACGAGTACGACACCGCTTTTTTTGATAAACGCTCCAAATTTGTGCATTACTGCCCGTCCACCTTAATTTTAAACAATCTTGAATTTGACCATGCCGATATATTTCCCGATTTAGCCGCTATTCAACGCCAGTTTGCGCACCTATTGCGGGTAGTACCGGGTTACGGTCAGGTGCTTTATCCACCCCAGGAAAGCAATTTAGACACGGTATTTGCGGCTGGTTGTTGGAGTGAGTGCGTGAGTGTTGGGCCACAAGGCCGCTGGCAGGCGAAGTTACAGCAACCGGACGGGTCACGGTTTGACGTTTACTTTGACGATGAATTCCGTGGCCAGGTAAGTTGGGATTTGGTGGGTGAGCACAACGTGGCGAATGCGCTTATGGCTATCGCGGCAGCTATGCATGTAGGGGTTAGCCCCGAAGTCAGCTGTGCCGCTCTGGCCGATTATAGAAATACCAAGCGGCGCCTTGAATTACGCGGCGAAGTGAACCATATCCGTGTATACGATGATTTTGCTCATCATCCCACAGCTATTGCCACCACGGTAGCTGGTTTACGCGCTAAAGTGGGCTCGCAGCGAATTATTGCCGTACTGGAGTTGCGCTCAAACACCATGAAAGCTGGCGTACATGCCGATCAGTTGGCGCCGTCGTTAACTGCGGCCGACGAGGTGTTCATTTTGGTGCCGCCGCAACTGTCTTGGTCGGTTGCGGAGAAAGTGCCGCAAGCGCGCTGTTTAAGCAGCGTTGAGAATATTCTAACGCAGTTGAAAGATACGCTGCGCGCGGATGATCAGGTGCTGATTATGAGTAACGGTGGCTTTGAAAATATTCATGAACGCTTGTTAGCGCAACTGCGTTGTTAGCGCTTTCAAGCCGTAACTGAAACACCTGCTGGTTAAGTAAATAAATAGGAATTGTCATGACGGTGAGCACCACTAGTAAAGCCGATAACACCATTACGCTGGGCATTACTGGCGCTTCAGGTGCGCCTTATGCGTTGCGTTTGATAGAATGTCTGCTGGCACAACAACAGACTATTTATTTGCTCATGTCCAGTGCTGCCCGGGTAGTATTCGCCACCGAATGTAACTGGCAGTTGCCGGCGGCACCCGAAGCCCTGGCTAAGGTATTACGTGAACATTTCAAGGTGGCTGACGAGCGGTTGCAAGTGTTTGGTAAAGAACAATGGTTGTCGCCGGTAGCCTCGGGTTCGGCTGCACCGAAACGTATGGTGGTGTGTCCTTGTTCCACCGGCACTTTGTCCGCTATTGCTACTGGTGCCAGTGACAACTTGATTGAGCGGGCCGCCGATGTGGTGTTGAAAGAACGAGGCCAGTTAATACTAGTGCCACGGGAAATGCCGTTGTCGACCATTCATTTGGAAAACATGTTAAAGCTGTCGCGCATGGGCGTTACCATGATGCCAGCGGCGCCGGGTTTCTATCATCAACCGCAAAGCATCAACGATATGGTTGATTTTGTGGTAGCCCGAATTTTAGACCATCTTAACCTGGACCAGAATCTGGTGCCACGTTGGGGTTATGAGAAAGCCTCTGCTAAGGAGTAACCGATAGTTATGAAAGCGCTTTCAATTAAAGGCTTACGGAAAGTATATAAAGGCGGATTTGAAGCCTTGAAGGGGATCGATCTGGATGTCGAAGAAGGCGACTTCTTTGCGCTGTTGGGGCCAAACGGCGCCGGTAAATCAACCACCATAGGTATTGTGTCGTCGCTGGTAAATAAAACTGCCGGCAGCGTAAGCGTGTTCGACTATGATCTGGACACTCAACTGGTTGAGCTGAAAAAGCAAATCGGTTTGGTACCTCAGGAATTTAATTTCAATCAGTTTGAAACCGTTACTCAAATCGTAGTGAATCAGGCGGGTTATTACGGTGTGCCGCGTAAGCTGGCGCATGAGCGCGCCGAAAAATATTTGAAACAACTGGGGTTATGGGACAAACGCAATGAGCGTGCGCGCTCACTGTCAGGCGGTATGAAGCGTCGTTTAATGATTGCCCGGGCGTTATTGCATGAACCACGCTTGTTGATTCTGGATGAGCCAACTGCCGGGGTGGATATTGAATTGCGCCGCTCCATGTGGGATTACCTTGAGAAAATAAACAAGCAAGGTATTACCATTATTCTGACCACCCATTATCTGGAAGAAGCTGAAAGCTTGTGTCGTAAAATCGCCATCATTGATAGCGGCGAGATTATTGAAAACACGTCGATGAAACGCTTGTTGGCTACCTTAAATATGGAAACCTTTGTCATGGATTTGGCTCCGGATCAGGCGAAGCCGGAGTTACAAGGCATGGTGTCGCGTCAGGTGGATGATCACACGCTGGAAGTGGACGTTGAAAAAAGCGCCGGTTTGAACAAAGTATTTGAGCAGTTAAACCAGCAAAATATAAAAGTGCTGTCGATGCGCAACAAAGCAAACCGTTTAGAAGAGCTATTTGTTGGGTTGGTAGAAAAAGGCCGTCAGGTAAAGGAGCATAAGCATGGCTAGTGGTTATAACGTGACTGCCCTGAAAACAATTTGGATTAAAGAGTGCACGCGGTTTTTACGCATTTGGGTGCAAACCTTGGTACCACCTGCAATTACCATGACCCTGTACTTTGTTATTTTCGGTAGCATTGTTGGTGAGCGTATTGGCGACATGGCTGGCTTCTCCTACATGGAATTTATTGTGCCGGGTCTGATTATGATGTCAGTCATTACCAACTCGTATTCGAACGTGGCATCGTCATTTTTCGGTGCGAAGTTCCAGAGCAACATTGAAGAAATGCTGGTTGCGCCAGTGTCTACTTCGACTATCATTGCTGGTTACGTAGGCGGCGGTTTAGCGCGCTCTTTACTGGTGGCTATTATCGTTACGCTGGTGTCTTTTGCGTTTGTAGAAAACGTGCAGATTCATCATGCCGGCATTTTAGTGTTAAGCGTCGTGCTAACCTCAACACTGTTTTCACTGGGTGGCTTACTGAATGCAGTGTTCGCGAAAACCTTTGATGACATTTCCATAGTACCAACCTTTGTTCTCACACCGCTCACCTACTTAGGTGGGGTGTTCTTCTCGGTATCCATGCTGGGTGAGGCCTGGCAGTGGGTGGCTAAGATGAATCCAATTTTGTACATGGTAAACGCCTTCCGCTACGGTTTCCTTGGTTACTCTGATGTGAATATGGTGGTGGCTCTGGCGGTTATTATTGGTTTCAATATTGCCCTATTTGCTGTGGTGTATTCGTTGCTTGAACGCGGTGTGGGAATTCGTACGTGAATTCAGTATCACGACCGGTTACAACCAATCAAAATGGTAATCACGATGAACTGACCGCATTGGTTATGCGCCATTTGCGGTCACCCTTTAAAAAGCCAATTCAGGAACACAACGCCGAAGCTTTTGCCGAAGTTCAGCGCTTGGTTGCTGACTGGCAGGGGCCGTTGATTTTAGATTCCTGCTGCGGGGTGGGTGAAAGTACCGCGCGGCTGGCTCAGGAACACCCAAACGCACTGGTTATTGGCGTGGACAAATCAGCCCATCGGCTGCAGCGTCATGCCCAGTACGAACAAGCCGGGGCGGGTGAGCGTTACATTTTGGTGCGCGCTGACTTAAACGATTTCTGGCGGTTGGCGGTGGCGGCTAACTGGCGTTTGCACAAACATTACATTTTGTATCCCAATCCATGGCCGAAAGCCTCGCATTTAAGTCGACGTTGGCACGGCAGCCCGGTATGGCCGTACGTGATGGCATTAGGTGGTGAACTGGTGATGCGCTCCAACTGGGTGATTTACCTGACCGAAGTTGCAGCCACGCTGGCGCTGGTGAATTGTTCAGCCGCGGTAAAAACGCTGCTGGCCGACAACGAACCCTTGACGCCGTTTGAACGAAAGTACCAGAATAGCAATCAACAGCTGTGGCAATTACAGGCACAATTACCTGAAGACAGTCGCTATTTTTCGGCGATCGAGGCAGAATAAGCCCACGCGCTCAGCACCACAAATGTTGTGGTTGTATAGGATTTCGTTTTGAGTAAAACCAATTTTGCGGAAGTAAACCAGGAAGCCCTGCTGAAGATTTTTACCATTCCTGAGGCACCGGATTCCACGCTAGGTAAAATCGAACGCCACTTATCGGAAAACCTCATGGGTTTTCTGGGTGAGCATATTGTTGCCCGGGAAAAACCGCTGCAGGAAATTGAGCAAAATTTTCAGGCTAGTTCGGTACCGGAACAACCGGTATATGTGTCTGATCATACCGAGTTTTTGCTCGACAAGCTGGTAGCACATTCGGTACATACCGCATCGCCACGCTTTATCGGTCACATGACTTCGGCACTGCCATACTTCTTGTTGCCACTGGCAAAGCTGATGGTGGGCCTGAATCAAAACCTGGTAAAAATTGAAACCTCGAAAGCTTTTACGCCGCTTGAACGCAATGTCCTGGGCATGTTGCATCACCTTGTCTATGGCCAGGAAGAAGCGTTTTATAAACGCTGGATGCACAGTGCGGAGCATTCGCTGGGAGCCATGTGTTCCGGTGGTACCGTGGCCAATATCACTGCGCTGTGGGTAGCTCGCAACCGGCTGTTAAAAGCCGACGGCGACTTCGCTGGCGTGGCTAATGACGGTTTAGCGGCCGGTCTGGCACATTATAACTACAAGCGCGCCACAGTGATGGTGTCTGAACGCGGCCACTATTCACTGAGTAAAGCTGCCGATGTGCTGGGTATTGGCCGGCGCAATCTGGTGGCTGTGGCCACTGACGAAAACAACCGTATCCGCATTGATGCCCTGCGCGAAGCCTGCGAAAAAGTGGCGGCGGAAGGCGGTAAAGTGATGGCCATTATTGGCGTGGCTGGTACCACCGAAACTGGTCATATTGATCCGCTTGACCAAATGGCCGACGTGGCCAAGGAAGTAGGCACTCACTTCCACGTGGATGCTGCCTGGGGCGGTGCTACCTTGTTGTCGAATACCCATCGGCAGTTACTCAAGGGCATTGAACGTGCCGACAGCGTGACCATAGATGCACATAAGCAAATGTATGTGCCTATGGGCGCTGGTATGGTGCTGTTCCGTGATCCGGCCATGGTGCGAGCCATTGAGCACCACGCGGAATACATTATTCGTCACGGCTCGAAGGATTTAGGTTCGCATACCATGGAAGGCTCACGCTCGGGCATGGCGATGATGGTGTTCTCGGCGTTACATGTGATGGGCCGCAGCGGCTATGAACTGCTCATCGATGGCAGCATGGAAAAAGCGCGCTATTTCGCGAAACTGATCGACGAGCAAAACGACTTTGAAGTTATTACTCACCCTGAGCTGTGTTTGTTAACTTACCGGTTTGTACCAACGCGGGTTAAAGTGGCATTAAAAACCGCCTCAGCCGAACAAGTGCGGCGCCTAACACCACACCTGAACGCATTAACCCGCTTTGTACAGAAGCGCCAACGCGAAACCGGCCAGTCGTTTGTGTCACGGACTAAGCTGACTCCGGCGCAATATGGGCGCGAGCCTACGGTGGTGTTTCGGGTGGTACTGGCGAATCCGTTAACCACCCAAGAGATGCTGGCCGAAGTATTGGAAGAGCAGCGTCAAATAGCACGGCAGGCAACCAGCTTGCTGGGCGCTTTGCATACCGAGCTACGTGAGTTAGGGCTGACTAACCGCGATTAAGCGGGTTAGCGCTGCATACACAGGTTATCAATCAGGCGGGTGTTGCCTAAGTAAGCGGCCAGCAAAATAACCAGTTTGCTGTCTGCAGCGGCTACCGGTTG
This sequence comes from Idiomarina sp., assembly GCA_040882145.1. Lineage (GTDB taxonomy): Bacteria > Pseudomonadota > Gammaproteobacteria > Enterobacterales > Alteromonadaceae > Pseudidiomarina. The sequence continues at coordinate 16,600 of JBBEBU010000015.1, forward strand.
TAAGTCTTGTTGGCGACGCACACTTAAATAGTCTGCTCGAAAGCCCTGTTCAGTAAGAGCTTCCAAACCGCGTTGCTCAACTTCAGCCGGTGCCACACCTTGCTGTAACTGTTCAGCCAGTTGCTGCAAGAGTTGGTAAATAAATGGCGCTTGAGCGCGCTCTTCGGCCGTTAAATAGCCGTTCCTGGAACTTAAGGCTAAGCCATCTTCGGCTCGCTCTGTGGGCTCGCCAATAATATCCACCGACATACTCAAATCGGCTGCCATCAGACGAATGACCTGCAACTGTTGGTAGTCTTTCTGGCCGAATACCGCAATATCAGGCTGCACCATATTGAATAGCTTGCACACCACAGTCGCGACGCCACGGAAATGGCCGGGACGGCTGGCGCCACATAAAATATCGGAGATTTCCGGCACCGTAACGGTGGTTTGATTAGCCATACCACGCGGATACACGTCTTCTACGGTTGGCGCGAATACTGCGGTAACACCCAGTGCCTCTAAGGCCGTACAGTCTTCAGAAAACGTACGCGGGTAGCGGTCAAGATCTTCATTTGCAGCAAACTGCATGGGGTTTACAAATATGCTCACCACCACTGTATTCGTGGCCTGTTGTGCGCGTTTTACCAGTTGTAAGTGGCCTTGATGCAGATTGCCCATGGTAGGTACCAGAGCGACCGGGTCGGTTTGCTGCGCACGCCAGCCACGCAGCTCTGAAAGCGAAGAAAATACGAGCATAAATAACCTTTACGCGAAGCAATGTTCAGGTTGTGGAAATTCACCGCTTTTCACTTCGGCAATGTAGTTACGCATGGCGGTTTGAATATCACCGGCATCCTGCATGTAGTTTTTGACAAACTTCGGCATGTAGTCGCTGGTGATGCCTAGCATATCGTGCATAACCAAAATTTGGCCGTCGGTATAAGGGCCTGCACCTATACCTATGGTAGGAATCTGTAGTTTCTCAGTAATTAATTTCGCCAGTTCAGTGGGCACACATTCCAACACCAGCATTTGCGCGCCGGCTTCTTCTAGTGCCAGCGCCTGACGTACCGTGCTTTCCGCTTGACCCTGCTCGCGACCTTGTACTTTGTAACCACCCAGTACGTTCACCGACTGTGGTAACAGGCCTAAATGGGCACATACCGGCACGCCGCGTTGCTGCAGCGCCTTAATGGTATCCAGCAGCCAGTCGCCGCCTTCCAGCTTCACCATGTTAGCACCAGCACGCATAAGCTCTGCTGCGTTCATACAGGCATCATTTACTGTGCTGTACGACATAAAAGGCATGTCGGCTATAACAAAGGCTTCAGGGGCACCTTTGCGCACGCAGCGGGTATGATAAGCCACATCGGCAATAGAAACGGGAACCGTGGAGTCTTCCCCTTGCAAGGTCATGCCCAGCGAATCACCAATCAGCATAAAATCCATGCCGCAGTCGGCGAATACCCGCGCGAAGCTGGAGTCGTATGCGGTTACAGAAGCAATTTTTTCACCGTCAGCTTTCATCTTGGTTAAGCTGGAAATTGTGGTGCGTGCCATAAACTCAGGTCCTTTTGGCAATAACAAAAAGCAAGGGCTCTCGATTGTAGCAGAGCTGTCAGGTTATGGGGAGAGTACACATTTGAGCTGATGGTTGGGCAGGTTGTCGCACACATCTTGAATACTGCGGCCATTGGGAAGTGTAAGCTGTGGTGCTATTTCCGCCAGTGGAACCGCGACAAATTCGCGTTGCATTAACCCCGGGTGCGGTATGGTTAGGCGGCTACTTTGTTGTACTAAACTGTCATACAGCAAAATGTCTAAATCGAGCGTGCGTTCACCCCAGCGGCGGTTGCGCACCCGGCCAAACTGGTCTTCTATCATTTGCAGTGACTCAAGCAGCGCTAACGGGGTTAGCTGGGTATGCACTTGTGCCACGGCATTAATATAGTCCGGCTGGTCAGCCGGACCTAAGGGCGCGCTTTGATAATACGAAGACACTTTGGTTACCTGAGTGTCTTCGAGTTTACCAATACATTCCAAAGCCTGTGGCAGGGTTTCCAGAGGTTTCCCCAGGTTGCCACCTAAGCCAATGTAGGCGCGCGCAAACATCATGTTATTCACCTTTGTTGGCAGCTGGTTTACGGCGGCGATTACGCCCACCACGGCCACCACGACGACGCTTCGATGGTCCGGCTTCGTCGCTGTCGCGTTCTGGCCGTTTTACTTCCACCGGCCCCACTTCTTTTTGCAAGCGGGTCCAGAATTCGGCTAGTTTAGTGAGTTGCTCTTGGTCTGCCCCGGCGGTTTTAGCGCGCAACAACAAGAAGTCGTAAGCGGCACGGAAGCGCGGGTGGGTTAACAAGGTTTCAGCGCGCTTGCCTTTACTGCGGGCCAGGCGGCTTTGTAGCTGCCAGATTTCCCGGGCTGGAATGGAGAAGCGCTTAGGTACCGAAATGGTTTGCACTTGTTTACCGAATACATCGGAGGCGGCCAGATTCAGCGCATCCATAGGCGCTAAACCGCCTTCACTTAACAGGCTTTCCTGCCGAGCTTGCAGTGGCCACCACAGCAAGGCGGCAAACAAGTAGGCAGGGGTAATACGTTGGCCATTTTGAATGCGCTCATCGGTATCGGCCAGGGTTTGGCGGATCATCTGATACGGCGGTTCAGACTTGGCTTTTAAATAACTTTTTAGCTGCGGAAACAACTGCTGAAACAGGTTGTATTCACTGAGCATATCGAAGTTAGCCACCGCTTTACCGGCAGCCAGTAACTTCAGTGACTCTTCAAACATGCGCGCGGCCGGAATACTTTGTAGTAGCGTTGAAAACTCCAGCAACGGACCACTTACGCTTGCATCTAAGCGCATATTTAACTTGGTGGCAAAGCGCACGGCTCGCAGCATCCGTACCGGGTCTTCGCGGTAACGGGTAACGGGGTCGCCAATCATGCGGATTAGGCCATCGTTTAAATCACGCACGCCGTTGGCATAATCGTAAATCGCAAAGTCGGCAATGTTGTAATACAGCGCATTTACAGTGAAATCGCGCCGCGCGGCGTCCTCTTCAATAGACCCGTAAACGTTGTCACGAACCAGCATGCCAGCATCATTTTGCCGGGACCGCTGCGTTTTACCGGAGTTGGCTGCAGGCTCTTCTTCACTGCTGTCGTGGTGACCCCGGAAAGTGGCTACCTCTATTACTTCGCGGCCAAAAACAATATGTGCCAGGCGGAAGCGGCGACCGACCAGACGACAATTGCGGAATAGGTTCTTTACCTGTTCGGGGTTAGCGTTGGTGGTTACATCGAAGTCTTTTGGTTGAATACCGAGCAGCAAATCGCGTACGCAACCGCCTACCAGATAGGCTTCAAAGCCTGCATTGTGCAACCGGTAAAGCACTTTCAGTGCGTTTTCATCAATTTGCTTACGAGAAATTGAATGCTGATCACGGGTCAGCACAATCGGCTTGGTTAAGGTTTTGGTTACCTTACCAGCGCCTGAATTTGTTTTACTAAATGCCCTGCGGGCAAAGTCCTTGATGCGCTTGATAATAGCGGCTTCTCCGAGCAATGATTAAGAAAGCAGCTATTGTAGCTTGCAGGCGTCCATCAGGGAAGCACTTCGCTTGTTTTGCCAGGCCTCAATTCCCCAATTTAACAAGGCTTTGCCATTTTTTAACGTGCTAGGTGGGGTTGCTAAGCCAAGGTGCAGCAGTGCCTCACGTAATTGTTCGCTAATGCGGTCATGTTGCAGCGTAGGTGCATGGTTTTGTTTGCTTAATTTACGTCCGTCCGGGCCTAGTACCAGCGGCAAATGACAAAGCTTTGGCAGGTGCGGATTTAATTGTTGCCATAAGGTCATTTGCCAGCCGCTGGCGGTAAGTAAGTCGCTACCCCGAACTAAGTGAGTTATGCCCTGATCAATATCATCTACCACCACCGCTAACTGGTAAGCAAACAGCCCGTCGCGACGTTTCAGCACAAAGTCTTCGGCGGCGAAATCCGGCTCTAGTTGTACCTGGCCATGTTCACGGTCAGTTAGCATTAGTACTGGATGGTCATTTTGAAAACGTACGGCGGTAGCTTTGCCCGGCGTTGGACCATGCGTCCGGCAATGACCCGTATAATAAGGGCCTGCGGCTTTAATTTGCTTGCGGGTGCAACTGCATAGATAGGTTTTTTTTAAGGCGGTTAGGTCAGCTAACACTTCGGCGTAGCGGTCACTGCGCTGGCTTTGGTAAATAACCTCACCACTGTAATGTAAACCGTGATCTTTCAATTGCTGCAGAATAATGGTGTCGGCACCAGCAACCGCGCGCGGAGTGTCCACGTCTTCCATTCGCACCAGCCATTCGCCCTGATGTACCTGAGCGTCTAAATAACTGCCCAGCGCAGCTACTAAGGAGCCAATATGTAACGGGCCTGAGGGGGTTGGAGCGAAACGACCGCGGTAAGCAGAAGTAGCGGACATAAGCGGAGGCATAACGGGCGCCCGATTAGGCGCCGGTCATTTGCTTTTCTTTAATTTCAGCCAGAGTTTTGCAATCAACACACTGATCGGCAGTTGGGCGCGCTTCTAAGCGACGAATACCAATTTCGATACCACATGAGTCACAAAAGCCAAAATCATCGGCTTCAATTTTCTGAATGGTTTTTTCAATTTTTTTGATGAGCTTGCGTTCACGGTCACGCGTGCGCAGTTCAATGCTGAATTCTTCTTCTTGCGCTGCACGATCAACAGGATCAGGGAAGTTTGCTGCTTCATCTTTCATGTGATGCACAGTACGGTCAACTTCTTCACGCAACTGGTGGCGCCAAACTTCTAGAATACGACGAAAATGCGCGCGTTGCTTTTCGCTCATGTATTCTTCGCCCGGCTGCTCTTGATATGGCTGTAGGCCGGCAAGTGCCAGGATACCGCGGGTCTTTATTTCTTTGCCTTGAGGCATCATGGATCTCCTATAAAACGGATCAGTTCCCAAAAAAGGTGGCTACATATACCAGAAAGCGAACTGCCGTGCAATTGTATTGACGCTGACTTTGCTCAAGCTATGTCGGAGCGTCAATTCAAAACTCAATGCTTTCTAGGTAGTTACCTTAATTTGTTGTTGTGGCGAAATATCAGCAGGCGATATCGCACAGCGATAGGCGTAAAATTCTACCCCTTTTGCTGCTGCTTCAATACACAAGTGGGCGTAGTCAGGATCAACATGGGCAGCACTTTCCACGCTACCAATACCCGTGTGCATAACCACGTATAGCACCACCGCGCGATGCCCTTGTGCCGCCACTTCCATCAGCTCTTGTAAGTGTTTTCCGGCACGTTTGCTGCGGGCATCAGGAAAGTAGCCAGTGCTAGTGTCCGGGTCTTTTAGAGTGACACTTTTCACTTCAATAAAGCATTCACGCTGGTTATCTAAGCCATGCCAGTCAATGCGGCTGCCCTGTGAGCCATAGTTTACTTCAGCGCGTAATTGCTGCAGGCCGGTGAGTTCGGGAATGAGGTCGTCGCGTAGAATGTCGCCAGCTAATTGATTCGCGCGCAGGGTATTCACGCAGATAAAATCGTCATCAAAGGTTCGCGCAAGTTCCCACGTATAGCAATATTTGCGTTTTAAATTTTCTGACTCACTAAACCAAACTTGATAACCCGGTTCGGCGCAACCCGTCATAGCACCTGTGTTGGGGCAGTGAATGGTGAAAGTATTGCCGTCATTAGTGGTAACATCAGCCAGGAAACGTTTATAGCGCTGAACTAACTTTGCGGTTTGTAATGGCTTGTGAAATTGCATTATTGACCCCATTCACACTAGAGTAGTGAAATTATCAGTGCGCATTGATGCGCGCAAACTTACTGGGAGGTTTACCGAATGTCCAGAGCAATGCCTGTATTTTTGACCACTAAGGCGGCAAGCTCCGCTGTTGACTCGTGCTGGAAACCAAACAACTTGCTGGCGATTGAACAAGACAGCCTGCAAATAGCTATTGGCGACGATGAAGCCGAAAATTTACGGCGTATTCAGAAGGCCGGACGGCAAATCGACAATCTAGGTATTACCCGCGTGTCCATTCAGGGGCAAGGCTGGGATATCGAACGCCAGTGGGCACTGTCACTTGGCTTTAGTAACACCCATACCAGTAATGAGGTGCAGTGGCATAAGGCCGAGCCTGAAGTGGCCGAGCAACTGAAACAGATGCGCGACACCGCAGCCTGGACCCGCGATTTAATTAATTTACCGCCAGCCGAAATGTATCCGCAGTCGCTGGCCGATAAAGTGATTCAGAAATTCCAGCAGTTGGCTGCTGATCATATTAACGTAACTGTGATTAAAGGCGATGAGCTGTTAGAGCAAGGCTGGAATGGTATTCATACCGTTGGGCGGGCCAGTGTGCATGAACCTTTGATGCTGGTTATTGATTACAACCCAACCGGTGATGCCAATGCTGAGGTAAGCACAGCATTAATTGGCAAAGGTATTACCTTTGATAGCGGTGGTTATAGCTTGAAATCAAGCGAAGGCATGTTGTCGATGAAATGCGATATGGGCGGTGCCGCTACCGTATCCGGCGCACTGGCGTTAGCCGTTCAGCGTGGTTTGAAAAAACGCGTGAAACTTATTTTATGCTGCGCCGAGAATCTGGTGGATGGCAGCGCCTTCAAACTTGGCGATGTGATTACCTACAAAAACGGCACTACCGTGGAAGTGGTAAACACCGATGCTGAAGGTCGTTTGGTATTAGCCGATGGCTTATTGGCTGCCGAAGAGTTTGGTGCCAAGAAAATTATTGACGCGGCCACGCTAACCGGCGCGGCGCAGGTGGCTGTTGGCACTGAGTTCAATGCCTTATTGAGTGTGGACGAAGCCTTAGCGGCAGAAACCCTGCAGTTAGCCGAGCAACAACGCGAAGGCTTATGGCGGTTACCGCTGGCAAGCTTCCATAAAGAAAACTGTCCGTCGGCATTTGCTGACACGGCCAATAGCCGTGCGCAAAAAGGTGGTGGTGCTGGTGGCGCCAGTAATGCTGCAGGTTTCTTACTACGCTTTGCGCCACGTCAGGGTGAAGGCTGGTTGCACTTTGATTTAGCCGGTGCCTATCACGGTTCGGCCAATGGCATGTGGGCTACCGGTGCTACGGCGCTGGGTATGCGTACCATTGCGGCTAGCTTAATGCAGTGATCGATGCCGCATCAGCCATATCAGCGTCTAGTTTACCGGCAGCGCGGAAGCAGGCTATTACTGCCTGGATGCAAGAGTTGCCGATAGCGGCACTACTGGCTGATGTCGAAGCCAAGTTAACCACCGGCCGGGTGGTGTTGGAAGCGCCGCCCGGTGCTGGTAAATCAACCGCCCTGCCACTGTACTTGTTGTTCTGTGAACTACTGGTAGAGCAACGTATTATTATGTTGCAGCCACGTCGTGTGGCTGCACTGTCCATTGCCAATTATCTGGCTCAGCAATTAGGCGAAGAGGTAGGCCAAACCATTGGCTACCACATTCGCGGTAATCGCAATTACCACGCCAACACCCGGTTACTCATTGTTACCGAGGGTATTTTTACGCGCATGATTCAAGCCGATCCGGAACTTGCGGGCGTTGGTCTGGTGATTTTTGATGAGTTTCATGAACGCCATTTGCACAGTGACTTAGGTCTAGCTACGGCGCTGGAAGCGACCGGGTTAAATCCGCAACTGCGTTTGCTCATTATGTCGGCCACAATTCCCGCACAAGTTATCGCGAATTGGCTGGGCGATGCGGCGGTGCTTAGCAGTGCTGGTCGCCAATATCCGGTGCAGATTGAATACCGCCCGCCGGGGCGTCAGCAATCCTGGCAACAAGCCTTACCTGGTGTGGTTACCGAAGCACTGCACGGCGCCCGCGCTGGGGTGCTGGTATTTTTACCTGGCGTAAAGGAAATACGTCAGTTGGCGCAGTCATTGCAGCTCCCTGCTGACACCACGCTGTATGAGCTGCATGGACAGGTTAGTCTGCAAGCCCAGCAGCAGGCGGTAGGGGCTAATCCGGTTCAGGGCCGCAAACTAGTGTTGGCTACCAACATAGCTGAAACCAGCTTAACGTTAAGCGGTATTGATGTGGTGGTAGACAGCGGTCGAGTTCGGCAAGCGCACTTTTATCCGCAGCATGGTATTACCCGCTTACTGACGCGGCGTATTAGCCGGGCGGCGGCCGAGCAGCGCGCGGGGCGTGCCGGACGTACTAGTGCAGGCTTGTGTTATCGCGTTTGGGCGGCATCAGATCAGCACGGGTTAGCTGACTATGCGCCTGCTGAAATTGCCACACAAGACTTATCGCAGCTATTGTTGGAGTGCAAAATCTGGGGTGCAGAGCCACAGCAAATGCAGTTTCTAACGCCGCCTAATGCTGCGCACTTGACTGTTGGTGGTGAGCTGCTGGAAAGCCTTGGCGTGCTGCATAGCAATGGTGCTGTTACTCCCAAAGGTCAGCAGGTTGTTGACTTTAGCGGTGACGCACGGTTGGCCTGCATGGCCTTGTGGGCGCAGCAGCAGGGGCCCGAGGTATGTGCTGAAGCAGCCTTGGTAGCCGCAGTTCTGGAAAACCCGCCGCAACAACCCGACATTGATTTGCAGACGCTGCTGGAACAAACCTTATATGCGCTGCAAGCCAAGGCTAGGCTGCCCGCAGGGCTGCCGAATAACTGGCAACAGCGGTTGCGCTGGTGGCAGCAACGCTTAGCGCGTGCTGACTTACCTACGGGGTTTCATCATCTGGTCGAGCTATTGCTGTGGGCGTACCCCGACAGGATTGCGGCGCGGCGTAGCGGTGATCAACGCTATAAACTGGCTTATGGCGGCGGTGCTGTGCTGCCTGATAACGCCATCGGCAGCATGCCGGAATTGTTGGTGGCACCGGTACTAACCCTGCAGGAAAACGCCGCCGATGCAGTCATTCGCTGGGCGGTGCCGATTAGCGCGGATCAGCTGCAGCACCCGCAGGTACAACTGAAGCGTGAACTGCTGGCGCAATGGGGCGGGCCACAGCACCGCTTACAACAGGTTGAAGTTGAACGTGTTGGTGCGCTTATTCTTAGCCAACGTGAGCAACCAGGTAGCATTTCGGCAGGCCAACGCTTGCAGGCACTTGTCGACTATGTACGAAATTATGGTTTGCAGGTGCTTGCCATGAACACCAAAACTGAGCAATTATTAGCTCGGCTCGCGTATCTTTACGAACATTTACCTGCAGCTGGGCAGGGGCATTGGCCGGACTTTTCCGAAGGCAGTTTGCTGCTGGAGCTAGATGCCTGGGCAAGTGGTTACTGGCAGTCTATAACCAGCCTGAAACAGCTAGGGCAGTGGTCTCCTGAGCAGGCGTTGCTGGCTCGGTTAAGTTATGCTCAGCAGCAAGAGCTGGAGCGTCAGTGTCCGCAAACTTGGCAGGCACCTAGTGGCAGGCAGGTCAGTATTGACTACACCGCGGAACAACCCACGGTGGCGGTGAAGCTGCAGGAAGCTTTCGGGGAACCGGTGTCACCAAAAATAGTCTATGACAAAGTGATTTTAACTTTGGATTTATTGTCTCCCGCTGGGCGATTGCTGCAGCGCACACGAGACCTTGCCAGTTTCTGGCAAAATGCATATCAGGATGTGAAAAAAGAAATGAAAGGGCGTTACCCAAAACATCCCTGGCCGGATGATCCCAGCACCGCACAGCCAACCGCAAAAACGAAACGGCAGTTAGGCGCATGATTAATTGGCGTAAAGTGACTCGTTATAGCTTGCTTACCGGGCTTAAGCTGGCGCTGGTGTTGGCTGTGGTGCTGGCCTTTTATCTTATTTATCTGGACTCCATGTTGTCGCAACGCTTCGCCAGTAACAGGTATCAGGCGCCTGCGCTTATTTATGGGCGTGCGTTAACCTTGGCACCGGGTGCAGTGGTAAGCCAGCAACAAGTGGAAACAGAGCTGGCGCAGCTGCGTTATCGTAAGGTTACTCAGGTTGATGATTCCGGTGAATACCAAAGCGGCAATCAGCAACTGCATATTTATCGTCGCCCCTTTGATTTTCCGGGCGGCCCGGAAATGGCGCAAGCGGTTAAAGTGCTGTTTAAACAAAACCGCATTGATCGCATTCTGAGCTGGCCCAACGGGCGTGAAATTTCTCAGTTCCGGTTGGAATCGCCACTGGTTGCCAGGCTTACCCCAAGCTCTCAGGAAGACCGTTTGCTGGTGGGATTAGAGTTGGTGCCAAACCTGTTGGTTGAAACCTTGCTGCTGGTGGAAGATCGCAATTTTTACCATCATTCGGGTATCTCGCCGGCCGGTATCGCGCGTGCTGCTTTGGCCAACCTAGCCGCCGGGCGAACCGTGCAAGGTGGCAGTACGCTAACCCAGCAACTGGTGAAAAACCTGTACTTAACGCGGCAGCAAACCCTGTGGCGAAAAATTCGCGAAGCGCTAATGGCGCTGGTGATTGATTTTCGTTTCAGCAAAAATGAAATTCTGGAAACTTACCTGAACGAAGTTTATTTCGGTCAGGATAAAGGCTCAGCGATTCACGGTATTGGTTTAGCCAGCGCTTTTTATTTTGGTAAACAAGTACAAGAATTAGAGCCCGCTGAAATTGCTCTTTTGGTAGGCGTGGTAAAAGGCCCGTCTTATTATAATCCGCACCGTTACCCACAGCGCGCGCAAGAGCGCCGAGATTTGATCCTGCAGCAAATGTTTGAGCAGGATATGATTAATAAAAGCCAGTATTTAGTGGCCATCAATACACCGGTAACCGACATTGAAGACAGTAGTTTGGTCGCGCGCAGTCGCCCGCACTATGTGGATTTAGTGCAGCGTGAACTGCGCACTATCGTGTTGCCGGAGCAATGGCAGCGTACCGGCCTGCGAGTATTTACCTATTTAGACCCACAAGCTCAGAATGCTGCCGAAAAGGCTCTGCAAAGCGTATTGCCGCAACTGAGTAAAGACCCGGATATAGAGGGTGCTGTGGTAGTGGCAGATTATCGTCGCGCTGGCATTAAAGCGCTGGTGGGCGGCCGCAACAGCCACTTAGCCGGTTTTAACCGGGCGCTGCTGGCGCAGCGTCAGGTAGGTTCGCTAATTAAACCATTTATTTATGCGACGGCACTGGAATCACCTGAGCGGTATTCGCTGGCAACGCCGTTATCCGATGACTTACTACAACTGAAGATTCAAGGTGGCGAAGACTGGATTCCGCGCAACTATGACGGTGAGTATTTAGCACCAGTGCCGCTGTATGACGCCTTTGTGCAGTCACGTAACTTACCTGCCGTGCATTTGGGGTTAGAGTTGGGTATTCCACTCATTGCTGAGCAGTTACGTCAGGCCGGTGTTAACACGCCCATTGCAGAATATCCGTCGTTAACCCTGGGGGCTGTGCCCTTGTCGCCGATGGCGGTTACGCGCCTGTATGCAACCCTGGCAAACGACGGTTATTACCAGCCCCTGCGGGCAGTGCAAGCTATTACGACGCACAGTGGTTTATTGGTTTATGAACGTAACATAGAGCGTGGCCGACGAGTGTTTTCTGAAGCCGCCAGTTATTTGGTGCAGCATGCCATGCGTGGTGTGGTAAGTGAGGGCACCGGCAGAGCATTAACGGAAGCTTTCCCAAATCAACGTCTGGCGGGCAAAAGTGGCACCACCAATGATTTAAAAGACAGTTGGTTTGTCACTCTGGATGGGCGCGACGTAACCACCGTGTGGCTGGGGCGCGACGACAGTGATTCCATTGGCATGACCGGCAGCACCGGAGCCTTACCCGTGGTGCGCAGCTATTTACAGCAAACTAATGTGGTTCCCGGCGAAACAGAGATTCCAGATGCCATCGCTACCTCGGCGTTTCATCGCCAAACTGGTGTGCAAGTGCCGCTAGCATGCTCAGATGCACGCCGTTTTCCGGCGGTGAAGCAAGTGTTGGCGGAAGATATTGATTGCTCGGGGCAGCAGAAAGAAAAAAGCTGGCTTGAGCGCCTGTTCGGCGGCTAAAGCCAGCTTGCTTGTGATGACGTGTTTATTTCAGTGCTGCAAAAGCCTTCTCGGCAGCATCTAAAGTTTGCTGAATGTCAGCTTCGGTGTGCGCGGCTGACATAAAGCCTGCTTCAAATGCCGAAGGTGCCAGGTACACGCCGGCTTTTAGCATGTGATGATAAAAGGCTTTGAAGTGCTCCATGTTGCACTTAGTCGCTTGCGCAAAGCTGGTAATGTTTTTGTCGGTTGTAAAGAACACCCCGAACATAGAACCAGCCCGGTTGGTGGTTAACGGAATACCTGCGGCATCCGCACGTTCCTGCAAGCCATTCAGTAACTGATCAACCCGCGCATACAGTGTTTCATATAAGCCAGGTGTACTAAGTTGTGAAAGGGCGGCTAAACCAGCGGCCATCGCAACTGGGTTGCCCGATAAGGTGCCGGCCTGATACACCGGACCCACTGGCGCAATGTAATCCATGATTTCACGTTTGCCGCCAAAGGCACCCACGGGCATACCACCACCAATGACTTTACCCAGCGTGGTTAAATCCGGCAGTACGTTGTAACGCTCTTGCGCGCCACCTGGTGCTACCCGGAAGCCGCTCATCACTTCATCAAAAATCAGCACGCTGCCGTAGCTGTCACAAATGCTGCGCAAGCCTTCCAAGAAACCCGGTACCGGCGGAATGCAGTTCATATTACCGGCTACGGGTTCCACAATAATGCAGGCAATTTGGTCGCCCACTTCAGCGAAAATCTCTTTTACCGACTCTAAATCGTTAAAAGTCACTGTTAGTGTATGTGCAGCAACATCGGCTGGAATGCCTGGTGAACTTGGTACACCCAAGGTTAGGGCGCCCGAGCCAGCTTTCACCAACAGGCTGTCAGCATGGCCATGGTAACAACCTTCAAACTTCAAAATTTTGTCGCGTTTGGTGTAACCACGGGCCAGACGAATGGCCGTCATGGTGGCTTCAGTGCCGGAATTTACCATGCGTACTTTTTCAATAGAGGGCACTATGCTCTTTATTTTTTCAGCCATGGTAATTTCAATCGAGGTAGGCGTTCCAAAGCTAGTGCCACGTTCTACTGCGGCCAGTGTTGCGTCCCGAATAGCAGGATGATTGTGACCCAGAATCATTGGCCCCCAGGAACCGACATAGTCAATGTAGCGCTGGTCGTCGGCGTCATACATATAGGCGCCGTTGGCACGTTCAATGAATAGCGGGGTGCCACCCACGCCGTTAAAGGCGCGAACTGGTGAATTGACGCCACCTGGAATGCTGTGTTGTGCTTGTGCAAATAGTTCTTCAGAACGAGACATCAATTACCTCTTAGACGTTACGTTTATCGCTATACCAGTTCACTTCGCGTTCATACTGGTCCACTTGGTTTTCTACTCCAAGAGTTAGTGCAAAAAGGGCCATACGGATCAATACGCCGTTGTCGGCCTGGCGAAAAATAGCAAGATTAGGGTTTTGGTTTAGGTCATTATCTAATTCATTGGCTTCCGAGCGCGAGTCGCGCGGCAACGGATGCATAATCACGGTATTAGGTTTGTAGTGCTTGGTGTAAATTTCACTGTTCAGGCGGAATTTGCCACGATACTGCTCGGCTTCTTCCGGGGTGGTAAAGCGTTCTTGCTGGATACGGGTTTGATACACGATATCGGCGTCGGAACTGCCTTCCACCTTTTCGGTTACGGTGAATTTGTGGCCTGCATCATCCAAGGCGCTAAGTACACTTTCCGGCATCGCCAGTTCGCGCGGTGAAATTAACGTAAAGCGAACGTCTTTATACATCGCCAGCAAGCGTGACAGCGAGTGCACGGTTCGACCGAACTTCAGATCGCCCATCATGCAAATATGCATGCCATCAATTCCATGCCCATGATAGGCCAGTTCTTTGCGGATAGTGTATAAATCCAGTAGCGCTTGCGTCGGGTGTTCGTTCGAGCCGTCACCACCATTGATGACCGGTACCCGGCTGCCTTCGGCAAACTCAGCTACCGAACCGGCTTTGGGATGACGCATGGCAATGACATCGCTATAACTACTGAGTACCCGGGCGGTGTCGTACAGGGACTCGCCTTTGGCCAGCGCTGAGGTTTCCATGCCGGTGGTTTCGCGAACTTCGCCACCGAGCAAATTAAAAGCGGTACCAAAGCTGACGCGGGTTCGGGTAGAGGCTTCGAAGAACAAATTTCCTAAAATGGCACCATCTAAAACTTTGGTGCGTTTTTGACGGCGCGCATAAGGTTGCATGCGGTTGGCAATTTCAAAAATGTGCTCAATGCTGTCCAGGTCAAATTGGCTGACCGAAAGAATATTGGCTCCGGTGAATTGCATCATGCGTGACGTCCTTCAGTGAGAATTAGCGGTGAATTACACTGGGTGGCAATGATAACAGAACACGCGAAGCTTGAGAATCACTGCACCAGCTAGCCGTTTAAAACGGCTTGAGTACCGCCAGCAGAATAATGGCGAATAAAACTAGCACTGGAAACTCGTTAAATACGCGATAAAATTTATGGCTGCGTTGGTTGCGGTCGTGACGAAAGTCAGCCAGTAATTTAAAGCAGTAACTATGGTAAATAATTAACACAAAAACCAGTGTTAGCTTGGCATGCATCCAGCCATTATTGGCCAGCCAACCACCGCCGTACTGGGCTAATAGCAACAGGCCAAAAATAACTGTGAGTATTGCAAACGGCGTAACAAAAAACAGTAACCGACGTTCCATTACTTTAAGCTGCTCACTGACCTCTGTGGAGCTAGTTTGGGCATGGTAAACAAAGAGTCTGGGCAAATAGAAAATGCCGGCGAACCAGGCCACCATAAAAATTAAATGTAAGGCTTTGAACCAAAGTATAGACACGCTTGCACCACTCCCTTAGCATATTGCGCTAGATTTCAGGGTTTATCTTACAGGTAAATGCCAGGCCATCATAAAAAGAGATGTGATGAAAGAGAAGTTAAATATTGTGTATTGGCAACAGCGTTGGGGCAAATTACCAGTTACTGGGGTAATTGTGGCTTTCTTGCTGTTACTTGTCTGGATTGGTTATGGTCTGGGCAACTGGCGGGTGCATTATCTGGAAGATCAGGCTGACCATCACCAGCAGCGCATAAATACCTTGTACAACGAGATTGAACGGCTTGAGTATCAGCAGCATATTTTGCGCGTGGAGCTGGATATTGAAAAAGCGGCCAACACTAGTTTGCAGCAGGAAATGGCCATGGCGCAGGATGAAAACTTTGCGCTGCGCCGCGACATCACCTTTTATCAAAAAATAATGGCACCCGAGCTTGAAGCCGAGGGGGTGATTATTGAATCCCTCGAGTTGAAGCCCAACTTCACGCCGGGGCACTTTCATTTCAGCCTGGCATTAGTGCAGTTGGAACGCCAACGCAGCGCCGTCAATGGTGATGTAAGTATCACGCTTAGTGGTCGTTTAAACGGCGATCAACAAAGCTATAACCTGCTGGATTTAGCTCATATGCCCGACAATGAACGTTCGTTCAGCATGCGTTATTTTACCGTGCTGGCAGGGGACTTTATGGTTCCCGAAAACTTCGTACCTGAGCGTATAGATGTGCGGGTTCAGCTGTCCCGGGGCAATCAACGCATTCTGGAAAACAGTTTTTTCTGGAGTCGGTTGTTGCAGCGACCGCAAGAAAGCGAGTTAGACCAGTTGGGCTTGGACGACAATACTTGACCATTTTAGTCGGGTAAGCGACAATATGAGCAGACTTAACAGAGGTAAATGAGCATATGTCAGACGTAGCAGCAGCCATGCCAATTCAGTTTACAGAAGCGGCAGCCAATAAAGTAAAAACCCTTATTGCGGAAGAAGAAAACCCGCAACTGAAGCTGCGCGTGTATGTAACTGGCGGTGGTTGTTCAGGCTTCCAGTACGGCTTCACCTTCGATGAAGCAGTAAACGCTGGCGATATGGAAATTGAGAAAAATGGTGTAACCCTGGTAATTGACCCGATGAGCCTGCAATACTTGGTCGGTGGTGTGGTGAATTACGAAGAAGGTTTGCAGGGCGCCCGCTTTTTCGTCGACAATCCAAACGCAACCACTACCTGCGGTTGCGGTGCTAGTTTTAGCGTCTAACTGACTTCTCCATACCCCGCCCCAGGGGTGCAGCCCTACCTGCATTAGGGTAGAATGCTTGCACATTTTGCAAGCGAGGTTGTTTATGAGTTCCTATAGTGATCATATTGCGACGGTTCAGGCGCGTTTTGACGCAGCGCTTGAGGCAACAGGTATTGAATCCGTCTTGGTGTATGCAGGCCAACCCCGAGTTGCATTTTTAGATGACAACCCAGCCCCGTACAAAGTAAATCCCTTATTCAAATACTGGCTGCCGGTAACCCAAAGCCCGAAAAGTGCAGTGTTTTATCAACCAGGCCAGAAGCCAATGGTATTCCTGTTTCAGGCTCGCGATTTTTGGCACGCGCAGGCAGAAATTCCCACCGAAGAATGGCAACAGCATGTTGAACTGATTGTGGTGGACGACGTTGACAAAATCGCCAAGCATTTGGGTGAGAAGCTACACACCTGCGCCTTTATTGGTGAGGACTTTGCCGAACCTGTGGCAAGCTGGTCAGTGCAGTCACGTAACCCGCAGCCATTGATTGATCACTTGCACTATCACCGGGCGATTAAGACCACCTGGGAAATTGAAAACTTACGTTACGCCAACGAGCTGGCAACTAAGGCGCACAACGCCGCCCGGGATGCTTTCTTTGCTGGCGCCAGTGAGCTGGAAATTCATCATGCATATTTAGCGGCTATTAACTTTCGTGAATGCGAAGTGCCATACAACAGCATAGTGGCGCTAAACGAGCACGGCGCTATTTTGCACTATGATATTTACGATCATAAAGCTCCCGCTGAAGCGCGTTCGTTTTTGATTGATGCCGGTGCTACTTACCGTGGTTATTGTGCCGATATTACCCGTACCTATACCAAGCAAAAGGGTTTTTTTGCTGACCTGATTGAAGCCGTTGATGCGGCCCAGCAGGACTTGCTGACCGAAATAAAACCTGGCGTAGAATACTATCAACTGCACGTGTCTCAACACCTGAAAATAGCGCAGGTGCTTAGCGACTTTGGCTTTGTAAAAGGCACTGCGGAAGAAATTTACGACAAAGGCTACACCAGTGCATTCTTCCCACATGGGCTGGGGCACTTTATTGGTTTGCAGGTGCACGATGTGGGTGGTTATTTACGCAATGACCGTGGCGACAGCTACCCGCGTGATGAGCGTCACCCGTTCTTGCGCTTACTGCGGCCAATTGAAGAAGGTCAGGTGTTTACCATCGAACCAGGTTTGTATGTGGTTGATCAGTTACTGGAAGATCATGCCGACAGCCGCGATATCAATTGGGACCGGGTTGCTGAGTTACGTCCGTACGGCGGTGTTCGCATTGAAGACAGCATTGTGGTTGGCGCTAACGGCAACAACGAGAACCTGACTCGTGACGCTTTTGCCAAACAAGGCTAAAAGGTGATACTGACTACTTACTTATAGGGAAAGAACGCGCCCAGAATAGCTGGGCGCGATGCGCCGGTTACGGCAGGCAGATTGCCGGTACGGCCATTTACATGGCACCAGGCCAGCCAGGCAAAGGCCATAGCTTCAACCCATTCCGGCGCTACCTCCAGTGCCGCCGTACTTTGCCAGTTCACTTCCGGTAAGTAATCGCGACAAATCCGCAGTAAATCAGCATTCAAGGCACCACCACCACACACGAACAAGGTTTCCGGCAGGGTTGGCAAATAAGCCCGACAAGCGTTCGCAATGCTGGCTGCGGTTAGGTGTTGCAGCGTCTGCTGAACATCGGCGGGTGCCAGTTTGGTTATGTTCGGGAAGCGCTGCAGCAACCATTGCAGGTGAAAGTCATCGCGGCCGGTGCTTTTCGGCGGTTTCTTATGGAAATAGGGATCGGCCAGTAAGGCCTCTAACAAATCTGGCCGGCAGCTACCGCTGGCCGCAAATTGACCGTTCTTATCAAATCCGAACGCTTGCTCTGGAAAACAATGGCGAAACCAGTTATCCAGCAGCGTATTGGCCGGTCCCGTGTCAAAACCGCTAACCTGATCATCGGCACCGGGTAACCAGGTAATGTTGGCTATACCACCTAAATTTAAAATGGCGCGTGGCGCTTCATTGCTCGCAAACAAATATTGATGAAACGCTGGTACCAATGGCGCACCTTGCCCACCTAACGCGATATCTTTGCGGCGGAAGTCAGCGACCACATTAATACCGGTGCGCACGGCCAATAAGTTGGCGTCGCCTATTTGTATGGTGTAAGCAGGGGTTGCGTTGGGTTGATGGCGCAGCGTCTGGCCGTGGCTACCAATAGCGGTAATATCTGATGCCTGCAGCTGTTGCTGTTGCAAAATTTCTGCCACAGCGTCGGCACAAAGGTCGGCAAAAAGCTGGTCAACGCGGGCACTGCGGTCAAGTTCACCGTCGCTGGGTTGGCAAAGGGCTTCCATTTCGGCGCGTAGCGGCGCTGGTAGATGGTGTTGATGGGTTGCTACAAGTTGTGGGCCGCGCTCGTGGCTGAAAGCCACCAGCGCAACGTCAAGGCCATCCATACTGGTGCCGGACATAAGCCCGATATAATAATGGTGCGCCATTAGTTCATGGCCACAAACACCCGCTTGTTATCGCTTAAGGCTGCTAAACGACGCTCGGCAATAGCTACAAAGCGGGGTAATTCGTTTGCATCTAATGACTTCGCCTGGGGTAGTTCTACGGTACGCGGGTTGCGATGTGAACCGTTCACCAGGAATTCGTAATGCAAATGAGCACCAGTTACCCGGCCAGTAGCACCAACGCGACCAATTAATTCACCTTGTTTCACGCGAGCGCCGTTTTTAACCAAACGTTTGCTGAGGTGCAAATATTTAGTCACATAGCGTTCACCGTGCTGAATGAATACGTAGTTACCGTTTAGGTTGTTGTAGCTGCTGGCAATAACTTTACCATCGCCTGCTGACATTACCGGGGTACCTACGTTGGCTGCATAATCAATACCGTTATGCGGGCGCACTTGACCCGTTACCGGATGCAGGCGACGTGGGTTAAAGCTTGAACTGATATAAGTAAAGTTAACCGGTGAGCGCAAGAAAGTTTTGCGCATTGCGCGGCCTTCCGGCGTGTAGTACTGGCCATTCTCGTGCAAAACTGCACGGAATTGCTGATTTTGGTTTACAAATTCAGCCGCCAGAATACGGCCATAGCCAACAAAATCACCATCGACATAGTGCTTCTCGAACAGCACGCTGAATTCATCGCCGGCGCGCATATCAAGGGCAAAGTCGATGTCCCAACCGAACATACCAGCAATGCTCATGATCTGGCCATCAGTTAAGCCTGCATTAATACCGGCATTCCAGAAGCTACTATCAACGCGAGCGAAGGCAAACTCGGTACGAGTTTCAATTTGCTTGCTTTCAATTTCGGTTATATAACCTTCGTCAGCTTTAGTAATTAACAAGGTTTCGGTGGAGTTCATTTTGTACGCAAGCTGAATGAGCTCGCCGTCGGCGTTGCGCGCAAAGCGCAAGGTGTCACCCGGGTGAATGCTACGTAGAATTTCCGCATCAGCACCGGCCGAGGTAATTTCATAGAGTTGGCGTGGGGTTAAATCCACACGGTCAAATATTTTGGCTAAGTTGTCGCCTGAGCGCACTTCGTAACCACTCCAGCGCAATCCATCATTGGCATTGCCTTGGGTGTTGTCGGTGGTTACGTCCAGTTGTAACTGATAGCGTTGCCCCAGAATCAACTGGTCAACCGTCGGCGTATTCTTCGACGCGGTGGCGGGCTCCGATGGTAATAACAGCAATAGCAAAACACCAGCACTAACCGTAGAGATTAGAACTTTGTGAGAATTCGGTAGCTGTTTTATCAATGTTTTTATCATATTAGTTACTACAGGCATAAAATTAGCGCACTTCTTTTTATGAACTTTTGGCAGAATAATACGAAAAATACTGTTTTACCAGCATGTTTACGCTTAAATCAAGACAAAGAATGCCTTACAATACTTGATTCGACGCCGTTTTGTTCACCAGTCAGACATGAATTCCAGGAGAAGCTAAATCATGACCAACGCCATTGCCGATGCTATTGCGGAGATTACTCGCGGTACGGAAGAAGTGCTGCTAGAGCAAGAGTTGGTGGAAAAGCTGAAAGAAAACAAGCCGTTAGTGATAAAAGCAGGGTTTGACCCCACGGCGCCTGATTTGCATTTGGGCCATACAGTACTGATTAATAAACTCCGCACCTTCCAGGATTTGGGCCACAAGGTGGTGTTTCTGATTGGTGACTTCACCGGCATGATTGGCGATCCAACCGGGAAAAACGTTACTCGTAAGCCATTGTCGCGCGAAGATGTGCTGGCAAATGCGGAAACCTACAAAGAACAGGTATTCAAAATTCTGGACCCGGGCAAAACGGAAATTCGGTTTAACTCCGAGTGGATGGAGCGGTTAGGCGCGGCGGGCATGATCAAATTAGCCGCCCAACAAACGGTGGCGCGGATGTTGGAACGCGACGACTTTAAAAAGCGCTACAGCACCGGTCAGCCCATTGCCATTCACGAGTTTTTGTACCCGTTGGTGCAAGGCTGGGATTCAGTTGAACTGAAAGCCGACGTTGAATTAGGTGGTACCGATCAGCGCTTTAACCTGTTGATGGGGCGGGAGCTGCAAAAAGACGAAGGGCAACGCCCGCAAACCGTCATCATGGTGCCGTTGCTGGAAGGCTTAGACGGCGTGCAGAAGATGTCGAAGTCGCTGGGTAACTACATAGGTATTACCGAGCCGGCCAATGACATGTTCGGCAAAATTATGTCCATTTCCGACGAGCTCATGTGGCGCTACTTTGAACTGCTGAGCTTCCGTCCGTTAAACGAAGTAGAACAATTGCGTACTGATGTGGGTGAAGGTAAAAATCCGCGCGACGTGAAAGTGGCTTTGGCGAAAGAAATCATCGCCCGCTTCCACGACGAGCAAGCGGCGGATGCTGCCGAGCAGGATTTCATTCAGCGCTTCCAAAAAAATGCCATACCCGACGAAATGCCGGAAGTAACAGTAGCTATGGCCGCGGGTGGCGTTGCTATTGGTAACGTCCTGAAACAGGCTGAGTTGGTTGCTTCCACTTCAGACGCGATGCGCATGATTAAACAGCAAGCGGTAAAAATTGATGGCGAAAAAGTTACCGACACTCGCTTACTATGCCAGCCTGGCACCGCTGTATATCAGGTAGGTAAACGCAAGTTCGCGCGCATCACAATCGCTTGATTTGAGTGCGTGCAACAGGCAATAAAAAACCCGCATTGCTGCGGGTTTTTTTTATTGCTGCTAGTTTAGCTAAGCAACTACACCTTAAAGCTTTTAATCGAGTCTTGCAGTTCCTGCGACAGCTTAGCAACTTCGTTGGAAGCACTGGCGGTTTGTTTGGAACCTTCAGCGGTTTGCTCAGCAATTGACACGATTTGCTCCAGTCGTTCGCTTATATCCTGCGCTGTTTTGCTTTGTTCCAGCGCAGCGTTGGCAATGTGATTACTGCTGTCAGAAGCCTGATGTACGGAATCGGTAATAGATTGCAGGGCTTCTGCGGCTTCATCGCTTTGACCAACGCAGACTTCAGCTTGTTCACGGCCTTTGTTCATTACCGTGACCGCGCGCTGAGCATCGGACTGCAGACTTTCAATCATGGTATGAATTTCTTCGGTTGATTCCTGTGTACGGCTGGCCAGGGTGCGAACTTCGTCGGCTACTACCGCGAAGCCACGACCTTGCTCACCGGCACGAGCCGCTTCAATGGCCGCGTTTAATGCCAGTAAGTTGGTCTGGTCGGCAATGCCGCGAATAACATCCAAAATACTGCCAATATTGGTGCTGTTTTGGTAAAGCTTATTGATAACATCTGAAGCGCCTTTAATTTCTGAGGCCAGTGCTTCAATAGTGGCTTTATTCTTCGCTGAAATTTGGCGTACACGGGTAGCTTCTTCGTCGGAGTGCTGAATTTCCTGCAACGCTTCAGAAGCACCGTTTGCCATTTCAGACGAGGTGCTGTTCATTTCCTGAGTTGCTGTTGCCACCTGTTCAATTTGTCCACGCTGATCTTCAATCGCATTGGTGGTTTGCTCCGATACTGTTGACGACTCTTCAGCGGCAGCAGCTAATTGGGTAGAACGGCTGGCAATACCGTTAATCAACTCGCGCAGATTGTCGGTAAGCTTGTTGGTATTGGCGGCCAGCTCACCAAATTCGTCCTGCGCATTGTAATCAACGCGTTGAGTCAGGTTACCTTCTGCCATAACGTTCAGCATGTGGTTTACCTGCGCCAGCGGACGGCTAATGCTGCGCACTGTGAACCAGGAAATAACAATAGCCAGCGCAATAGATACTAGCGCAAGAACACCGTTAACCCAGCCGGTCGTTGTAATCGTAGCTTGCACTTCTTCCTGCGCATCATCGGCAACCTGGCGAACACGTGTTTGCAGTTCGTTGGTAGAGGCTAACGCGGCTGCCATCGTTTGCTCAGCTTCGGCAATGAGTGTCGTAGAGTCGCGGCGAGTTTCTAAACGTAAGATGATGTCTGCTGTGAACGAACCTGCGCCCTCTAACTGGCTCCGAGAATCGTTTACCAGATTTACAGCGCTAGTGACCATGTCACGAGTCGCATCGGTAGCATTACTGGTTAAAGTGTCCAGCCGCGCGTCCAAACCATCGAGAACGATTTCAACTTCGCTACGAATCACCTGAGCTCGGTCCAGATTATCGGCATTGCGCAAGTCATACAGCAAAGTAATTAAATTATTCAAAGCGCGGTCAAGTGCTTCGGCAGCAGCATTTACTTCCGCGTTGGTAGACGCATCCATAATATCCAGCATCATGAAGGACGCGTCGCCTAGGCTAAACTCAATTTCTTCCAATTGTGCTTTAGTGCTATCGCGTAAATTTAAATAGGTTCGCTGATTATCAAAAACACTGAGGATTTGTTTTTCATAGGTGGCGAGCGCCTGATCGGAAGCCTTTAACTGGCCAGCTAAGCCTTGACCAGAAAGCAGTTGTTTCAACCTATCTTCGCTGGCTTTTGCTGACTTTGATGATTCGTTGAAGTTGCTGCTATGGCGGTCCAGCTCAGTTAACGACGTTTCATGGTAAACCGACAGGTTGATATTGGACATCTCCAGCAGTTCACCTTTTAAATTGCCAACTGCATCAAGCGCAGGTACGGCCATGCGATTAACGCTGTCACTGGAAGCACCAATGCTATTTGTATTAAAAACGGAGCTTAAACTGATAATCAGCAGCAGCAAGGTGATAATGGTAAAACCACCGATAACACGTAGGGCAATGGTTAGTTTCATAGGGCTTCCTCATGAACATTCGCTTTCACAGTCAAAACAAGCGAGCGGCAATAAATTAAATATATCAAGTGGTGGTTTGAATACCACCTTTGCTGATGTCGTTGTAACTTTTTGTTACTTAATACTAGTGTTAACCGCTTGTTTAACTGCTGGCGCTGTTGTGTATTTTTGTTTCGGCCAGCTCAACAAGGTTAAGTGTTCACCCCAAACACACCCGGTATCAAGTCCTATTACATCTGAGCGTTCCGTTTCACCTGCTAAGGCTGCCCAGTGACCAAACATGATGGTTGAAGACGTTGGGTTCCACCAATGGAACCAGGGTTTTAAGTTGTCTTCACGTTGTTTGCCGGGCGATCCTTTCGCAGTTAAATCCAAATAGCCGTCCTGGCCGCAATAACGCATACGCGTAAATGCATTCACTATAAATCGGTATCGGTCGAAACCGCTGAGACTTGAGTGCCAATGTGTGGGTGAATTGCCGTACATGTTTTCAAGTAAGGGAATAAACCTGTCACTTTTAAGCTCAGCAACCACTTCGTTGGCAAGGTTGGCTGCTTCTGATAAGGACCACCAAGGGTAAATGCCAGCATGACACATAGTAAAAGACTGCTTTACTCCAATTGGTGATTCTACCATTAAAGGCTGCTGTCGAAGCCAGTCCGACCAGTGCTCGCGCATAATCTTAGGAGCTTGCAAAATGCCATTTAGCAAGTCTTTAGGGTTGGGTTCGCGTAAATTATGTAACAAGGCGAGTAAATTTAAATCGTGATTACCTAATACGATTTGGGCACTGTCATCCAGACTAACAAAAAGCTCAAGTGTTTTGCGCGAGTCCGGACCCCGGCCGACAATATCACCTACGCAAAAAAGCTTATCGCGCTTGGGTCGAAAAGAAACTGCCTCCAGCAGCGTTTCCAGCTCTTGGTAACATCCGTGAACGTCGCCGACCAGATAATATGCCATAGGCTTAGTGCAATATGTTCGGGATAGCGAGTCGGAACGAAGGTATTTCAGCGCTGAAGCGCTCGCCGTTGGCGTCAATCATGCCGTAGTG
The DNA here is from genome assembly GCA_040882145.1 of Idiomarina sp. Lineage (GTDB taxonomy): Bacteria > Pseudomonadota > Gammaproteobacteria > Enterobacterales > Alteromonadaceae > Pseudidiomarina. The sequence continues at coordinate 41,038 of JBBEBU010000015.1, forward strand.
GCCTTGCATGCTGCCAATTGGCGTGGCCAGCACAGTGCCACTGGTGTAACTAAAGGATTCGCCCGGGGCAATATGAGGCTGCTGACCAACTACGCCGTCACCGGCGACGCGGGTGATTTTGTGATCGGCATCGGTGATTTTCCAGTCTCGATCGAGCAACTGCACATTTTGCTCACTATTATTGGTAATAGTGATGGTGTAGGCAAACACATACTGATTTTGCTCGGGTGCTGACTGAGCGCTCAGATACTGCGTGGTAACCTCAATTTTTACGAAAGCTGCCGTCATTATTTTTCCGTTTGTTCGTAGTGCCAGTTAGCGATACGACAATAGTCTGCCACTGACAAGGTTTCAGGTCGAGCGTTAGGGTCGATATTCAAGGTAACAAAATCCGCTTCGGTTAAAATCGTTTTCATCGTGTTACGAATGGTCTTGCGGCGCTGATTAAATGCGGTCAAACAAATACTGTGCAAGGTTTTGCGGCAATGCACCGGATTCGGTGGGTCAGCATAAGGAACCAGACGTACCACGGCCGAATCTACCTTGGGCGGCGGATTGAATGCGCCCGGTGGCACTTCCAATACTGGTATTACTTCGCAGCACTGTTGCACCGACACACTAATGCGGCCGTAGGTTTTGTTGCCCGGCTCAGCGGCTAAGCGATCAACCACTTCTTTTTGTAGCATAAAATGCATGTCTTCAATAATGTCTAGCTGCGACAGCAAATGAAACATTAGCGGCGTGGAAATATTGTAGGGCAGGTTGCCAAATACACGCAGCTTCTGGCCACTATAGAATTCTTTAAAGTCGGTTTTCAACGCGTCGCCGCGATGCACTGTGAGCTTGCTGGATAAAAACGGATGGTGTTCCAGCCGATCGGCTAAGTCGCGATCCAGCTCCACCACCTGTAAGTGACCAGCCTGATCGGCAACTGGCTCGGTAAGTGCTGCTAAGCCGGGACCAATTTCTATCAAAGCCTGACCCGGTTGCGGATTAATAGCTGCCACAATTTGGCCAATCACATGGTTATCGTGTAAAAAGTTTTGGCCGAAGCGTTTACGGGCAACATGGCCTAAATGGGTTTTGCTCATACGGGTATCCTGACTGCAAGGCTACTAGCGGTTTGTCGCCGCAGCCTGGTTGGCTAAAGAAATGGCTTGCTCGAGCGCATATTGGGCGCTACCGATTGACACTTCATGGGTGCCAGCAAGCGATAATGCCGTGCCATGATCAACTGAGGTTCTGATGTAAGGCAGCCCCAGGGTAATATTCATGGCGGTACCGAAACCCTGATATTTTAACACAGGCAAGCCCTGATCATGGTACATAGCCAATACCGCGTCGGCTTGATTCAGGTAATGCGGTTGAAATAGGGTGTCGGCAGGCAAAGGACCTTGCAAGTTAAAGCCCTGATCACGCAGTTTATCCAGCACTGGAATAATAACGTCGTTCTCTTCGTTGCCTAAATGCCCTTGCTCACCAGCATGGGGGTTTAGCCCGCAGACCAGAATGCGAGGATCCGCTAAGCCAAATTTGCTGCGCATGTCGTTGACCAGAATTCTAATCACTTGCTCGAGTGTTGTCGGTGTTATGGCATCGGCAACGTCGCGAAGTGGTAAGTGGGTAGTAACCAGCGCGACGCGAAGTTCAGGTGAGGCCAGCATCATGACCACCTTGTTTACCTTGGCCTGTGCGGCAAAAAATTCGGTGTGGCCACTAAAGCTAATGCCAGCGTCGTTAATAATGCCTTTGTGGACTGGTGCAGTAACTACCGCCGCAAACTCGCCGGCCAAACAACCTTCACCAGCGCGAGTTAAAGTGTTTACTACGTAGGGTGCATTGCTGATGTTTAACCAACCGGGTTCTACTGCTGTAGCTGTTTTAACCGGCAGTACCCGAAGTGTACCTGCCTGCTGGGCAATAGGCGGGCGGTTGGCATCATAGCTGGTCAGGGTTAAGGGCAACCCCAGTAACTCGGCGCGTGCGTGCAACAGTTCAGGGTCGGCAATAGCAACTAATTCTACCGGCCAATTTTGCTGTGCCAGACGCACCGTCAGGTCGGGGCCTATACCCGCAGGTTCACCGGGGGTTAAGGCAACCCTTATTGTCATTTCTCATAAACCTCAACGTAAGCTTGGTCCAGCAGTTCTTGTTGCCAGTTTTCCAGCTCTTCACGATATTTACGGCTATAAAGTAATTGGTAAGCCCGCTCGCGTTTACTCTGGTCGGTGGTGTCTTGTACACGCGTGTCGAGTAGCTCAACAATGTGCCAACCGAATTCGCTGCGGAACGGTTTACTAAGCTCGCCGGCTTCTAATTCGCCCAAAGTGCGCTTGAAGGCTTCGGTGTAGGTTTCTGGATTGGCCCAGCCAAGTTCGCCGCCACGAGCCGCAGAACCAGGATCCGCTGAATGTTCTTTAGCTAACGCCGCAAATTCTGCTTCACCAGCTTGCAACTGCTCATAGAACTCAGTGAGCATTTGCTCGGCGCGATTATCAGACAAAATTACCGACGGGGTAATTAAGATATGGCGGGCTAGTACTTCTTGTACTTCCACGGTTTCTAAACCACGGGTGTCGGAAATTTTTAAAATGTGGAAGCCGATGCCACTGCGGAATGGGCCAACAATGTCGCCGTCGCGTTTATCGCGTACCACTTCGGCAAACAGCGATGGCATCTCATTAATACCCATCCAGCCTAAATCACCGCCTTCCAGCGCCTGACTACCAGAGGATGCGGTAACGGCCATTTGCTCAAACTCCGCACCATCGTTCAACCGTTTAATCACACTTTCGGCGCGTTCACGAGCTGAATTCATCGCTTCGGTAGACGCGCCATCAGACACCCCTATCAGAATATGACTCAGGCGATATTCCACCTGATCGTCGTTCGCGTCATCCATCATTTGCACCAGGTTGTCGATTTCCTGTGGGGCAATGTAAACGCGCTGGCGTACGGCATTTCGCTGGGTGTCACGAATAATCATCTCTTCGCGCAACTCTTCGCGGTAAACCCCCCAGCTGGAACCCTGCTGCGCAATAGCTTCGCGCATTTGGGTTACATTCATGTTTTGTTCGTTAGCAATTTGATTCACGGCTTGTTCAAGCTGAGCGTCACTAACCTCAATACCATAGCGGCGAGCCAACTGCAGTTGCAGTTGCTGTAACACCAAACGGTCAGTTACTTGCACTTGTAGCACGTCGTCGCGGGGTAATTCACGGTCTTCAACTTGAGCATCGCGCTTAATGCTACGCATTAATTGCTCAATTTCGCTTTGCATAATAACACCGTTATTCACCACCACTGCGACTTCATCAAGCACTTCGTTGGTTTGCGCTTGGGTCGCGGTAGCACTGATTAACAGTGCTGCACTCATTACCGCTTGTGCAATTATTTTCATAGTCACTACCTAGTTGCTTAAATAGAAAGGCCGGCGATAACCGAATAAGCTTTGCTCTAGCATGTCGAGCAAGCCGCGGTTACTACTACCTAGCCCCTTAATAATAAATTGTACGCTAACACCGTTATCAAATTCCGGCTGTCCAATCGCTTGCATCTGATTGGGCTGGAATGCTTCCAGGTTGCGGTTAATACGTCGGTATCCGCTAATTTGTACGGCCCAACAGCAATTGGAATACTGCACGCCCAGCATTGCATCATTGGTGAACGAATTATTCAAATCATAATACCAGTTTCCGGCTACTTGCCACTGTGGAGAAACATTCCATGCACCTTGCATACCTATTTGCTCAATGTCTTCATCAAGTAGGTTGGTAGCAGTTCGATGGTTAATCTGAATCAGGTTCTGGTGGTCTTTACGATACTCTACAGCGGTCTGACTCTTTTGCGTGCGGTTGAGTTCCCCATCGTATTGAATTGCGCTATTAAAAGACCAACGATCGTTAATGCGGAATGATAACTCCCCGGCAAAATCGGCGCTGCCGGTGGTAACCTCTGTAGTGCCATTAAATAGCTGGGTTTCGCTGTCTTCAAAGTACTGAATATTGGCCAAACTAAAGCGCAACACTTCTTCCGCTTTATCGTTCAAAAAACTGGTGGTAGCACCAATGGTGACCTGATTTGCATCAGCAATACGATCTAAACCGGTAAACCGACGGGCGCGGAATAATCCGTTGTAATCTTCTTGCATCAGGGTGGTGTCGTAAATACCAATGTCCGATTGGTCGGTATAGGGAACATATAAATACTGTATTTGCGGCTGCAAGGTTTGCCGATAGGTGTCGCCACCCCAATCCAGCTCACGCTCAAAGTTTAACCGACCACGCCAGCGCAAATTCGGTAGCGACCGTTTTACGGAGGCCGCAACCATTGGGTCCGGGCTAGTCTGGTTGTAATAGGTAAAGGAATAACCAACTTCCGCCAGCCAGTCATAGGCGGGCTTCTCGACACTATAGTTCAGTGTTGGTTGCAGATGCATGCGGCTGGTGTAGTCGCTGCTGTCGTCCTGATTCCGAAAATGCGCAAGCTCGGAATAAACCGAGTAAGTGAAGCGATTATCACCTTGCTCGTAGCGCGAGCTAATAACTGGCATCGAGCGATACGGAGAGCGGTACGGGCCTAATACGTCGATATCTTCTGCTCTAATCTGGGTGTGCCAGGAATCGGAAAAGTAATCAACTTGCAGATGACGGTATAACTGGGTGTCGGCCCGGCTGGCAAACTCACTGCCGAAATCATTCAGATAGTCATCGTCGCTAATGCCGGTGCCATTAATATAGCCGCGCCAGTTTTGGTCCCAGTTCACCTGATGGTCAACATGCCATAAAAACCGTGACGTGTCGGTTGCCAGGCTGCGGTCTTCGGGCAGGTATTCGAAGTTAAGTTGCGACTCGCGAATGCTATCCATGTAACGGAATTCAACCTGACCCTGTAAGCCGCGTTCAGCCATATAGCGTGGCGTAACCGTGGCGTCCATATTCGGCGCAATATTAAAGTAGTAGGGCAGTTCGAACTCGGCACCATTTTTGGAAGACGAGCGGAAGGTTGGGAACAAGAGTCCTGACTTGCGCGCATCAGTGGTCGGAAAGCTTATGTAGGGTAGATAAAATACCGGCACACCAAACATTTCGAATTTTGCGTGCCAGGCTTCGCCACGGGCGTTATCTTCGCTAATAGTGATTTCGGATGCACTGAGCTGCCATGCTGGTACTGGGTCAGGGCAGGTGGTGAAGCTGGAACCGTACAGCGCCACCCGACTTGGTGAAAGTTCCAGTAAATCGGCTTTACCACGTGCGCCATTCTCGCTAAGTTGATACCGCGCTTGCGAGAGCTGGGCACTGTCAGAGGCCGATGCCAGGCGGAAATCCTCGCTCACAACCTGCACAAAGCCGTCGTTAAAGCTGGTAGCGCCGCTGGCTTCAATGCTGCCTGACTGTTGATTGATTTCGGCTTGCTCGGTGAACAAGCGTTGATTATTGCGCTGTACTTCAACGTTACCGTAAAACGAGGCAATAGCCGAGGTTTCCTGCAGAACCGCGCGATCAGCACGTACCCCAATAGCATTCAGAGGTAAGTTGGGTATGGGCTCACTGACGACGGTAACCAGTTGTTCAGGAACGGCGCAGGTGTAGCTTTGCGCCATAGCTGGCGTGCTGATCAAACCAATCAGAATAAGTCCGGCTGATGTCTTAAAATGGGTCATGCAGTCCGCAGCGTTGTTAAAAGTACTGGAATGTCGGGTATGATAAAGCAAAATTGATTGAGTCGCCATTTGCGTAGGCGCCGATAAACAAGGTAATTGAGCCAGAATTGGGGTAAAAGTGGAAAATCAACGAGAAATACAGTTAAAAGCCTGGTGCGAAGCCGTTACTGGATATGCGCAAGGGCCGCTGCAACCGGTGTCGGGTGACGCCAGTTTTAGACGTTACTTTCGCGGCAGCGACGGGCAGCGCAGTGTGATTGCGGTTGATGCGCCACCGCAGCAAGAGCGGTTGGATATATTTGTGGCGGTGGCTGAAGCTTACCGGGCGCAAGGGGTTCCGGTTCCCGAAGTTATTGCCGAGCATCGTGCGAAAGGCTTTATGTTGTTGAGCGACCTGGGCTCCACGCTGTTACTAAGTAAGTTGCAACAAGATAACGCGGGTAACCTTTACCGCCAGGCTATTGATTTATTACCGGGCATTATGAGCGTTATTAAAACGGCTGACGGGCCGTTACCAGCCTATGACGAATCGCTATTACAGCGAGAGTTGGCGCTGTTTAAAGACTGGCTGTTGGAACGCCATTTGGGACTTGAGCTGAGTCCGGCGGAAGAGCAACTTTGGACCGATTTTTGTCAACTCATGGTCAGCAATGCACAAGAACAACCGCAAGTCGGCGTGCATCGTGACTATCATTCGCGCAATTTAATGGTGCTAAACGACGGAGCGCTGGCCACCATAGACTTTCAGGACGCGGTGTTCGGTCCTGCCACCTACGACCTGGTGTCACTGCTACGTGATTGCTATGTGGCCTGGCCGAAGCAGTTGGTGCAGGAACTGGCGGAGTATGCTCGAACGCTGTTGCAGGAACATAATCAGTTGGCGCGAACCGTTACGGCCGAGCAATGGCAACGCTGGTTCGATTTTATGGGCGTGCAACGGCACACTAAAGCGGCTGGTATTTTCGCCCGGCTATGTCATCGCGATGGCAAAGACGGCTATTTAAATGATGTGCCCAGAACTTTGAACTATTTAGTTGAGGTTGCGGCGGCGTATCCGGAATTAGCCGACTACCACAACTGGTTGCACGAGCGCGTGTTGCCCGCTTGGCAACGGCAGAGCAGCACATGAGTTTAACCATGCCAACTGCCATGATTTTGGCCGCCGGCAAAGGCCAGCGCATGCAACCGCTAACCGACACCACGCCCAAGCCATTGCTGAAAGTAGCTGGTAAGCCGTTGATTGTTTATCATCTGGAAAAGCTCGCCAGCCTAGGGGTGAAACGAGTGGTGATTAACCATGCGCATTTGGGCGAGCAGTTTCCCGCCGCACTTGGTGATGGCAGTAAGTGGGGGCTCACTATTGTGTATTCACCGGAGCCGCCGGGTGGGTTAGAAACCGCCGGTGGCATTATTCAGGCACTGCCGTTATTGGGCGCTGAGCCATTTTGGGTTATTAACGGCGATATTTTTACCTATATGCCGTTTGAGCAGTTGCCCATGCAACTGCATAACGGGAACTTAGCCGAATTGGTGCTGACCAATAATCCGCAGCACAATCCGCATGGCGATTTTGCTATAGAACAAGGTCGCGTGGTGTCAGCCAGCCAACAGCCCAAATTTACCTTTACCGGAATGGGGTTGTATCACCCGAACTTGTTCAGTAATTATGAACCAACCGCAGCGCCAGTGTTACCATTGCGGCCATTGTTTGAGCAGGCCATAACCAGGCAACAGTTAGGTGGAGTGATTTGGGCCGGTGCCTGGATTGATGTTGGCACGCCTGAGCGATTGCAGCAACTCGATAGTCAGATGAGGTCACAAGACGTATGATTTGGGGAAAAATATTCGGCACCTTAGTTGGCTACATGGTACTGAAAATACCAGGCGCAGTGCTTGGTTTTGTGATCGGTCACTGGTTTGATCGAGGCTATGCACAAAACTTTGATCAGCAAGGTGGGTTAGGCCGGTTCCTGTTTGGTGGTGCTAATGCTGCGCATGATGCCAGCTATGTGTATACCATGTTCGCGGTGCTGGGGCACGTAGCCAAGGCCAAAGGCCAGGTGACTAAGGCTGATATTGCTCAGGCCAGCGCGCTAATGAGCATGTTTGAGCTGGATTCAGACGCCCGCGAGCAAGCCCAGCGCGCCTTTCGCGAAGGCAAAGAGCCAACCTATCCATTGGAAGCCTCGGTAAAAGAATTCCGTCAGGCGTTTTTCGGTCGCCGCGACGTACTGCAATTATTTTTAGAGCAACTGATAACCAATGTACTGAACGACCAGCGCATTGAAAAAGCCGAATATGATGTATTACTGCGCACTGCCAAAGCACTTGGTTTTACCAAGTTTGAGCTGGACCAGTGGCTACTTATGCAGCGTGCCAGTCAGCGTTTTCATCAATACCAGTCGAGCGCGGGCGGTCAGCAGCGACAACAAGGCCAGCGTCAGTACTCAAGCGGACGTAGTGCCGGGGATAATTTAAAAGACGCCTACGACGTGCTGGGTGTTACGGCGAAAGCGTCAGACGCTGAGGTGAAAAAAGCCTACCGCAAACTGATGGCGCGGCATCACCCCGATAAACTCGAAGCGCAGGGCTTACCACCGGAAATGATGAAGGCCGCCCAGGCCAAAGCGCAGGATATTCAGGCGGCGTATGAAAGTATTAAAACGCATCGTGGTAGCAAAGGGTAACAGTGCTTAAAAGCCCTGATAACGCAACCAGCCAATAAACTCAGGAATAGTCTGCCCAGCGTTACCAGAACTCAGCACTGGCAGTTGTTGCTGTCGATAACTTAAATGCTGTTCGCGCTGAGCCAGCAGTTTTCGCTGGCGCTGAGTTTGTTTAACCCAGTGATTAGAGCTTGCTGTTGTGACGTCAAAAACCGGCAACGGCAGCACGGCTAGCTTTTCGCCTACTGCTTTATTCAGGCTGTATTGCGGCATGTAGGGGTCAATCACAATTAAGGCGTCGGGCTGCACTGGCGCTACCAGGCCGCCACCGGTTTGCAAATCTTCATTCAGTATTTCGGTTAAGAATGCCGCGGTCATGCCTTCCGCTATCAACACCACAAAGCCTGTGTAGTCACTCAGTTCATTCATCAGTGGTTGTAACCGCTGGCGCAAGCTGTCGCGCAGCGGTGCCAGGGTTTCTTCGCTCACCGGTTCCGGGTAGCGCTCATCAACCGCCGGAAATTGCAGCATGTCGGTTTGAATGCGGCTAGTGGGCGGATGCAGGGCGAAGGTGGTCCAGCCGTATTCAGGTAGCTGTTGATACAAGTTTGTTAGCAGCGGACTTTGCAACGGGTGTTGCGACCAGTCGGAAATGTGAATGACTACACCCCGCGTAATGGCCTGCAGGCTCTCGCGCTCTAACAGCAAATATCTATTGCCCTGACTTTCTAACCAGCGGGCTTCACCGGGCGGTAAGTAGCGCATAAGGTCGTCTTCCGTTGCGGCCACGGCCACGGAACTTAGGGTGAAACTGGTAAGCAGCAACAGCAACAGAGTTTTCATGTTGTTGTTATCGGCTTAGCAGCAACGGCCTTTAATTAATTTGCTTGGCAGGAATTGCTTAGAAAGGCAGCTCGGCAGTAATGGTTATATTTTCTTCCAGCGTTGGGTGCCGGAAACAAATTTTATAAGCATGCAGCAGCAAACGGTCGGCGGCCGCAAAGGCCTGCTGATGGGCATAAAACTTATCGCCCAGAATAGGTGTATTTAGTGCCAGCATATGCACTCTTAACTGATGCGAACGCCCGGTATGAGGAAACAAGGCAACATCCGCACAATCCTGTTGCTGGTTGAGCACCTGATAACGTGTTTGCGCCGCTTTACCGGCTTGTAAATCTACCATTTGCCGGGGGCGATTGGGCCAGTCGCAACGCATGGGTAAATCCACCACACCCTGCTGTGCAGGTAACTGACCCCAAACCCGGGCGCGGTATTCTTTGCTCACCTGACGCAGTTCAAATTGCTTATTCAGTGCTGCTTGTGTGGGTTTATCTAACGCCAACAGAATCACGCCGGAAGTGGCCATATCCAGCCGATGAACAATGCGAACTTCGGGCCATACCCGACTGGCTCGCCACCAAATTGAATCTTTGTGGGCTGGATCTTTGCCCGGTACGCTCAGCAAACCCGGTGGTTTGTTTATGGCAACCACCCCGTGTTGTTGATACAGCACTTGCAGAAATGGCTGTTGGGGTGGTTCGTAACTAAGCAGGGTCATCCAGGCACGTTCACAATTAAACGTATGGCATCAAGGCTTAACTGCGGCTGGGCAATGGCATGCTGCAAGGTGGTTTGGCGTTCGGCGATAGCATTAATTTCAGCCGGGCGTACCTGTGGATTGCGTTGTTGCAGTTCCTGCAAGCGTTTCAACTGAGCGCTTAAGTTACTGCTAAGCGCCGCTTGTCCGGCTTCAATAGCGGATTGTTGCTGCTGTTCCGCTTGAGTCCAGGCTTCGCTAATCAACTGCTGGCAGTCGCTCCGTAATTGCTTCATGAGCTGACGAGCCGCTTTTTTCTCGACAAACTGACACTGATTGTCTAAGGCTTGCGCCGGCACTTTGTCGGTTAAATCACGACCTTTGGAATCCAGCAGCACGCGGAAGCGTTGCAGCGGATAAAACTCGTGTGCTACCCATTGCGGCGGTGCGGCAATGGTTGAGGTAAAGGACAGCTCCAGGAACCAACTACCGGCAGGCAGAGCATTATTTTTAATAACTGCCACACAAGTGCTGCCAAAATGATCATGCAGCAGTAAATCCAGCGCGCTGCGCACCAGTGGATGATCCCAATTTAGGAAGGCAACATCTTCGCGTTGCATTGCCACCTCGCGGAAGAAGGTTATTGGCAAACCTTCATCGGGCAGGCCTGGTAACGCTGGCACGCGCATGTGTTCACTGGGGCGGGCCAACCAAATACCTTCACTTAATGACTCGTAATCCACGCCGAAGCGCTCAAAGAAATCGAAGACAAAGCTTTCCAATTCTTCGCTGCGCTCAGCCGAGGCAACTTGCGCCAGAATTTGTTGCGCCTGAGCCGGACGACAGGCATTTAGTTCCTGCAATAAATCGCGACCATTGGCACTTTGTTCACGCAGAACCTGGGCTTTTTCTTGCGTGGCTTGAATCAGTTCATCAAGGCCATCACCCAGGTTCTGCATCACTTGCTGTAACTGGTCATGTAACTGTACATAAAGCTCGTGACCCACGGCATTTGGCTTTTCGAATGCCTGCATGCCATCGCGATACCACGGCAGTAATACGGCTTCGTTGCTGTCGTCACATACCGGCACATGAATATGAATATCACCTTCTTGACCAATACGATCCAATCGGCCTATGCGTTGTTCCAGCAAGTCCGGATGATGTGGTAAATCAAACAGAACTAAATGCTGAACAAACTGGAAGTTACGGCCTTCGCTGCCAATTTCAGAACAAACTAAAATAGGGCTGCCGTCTTCTTCACTGGCAAAAAATGCGGCGGCGCGGTCACGTTCGGTGAGCGTCATTTGCTCATGGAATACCGCAGCATGAATACCGGATTTCACCCGCAGCGCTTCCGCAATATCCAGTACCTGTGCCGTGTCGGAGCAAATCAGTACGGTTTTTAACGGACGCTGCTTTTTCACATAGTCCAGCAACCAGTCAATGCGGGTGTCTTCCATCCAGTGCAGGCGGTCGTCGCCTTCCAATAAGGGTGGCAGTGCATCTAGTTCGTAGGTATACAGCTTACGTTGACCAAACCCGCCGACATGCTCGCGTGAGTTACGGAACATCACCCGGCCGGTGCCGTGCATATCCAGTAGTTTTTCCAACCGGGCCTGACGCGTTTCGGTATCGGCGTCGGCGGCAATAGGTGCACCGGAAATGCGTTCAATTTGTTGGCAGAGCACTTTGGTGAGTGGCTTGTCTTCGCTTAGCGCGGCAGCACAAGGCGCCCAGTCCTGATACGACTGTTGTTCTTTGACAAAACTCTGATAGTCGCTGAAGCGGTCGGTATCCAGCAGTTGTAGCCGTTGAAAATGCTGTTCACTGCCCGATTGCTCGGGGGTTGCGGTTAGCAACAGTAACGAGCGACTTTGGTCAGCTAACTGGCGTACCACGGTAAAAGATGAACTGGCTGGATCCAGATGATGCGCTTCATCAACAATCAGCATGTCCCAGTGGCTGGTAAGCAATTGTGCCGACCATTTTTCATGTCGCAACATGGTGTCGCTAATAATAATACGTTGCTCGGTATCAAATACTTGCTCCGTGTCCAGCGCTGCTTGCTCGCAGCGTTCTTCGTCGAACACACTAAAGCTAATGGCAAACCGCCGTTGTAGCTCTACCAGCCATTGGTGTACCAGACTTTCCGGTACTACAATCAATACCCGCTGGGCACGGCCGGTAAGCAGGCGGCGGTTCATAATCATGCCCGCTTCAATGGTTTTCCCTAAGCCTACTTCGTCAGCCAGCAATACCCGTGGGTCAAAACGATCAGCCACGGCCCGGGCCACATACAACTGATGCGGTAACAGTTGCACGCGAGCACTTAGTAAGCCAGTGGCCTGGCTTTGCTGTAAATTCTGTAAGTGCTGCTGAGACTGCTGGCGCAACCGATACAAATCAAGCCGGTCGGCTTTACCGGCCATAAACCGGGTCAGCGGCTGCCCGGCGGCAACTTGATGCGCTAGCTGAGGTTCGGGAACATCTACCTGTTCGTCTGGTGTTTCTTCTGGGCTGACCTGATAGGTCAGAATGCCATTTTTCGCAACCACATCCAGCACCGTGAAGTACCAGCCGTCGGCGTGTTGCCCACGTTCATCAGGCTTTAACTGGTAACGTACCAGCGGTGCGGTATGGCTGGCGTAGTATCGAATTTCTTCGGTGGCCGGATACAACACGGCTAAACGACGCCCTTCAAACTGAGTAATTAAGCCTAAGCCAAGTTCGGTTTCGCTTTCACTCAACCAGCGCTGTCCTACCGCAAATTCTGCTGTCATTACTACATGCCCGAAGTCAGAAAATTAAGGCCAATATGGTAGCTAATGCAGCCTCTGAAAGCCAGCTAAGTTCCGCAATTGGCACCGATGTCATTGATTACCAACGGGCATTTTGCGAATTAAAAAAATCATAAAAAAATGCTTGGCGCTGACCCTTTTTTCCGCAAAACTGGACTAAGCTTTAAAGGAATAATAAAAGCTCCTTCACTCGCGTTTGGGGATGTCAAATGACAGAAAAACTAGACTACGATAGCTTGCCAACGGACCTAACTACCTCTCCCTCTCACACAGCAGTGCGCACTAAGTTCTACGTTCTCGACACCAACATACTTTTGCACGAACCCTTAGCATTTCTAAACTTCCAGGAACACAACGTGATTATTCCTATGGTGGTTCTGGAAGAGCTGGATGCGATTAAAGATCGTCAGAAAGATGTAAGCCGGGACGCGCGTGTGGCTATTCGGTCGCTGGAGAATGCATTGAAAGATGCAACGCCTGAGCAGATTCTGGCCGGGGTGCCGCTAAACCGCTTGCAGGGAAATCATCAGGCCGATGGCACTCTGGCGATATTTGCCGACTATGAGTTGCGCCAAGCGGATTCAGCACTGTCGTTAACCGAAAACGACCACCGTATTATTCAGGCGGCCATTGAGTTGCAGAAGCAACACCGCGAGCACAAAGTAGTGCTGGTAACCAAAGACATCAACATGCGCTTAAAGGCCAAGGGCGCCGGGGTTAAGTATGTTGAAGATTATCGTACCGATCAGCTGATTGATGACATCCGCTTTCTGTCGAAAGGTTTTCAGGAAGTGGAAGGCAGCTTCTGGGAGCAGGTTGGCGAGGTAACTAGCGTGCAGGAAGGCCGTGACACCTTTCATGAAGTCGATCGTGAGCTGCTACCGAACGTGTTCCATAATCAGTATATGATCGACGATGATGAAACCTTTGCAGGTCGAGTGGTAGGTTACAACGACCAGCATGTGCGCCTACTGGATTTAGGCTATGAGCGCATGATGGGCTATAGCGCCTGGGGCGTGCATCCGAAGAATATTTATCAAGCCATGGCAATGCACGCGTTGCTGGATACCTCGGTGGATCTGGTTATTTTAACCGGCCCGGCCGGTAGCGGTAAAACCTTGCTGGCACTGGCTGCAGCGCTTGAAATGGTGGTTGAAAAAGGCATCTACGAGAAAATTATAGTCACGCGAAATACGCCGGAAATTGCCGAGTCTATTGGTTATTTACCGGGTACCGAAGAAGAAAAAATGGCGCCCTGGCTGGCCGCTATTACCGACTCACTGGAAGTGCTGCACAAAAACGATGAAAGCATGGAATCAAGCCTGAACTTCATTATGAAAAAGGCGAATATTCAGTTGAAGTCGCTGAACTTTATGCGCGGGCGGAGCATTCAAAATGCCATTGTTATTCTGGACGAGGCGCAAAACCTGACCGCATCGCAGCTAAAAACAATTATTACCCGCTGCGGCACCAATACTAAGATTATTTGTTCCGGTAACCTGGCGCAAATCGATAGTTATTACCTCACCGCAGTAACCTCGGGCTTAACTTATATTGTTGAGCGGTTTAAAGACTATCCGGGCAGTGCAACGGTGAACTTGAATGGCGTGGTGCGCAGTAATCTGGCGCAATATGCGGAAGAAAATCTTTAAGGGAAACGCTCCGTGCGGTATTGGTTAGCAGCCACATAGCGCGCGGAGATTTCACTAAGCTCGCCTATTTTTAACGATGCTGGGCCGGTTGGTTCAACCACCAAAAAGGACTGGCCATCAATGTCTATGGTGGTTTCATCATCGCGCTTACTCATGCGCAAAGCTAAGAATGCATGCTCGGGCACATACACCGCATACACGGGCACGTCGGGCATTAATTCACGCAGCAACCCACCCATCAGGGTTACTTTGCTGTCACAGTCGGCTTGATGCTCAAGTAAAATTCGGGCGGGCGGATTAAAACCAGCACCATTGGAGCGAATGCGATCGGTCAGTTCTTCGTAGGGAATGCCCTGCATAAAGCTTAATACGCTGCCCAAATACTCGCGTTGGGTGTTGTCCCCAAGCAAGGCACCAAAAGCTTCGGCCATGGGGTCGATAATAGCGTCAGAGGCTTCCGCAATGGCCACGTGATCAGGCTTAATACCTGTTCTGCCGGTGGCATCGGTGTGGCGGTTATAAAAATTCTCGCGCAAGTAGTCACTGAAAAATCGCTCATGAGCCTCGGTCATTTGGGCCATAGCATCGGCGTCTGAGTTCCCGCGTTGGCGTATCTCCAGCACAGTTTCCCGTTGCCGTAGCAGCACTTCCATGGTGTTCCAGCCTTGCCGGCGAGCATAGCGGGTTAATTTATAGCGCAGTTCACGATTGGCACGTTCCGGTTGGTACGCACGATATTTGCGAAAGGAATTATGTAGGGTGGTAACGGGAATTCGTAAGCTAATGCTTAGTGTTTCGCCGTTAAAGTCTTGCCAGCGGTATTGTAAAACGTAATTGTCATCAACCCGTTCGCTGTTGCGTTGGGTAGTGGCGGCGTGGGCCGCAGTGGCAAACAGCGCAACAGCGACCAACAACGCCAGCGTTACGGTCGAATTGCGCATGGTCGTCTCAGAATTTTACTTCGGTAACAGGGTTATCGGTATATTTCAGGTCGACTTGATACTCAGTGCCACCAGCGCGTATGAAAAAGTAGGTTTTTTCGCGCTTGAATAGCTCTTGCAGAGAGATATTTTTTACGCCGGGGCGGCGTACAGGTTCCCAGTCGGACAATTCGACACCGTATTTAGACACCAGAATATTCGGGTATCTGTCGTTGGTAACCAGCAGTAACTGGCGCGACTCGTCTTTTAAGGTGATGGTGTTGCCCATCAACGTATATGGCTCTTCACTTCCGAACAAGGTGACATCCTCAAACCATGGCGATTTTTATCGGCATACTATAACGCGAACTGTTTAAGTCGCCAACTTTCTACGCCCAATCAGGTGTTTTATTTCTGAAACGTCATAATTAATGGCGGGTTATTCGTTATTTTCTGCCGCAATATTTTGTAAATAGTCTTCTAATATCAATACTGCTGACGCGCTATCAATTTGCCCTTTGTCCAGTTTACGAAAACCACCTCGGGCGAAAAGTTCTTCGCGAGCCGCTACTGTGGTTAGGCGTTCGTCCTGAAACTTCACTGGCAAGCCGTAACGACCATGTAAACGCTGGCCAAACTTACGCGCCTGCTGAGTCAGCAACTGCTCGGAACCGTCCATGTTCAGCGGCAAACCAACCACCACGTAAGCGGGTGCCCATTCTTCCAGTAGCTTAGTTACCAGAGGCCATTGCGGCTGGCCGTCTCGTGCGGCTAAAGCAAGTAGCGGGCTGGCGGTGGCGGTGATTTGTTGGCCGACAGCCACACCAATACTTTTGGTGCCAAAGTCAAAACCCAGCACACTGCTCATGCATGGCCTGCTTCAGGACCAAGTTGCCAAATATCAATGCCTAGTTTTTCTGCCGCCCGTTGCCAGCGTTCACGCACCGGGGTTTGAAACAAGATATCGGCATCCGCTGGTATGGTTAACCAGCTATTTTCAGCCAGCTCTTGTTCCAGTTGTCCGGCGTCCCAACCGGCGTAACCCAAGGTCAGAATAAACTTGTTCGGCGCGGCGCTGGAACCCAGTGACTCCAAAATATCTTTGGAGGTGGTAATCATGATGTCATCGCTTAGTTGCAAACTGCTGCGCCAGGTATCTTGCGGCGGATGCAGCACGAAGCCGCGATCTTTTGCCACCGGGCCACCTGAGTATACCGGTGCGGTTAAGTTGCGGTGGTCGTTTGACTCGCCCTGTGGCACCACTATTTCAAGTTTTTCGAGCAGCGCACTCACGTTAAGATCTACCGGTTGGTTAATGATCAAACCCATAGCACCTTCTTCGTTGTGCTCACAAATATAAGTCACGGTACGACTGAACAAAGGGTCGCTTAAACTGGGCATGGCAATTAAAAAATGATTCTGCAGACTACTTAGCTGTTCCATGACGTTCCTCGTGTACTGCTTCCACAGCGTCAAACAATTTACCGGCAATATTGATATCGTAAGCGGCCTCTATTTCACGCATACAGGTAGGGCTGGTCACATTGATTTCGGTAATGCGATCGCCAATCACATCCAGGCCAACCAGCAACAAGCCGCGCTTGCGTAATTCTGGGCCAACTGCTTTGGCCAGTTCCCAGTCGCTATCGGACAGCGGCTGCGGGCGGCCACTACCACCGGCAGCTAAGTTACCGCGGGTTTCGCCGGCGGACGGAATTCGAGCCAATGAGTAGGGCATCGCTTCGCCGTTAATCAAAATAATACGCTTGTCGCCGTCTTTAATGGCTGGCAGGTAACGTTGCACCATAGCGTAGCGCTTACCGTGATCGGTCAGGGTTTCAATAATCACCCCTAGGTTTGCGCCGGCTTCACCAACCCGAAATATAGACGCGCCGCCCATACCGTCGAGTGGTTTTAAAATAATGTCTTTGTGCTGTTTGTGAAAGTCACGGATCTGGTCACTGCTGCGGGTTACTATGGTTTCGGGAATGTGAGCCGGGAACCAGGCGGTGAAGAGCTTTTCGTTACAATCGCGCAGGCTATCGGGCCGGTTCACTACCACCGCGCCGCGTTGCTCGGCTAGTTCCAGCATGTAAGTGGCGTACACAAACTCCATGTCGAAGGGCGGATCTTTGCGCATCATAATCACGTCAAAATCGCCAAGCGGCATGCTTTGTGATTCACCGAGCTGGTAAAAATCAGTTTTCTGGTCGGTCACCTGAACCGTGCGGGCGCTGGCCATGGGTTCGCCCATAACCACCGACAAATCTGACATTTCCAGGTAATACAATTCATAGCCACGTTGCTGCGCTTCCAGCAGGAGTCGGAAACTGGTGTCTTTCCACGTTTTTACGGTAGCAATAGGATCCATAATCATGGCTAATTTCATGCAATTACTCCTCGCTGTACGCCTTTATTCAGGCTAAATCGCCAAATTCATATTGTAGAACGGATAGTGCAGTTAACGCGGCTGTTTCGGTGCGTAGCACACGGGGACCTAAGCGAACGGGCAGAAAGTCACTGTGCTTTGCCTGCTCAACTTCGGCGTCGGTGAGTCCGCCTTCCGGGCCTATTAATAGTTGTATATTGGTGCGCCGAGCGCCGGCTTCAAGGGGTAATTCACGTAGCGCTTTTGGTGCGTATGGGTCGAGCGTTAGCCGCACCGCTGCCGAGGCTTGTGCAAACCACTGTGTGATGGACACCGCCGGGTGTACTTGGGGCACTACCGCCCGACCACTTTGTTCGCAGGCGGCAATCACTATTTTCTGCCATTGTTGCTGCTTTTTCTCTAACCGGTCGCCGCTTAGCTTGACGCCACAGCGCTCGGTGAATAACGGCGTAATGCTAGCAACGCCAAGCTCCACCGATTTTTGCAACACAAAATCCATGCGGTCGCCACGGGATATACCTTGCCCCAAATGAATGGCAAGCGGTGACTCATTGTTAACTGCCTGCGCTTGGTGTATCTGCACCTGAACTTGACGTTTGTCGACACTAACAATTTCCGCGCTGTAAAAATGTCCGTCGCCATTAAATAGCTCAAGCTGTTGACCGGCTTGCATGCGCAGTACCCGCGCAACATGCTGCACCGCATCATCGCTAAGCAAAATCGGGCTGTCGGCCGCTAGTGGCTGGGTTTGGTAAATACGGGGAATACGCATAGTGAGTGCAAACTACTCCGGTTAACATGGCTTGATAAACTGCAATTATCCTAGCAGAAAGGCGCAGGTGGCGGTAACACAATAGATGATAAGTTGCGTAATCACTCTGCCGCTATAGAATACCAGTTGATTCTTTACCATATTCGCTGCCAGAGCGCTGGTTAGGGTAAGCCGTGCAGCACTAACCAGCACCACCAAAGTCTGAGGACAATTCGCATCATGAAGGGTTACTTAATTGCCGCAACAACAGTTCTGCTCGGCTATTTTGCCGCAGTACCAACGACTTCTGCCGAAGCTCCTGAATTAGACATGCAGCGCGAGCCTGATGTGCACAGCTATGCGCGCTTACAGGAAATTTCGACCAGCCATTTGGTGTTAAATGTGGGCGTTGACTTTGCGCAAAAGCAGGTGCAGGGACATGCTACTTATACCTTGGTTCGCCATGCTGAAGCCGATGCGGTGTATCTGGATACCCGCGAATTAACCATCTTAAAAGCTGAAGTACTGGTTGGTGAAAGTTGGCAGGTTGCGCCGCACAAACTGGGGCTACCGCATCAGGTGCTGGGCCGTGAATTACGCATTGAAGTGCCTGCAGCAGCAACCAAAGTAAGGATTCACTATCATTCCGCACCTACCGCTACCGGGCTGCAGTGGCTGACGCCGCAGCAAACCGCAGGTAAACAACAACCCTTTATGTTCAGCCAGTCGCAAGCTATTCATGCGCGCAGCTGGATACCTATTCAGGACACGCCCGCCGTACGTTTAACCTATGAAGCGACAGTGCGCACCCCGAAAGAAGTGATTGCGGTAATGAGTGCCAATAACGAACTTGAGCCAGAACGTGATGGCGAGTTTGAGTTTTCGATGCCGCAGCCGATTCCGCCTTATTTAATTGCCATTGCGGTGGGTGATTTGCAAAGCAAGAGTATTTCCGAGCAAGTGGCGGTGTTTGCTGAGTCTTATATTGTCGAGCGTGCAGCTAGCGAGTTCAGCGATACGCCAGCAATGATTGAAGCCACCGAAGCTATGTATGGCCCGTATCGTTGGGAGCGTTATGATTTATTAGTGCTGCCACCAAGCTTCCCGTTTGGCGGCATGGAAAATCCACGTTTGTCCTTTATTACGCCAACAATTATTGCCGGTGACCGCACGCTGATTAATTTAATTGCGCACGAGCTGGCGCATTCCTGGTCGGGGAATTTGGTTACCAATGCTAGCTGGCGCGATTTGTGGATTAACGAAGGGTTCACCAGCTACGTGGAAAATCGGATCATGGAATCGCTGTTCGGTGAACGTCGGGCAAACATGGAACTGGCGCTTGGTTATCAGGATTTAATGGCCGACATGAACGACCTGCCAGCGGCAGACACAGTACTGAATATCGAACTGAATCAACGCGATCCCGACGATGTATTCTCGCAGGTACCTTATGTGAAAGGGCAGCTGTTGCTGGTTTATTTAGAGCAAAAGTTTGGGCGTGAATTGTTCGATTCGTTTTTGCGGAACTACTTCCGTGATTTTGCGTTTAAGAGCATAGATACAGCCATGCTGAAAAGCTATATGCAGCGCGAACTGTTGGAACAATACCCCGGCGTAGTCAGCATGGACAAGTTGCATGAATGGATACATGCGCCTGGTTTACCGGAAGATGCACCGCAGCCGGAATCTGACGCTTTTGTTCAGGTGGAAATGCAACAAAAACGCTGGCTGAAGGGTGGTCAATTGGACACCTCCGAGTGGACAACCCATGAATGGTTGCACTTTATTAACAGCCTGCCGCTGGATATTTCTACCGCAAACATGGCGCGGTTAGACAGAGAGTTTGATTTAACTGAGAGTCAAAATAGCGAAATTGCCCATGCATGGCTAAAGTTAGCTATTCAGAAGAATTATGAACCAGCGCGGAAAAGGTTGCGTAATTACCTGCTAAGCATTGGTCGCAATAAATTAGTTGGGCCCTTGTACCGCGAGTTAGCCAAAACGGAAACGGGTTTGAACTGGGCGCGAGAAGTATTTGCCGAGGCCCGTGCAGGATATCATCCGCTAACACAAAGCCAGACCGAACAAATTTTGCAGCTGGACTGAACAGCTGCCAAGGGCTACTTACAAGTTAGCGGTTCAACGCAAGCAGAAGGAATTTTACATGTTGAAATCAGTAGGATATGCAGCCAAGGCTGCTGACAAGCCATTAGACACTTTCCAGTTTGAACGTCGTGAGGTAACCCCAAAGGATGTGCAAATCGAAATTCTTTACTGCGGTGTTTGTCACTCGGATTTACACCAGGCTCGCGACGAGTGGCACAACACAATTTTTCCAATTGTTCCCGGCCATGAAATTGTTGGCAAAGTAACCAAAGTTGGTGACAAGGTAAGTAAGTACAAGGTTGGCCAAACCGTAGGTGTGGGTTGCATGGTTGACTCCTGCCGCACCTGCTCAAGCTGTGAAGAAGGTTTAGAGCAATACTGTGAGAATGGCTTTGTGCCTACCTATAACGGTGAAGAAAAGCATTTAGACGGCGTTACTTATGGTGGCTATTCCAACAACATAGTGGTGCACGAAGATTTTGTTTTAAAAGTATCAGACAAACTGGATTTAGCTGGTGTGGCGCCGCTGTTATGCGCCGGTATTACCACCTATTCACCGCTGCGTCATTGGGGCGTGGGTGAAGGCCATAAAGTCGGTATTGTGGGTCTGGGCGGACTTGGTCACATGGGCGTAAAAATAGCCAGTGCTATGGGTGCCAAAGTGGTGTTGTTTACCACCTCACCAGGCAAAGTTGAAGACGCCAAGCGCTTAGGTGCTGACGAAGTGGTGATTTCGAAAAATGAAGATGAAATGAAAGCTCATACCAACAGTTTTGATTTTATTCTGAACACAGTAGCGGCGCCGCATGATCTTGATGCGTATATGACGCTGCTCAAGCGCGATGGCTCCATGACTCTGGTTGGTGTGCCAGCTGAACCACACCCGTCACCGCAAATTATGAATCTGATTTTCAAGCGTCGTAGTTTGGCTGGCTCGCTGATTGGCGGCATTGCCGAAACTCAGGAAATGTTGGACTTCTGTGCCAAACACAACATCACCTCAGATGTTGAAATGATTGATATGGACTATATTAACGAAGCTTATGAGCGGATGCTGAAAAGCGATGTGAAATACCGCTTTGTTATTGATATGGCGTCATTGAAGGGCAACAGCGCGACTTAGTTGCTGCGCAACGGTTATAGCTTATAACTAGAAAGCTAGACTTGTAGACGTCTAAAACTGGAAAAGCCAGCGAGGCTTCGGTAGAATGCGCCGACTTTTTGCTGGCTTTTTTATGTGCAATGTTGCTGAGTGCGGTTTAGAGCTGTAAGCCTGCCAGTCAGCACCATAAAAATTATAGGATAACTATGTCACGTCATTTATTTACTTCTGAATCGGTGTCTGAAGGGCATCCGGATAAAATAGCGGACCAAATCTCAGATGCGGTTCTGGATGCGATTCTGCAGGAAGACCCGAAAGCGCGTGTCGCCTGTGAAACTTACGTAAAAACCGGCATGGTGTTGGTTGGTGGTGAAGTATCCACCACGGCCTGGGTAGACATTGAAGCCATTACCCGTAAAACCGTTCGTGAAATTGGCTACACCCATTCCGATATGGGCTTTGACGCCGATTCTTGCGCCATTTTAAATGCTATTGGTAAGCAGTCACCTGATATAAACCAGGGTGTTGACCGTGAAAGTCCGGAAGAGCAGGGTGCTGGTGATCAGGGCTTAATGTTTGGCTATGCTTCTAACGAAACCAGCGTCTTAATGCCGGCACCTATTACTTATGCGCACCGCTTAGTGCAGCGTCAGGCTGAAGTTCGTAAAAATGGAGTGCTGGAATGGTTACGTCCGGATGCGAAAAGTCAGCTGACTTTTGTGTATGAAAACGGCAAGCCGGTGGGTATTGATACCGTGGTGTTGTCGACTCAGCATCGTGAAGACATTAGCCTGGCGCAGTTGAAAGAAGCCGTGATGGAAGAAATTGTGAAGCCAGTATTGCCCGCTGATTGGGTAACCCCGGAAACGCGCTTTCATATTAACCCAACCGGACGCTTTGTGATTGGCGGACCTATGGGTGACTGCGGCCTAACCGGTCGTAAAATCATTGTCGATACCTACGGTGGTATGGCACGTCATGGTGGTGGTGCATTTTCTGGTAAAGATCCGTCGAAAGTTGACCGCAGTGCAGCTTATGCGGCGCGTTATGTGGCAAAAAACCTAGTTGCCGCTGGTTTAGCTGAGCGCTGTGAGATTCAGATTTCTTACGCCATTGGTGTAGCGGAACCAACCTCTATCAGCATTGAAACCTTCGGTACTAGTAAATACGATGAAGCGTCGTTAATTGCGCTGGTACGTCGCCATTTCGATTTGCGTCCTTATGGTTTAATTAAGATGTTGGACTTGGAACGCCCTATTTATGGTGAGACTGCAGCCTATGGCCACTTTGGCCGTGAGCAGTTCCCATGGGAAAAAACGGACAAGGCGGAAGCCTTAAAAGCTGATATCTAATTTGCTTGTAAGCCCCGAATTGTGGACAATACGCGCACATTTTGTGGGCAGCAATTCGGGGTTTAAACATGACAGCTATACAAAAAGATCGGAAACATCTAGCCAATGCTATTCGTGCGCTCAGCATGGACGCTGTGCAACAAGCCAATTCAGGGCACCCCGGTGCACCTATGGGTATGGCGGATATTGCCGAAGTTTTATGGCGCGATTTTTTAAAGCACAACCCGAATAACCCCGATTGGTCTAACCGCGACCGTTTTGTACTTTCCAACGGTCACGGCTCCATGCTCATTTATTCCCTGCTTCATTTGAGTGGCTATGACTTGCCACTGGAAGAGTTGAAAAACTTCCGTCAGCTGCATTCAAAAACCCCAGGTCACCCTGAATACGGCTATGCGCCGGGTATCGAAACCACCACCGGGCCACTGGGCCAGGGTTTAGCTAATGCGGTAGGCATGGCGCTGGCTGAAAAAACCTTAGCGGCACAATTTAACCGCCCTGAGCATAACATTGTTGACCACAACACTTACGTGTTCTTAGGCGATGGCTGCTTAATGGAAGGTATTTCCCATGAAGCTTGTTCGCTGGCCGGTACCCTTGGCCTTGGTAAACTGATTGCGTTTTACGACGACAACGGCATTTCCATTGATGGTGAAGTAGAAGGCTGGTTTACCGACGATACTGCAAAACGTTTTGAGAGCTATGGCTGGCAGGTGATTTCAGCTGTTGACGGGCACGACGCTGCGGCTATTCGCAAAGCGATTGAAACCGCCCAAGGCGAAGCTAGCAAGCCAACCTTAATTATCTGCAAAACCATTATTGGGTTTGGTGCGCCGAACAAGCAAGGTAGCGAAAGCTGTCATGGCGCGCCACTGGGTGTGGACGAAATTGCCGCCGCCCGCACTCAGTTAGGTTGGGAATATCCAGCCTTTACTATTCCTGATGACGTGTACGAGGGTTGGGATGCCCGCCCGGCTGGCGATAAGCGTGAACAGCAGTGGCAACAGCAATGGCAAGCCTACCAGCAGGCGTACCCAGAGCTGGCGGCTGAATACCAGCGTCGTGTAAATGGCGACTTGCCAGCTGACTTTGCTACGCACGCACAAAATTATATTGATCAGTTACAAGCCAAACCAGCTGATATTGCCAGCCGCAAAGCGTCACAAAATGCGCTGAATGCCTATGGTCCGAAATTACCTGAACTCTTAGGTGGCTCTGCCGATTTGGCTGGCTCTAACCTGACCGTGTGGGACAACGCCAAGGGTATTTCGGCGGACGACGCCAGCGGTAATTACGTGTACTACGGTGTGCGTGAATTTGGTATGTCGGCCATTATGAATGGCGTGGCTTTGCACGGCGGCTTTGTGCCATATGGCGCTACCTTCTTAATGTTTATGGAATACGCGCGCAATGCCGTACGCATGGCGGCGCTGATGAAGCAACGCAGCATTTTTGTCTACACCCACGATTCTATTGGGTTGGGTGAAGACGGCCCGACGCACCAGCCGGTTGAGCAATTAGCAAGCCTGCGCTTAACGCCTAACATGAGCACCTGGCGCCCCTGTGATCAGGTGGAAAGCGCGGTAGCCTGGAAAGCCGCACTGGAACGCAAGCAGGGGCCATCGGCACTGATTTTTAGCCGGCAGGGATTACCCCAGCAGCAACGTACTCCGGAGCAACTGCGTAATGTAGCTCGCGGTGGTTACATTCTGCGCGACAGCGAAGGTACGCCGGAGCTGATTCTGATTGCCACAGGTTCAGAAGTGGAGCTAGCCATGCAAGCAGCGCAAAAGCTGAGCGAGCAAGGCAAGCAAGTGCGTGTGGTTTCAATGCCAGCGACTGACGTATTTGATGCACAAAGTGCTGACTATCGTGAGCAAGTGCTGCCGGCAGCGGTAACCAAACGCGTCGCTGTGGAAGCGGCTATGGCTGATTACTGGTACAAATATGTGGGCTTGAATGGCCGCATTGTGGGCATGACCACTTTTGGTGAGTCCGCACCGGCTGGTGATTTGTTCAAACATTTTGGCTTTACCACCGACAACGTGGTGAAGGTTGCACAGGAACTACTAAACGCATGAGCCGGAACTTGCCGCGGGTAGCTATTAATGGATTCGGCCGTATTGGCCGCAGTGTTCTGCGTGCCTACTTTGAAAGCGACTGGCAACAGCGGTTTCAAATTGTGGCTATTAATGAGCTGGCTGCTGCAGCTGACATGGCGCATTTACTGAAGTACGACTCTAGCCATGGGCGTTTTCGTTTTCCGGTACAGGTGCACAACAACCAGCTGGAAGTTGCCGGGCAGAGCATAGCGCTGAGTTGTGAGCGTGAACTTAGCAACTTGAACTGGCGGGAGCTGGGTGTTGATTTGGTCATTGATTGTACCGGCGTTTATGGCAGTATGGCCGACGGTCAAAACTACCAGCAGCAAGGCGTGCCGCGGATACTGTTTTCACATCCGGGCAAGGCAGACGTAGACTTCACCGCCATTTATGGGGTGAACACTGACGCCATGACCAGTGCCGAGCAAATTGTATCGAACGGCTCCTGTACTACCAACTGCATAGTGCCGGTTATTCAGGTACTGGATAAAGCCTTTGGTATTGATAGTGGTGCCATTACCACTATTCACTCAGCCATGCACGACCAGCAGGTGATAGATGCTTATTCGAATGACCTGCGCTTAAGTCGTGCTGCCAGCCGTTCCATTATTCCGGTGGATACCCGCCTGGCGCGCGGTATTGAACGCATTCTGCCGCATTTGGCCGGACGCATGGAAGCCATTGCGGTACGAGTGCCAACCACCAATGTTACGGCCATGGATTTGAGTGTTACGCTCAATTCAGATGTTACTTTAGACAAAGTAAATCAGGTGCTGCGCGAGGCCGCCAGCAATAGCATGCAGGGTGTGGTCGGTTTTTGCGACGAACCTCTGGTGTCGATTGATTTTAATCACGATCCGCGTTCCAGCATTGTTGACGGCACCCAAACCCGGGTCAGTCATCGCCGCTTAGTCAAAGTACTGTGCTGGTGTGACAATGAATGGGGATTTGCGAATCGTTTATTAGATACTGCGCAGGTGATGCTAGACCGTGCGCAGGCGAACTAAATTGAACAAAGGGTAAAACCAATGGACGTCATTACACTGGATGATTTAGATATTGAAGACGCGCGGGTACTTATCCGTGAAGACTTAAACGTACCGGTAGAAAACGGTAAAGTAACCTCTGATGCCCGTTTACGAGCAGCCTTGCCGACCATTCGTGAAGCGCTAGCCGCTGGCGCCAAAGTCATGGTGATGTCGCACTTAGGGCGTCCAACCGAAGGCGAATACGATGCCGAAGCGTCGCTGCAGCCAGTGGTTGATTACTTAAACGACGCACTGGATGTACCGGTGCGATTAGTGAAAGATTACCTGGATGGCGTTGAGCTTACGACGAACGAAGTGGTGGTATTCGAAAACGTGCGCTTTAACCTGGGTGAAAAGAAAAACGACGATGCGCTGGCACAAAAACTGGCGGCGCTGTGCGATGTATTCGTGATGGATGCCTTTGGTACCGCGCACCGTGCGCAAGCTTCCACCCATGGTGTGGCCAAATACGCGCCAGTAGCCTGTGCTGGGCCTTTGCTGGCGGCGGAACTAGATGCACTGGGTAAAGCGCTAAAAGAACCAGCGCGTCCGTTGGTAGCTATTGTCGGTGGCTCCAAAGTATCCACCAAGCTTACCGTTTTAGAATCATTGTCGACTAAGGTTGATCAACTGATTGTTGGTGGTGGCATTGCCAATACCTTTATTGCTGCTGCGGGTCATGAAGTTGGTAAGTCTCTGTATGAGGCAGATTTAACCGGCGAAGCTTCACGGTTGATGAAAGCTGCAAAAGCCAAGGGTGCTGACATTCCATTGCCAACCGACGTTATAACCGGCAAAGAATTCAGCGCTGCCGCTGCGGCTGAACTGAAAGCGGTAGATGCAGTAAACGCCGACGACATGATTTTTGATGTGGGCCCAGAAACGGCTGAACAATTTGCCGAGCTACTGAAAAGTGCCGGTACTATTGTATGGAACGGCCCGGTAGGGGTATTCGAATTTGATCAATTTGGGGCAGGTACCAAAGCCTTAGCTGAGGCTATTGCCGCAAGTGACGCATTCTCAATTGCAGGCGGCGGTGATACGCTGGCAGCCATTGATAAGTATGATATCGCTGATAAAATCAGTTACATCTCGACCGGTGGCGGTGCGTTCCTTGAGTTTTTGGAAGGCAAAACCTTACCGGCAGTCGCTATTCTGGAAGAACGCGCATTAAACGGCTAAGCCGTTATTAAACGAATTTAGGAGAGTTCAACATGGCACTTATTTCACTACGTCAGCTGTTAGACCATGCAGCAGAAAACGACTACGGTGTTCCGGCGTTTAACGTCAATAATCTTGAGCAAATGCGCGCTATTATGCAGGCTGCTGACGAAACCGACAGCCCTGTTATTGTGCAGGCTTCAGCTGGCGCCCGCACCTATGCAGGTGCACCTTTCTTACGTCACCTTATTTTAGCTGCGATTGAAGAATGGCCGCACATTCCAGTGGTTATGCACCAGGATCACGGTACGTCGCCAGCAGTATGTCAGCGCTCTATTCAGTTGGGCTTCAGCTCAGTGATGATGGACGGGTCGTTGAAAGAAGACGGCAAAACCCCGGCGGACTATGATTACAACGTAAAAGTGACCCAGGACACTGTGGCTATGGCTCACGCCTGCGGCGTTTCTGTCGAAGGCGAATTAGGCTGCTTAGGTTCACTGGAAACCGGTGAAGCTGGCGAAGAAGACGGTATTGGCGCGGAAGGTAAGTTGTCGCACGAGCAGATGCTGACGGATCCGGAAGAAGCTGCAGACTTTGTTAAAGCCACTGACGTTGATGCGCTGGCGATTGCCTGCGGAACCTCACACGGTGCTTACAAATTTAGCCGTCCACCAACAGGTGACATTTTGGCTATTGACCGCATTCGTGATATCCACAAACGTATTCCAAGCACCCACCTGGTTATGCATGGGTCGTCTTCAGTACCACAAGAGTGGCTAAAAGTGATTAATGAGTTTGGTGGTGAAATGCCGGAAACTTATGGTGTGCCAGTAGACCAAATTGTTGAAGGTATTAAATACGGCGTGCGTAAAGTAAACATTGATACGGATTTGCGCTTAGCTTCAACTGGTGCGGTGCGTCGCCATTTGGCCCAGAACCCAAACAACTTTGACCCGCGTAAATTCTTAAACGCGGCTACTACCGCTATGTACGACATTTGTAAGGCTCGTTATGAGGCTTTCAACTGTGCTGGTCAGGCAAGCAAAATCAAAGTTATTTCATTGGAAGACATGTTCCAGCGTTATGAGAACGGTGAATTGCGCGCCAAAGTGAACTAACTCGATAAAATGTGTATTGGTGGAGTTTTTTTGACTCCACCTTGAACATTTTTTATCCTGTATATGCTTTAAAGTTTTAAACATCATGGTTTTTAATCGTTTTTGAGGTGTACGTGCGACATTATTTTCTGGCAATAGCAGTTTCATCAGCTTTTCTCTTTTCTAATCAGGCGGCGGCTCAGGCCACCACACTGATGTTTGACGATGCTAACGACGTAGATACGGAAGAAGTTGAAGGGTGGGACGCTAGTGCTGAACTCGGCTTGTTGTTTACTTCAGGTAATACCGAGACAGAATCCTATAAAGGGAAACTGAATATTTCGCGTGACATACTGAACTGGCGGCACAAAGGTGTGATTGATTACTATCGCGCCGAGCAGGTTGACCAAAGTACCGGTGAGAAAGAGCTCACAGCGGATAAGTTTTTCGTGTCAGCGCAGACTAACTACAAGTTTCAACCGGACAGCCGTTCGTCTATGTTCCTGTTTGGTTCTTATGAAGAAGACCCGTTCAGTGGTTTTGAATATCAAGGTACTGTAGCTGTTGGTTATGGTGCTCGTTATCGCTACAGCGAAGAAATTTATGCAGACTATGAAATTGGTCCAGGTTATACGGTCAACAAGCCTATTCTAGACGGTATTCCACAAGACTCAGAGGGCAGTGCAATTTTGCGTATGGCGGGTAACTTGAACTGGAAAATAAGCGAGAATTCAAAGTTTGATGCTTTAATAGCGACTGAAATTGGTGAAGACAATACCAAAACCCGCGGTGAGGTAAGCGTATCGTCCAACATTAACGGTTCATTGGCGATGAAGTTCTCCATAGGTGCCACGCACAACTCCGATCTTCAAGATGACACACTTGAGAATATGGACACTGAAACGGCAGTCACTTTGGTCTACACTTTCTAACAGCCTTACTTATTTAAGTACAATGAAAAACCATAGCTACGACTATGGTTTTTTTATGCGCATTAACGAGGTAAAGGAAGGGATTTTTAGGTTCCATCTCCCTGTTCTTTTCGCTACCATTCGCACCAGTTAATTTCCACGCAAAGAGAGACTATTTATGTCTGCAAACTCGTTTTTAGGTGTTTTTGCAAAATCCCCAATCAAGCCAATGATCGAGCACATCGAACAGGTTTGTGATTGTGCGATGGCGTTAAAACCTTTCTTTCAGGCGGTTTATAAAAACGACTGGAAAGCGGTTGAACAAGCTCGTAACGACATCGTACAGAAAGAGAAAGCGGCTGATGCTATCAAGCGTGATATCCGGCTGAATCTGCCAGGTGGTTTGTTTATGCCAGTGGAGCGTACTGACTTACTCGAGTTGGTATCGCAACAGGACCGTATTGCCAACAAAGCCAAAGACATTTCAGGTCTAGTTATGGGGCGTGAGCTCGGTATTCCAGAATCTATGGTGGAAGGTTTTGATGCTTACCTGAACCGTTGTTTGGATGCGGCCGATAAAGCCAAAGAAACCATTGGCGAGTTTGACGACTTGTTAGAGGCTGGCTTTCGCGGACGTGAGCGTAACCTGGTCGACAAGTTGATTTCGGAATTGGATGCCATTGAACACGATACCGACCAATTGCAAATTAAATTGCGTCGGCAATTGCGTGAACTTGAATTAGATATGAACCCTCTGGACGCGATGTTTTTGTATCGCATTCTCGACTGGGTTGGCGATTTAGCTGACTTATCAGAGCGTGTTGGCGCTCGTTTCGAACTCATGTTGGCCCGCGTTTAGGCCGGAGATAGCAATGGATATTATAACTTCCTACGGAACATTATTGGTTCTGTTAGCGGCCGGTTTCGGCTTTTTTATGGCTTGGGGTATTGGTGCCAACGATGTGGCTAACGCCATGGGAACCTCGGTTGGCTCAAAAGCATTAACCATTAAGCAAGCCATTATTGTGGCGATGATATTTGAATTTGCCGGTGCTTATTTAGCTGGTGGTGAAGTTACCTCAACCATACGTAAAGGCATTATCGACTCAGGTTACTTTGTCGACACGCCGGAACTGCTGGTGTTTGGTATGATTGCTTCGCTGCTGGCGGCCGGTACCTGGCTACTCATCGCGTCCTATCTGGGCTGGCCGGTTTCTACTACGCATTCTATTATCGGCGCTATTGTTGGTTTTGCCGCTGTTGGCGTGGGTGTTGAAACCGTTACCTGGTCAAAGGTTGGCGGCATTGTTGGCAGTTGGGTAATTACCCCTATGATAGCCGGCTTAATAGCCTACTTTATATTCTTAAGCGCGCAGCGGCTTATTTTTGATCGCTCCAATCCGTTGGAAATGGCCAAGCGTTACGTACCTTTATACATGGTACTTACCGGCTTTATGATTTCATTGGTCACTATTACCAAAGGGCTGAAACACGTTGGTATTAACTTTACCACTCTGGAAGGGTTCGGCTTAGCTCTAGTTGTGGGTATTGTGGTTGGCATCATTGGTAAGGTTGTGATTGAGCGTATTAAGTTTGATCCGGCAGCTGACAAAGACATGCATTACACCAACGTTGAGCGGGTATTTGCCGTGCTGATGGTGGTAACGGCTTGTGCCATGGCGTTCGCCCACGGTTCCAACGATGTTGCTAATGCCATTGGTCCGCTAGCTGCGGTAGTAAGCATTGTGTCCAGCGGCGGGGAAATTGCCAGCACCGCAAAACTAGCCTGGTGGGTATTACCTGTTGGCGCTATTGGTATTGTTGCTGGTTTGGCTATGTTGGGTAAACGCGTTATCGCTACTATTGGTAACGGCATTACGCACTTAACCCCAAGTCGTGGTTTTGCCGCCGAGCTGTCAGCCGCTACTACGGTAGTACTGGCATCAGGAACCGGCCTCCCAATTTCAACCACCCAAACCTTAGTCGGTGCGGTGTTGGGTGTTGGTATGGCGCGCGGTATAGCGGCACTGAACTTAAGCGTTGTACGCAACATTGTGGTGTCCTGGGTAGTTACGCTACCAGCTGGTGCCATTATGTCGATTATCTTCTACTTTATATTGAAAACAATTTTCACTGTTTAAATGGCGAGAATGCATTAGATTAAAAAGCGGCTTTTTAGCCGCTTTTTTTATGGTCGTGAGAAAATGTTTGTATTCATTCCAAACTTTTTCCAAGGCAGTAGCGACAGTAATGACAACTCAGTAAGGGAATCATAGTCGTGCTGGCAACAACAGATAAGGCGCTGGTAGCAAAAGCGCTAAAAAACAATAAAACGGCCTGGCTCAAATTGGTGCAGCGCTACGAGGGGTTAGTTTACAACTATGCCCTACGCATGGTCTCGCACCCGGAAGATGCACGCGATTTAATGCAGGACGTATTCGTATCAGTATTTCGTGGCTTAGCCAGTTGGCGCGGTGATGCCAGCTTTAAAACCTGGTTGATGATTATTGCCAATCGGCGCTGCATTGAATTTTACCGCCGTCGTAAAGACTGGGGCAGTAGCGATGAGTTGGAAACTGTGGAAAGCAATGCCGGCGATCACCCGGACAATGTGTACCAGTTGCATCAGCAGGGGCGCCATTTGGCCGCGGCCATGCAGGAGTTACCGCAAGAGCAGCGGCTGGTGGTAGAGCTGAAGTTTTATCAGCACCTGACATTAGATGCCATTGGACAGCAATTAGGCGTGTCAACCAACACCGTAAAGTCACGCCTGTATGCGGCAGTGGACAAGTTAAAGCAAAAGCTGGAGGTATCAGCATGAATCAGTGGCAACAAGAATTTGAACGCTGGTTGAACAACGAATTGAGTGAGCAGCAGGCGCAGAATTTGTATCAACAACTATGCGCTCATGCTCCCGACATAGCTGAGCAAATGGCAGCCATGCAGCAGTTTCAGCAAGATGCCGATGCCTGGGTAGATGCCCCAGTGCCGGACTGGAATCGCGAGGCAACCTGGCAACCGGCACTGCGTAGCTCAGCTAGTACTGAGTCCTGGTGGCAACGCCCCTGGTTACCAGTAACGTCCTTTGCCTGTTCGCTATTAGCGGTGGCGTTAGTGGTGTTGCAGGTAGATGTAGTCGTAAGTGACTCACAGCTTAGAATCGCCTTTGGTGGCCAGGTAAATGATGAACAATTGGCAAGTTTAGTCGATGCTCGATTGGATGAGTTTACCGCCAAGCAGACGCAAGAATTGAAAACCTATGCGACAGCCATGCGCGAAGATTTTCGTGAAGATTTGAATCAGGCCAATACACAATTAGTGAGTTATGTGCTGGCCACCAGCCGCGATGAACGGCGCGAAGACTTTGCCGACTTAATTCGCTATGTCAACGAACAGCGTCAGGACGATCAGGTGTTTTACGTTAATCAATTCCGTCAGTTGCAAGAAGCAGTTGGCGAGCCCGTAACAGAGTATCCGTTTTATCGCGCTTCGGCGCTGGAGGAATAACCCATGAAAAAGTCTATGTTAACTATAGCCGTAGCAGCTTTATTAGCTACAGGTAGCGCAAGCTCAGTGGCTCTGGCAGCCGACCGTGACCAATTGCGTAACGAGCTGGAAATTATGACCAGCATTCTCAATACCTCGCTGGAACAACAGCACGGGGACAATAAGCAGATGCGCCGTATTGGTAACATGACGTACAGCTATCTGGAAGGCCAGGGTGTGGTATACAAGGCGGCGGGGTTCCGTAACCTGGTGAATCAGTTCAGCTTTAGTGGTGACGAGAGGAGCATGCCACCTATGCCACCAGTACCGGACATGCCCGAAGTAGCAGGCATTGATGTACAAGCCGCGGCGGAAGAAGGCATGCGAGTGGCGCACGAAGTGATTATGAACCTACAACACGATGGCATATTCATTGCCCGTCACGACGGTGCGTATGCCAATGACGAGCTTAGGGAGCAGGCCGAAGAGCTTCGCGACTTAACCCGGGAATTACGTGATCTGTCCTGGGAGCTGCGTGAGTTGGATCGTGACATTCGCGACATGAACTTTGAGCTTCGCAATGCCCCGACTGACGAACATGAAGAATTGCAGCAAGAATTGGCCGGGTTGGAAAACAGTCGGCAGTCATTGCAGCAGCAACAAGAAAGTGTTCAAAGTCAGGTTGACAGCATTAGTGCGGAACGTGCTGAACGAGTAGCAAAACAGCAGCAACAGCGTGCCCAGCAACAGCAGCAATTATTGACTAGTTTTGAAGCTACCTTGGCTAAGGTGCTTTGTAATTACGGCAACACCCTGCGCTCATTGCCGTCAGACGAGCATATTACGGTGGTGTTAGAAGGTATTGGTGAGCCAAATCAACGCAATCAAAAAGACCGTATTTACGTGTTCGAGAAGAAAGCGGTGAGCAAGTGTGCAAATAATGGCGATAGCAGTGAACTAATTTCACAGTCTTTGTCGTATTACTTTTAACCATGCATTTTGAGGCTACCCTGGAGGCCTCGAATGGTTGTCACAGTAGTTATTACATCCTATGTTTGCGCGCTCATTGAGCGCGCTTTTTTTTGTCCGTATTTTGTTGTTCATGCCGCCGATGCTTTTGTTCATTCGCGAAAGCAGGTAAAGTAGCGACCCAATTTTCCAGTACGAAATAACCACTATTATGAAGCTAAGTGACTTTAATTTTCAGTTGCCCGACGCACTCATTGCGCGCTACCCGCAGCAACAACGTAGCGCTAGCCGTTTGCTATGCCTAAATGGTAGCAGCGGTGAATTGCGCGACAAGCACTTTACCGACATTCTAGGCGAACTTAATCAGGGTGACTTGCTGGTGTTTAACGATACCCGCGTTATTCCGGCGCGCCTGCTGGGTGAAAAAGCCTCGGGTGGCAAAGTGGAAGTTCTAGTGGAACGAGTACTGGACGAACACCGGGTGCTGGCGCATGTACGTAGCAGCCGCTCCCCGAAAACTGGTCAGCTGTTGAAGTTAGAGCAAGCACTTACTGTGGAAATGCTGGGCCGCCACGACGCCCTGTTTGAATTGAAATTCCTGCACAGTGAAACCGTACTAGAGCTCCTTGAACAATACGGCCACATGCCGTTACCGCCTTATATTGATCGGCCCGATGAGAGCAGCGATAAAGAGCGCTATCAAACCGTATACAACAAAAACCCGGGTGCTGTTGCGGCACCAACGGCCGGCCTTCACTTTGATGAAGCCGTGCTTAACCTGCTGCAGCAAAAAGGTGTGGAATTTGCCTATGTAACCCTGCATGTAGGTGCTGGTACCTTCCAGCCAGTGCGAGTGGACAGCATTGAAGAACACGTGATGCATAGCGAATATGCCGTAGTGCCGGCCGAAACTGTGACGGCTATTGAACAGGCTCGCGCACGGGGCAAACGGGTAGTTGCGGTGGGCACTACCTCGGTACGCTCGCTGGAGTCTGCCGCCCAGGCAGCGCTGCAAGCCAACACCGAGCTTACGGCCTATACCGCCGAAACCGATATCTTTATTTATCCGGGTTATGAGTTCCAGGTGGTAGACGCCATGATCACCAATTTCCATTTACCCGAATCAACCCTAATCATGCTGGTGTCGGCCTTTGCCGGTAAGCAACATGTGATGGCAGCTTATGACCATGCCGTGCAACAGGAATATCGCTTTTTTAGCTACGGCGATGCCATGTTTATAACCAAAGCGGTATAATTACCGCCTGGAACGATTTTTCCGAGTTTACCTAAAGTGAGTCACTATGAAGTTTGAATTGTTAGCTACAGATGGCCAGGCACGTCGTGGTCGCATGACCTTTGCGCGCGGCAGCGTAGAAACCCCGGCCTTTATGCCGGTAGGCACTGCCGGCACGGTAAAAGGCATGAGCCCGGAAGAAGTGAAAGCCACAGGCGCAGAAATTTGTCTGGGCAATACCTTTCACCTGATGCTGCGCCCCGGTACCTCTATTATCAAACAACATGGCGACCTGCACGATTTCATGAACTGGGACAAACCCATTCTGACCGACTCGGGTGGGTTTCAGGTATTCAGCCTGGGTGAACTGCGCAAAATCACCGAAGAAGGTGCCACCTTCCGCTCACCTATTAACGGCGAAAAGATTCTGCTGACTCCCGAGAAATCCATGGAAGTGCAGCGCGATTTAGGTGCTGACATTGTCATGATTTTTGACGAGTGTACCCCGCATCCAGCCACCCAGGCTGAAGCTCGTAGCTCGATGGAGTTATCACTGCGCTGGGCGCAACGTTCAAAAGACGCCCACGAAGGCAACCCGGCGGCGCTGTTTGGTATTGTGCAGGGCGGCATGTACGAAGAACTACGGGATATTTCATTGCAGGGGCTTACGGATATTGGTTTTGATGGTTATGCCATTGGTGGTTTGTCGGTGGGTGAGCCCAAAGAAGACATGATGCGCATTCTTAGCCACAGTGCACCGCAAATGCCAATTGATAAACCGCGCTACTTAATGGGCGTGGGTAAACCGGAAGACCTGGTAGAAGCTGTACGCCGCGGTATTGATATGTTCGACTGCGTGATGCCAACCCGTAATGCTCGTAACGGGCACCTATTTATTAGCACTGGCGTGGTAAAAATCCGTAATGCGGTGCATCGCACCGACACCGGGCCTTTAGACCCTGACTGTGATTGCTACACCTGCAAAAACTATTCGCGGGCGTATTTGCATCATTTGGATCGTTCTAACGAAATGCTGGGTGGCCGCTTGAATACCATTCACAACCTGCACTACTACCAAAAAGTAATGCAGGACTTACGGGATGCCATTGAAGCCGGGCGTTTGCAGGATCACGTGGCGGAATTTTACGCCAAACGCGATCTGCCGGTACCGACTCTGGAAGGCTAAACTGCCCGGGCAATGTCGACAATGTAAGGCTTAATGCCGGCGAAGAAGAACTCGACGGCAATCAGCATCACGATCAGGCCCATTAAGCGCATCAGTATTTTACTGCCGCTACGGCCCAGTTTAGCCAGCATCTGGCGGCCACTGGCCAGGATCACGGCAGTAAGCGCACAGACCGCAATAATAGCGCCAAACAAGCTAATACTGTTGCTAACAGCGGTGCTGTCCTGAATAAATATAATCACCATGGTAATGGCGCCGGGGCCTGCCACCATGGGAATACCTATGGGTGTAACGGCTACGTCGGAGCCAAAATCGCTTTCCGATTCGCCGTCAATGCGTTTAGGCACAGTGCGACCGCGCAGCATTTCAAAGCCCATAACAAAGAATAGAATACCGCCGGCCACGCGCAGGCCATTTACCGAAATCGAGAAGAAGCTAAAGATCGCTTCGCCGATCAGGGCAAATACGCATAAAGCTATTAACGCTGTAACTGAGGCGCGCATGGCTACCCAACGCGCTGCTTTGGGGCTCATCGCCTCGGTAAGCGCAATATAAATAGGTACTGCGGCGATCGGGTTGATCATGGTGAATAACGACGTGAACTGAAACAAAAAGGTTTCTAACATACTCGACAAGTCCCTGTGCTAAGGTTCTGCGGTTGAATGACGATATAGTAGCCGAAATCAGCAGCTTGCGACAGCATGGCTAAAAGCCTTATAGGAAAGGATCAAATTAAGGTTTACAGCAGCTTTTGTTCTCGCTACAATTCAGCACCAAATTTATTCATTCTGGTTATTTTTTAACCGTTAACAGATTCATTCGAGGTGAGAGTTTAATGCCAATAGTAAAAGTGAAAGAAAACGAGCCGTTTGATGTAGCACTACGTCGTTTCAAGCGTTCTTGCGAGAAAGCTGGTGTATTATCTGAAGTTCGTCGTCGCGAATTTTTTGAAAAGCCTACCGCTGAACGCAAGCGTAAGAAAGCTGCTGCAGTAAAACGTCACGCGAAGAAACTGTCGCGTGAGAATGCACGTCGCACACGTTTATACTAAGCACTACTCTCATTTTTCTGCTCAGCTAACTGGAAAGTTACCTGTTTAGTGAAACGAACTAAAAAACCGCACTGACAACGGCAGTGCGGTTTTTTTTGTGCATGCTACAATTCTTTGTTCGTTGCCAACATACTAATAATAAGTAGTGGAGCGCCATGGCAGGCCTGATTCCTAAGTCCTTTATTCACGATTTAATTGACCGCGCCGACATTGTCGAAGTGGTGGATTCGCGTGTGCCATTGAAAAAAGCTGGCCGTAATTACCAGGCCTGCTGCCCGTTTCACAACGAAAAAACCCCCAGCTTTACCGTTGCCCCCGACAAACAGTTTTATCACTGCTTTGGTTGTGGCGAGCACGGCAACGCGCTTGATTTCATTATGAACTACGACGGTCTGGAGTTTCCTGACGCGGTGGAAGAGCTGGCCAGTTTAATGGGCCTGCAGGTACCGCGGGAAGAAAGCAAGAATCCGCAGGCCGATGCGCGCCAGTATGCGCAGGCCCAGGACGACTTTGACGTGATGCAAAACGCCGCTAAGTTCTTTGCGCATCAGTTGCGCAAGCATGCGAACTCCGGTGAAGTCATTAGTTACTTAAAGAATCGTGGTTTAAGTGGCGAAGTGGTGAAAGACTTTCAGATTGGCTACGCCCCGCCGGAGTGGGATGGGGTGCTGAATGCGCTGGGTAAAGACAACAAAACCCGGCAGCAACTGGTGGATCTGAAATTAGTTAATAAAAACGACAACGGCCGTCATTATGACTTTTTCCGCGATCGCGTGATGTTTCCTATACGGGATCGGCGTGGCCGGGTGGTTGGTTTTGGCGGCCGTATTTTCGGTCAGGACAAAGACGATCAGGGCCCTAAATACCTGAACTCGCCGGAAACACGGGTGTTTCATAAAGGCCGCGAGCTATACGGTTTTTATGAAGCCAAACAAGCCCATAGAACGCTTCCTTACGTAGTCATAGTAGAAGGTTACATGGACGTGGTTGCGCTGGCGCAGGCTGGCATTAAAGAAGCCGTTGCCTCCTTGGGTACGGCCACCACAACTGACCAGTTACAAATGCTATTTCGTGCTACCAGCAAAGTTATTTGCTGCTACGACGGTGACCGCGCTGGCCGGGATGCCGCCTGGCGCGCACTGGAAAATGCCTTGCCATTGTTAACCGATGGCGTGGAACTGTCGTTTTTATTCCTGCCAGACGGCGAGGATCCGGACACAGTCGTACGGGATGAAGGTGCCGACGCCTTCCGTGAGCGTTTACAGAACGCCCAGAGCTTTACCGATTACTTTTTTACGCACTTGCAGCAGGGCGTAAATATTTCGTCTGACACCGGTAAGTCGGCGTTGTTAAAACAGGCCAAGCCGTTAATTGAGCGGGTAGCTAGCCAGTTTTATCGCGACACTATGTTGGACCGCTTAGCACAGTTGCTGCACCGTGAGCGGTCGCAATTGGATTCGCATTTTAATAAGCCGCAGCAGAGTAAGTACGTGCCCGAAGGCATGAAAATGACTCCTATGCGACGGGCTATTGCCATGTTAGTGCAGTACCCGGAACTGGGTCAGGAATTACCGGTGCATCAGGAGCTCGCCGCACTGGACATTGCAGGCGTCGATTTATTATTGGCATTACATGAATACACGGCTAATACTAAATTAACCACAGCGCAGTTGCTGGAACACTGGCGTGGGCACCAGCACGAAAAAGCTTTACGCCAGTTAGCGCGCTGGGAACACAATATGGATCCGGAACTTATTGCGCAGGAATTTGCCGATATATATGTGTTTCTGATAGACCGCTTCGTTGAGCAGCGAGCCAGTGAGCTCTTGCAAAAAGAAAAAACGGCCCCATTAACTAAACAAGAGAAACAAGAATATTTAATGCTCATGAAGCATTTGTCTGATAAGCCGAAGAACCGATAAAGAGCTGATTAATTACTGGTCGGAAATGGCCCTAGCTGCTATAATTTCCGGTCTTGTTTTTCAGATACATACGCTAATGTATCTAAGTTCAAGCTCAAAATTTAATTTTTAGTTATTCACAGGTGGTATATCTGTATGCAGCAGAGTCGTCAATCGCAGCTCAAAATTCTCGTCGCGAAAGGAAAGGAACAGGGTTACCTGACTTTTTCAGAGGTGAATGATCACCTTCCTCAGGAAATCGTTGATTCCGATCAAATCGAAGACATCATCCGCATGATCAATGACATGGGTATCCAGGTTTTTGAAAATGCACCTGATGCCGATGAGTTAATGATGAGCGAAGACACCGCTGACGAAGACGCTGCTGAAGCTGCCGCGCAAGCGTTAGCCACCGTTGACGGTGAATTAGGTCGCACCACCGACCCAGTGCGCATGTATATGCGTGAAATGGGTACGGTAGAGCTGCTGACCCGCGAAGGCGAAATTGTTATCGCCAAGCGC
The DNA here is from genome assembly GCA_040882145.1 of Idiomarina sp. Taxonomy (GTDB): domain Bacteria; phylum Pseudomonadota; class Gammaproteobacteria; order Enterobacterales; family Alteromonadaceae; genus Pseudidiomarina. The sequence continues at coordinate 80,624 of JBBEBU010000015.1, forward strand.
ATTGAAGAAGGTATTAACCAGGTTCAGTGCTCGGTGGCCGAATACCCTGAAGCGATTAACTTCATATTGGATCAGTGGGATTCATACGAAGCGGAAGAAATGCGTTTAACCGACATTATTTCTGGCTTTATTGATCCGAACGAAGTGGACACTGCGCCAGTTGTGGCTACCCATGTTGGTTCGGAACTGCCAAAAGAAGAGCTGGAAGACGAAGACGACGACGCTGATGATGACGACGAAGAAGATGCCAACGACGGCGGTATTGATCCTGAACTAGCTCGCGAAAAATTCGGTGCGCTGCGCAAGCAATACGAAACCACCCGTAAAGTGATTAGCAAGCACGGTCGTGATCACAAAAAATCCCGCGTTGAAATTGAAGAGCTAAGCGAACTGTTCAAACAGTTCCGTTTGGTGCCAAAGCAATTTGATCGTTTAGTAAAAGACATGCGCGACATGATGCATCGTGTGCGCGTGCAAGAACGCCTGATTCTGAAAGTGTGTGTTGAACAAGCTGGCATGCCGAAGCGTAACTTTATGCGTGCCTTTGCTGGTAATGAAAACACCACCAAATGGTTAGAAGAGCAAATGGCCAGCGGCGAAAGCTACGCGGCCGATTTGAAAGCCCTGCAAACTGAAATTGAGCGCAGCATTCACAAGCTGGCGGAAGTGGAAGTTGAAACCGGCTTAACCATTGCGAAAGTAAAAGACATTAACCGTCGCATGTCGATTGGCGAAGCCAAAGCACGACGTGCGAAGAAAGAAATGGTAGAAGCTAACCTGCGTTTGGTTATCTCTATTGCGAAAAAATATACCAACCGTGGTTTGCAGTTCCTGGACTTAATTCAGGAAGGTAACATCGGTTTGATGAAAGCGGTGGATAAATTCGAATATCGCCGTGGTTATAAATTCTCAACCTATGCTACCTGGTGGATACGTCAGGCCATTACCCGCTCTATTGCGGACCAGGCCCGTACTATTCGTATTCCGGTGCATATGATTGAAACCATTAACAAGCTGAACCGTATTTCACGGCAAATGCTGCAAGAAATGGGTCGCGAGCCGTTGCCGGAAGAACTGGCAGAACGCATGGTGATGCCGGAAGACAAAATTCGTAAAGTATTGAAAATTGCGAAAGAGCCTATTTCAATGGAAACCCCAATCGGTGATGATGAAGACTCTCACCTGGGTGATTTTATTGAAGACACCACGCTGGATTTACCAGTGGATTCGGCCACCGCAGAAAGTTTACGTAACGCCGTACGCGACGTGTTAGGTGGCTTAACCGCCCGCGAAGCCAAAGTGTTACGCATGCGTTTTGGTATTGATATGAATACCGACCATACGCTTGAAGAAGTGGGCAAGCAGTTTGACGTAACCCGTGAACGGATTCGTCAAATTGAAGCCAAAGCTTTACGTAAGCTGCGTCACCCGAGCCGTTCGGAGCAGCTGAAGTCATTTCTTGACGAATAGTTTGATTTAAAAGGTGCTTATGTCACAAACGATGCCAAACAAGATTATTGACGCGCATTTTCACATCTATAACGACCGTTATCCGATGATTGAGAACCACGGTTTTTTACCACCGCCGTTCTCAGTTGAAGATTACCAAGCGCGCACTGCAGACTTACCTATTGTTGGTGGTGCTGTGGTTTCTGGCTCATTTCAGGGCTTTGACCAAAAGTACCTGAAAGCCACACTGGAACAAATGGGCGAAGGCTACGTTGGCGTTACCAACTTGCCTAGCAGCGTATCAGACAAGCGCATCGTGGAATTAAAAGAAATGGGCGTCGTTGGCGTTCGGGTAAACCTGAAACGCGGTGTGGTAAGCGGCTTAGATAATCTGGTCGACTTTGGTCGCCGGGTATGGGATTTAGCTGGCTGGCATTTAGAAATGTACGTAGACAGCCGCGAGCTGGACGAAATTGTGCCTAAACTGGTGCGCCTGCCAAAAGCTAGCGTGGATCATTTAGGCATGGCTCGTTCTGGCATTTCGCAAGTGAAGCGCCTGGCAGAAGCCGGCATTCACATTAAAGCCAGCGGCTTTGGCCGTACCGAAGTGAACGTAGCCGAAGCGGTACGCGATTTGTACAACGTAAACCCTGAATGCCTGATGTTTGGCACCGACTTACCTTCGACTCGAGCTGAACGTCCGTTTAACGTGAAAGATATTGAAATAGTGTGCAAAGCACTACCTGACGACCAAGCCATCGAGCGCGTGTTCGCCAGCAATGCCGCCAAGTTTTACGGCATAAAACTTTAAAAAACCTGACCTTCAAGTCATGACAAGCGGGCAGAGATTTTATATACTCTCGCCCGCTTTGCTTTTCCAGCAAACATCCTTCCAAATGGCCCCTTAGCTCAGTGGTTAGAGCACCCGACTCATAATCGGTTGGTCCCCAGTTCAAATCTGGGAGGGGCCACCATTTTCAAAGGCTTTCAGTGTTAGTTGCCACTAACTAAAATTGGTTGGTGCTACCTCTGTGCTACTAAGAAAGATACACACATTGCTATTTGCTATCAACTGGCTTCAACGTCCCTAAATTGGGAAACGCTCTTTTATATAATCTTTGAGAGTTTCTTCAGAAAGTGCCTCGCACTTTGCAAATTTTCGAATAAAAAATTTACTTTTCAATTCTATCGGGCGGCTAGCCGGTGTGACGTTAATGACAATAATCCGCTTGTCATTAATTGAGCAAGGCTTAATTTCAGTCAAGCGAGACGCATCTGAGCCAAGCCGGTCTTTAATAATGGTTTGTATATGGCGATAAAACTTATCATAGCTGCCTTGAAAATTTGCGTTAACCTCTCTTTCTACTCCCATTATGTTGCCGCTGTCATCGACTCCTAAAAGTAAATGGCCCCCCTCACTATTTAGAAACGCGGCGATACATTTTAATGTCTGATACTCAATGGACTTCGGCGCGGAACTATTTTTCTCGTTCGGTACTCTCGGTATTGATAAAGCTTCTTTGAATTCAACAAAATCTGTTTCGTCAGAGTTTATAAGCTCTTTAACAAATTTTTCCAAAAGAGATTGAGGGGTAAGTTTTAATTCACTTTCTAGTGAAAGGAGTTTTTCCAAGGCGGGCGCGCTGGTCATATCGGCCTCACTGCTGATGCGTCCGAGAAGTTTCAGGACTTCCTTACCTTCTTTGCTATCAAAAGATTTGGCCGTCAGTATGTTGAAGCTAATACGAAAACCACTCTCTGGTAAGGCCTGAGATTTCCCGACACCTTTTATGGTAAAAATGTAACTATGACC
>JBBEBU010000016.1:0-15743 GCA_040882145.1 Idiomarina sp.
ATCGCTTAATTGCTGATTGATTTTAGGAAAGGCTCCCAATTGGGAGCCTTTTTTTATTCGTTTGCCGCAAACAGCGCAATGTAATATTGCAGTTGCGTCATGGAGCGCAATCGGTATAATACGGCGTCCATTCCATCACCGTTTACCTCCCGACTTAAAACTCTTAGGTTTGCAGTGTTTGGAAGATTTGCAGGGGTGTAGTTCCAATTGGTAGAACAGCGGTCTCCAAAACCGACGGTTGGGGGTTCGAATCCCTCCACCCCTGCCACTATTTTTGAGCTCAAGCAGCGAACGCAGACAAAACCGCAGGATAAGAAAGAATGAGCGCACAGACTGAAACGCAAAGCAGTTCACTAGACGGCCTGAAATGGGTCATCGTTATTGCCTTATTAGCCGCGGCTATTGCAGGCAATTATTACTATGGTGAGCAAGTATCTGTATTGTATCGCGCCATTGGCGTGGTGTTATTGGTTGCCATCGCGGGTGGCTTTGCTGCAGTAACTGGTAAAGGCCGTCGCTTCTTGAGCTTTGCCAAAGAAAGCCGTACCGAAGTTCGTAAAGTAGTATGGCCAACTCGCCAGGAAGCAACGCAAACCACGCTAATCATTGCCGTTGCTACAGCAATTATCGCGCTGATCCTGTGGGGTATGGATGCAATTCTCGTACGTGTGGTTGGCTTCCTGACCGGACTGGAGTTTTAATATGAGCGACAAGAAACGCTGGTATGTAGTACAAGCATTCTCGGGCTACGAAGGCCGGGTAGCAAATTCACTACGTGAACACATTAAAATGAACGGCATGGAAGACAAGTTCGGTGAAGTATTAGTACCTACTGAAGAAGTTGTTGAAATGCGTGCCGGTCAGCGTCGCAAAAGCGAACGCAAATTCTTTCCAGGCTATGTACTGGTAGAAATGGCCATGGACGAAGAAAGCTGGCACCTGGTAAAAAGCATTCCTCGGGTACTTGGCTTCATTGGCGGCACCGCCGAGCGTCCGGCACCAATTTCGCAAAAAGAAGCCGATACTATTTTGAATCGTCTGAACGAGTCTGTTGATAAGCCACGTCCGAAAACTTTATTCGAGCCGGGTGAACTGGTTCGCGTCAACGACGGTCCTTTTGCAGATTTCAACGGCACCGTAGAGAGCGTCGATTACGACAAAAGCCGCCTGACAGTGTCAGTATCTATCTTCGGCCGTGCCACCCCAGTTGAACTGGAATTCGGGCAAGTCGAGAAAGGTTAATTAAGTTGTTGGAAAAATCACCATCTTCGAATGGTGATTTTCTTGATCTTGGACACGAATTGGTCTACAATTCGCGTCCTTTTTACTCAGGGAAGCCGTTTGAGCAAGTTTCCTCTTGCACTAAACATCTAGTTTTATCAGGTGTTTAGCGAAAGACTTGCAAGGCGTTATACCCACTAAACAGAGGAAGTATCATGGCTAAGAAAGTATCCGCCATTATTAAGCTGCAAGTTGCAGCTGGTGCGGCGAACCCGTCACCTCCGGTTGGTCCAGCACTGGGTCAGCACGGCGTAAACATTATGGAATTCTGTAAGGCGTTTAACGCACAGACTGGCGAAATGGAAAAAGGCGCGCCGGTTCCTGTAGAAATTACAGTATTCGAAGACCGTTCTTTCACCTTTATCACTAAAACCCCGCCAGCAGCATTCCTGCTGAAAAAAGCGGCTGGTATTAAAAGTGGTTCAGGTCGCCCGAACACTGAAAAAGTTGGCACAGTTACTCGCGATCAGCTTGAAGAAATCGCGAAAACTAAAGAGCCAGACTTAACAGCAGCTTCTATGGACGCTGCCGTACGTACTATCGCCGGCTCTGCCCGTGCGATGGGCTTGAAAGTGGAGGGCTTATAAGATGGCTAAATTAACTAAACGTGCTCGTTTAATCCGCGAAAAAGTAGAAGTTCGTGATTACGACATCAATGAAGCCTTAACGCTGCTGAAAGAGCTTGCGACTGCTAAATTTACCGAAAGCGTTGACGTTTCTGTCAACCTTGGTATCGATGCACGTAAATCGGATCAAAACGTTCGTGGCGCAACTGTACTGCCTAACGGCACTGGCCGCGATGTTCGCGTTGCCGTGTTCACTGGTGGTGCAAACGTTGAAAAAGCAAAAGCGGCTGGTGCTGACATCGTTGGTATGGAAGACCTGGCTGAGCAAGTGAAAAAAGGCGTTATGGATTTTGACGTTGTTATCGCTTCTCCTGATGCTATGCGTGTGGTTGGTCAGTTGGGTCAAATCTTAGGTCCACGCGGCCTGATGCCAAACCCGAAAACTGGTACCGTAACTCCAGACGTTGCTACTGCGGTTAAAAACGCAAAATCTGGTCAGGTTCGCTACCGCAACGATAAAGGCGGTATCATTCACGCTACTATCGGTAAAGTAACGTTCGAAAACAACCAGTTACATGAGAACTTAGAAGCACTGCTGAGCGCTTTACGTAAAGCCAAGCCGTCTTCTGCAAAAGGTCAGTACATCAAGCGTGTAAGCCTGTCGACCACTATGGGCGCGGGTGTATCGATTGATCCAGCAACTTTGGCTGCTGTTAAAGCCGGCTAAGTTTGCGCAACCTCAGGGTTGCAGTGGATTGAAAAGGGCGTATAATTTTCATCCACTTTTCAAAGGTTTGTGGGTTGGAGCTGCCACTTTAAGGTTAAGTGAAGTGGCTCCCGTCCAAGACCGCAGGTGTATCGTGAGGCTGACGCCAGCAAAACGACACTTAATGTCCTGCGCAGATGGTGATATCCGACTCAGACTCTCTGGGTAGAGATTCACCGTAACAACGTGGTAGTGCACTATGGCTATCAATTTGTAACGCGAAACGGCGTAACCGGATGTTCCGGAAGCAAAGTTTCAAAAAAAGAGGTGATATCAGTGGCACTAGGTTTAGCAGCAAAAAAAGCCATCGTGAAAGAAATTAACGATGTAGCTTCAGAAGCTCTATCCGTCGCTGTTGCTGAGTATCGTGGCATGGAAGTAGCGGACATGACCGTTCTGCGTAAGCAGGCGCGTGAGCAAGGCGTGGTTCTGAAGGTAATTCGGAACACTCTGGCAAAACGTGCTTTGCAAGATACGCAATTCGGTGACATGGACGAAGCACTGAAAGGTCCGTTGATGTATGGCTTTTCTTTGGATGCGCCTGGCTCAGCCGCGCGTTTGTTCAAAGATTTCGCTAAACAGAACAAGCACCTGAAGGTAACTGCACTGTCGATCGGTAACGGTCTGATGGGCGCAGATAAGCTTGATGCAGTTGCATCACTTCCGACACGTGACGAAGCATTGGCGAAATTGCTTGCCACCTTCAAAGCGCCAGTTAGTAAGTTCGTTCGTACTATGAACGAAGTTCCAACTAAGTTTGTGCGTGTGTTGGCTGCAATTAAAGACGCTAAATAGAGACGGTTTTTTTAACCAATTTTTTGTAATTATATAACCCAGGAGTTTAGAGTTATGGCTCTTTCCAAAGACGATATTTTGAATGCGATCGCTGAAATGCCAGTTATGGAACTGGTTGAACTGATCGAAGCTGCAGAAGAAAAATTCGGTGTTGACGCATCTGCTGCTGTTGCAGTAGCTGCTGGTCCTGCTGCTGGTGGCGAAGCCGCTGCAGAAGAAAAGACTGAATTTGATGTAGTCCTGAAAGCTGCTGGTGCTAACAAAGTTGGCGCTATCAAAGCAGTGCGTGCTGCAACTGGCCTAGGCTTGAAAGAAGCCAAAGCAATGGTTGAAGCTGCACCTGTAGCAGTGAAAGAAGGCATCGCGAAAGCAGACGCTGAAGAACTGAAAAAGCAGCTTGAAGAAGCTGGTGCAGAAGTTGAAATTAAGTAAACAACTGCATGACATAAAACTGGCCTTTTAGGCCTGGGGCTGGTGACTTTTGGGTCACCAGCCTTTTTGCGCTGTTAAGCATGTATCATTTTTGCCCGTAGTTGGGGTGCATGCTATCGGTGACAAAAACGGGAATGACAGATGATTAGCTACATCTGTTTTTAACCATCACGACCTGGTGGTTAGGGTCATCAATCAGCTAGCTGAGGAACCCCATGGCGTACTCCTACTCTGAGAAAAAACGTATTCGCAAGGATTTCGGTAAGCGTCCACATGTGTTGGAAGTGCCTTACCTGTTGTCGATTCAACTCGACTCATTTAAAAAATTCATAGAACCAGATCCAGAAGCCAATAATGGCCTGGAAGCTGCGTTCCGTTCGGTGTTCCCAATTGCGAGTTATTCTGGCAATTCGGAATTGCAGTACGTTAGTTATAAACTTGGTGAACCGGTATTTGACGTTATCGAATGTCAAGTTCGTGGTATTACCTACTCGGCGCCATTGCGCGTCAAACTGCGTTTAGTGATTTACGATAAAGAGGCTGCGGCCGGTACCGTAAAAGACATTAAAGAGCAGGAAGTCTACATGGGTGAAATCCCATTGATGACCGAAAACGGTACCTTTGTAATCAACGGTACTGAGCGTGTTATCGTTTCTCAGTTACACCGCTCTCCAGGTGTATTCTTTGACCATGACAAAGGCAAGACCCACTCATCGGGTAAAGTGCTTTATAACGCGCGGGTTATCCCGTATCGCGGTTCATGGTTAGACTTTGAATTTGACCCGAAAGATAACGTTTTCGTACGTATTGACCGTCGTCGTAAATTACCGGCATCGATCATTTTACGTGCTTTAGAATACAGCACCGAAGAAATCCTTGAGATGTTCTTCGACACCACGTATTACGAAATACGTCGTGACAAAGTGTTCATGCAGTTAGTGCCTGAGCGCTTACGCGGTGAAACAGCTAAATTCGACATTAAAGGCGATAAAGAAGAGATTATCGTTGAAAAAGGTCGTCGTATCACTGCGCGCCACATCAAGCAAATTGAAAGCCTGAACACGGCTGAAATGGAAGTTCCGCTTGAATACTTAGTCGGTAAAGTACTGGCAAAAGACTATGTGGTGAAGAAAACTGGCGAAGTTGTGGCCCCGGCAAACAGTGAATTAACGCTGGAATTGTTGGCAAAACTGCGTGAAGCTGGCTTTAAAAAATTCGAAACGCTATTCGTTAATGATTTGGACCACGGTCCTTACATGAGCGAAACGCTGCGTGTGGATAACAGCACCAATCGCTTAGAAGCCTTGGTGGAAATTTATCGCATGATGCGTCCTGGCGAACCACCAACGAAAGAAGCAGCAGAAACGCTATTCGAGAATCTGTTCTTCAGCGAAGATCGTTACGATTTATCTGCCGTTGGTCGCATGAAATTCAACCGTCGTTTAGGTCGTGATGACTTAACCGGTAGCGGAATTTTGTCGAAAGAAGACATAGTGTCGGTGATGAAAAAACTTATCCAAATCCGTAATGGTTTGGACGAAGTTGATGATATCGACCACTTAGGTAACCGTCGTATTCGTTCGGTTGGTGAAATGGCTGAAAACCAGTTCCGCGTCGGCTTAGTCCGGGTTGAGCGTGCTGTGAAAGAACGCCTGAGCCTGGGTGACTTAGATGCCACCATGCCGCAAGATTTAATTAACGCTAAACCTATTAGTGCCGCAGTGAAAGAGTTCTTTGGTTCCAGCCAGCTGTCGCAGTTTATGGACCAAAACAACCCACTTTCAGAAGTAACGCACAAACGTCGTATCTCAGCATTAGGGCCGGGTGGTTTGACCCGTGAACGTGCTGGTTTCGAAGTTCGTGACGTGCACCCAACGCACTATGGTCGTGTCTGTCCAATCGAAACCCCGGAAGGCCCGAACATCGGTCTGATTAACTCATTGGCTACCTTTGCGCGTACCAATGAATACGGTTTCCTGGAAACGCCATACCGCCGTATCGAAAATGGCGCTGTGACAGATGACGTAGATTATTTGTCTGCTATTGAAGAAGGTAACTTTGTTATTGCACAGGCGAATGTAAGCCTGGATGACAAAGGTGCGTTAACCGATGATTTAGTTCCTTGTCGTCACAAGAATGAATTTACCTTGATGACCAAAGAACAAGTTCAGTATATGGACGTGGCGCCGCAACAGATCGTATCTATTGCAGCAAGCTTGATTCCGTTCCTGGAACACGATGATGCTAACCGAGCCCTGATGGGTTCGAACATGCAACGTCAGGCAGTACCAACGTTACGTGCGCAGAAGCCGTTGGTAGGTACTGGTATTGAACGCACTGTAGCGGTCGACTCGGGTGTAACCGTAGTTGCTAAGCGTGGCGGTGTGGTTGATTACGTGGATGCTGGTCGTATCGTAGTTAAGGTTAATGAAGAAGAAATGGTACCTGGCGAAGCTGGTATCGATATCTACAACCTGACTAAATACACCCGTTCAAACCAGAACACTTGTATTAACCAGTTACCAACGGTGAATTCAGGTGAGCCGGTTATGCGCGGTGACGTGTTAGCTGACGGTCCTTCTACCGATTTAGGTGAGTTGGCGCTGGGTCAGAACATGCGCGTCGCATTCATGCCTTGGAACGGTTACAACTTCGAGGATTCCATCCTAATTTCTGAACGAGTGGCCATTGAAGATCGCATGACCACCATTCACATTCAGGAATTAAACTGTGTGGCTCGTGATACCAAACTTGGTTCAGAAGAAATTACTTCTGATATTCCAAACGTAGGTGAGTCAGCACTGAACAAACTGGATGAATCTGGCGTTGTTTATGTAGGCGCTGAAGTGAATGGCGGCGACATTCTGGTCGGTAAGGTAACGCCGAAGGGCGAAACCCAGCTGACTCCGGAAGAGAAACTGTTGCGAGCTATTTTTGGTGAGAAAGCATCTGATGTGAAAGACAGTTCACTGCGTGTGCCTAACGGCGTAACCGGTACTGTTATTGATGTTCAGGTGTTCACTCGCGATGGCGTTGAGAAAGACAAACGCGCAGTTGCTATTGAAGAAATGCAACTGGCGAAAGTGAAAAAAGATTTAACCGATGAGTTCAAGATTCTGGAAGAGGGTATTTATGCCCGCGCCAAAAACTTGTTACTGGCAAACGGTTTTGATGAATCGAAACTGGCTGGCCTGGAACGCAGTAAATGGTTAACTCAGAACTTGAAAAACGAAGACGCACAGCTGCAGTTAGAGCAGATTGCTCATCAGTACGAAGAAATTCGTGCCGACTTTGACAATAAATTTGAGAACAAACGTCGCAAAATCACCCAAGGTGATGATTTAGCGCCGGGCGTGTTGAAGATTGTTAAAGTGTACTTAGCTGTTCGTCGTCGCATTCAGCCGGGTGATAAATTAGCAGGTCGTCACGGTAACAAAGGTGTTATTTCTACCATTGTTCCAGTTGAAGACATGCCGCATGACGAGCACGGCAATCCAGTTGATATCGTGTTGAACCCGTTGGGTGTACCTTCGCGGATGAACATTGGTCAGATTCTGGAAACCCATTTGGGTATGGCCGCTCGTGGTATCGGTATTAAAATCGAAGCCATGATCGCCCAGCAGAAGAAGGTGGCTGAAGTGCGCGACTTCCTGCAACAGGTATATAGCTTAGGTGAATCACGTCAAGAAGTTGATTTAAATGACTTTAGTGACGAAGAAGTGATGCGCTTAGCCGATAACCTGAAAGCCGGTTTGCCGACAGCGACACCAGTATTCGATGGTGCCGTTGAAGCAGAAATTAAAGCGTTGCTGAAACTTGCTGACATTCCAGAGTCAGGCCAAATCACATTGTTTGATGGCCGCACTGGTGAGCGCTTTGAACGTGATGTAACAGTAGGTTACATGTACATGCTGAAGTTGAACCACTTAGTGGACGACAAGATGCACGCACGTTCAACGGGTTCTTACAGCTTGGTTACTCAGCAACCCTTGGGTGGTAAAGCTCAATTTGGTGGTCAGCGCTTCGGTGAGATGGAAGTGTGGGCACTGGAAGCTTACGGTGCTGCTTATACATTGCAGGAAATGTTGACGGTGAAATCGGACGACGTAAATGGTCGTACGAAGATGTACAAAAACATCGTCGACAACGACTTGCAGATGGAAGCAGGTATGCCGGAATCCTTCAACGTACTACTGAAGGAAATTCGCTCACTTGGTATCAACATTGAGTTGGACCAGGACTGAGTGACCACCGGACGCGAACTGCCAGGAGATAAATCGTGAAAGACTTATTGAAGTTTTTAAAACCGATGAACCAAACCGAAGAGTTCGATGCGATTCGCATCGGACTTGCGTCGCCGGACATGATCCGGAGCTGGTCATTTGGTGAAGTGAAAAAGCCGGAAACCATTAACTACCGTACTTTCAAGCCTGAGCGTGATGGCTTGTTCTGTGCGCGTATTTTTGGTCCGGTGAAAGATTACGAATGTTTGTGTGGTAAATACAAGCGTTTGAAGCACCGCGGTGTGATCTGTGAGAAGTGTGGCGTTGAAGTGACACTGACTAAAGTGCGTCGTGAGCGCATGGGTCACATAGAGCTGGCAAGCCCGGTTGCACACATCTGGTTCCTGAAATCACTACCTTCCCGGATCGGGTTGATGCTAGATATGACCTTGCGTGATATCGAGCGGGTACTGTATTTCGAATCTTATGTGGTAACTGAAGCGGGCATGACCACGCTTGAAACCGGCAGTATTCTGACTGAAGAAGAATACTTAGACGCCCTGGAAGAACACGGCGACGAATTCGACGCCAAAATGGGTGCCGAAGCGGTATTAGCCTTGTTGCGCGAAATTGATATTGATGGCGACATCAAAACCTTGCGTGAAGAGTTGCCAGAAACCAACTCTGAAACCAAGCGTAAAAAAATCAGTAAGCGTCTGAAATTGTTAGAATCTTTCCAGATGTCTGGCAACAAGCCAGAGTGGATGATTCTGAAAGTGCTGCCTGTGTTACCACCGGATTTACGTCCATTGGTACCACTAGATGGCGGTCGCTTTGCAACCTCAGATTTGAACGATTTATACCGTCGTGTCATCAACCGGAACAACCGTTTGAAGCGTCTGTTGGATCTGGCTGCGCCAGATATCATCGTGCGTAACGAAAAGCGGATGTTACAAGAAGCCGTGGATGCGCTGTTAGATAACGGTCGCCGTGGTCGCGCTATTACCGGTTCAAATAAACGTCCACTGAAATCTTTGGCCGACATGATCAAAGGTAAGCAAGGTCGTTTCCGTCAAAACCTTCTGGGTAAACGGGTTGATTACTCCGGCCGTTCAGTAATTACCGTTGGTCCTAAACTGCGTCTGCATCAGTGTGGTTTACCGAAGAAAATGGCATTGGAACTGTTCAAGCCATTCATCTACGGCAAACTTGAAGGCCGCGGTCTAGCAACCACTATTAAAGCTGCGAAGAAAATGGTCGAGCGCGAAATCCCAGAAGTATGGGACGTGTTAGACGAAGTTATTCGCGAGCATCCGGTGATGTTGAACCGGGCGCCAACCTTGCACCGTCTTGGTATTCAGGCGTTCGAACCGGTACTGATTGAAGGTAAAGCCATTCAGTTACACCCACTCGTTTGTGCGGCTTACAACGCCGACTTCGATGGTGACCAAATGGCGGTTCACGTTCCATTAACGCTGGAAGCGCAGTTAGAAGCGCGGGCGTTGATGATGTCAACCAACAACATTTTGTCACCTGCCAGTGGTGACCCTATCATCGTTCCTTCACAGGACGTTGTATTGGGCTTGTACTACATGACCCGCGCCAAAGTAAATGGCAAGGGCGAAGGCATGGTGTTTAAAGACGCGAAAGAAGCGGAACGTGCTTACCGCAATGGTGATGCTGAATTGCATGCCAAAGTCAGAGTACGTTTGCATGAAGTACTGATTAGCGAAGAAGGCGAACGTAGCGAAGCAACGACGTTGTACGAAACTACCGTTGGCCGCTCCATTCTGTCGTTGATTCTGCCGGAAGGTATGCCTTTCGACATGATTAACCAGGACATGGGTAAGAAGCAAATTGGTCGCTTATTGAATACGTCGTACCGTAACCTTGGCTTGAAGCCAACGGTTATTTTTGCTGACCGCTTAATGTACACCGGTTTCAACTACGCCATGATTGCAGGTGCCTCGGTAGGTATCGACGACATGGTTATTCCTGATGCGAAGAAAGACATTATCGACGCAGCAGAAGAAGAAGTAGCGGAAATTCAGGAACAGTTTGAGTCTGGTTTGGTAACCGCCGGCGAGAAATACAACAAAGTTATCGATATTTGGTCTACTGCCAACGAAAAAGTTTCGAAAGCAATGATGGACAACTTATCGAAAGAAGTTGTGAAGAACCGCGACGGTGAAGACGAAGAACAGAACTCGTTCAACTCGGTTTATATGATGGCTGACTCAGGCGCTCGCGGTAGCCCTGCTCAGATTCGTCAGTTGGCCGGTATGCGTGGTCTGATGGCGAAACCAGATGGTTCGATCATCGAAACGCCAATTACCGCAAACTTCCGTGAAGGTTTGAACGTACTTCAGTACTTCATCTCAACGCACGGTGCGCGTAAAGGTTTGGCCGATACGGCATTGAAGACTGCGAACTCAGGTTACCTGACTCGTCGTCTGGTGGACGTAGCGCAGGACGTAGTAATAGTTCAGGAAGACTGTGGCACGCACGAAGGTCTGTACATGAAACCGCTGATTGAAGGTGGTGACGTGGTAGAGCCATTGCGTGAGCGGGTACTAGGACGCGTACTTTGTGACGACGTTATAGTTCCAGGTAGCAAGCGTAAAGTCTTGCTGGCACGGAATACCCTGCTTGACGAAAAAATGTGTGACGTGCTTGAAGAGCACTCCATTGACGAAGTGAAAGTTCGTTCTGTTATTACCTGTGAAACCGACTTTGGTGTTTGTGCCAACTGTTATGGTCGTGACTTAGGTCGTGGCCACATGGTTAACCAGGGTGAAGCGGTTGGTGTTATTGCAGCACAATCAATCGGTGAACCTGGTACTCAGTTAACCATGCGTACCTTCCACATCGGTGGTGCGGCATCACGGGCATCAGCAGAAAGCAACGTACAGGTGAAAAACGCCGGTACCTTGAAACTGCATAATGCGAAGTCAGTAGAAAACAGCGATAGTCACTTGGTTATTACGTCACGTTCTACCGAACTAACGCTGATTGATGAATTAGGTCGTGAGCGCGAGCGTTATAAAGTGCCTTACGGTGCGATTCTGAAAAAAGGCGAAGGCAAAGCGGTTGACGCTGGCGAAATCGTCGCTAACTGGGATCCACACACGCACCCAATTATTACCGAGGTAGCAGGTTACCTGAAGTTTGTTGACTTAATTGATGGCGTTACTATGACGCGTCAAACTGACGAACTGACTGGCCTGTCTAGCATCGTCGTATTGGAAACTGGTCAACGTACCAGTGCCGGTAAAGACATGCGCCCAATGGTGAAATTGGTTGATAAGAAAGGTGACGACGTAAACATCGTTGGCACTGACATTCCGGCTCAGTACTTCTTACCAGGTAACGCAATTATCAACCTGGAAGATAACGCCGAAGTGAAAGTGGGTGATACTGTTGCACGTATTCCGCAGGAAGGTTCAAAAACTCGGGATATCACCGGTGGTCTGCCACGCGTTGCGGACTTATTCGAAGCACGTCGTCCGAAAGAGCCTGCTATTCTTGCAGAGCACACAGGTACGGTGAGCTTTGGTAAAGAAACCAAAGGTAAGCGTCGCTTAGTGATTACTCTTGCTGATAGCGGTGATCATTATGAAGAGATGATTCCGAAATGGCGTCAATTGAACATCTTTGAAGGTGAGCAAGTGACCCGTGGTGAAGTTATCGCTGACGGCCCTGAAGCACCGCATGACATTCTGCGTTTGCGTGGTGTTAGCGCACTAGCTAACTACATTGTGAACGAAGTGCAGGAAGTTTACCGTCTGCAGGGTGTAAAAATTAACGATAAGCACATCGAAACGATAGTTCGTCAGATGCTGCGTAAGGCAATTATTTTAAGCCCAGGCGAAACCGACTTGCTGGAAGGCGAGATGATGGAGCTGTCAGAAGTGTTAGCGGCTAATACCAAAGCGGAAGCGGAAGGCAAAATGCCAGCCACTTACGAGCGTCAGCTACTTGGTATTACCAAAGCATCACTGTCAACTGAGTCATTTATTTCAGCGGCATCGTTCCAGGAAACCACGCGCGTACTGACTGAAGCAGCGGTACAAGGTAAGCACGACAACCTGCGTGGCTTGAAAGAGAACGTTATTGTTGGACGCTTAATTCCAGCCGGTACCGGTTTTGCTTATCATCGTGAACGTGCACGTAAACGTGCCGAGCAGAACGATGTATTAACAGCACCGAAGCTGACTGCAGAAGAAGCTGAACAGCAATTAGTGGACGCCTTGAACGAAGGTTCAGAGTCAAAAGACGCTGAATAAACGGTCATTGCTGTAAACAAATGTGAGAGCCAATGCCCGAAACGGCATTGGCTCTTTTGTATCTGTTCTTGACAGGTGAATTTATGACCATTAAAATTCGGCCTCCCTATATTCGGGTAAATCCGTATTGGGGATCCCAAATTGAGCGGGATAATAGATTTTTTCACCTTGTTGAGCGACATCAACATAATCAGGAGTATTGAATGGCAACAGTTAACCAACTGGTGCGCAAAGGTCGTCAAAAGCCGGTTGTTAAAAGCAGCGTCCCGGCACTTGAGGCTTGCCCACAGAAGCGCGGCGTTTGTACGCGCGTTTATACTACCACCCCGAAAAAACCAAACTCGGCACTGCGTAAAGTATGTCGTGTGCGTTTAACGAACGGCTTTGAAGTTAGTTCGTACATCGGTGGTGAAGGTCACAACTTGCAAGAACACTCCGTGGTACTTATCCGCGGTGGTCGTGTAAAAGACTTGCCAGGTGTGCGTTATCACACAGTACGCGGTGCACTTGACTGTGCAGGCGTAGGCGATCGTCGCCAAGGCCGCTCTAAGTACGGCGCCAAACGGCCCAAGTCTTAACGGTTCTCCGTTAGTAAGGCCAAACACACATTAAATTTTGTTTTGGGTTAATACCTGAATTAATCGGAGAATATTAAGATGCCTAGAAGACGCGTCATAGGTCAACGTAAAATCCTACC
Source organism: Idiomarina sp. (assembly GCA_040882145.1). Classification (GTDB taxonomy): domain Bacteria; phylum Pseudomonadota; class Gammaproteobacteria; order Enterobacterales; family Alteromonadaceae; genus Pseudidiomarina. Next base: position 13,047 of record JBBEBU010000016.1, read on the forward strand.
AGATCCTAAGTTCGGATCAGAGTTGTTGGCTAAATTTATCAATGTCGTCATGGTTGACGGCAAAAAAGCTGTTTCTGAAAAAATCATCTATGATGCTTTAGACATCATGGCTGAAAAGTCAAAGAAAGAGCATTTGGAAGTTTTTGAAGTAGCATTGGACAATATCCGCCCTACGGTAGAGGTTAAATCTCGCCGCGTTGGTGGTTCTACCTATCAAGTACCGGTAGAAGTACGTCCTGTGCGTCGTAATGCACTGGCTATGCGTTGGTTAGTTGATGCAGCGCGTGTTCGGGGTGAAAAATCTATGGCTCAACGTCTGGCTGCAGAAATGCTGGACGCATCAGAAAACAAAGGCTCTGCTGTGAAGAAGCGTGAAGACGTCCACCGTATGGCCGAAGCAAACAAAGCGTTTGCTCATTATCGCTGGTAATTCACAAGCAACCATTAGAGGAATTTTATTGTGGCTCGAAAAACTTCGATTGAGCGCTACCGCAATATCGGTATCGTAGCTCACGTAGACGCAGGAAAAACGACCACGACCGAACGTGTGTTGTTCTATACCGGCTTATCTCACAAAATTGGTGAGGTGCATGACGGTGCAGCAACAACAGACTGGATGGCCCAGGAACAAGAACGTGGTATTACTATCACGTCTGCTGCGGTAACGTCATTTTGGCGTGGTATGGATGCACAGTTCCCTGAACATCGCATCAACATCATCGACACCCCAGGTCACGTTGACTTTACCATTGAGGTAGAGCGCTCGTTACGTGTACTGGATGGTGCCGTTGTTGTTCTGTGTGGTTCTTCAGGTGTGCAGCCGCAAACCGAGACTGTATGGCGTCAAGCAAACAAATATGAAGTACCACGCATGGTATTCGTCAACAAGATGGACCGTGCCGGCGCTGACTATTTGCGTGTTATTGAACAGCTGAAAACTCGTCTGGCAGCTAATCCGGTACCAATTCAATTGGCTATTGGCGCTGAAGATGAGTTCAAAGGCGTAGTCGACTTGATTAAAATGAAAGCGATCAACTGGAACGAAGCTGACAGCGGTATGACCTTCACTTATGAAGCCATCCCTGCAGATATGGTTGATGATGCTGAGCACTACCACAATGAGTTGGTTGAAGCTGCAGCAGAAGCTAACGATGAGCTGATGAACAAATACCTTGAAGAAGGTGAGTTGACTGAAGCTGAAATCAAGGCTGGTTTGCGTCAACGTACATTGAATAACGAAATCGTTCTGACCCTGTGTGGTTCTGCATTTAAGAACAAGGGTGTTCAGGCAGTACTAGATGCTGTTATTGAATACTTGCCAGCACCAACAGAAGTTAAAGCGATTCGCGGTATTCTTGATGATGAGTCAGAAGGCGTGCGTAAATCTGACGACAACGAGCCGTTCTCGGCGTTGGCGTTCAAAATCGCAACTGACCCATTCGTTGGTACTTTAACCTTCTTACGCGTCTACTCAGGCGTTGTGAAGCAAGGTGATACCGTGCTGAATACGGTTAAAGGTAAACGTGAACGTATCGGCCGTATGGTTCAGATGCATGCGAACGACCGTCAGGAAATCAAAGAAATCCTGGCTGGTGACATTGCGGCTGCTATCGGTTTGAAAGATACCACTACAGGTGACACTCTGTGTGATCCGAACAATATCATCACACTAGAGCGGATGGAGTTCCCAGAACCTGTAATTTCTATCGCGGTTGAGCCAAAAACTAAGGCTGACCAAGAGAAAATGGGTATCGCACTAGGTAAATTGGCTGCAGAAGATCCGTCCTTCCGGGTGAAAACCGATGAAGAAACGGGTCAAACGATCATCTCTGGTATGGGTGAATTGCACCTTGATATCATTGTTGACCGGATGAAGCGCGAGTTTAACGTTGAATGTAACGTTGGCAAGCCGCAGGTAGCTTACCGTGAAAGTATTCGTCAGAAAGTGGAAGTTGAAGGCAAGTTCGTACGTCAATCAGGTGGTCGTGGACAGTTTGGTCACGTCTGGTTACGTCTTGAACCAATGGAATTTGACGCCAGTGATGACGATACACCTAACTACGAATTCGTAAACGAAATCGTTGGTGGTGTGGTTCCTAAGGAATATATCCCAGCAGTAGATAAGGGTATTCAGGAACAGATGACAAACGGTGTGTTAGCCGGTTACCAAGTACTGGGCGTGAAAGCGACTCTGTATGATGGTTCTTTCCATGACGTCGACTCTTCAGAAATGGCGTTCAAAATTGCAGGTAGCATGGCGTTCAAGAAAGGCGCATTACAAGCTAAACCTGCTCTGCTTGAGCCAATGATGAAAGTTGAAGTTGTTACTCCGGAAGATTTCATGGGTGACGTTGTAGGCGACTTGAACCGTCGTCGTGGCATCATCGAAGGAATGGAAGATGCTCCGGGTGGTTTGAAAGAAGTGCGTGCACAAGTTCCGTTATCAGAAATGTTCGGTTATGCTACTGACCTGCGTTCGCAGACTCAGGGCCGTGCATCTTATGCAATGGAATTCTTGAAGTACGCTGAAGCTCCAAACAACGTTGCTGAGCAGGTTATTGCTGCTCGTAACACTAAAGATTAAGTAGAGTCTGGTCCGATTCTTTTAAGAGGATCGGACTTTTAACTTAAGTTAAGGAAAAGTCATGTCTAAAGAAAAATTTGAACGTTCGAAACCGCATGTGAACGTTGGTACGA
>JBBEBU010000017.1:0-76666 GCA_040882145.1 Idiomarina sp.
GGTCATAGTTACATTTTTACCATAAAAGGTGTCGGGAAATCTCAGGCCTTACCACTTCGTCTGGATTTCGAGCTTGGTAACGATTCTGGTGACGATCAAAGCCGTAAATCCAACCTCGATCATCAAAAAACTTTTCGATCTCCATAGCACTGCTTTTCTTATCCAATTTAGCTGCAACCAAATTTTCAATTTCTTGCGCTGACATAGCGCCTCCGTTGCAACCTGCAAATAGTAGACAAAACCCGAGCACAGCTTTCTGAAACAATTTCATTCGAAGACCTCCTATAAATTTTTATCAGAAGCGGGGTCACACAAATCATCCATCGCCCAGGAAGCGCTTTGGCCAGCGAAAAAGAAGGTTTCTGTTTCTAGCTAAACACGGCTGTTTACAATTCGCCGAGGTTCCAGTTCCAGATTTGGCAGCCGAATATTTGCGCGCGTTGCAGCTTGTGGCGATCGCGCTCGGCATCACGTTTGGTTTCGTAGGGGCCCAGGATAACCCGATGCCAGGTGCCGCGATTGGCTTCGGTGGTACCTTCAGAAGCCCGCACTATAGCTTCTAAGCCAACCATAGCCATGCGCGCCCGCAGTGCCTGGGCATCGTCTAAACTACGGAATGACCCGCACTGCATTAGTTTGGGTGGCCCCAACTCACGCTCAGGTACGTCTACATACACTTCTTTGTTTTCCAGCTCTTCAATGTACTGCCAGCGCTCTTCCGGCTTGGTCGGTAACTTGTCGGCGTCGGTTACCGGCTGTTCAGTTAAATTTGGCACGGCATTCTGGTTTTCTTCTGACTTGCCGTTAATGCTGACCAGAAACCAAGTGAATAAACCCACCAGCACAATCGCCAGAATAACAATCAGCCAGGGCACCGGGCGCGCTGCTGCCTTGCTGGCCGCGCCGCGCTTAGTATTTTTGGCTTTGCCTTTGGCAGTGCCGGAAGGCTTTTTCTTGCGCGGCGGGCGGCCGCGATTTGCATAATCCATGCTTACATCTTCTCTAGCGTTGGAATACCCAGCAAACGCAACCCTTGCTGCAAGGTTCTGGCTGTTAACGCCGACAGTTTCAGGCGACTTTGCCGTTGCTCGGCATTGTCGTTATTCAAAATTGGGCAGGCTTCGTAGAAACTGGAGAAGTTACCCGCCAGTTCAAACAAATAGCCGCACAGGAAATGTGGCATGGCTTTATCGGCCACGCTATGCACCACTTCGTTAAAGCGCACTAATTGATTGGCTAAAGCAATTTCGCGTTCGTCTTCCAGCATTAAGTTGCCAGTTACACTGTTCGCATCCAGCCCTGCTTTTTGGAAAATACTATTTACTCGGGTAAAGGCATACAGCAAGTATGGCGCGGTGTTACCTTCAAAACTCAGCATGGTGTCCCAGTCAAAAATGTAATCGCTGGTGCGGTTTTTCGACAAATCCGCATACTTCACCGAGCTAATGCCGACTACTTTGGCAATGTGTTCCTGCTCGGTTTCACTCAGTTCGTTGGACTTCTGCTGCAACAACTCCAGCGCGCGACGCTCGGCTTCATCCAGCAAGTCGGCCAGCTTAGTAACCCCGCCGTCACGACTCTTGTACGGACGACCGTCTTTGCCCATCACGGTACCAAAACCGAAGTGGTCTAGTTGCAAGTCAGCGCTGGCGTAACCGGCTTTGCGAGCCAGCGTAAATATTTGCTGGAAGTGCAGGCCCTGGCGCTGGTCCACAAAGTACATCACCTGATCGGCGTTCAGGGTGCCCACGCGATAGCGAATCGCCGCCAAGTCTGTGGTGGCATACAAGAAACCACCACCGGTTTTTTGCACAATAATTGGTAGCGGATCGCCTTCTTTATTCTTAAATTCGTCCAGGAATACGCATTTCGCGCCCTGGTCTTCCACCAACAAGCCCTGCGTTTCTAAGTCTTTTACCACCGGCGCTAAATCGTCGTTATAAGCGCTTTCCGCCATCACGTCGTTGCGGGTTAGCTGCACACCCAGTCGGTCGTATACTTCCTGGCAATGAGTTAGCGATACATCAATAAATTGCTGCCACAGTTTGTTGCAGTACTCGTCGCCGGACTGCAGCGCTACCACTAATTCGCGCGCCCGCTTGGCAAAGGCTTCACTTTCATCAAAGCTGCGCTTAGCGGCTTTGTAGAAGGTTTCCAAGTTATTCAGTTCAAATTCAGCGGTGGCAGCATCCAATTCTTCCATGTGCGCCAGCAACATACCGAATTGCGTTCCCCAGTCACCCACGTGGTTCTGGCGAATAACTGTGTGACCTAAAAATTCCTGCACCCGCGCTACCGCGTCGCCAATAATGGCGGAACGCAAATGGCCAACGTGCATTTCTTTGGCCAAATTCGGCGAGGAATAATCAATCACCACACGCTTACTGGTTTCGGCTTTGGTAATATTTAACTCCGCTGACGCGTAAGCGGCTTCCAGCTGCTCCAACAATTGTTGTTGCGACACTTTGAAGTTAATAAAGCCAGGCCCGGCAATATCGGCACCAGCAATAATATCGTTGTCCGGCAGCGCTGCCAGAATAGCTTCTGCCAACGCGCGTGGGTTGGCTTTGGCTGGCTTGGCCAACATCAACGCCAGGTTAGTAGCAAAATCGCCATGCGATTTATCCCGCGGCCGGTCCAGTTGAATTCGGGGTGCGACGTCGTCCGGTAAGGTACCGTTTTGTTTTAGCTCGGCAATTGCCGCCGCAAGTAACTGTTCCAACTGCGTTTTCATGAAACTATTCCTGTGTACTCTGAGTCGTTTTAAAGCGCTTATGTGCAACAGCACTGATGATTAGTGCCGGCGCGCTGGGAAGGCCGAAATGTAAGCCTATTAGTTTAGTCTTTCAGCGCGCTAAAAAAAACCACTAAAGCCCGCCAATTCACGTAAAGTCCTGCGGATCAACATCCAGCGACCAGCGTACCTTGCGCGTAATAGATAAGCCCGCTATTTGTGGCACCACATGCTTGAGCACTTGTTGTCGTAAACCGCGTTGAGCACACTGCACAATCAACTGATAGCGGAATTTACCCGCTTTGCGTTCCATCACCGCTGGCAGCGGCCCCAACACCATTAGTTCCGGGTGCTCAGGAAACAAAGCAGCAATAGCTTCCAACGCTGCAACGGCAGCCTCGCGTTCAGTTGCCTCAGCACGAAACAGGCTCATGTGACTAAACGGCGGTAACTGGGTTTGCTCGCGCTCGGTTAAGGTGGTGAGCGCAAAATCGTGGTAGCCATTGTTCACCAGATCCTGAATCAGCTCATGCTCCGGATGGTGGGTTTGCAGCACCACAGTGCCTTGTTTACTGGCCCGTCCAGCGCGCCCGGCTACTTGCGTATACAGCTGCCCCAGACGCTCAGCAGAGCGGAAGTCAGAACTATACAGCGCGCCATCAACATCCAGTAACGCAACTAAGGTTACGTCGGGAAAGTGATGCCCTTTAGCTAGCATTTGCGTGCCCACCAGCAATGAATGCTTATTCTCGGTAGCGGCCTGCAAATGCTTGGCGAGTTCGCCCTTGCGACGGGTACTGTCGCGATCAATACGTAGCACCGAATGGTCGGGGAATTCCTGTTGTAATACCTGCTCCAGTTGCTCAGTGCCAACCCCGCGGCCCATCAACTGAGTAGAGCCGCAATCGTTGCACTGACGCGGAATACGCTGCTGCGTCCCGCAATGGTGGCACTGCAACTGGCCGCTCGTTTGATGCACAGTAAAATAGGCATCACAGCGCGGACATTGCGCCAGCCAGCCACACTCATGACAGATCAGCGCCGCGGCAAAGCCCCGGCGGTTTAAAAACAATAATACCTGATTGCCTTGTTCCAGCTCTTTGCCCATGAGCTTGAGCAGCGGCTCTGACAAACCGGCTTTCAGCGGTAATTGCTTAATGTCCAGCACATGGTGGCGCACCGCTTTCGCACCACCGGCACGGTTTGCCAATGTTAGCCAACCGTAGCGACCAGCTTTGGCATTGGCTAAGGTTTCCAGTGACGGGGTTGCCGTACCCAGCAGTACCGGTACCGCTTCGTGATGACCACGTTTTACCGCTAAATCACGGGCGTTGTAACGAAAGCCGTCCTGCTGTTTGTAGGAGTTGTCGTGCTCTTCGTCCAAAATGATCAAACCCAGCTTGGCGAAGGGCGTGAAAATGGCCGACCGGGTGCCAATAACAATAGCGGCGGCACCACAACGAGCATCCAGCCAGGCATCCAGGCGCTCGCGGTCGGTTAATCCCGAATGCAGCATCACCACAGGTACCGCAAAGCGTTGTTGGAACCGCTGCAAGGTTTGTGGTGTGAGCCCAATTTCAGGCACCAGCACCAGCACTTGCCCGCCTTTGCGCAGCACCTCGGTCATGCACTGCAAATACACTTCGGTTTTACCACTGCCGGTAACACCCTGCAGTAAATAGGGCTGAGGCTGCTGAGCCGCGGCAATGGTGGCCACCGCAATCGCCTGTTCCTGATTCAGTTGCAGTGGTTGCTCACCCAAATTCAGTTGCCAATTAAGGGTAGGTTTCGCGGTCACTTCCTGCTGCCGCACCCAGTTTTTGTCCTGCAAGGCCCGCAGCGCCGACGCAGCGTATTCTCCGGCACGAATGTCGCGGCTCAGTAACGGCCCTTGTTGTAGAGCTGCCAGCAACCGCTGTTGCTGTGGCGCACGCTTTAAGTCGTCTGGCTGCAGTGCCGCGCCTTCCGCAGTGAGTTGGTACTGCCGGGTAGTTTGATAATTGTCGGCTTCACCCTGACGCAGTAATACCGGCAGGGCATGTATTAAAGCATCACCCAGCGGATGCTGGTAATAGTCGGCGGCCCACTGCACCAAATTCCAAATGGCTTCAGGCCACACGCACGTGTCGTCCAGCACCGACATAATGGCTTTGTATTGAATGCCAGCCACAGGCTCATTGTCACTTTCACCCAAACAAACGCCGGTTAACTGGCGCTGCCCAAACGGCACTCGCACACGCGCCCCGATTGGCGGCACAGCAAGGTTGTCGGGCAGCACATAATCGTAGGCCGGATAAATAGGCACAGGCAGCGCCACTTTCACTAGCTTAGCGCTGGCCATATTGATAGCCGTAGAGCGCTGATTTGAGTCAGCCGGGTTGTTATTTGGTGTTGTCATAATGCCTATTGTGCGGGGCGATGCCGGCACAGGCAAGCACCTTAACGGGTAACTTTCACCGGATGTTATTTACCCGCGATCAGTTGCTTGATCTTTAACCCGTTAAGCATTAGAATGCGCGCCCTTATTCACAATAATTTGCGTATGGTGTCCGGCTTTGGATCGGATGGCGATACGGCCCTAACGAGGTAACCCCATATGAGAGAAGGTATACACCCTAAATACGAAGCAATGAACGTGACTTGTTCTTGTGGTCATAGCTTCACGACAAATTCTACCCGCGGTGGCGACTTGCACCTGGACGTATGTTCAGAGTGTCACCCATTCTACACTGGTAAACAGCGTGTAATGGATACTGGCGGCCGTATCGAGAAGTTCAACAAGCGCTTCTCAATGGTTGGTGGCAAAAAGTAATACTTGCCATTGATTTAAAGAAAGGGTGCCAAAAGGCGCCCTTTTTTGTGCCTAACTGCCCTGTGAAGCCCTTTCCTTAACACTTCTTTACTGGTGTAAAAACCAACAACAGCGCGATTATCTTCGCCAAAGCAGCCTCTTTCATGGGAGGTAAGATTTGTTATCTTCCGCAAAGCCGCTACAATTCCTGCCAATGCTCTAATTCTCCACATTTGCAGGTACGCAACACTATGACTGACTTCCGCCAGAAAGCGCTCGACTACCATGCTCTGCCAACTCCCGGCAAAATCTCGGTGGAGCTAACCAAGCCCGCTGAAACCAGCCGCGATTTAGCCCTGGCTTATAGCCCTGGCGTGGCGGAACCCGTGCGCGCGATCGCGGAAGACCCAGCAGATGCCTACAAATACACGGCCAAAGGCAACCTGGTGGCGGTTATCACCAACGGTACGGCTATTTTGGGCTTAGGTAACTTAGGTCCGCTGGCGTCAAAGCCGGTCATGGAAGGTAAAGCCTTATTGTTTAAGCGCTTTGCCGGCCTGGACTCCATTGATATTGAAGTGAATCACCGCACCACCCAGGACTTTATCAATACTGTCGCCAATATTGCCGACACCTTTGGCGGTATTAACTTAGAAGACATTAAAGCCCCTGAGTGTTTCGAGATTGAACAGGCACTGATTGAGCGTTGCGACATTCCGGTGTTTCACGACGACCAACACGGCACCGCCATTGTTACCGCTGCAGGTTTGCTGAACGCATTGGAAATTCAGGGGAAAAACCTGAACAAGGCGCAAATCGTCTGTTTAGGTGCCGGCGCTGCCGCTATTGCCTGTATGGAACTACTGATTAAATGTGGCGCTCAGCGCGAGCACATTTATATGCTCGACTCCAAGGGCGTGATTCATACCCGTCGCGACGATTTGAACGAATACAAAGCTCTATTTGCCAACAACACCGACAAACGCACCTTGGAAGAAGTTATTACTGGTGCGGATGTATTTGTTGGCGTTTCCGGCCCTGATTTGTTGCCACCAGATGCGCTTAAACTGATGGCACCAAATCCTATTGTGTTTGCCTGCTCGAACCCGGATCCGGAAATTAAACCTGACCTGGCAAACGCCGTACGCGACGACTTGATTATGGCCACCGGTCGCTCGGATTATCCGAATCAGGTAAATAACGTGCTGTGCTTTCCGTTTATTTTCCGTGGGGCGCTTGATGTGCGGGCCCGAATGATCAATGACGAAATGAAACTGGCGGCAGTAGAAGCCATTCGTTCCTTGGCAAAAGAGCCCGTATCAGCGGAATTGTTAAAAGCCGCCGATATAGATAAACTCGAATTTGGTCCGCAGTATATTATTCCGAAGCCACTGGACCCGCGCCTTTGCAAACGAGTGGCAAAGGCCGTTGCCGAAGCTGCTGTGGCTTCCGGCGCGGCACGTATTGAACTACCTAAAGGCTATATGGAGTAGCCTGCAGGCCTTACAGGAGCCTTGCCATGGATATTGAACGTCTTGAAAAGCTTCAGGATTTACGCGACAAAGGCATAATTACCGAAGAAGAGTTTCAGGCTGAGCGGGCCAAAGCCATACAGGCCAACGCCAAAGCTCTGTCTGCGGAAGACGCCGACCGCGACCACAACTTTGGCGTTATCTTACACCTGTCGCAGTTCGCCGGCTGGGTAGTACCGCTGCTGGGCTTCTTGTTACCTATTATTTTATGGCAGTCGCGCAAAAACAACCCGCTGATTGACGAGCAAGGCCGCGCGGTAACCAACTGGCTGCTCAGTTCTATTATTTACTTCGCCGTTTCTTTTGTACTCACACCTTTTGTTATTGGCTTCTTCATGCTGTTCGCGCTGGTGTTGTGTAACATTATCTTTGTGGTTATTGGTGCGGTAAAAGCCGGCTCCGGCGTGGCCTGGAAATACCCACTCAGCATTCCGTTTTTTAACGTGAAAGGCCCGTAAATTTCCAAGTTAAATTTTCATAAGCATTTAAAAAAGCCACCTAAAGGTGGTTTTTTACTCCCAACAAATGAATACTTATGCTTGAATAACGAATAACTATACTTTATAGTGCAGCCATTACTGACTTACTGAACTCGAGAATAATGGTTGTTCAACACACAAATATTGCCTGTGCAGTTTTTGGCGCTAGCGGTTATAGCGGCGCCGAATTGGTGCGCCTGCTCAACCAGCATCCCGATTTCAATGTCAGTGCCGTGTTTTCCTCCAGCGCAGGGTCAGCACAGCCGTTGGCTAAGCTGTACCCGCAGTATCAGTTCCCTGATCATTTGATACTGCAACCTTGGCACTCGAATTTGTTGCCCCAGTTGGTGCAGCAGGTTCGGGTGGTTTTTTTAGCGCTACCCCATGAAGCCAGTGCCGAACTGGTGCCTGAATTGTTGGCAGCCAATAGTGAACTCACTATTTTTGATTTATCCGGTGCCTTTCGGTTGCAGGATGAAGCCGCGCATACCCATGCCTACGGATTTACCCAACCACAGCTGGCGCAGCCGGTACCATACGGCTTAGCCGAATGGTGTCAGTTGCAGGGCAATGAAAAGGTAGTTGCGGTGCCCGGTTGTTACCCTACCGTTGCCGCGCTGGCATTAAAGCCACTATTGCCGTTATTAAGTGAACAAAGCACACCCATTATTAATGCGGTAAGCGGTGTATCCGGTGCCGGTCGTAAGGCTTCGCTAAGCACACATTTTTGTGAAGTAAGCCTGCAAGCCTATGGCGTTGGTAGCCACCGGCATACACCGGAAATAGCCCAGAGCCTGCAGCGTCCGGTGGTATTCACCCCACATTTGGGTAACTTTCCGCGCGGCATAGTGGCCACCATTTATGCTCAAACCAATGCGGATGTGCATCTGGCGGACATTAACCAGGCTTACCATCAGGCCTATGCAGATTCCCCTTTGGTGCGTTTGCGTAGCCAACCTCCAGCTATTAATGATGTCGCCAATACCCCTTTTTGCGATATTTACGCGCACCTAAGTGGCACTCAGTTAATTCTATGTGCGGCTATTGATAACTTACTCAAAGGCGCTGCTGCACAGGCCGTGCAACTTGCCAATATGTACTTTGCGAAGCCCACTAGCCGTGGACTATTGCCCGATTCGGCTGCCAAGAGCGGAGGCCAGCATGGGTAAAGTTCCTTTGGTGATCAAACTGGGTGGACGCTTATTCGACCATGCCCATGCATTGCAGGATTTGCTGCTGGTGTGTGCTGAGATTCACACCATTCGGCCGTTGGTACTGGTGCATGGTGGTGGTGACCAAGTCACTGCGCAGCTACGCGCACTAGGCTTTTATCCCGCTAGCGGTGAACCTAAGCTAGGCGGTCAGCGCGTTACTGCCCTTGAGCACATTCCGGCTATTGCCGGGGTACTGGCCGGCGACTTAAATAGTCAGCTATGTGCGCTAGCCCAGCAAGCCCAATTAAATGCCGTGGGCCTAACCTTAGCGGCAGGCAATAGCATCAGTTGCACCCTTGATGCCAGTCGCGGGGCCGTGGGAATACCCATACCGAGCCAACCACAATTGCTACAAACTCTGCTAGAGAAGGGGTTCACCCCTATTATCAGCTCGCTAGGTGTTTCCTCTGCTGGTCAACGCCTGAACGTGAATGCCGATTTAGCCGCTGCTACCGTGGCTTGCTTGATCGATGCTGACTTAGCACTTTTAACCGACGTTGACGGTATTTTAACAGCTAACGGCGACCTAATTCCTACTATTACCTCGGCGCAAGCAACCCCGTTAATCGACAGCGGCGTGGTGCAGGGCGGCATGTTAGTGAAACTAACCGCCGCGCTTGATACCGCTCGCGCTAGCCGACGAAGCATCGCGGTGGCCGGCTGGCGTAACGCCAGTGCCCTGATTGAACTGGCTCAGGGCCACCACGTCGGCACCCGCATACTCCTTTAAGAACACTGAACGACCCATTTTTTACTGAACCAAATTGGAAACCAACATGAATGATTTATTGGCGCTGACCGAACTCAGCCCGCAGCAATTAAATACCTTGCTGCAGTTAAGCACCACCATGAAAAAGAACCCAGCTGACTATGCCAACGCACTGAAAGGCAAAAGCATTGCCATGCTATTCGAGAAGCCCTCACTGCGCACCCGTTCCAGCTTTGCTGCGGGTATTAATCGGCTGGGCGGCCACAGCATTTATCTGGACGCCAATACCGTTATTGGCAACCGTGAAACCGCCGCCGACGTTGGTGCAAATCTGGCCTGCTGGCACGACGCTATAGTGGCGCGGGTATTTAAACAGTCCACGCTACTGGAACTGGCCAAGGCGTCGGACAAACCGGTAATTAATGCGTTAAGCGACATCTGCCACCCGTGTCAGGCCATTGCCGACGTGCTCACCCTAAAAGAGTTATTCGGTGATTTAACACAGGTGCAACTAACCTGGATTGGCGACGGCAACAACGTGTGTCACGCCCTGATTAATGCCGCTGCACTGGTAGGTATGAAGCTGCAAATTGTAACCCCCAAAGGCTATGAGGCTGACGCCAAGGTGCTGGCAACCGCGCAACCTATTGCCAGCCAAACCGGGGCCCAAATCACCCAAACCAATAGCTTGGATGAGCTACTGCCAAGCGATGCTATTTACACCGATACCTGGTTTTCTATGGGTCAGCAGCGTGATGAAAGTCAGGTCATGCATGACTTTGCGCCTTATCAAGTGAACTGCCAGTTGATGCAACAAACCGGTGCTAAATACTTTATGCATTGCCTACCCGCCCAACGCGGCCGCGAAGTAACCGCCGAGGTACTGGACAGCGATCACGCTGTGGTGCTGAAACAAGCCGAAAACCGGCTGTTCGCCCAAAACGCTATTTTAATGACCCTATTAACCGGAGACCATCAGTCATGAGCAAGGGCGCAACGAACAAACCCAAAGTAAACAAAGTGGTACTGGCCTATTCCGGTGGACTGGACACTTCGGCCATTGTGCCTTGGTTAAAAGAAAACTATGACTGCGAGGTAGTGGCTTTTGTGGCTGATGTTGGCCAGGGTGCTGACGAACTGGAAGGCGTTGAAGCCAAAGCCAAGGCTTCGGGTGCCAGCGAATGCTACGTGGTGGACTTGCAACAAGAACTAGCTGAGCAGGTGATTTACCCCAGCCTGACCACCGGCGCGGTTTATGAAGGTCAATACTTACTCGGCACCGCACTGGCGCGTCCGGTTATTGCGAAAGCGCAGGTTGACATAGCCCGTGCGGTGGGTGCCGATGCGGTTAGTCACGGCTGTACCGGCAAAGGCAACGATCAGGTTCGGTTTGAGTCGGCGTTTGCGGCGCTGGCACCGGATTTAAAAGTGATAGCACCTTGGCGTGAATGGCGCATGCGCTCACGTCCTGATCTACTCAATTACTTGGCTGAGCGAGATATTCCCTGTTCAGCCTCAGCAACTAAAATTTATAGTCGCGACGCTAACCTTTGGCATATTTCGCATGAAGGTGGCGAGTTGGAAGACCCTTGGTGTGCGCCAACCGAACAGGTATGGACCTGGACCTGCTCACCTGAGCAGGCACCGGATAACCCTGAGTATCTAACGCTAAGTTTTGCCGCCGGTAAGCTTACGCACATTAACGACAGCAGCTTTAGCCCGGTTGATGCCATTTTGCACCTGAATGAACTGGCTTCGATGCACGGTATTGGCCGGTTGGATATTGTCGAGAACCGGTTGGTGGGGATGAAGTCGCGGGGTTGCTACGAAACCCCGGCCGGCACTGTACTTATGGCCGCGCTACAAGGACTGGAGTCACTAGTGCTGGATCGCACTGCGCTTAACTACCGGCAGAGTATTGCGCAGGAATTCGCCTTGTTGCTGTATGACGGACGCTGGTTTACGCCGTTGCGCGAAGCCCTGTTAGCCGCTGCCGCTAAACTGGCAGAGCCCCTTACCGGCGACGTTGTAGTGAAACTTTATAAAGGCCAGGCAACGGTTACCCAACGGCGTTCACCGAATAGCCTGTATTCCAATGCCTTTGCTACCTTCGACGAAGACGAAGTGTATGACCAAAGCCATGCCGAAGGCTTTATTCGGTTATATAGCTTGTCCAGCCGTATTCGGGCATTGCATCAGCAAAGCGCTGGTAACAAACCCAATGGAGGTTCGTCATGAGTTTATGGGGCGGACGGTTTGCGGCGCCCAGCGCCGCTGAATTTAAACAATTTAACGACTCACTGAGCTTTGACTATCAGCTGGCACCTTACGATTTAGCCGCCTCCCAAGCCTGGGCCGGCGGTTTACTGCAGGCAAAACTGATTACCGCAGCTGAGCACCAGCAATTGCAACAGGCCTTAGCCCAGTTGCAGCAAGAGGTTGCAGACAACCCGGCGTTGCCACTACAAACTGACGCGGAAGACATTCATAGCTGGGTGGAAAGCCAGCTGATTGAGCGCATTGGTGCTACCGCTAAAAAACTGCATACCGGCCGTAGCCGCAACGATTTGGTGGCCACCGATTTGCGGCTGTGGTGCAAACAGCAGGGGCAATTACTGATCACGGCTAATCTGGCTGCCATACAGGCATTGCTGCACTTTGCGCACCACTACACCGACGCCATTATGCCGGGCTATACCCATTTACAGCGGGCCCAGCCAATTACTGCCGGGCATTGGGCGCTGGCGTATGTGGCCATGTTGCAGCGCGACGTGAGCCGTTGGCGTGACGCACTGAAGCGTTTAGATGTGTGTCCGCTTGGTAGTGGCGCTTTAGCTGGCACCACCGCCGCGCTGGACCGGCAACAACTGGCACAAAGTCTGCAATTTCGTAACGCCTGCGACAACAGTCTGGACGGCGTTTCCGACCGCGACTTTGTACTGGATTTTCTATATGCCAGCAGTGTGGGCATGATGCATTTATCACGGTTGGCTGAAGACGTGGTGTTCTATTGTTCCGGTGAATCTGGCTGCTTTGCCATGAGCGACCGCATTAGCAGTGGTTCGTCGTTAATGCCGCAGAAGAAAAACCCAGATTTATTCGAGTTACTGCGTGGCAAAACCGGCCGGGTTTATGGTCATCTGCAGGCTATGTTAACCACTTTGAAAGGCTTGCCTTTGGCTTACAACAAAGACATGCAGGAAGACAAAAGTGGTTTGTTTGATGCCGTAGCTACCTATCAGCAATGCCTGCAAATGCTGGCCTTTGCCGTGCCTGAGTTAAGCGTGAATGTGACCCATGCGCGGGAACAAGCCGCCAAAGGTTACAGCAATGCCACCGAGTTGGCTGATTACCTGGTTAGCAAAGGCATGGCATTTCGCGATGCCCACCATGTAACCGGCGCTATTGTGTTGGCGGCCCAACAGCAACAGTGTGCGCTGGAAGATTTGTCACTGGCCAGCCTGCAGCAACACGCTGCGGTAATTGAAAACGACGTATACCCGGTGCTGGCGGTGGATTACGGTTTGCAGCAACGCCGCGCGTTAGGCGGTACCGCCCCCGAGCAGGTGAAGCTGGCGTTAAAACGTGCCGAGGACTGGCTGCACGCCGCCGAAGCGGCCAGCAAACATGTGCGACAGGCGCGCCTAACCGATGTCGACAAAATTTGTGAGCTCATTGCGTACTGGGCTGATCAGGGCGAGAACTTACCGCGCTCCAAAGCCGATGTGATGCAGGCCATTCATGGCTTCGCGGTGGCTGAAATTAATGACGAAATAGTGGGCTGCGCCGCTCTGTATGTTTACGGCACGGGTTTGGCAGAAATTCGCTCGCTAGGGCTATTCCCGCAAGCGCAAGGCAAAGGTATGGGTGCTGAGCTAGTCGCCTGGTTGCTGTGGAAGGCCCGTGAGCTTGGCATTCAGCGCACTATCGTATTGACCCGGGTACCGGAATTCTTCGGCAAACTAAACTTCGCGATTACGGTAAAAGAGAAGCTACCTGAGAAAGTCATGAAAGACTGTGAATTATGCCCGCGCCGGGATCACTGCGATGAAACGGCACTGGAGTACTGGCTTTAGATGATCGTTATTCGAGGTCGTCGTCCGCTGGAATCGGTAATCCGCGGGCGATGAGCTCGTCGCGCACTTCAGCAGGAATTTTGTGCGGGTTGTCTTTGCGCAAATCGTCGTCAGTTGGCAACGGCTGACCGGTAAAGGCGTGCAAAAACGCCTCGCACAGCAGTTCACTGTTGGTGGCATGGCGCAGGTTTTTGATTTGCCGACGGGTACGCTCGTCGGTCAGCACTTTCAGCACTTTGGTTGGAATTGAGACGGTAATTTTTTTTACCTGCTCGCTTTTCTTCCCATGCTCCACGTATGGATAAATATACTCGCCATCCCACTGCATTATTTTGCTCCGTTGCTGAACCGCTATACCCCCACAAAATGCAGGTTTAAACACTAGTCAAATTGTACTGCGTTCGTGGCATCAGTCAACTTTAACCGCTTTTACGGGTGCTTAACTTTGACCCCGGCGTATAGCATCGTATAATCAAGCCCTTAGAGTTTATATGTCGACCATTATTCGCTCAGTAAATGGAGTACGCTCACGCATCATGGCAGTTGGTACCGAGGTTAGCAGCGCACAGGCAATCGCCGACAATGTGCAGGTTCATAAATTTGGCGGCAGCAGCCTGGCTGATGCCTTCTGCTATAGACGCGTAGCCCGCATTGTTACTGAGTATGCGGGTGCCAGCGACTTGGTGGTGGTGTCTGCGGCAGGCGACACTACCAACCGTATTCTGGCCATTATTGACGCGCACGAGCAGCACAGCGAAGCCGCCGAAGTACTGCTAAACCAGTTGGAAAAGTATCAGCAAGGCCTGATTGTTGAACTGCTGGGTAGTAAAGACCACCCGGTGTTTGAGCTGTCACGCACTGATTTTGCCCGTTGGCGGCGCTGGTTAGCCGGTGAACAAGAGATCACCCGTCGGCCGGAACTGCTGGCTTATGGCGAATTGTGGTCTGCACGGCTGCTGGCCAGCCTGCTACAAAAGCAAGGCATGCGCTCCGACTGGATTGATGCCCGCACTTTTTTAACCGCCGATGACGCCCCTGAACCTATTATTCAGGTAGCAAAGTCGCGCACGGCCTTATTAGAACGAATTGCTCCACATACCGGCACCCGGTTTATTGTGACTGGCTTTATTTGCGCCGATAATGACGGCAACTCCCTTATTCTGGGCCGAAATGGTAGCGATTATTCAGCAACCTTAGTAGGCAGCCTGCTGGATTCCAAACAAACGACGATTTGGAAAGACGTTGCCGGTGTGTACTCTGCCGATCCACGCAAAGTAGAACGCGTGGTTAGCTTGCCTTCGCTGGACTGGCAGGAAGCCGAGGAACTGGCACGCTTAGGTAGCCCGGTATTACACCCACGCACTTTCCAGCCGGTGAACCGTGAACGCATGGTTATTGCGGTTCGCTCCAGCTTGAAAGTTGAGAATCAGCAAACCCGCATTGGTCAGTACGAACAAACCGACCCGCGCGGCAAAGTATTAACGTCGCTAGCCGAAGTGGTGTTGTTCCGCGTTGATTTAGCCGACAAAAAGCTGGTAGAAGCCTTTGAAGATCTAGACTTAACGCCACTACTTAGCTGGAACGAAGTGGAAGCTAAGCACGCCTACTACGCCTATCACCAGAACCATCTGGACTTCATGGAGCAGTGGCTGGAAAAAATCGACATTAGCGATCATGTGACCCAAATGCATGGCTACAGCATGATCGCGCTGGTTGGTAACCGGATTCAGGAAACCGACCAGTACCCGGTGCTGAAGCAACAGCTGGCTGAGCAAAATGTTCGCCGCGTAAGCTTCAGTCCGAACAGCTCGTCGGTTATTGCCATTTTGGAGCAGAAGCTTGATAACCGCTTGCTGAACCGCCTGCACAGCTTGCTGTTTAACTATCGTCGCAGCCTTGGCATTCTGGTGGTGGGTCGCGGAAACATTGGTTCGGCCTGGTTGCAGCTGTATCAGCAACTACGCGATCGTATTAACGAAGTTATGGATGTGCAGATTATTGGCATTTGTAACTCCACCCGCATGTGGTTTGACTACAACGGGCTGGAACTAAATGAATGGGAAGAGGGCTTTGACCGCCTGGCGCGCCCTTATGTGCTTAGCGAATTCATTGGTGAGCTGCCAAATGCCCCGTACGACGAATTAGCCATGTTGGATTTAACCGATTCACTGGAAGTAGCACAGTTATACCCCAGCTTTTTTGCGAACGGTCTGCACATTATTAGCGCCAATAAACGCGCCGGTGCTTCCGAAGACGCGCAGTACCGGGAAATTCGCACTATTCAACGTGAGTACAAGCGTGAGTGGTATTACAACACCACTGTTGGTGCTGGGTTACCGCTGAATTACGCACTGAACGATTTGCGTAACTCAGGCGACGAAATTCGCAGCATTTCAGGTATTTTCTCGGGCACCATGAGCTGGTTATTCGAGAATTTCCATAGCGAAGTGAAGTTCAGTGACTTGGTGCGTGAAGCCAAGGTGCGTGGTTACAGTGAGCCGGACCCACGCGAAGATTTATCCTGTCAGGATATTATTCGTAAGCTGCTGATTCTGGCCCGTGAAATTGGTTTGAAGCTGGACTGGCAGGACATTGAAGTAGAAAGTTTGCTACCCGACCAACTGCGCGATATTCCGCTGGAAGAATTTATGCAGCGCTTACCTGAGCTGGATGCACACATGCACGCCATGTATGCCGATGCCCAGCAAACCCAGAAAGTGCCGCGCTTAATGGCCAGCTTTACGGTGCTAAAAGACGACACCATTGAAGCCAAAGTAGGTATTGAATACAT
The DNA here is from genome assembly GCA_040882145.1 of Idiomarina sp. Lineage (GTDB taxonomy): Bacteria > Pseudomonadota > Gammaproteobacteria > Enterobacterales > Alteromonadaceae > Pseudidiomarina. Next base: position 16,327 of record JBBEBU010000017.1, read on the forward strand.
TCCTGAAGGCGACATGCTGGCGAACTTAATTCCGGGCGAGAATATTTTCGTGATTTACACCGACTGGTACAGCGAAATGCCGCTGGTTATTAGCGGCCCTGGTGCGGGTAAACAAGTCACTGCCGGTGGGGTGCAGTCTGATTTAAATCAGTTACTTAGCCGCTTAAGTGCTGAAAACCGCGACTAAGCCAAGACCTTTAAAAGGGGGCTAGAACAAGCCGCCTTCACTTTCAAATACACTTTCCTGGTCGTTACTGTCGGCATAGTCAGTAGGTGCCGTGCCCGACATGAAATACTCGAATCGGGTAGTGTGATCGGTTCGCTTACTCAGTTTCCCAGTGGCCAAATCAATACGCGCCGAAACAATGTCAGGCGGTGTTGGGGTTGGCAGCGCCGGTACGTCCTGAATCGCTACTTCCATAAATTCAATCCAGGCTGGTAAAGCCGTTTTAGCACCAGCTTCAGCACCTGAAATATCCTGCTCTTTACTGGTTAAGTTGCTATTCATGGTGCTGCGACCAAGGGTGCGCTCCAGATTATCATGACCTACCCACACGGTAGCCACCAAGCCGCTCACAAAGCCCGAGAACCAGGTATCTTTGACATCGTTAGTCGTACCGGTTTTACCAAATACGTTGCGGCCCGCTTTATCAACAATAGTGCTGGAGCGGGTAACCCGCCAGGCAGTACCGTTCCAGCCGGTTTTGTGCGCCCAGCTACCGCCACCCCAAATTGCAGAACTCATGGCCTGCTGAATTAAAAATGTATTTTGTTCCGAAATAACCTGCGGCGCCTGCTCAAATTCACGCTCACCGGTTTCGCAACTCACACAAGCCACTTTCGGCTTGGCTTCATACACCACTTCGCCGTCAGCATCCTCAATGCGCTCAATCACATAAGGGTCAACCAAATAACCACCATTGGCGAATACCGCATAACCGCGCGCAACCTGCAGCGGGGTCATTGACGCGGAGCCCAGCGACAGTGATTCGTTGCGCGGTAAATCGCTATATGCAAAGCCAAACTTGGTCAGGTGGTCTACCGTGGTGTCCACGCCAAGGGCTCGTAATAAGCGCACAGAAACGACGTTCTTCGATTTTGCTAAGCCCTGCCGAACCCGAATCGGACCTTCGTAAACATCCGGCGAGTTACGCGGACGCCAGGCCACACCGGTACCCGGATTCCATTGATTAATAGGCGCATCATTCACCAGACTAGCTAGCGTAAAGCCATTGTCTAGGGCCGCTGAATAGATAAAAGGTTTAATATTTGAACCAGCCTGACGTTCCGCCTGCAGTGCACGGTTGTACTGGCTTAAGGTAAAGCTATAACCGCCTACTGCTGCGGCTATGCCGCCGTCTTGTGGACGCAGCGCAATCAACGCTGAACTTGGCTCAGGAACCTGTGCCAGTCGCCACTGATTAACCGGATCGGGACGTACCCAAATGTGATGGCCTGGAGCAACGACATCGGCCACCGTTTTCGGCGCCGGACCTTGCCGTTCATCATTCATGTAAGGTCGGGCCCAGCGCCAGCTCCCCCAGGGTAGGGTTACTTTTTCGCCGCTGCGCAGTAACACCTCAGCCGTTTGCTGTTCAGCATCAGCCGCCGCCACCTGCGTTACTACCGCGGGCATTAAACGGCCAATAGAGCGATGCTGTTCCAAATAAACACTAATGTCCTCGTCGGTCCACGCCGTGGCGCCGGAAGCAACTAACGGCACCAGCTCAACACCGTCGCTATCGGTTTTGGTAACCCGTGGTTTTTGCGGCTGTTGTTCCGCCTCCCACAGCACGCTTACTGGGCCACGATAGCCATGGCGTTCGTCATACCGATGTAAATTGTCGCGCACCGCTTCAATAGCGCCACGCTGCTGCTTCGCATTGGCTGTGGTGTATACTTTAAAGCCAGCGGTATAAGCTTCTTCTTCGCCAAAGCGGGCAATCATTTCCTGACGCACCATTTCGGCCAGATAAGGCGCTTCCATAGTCACTTCGGCACCGTGAACATAAGTTTTAATCGGTGCCTGCAGGGCTTCCTGATACTCTAGCTGGCTAATTTTTCGCTCATCCAGCATCCGTGCCAGTACCACCGCGCGGCGGTCACGCGCGCGCTCTGGGTAAGACACCGGGTTCATCGTGGAGGGCGCTTTCGGTAAGCCCGCAATAACAGCAATTTCAGCCAAAGTCAGTTGCTCAACGGTTTTACCGTAATAAACCTGCGCCGCTGCACCAACACCAAAGGCGCGGTGTCCGAACGAAATTTTATTCAGGTACAAGGTTAAAATTTCATCTTTTTCCAGCTGCTGTTCAATGTGCAGGGCAATAAAGGCTTCTTTAATTTTACGAATCCAGGTTTGTTCGTAACTTAAGTAGAAGTTCCGCGCTAACTGCTGCGTAATCGTACTACCACCACCTTGTATTTCACCGGTGCTTACCAGCAAAAATAGCGCGCGGCCTACGCCAATCGGGTCAATGCCGAAGTGGTCGTAAAAACGCGTATCTTCGGTACTTAGAAAGGCGTCTATCATGGGTTGCGGGATTTCTTCAATGTGCAGCGGAATACGGCGCATTTCACCGAATTGAGAAATCAGTTCGCCATCGGCAGAATACACCTGCATAGGTGTTTGCCAGCGCACATCACGAAGCTCCTGCACACTCGGCAGATCGGGACGAACGTATATGTAAATTGCAACCACAGCCACGACACCAAGTACAAACCCGAGCAATCCTAGCTTCAGTAAAAATTTTAAAACCTTCAAACAGTGACGCCTCTTTATTACCTAACAGTGGTTGCGTTATGAGCCCACGTATTATAGAAAGATAAGACATTTAGAATAACGCATATTATGGCTCATATTAGGTCTTTACTCTATGCTTGCGGTATAACTTTTGTGCAAGACGAAAAGATCGCACTCAAAAAGCCATCCAGCGGTACAGGAACAATTATGCAACTAACTCGCTTTCAAAAGCCCCAGCCTGCGCTCGGGGTAGATATAGGCACCGACGCGGTGCGGGCGATTCAATTGTTACCGACCGAAAATTCCTACACTATTGGTTGTGCCGCCGAACTTAGCGTGCCGTCTAATGTCATGGCCGAAGACGAAGTTACTGATATCGGCCAGTTAGGAACCATTCTGAAGCAACTCAGACAGCATTGTGGTGCACAGGTTCGCGATGTTGTGAGTGCGGTGGCCGGCACTCAGGTGATTAGCAAAATCATGCTGATAAGCCCGGGCCTTGATGAACAGGCCATTACCGACCAAATTGAAGTGGAAGCCGAAAGTTTAATTCCGTTTCCACTCAACGAAGTGAGTTACGACTTCGAAAGTTTAGGGGAGAACCCAGCCAACCCGAATCAAGAGCGCATTTTGGTAACTGCGGCGCGCAGCGAAAGTATTAACGCCCGGGTTGAGGCCTTTCGTAACGCCGGTTTTGACACCCGCATTATGGACGTTGAAAGCCAGGCGTTACTGCGCTGCTGCCAATACGTGCTGCCGCACCAGCATCCGCATTTGCTGGCCCAGGAAAAGCCTCTATTGCTGTTAGATATTGCTGAATCCCATCTGCTATTACTGGTCGTAAAAGGTGACGAAATTCTGTTTAGCCGCCATCACGGCATGGGTACTGACGCCTTAGTAAAACCGCTTAGCCGCGGCGCCGACGCCATGCCGGAAACACTGGTATTCGAGCAGTTACAGCAAGGTGAGTTGGAAGTTTTTTCGGAGCTAGTTATTGCCGATTTTTGTGCCAACTTGTGGCAGCAATTGAGCCGCAGCCTGCAACTTTATAGTAGTAGCACCAGTGGTAGCCAAACCGACTTCAGCGGCCTGGCTATTAGTGGCAGTGGCGCACAGCTGCCGTTAATTCAAGGGTATTTGCAACAGCAAAGCACGTATCCGGTAGCTGTGGTTGATCCCTTTGCACTATTCGAACTGGCACCCGCATTAACTCACATGAAATCGCACGGCCCGCGTTTTGTGCAGGCTACCGGGTTAGCCCTGAGGAGCTTTTCAGCATGGCACACATAAACCTGCTCCCCTGGCGGCAACATGAGCGCCTGCGCGCGCGCAACCGATTTTTAGGCATTATGGGCGTAACTGCATTAGCTGCGGCGTTGGTCATTATGCTGGTGCACTTTGTCATGATGGAAGTGCGTTATCAGCAACAGTCGCGTAACCAGTACCTGCAACAGCACATTGGCTTGCTGGATACACAGCTGGCCGAAATTAAGCGCATTAACGACCAAAAAGAATCTATTGTGCAGCGTATGGCACTTATTCAATCCCTGCATGAAGATCGCAACACTGCGGTACGACTGGTTAATGAGCTTGCAAACCGAACCCCGCAGGGGCTGTATATTGTGAACGTCGAGAAGCGTGGCAGCATGCTTTATATTGACGGCCGCAGCGCGTCCAATAATCGCGTGGCGGAGCTGTTGCGTGAATTAAAACGCTCACCGCTGTTCGATCAACCCTTGCTGCAACAAGTAGTGGCTGACGAAAACAGCGGCGGTCAGTTTGATGCCTTCTCGTTGTCCACCCGAATTATGCCAACCATGACACCGCCAACCACTGCGGAGGTCGCCAATGGCAATTAATTTAGACCAGTTGCGCGAGCTGGAGCTTAGTGAGCTGCCCTGGTGGCCAGCGCCACTGCGACGCTTGGTTTTTGCCGTTACAGCCATCGCGGTATTGGGGTTAGGCTACTATTTTTTGCTGGCCGACGACTGGGCTCGTTATCAGCAGGATGTAGCCAAAGAGCGCACCTTAAAGGACGAGTATCAACTCAAATATTATCGCACCGCGAATTTGCCAATTTATCGTCAGCAACTTCAGGTATTAAATGCGGCGCTGGCCGATTTACTGAACATGCTGCCGACGGACGACGAAACGCCACGGCTATTGGACGATATAACTCTGATTGGTACCCAAAGTGGGTTACGCATTGAGCGCATTGAATGGCAGCCGGCGGTGCAGCGGGAGCTATACACCGCCTTGCCGATGAATATTGAGTTAACCGGCAATTATCATCAAATTGGTGATTTTATTGCTGAATTAGCCGGGCTGGATCGCATTATTAGCGTGCAGGATTTTCGGTTAACACGCAGCTCAGAGAATGCGCCACTACGATTAACTGTAACCGCTGAAACCTACCGCCAGCAAACCATGAGGGCGGAACCATGATAATGTATTCGCGCACTCTGGCACTGGTGCTAGTGGCACTAACTTTGGCAGCCTGTAGCGGCCGACACACCGATTTGCAGAACTATTTAGAGCAAGTTCATCAAGGTGCAGTGCCAGCGGCGGAGCCATTACCGCAGCTACCTGAGCTAACCAGCGTTGATTATGTTGGTGCCACCGCACGCGACCCGTTCCGCCCAGTAGCTCGCAGCAGTGAGCAGAGTCGTGACGCCGTAGCTGGTGCAGCACGTAACTGCCCGCAACCGAATTTTACCCGGGTAGCAACGCCGTTACAGCAAATTGCCCTGGACCAAATGCAATTAAAAGGTGTGATGAGCGCTCAAAATGGCAGCCGCACCGCTTTAATAACCACCAATCAAGGTCAGTTACATCGGGTAACGACCGGGGACTATCTGGGCCTGAATTACGGCCAGGTAACAACCATCAGCGACAATCGCCTAACGCTACGCGAGTGGATAGCCACCGGCGACGGCTGCTGGCAGCAACGGGAAACGTCGCTGACACTGGTGACGCCTTCCAGGAGTAACAATTTATGAGATGCCGATTATTTACTGCCTTACTTGGTTTATGCATCGCGTTTAGCAGCCAGGCGGATACGCTGAATACCTTACATGGCATTGACCATGCGCCGCTTACCCCTGATCGTTTCGGGTTGCAGTTACGTTTTGAAAATCAAGTAGCCGCTCCGGTAGTGCGCACCACCAACAACCCGCTGCGCAACGAATTTTTACTGCGTTACACCAACAGCGATTTGCCTGATGGCAAAATTGCCACCCCTAATCATCCACTTATTGAAGCCGTTTATGTAGAGCAACAGCGCGACGATTTGCTGCTATCGGTGCACACCCGCGAGCCGCTGCAACACTTGTTAGTGCGCAACAATAACGAGCTGTCATTAACCTTACTAGCCAGCACCGACACCCCAAGTGCCGGCGCTAGCGACGAAATGGTCCGCATTCAAAGTGCGCGCAACGAAATTGACGACATTCAATTTGAGCGCACCGATAACGCCACCGCTACTGTGCGCATTCGCACCAATAGCGATGCCGGCACTCAGGTTCAGCAAGAACTGAAAGTGGGTGAAAACTCACTTAGCATTATGCTGTTTAATACCCGGTTGCCGGAACAGCACCTGTATTTGCTGGACGTAAGCGAGTTTGATACCCCGATAGAAACTATTGAAACCTTCCGTGAAGGCGACCACTCGCGAATTGAAATAGTAGGCAAAACTGGCTTTGAACATCAGTTGCAACAGCTGGAAGACAACCTGGTACTGCGCTTATTTCCGCGCCCGAAAGATGAACTGGCTGAGTTAAGCGACAGCACCGATGATCGGCCTATTTCGCTGAATTTTCAGGACATTCCGGTGCGTCAGCTGCTGCAAATTCTGGCCGACGAAAACAACTTGAACCTGGTTGCCAGCGACACTGTTAGCGGCACCATTACCTTGCGCCTTGAAAATGTGCCATGGAACAAAGCTCTGGCTACTATTTTGCGGGTGAAAGGACTGGATAAACGCATTGATGACAATATTCTGATTGTTGGTCCGGCCGACGAGTTAGCCGAGCGCGAAGCCAAAGACTTGGCCGCCAGTCAGAAAATTGCCGACTTAACGCCCATGCAGTCCAGTTACGTGCAGGTAAATTACGCCAAAGCGGCGGAACTGGCGGCGTTGCTGCGCAATGACGATACCAATTTATTATCCCAGCGCGGTGCCGTAACCGTGGACGAACGCACCAATACCCTGCTTATTCGCGACACGGCCGAGCAAATTGAAGCCATTCGCAGCATGGTGGAAGTACTCGACCGTCCGGTTAAGCAGGTCATGATTGAATCGCGCATGGTTACTGTACGCGACAATATTAGTGAAGAGCTGGGTATTCGCTGGGGCTTTTCCGGCAGCGGCAATGAAAGCGGTGTATCTGGTAATTTGCAGGGTGCCGAAGACATGGCTAATGGCAACGTGCCGGCACTGGCTAATCGCCTAAATGTAAACTTGCCGGTTAATAACCCGGCAGCTTCGCTTGGCTTCCACGTGGCCCGCCTAAGTGACGGCCGCTTGCTGGATTTAGAACTGTCAGCACTGGAGCAGGAAAACCGCGGTGAAATTATTGCCAGCCCGCGCATTACTACTGCCAACCAAAAATCGGCTTACATTGAGCAAGGTACCGAAATTCCGTTTGTGGAAAGCTCGTCGTCGGGCGCTACCGCCGTGCAATTTAAGAAAGCCGTGCTGGGATTACGGGTAACCCCGCAGATCACTCCCGACAACCGGATTATTCTGGACTTGGTGATAACCCAAAATACTCGCGGTGAAACTGTGAGCACCCCAACCGGGCCAGCGGTTTCTATTGATACCCAGGAAATCAGCACGCAGGTACTGGTAGAGAACGGTGAAACCATAGTACTAGGTGGTATTTATCAGCAGCAAATACTGAACGATATTTCTAAAGTACCACTGTTAGGCGACATTCCTTATGTTGGCGTATTGTTCCGCACTACTAGTCAAATTAACGAAAAGCGCGAGTTACTTATTTTCGTGACCCCGCGCGTTGTAACCACTGAGCGCTAAAGCTTGCCATCAGAGCTGTGAATTGCGATAATCGCGGCTCTTTTTCGTTGGGTTGAGGAAGGTCTTAAGACACTCCAAATTCGTGAGTCACAGCTATCAATAAGTGATGTAAAGCAGACATATGGCTGAAAAACGTAACATTTTCTTAGTAGGTCCAATGGGTGCCGGCAAAAGCACTATTGGTCGTCAAATCGCCAGAGAACTTCATTTAGAATTTTATGATTCAGACTCAGAAATTGAGCGCCGCACCGGTGCTGAAATAAGCTGGGTATTCGAATTAGAAGGTGAAGCGGGTTTTCGTGCGCGGGAAGAAAAGGTCATAGAAGAACTGACCGAGCATACCGGTATTGTGCTGGCCACAGGTGGTGGTTCTATCCTGAGTAAGGAAAGCCGTAACCGCTTATCGGCTCGTGGCATTGTGGTTTATCTGCAAACCACCATCGACAAACAACTGGCTCGGACCCAGCGCGACAAGCGCCGGCCGCTAATTTCCGAAGCCGAAAATCCACGCGAAGTGCTGGAAACTCTGGCCGAAGAACGCAATCCGTTATACGAAGAGATTGCCGACATTACGGTTCGTACCGACGAGCAAAGTGCCAAGTTTGTGATTGACCAAATTATCGAGAAAGTCGGTATTTAATCACCGGAGCGCGCAACTATGGCCAGCCACGCAAATAACCCCCTCATGGTGCAATTGGCCGAGCGCAGTTACCCGATTCATATTGGCAGCGGTCTGCTGAATCAAATCAGCACCCTGCTGCCGCAGTTACCCCCACAAATTTTTATTCTTACCAACACCACGGTAGCGCCGCTATATTTGGCGCAACTGCAACGCAGCCTGGCCGAGTCCGCAACGGAACACCAAGTGGTGGTCCACCAACTCGCTGATGGCGAGCAATACAAGTCGCTGGAGAGCTTTGGTGAGGTTATGAAAACCTTAATTGGCGCCAGCTTTAACCGTGATTGTGCCGTGTTGGCATTAGGCGGTGGTGTGGTGGGTGATTTGGCCGGCTTTGCGGCCGCTTGTTTTCAGCGTGGCGTTGATTTTTATCAACTCCCTACCACCTTGCTGGCCGACGTAGACTCGTCGGTGGGCGGTAAAACCGCCGTAAATCACCCCTTAGGTAAAAATTTAATCGGCGCCTTTTATCAACCGCAAGCTGTGGTTATTGATACCGACTGTTTAACCACCCTAACTGACCGGGACTTTCACAGCGGCCTGGCCGAAGTTATGAAATACGGCATTATTCACGACGCCGAATTTTTTGCCTGGCTGGAAGCCAACGCGCCTGCATTAGTTGCCCGCGACAGCGCCAAGCTAAGCGAAGCTATTGCCCGCAGCTGCGCTATTAAAGCTGAAGTAGTAGCCTTGGACGAACGCGAGCAAGGCGTGCGCGCCCTGCTGAATTTAGGCCACACCTTTGGTCATGCCATTGAAGCCGCCAGCCACTACGGTGAATGGACCCACGGCGAAGCTGTTGCAGCTGGCACTGTTATTGCATCTAACCTTGCGATGGCAATGCAGCTGATCACAGCGTCAGATTTTCGACGCATCGTTGCGCTTACCCAAGCGCTCGGGCTACCGGTAAAACCACCGCAACTAGCCTGGGACACCTGGTTAAGCTACATGCAACGGGACAAAAAAGTACAGGCCGGCAAACTGCGATTCGTTTTACCTACCGCTATTGGTAGCGCAACGGTAACCAGTCAGGTCGACCCCGAACTTGTGAAGGCTGCAATTGCTGACGTCAGTTAATCAACGTCGGACAATGGCAGATGCAAGCGTTATCTAAAAATCCAATATTACTAGCGGCGCCGGTACAGGCAACGCTGAGCCAGCAACGGTTACTGGAACGACTGCATTACGTGAGCAGTTTCAGTGAACAAGTGGTGATTTTGCACGGCCCGCAAGGTGCCGGAAAATCGACGCTGGCCGAACTGTACCTGGAACAAGCGTCAGACTACGCCGAGGTTGCTTTCTTAAGCGCCAGCGCCAAACAGTCCGATGCGCACTTGCGCAGCCAAATTCTCACTCAACTGTATGGCACTATGCCGGTATCCAGCAAAGCCCTGGGCGAGCAAATGGCAAATCATCGCGCCATTAGTCATGCCATAGTGGTGGTTGATAACGCCGAGTACTTATCCAACGCTTTCATTCATGAATTGCAGCAAGCCATAATGCAAATGTTAGCCAGCGGCAAAGGCTGCCGTCTGAGCGTCATGCTAAGTGGCATTTCCAGCTGGGCCAAACAATTTAAAGCGATTCACAATGGCGAGCAAACGCCGTTATTGATGGCCGTAGAGCCATTTACCTTTGCCGAACAATACGATTTTGTGCGCGCCATGCTGCCGCAAGCTCTGCAAAGCAGCTGGACTCAGCAACGCCATAAGCGTGAACTGCTGAGCCTGACCGGATTTCCGGGCGAAATTCAAACCTACTTACAACAAAATTTGCGCCCTCAGGCGTTTGATCTTGGCGATGGCATTGATTCGTTGCGCGATAACGACAGCACCAGCATTGACGACGAAGACGAAGGCGTTGCTGTGGCACTAGGTGCCTATAGCGCAAGAAAGCGGAAGCTTAATAAACCGCAGCCGGGCTGGTTTAAGTTACTGATGTTACCGCTGCTAGGTTCGTTGTTTACTCTGGTGATACTGAATAACGACTTAACTACCGCCCCTATTAAGCTGGCACTGGCCGACAATCACCGGTTGGATCCCTTGTTCTGGCAAACACCACTACCGAAGCCCGTACCTGCGGTGCCAACCGAAGTAGCCACGGCAAGCGATCCGGTAAACAGCGCCGACGAGCTGCCGGCTGAACTGGCAATCACCTATGACGATGCGCTAACTGATTTAAAGACGGCGGCTGAGCGCGAAGCTTCAACCGAAACGCTGAATGTAAAACTAAGCAAACCAAGTAAAGCTTCGGTAGCTGCCGAACAAACGGCACCAGCGCCCACCAGTGCAGCAGAAACCGCTGCTGAGGGAACGTCGCAACGCGCGCCAGTAAGTAAAAACAACAGCTACGACAATGCCTGGGCGCTGGCACAACCGCCGCGCAACTATACCTTGCAGCTAAATAGCCTGAGCTCGGCTGAATGGTTGGACAATTTTTTACAAGAAAGTGGTTTGCAGAACACCGCCAGAACCTATCAATACGGCAGTGGCAATAACCTGCGTTTAATCACCATTTACGGTAGTTTTAGCACTATAGACGCAGCCCGTAATGCTGTGGCCGAACTGCCACCGCAGGTGCAGGCACTGCAGCCCTGGCCGAAATCTTTTGCTGCGGTACACGCAAACATCGAACAACAGCCCTAAATCAGGTTACAATCGTCGCTATGTTGAAGTAATAACAGTGCAGGCGCATGAAGAAGAACCGGGCATTTTTAAAGTGGGCAGGGGGCAAGTACGGCCTCATTGAGCCCATTACGCGTCTGTTACCAAGCGGCAACAAGCTCATTGAGCCCTTTGTTGGCGCTGGTTCTGTGTTTTTAAATACCGACTATTCCCGCTATCTGCTAAACGACATCAATCAAGATTTAATTACCTTGTACCGCACGGTTAAGCGCAAGCCGGTTGGCTTTATTAAAGATGCCCGCACCTTCTTTAACGCCCACAACAATAGCGAACAAACCTACTACGCCATGCGCGAGCAGTTTAATGCCAGCACCGACGGCTATGAGCGCTCGCTGTTGTTTTTGTACTTAAACCGCCACGGTTACAACGGCCTGTGCCGCTACAATTCCAGCGGTGGTTTTAATGTACCCTTCGGCCAATACCGTAAGCCGTATTTTCCGGAAGCGGAGCTAGAGCACTTTGCCGAAAAAGCCAAGCGCGCTACCTTTACCTGCCTTAGCTTTGAAGACGTGTTCCGCCGCGCGCGCACCGGTGACGTAATGTACTGCGACCCACCGTATGCCCCCTTAACCACCACAGCTAATTTCACCAGCTACGCCAGTGGAGGCTTTAACCTGGAACATCAGCACGAACTAGCACTGCGGGCAGAGCGCCTGGCCCGCATGCGCGACATACCTGTCTTAGTTAGTAATCACGATACTGAACTAACCCGAGTGCTTTATAAAAATGCGCAACTCACCACCTTGCAGGTGGCTCGAAGCATTAGTCAAAATGGTGCGAAACGCCATAAAGTAGCTGAGTTACTTGCTCTTTTTCCGGCAAACACGGATAGTATTGCGCAACAAAACGTTATCCACCTACACCAAAAACTAAAAAAAGTGGCCACATGATTTGGGAAACCCGCAGTTTTCAAGAGCTAGATATTCAGACCTTGTATGCAATTTTAAAAATTCGTCAGGAAGTTTTTATTGTTGAGCAAACCTGCCCTTATATGGACGCAGACGGACTGGATCAGCAAGCACAACACTTATTTGCCCGCAGCGATACGGGCAAGTTATTAGCCTATGCGCGCATTTTTCTGCCAACCGACGACAAACCTTATAGCCGCATTGGTCGCGTACTTAGCGCCGGTAACAAACGTGGTAGCGGTTTGGGCAAGCAACTGATGCAGCGCTCATTGGATTATCTGCTGGAGCATGCACCACTTCAACCGGTACGCTTAAGCGCACAAACCTATTTAAAAGACTTTTACACCAGCTTCGGGTTTGTTGAAATAGGCGACGAATATCTGGAAGACGACATTCCACACGTGGATATGGAACGCGCTGCATGAGTGAAACCGGGGTCGGCGTTATCGCCGTTGTAAACACGCAAGCGGATGACCCCGGGTTGCAGCACCAAGCGGCAGCCATTGCCGAGCAGTTTCAACTTACCACCCAACCACAGCCCAACGCTGAGTTTCAGTTAGAACTTAGCCGTTCAGGTTTAAGCCTACGCTGGCTGGCCAATACTGATATGACGCCGCTGCGGATTGATTTTTTACAGAGTAAACATGCCGCCCGAGCCGCCCGAGCCACTATCAAGAATGAAGCCATTGCCCGCGCTGTGGGCGTATCCGGTAACAAACGACCCAGTATTTTAGATGCGACCGCCGGGCTTGGCCGTGACGCACTGGTACTGGCTGCACTTGGCTGCGAAGTAACCTTGCAGGAACGGCATCCGGTAGTCGCTGCATTGCTGCAGTACGCACTGCAACATGACGGCGCACATCACCCGTGGTTACAGCAGCGGCTGCAATTTGGCGGCCAGCAGGTTCTGCAAACAACACCAGCCGCCAGCTTTGATGTTGTATACTTAGACCCTATGTATCCAAAAGGACAGCACAAACGCGACCGCAAATCCGCTGTCAAAAAAGACATGCAGATTTTTCATGCCTTAGTCGGCAACGACGAAGACGCCGATGCGCTATTGGCCCCAGCACTGCAAGCGGCACGCAAACGGGTCGTCATAAAACGCCCACAGCACGCTGATTTTCTGGCTGGCAGCAAACCAAATCAACAGGTCATTAGTAATAAACAGCGTTTCGATATTTATTTGATAGACGCCGCGGCGTCGTCAGTAAATTCATAATCACCAATTTCAGCTAAGGATTTACCTATGATTAAGCAAAACGATCGCATTCCAGCTGGTACGCTAACCGCCAAAGGCGAGTTAGGTATGCAGCAACATAATCCGGAAGAACTTTTCGCCAAAGGCACCCATATTTTCTTCGCCGTACCAGGCGCCTTCACCCCAACTTGCTCTGAAAAGCACTTACCAGGCTTTGCTGAAAAAGTAGACCAGTTCCGTCAGTTAGGCGTGCAAACCATAAACTGTGTGTCGGTAAACGACGCTTTTGTTATGGCCGCCTGGGGCAAACACCTGAACGTTGGCGATAGTGTGCGCTTACTTTCTGATGGTGATGCCAGCTACCACAAGCAACTTGGCCTGGTAAAAGAAACCGGTAACTTCGGCGGTACCCGTGCTGAACGTTACGCTATGGTTATTACCGACGGCGTGATTACCCACCTGTTCGTTGAAGACGAAAAAACCTTTGGCGTAAGCAGTGCTGAACACGTATTAGAGGCTCTGCAAAGCTAGTGAGCCAGGTTGATGTTCTGATTATTGGCGCAGGTGCAGCCGGCCTGCACTGCGCCGCTACAGCCGCCGCACGGGGAAAGTCCGTGCTGGTACTGGACCATGCCAAACAAGCTGGCAAGAAAATACTGATATCCGGCGGCGGGCGCTGCAACTTTACCAACATGTACACCAGCCCCGAGAATTTCCTGTCGCAAAACCCACATTTTTGTAAGTCGGCACTTAGCCGTTATACCCCGTGGGATTTTGTAGCACTGGTAGAAAAACACGGCATTGCCTACCACGAGAAAACTCTGGGTCAGTTATTTTGCGACGATTCTGCCAAACACATAGTGCGCATGCTGATGGCTGAATGCGACAACTTTGGCGCCCGCGTGCAACTGCGTACCGAGATTTTGGACGTAAGCTACACCAACGAGCTGTATCAGGTGAAAACCTCGCAAGGTGTTTATCAGGCCAGCAAACTGATAGTTGCCTGTGGCGGACTCTCAATGCCGAAGCTAGGCGCCACCCCACTGGGTTATCAATTGGCAGAGCAGTTTGGTCACAGCGTGCTACCGGTGCGCGCAGGCTTAGTGCCTTTTACCCTGCATGATGCTGACAAACAACGTTACGCGGAGCTTTCGGGTTTGGCCGTGGATGTTGTAGCCCGCAATGAGCGCAGCAGCTTTAAAGAAGCCATGCTGTTTACCCACCGAGGATTGAGCGGACCTTCCATATTGCAGATTTCGTCGTACTGGTTACCCGGCGAAGCGGTGAGCTTAGACCTGCTGCCAAGCACCGACGTGCTGGCCGAGCTACAGCAACTGCGCAGCGACCGGCCCAAACTTGGCTTGCGTACGGTGTTACAGCAGTGGTTTCCCAAACGCCTGGCATTAACCCTGGCCGACCAACACCAATGGCCCGACAAAAACCTGGCCGATTGCAACAACGCACTACTTGCCCAAGTTGCCGAAACCTTGAATAGTTGGCCGATAAAACCCAACGGCACCGAAGGCTACCGCACCGCGGAGGTAACCTTAGGCGGTGTAAACACCGACGAAGTAAGCTCGCGCACCATGGAAAGTAACCGCCAACCCGGACTATTTTTTATTGGTGAAGTGTTAGACGTAACCGGCTGGCTGGGTGGCTACAACTTCCAATGGGCCTGGGCCTCGGCGAATGCCGCGGGTGAGAGTGTTTAGTTACAAAATGGATAGAATCCATCCCGAAGTTGTATAATGACGCGCTGTCTTTTTTCGCGTAGCTGCAGAACCTTGAACTCTAAATCGCTCTGCTAATAAGTATGGGTTAAATTAGCAGGTCTTATCAGTCTTAGAATGAATATCTAAGGCTTCGTTATAGTGTTACTGTTCACCCAACCTTTACACTTAAGCCTTCCTTTTTTTCTGGAGTATTCATGAGCTTATCCAACTTGCCTTTTTCGCGAGTGAACGCGCTCAACCTGATTTTTATCATGCTGGCGCTTGTTGTTTTAATACTGTCCGATTTATTCGCTCAGCACCAAAGTGTACTGACTTACTTCGCGTTGTTCTTGTTGGTTGTTTCAGTGGTGTCGCAAATTGTGACTCGCCATATTATCGGTAAGTCGCTGGAAGCCTTACGACACATGGCGACAGAGATAGGTGAGGGTAATCTCGATGCTCGTGTTGAACTCAGTAGTCAAACCGAGTTTGGAAAAATAGCAAGGGAACTGAATCGAGCGCTCAAACGCTTCCGAAATATTGTGGAAAAAATAGACAGAACTTCCGAAGAATTAAGTGAGTTTGCTCATCGTACATCAAAATTATCTGACCGCTCTCACAGTACTAGTGAAAAACTAAGTGACCAGTCAACACAGTTAGCTTCAACGATGGAAGAAATTAATGTCAGCATTGATGAAATGGTCGGGTCTATCACTAGAGTCAGTGGCAACGCCGAAAATGTCACTTCACTGAGTGATAAATCTAGCCAGCAAATGGATAGCTTGAGTGCTTGTATGAAAAGGTTGATGTCATCTGTTGAGAGTTTTGACGAGAACTTCGATCGAGTTGAGGCGAGTGCTGGAAAAATAAACAAGTTTGTTGAATTGATTGAATCGGTTACGGATCAGACGAATCTGTTGGCATTAAATGCGGCAATTGAGGCTGCGCGCGCGGGAGAGCACGGACGAGGCTTTGCGGTAGTGGCCGACGAAGTTAGGGCGCTCGCGAAAAAAACAAAATCGACAGCAGAAGATATTATTGCGATGACAAGCGAACTTCGTGGCGTTATTGCTTCCGCAGGTACAGTGAGCGATGAAGCTTTAAAGTCGTCGAAAGAGGCCGAAGAAATAACCAAACAAACAACGGCATCGGTTGGGCAGGTGTTAAATGAAATTCAATCTATAAATATGGAATTAGACACTGTTTCTCAGTCGAGTGAGCAACAGCAACAAGCGGTGGCAAGCGTTAGTAAAAGTACACAAGTGCTCAGTGATTTATGCGATGAAGCTCTTGAGCAATCGGAAGCTTTGTCTGGCAACACCGATGAATTGAATCGAATGAGCTCGAGTTTAGTAGCACAACTCGACAAATTGGATGATGATTAAGTTTATATCCACACGTCATTGCTAGCCGTGCGCTCATCCGTCTGGCCGTCGCCGGTGTTCACCACGCCTTTGGGTTCTATCAGCAATACTTCGGCTTCTTTTTCAGCGTAAGGCTTATGTTCAACACCTTTGGGCACAACATACATTTCGCCTGCCGATAAATTTATACAACCGTCTCTAAAATCAATCCGAAGGCTGCCCTTTAGCACAATAAAAGTTTCGTCCGTATGTTGGTGATCATGCCAAACAAAATCACCCTCAAGCTTTACCAGCTTAAATTGATAGTCGTTCATTTCGGCCACCACTTTGGGTGACCATTGATCCGCAAATTGGCTAAGCTTTTCTACGAAATTTATCGGTTCATGCTGCATTTTACTGGGGTCCTTTTAAAAATAGCACTTTACGCCATCAACAACCGGCCGAAACAGGCGATGTAAGTAATTGTATTTACTGTTTTGTGACGCCGTCATTGCTGAACTCAGATATTCTTCAGCATAAAACTATATACATATAAGTTAAAGTAACGTTAAAGCTCTACAACTTTAAACCGATAGCTAGCTATAACTCGTTTATCAATAATTAAAAAAGAGAGTTTTTATGTTTTCCATGTTACGAAGATTGGCTTTAGGCCTGCGCTTTACTCTGGCTTTTGGTTTAGTTGGTTTGGTTGTGCTCGG
Organism: Idiomarina sp.; assembly: GCA_040882145.1. Taxonomy (GTDB): domain Bacteria; phylum Pseudomonadota; class Gammaproteobacteria; order Enterobacterales; family Alteromonadaceae; genus Pseudidiomarina. Next base: position 33,348 of record JBBEBU010000017.1, read on the forward strand.
CCTTGGAATATTTGCGATTACGCAAACAACCAGCTTATCCAATCAATTAAATTATGTAACCGACCAACGCGCTGTCAGTCTTCAACTCGTGAGTCGTATAGACAGTGAATTTCTTCGAGCTCGCGTGCATACCGCAAACCTTCAAAATGCACCTACGCAAGATCTCATTCAGTATTACCAAAGCAGAATATTAAGTGCCGACAAAGCGTTAGACGATTTAGAACAGCAGCTCGCCAACATCGTGCATACCGAACAAGCCAAACAGTTGTTTGAGAGCTACTTAGCGCTTGATGAAGAATATTGGAACTTACAAGATCAGTACATAGCTCTGGAAGAAGCAGGCAAAGAAGAAGAAGCTGTACAATTGCGCCAAGATAAGCAATTACCGTTAACGGAGGAAATATCTTCGGTACTGGACGATTTCATCAATTACGAAGTTGCGGCTATTGATGAAGTAAGGGTAGAAGCCGACGTCATGATGGCACGAACATTTACCGCCTTGATTAGCGTTCTCGTTATCACGCTCGTCATTATAGTGGCACTGTCTATTATTTTAACTAATAGTGTGGTGCGGCCACTACGAGTTGCGCTTGATATTGCTAAACGCATCGCCAATCGAGATTTGACCTATCAATTTACGGTTGAAGGTAACGACGAAGTAAGTAATTTAATTGAACAGTTGAAAGGAACACAAGAAAGCTTACGCGACTCTATCGGCACTATTTCAGACTCAGCTACCCAACTGGCGGCGACCTCAGAAGAGCTAACTTCAGTCACTGATGATTCTGCGCGTAACATTCAAAAGCAGTCTGAACAGCTAGAACAAGCCGCAACGGCAGTGAATGAACTAACAGCTGCTATTGAGAGCGTAGCCGCAGATGCTCAAGGCGCATCAGATTCGTCTGAGTATGCGGATGAAAAAGCACAGCAAGGTAGAGCGCAAGTGTCTGACACAGTTGACGCAATTGATGATTTATCCAACCGCATGATCGAATCCGCAGATAGCGTGAACGAACTTGCTACAAAAGTGAATGACATCACCAAAGTACTTGAAGTCATTCGCGCTATTGCTGAACAAACCAATTTATTGGCTTTGAACGCAGCAATTGAGGCCGCTCGCGCGGGAGAATCCGGCCGAGGCTTTTCCGTAGTTGCCGATGAAGTAAGAGCATTGGCAAGCCGAACGCAATCGTCCACAGTGGAAATTGAAGAGTTAGTTGATATCATTAAAAAATCTTCAGGTCGTTCTGTCGAAACCATGACAGCAAGTTCTGCACGCGCAAAATCAACCTTAGAACTAGCGACCAAAGCCGGAGAAGCTCTGGGTGAAATTGCCACGGCCGTAGCAGAAATCAATAATCGCAATACGTCTATTGCGAGCGCTGCTGAAGAGCAGGCGACAGTATCTAAAGACGTTGATAAAAACTTGGTTAGTATACGTGATTTATCAGACTCAACCTCATCTGGTGCCGAGCAAACCAGCGCTTCAGCAACGGAGCTTGCGCGCTTAGCGACACGTCTGAATGAGCTGACCGACCGCTTCAAAATCTAAACTATAAATATTTACTTCGCATGCACTTTCCCGCCAATCATTTTATAAGCGGGGGTGCCGCGCATCATGGTTTCGCGGGCGAACTGTTGGCCGCAGCCTGGGCAATGGCAGGGGGTTTCGGTGAAATCCTCGGCAATGCGCTCGACAAAGCATTTTACCAGCGCACCTTTACCACCTTTGCGATACTTAAATAAAGGTGCACGGCAAGCCGCGCAGGTTATATCAACGGTTCTTAGTGGTTGTTTTTTGCGTGGTTTAGCGATAGTGAGCTCCGTCTATTTGCCTTTAAACGCAAATGCTTTCCAGAATGCGCCATCAATAGAGGAACGCCCTACGCCCAGTATAAAAAGTACGGCTGCAATTCCAAACAGCACCGCATAGGTAATCCAGCTGCTCCAACTGATGTCGAAAAATATCCATTCAAACAGAAACACCAAAATGTAGGCATAAATTAGTGCTGGAATGAAGAATACAGCCAGCGCTACAGCACCTATTAAGTAAGCAAGCACATATTCATGGGGCTTGGTTTTCTTGTGGTAACGGTTAAGATACCTGTCACTTCCGGGCATGGTTCAGTTCCTTTGATGCTTCGTAGGATTCGAGTAATTGCAATGTTAGCCCATCGCGGCTTACCACTCACCCCTTATTATCCCTTCGCCGCATTTCAATTTATTGGTCATAGCGAATACCTATTTTTGTTCAGTTCCTATAAGCTTAGTTCATGAACCACGCTATTTCGAAGAAGCCAAAAGGACTTAGCCAATGAGCCAACTGAAGTTAAGCGGTAAGCGCATTTTAGTCACTCACGCGGATTTATTTATGGGCCCGGCGCTGTGTGAGGTGCTAGCCGAGCAGGGCGCAGAAGTTATTGCCAGTAAAGCAGCACTGGCAACTAGCGACGAAGTAAAGCAGCTAGTGGAAAGCGCAGGCGAGCTTGACGTAGTGCTGGTGAACTTGGGCGTGGCGGCGCCTTCCACGCCAGCCACTGAGGTTACTGACAACGAATGGCAGCAGGTATTCGGTGCCCTAGTTGACCCCTTGCCGCGTATTATTCGTGAAGTACTACCGGCAATGGTTGAGCGCCGCTCGGGTAAGGTTTTACTAATGGGTAGTGCTTCGGCGCTTCGTGGAATCAAACGAGCTTCAACTTACAGTGCGGCACGCGGTGCGCAACTGGCTTACATTCAGTCGGTAGGCGTGGAAGTTGCCGCGCATAATGTGCAGGTGAATGCTATTGCGCAGAACTTTGTGGATAACGCCACTTACTTTCCGCCGGAGGTACAACAGAATCCGCGCTTCCAGGAGCGATTAAAGCGAGAAGTACCACTTGGCCGTTTGGTAAGTGCCCGCGAAGACGCTGAATTTGCAGCTTTCTTATGCAGTGACGCCGCTGACTGTTTTGTCGGCCAGGTATTCCCGGTTGCCGGCGGCTGGGTCACGCGCTAAGGCGCAGATTTGGTTGCCAGATACGCGTTTTTAAGGAGTTTTTAATGAGCTTAACCGCCGAAGAAGAATTCAGTTGCCCCTACTGCATGGCGCCCAATAGCATTGAAATTGATAGTGAAAACGACATTGATCAGCAACAAATTGTCGATTGTCAGGTGTGCTGCCAACCCATTGAAGTAATAGTGGTTTTAGCCGGAGGGGGATTCGAGGTTATTGCCCGAACTGATGACGAATAACCCCGAAAGCTCTGTTTATAGCTGGCGTTAGTGCAGTTTTAAACGGGGGCGCAGGCGACGACTCAAGCCCTGTACCATAATAAATAGCAGGGTTTTAAAGTAGCCATGCACTTCCACCTGATGCATACGGTACAACGACTTATACATAATGCGCGCCAGCCAGCCTTCTACCATCATGGCGCCTTTGGTCAGGTTGCCCATTAAACTACCCACGGCGGTATAGCTGGACAGCGACACCAGCGACCCACGGTCGTTAAACACAAACGGGTCTAATGGTTTATCGGCTTGCTGACGTAATAAGTTGGTATACACAATCTTCGCCATTTGGTGCGCTGCCTGTGCGCGCGGTGGCACCCAGGATCCATCAGCCCGCTCAAACCCGGCGCTGTCGCCAAGCACAAAAATGTCGTTCTCGCCTTTGGCAAGCAAGCTCTCGTCCACCACTATCTGGTTACGTTTATTGGTTTCCAGCCCTTCAATTTTGGTCAGTAATTCAGGTGCTTTTACCCCTGCCGCCCAAATTTTCAGTGGTGCCTCGAAACTCTCGTCGTCGCCGGTATAAATGGCATCAGCAGTCACTTTCACCACCGGTTTATTCACCAGCACTTGCACACCCAGCTTTTCCAATTCCTGTTTGGCCGCATCAGCAATACGCTCGGGCAGCGCGGGAAGAATGCGCGGGCCTGCTTCAATCAGGGTAATACGTAGCTGATTCATTTCGAAATCATCAAACCCGTAAGTACGAATGAGCTCGGCTGACTTGTGCAGTTCCGCCGCCAGCTCTACGCCGGTCGCGCCGCCACCAACAATAGCCACCTGTAAAGGCTTCACGTATTTTTGTGCCTGCAGGGCCAGGAAGGTATTCATCAGGGTGTGGTGAAACTGGGTAGCCTGCTTAACGCTGTCCAGGCTATAGCAATGCTCTGCAACACCTTCGGTACCGAAGTCATTGGTTACTGAGCCAATGGCAATAACCAGTTTGGTGTAATCAATTTGGCGCTCGGCAACCAGTTCGTCACCTTTGTCATTCAGTATTGCAGCTAATGTGATGGTTTTTTCTTTGCGGTTTACGCCAGTTAACTGGCCGGGCTGGAAATGAAAGCCGATGTTCGCGGCTTGAACGCGGTAATCAACACCGTCGATGTCGGCATCTAATGCGCCAGCTGCAACTTCATGCAATAAAGGTTTCCAAACGTGGGTCAGGTTTCTATCCACCAGGCTAATGCGAACATCTTTATTCTTTTTATACTTGCGACCCAATTTTGTAACGAGTTCTAGCCCACCTGCACCACCACCAACAACCACAATATGTTGACTTGGCATGACCTTTTTTCTCCTGCTTATGCATAACCGCAACCGTTGCGATTATTGTAAAACGCCCATAAAAAAAGGCAAACCGGTTAGGGCTTGCCTTTCTAAGGTTTGTGCTGCCGATAACCGTATAGGTTAGCTCGGCGCACGAACAGCGTAGATTAAATAGCTACGATGTTTTCAGCTTGAGGACCTTTAGGGCCTTGAGTTACAGAGAACTCAACGCGCTGGCCTTCAGCTAAAGTTTTGAAGCCTGAGCTAGTAATAGCACTGAAATGGGCGAATACGTCAGCGCCATCTTCACGCTCGATAAAACCAAAACCTTTAGCTTCGTTGAACCATTTTACTGAACCAGTAATTGTATTAGACATAATTTATGTACCTGTATTTTTGAGTATATGCCTCATTGAGGCGGTCATGCGGGGAAAAAATAACTGAAACTTAAAACTACAGGACGATGAAATTACGAATAATGCAACGAAGTGGAGTATCTAAATGTATATATTTTCTTTCCGACGCCGTGAAGACTACGCTTATTTCAGCCGAAGTCAACGATGTTCCAGTATTTATTACTAGGTTAAGTTGTTGTTTTGTGTTGATTTGAGAGCAACTATTCAATCTCAGCAGAGCCTGCAGACCGATCTGTAACCTTTTAAAAAAACTCAACTTTCTGCAAAATTTACACTTTAACTTAGGCTTTATTGGGTTTTGCCACGCACTGAGTCAAAATTTGTTCAAAAAAATCAGCGCCTTTACGGCGAGCAAACTCCATATTCCGCTGGGGAATAGTCTCTGGATCCTCATAGTTCGCCAGTGCTTGCTCTAAACTAGACTCCCGAAGAAGGTGCAGAACTGGATAGGGTGCACGGTTGGTGTAGTTGGCCGCATCACTTTGCAGTTCGCCGTCGAAGCAGTAATCGGGGTGAAAACTGGCGAGTTGATACACACCTTCGTAATCCTGCGCGAGCAATAAATCATTGGCCAGATCCAGTAAATCCAGATATTGGTAAAAGCCTTCGTAGCCCTGGGGCAGAATAAACAAGGTAGTTTCGGTTTCTGGGTGTTCATCCAAATAGGTGCATTCATCAATCAGTTGAGTGAGCACAGCCTGCCGACTCTGCTGTTCGGCAACCACATAGCGAATGCTATGACGTTCAAGCTCACGCCGCGCAAAAGGACAGATATTGTATTTCACAATAAGCTGCTCAACCCAGCGCTGCGTGTGCTCTATGTAGTTCACCATTATTTAACGCGCGCGATCCAGTACAAATTCAAGCGCACCAACTACCGCGGCTACCTGTGCCTGAATGCACTCTTCCGGAGTGGCGTTCGCACTATCGGGATACACTTCCGTGGTGGTCACGTACTTGGCTTTAGTTAAACCCATGCACAATCCAAGCTTAGCCACCGCGTAATTGATGGCGCCTTCCTGAGCTACAGTTTCGCCAATAAGCTTACCCTGTTCATCGGCGGCGGCAATGTGTGTAACCTTTGCGACTGAGTCCAATACTGCACGCTGAAATTCAGGTGCCGGTTTGTCAGAATCACCAACCAGATAAAAACCATCGGGAATATTCCAGTTGGTATTCACAGTGCCATCGCGAGCTGCTTTGGCAGGACGAAACTCACTGTTGTCGGTGTCTGTGGTTTCGTGTAAATCAACGTGAACCAGAATGTCTGTTGGCACGCTTTCCATGAGGCTCATCAATGCCGCCGCCTCTGGCGCCGGGCTGTTTTTTATAAAGGAGCGGTTTGGATCTACGGCTAACGGGTTCCAGCGGTTAATGGTTTCATAACCCCAGGGGCTGACACAGGGAGCCACCACCAGATTGAACTTTTCCGCGTAACCTTTGGCTTTGGTTTCCAGAAAACGCAGAGCGCCATGCACGCCACTGGTTTCGTAACCATGCACACCACCGGTTACCAGAATAGTAGGCTTGCTCTGATCCCAGTTGCGGGTTTTTACGGCATATAGCGGGTAGGTTTTTGCGTCAAACTGCTGGTAATCCAGATTGCCATACTGTTCCACATCAAAGGTGTCTTTCAGGCCTTCCAGTTTATTCACAACGTCGTCAAAGTAGGAACGCTGGTTGCTTTGCTGGGCTAACCAGGTGGCTTTTTCTTCATTACCCCAAGGTTTACCCTCGGTTCCTATTTTGTATATATGCTTCTGTGACATTCTGTGACCCTGTTGCAGATTAGAAATAGTAGTCACAGAATGATACCAGAGCCGGGCGCTTACCCAAACTCAGGCTGGCTAATTAATTCTCTTCAACAGGCTCGGATATAGGTTCAGGCTGAGGCACAAATATGGCCATCCCCTTACCTGCTTTTGCGCTCATACCAATAGAGGTTCCAATGCCGATACCAACACTTGAGCTGCGCGAGTGCGACCCACCGCCGGTACCAAGTGATACCGCACCACTTTGCTGATCACCAGTGGTTTGCAACAACACCCCGTTAGCGCCAAGTTTAGCCGCCTCTGTTTTTAACCGCTCAATCATGACGTCCATTTTAGCTTGCTCGGAAAAGGTCATAGACGCCTTGCTGGAAGCTTCAATAAAGGCGATTTCTTCGTACACCTCGGGCGGTTCCAGATAAAGCACTACCTGTTCAGGGGTAATAGCTGGGCGTGTTTCGCCAACCACCACTGCCGACGAAGATGAACAACCACTAATGAGCAGGCTGCCCAGACTAATAAAAATAACGGGAATAAAGTACCAACGGCTGCGCATTAGAGTCCACCTTGCTAAAAAAGAAATTCAACCGCAGCTAACATAGGTTAACTGCGCTTTCAGTATAGCTTAGTTACAGCGAACTGCTTGAGTAAGCGCTTAAGGGTTCTCAATACCAAATGCGGCATGATAATGCACAAAGCCCTGAGCGCCCGCAGCCGTGAATGCGCGCGCCTGAAAATATTCCGGCGGCACATTAGCCAGCACCAACCTAGGTTCGATGCGAAAGCCAAAACGTTGATAGTAATCAGGTTCGCCCAGCACCACACAACCAGCTGCCCCTTGTTGTTGCAACTGGGCCAACGCGGTAAAAATAAGTTGCGAACCAACCCCGCAAGATTGCCGGGCAGGCAGCACAGACACCGGACCAAGGCCATACCAATTGCGGCTACCATCGGTGATTTCCACCGGTGAAATGGCCACATGGCCGATAACTTCACCAGCAAGTTCAGCCACCAATGAAACCGTGAGCGCACCAGCACTGCGCAAGTTATTCACAATCACATGCTCGCTCTGATCGCTATGCTCCACGTCGCGAAAAGCTAACAGGGTAATACGTTCAATGGCCGCTTCATCGTTCGCGCACTCAGGTCTGATAATGACATTATTCATGCTTGGCATTCATCCCAAAACAATGTTCGTCCGCCGGGAATTTGCCACTGCGTACTCATGCGTTCAACTCCCGGTATATTGAGGCCTTTCAACCTCATAACGTGACCGGACTTTAATTAGTCAAACGCAGTATTAGTAGGTACAAATGATGAAGCAAACTAGAGCACAGTTTGCTTAAACTGAATAATCAAGCGCTTCGAGAAAGCCCTGTTTGTCTTCAGGCGAAATCATTAACTTCTTGTTGTTACCGTAGCAAATCAGTAACCGATCCAGGCTTAATGCCGGGTTCGACAATGGACTACGGGTTGCAGTAACGGAGGATATTTCGCTACGCTCAATCACCCACTTGAAAGGGCCGCTACGAACTTTCAGCTCGCTTTGCGTTAACGTGTATTTGGTCGACACTATCAACCAAAATGGCAGCACGACACCCGTGGCAAGAATAACCACAGCCAAAAACACATTAGGTACTGTGGGTAGCAAAAACAGCAAAACCGCCGCGGCTGATAATGATATGGCTATACCCAGGCCCAGAATTGACAGCAGCCAGTTATCAATTTTTGATTCAAATACCATATCTGCGTTCTCCTTAACTCAATCGCTCAGTTTAATTAGTTCCTTGCGCGATCCATAATTTCAGCCAGTTCGGGCTTTACCGGCATCGGCTTAAACGGGCTAACATTCGCACCACCGGTGTTCCCCTTGGGAACTAAGCCCACAGCTGTCTTAGTGGTGGCTCCAACAATACGTAGTAATTGACCCAGCAACTCTCGCCACTGACGTTCCCGCACACTCCAACGCAGCATTAACCAATGGGTGCGCACATGCAGCCGCGTTGAATGCTGACCCAGCACATGCGCGTTTTCCAGGTGACTAAAGGCTTTACTCGGGTTGCCTGCTTTATGGGCTTGTTCCGCTAAGTTAACTTCAGCGTCCACGTAGGGTCTAATTCTATCGGTATAACTCATTCGTCTTCCTCCCCATCTGATGCTTCTACGGCGACAGGTTCAAATACGGCCAAGGTGCCTGCCACAGTACTTAGTAGCATAAGTTCATTGGGCTGCAGCACATAACTGTCTACTTGCGCCACTAAATCAGCCAATTTTTGCTCGGGATTTGCTGTTTGACAAGCCATTTTGGTTGTCGCCAGCAACGCCAGCTGAATGCCGTTGTTGTCGCTTAACTGATAACTACTGCGAAACCTGTTGCAACCAAGAAAACCACTCACAATGCCATGCTTAGTAAAGCCAAAAACCACCGGTTCCGCCAGTTTATATTCGGCCTCAACCGCCTCGCCATTCAAGGTTTTCAATTGCCAGAATCTGGGTTTTGTCAGTCGCTGTTTGGCTTGCTCTGCTGGCATCACTTTCGCCAGTGCCTGCTGTTGCTTACTGGTAGCACTAACCTGCAGCAGGCGCCCTTCCGCAACTTGATATTCAGCCGGTTCGGTATTCATGTTATCCAGAATGATATGAGATCCCGCGTCATTCCAATAGAACAACCCCTGCGAGCGAAATTCGGTGCCTGTTTTACCAAGATAATGGCTTTGCAATGTATAGCTATTATTGGGGGTTAAATTCAGTCTGGTAAAAATACCCACGCAGTCGTCACAAGGCAGTACGCCGCTATAAAGCCCGGCCCAATCTAACGCGTTGCGACTATTGTGCATGTCTGGCGCGCCGGTGTTGTCAGCGTCCGGCTTACTTGTGCAGGCACCGAGCGCTGTTAATAGCGCTACTGCCAGTATAAAACGCAACAATGTGCAAGGGTACATGGCTGTCACCTGTTAACCAGTTGCTGTTCGGGTCGGTTGCGCCAGCTGTTGATCATGCCATTTCGATAAGGTTAGCAACGCTAAAATAGCACCTAATAACGCAAATCCCATGTCCGATTGGGTGTCCCAAATATAGCCCTGAGTTCCTAAGAATGCGTCAGCGCCGGAACCTGAGGCTACCGCCACCCACCATTCAATCAGCTCATAAAAAGCGCTAAAGGCCAGGCATACTGAAATGATAAACAGGTTGCGCCAAGCCGAGCTCTTCACCACGCGATGCCGAATTAGCAGCTCGCGAGCCAAAATAGCGGGCACAAAACCCTGTGCCAGATGGCCCAGTTTGTCGTAGTTATTTCGTTCAAACCCAAACCACTCTTTGAACGAATCAAACAACGGCACTTCGGCATAGGTAAAGTGCGCACCTATCATTAGAATAACCGCATGCACCAAAATCAACAGATACAGCAATGGCGTTAACGGAAACCGCTGATAGGTAAGAGCTAAAAGCACCACCGCAATCATGGCCGGCAGTGCTTCTAAAAACCAAGTGAAGTAATCTTTCGGCTCAATCGCCGACCAAATAAGTACTGGAAAAAATATCGCTAACCACAGGCCAATAGCTAGTCGTTGTTTGGTTGTCATGATTTATACCCTTGGTTATTTAGCAGCCAGTTCACGACGGTGCTCTGTTAGTGCTTTGGTGAGCGACTCATCCTGTGAGTTTTGTAAACGATTGATGATTTCCATTGCCTGTTCGCTGTCACCTTGCAGGTGATAAAGCTGGGCTAAACGAAACTCCGCCCAGTCGCGACTTGGCAAGTCTGGCTTGCCCGGATTTTCGTCTAAATAGCGCTGAATTGCGGCGGTGCCTTGCGGCACATGATTACCACTGAATACTGCGGTTCGGGCAACCTGATACAGCGCACTCAGGCGCGCCTTTTCACTGCGTTCATCAGGCGCTTGCTGCTGGCTACCAGCTAAAAATAACTCATGTGCGCGCTGGTATTCGTTTTCGGCCTGGGCATTCAGCCCAGCTAGAAAATAAAAATCCGGAATAGCGTTGTGCGTTTCCACGGCTTCATTTAAGCGCCGCTGAAAAGCTTCTTGCTGGTCGTCCGCACGCAGGTAATCCAGTTCGGCAATAGTTCCGGAACGCGCATCTAACTTGGCAATTTCTTGTACTTGTTGCCAGGCCAACTCCATGTCGCCACCAGCAATGCCCGGAGCCGCCAGATAAAAGCCCATGAGTCCTTGTCGATACAATACGGTTTCAGGCTCTATTTCCACCGCGCGCTTGAAGCTGCGCAGGGCTTTTTTAGCATAACCCAGCGCTGAAAAAATGGATGTATTTGCCTGTGCCCCCATAGTAATACCACGCTGAAACTGCGCTTCCGCATAATCAGGAGCCAGTTCAACAGCCCGCTCAATGAGCTCTTCCGATTCATCAAGATCTTCTCTGCGCACCACTTGCGATAAATACATTAATGCAACGGGGTGTTTTGGGTGTGCTGCAAACACTTCTCGCGCGGTGTCGAAGTCACCGTTTTCGAACGCTGTTATAGCATCATCCAGCTCAGGTTCGGCGGCAGCCGCTGTTGTTACTAGCAGGGCCGCAGTGGCGATTAGTTGTAGTAATGCTTTACGCATTATTCATTCATCCTTGTCATGATTTCAGCTTACTCTGATGGTAGCTGATTTTGTCGTACAGCGGCGCGTTTTTACTATTCCTGTAACAAAAAGGCCCCTCGTAGTGAGGGGCCTGTTCATGAATACTGGTTCGGCTTACGCCTGTTGTGAGGCAATCCATTGATCAACACGGCGTTCCAGAATAGGTAATGGCAAGGCGCCACCACCCAAAATGGTGTCGTGGAAACCACGGATATCAAACTTGTCACCCAGCGCTTCACGTGCTTTTTCACGCAGCTCCAGAATCTTAATCATACCGATTTTGTAAGAGGTAGCCTGACCCGGCATAACCAGATAGCGACGTACTTCTGAACGCACAGCACCTTCAGCAATTGGCGTGTATTCCTGGAAGTAAGCAACGGCTTCTTCTTCGGTCCAGCCTTTTGCGTGCAAGCCGGTGTCAACTACCAAGCGCACAGCACGCCACATTTCGGTAATTAAGCGGCCAAAGTCGGTGTAGTCACTTTCGTAAGCACCCATTTCTTTTGCCAGTAGCTCGGAGTACAGCGCCCAACCTTCAGAATATACTGTAAAGCCAGCTTGCGTACGGAACTCAGGTACCGACGTTAGCTCTTGCGCAATAGAAATCTGCATATGGTGGCCAGGACTACCTTCGTGGTAAGCAATGGCTTCCATTTCATTTTTCGGCATAGAGCTCATGTCTGACAAATGCGCATAGTATACGCCTGGACGAGACCCATCAGGCGTGCCCGGGAAGTAATGCTGTGCCGCGCCGTCTTGCTCACGGAAAGGCTCAACCCGTTTCACTACCAGATCAGCTTTTGGCAAAATACCGAAATACTCCGGTAGCTTCTCGTCAATATAAGCTAGGTATTTACGTGAATCTTCCAGATAACCTTCAGCACCTTCGTCGTTGTTCGGATAGAAGAACTGCTCGTCGGTACGAATAAAGGTAAAGAATTCCTGCAAGTCACCTTCAAAACCAACGCGCTCACGAATTTCGTTCATTTCTTTGGTTAAGCGCTCAACTTCGGCCAAACCAATGTTGTGAATTTCATCCGCAGTTAAGTCCGTGGTGGTTGAGGCTTTCAAACGCATGTTGTAATAGTGCATGCCGTTTTCAAACTGGCCTACACCGGTTGCCACTTCAGCTGTATTTTCAATGTCGCTTTCCAACCAGGTAATTAAACTTTCATAAGCTGGTTTGAACTCATTCACCAGGGCATCAGCCGCTTGCTGTTCCAGCTCAGCAGCTCGCTCAGCAGAAATTTCTTCGGCTTCAAGCAAGGTGTTGATTTTCATTTTGGCGTTGCCAAACAAGCTTGAATCTTCGTCGCTGTCGTCAAACGGCGCGCCTTCAATCAAGCCTTTGGCTTCTTTGGTTACTTGCTCATAAGCAAAACGTGGCGCACGAATACCATGCTCAACTTGCTCTTTAGCTCGCACCAACAATTGTTCAATACCAGTGCCAACGCCTTCAATACGGCTAATCAGGGCTTCCATATCGCTTTCACTTGCAACCTGATGGAAGTTCATCAGAATTTGCGGCAGGAAGGTGTGTGCTCCGCGCATTTGATCAAATACATAGTCCATATGAGGGAATTCCGCGGCGTCTTTCGCGCGCTCATACTGGAACATCCACACGTCGTAGGAGGTTTTGGCTTCGTCACTTAACGCATCGTAGTTAAACTTCGTTTTCAGTTCTTCAACGCTTTCTTTCATCCAGTCCAACTGACGCTTTTCTGCCGCACGCGTTAAGTCATCAATTTCGCCGTAGCGTTCTTTGCGGCCTAAGAAGGTTAACTGAATTGGGCTTTGCAGCAGTTGTTCTTCGTATTTGGTGTCAAACCAGGCATTTAAACGCTCAGATTCTGATTGTTGTTCAGCGCTGGTTGCCTGTTGTTGTGGGTCGGTTGCCTGAGCCGACTGGCTGGCATCCTGACCGCAACCGGCCAGTAAGCCCATAATGGTAAGGGCCAGGAGTGAATGACGCATTGAGTGGTGCATGGTGCCGCTTCCTTTGTTAGTTCGTTAGTTGATCGGGGTGTTTTAGATAATTGTTATAGATCATGCTTCAATGTGAATAATCGCCAGCCACAAGTCAAGCATGCAGTAGGTACAGATACCTGCCAAAATGAACTTTTTAGGGCTAAATTCGTTCCTATTCACAGACTATTACAAAAAACATAGGTTTAGCTAACGCCGCTAACGGAGACTTTGTTCATGTTCAGAGCTTTACAAGAACTTATTCGTACGACCTCAGCAACGGATACTGAAGCACAGGAAGGTATCGCCGGTTTATCGCACGTACAAGTGATGTCGGTGGCACTCATGCTGGAAATTGCTCAGGCCGATCATCAATTGGATGACGCCGAACGAACGGCTGTATTGGAGCATCTGCAGAGCGAGCTGGGGCTTTCTGAAACGGCTGCCGACGACGTGTTTAATCACGCCCAGCAACTGGCAGACGACGCGGTTTCCTTGCGCGATTTCACCCAGCATGTGAAACAAGGAGAATATGACGAGCGCGTGGCTATTTTTAAAGCCCTGTGGCAAACCGCCTACGCGGATGGAACGCTGGACCCACATGAAGAGGCCATGCTGCGCAAAATAGCGGATTTACTTTATATTTCGCACGCGGACTATATTCGTTTGAAAATTGCCGTGTTAGAAAACTCGGACGCTTAATCTGATTTTGCCAGCAGCGGTTGCAGGCAATTCCGCATGTGCTCATGCCAGAAACGGGCTTGCTGCTGCATGGCGTTGCGACCAATGGTAATTTCGCAAACACTATAGTTGTCCTCTACCGCCCGAGGCTCGGGTAAAATAATCACCTGGTGCTGGTTTGCGTAGCCAATTACCGCTTGCAGCAGTTGTTCTGGGTCGCAGGCAATGTGCAGGTGAAACATGGCGGTTTGTGCCGGCGCAGGGTTCACCCGTACACCGTCAATGGTTTGCAATAGCCTACTCAGTTCAGCAGCATAACTTACCGCATCACTAACTGCCGCGCGGTTTTCGGCCAGCCCCTGCTGGGCTGCCAGTATGTAGGGATAGAGGTTAATGAGGTTGCCGCCGGCGCGACGAACCCAAACGCGGGCTTCGGCAATAAAGTTATGGCTACCCAATAAGAGTGCGCCAGCAATACCACCAATGTCTTTGTAAAAACTCACATAAACCGAATCAGCCAAAGCCGCAATTTCGGCCAGGCTATGATTTAGTGCTGCCGGACATTGCCATAAACGGGCGCCGTCAATATGCACAGCAATGCCATGCGCTTTAGCCCAGCGCACCTGTGCGCACAGGTCATCCCAACTGGGCAGCTGCCCGCCAATTTCACGCATCGGTAGTTCAAGCACTATGGCGGCAGGAAGTTCGTTGGGATTGCTGGAAAATGCCTCTAAATCGGCACTAGTCAACACTTTATTGGCGGTGCCAAGTGTTACTGCCGTTAACCCCCACAAGGCACTGTAGCCCTGCTGTTCATGCAGTTGTAAATGCGAGGTAGGATGCAAACCAATGCGATTATTGGCGGCTTTATCACAATGAATTTTAAGTGCAATCGGTTGAGCTAAGGTTCCGCTTGGTAAAAACAGGCTCGCAGGCTTATTAAATTCCGCCGCGAGCTGATTTTCAAAGTCTTCAATTAACGCCCCAGCACCGTAGTTATCGGGTTCGGCATAAGCTTCAGCCCGTTCTGCCAGAATGCGCAACGTCGCCGCCATCGACCGCCCAGGATGGCGCAGTAGTGAATGCGTTGCCGCTCTGCTGGCTTGCTGATAAGCCCGGTGGAGTTCCGGGCTTGAAGTGCGATAACCCACTGTTGCTCCTAACGCTGCTTACTCGCCAATGTCTTCGTTCCAAAGCTCCGGCGACGCACTAATGAACAAATCCATAAGCTCAACACAACGCTCGTTGTGTACCACGTTTAACTCAACCCCACGACTGACCAGCAGTTCCTCTTCGCCCAGAAAGGTTTTATGTTCACCAATCACAACTTTTGGAATGCCATACAGCAAAATAGCGCCACTGCACATGGCGCACGGCGACAAGGTGGTATACAACGTAGACTCTTGATACACCTTGGCAGGCTGACGCCCGGCATTTTCCAGCGCGTCCATTTCACCATGTAAGGTAGGGCTGCCAGACTGCACTCGGCGATTATGGCCGCGACCAATAATGGTGCCGTTGTGAACTAGCACCGAGCCAATCGGAATGCCGCCTTCAGCTAAGCCTTTTTCAGCTTCCTCAATGGCTGCCTGCATAAAGGGATCAAGCGTCATCGCAACTCCTTTGTTTCGTTTATTTAGTCTTCATCGCGATTGATGCTAAAGGCGCCACTTGGCCCCGGAAACACCACCGGACTTTCAAAACCATCGTCGCTCACACTGGCCACACCAAAGTAATAGTTATCTATAACCACATTTTCCAGCGTGAATTCATTCACATCACCCACATAACGACTGTATTGCCATTGTGGTGCATCGGTATAACGCCAGTAAATTTTGTAACCGGCTGCGCCGTTTACTTTATTCCAGCTTAAGGTGGTACTTGGCTGCACGGCACCAGCAATACTTACTTTTGCCGGTGGCGCCGGAGCCCAGGCCATATTTGCTAAAGCGGCAGCGTTCAACGACGTCAGCTTGGCCGCGTAATCAAAGTTTACGCCATCAATAGTATCGCCATACTCAATACCGTTTTCAGTGCGCAAATCCTGATGCTGGCGATTATAGTTTTCGTTGGTTTCCATAATGCGCACACCCGGGAAGCCAAGGTCATTAAACGGACGATGATGACCACCACGACCAAATCGGTCTAACCGGTATACCACCATTGTGTCCAGGTTCGGAATATAACGATCCGCTACCCAGTCAATATAGCGCGCCACATTTCGGGTTGGTGAATCGACTTCACCACCGGTGTAGCGACGGCGGGTTTGTTCACGGTCGGTTTCATCCATACGCGTGCCTTCAGCAAAAATACGGGCGGTCGTGTTGTTAATAACGCCGTTAATGCCTTCAATATTGCCGATCATGTCGTTATTCAGTACGGCTTCAATATGCCAGCCGTCGGCTTTGGCTTGCTCAGCCATAATGCGGCCACCAAACAACCCTTGTTCTTCCCCAGCTAAGGCTGCATACACAATGCTACCGTCAAATTTATACTGGCTCAGTACGCGCGCTGCTTCTAAGGCACCGGCAACACCAGATGCATTGTCGTTGGCACCAGGGGAGTCAGAGGTAAAGTTCATGACGTCAGAAACTCGTGAATCAATATCACCTGACATAATCACATAGCGGTTCGGATCTTGGGTGCCTTTTTGCACGGCAATAACACTGACCACTTCGACCGGATCTGGAATTCGGGTTTCACCTTCAATCACACGTGACTGGAAGTACACATCCAAACAATTACCACAAGCGGCTGAGATTTTTTCAAACTCCGCTTTTATCCAACGTCGTGCCGCACCAATACCTCGCGTATCGGATTCAGTTTCAGATAGCGTATGACGGGTGCCGAAACTCACCAGCTTTTCAATGTCGCGTTCAATGTTCTCAGCGGATACCTGAGCTACGATTTCATGAATTTTTGCCTGATCCTGATAATCCACTTTTGGGTTTTCAACTGCTACAGCTGCGGTACTGAAACCGCCAGCTAATGCCATAGCTGGCAGTAACTTGGCTAAGGCTGATTTTTTCATCGCCATGGAAACTCCTGAGTTAATGACTGAGTTAATGAAAAGTTGTCTAGATTCAAATTGTACTTTCACCATACCCCAGAACAGCAACAACCAACAGGTTACAAGTCGACACCAGCATGCCATTAGCCGTATTTGGGGCAACTTCGTCACCTCTGTGTCACATTCCCTATGCTAATATCACCTCACATTACGTTTCATTTTAGTCTGAAAAAAGGGTTGTCCCATGAAAACCTCAGCTGCCATTGCTGCGCTTATTAGCTTGTCTTCGCTCGCTGGCTGTTCCAGCGCTGTCACAACCAATGAACAAACCACCGAAACCCAACCGCCAAATATTATTTTTATGATTGGTGATGGCATGGGCTTCGAGTTTATCAGCGCTTACCGATATGCCATTAGCGACATCAATGCCGACCAGCTTGAAGCAACACCTTTTGACGACTTACTCAGTGGCGCCTCGACGACCTATCCGGATGACAACACCTGGGTAACTGACTCAGCTTCCAGCGCTACCGCTTTGGCTACTGGCGTGAAAAGTTACAACGGTGCAATTGGTATGGATGCTAACAAGCACCCGCAACAAAGCTTAATGGAACTAGCCCGCGATAATGGCTGGTTAACCGGTGCCGTATCAACTTCACAGATAACCCACGCCACCCCGGCTGCCTTTTTTACCCACCACCCGTCACGCAATATGTATAACCAAATTGCGGATTCACTGGCTACCCAGCGCGACGACGGTCGCTGGTCATTCGATGTACTGCTAGGCGGCGGTTACGCGCACTTTAATCGCGATGACAAAAACTGGTTACCGGAATTGCAAGCCAAGGGCATGACTCTGGTAACCGAGTTTGATGAACTCGAAAGCGTACAACAGCTACCAGCTATGGGGCTGTTTGCTCCTATCGGTTTGCCGCATGCCATTGATGACAAACCCCGCTTAGCCACCATGACGGAACACGCCCTGCGCCTGTTGCGCGATCAGCAACATGACAAGCCCTTTGCCTTAATGATTGAGGGCAGCCAGATTGACTGGTGCGGACACTCCAATGATATCGCCTGTGCGGTACACGAAGTTGCCGATTTCGCGAATGCCATAGAGGTGGTGCGCGAGTTCCAACAACGACACCCAAACACTTTGTTAGTAATTACCGCTGACCATTCAACGGGCGGTTTAGCCTTAGGCCGCGATGGTGTGTATGAGTGGCTGTCTGAGCGCGTAATGGGTATTAAAGCGTCGGTGTATGTGATGAGCAAAGCACTGGCTGATATGCCTGCAGACCAGTGGCGCGAGTACGTCACCCCGCGTTTAAACCTGCCGTTAACCGATGATCATTGGCAACCACTGATGGCGGCTGCGAAAATTAGCGATGCCGAGGAACGTGAAGATGCCATTCATGCCGCACTGGTTTATGCCACAGCGGACTTAACCGGCACCGGCTGGACGAGTTCAGGGCATACCGCCGTTGACGTACCTATTATGGCAGCCGGCCCGCACGCCGAAAAATTCCGTGGTTACATGGACAACACCGAAATCGCTAAACAGTTGCTGCAACTGATTCGTTAGCACTGGTTGCCAATGCCTGCATAGCGAAGTCGTATTGCAAAAACCCAGCGCCCGACTAGGCTTAATAACGAATATGTTCAGTGACTTTAGATTGCATAGAACCTAGGAGTTAGTTATGGCAAATGAAGGCTACCATGAGCCGGTAGAAGAGCTTAGTGACGAAACCCGCGATTTTCACCGGGCTACCGTGTCGCTGATGGAAGAGTTAGAAGCTGTTGATTGGTATAATCAACGGGTAGACGCATGTAAAGATGCCGAATTAAAAGCAATTCTGAAGCACAACCGAGACGAAGAAATAGAGCACGCCGCCATGGTATTGGAATGGATTCGTCGAAATAACAAGGTGTTCGACAAATACTTACGCGAAATTCTATTTACAGACAAAAAACTAGGGCATCACGATTGATGCCCTTTTTTTATGCAGCACTAGTTTCGCGTTAGTCTGATTGAATAGTAGCGCGACCAATGGTGTTGCTATCGGCACCAAACCAAATGCTGTTGGTGGCTTCATCATAATACATATGGCGAACGGTACCGCCACCACTTGGAATTTCAACCGGATCAGTGAATGCTTCCGTTTCAGGGTCGAAACCCACCATTCGATTTGGCTGCACACCCGTTTCAACAAACCATAACCGACCTTCACTGTCAGCAGTCATACCATATGGCATCGACTTTTGCGCGGCCGGTGCACGCCACTCTTTAAACTCGCCGTTGTCAGGGTTGTAGCGACCTAAATACCCTTGCGCGTAGTCCACGTACCAAACCATGCCGTCATCTGTTACCGCCAAACGACGAGGCCGTGCCTGGTCTCGTGGTAACTCGATTTCTATCAGTTCATCGTTTTTAAAGGTCGCTAGTTTATTGCTCCCAAATAGCGTTACCCAGGGCTGATCCTTGTGTATCACAATGCCATAGGGGCGCGCATAATCGGTATTTACATCATAGAGCGTAATATCTTTACTCTCGGTATCTAAAAAACCGATTTTATTGGCTCCCTGAGCAGTAAACCAAATATTACCCGTGCTGGTAAATGCCATGGTGTGGGCGTCACGGCGGCCTTCACCGGGCAATACAAATTTTTCGATATCGCCAGACTCAGGATCAATTAAGCCAATATGATCCGACAAGTTACCGGCGTACCAGGCACCGCGGTCGTCAGCTATAACGGTGTGGGGGCCAGCGTTATCCGGCAAGTCGTAGCGCTTAAACTTTTCGGTTTCAGGGTTAAAAGTTGCCCCATAGTGTGACTTTTGCCCAACAAACCAAACCCGATCAGGCCCACTTACCCAGGGATCACGCGGACGAGACTCCGGCCAGGGCACCTGCCACTCTTTAATTTCAACGGTGGTGTCTGTTGCTGCACTTGCGGGCAGTAAACACATGGCCATACAAACTGTTGTAACCGGCATCCACTTGAACATAGGATTCTCCTTTCTATGAACTGAGTTCGTTGTAGAATGATGCAGATTGCAAAAAACTAGTTCTGCTAAGGTAACTATAGTTTAGTTGATTATTTTTCAAGCAGTTTTAAAGTGTAGCCATTGTAAAAAATAGCAAAGGGATGATATGGAAATTTTTATTGCAGTACTCTTTTTTGCGTTTTCAACCACCATTACCCCCGGGCCGAATAACGTGATGATTATGTCATCCGGTGTGAACTACGGCATTCGGGCAAGCTTGCCGCACTTTTTGGGAATTTGTTTAGGGTTTCCATTAATGGTGCTGCTGGTGGGGCTGGGCTTTGGGGTAGTGTTTGATCGCTTTCCGAACCTGCATCAGCTAATTAAAATTTTCGGTGTCATCTATTTGCTCTGGCTGGCCTGGCGTATTGGCTCAGCCGAACCAAAGGCGATTGAAAAGCGCGAACAAAAGCCTTTTAGCTTCTTTCAGGCTGCCTTATTTCAGTGGGTAAACGGCAAAGCCTGGGTTATGGCATCCGGTGCTGTCGCTGCATTCACCTCGGTTAGCGGAAATACTTTCTGGCAGGTCGGCAGCATTACACTTGCCTTCCTGCTGATGAGTTTTCCGTGCGTAGGAACCTGGCTACTATTTGGCGCCATGCTGCGTAAGGTGCTAACTAATTCCATTGTGAGACGTGTGTTTAATATTTCCATGGCACTGTTGCTGGTACTTTCCATTATTCCGGTACTGGATGAGCTGTGGCAGTTTTATTTCACGCCCATGGGTGGTTAACAACCGGTGGCTAAGCGCGTTAGCCACCAAAATCACCCAAACATAGGCTCGGAGTCGGCGTCCAGGTAGCTGGTAATAGCAGCAATAAATTCTTCGCCATAGCGTTCCAGCTTGGTTTGGCCAACCCCGGTAATGCTCAGCAATTGCTGCTGGGTGGTAGGAAAGTGCTGCGCCATTTCAATTAAAGTGGTGTCGTTGAACACCACAAATGGCGGTACTTCCTGACTATCAGCAATAGCTTTGCGAAGTTTGCGCAGGCGACGGAACAACACTTTGTCGTAATCACCGCGATCAGTAACCCGGGTTTTGCCGGTTACATTCAAGCGCGGTTGCGCCAGCTGCAGCGCTATTTCGCCCCGCAGTATAGGTCGGGCTGCCTCAGTTAACTCCAGTGCGGCAAAACGGCGAATATTCTGCACCAACAAGCCGCGATGAATCAGCTGCCGCAACACCGACTGCCAGTACTCTTGGCTCTGCTCGGCGCCAATACCAAAGGTTGAAAGTTGATCGTGTGCCAGTTCAGTTAAGCGTTGCGACTTACTTCCGCGCAACACGTCAATAACGTGGTTCATACCAAACTGCTGGCTTACCCGGTACACACAAGACAGTGCTTTTTGCGCATCCACAGTGCCGTCGTACTGAGTGGGTGGGTCCAAACAAATATCACAGTTACCGCAACCCTTGTCGCGATACTCATTGAAGTAGTTCAGCAGCACCAAACGACGACAGGTTTGTGACTCAGCAAAGGCCTGCATTGCCGTAAATTTCTGGCGTTCAATGCGCCGGCGTTCTTCGTCTTGCTGCTCTTCGATCATGCGCCGCACCCAGTTGGCATCGTTGGGATCGTAAAACAACACCCCTTCGGCAGGTAAGCCATCGCGGCCAGCACGGCCGGTTTCCTGATAGTAGGCTTCGATACTGCGCGGCACGTCGTAGTGCGCCACAAAGCGCACATTCGGTTTATTAATACCCATACCGAACGCCACGGTAGCCACCACCACATCAATGTCGTCACGTACGAAACCACGCAAGGTGTGTTCGCGTAACTCATGCTCCAGACCAGCATGATAGGGCGCCGCACGCACGCCATCTTGCTGCAGGCGCTCAGCTAATTCTTCCACGCGTTTGCGACTACCGCAGTAAACGATTCCGGAAGCACCGCGTTGGCGCTTTACGTAGTCACGCAGCTGCTTCATCGGTTTGAATTTTTCTTCCACCAAATAGCGAATATTAGGGCGGTCAAAGGAGCCGCGATACACAAAGGGCTCGCGTAAGTGCAACCGCTCAATAATGTCTTGCTGGGTGGTGTCGTCGGCGGTGGCGGTTAAGGCCATAACCGGCACTTGCGGCAGGGCTTCGCGTAAGCGATAAAGCTGCCCGTATTCCGGGCGGAAATCGTGCCCCCACTGAGAAATACAATGGGCTTCATCAATGGCTATATTGGCGATGGGCAAGCCTTGTAGGCGTTGTAGAAAGAACGGCATAAGCGCCCGTTCAGGGCTCACATACAAGAGTTTTAGGGTGCCCGCTTGCAGCTTTGCCTGAATCTGGTTGCCTTGCTCGGCGGTTAAGCCACCGTGCCAGGCCGCGGCTTCCACGCCCATAGCCTGCAAGGCTTCTACCTGATCCTGCATTAAGGATATTAATGGCGAAATAACCAAAGTGATGCCATCAGCTACCATGGCAGGCAACTGATAACACAGTGATTTACCGCCACCGGTAGGCATTAGCACCAGGCTATCGCGACCTTGAATAGCCGCGCTCATCACCGCTTCTTGTCCTTCTCGGTAGGCGGTAAAGCCATACACATCGGCAAGGATTTTTGACACATCTGCGGGGAGCGACAACGACATCAGTTTTGCGGCCTCATTGACTTCATACTTAGGTAACCCCTATTGTATGCATCCCCGTGGGCAAGCACCACCGGCAAAGCTGTATTTACGCAATAAACTCTGCGTTAATAGGCTTGCACCGGACAAAAAACCAAAGGAAACCTGGAACATGACCGATGACGCACTTCGCGCCCGCCACGGCGTATTTTTTGCCATCGCTGCATACACCTTATGGGGCATAGCGCCGGTTTATTTCAAATTGATAGCCCAGGTTCCGGCGTTCGAAATTTTAGCGCACCGCATTATTTGGGCGTTTGTGATTGTGCTGGCACTTATTATTGGTCTGCGCCGCTTAAATCGCATTGCCCCGGTCATGAAAAATCCGTCACACATGCTGCGCCTGCTGGTTGCTACCTTATTGCTCGGCGGCAACTGGTTCTTGTTTATTTGGGCGGTGAATAACAATCATATGCTGGACGCAAGCCTGGGTTATTACATTAACCCCTTATTAAATGTGGCCATTGGCATGCTGTTTTTCTCGGAGCGCATGCGCGCGATTCAGTTAGTGGCCATCGCCATGGCTGTTACCGGGGTGCTGATTCAGATTATTTCTTTTGGGTCGGTGCCCTGGATAGCACTCACCCTGGCCTTTAGCTTCGCTATTTACGGCGCCATTCGTAAACGCCTGCCGGTGGATTCTATTACCGGGCTGTGGCTGGAAACCTTGCTGTTACTGCCGATGATGCTGATTTACATGCTCATGTTTGCGGATTCAGCGACCAGCGACTTAAGCGCGAATAGCTGGGGTCTGAATGGGTTATTAATGCTCGCGGGCGTTGTCACTACAGTGCCTTTACTGTGTTTCACCGCAGCTGCACAACGTATTCGCTATTCCACCCTTGGTTTTTTCCAATACATAGGCCCCAGCCTGATGTTTATTCTGGCGGTAGCTGTGTATGGCGAGCCGCTGGCTGCCGACAAATTAGTCACCTTCGTGATTATTTGGGCGGCACTGGCGCTTTACAGTGCTGACTCATTAATACACCAGCAGCGTCAGCGGCGGGCAAATAAACAGGCCGTTATCCGCAATCAACAAGCCTAAGCTTCTGCTGCCGGGTCAGGCGCTTTATAGCGGCTTCACGCCGCATTGCGCTGCTGCGATCCGGCCAACTTTCTTGCCACACTAACGCCACTGGCCGCCGGGTTTTAGTATACCGGGCGCCTAGTTTGCTATCATTGTTATGTTCATGAACGCGTCGGTCACAATCAATAGTGACGCCGGTATATAAACTTTCATCGGCGCAACGCACTATATAGACATACCAGTTATTCATTTTTCCACCACGGAGGACAACTATGAGTCGTCATTTTGACCAAGCTGAAGGATTAAGTGAAGAGCGCGCGCCAGAAACAAAAGGTTTTGTGCTAAATCAAACCATGCTGCGCATTAAATCGCCCAAACGGTCGCTGGATTTTTATACCGGAACCTTAGGTATGACACTGGTGAAACGCCTTGATTTTCCGAGCATGAAGTTCTCGCTATATTTTCTAGCGATTGTGGAAGAAGGTGAGCAAGGACATTGGTCACAAGATGAAGAAACTCGCATTAAGGAAACCTTCGGTCGGCCGGCATTACTGGAGTTAACCCATAATTGGGGTGATGAAGA
Source organism: Idiomarina sp. (assembly GCA_040882145.1). Classification (GTDB taxonomy): domain Bacteria; phylum Pseudomonadota; class Gammaproteobacteria; order Enterobacterales; family Alteromonadaceae; genus Pseudidiomarina. The sequence continues at coordinate 57,618 of JBBEBU010000017.1, forward strand.
CGACCCGGACGTGGATTATCACAACGGTAATTCAGACCCCAAGGGCTTTGGCCATATAGGTTTTGCTGTGCCGGACGTAACTCTGGCCTGCCAGCGGTTTGAAAAGCTGGGTGTTGAGTTTCAGAAGAAACCGAATGAAGGCACCATGCGCGACATGGCGTTCATTAAAGACCCGGATGGCTACTGGATTGAGATATTCACGCCCGAACTACAGCCTGGCGCCTTAAAGAAATTGCTTGGCTAAGCCAACGCTGTATTGAAACCAACAAAAAAGGCCTTACCGGAATTGGTAAGGCCTTTCTCAAATCTTCATCGAATTCTGAGTGCGTTAGTTTAAACTTGCGCTCATGGAAATGTCGGCACGTAACACTTTACTTACCGGACAACCGTCCTTCGCTTTTCCAGCAATTTTCTGGAATTCGTCGTTGTCGATACCACTGGCTTTTACTTTTACGTCCAGGTGTATCTTGGTGATTGAGAAGCCGCTGTCGTCTTCTTCTAAACTGACGCTTGCCTTGGTGTCTACGCTATCCGGGGTCACATCTGCTTCCCCTAACAGCATTGCCAAGGCCATTGAAAAACAACCTGCGTGAGCACTGGCAATGAGCTCCTCGGGATTGGTTCCTTTGCCATTTTCGAAACGTGTACCAAATGAGTATTGGGTGTTTTCAAGCACACCGCTGTCCGTCGAAATGGTACCTTTGCCGTCTTTTAAACCGCCTTTCCATTGTGCTGATGCATTGCGTTTCATATAAGTCCTCCTTGTTGGAATGTGTTATTACATACCAGAGAAACTTAAGCATAGATCAGTTCTGCAAGAAGGCTATCGACTTAACACGATTCTAACCGAGCATAGGCAACCACCAACCATTTGCTGCCTAAATCGTCAAAATTAATCTGAATGCGGCTTTGCGGTCCGGTGCCTTCATAGTTTAATACGGTGCCCTCACCAAACTTGCTATGGCGCACTCGCTGACCCAGTTGATACCCGGTTTGTTCAAAAGCTTCGTGGCTGGCACCCGTATGGAAACGGCCGAAATCCTGGTCGGTACGACGCTCTACCTGCGTTTGCATGCGCACGTGATGCAGGCAATCCGGTGGTATCTCGCCAATAAAGCGACTGACCTTATGAAATAACTCTTGCCCATAAATACGGCGCTGTTCCGCGTAAGTGATGACTAACTTCTGCATAGCCCGCGTCATGCCCACGTAACACAGTCGGCGTTCTTCTTCTAAACGGCCCGCTTCGTCCATCGATTGCTGCGACGGAAACATGCCTTCTTCAACGCCGGTCATAAATACCAACGGAAACTCCAGACCTTTCGCACTGTGCAGTGTCATCAATTGTACGGCATCCTGATGTTCATCGGCCTGTTCGTCGCCGGACTCCAGCGCAGCGTGAGCCAAAAACGCATTCAGCGGCGTTAAGTCTTCGTCTGATTCCAGTTCACGGAAATGATCGCAGGCGTTCACCAGCTCTTTTAAGTTTTCTACCCGGGTTTCCGCTTTCTCGCCTTTTTCAGACTCGTACATGGCCAGCAGTCCGCTCTTTTTAATAGCAGTGTCAGTTTGGCGCCCAAGACTGAAATCGGCGGTGATGTCTTCTAACTCATCAATTAGGTTTAGAAAGTCGTTTACCGCATTGCGCGCCCGGCCACTTAAGGTTTTTTCCGCCACCAGATAACGTGCACTTTCCCACATGGTCGTGCTGCGTTCGCGTGCGGCCTGGCGAATAATATCTATGGTGCGGTTGCCAATACCACGAGTTGGGGTGTTAATCACCCGCTCCAGCGCCGCATCGTCTTGTCGATTCGCCATTAAACGCAAATAACCCAGCGCGTCTTTTACTTCCTGCCGATCAAAGAAACGCAAGCCGCCATAAATGCGATAGGGAATACGCGCATGCAACAGGGCTTCCTCTAACACCCGTGACTGAGCGTTGCTACGATACAAAATAGCGGCATCAGACATGGCATTGCCCTGCTGATGCCATTCTTCAATGCGGCCGGTAATGTAACGCGCTTCATCCATTTCATTAAAGGCCGCATACAAATGTATAGGTTCGCCAGCGTTACCATCGGTCCATAAGTCTTTGCCGAGACGATCGGAGTTATTAGCAATAACCGTATTAGCGGCTTCCAAAATGGTGCCGGTAGACCGGTAATTTTGTTCCAATCTAATGGTAAGCACCTTGTCGTAGTCATCCAGAAACTGCTGAATATTTTCTACTTTGGCACCGCGCCAGCCATAAATGGACTGGTCGTCGTCACCCACAATAGTAACGTAATTGGGTTCAACCGAAGGATCACCAACACCTGAAAACAGCTGTATCCAGGCGTATTGAATAGCATTAGTGTCCTGAAATTCGTCCACCAGAATATGGCGGAAGCGACGCTGATAGTGCTCACGTACGGTTTTGTTGGTGCGCATTAATTCTTGTGCCCGCAACAGCAATTCAGCGAAATCAACCAGCCCGGCGCGGTCACAGGAATCCTGATAGGCCTGATAAATCTCTTTCAACGTGCGCTCGGTAATATCGTAACCGTCTAAGTGGTGCGCGCGCAGGCCTTCGTCTTTTTTGGCATTAATAAACCATTGCGCCTGTTTGGGCGGCCAGCGTTTTTCATCCAAGTTCAGCGACCGAATAATGCGTTTAATTAAGCGTTGTTGGTCGTCTGAATCCAGAATTTGAAAGTTCTGCGGTAAACCCACGTCCATGTAATGCGCACGCAGTAACCGGTGCGCTAAACCGTGGAAGGTACCAATCCACATGGACCGCACCGAGCTGCCCAGCAGCTCTTCTACACGACCGCGCATTTCGGCTGCGGCTTTATTGGTAAAAGTAACCGCTAAGATGCTGTAGGGCGAAACCTGTTGCTGTTGCAACAGCCACGCAATGCGATGCACCAGCACCCGCGTTTTACCACTGCCGGCACCGGCCAGCACCAGCATGTTGCGCTCACTGGCAGCAACCGCCTGCTGTTGTTTTTCGTTAAGTTGTGCAAGTAGTGGATGTGTGGCCATGCGCATGCTCTTAAATAACTAATAAGGTGACTGAATGCCGTATTGAGTGGCAGTGTACTGAGCTTATACTGTATATGCAACCAGTTATCTGGACAGTATCTGCTGCAGTTCAGCTAGCTCACCGAAGGCAAAGTTTGGCAGCACCTTGAGCTCATTGGGGCGGCCTAATCCGCCTTTAAACCAGGCACTTTGCCAACCCGCCCGATGCGCACCCAGTATATCGGATACCGGATGATCACCAACGTGCAAAAAGCCCTGCGGTGCAACCTTTGGATAAGCCTGCATAGCAGCTTCGAACATATCACCGTGCGGTTTTCCGCGAAGGCTCTCGGTGGGCTGAAACACCTGCTCAAAATACTCGGCCAGCGGCGTTTTTGGTACTTCAACATTACCGTTGCTAATGGCAATAACCCGATAGTTTTTGGTTAATGAACGCAGCAGGCTGTGGGCTTCATCGCTTAAATCCAGTTGGCTGCGTGAACTTAGGAATACTTCCAGGCCGCGTTTGGCGCCAGCCTTGGGATCGGCCACATCAAATTGCGTTAAACCGCGTTCCAGTGTAGTCAGCCGTAACAAAGTCATATTGCTAGCTAAGCTTGCGTCTTCACGCATAATTTGCTGCCGCAAGCGTTGCCAGTCGGTTATTTGCCAGGCCTTGGTGGCGGGAAACTCCTGCTGCAGGAATTTATGCACGTTTGCTTCGGATCGCTGCATAATCGGCACGTTATCGTACAAAGTATCATCCAGATCGAAGCTGATAACTTGCGGATGATGAAAACGACGATAAAACTCCAACATGCCTGACCTGTCCTTTTTGCAGCAATGAATAGTAAGTGGCGTGCGCTAGCTTTTCTTGCGGGCGCGGGGATGCGCGCTGTCATACACTTTCGCTAAATGGGTAAAATCAAGATGCGTATACACCTGGGTGGTACTTAAATTGGCATGGCCCAACAGTTCCTGCACGGCCCGCAAGTCGCCGCTGGCCTCGAGCATATGCGAGGCAAACGAATGGCGCAGTTTATGCGGGTGCAAAGCGCCAGCCAAACCCTGTCGCTGCCCCCAGTAATTCAAACGTTGCTGCACCGTACGCTGACTCATGCGGCGTTTACGCTGGGTTATAAACAGCGCCAGTTCCGATTGCCCTTCCTGTAACCAGCTAGTTCGCAGCTTTAACCAAGTTTGCAGGGCATCTGACGCATAGCGCCCATAAGGCACAATGCGGGTTTTATTGCCTTTACCGGTTATACGCAGTTCGCGATGGCGCGGATTAATAGCATCCACATCTAACCCCACTAGTTCTGCCAACCGCAAGCCGCTGGAGTACATCAACTCCATAATAGCGGCATCGCGAATAGCCAGCGGCTCGTCTTGTGGCAGCTTTAATAACTGGCTAATGCTGTCTACATCCAAATTTTTTGGTAGACGCTTGGCTTGCTTGGGAGCTTTCAGCGTTTGTGCCGGGTTGCTGGCAAGCTGCTGTTGCCGCACTAAATACTGACAAAAGGTGCGCCAGCCGGATAAATATAAGGCAATGGAGCGGCTGCCTAAGCCCCGGCGCCGCCATTGCATCATCAGGCGTTCAAGTACGGCAGGGTTGAGCTGCGGCGGCTTGGTAATACCCTGATCGGCCAGCGCCGCACAACTTTCAATTAAAATTCGTTGGTAACTTTTTAAGGTGAGCTCTGCCAAACCTCGCTCACCGGCGAGGTGTTTTATAAAGGCGGGAATCAGCTCAGCTAGGGTCATGGCTTCCTGCGGCACGCGCCAGTGCCGGATGCTGCACCAGCGGCGGTAAAATAGCGCTCAGCAGGGTTTGCAACTGGCTCACCAGCAGCTTGTCCATGGCCGGTTCGAAATGGCTGGCGTCGTCGCTACCAATCGCCAGCATGCCTAGTTCGCCGTTGTTGCCTAGGAGCATTAACGCCACCGACTCAATGGTTTTTTCCGGGAACAACAAGCGCTGTTCGGCACTGGTTAAACGCCCTAAATACATCGTGGTATTCTGAAAGCGCTTGCTCAGTAATTGCTTGTGAGTATCGGCCGTAAAGGTAAATTGCTCCGGCAACTCCAGCGGGCTGTCAAAAAACTTCAACGTGAGCGCTGGTAACTGTAATTGCTCGGCGAAGGTTGCCTGCAAGCTTGCCGCAACGTCATTCAGCGTGTCACATTGCAACAGGCGCTCATACAGTGCGCTGTAATGGCGGAAAATGTCTTCGTTACGACGCGCATTCACCATTAAGTCGGTGATCTCTTCTTCCAGCATACGAATACGCTCGCGCAGCACTAACTGCTGGCGTTCAACCAACGAAATAGCACCATGGGCAGAGTGAGTTACCTTTAACTGCTCTAGCAGCTGCGGGTGGCGATCGAAGAAATCCGGATTTTCCTGCAGATAATCCACAATCAGGCTATCGTCAATGCGCGTTTGATCAGTTTTTTTTGCTTCTTGTGTCATAACTGCATTTGTCCATCAAAAACATGTTGTACCGGCCCGGTCATTCGAACCGGCTGGCCTTCGCGCCAGCGAATTGTAAGTGTACCACCGGGTAGCGTTACCGCCACCTGTTCGTTTAATTTTCCCTGCCGTATACCCAGCACTGCGGCGGCACAAGCGCCGCTACCGCAGGCCTGAGTTTCGCCGGCGCCGCGCTCAAATACCCGCAAGCGCACTTCGTCGCGGTTAACTATTTGCATAAAACCAACGTTCACACCCTCGGGAAAGCGCTCATGTTGCGTTAAACGCGCACCCAGCTCTTTCACCGGGGCCGTGTCTATGTCATCAACTTCCAGCACGCAGTGCGGATTACCAAGACCCATAACACCGCATAAAATGGTGTCATCACCATCGCGCAACACGTAAGTTTGCTCTACTTTATTAGCTTTAAACGGCACATCTTGTGGCTCAAACTGCGGCTCGCCCATAACCACGGTTACGGTGCCGTCTTTTTCATGATGCAAACTCATTTTGCCGGTTTTCGTGCTCACCTTCAGGTGGTTTTTGGTGCTCAGGCCTTTCATTTTGACAAAGCTGGCAAAACAACGGGCGCCATTACCGCACTGGCCAACTTCACTACCGTCAGCATTAAAAATGCGGTAGTGAAAGTCCAGATCCGGGTCATAGGGTGGCTCCACCAGCAACAACTGATCGAAGCCAATGCCACGGTGGCGATCGGCCCACTGGCGGATCTGCTCAACGTTCACGTACATGTTCTGCGTCACGTTATCTATGACGACAAAATCGTTGCCAAGCCCGTGCATTTTCGAAAAATTTAACAGCATAATGGCACTTATTATTGAAGATTCATGAAACTAGTTTACGGCAGAAGTTGTTCACCTTTCCACAAATCCTGAAGGGTTTCTCGCTCACGGACAACCTGTGCTGTAGCACCAGTAACCATGATTTCCGCCGCCCGCGGGCGACTGTTGTAGTTTGAGCTCATGGTAAAGCCATAAGCGCCGGCATTCATCACCGCCAGAATGTCGCCTTGCTCGGCAGCAATATGGCGGGCATGCCCCAGAAAATCGCCGGTTTCACATACCGGGCCAACCACATCATACAGCTGACTGCTGGCACTTATGGCCTGCTTCACCGGCTTAATATCGTGCCAAGCTTGATACAACGACGGCCGCAGTAAATCGTTCATGCCCGCGTCGACCAGCATAAACTGCTTTTCTGAGCCGGGTTTTAAATATTCGACCTTGGTTAACAGCACCCCGGCGTTACCCACAATGGCGCGACCAGGTTCCAGCATTAACGTCAGATTATCCACCTGCTGGCAGCGCTCTCGTAACGCTGTTAAATAGGCGCCTATATCGGGTGACTGTTCTTGTTGATAAGCAATACCAACGCCGCCCCCCATGTCCAGATGAGAAATTTCAATGCCTTCGCCGCGCAGCTCAGTTATTAACTTCAGCATAATATCGGCGGCATCTAAAAACGGCGCGGTATTTAATAACTGCGAGCCAATGTGGCAATCGGCGCCTATCACCTTAATGTTTGGCAAGGCCGCAGCTTCACGGAAAGCCTCCGCCGCTTGTTCCATGGCAATACCAAACTTATTGGCGCGTAATCCGGTCGCAATATAAGGGTGCGTTTGCGCATCCACATTAGGATTAACCCGCAGCGACACCGGCGCTTGCACGCCGTGCTCCCCAGCAACATCGTTTAAGCGATGTAACTCGGCAACGGATTCAACGTTGAAACAACCAATACCGTAGTTAAGCGCTGTGGCCATTTCGGCAGCCGATTTCGCCACCCCGGAAAACACCACTTTTTTTGCCTCACCGCCGGCTTTTATGACTCGCTCGAGCTCGCCCACAGAAACAATATCGAAGCCAGCACCGAGTTTGGCCAATACATTTAGCACCGCCAAATTACTATTGGCTTTTACCGCATAACAAAGCTGATGAGGGCTAGGCCAGTGATCGCTAAAGGCGCGCCAATTGGCTTCAATCAGCGCCTTTGAATACACATATAAAGGGGTGCCGAAGCGCTGTGCTAATTCACCTAAGGCAACATCTTCCGCTTGCAACTGCTGCTGTTGATAATGAAAGCTCATGACGCACTCATTTCTGCAGTTGCAGGGGTAGTGTCAGACACCTGCGTGGTATCATTGCTGTCGGGTTCTTCCGGCAACTGCAATGGGCCGGTTTGACCGCACCCGAACAGGGTTGAAGCGCCGAGGAATAACAGGATGTAGATTACTTTCTTGGCAAACATCGCTAAACTAGTCTCAATCATTTCGTAATGTGCTTATCATCGCATTGCCAACAGCAAAAGTCATTATCGGGAGTTGCTATGCAAGACCACGAATACCATGAGCTGGCCGAACAAGCTATCGCCGCAATAGAAGAAGCCATTGAAGCCACAGGCATTGATATTGACTGCGAATCGTCCGGCGATTTATTGGAATTAACCTTCCTGAACGATACCAAAATGGTGATTAACAAACAGCCACCGTTGCAGCAGTTATGGGTAGCCACCAAGTTTAACGGCCATCACTTTGAGTATCGCGATGGCCAGTGGATAGACAACCGCACTGGCGCGGAGTTGTGGGCGTTGTTAACTGAAGCTGCCAGCAAACAGGCTGAACAGCCGCTACAATTAAAACCTGACGCTTAATTTTTGGTCGGAGATTCGCGATGAAAAGCATGCTCTTTATGGTTGCTTTGGTGGTTAGCGCAAACGCATTCGCGGGCGAGTTAAGCCGTAATGACAACGCCATTGAACGGGCGGTGCTCACCAGTGCCGTAGAGAATCGTGAACCGGTTGATAATTTAGACAGCACCGTGATGATTGGCGAAGAACCGGTAGAAATTACGTTTTTCACCCAGGTTTTGAATCAGGCCGATGCCAAAGTCAGCCATCTGTGGTTCCGTGAGAACCAGTTAATGGCCGAAGTTCCACTAGCCATTGGCAGCCCGAATTGGCGCACTTACTCAACCAAAACCATCTTGCCCGACTGGCTGGGCCGCTGGCGAGTATTGGTAGTAGACGGCGACCAAAATATTATTCTTGAATACGAATTTAACGTGGAGCCAAAGTAGTTATGGCAGAACAACTGCGTATTGCCACACGCAAAAGTAAACTGGCGCTGTGGCAGGCAGAACATATAAAAGCACGTCTGGAAGCTTTGCATTCAGACCTTGAGGTTACCTTAGTGCCAATGAGCACCCGTGGCGATGTCATTCTAGACACGCCGCTGGCGAAAATCGGTGGCAAAGGCTTGTTTGTGAAAGAACTTGAGCTGGCCATGATGGAAGATCGCGCTGATTTAGCCGTGCATTCCATGAAAGATTTACCAGTGGACTTTCCCGAGGGCCTGGAGCTGCACACTATTTGTACGCGTGAAGACCCCCGCGATGCCTTCGTGTCGAACACCTACAAGGAACTATCAGAGCTGCCGGACGGCGCTGTTGTGGGTACTTGCAGTTTACGTCGTCGTTGCCAAATTCAGGCAAACTACCCGCAACTGGTTATTAAAGACCTGCGCGGTAACGTACAAACCCGCCTGCAAAAATTAGATGACGGCGAATACGATGCCATTATTCTGGCGGCTGCCGGTTTGATTCGGTTAGAGCTTGGCGAACGCATTACCAACTTTATGCCGGTTAGTGAGTCGTTACCAGCCAATGGTCAAGGCGCACTAGGTATTGAATGTCGCAGCGACAACCGTCGGGTACATGAACTATTAGCGCCGCTGGACTGTGCTGACACCCGTAGTTGCGTGTTAGCCGAGCGAGCGATGAATCGGCGCTTAGAAGGCGGCTGTCAGGTGCCTATTGGCGCCTATGCCGAACTTGACGGTGACCAATTACGCCTGCGCGGCCTGGTAGGTCGACCCGACGGCACTGAAATTATTGAAGGTGATATTCAGGGCCACCGTGATGACGCTGAAGCAATTGGTATTGAGCTTGCCGAGTACCTGTTATCACGCGGTGCTGGTGTTATTTTAGCTGAGGTTTATAAAGATTCAGAGCAACCGGGCTAAGGCATGACGCAGCTAGATACCCAGGCGCAGGTATTACTAATCCGAGCCCCAACGGCAACGTCTGCGTTGCGGGACCGGTTAGCACACGCTGGTATCAACACCCTAACCGAAAGCTTTGTGGATATTATTGATAACCCTACCGCAGCAGATCAGGTTGCCGACATAGCAACCACGAATTGGCACGGCGGCATAGTAATTAGCCAAAATGCTGCCAGTTACGCGGCTAAACTGCTGAGTAACGCCAATCAAACCTGGCCACAAATTCCCTGGTTCAGTGTGGGACCAGCCAGCGCTCGAGTTACTGCCCGATATACCGGCCTGCCAGTTACCAGCCCCTGGCAACAACACAATAGCGAAGGCCTGCTTAAGCTGCCGGAGTTGCAACAATTAATGCAGCAAAACTGGTTAATCATTAGAGGTGAGGGCGGCCGCGAATTGCTGGCTGACACTTTAACCGCCCGTGGTGCTAAACTGCGGTACTGGTCGGTTTATCAACGCGCTCAAAAACATGTGGATGGCCATAAATTATGGCAAGCCGCGCAAAAAGTACGTGTTATTGTAGTAACCAGCGCCGAACAACTTGGCTATTTTCTTGCCGCGATGCCCCAAGAGGCTCTAAGCTGGTTAGAACAGTGCAGTTGGGTTGTTCCGGGTGAGCGCATTGCCGGCTTGCTGCCATTTAGGCGCAACGACAATGTGCATACCGCAGGTAGCGCGGTTGATCACGCTATTGCCAACAGTGTGATGGCACTTTATAAGCTGCCGGACACCAATACTGCGGATGCCAACAACGCGTCTGCGTAAACTCATTCACCTATTCGGGAATACATGCATGACCAAGGAAACTGATAACTCAGCCGCAACAACCACTGAAGCGAAAGCTGAAAGCAAAAAATCAGCCACCGGGGAAGCACCTGCAACAGCGCCAGAACAAAAACCAAAGCGCGCGGTGAAGTCTTTCCGGATACTCCCTTGGTTGTTGCTGATTATTGTTATTGCCATTGTTGCCGCCGGCGCTTGGTTTGGTTACCCGCATTGGCAGGCCTACCAGCAGTCGCAACAGCAAATGCAACAACAGCTGGCTAGCTACAATGATCAGGTAGATGCACTTGAAAGCAAGTTATCGCAACTTGAACGCGAGCAAAGCCAACAAGCCAATCGCATTGCCGAAACGCCAGAATCGCTCAATGCACTGCGGCAGAGCTTGCGCGGCGAGATGCGTCAGCAACAAACCGAACTAAATAATCAGGCCCGCGCCTTGGGCTCGTTGCAAAGTGAGCTGGCAAATCTGGATATGTCGCAGGAATCCAGCTGGCGTATTATTGAAGCCCGCAACCTAGCCGCTATGGCCGGTCGAAAAGTGTGGTTGGAAGGCGATATCAACACCGCTATTCGCTTGCTGGAACTGGCCGATTCGCACCTGCGCGCGCTTGATAACCCAATACACATTCCGGTGCGTCAGGCGCTGCGCGACGACATTGACAGCTTAACGGCCATTGCCCAGGTTGATACCGACGCCATTGTGATTCGCTTAACCAGTGTGGCCGAACAGTTGAGTGCACTGAATTGGCAGCAAGCACCAGGGTTTAACGGACCAAACGCAACTGGCACCGAAACTGACGCGACTACCTGGCAACAAAATCTGGCCAATAGCTGGCAGCGGTTTATGCAGCAGTTTGTGCGCATTCAACAACGCGAAGAAGCGGTTGAGCCGCTACTCTCACAAGACTTTATTCGAGTGGTGCAACAGCGCTTACAATTAAGTTTGCAACTGGCTCAGTTAGCCGCCGTAGCCGCTAACGACGAGCGCTATCAGGCTGCGCTTGAACAAGCGCAGAGTATACTGACCGATTACGCACCAGCGCAGTCGAATGCAGTAACGCAAGCTCAACGAACCTTACGCGACTTACAGCAACAACAACTGGAACAGGCCAAGCCAAGTACCCTGCAGTCCATTGAACTACTGCAGCAACTGGCAGCAAATAACAATGAGGAGGCCGACGCATGAAATGGGCTCTGATCGTTGTCATTTTACTCGTGGTTGGATTGCTACTGGGCCCGCTGTGGTCCGGTAACACCGGCTACATTCTCATAGCCATCGGCCAGTGGACCATAGAAACCAGTGTGATTGCCGCCATTGTGATGTTAACTCTGGCTATTGTAATCGTTGCTGTGGTGGTGCGCTTACTGAGTCGGCTTATTCGGCGTTCACGCTTAGGCGTACGCTGGTTTGGTGAGCGCCGCAAAGCCAAGGCTCAAAAGGCCTACGAGCATAGTATTAAGTTGCTGCTGCAGAGCGACTACCAGAATGCTGAACAAGCCTTAACCCGCGCCTGGGGTTTTGACAAACAGCAAGCCACAGCCTTGCTTGGCGCTTATACAGCTCAGCAGGCTGGGCACATTGCGAACGCCCGCAACTGGCTGCAACGTGCCGATTTACAAGATGTTGATGTCGCTCTGGCTGAATTCCTGTTAGAGCTGAACCTAACCGCAGATTACAGTGCCGCCGCAGTAACTCGTATTCGTGAAGCGGTGCAAGCCTATCCCCAGCACCGCCGCGTGTTGGCAGCCGCAGCCAAGGTATTTACGCAAACGCATGCGTGGGAAGACTTACGTCAATTATTACCGAAACTACGTGAAGCGGGGATTAAATCAGAGACTGAAATTGATGAGCTTGAGCGGCAGACATTTCTGGAAGTATTTAAAGCCAAAGGCCGCTCAAACACTAATGATTTATATAATTTTTGGCGGCAACTGGACAAAAAGCAGCGCCGCAGCGCAACTATACGGTTAGCCTATATTCACTCCCTACTGCAATTAGGGCAGCCTGAAGTAGCCGGCAAAGTTCTGCACAAAAGTTTGGTTCGCGGTTATGTCAGCTTGAATCGCGCCCTACAGGAAAATCTGGTTCGCCCGGGCTCCAACGAATTACTGCAATACCTGCAGGACCGCTTAAAGCAACAACCAAACGATGCTGCCTTATTGCATGGATTAGGCCGACTGGCACTGCTTGGTGGCGACTATTCGCTAGCGCAACGGGCGTTGAAAAAAGCCGCTGAGCAAGCTCCAAGTAATGCGGTTCATTATGACTTAGCGCAGTCGTATCAAGCCCTAGGCGACAGCCAACTGGCTTTACAAAGTTTCGCCAAAGCCATGCCGAAACAAACTTAAATCGTGCGCAAAAAAGAAAAGCCAGCACTTTGCAGTGCTGGCTTTTTTCGTTGAAACCTTTATTCGCAGTAAAGGCTTACTGGCGAATACCTTCAATTGACAGGAAGATTTCAACGTCGCGCGACGCCGGACCTAAATCATAGTCAATACCATAATCGGCCAGAGTTAAGGTGACGCCACCTTCAAAACCACGGCGGAAACCACCCCAAGGATCCTGACCAGCACCGATTTCTTTCACATCAATACTGATGTCTTTGGTTACGCCATGCAGGGTGAATTTACCCATTAACGTACCAGTACCGTCGCCATTTGGTTTGTACGAAGTACTTTCAAAAGATGCTTGTGGAAATTCTTCCACATCTAAAAAGTCATCGCTGCGCAAGTGTTTGTCACGCTCGGCGTGGTTGCTATCAATGCTGGCGGTATCAATAGTTACTGAAACCGATGCATTTTCAGGATTGCTTTCGTCGTAACTAAAGTTTCCTTCAAAGTCGTTAAAGCGACCCAGTAACCAGCTGTAACCAAGGTGGCTAATTTTAAACTGCACAAACGCGTGTGCACCTTCAGTATCAATAACGTAATCGTCGGCAACCGCAGGTGCGGCGGCAAACCCAGTAGTGGCCAGCATAGCTGCAAATAAAATGCTCTTCTTCATAATAAAACTCCTGTCCGTTAAGACTTCGGTTGTGGTTTTAGCATGCGTTTTAAGGTGTCATGCTTATCCAGATAATGATGTTTTAATGCCATCAAGGCATGCCCGCCAGACAAAATAATCAACGACAATGCGGCATACCAATGAATATCTCCTGCAAGCTCTTCTTGTTGCTCAATAGTAGTGATGGTTGCTGGTATCGAGAACCAATCAAAAACAGATATCGCGCGACCATCGGCGGTAGAAATTAAATAGCCACTGATCATGACTACAAATAACAACGCATACAGCATTACGTGCCCCAGCTTTGCACCAACCCGCTCAAATCGTGACCCCTCAATGACCGGAGAAGGATTCAGCCAACGCCATAGCAACCGCAGTATCGATAAGCCCAACAGCAGTAGCCCGATTGATTTATGCCACCAGGGTCCAAGCCGGTACCATGGGTCGTAATAGCTTAACGTGAGCATCCAGTAGCCAAGCGCGAACAAGCCAATGACTGCCAACGCTGTCAGCCAGTGTATGGCTATGCTTACCCAGCCATAACTACGAAGGTTGTCTCTGATCACGATCAAAAATCCTGTTATTGATCTTTACCATAATTAGTTTAGATGAATTATTTGGAAGTAATAGTGGTATTAATAGCAACTTATAGTCTATTAAATAGAATCATTCTGGTTGTTCTGTCGTTTTATTTGAACATAACACATACATATAAAGCCACACCGACTATTATGCTCAGCAGCCTCACTCGAAATAAAGGAACCAGCCCGATTTGGATTCAATAACACAAATGAAAAATGGCGAATTTCCGCCATCTACGCCGGCTCAGAACTACTTGTTAAGCGCTATACCTAATGACGTTAAGGCGCGACTGGCAGTCCATTTAGAGCTAATCGAATTACCGCTCGGACAGTCCTTGTACGAGTCCGGCGATAAACTCAAGTACGCCTTCTTCCCAACCAATTCGATTGTTTCCTTAGTTTATGTCATGACCAATGGCGACTCTGCTGAAATATCGGTTGTTGGTAATGACGGAATTATTGGTACCCCGTTATTTTTAGGCGGTGATAGCACACCACACCGGGCTGTCGTCCAAAGTGCTGGCTGTGCTTATCGTTTACCTGCAGCGGTATTAAAAGAAGAGTTTAAACGAGATAGTAGGTTGCAAAGCTTATTGCTAACCTATACTCAATCACTGATGACTCAAATGGCGCAAACGGCGGTGTGTAATAGGCATCACTCGGTCGATCAACAGTTATGCCGATGGCTATTGCTTTCACTAGATAGAATTCCAACCAATGTGCTAACCATGACTCAGGAGTTAATTGCGAATATGCTGGGTGTGCGTCGGGAGGGAGTGTCAGTAGCGGCGGCTAAGCTACAAAAACTTGGTATTATTGAGTATCACCGTGGTCGTATGGTCATACAAGACCGGGAAAAACTCGAGCAGCTAAGTTGCGAATGCTACGACGTGGTCAAAGCCGAATGCGACCGTTTGTTGCATTATTTACCAGATAGCTACAAGTCACACTAAAAAAAGTGCCTGACAGAAACTGCCAGGCACCTAATCACATCACTATCAAAACTTACTACTTGCGATAACCAAGAATAATATTCACCCGGCGGTTATCCTGACGTTCTGCAGCAGTAATGTTGTAGGTATCGCGGCGAGTCACGCCGAAGCCTTCAACATTCAACCGTGAACGTTCAACACCAAAGTTTGTTACCAGGTAATCGGCAACACTGCGCGCGCGCTGCTGCGATATTGCCTGAGCAGTTGCTGGGTTCGCATTGTCGGTATGACCTTCTAAGGTAACTATAATCTCTGGGTGAACACGCAAATACTTCGCTATGTTTTCCAGTTGATTATGATATTTCGGATCAACTTTTGAACCATCGGTATCAAACTCTAACGCCATGGCCAAGGTTGTGCGGGCTGGCAGGGCGTTTAGACCTGTTATATCTGTGGCACAATCAATAACAGCGTTGATACGGCGGTTAGCTTGTTGACCAGCGTCAGTGTCGTTGTTCGACAACGGCCGCGTCTCGCCATAGCCGGTTGCAGTTAAACGATTCGCCGCAATGTCATGCTCACGCACCAAATAATCAACCACATTTTGCGCGCGCTGTTGCGACAATTTCATATTGTCCGCATCACTGCCAACACTGTCCGTATGCCCTTCAATTCGAGCTTGGGTTTCTGGATACTTGGTCAGGAAGGTGGCCAGCACCAGCAGGTGCTCACGGTTCACGCGCTCGACATTCTCGTTACCAATCTCAAACTGCATTGCCAAGGCGCTACAGTACTGCTCGGTTGCCACTACGGTGCGAGCAGGCGCCTTGGTAGGTGCCGCGACAGCTGCTTCTGCTTTAGCACCAAAGCGGTAAATCGCACTTAACGACAACAAGTCGATATCGCTATCATGACCAACCGCATCATCGATACGGAAGCGTTCAACTTCTAACCGCAACGACACCGCATTATTTACATGATACTGGTAACCAAGGCCAATTTTATAATCCAGACCCGTATTACTGTAGTACGGGTTGAGCACATTTACTGCTCCGGTACCGGAATAATTGACCGTTGCTTCACCTTTGTGTAAACCAATTCGGCCGATTAAAGAGGAACGTTTAGTTAATGGTAACAAACCTACTAGGTCAACATTCCAACCACTGAAGTCCAGCTCGCCGGTGTTACTGCCAGCGGGAATAGTGGTCGCGGTGTAGTTAAACTCACCAAGATCAAAATAACCACCTTCAAGGGCGAAATTTTGGTTGAATTGATAACCGGCGAAAATTTTGTAACCAAAGTCACGATCATCTTCGTCGAACTGTGTCGTTTCGAAACCAGAGGCCAATAAATCGGCCATGATTTCCTGCTCGTCGATGGTAGCGAAGGAAACGCCACCACCGGCACCTACATACCAACCATTATGGTCGGCGGCAACGGCTGGCACTGCCATGCCAAGTACAGCCAGAGCACTAATTGCTTGAGTAATTTTATTAAGTTTCATTTTCTTCTCCACTGAAATCTTCGGTCGTATTCGCTATTATTCTGCTGGTACATTTATCACGGTATTAACAACCGTAACCGATGCACCCAATGACAGTGCCCGACCATCTAAGGTCACAACATTCACGTTACCTGCGGTTGAAATGCTAACGCCATCTTGCGCAATAATGGTGCCTTTCATGAATCCACCACCAGCTGCGTTGATCGTTGCTGCACTACCTACCTGCCAGAAAATGTTCTTAGCCTGTGCACCATTTGTCAGAATAACGCTTTGCGGGAAGTCAGCGCCGGGTCCACCAACGGTTAGTGTGGTCGCCATCTGGAATACCCACACCGCATTTTGATTGCCCTGTCCGTCCAGTGTCAGATCACCACCTTGGATACTAAAGGCACCGCTTTGGGCGGTATAAATACCAGGAGCAAGCGTTAAACTACCAAGGTTCTCGTTACCAGGATTCTGGCCACCAGGCATATTGGCTGGAGTTAGTGAGAGATAAGCCGCTTCAGCATCAAGGCGAGCCTGTGTTGCTATAGCTTCCGTTATCGCTGTACCGTCTTGTGGACAAGCAACTGTTGGCGGTGGTGGCGCAGTAAAGATTTTGCCGTTCACCTGGCCTTCATTTAAGGTGGTAATGGTGTACTCGCAACCCGGTTCAGAAACAAAACCTGTTACTAAGGTCGATACACCCGTAGTACCTAAATCACCGTTAATAATGGTTAACAGACCTTGGTTGGTTACACCTGCTGTACCACCGAATGAACCAAAGGGTGCTGCGGTTTTCAGATCAGCCGGTTGTAAGCAGCTTTCAGTTGCAGCTTCAGTGGTGAAGGTCCAAACGTAGTCTTCAAGCATTTCATTACCAGGTACCATCAAGTCTTTGACGCCATCAGGGCCGCCCTTTAAGGTAGCGCGATAAGTAACGTCTTCATCCAGCTGAGTTTGTGGAATAAAGGTCATAATGGTACCTGTATCCACATCAAGCTCGATTGATTCAGCGACAACTGCGTTCTGCGGATTAGCGTCTTCAACCACCACGAAGGTCATATCATTAACCGTCGTTGGGTTAAGGCGTGCACCTGAAGGTATCTCGAAGGTAGCGTTAATACTGGCATTTGGACAAACTGCCAGCATGCCTGCATCTAACGGATCAGTAGACAGCACCGAAATATTGTCTGCAGGTATTGCTGCAACTGTTGTAAACATCCAGATGTAGTCACTAGCACTTGTTACCGGACCTTGGTTACCAGCAAGTTCATTACCGGCTGTATCCGTGACATCGCTGGTAATAGTTGCCGTATAAGTAGTACCTTCTTCCAGATTTTGCTCTGGGGTGAATACCGCACTTTTTGAACCGATAACATAGGTCACTTCACCAACTGGAGCCTCGCACGGAGTCTCACAAGTGAGTGTGAAATTTGTATCAATAACGGTTGCCGGTAACATATTCTCACTAAACACAGCTGTAATAGCGGTATTTACAGGCACATCCGTAGTTGGGCCGGGCGCAGTTGTCACTGGCTCAGTAACTGTCACGCGTGGGCGTGTTGTATCTACAGTCAGACCGGTAGTGAATTCCCAAACATAGTCGCTCGCGGTAGTTGCAGCTCCTTGATTACCAGCTAAACGATTGCCAGCAATGTCAGTCACTTCGCTATGAACGGTTGCGGTGTAGGTTGTTTCCCAGTCAAGATCTTCTGCCGGTGTGAATACCGCACTTTGCGATGCCATGTCGTAATACACAGCGCCGTTTGGTGCTACACAAGGTGCTTCGCAAGTAACGGTAAAGGTAGTGTCATTAACCGTAGATGCCAGCATTTCTTCACTGAACACCGCAGAAATAGCCGTATTCACTGGTGCGCCAGGAGTTGGCCCCGGAGTCGTTGTGACCGGATTAGTTGCACTAACCTGTGGCCGTTCAGTTTCAGGGGTTTGCGCTGACGTCGGGCCGGTTGTGAACTGCCAGATATAAGCTTCTTCAAGAGAGAGGCCGGTAGCAATGCTGGTGGCATTATGGATGGTAGCGGTATAAAGCGTTAACGCATCCAACGCAGCCGGATCGGTTACCGTAAAAGTAGCCGTGGTATCTTCGTCACTCATCGTGACTGCGCCGCTTGGACTAACGCAGGGGCTGGCACAGGTGACGGTAAAATCGGAAGTCGTTAAGGTTGATACGCCTTCGCTGAACTGGGCTGTTATGGATGTGTTTACCAAAGCAACACCAGTGGCATTGTTAGCGGGCGTAACTACCGTGACTGTTGGTGACAACGCAGCATTGCCGTCAGTACCGAGTATAGGATCACGTCCATCATCGCCGCAGGCAATTAAGAAAGTACTGGCTACTGCCAGCATCAGCCATTTTTTAGGGCTGGAAAAGCTAAGTAAATTGGGACGCATTAGGTAAATCCTCTCGATATAGTTAAACAGATAATGCCGGCCGTCATGCTCATGCATAACTGGGTCGGATGGCCACTATCTGCTTGTTACCGAAAGCTGTCTGTACGTTACCGCGCTTATAACTATTTATGTAGCCTGCGGTTCTACCGCAGGTGAGGTATCGTCGCTGGCGACAGGGCCACGAGAGGCGCAGGTGCGCGGCGGCTGGCTCAGCCCTGATGTGGAACATCAGGCTACGTGTGGTAGCCTGCGGTTCTACCGCAGGTGGGGTATCGCCGGTATCGATAATGCCTGGCG